>NZ_RBWW01000002.1:0-687794 GCF_003634715.1 Haloarcula quadrata
TTCTATCCGGTGTTCAAGGTCGACTACGAGTACGAGACCGGGAAGGGGAAGCTGCTCGGGACGACGACGAAGTCTGAGACAGCGTTTCTCGACGGACTCTGGGCGGACAACGACCGGGCCGTCTCGCAGTACGTCGACGACACCGACGCGGTGGTCCGCCGAGCGACCAGCGACTACGATTTCGGCCGCAGCGACCCGGTGCTTGGCCGCTCTGTCCTGCTGCAGTTTCAGGTCACTGACGACGACGCCCGGTCGCTACTGCCCCAGCGCGTTGCGGAGTACCGCGACCAGCAACAGGACGCCGCCTCTGGCACGGCCAACGTATTCCTCCGGAAACTGCGTGAGTCCTACGGCCTGCCCGGAGATTTCGACCCCGACGGGTTCGACGGCGTGACCGGTGTCGACCGCCTGTATCTCCCCTTCTGGCTCGCCGAGTACCACTCGCCCGACAGCACGGACGTCAAGCTCGTCACGTTCCGGGACCCAGACGCCTCGACCGAGGAGCTACAGCGCCACGGCTGGCTCGCGGAGTTTTTGAGCGCCGAACCCCGCCGGCTGGCCGAGTACGGCTACGAGGTCAACCCGGACCGCCTCGAACGGAACATCCGGGAGCGGATCGACCAGTCCGACGAATCCGGCACGGCCGGGATGGGCGGCGATTCTGGCTCCGACAGCACCGACGGCGCGCCCTCGATAAACCGCGAGCGGCCCCTCGGACGACGGGACGGTGGTCCAGCCCGACGGCGTCGACATGGAAGCCGACGGTCTGGTCGACCCGGACCCATCCCGGAGCTTCGCCGACGTGGGCGGGATGTCCGAGCTACTGGAGACGCTCAACCACAAGGTCGTCCGGCCGTTGCAGGACCCGAGCGCCTTCGAGGAGTACGGCATCGGCGTCGTCAACGGCGTCCTGTTGCACGGCCCGCCCGGCTGTGGGAAGACCCATGTCGCCGGCGCGCTCGCGGGTGAGGTCGACCACGCCTTCATCGAGGTCACGCCGGCCGACGTGACGAGCAAGTACATGGGCGAACCCGCACAGAAGGTCGAAGAACTGTTCCAGATCGCCCGCGCGAACGCGCCTTGTATCCTCTTTATCGACGAAATCGATGGCATCGCCGGCGCACGCGACGGTGACAGCAACATGAACAGCAGCGAGCAACAGCTGGTGAACCAGCTGCTCACCGAACTCGAAGGCATCGCAGACGAGGACGTGGTGGTGCTCGGGGCGACGAACCTCGTCGAAGACGTGGACGACGCCATCCGCCGCTCGGGCCGGTTCGACGAACGAGTCGAGGTCCCGCCACCGGACCCCCAAGCTCGCAAGCAGATTCTGGAGATTCACCTCGCTGGCCGACCCACTGCGGACGACATCAACCTTGACCCCGTCGTCGAGGAGACGGCCGGCTTCGCGGCCAGCGACATCGAACTTCTCGCCGAGGACGCCGCCCGAAAGGCGTTGCGGGCGGATGCCCCGATCGGGACGGACCATCTGCTGCAGGCTGCCACAGAGACCGACACCAGCATCCCGGACTGGGTGGACCCCGAGATGGTCGCCGAGAATGGCGTCGTCCAGCCCGACGGCGTCGACCTGCAGGCCAGTTCGCTGGTCGAGACTGACCCGGGACGCGACTTCGCCGACGTGGGCGGGATGGGCGAACTGAAGGACCGGCTCGAAGACACGGTCCTCGACCCACTGGAGAACGCCGACGCCTACGCCGAGTACGGTATCGACGTGCTCTCCGGGCTGTTGCTGTATGGCCCGCCCGGCTGTGGGAAGACCCATCTCGCCGGCGCGCTCGCGGGTGAACTCGGGCATAGCTTCGTCGAAATCAGCCCCGCGGACGTGACGAGCAAGTGGATGGGCGAGCCGGCCCGCAACGTCGCCGAGGTGTTCGAGGTGGCCCGCGCGAACGCCCCCTGCGTGCTGTTCATCGACGAGATCGACGGTATCGCCGGCTCTCGGCGCGGCTCGATGAACACAAGCGAGCAACAGTTGGTCAATCAGCTGCTCACCGAACTCGAAGGCGCGGCGGCCGACGACATCGTCGTGGTTGCGGCGACGAACTTCGTCGAGGACATCGACACGGCGCTACGGCGCTCGGGCCGCTTCGACGAGCGCGTGGAGGTCCCGCCGCCGGATGCCAAGGCTCGCAGGCAGATACTAGAGATCCACCTGCAGGACCGGCCCGTTGCCGGCGACATCGACTGGGATGCCATCGTCGAGCCGACGGCTGGCTACGCCGCCAGCGACCTCGAACTCGTCGCCGAGGACGCGGCTCGCCACGCCTTGCGAGACGGCTCGGAAATCACGCAGGAGCACCTCGAAATCGCCGTCCGGGAGACCCATTCGAGCATTGCCGACTGGGACGACCGCGACCGCTATCAGGGGGCTGAGGCACCGCGGACCTGGGGCTCGGGCCCTGAGGACGGCTCACTCTAGCTCCTCGTCGAGGGCCACAGCAACCCGCTCGGTGAAGGCCGGTGACTCGACAAGCGCGCCCGCGGCCTCTATGTCCTCGTGGACCGGGCGGTCAGCCGTCAGCTTTGGGACCACCGCGCGGACAGCGTCGTAGGCCTCGGCCGACCCGACGCCCAGTTCGAGGTCGTTGTCGACGAAAGTCGGCGGCCTGCGCCCCACAGCACAGCTCGACGCCGAGAATCGCGGCGGCGTTTCGCGCCGTTTTCCGGGCCAGATAGGCCGACTGCGCGCTCATGCTGACGTGGTCCTCCTGATTGCCGCTGACAGGGGTGTTGTCCATCGAGGGCCGGCCGAAGGACCGACATTCGTTCAACAGCGCCGCAGCGGTATACTGGGCAATCATGTAGCCCGAGCGGACGCCGCTTCGCTCGGTGAGAAACGGTGGGAGGTGTGGCTCCTGCAGAGTGGGGTTGAGCATCCGGTCGGTCCGGCGCTCCGAGATGGCTGCGAGTTCGGTGAGCGCGTTCGTCAGATAGTCGAGACGCATAGCGAGTACCGCGCCGTGGAAGTTCCCGCCGGACAGCACGCCCGCGCTATCGGAGCCGAGGCCCGGTCGTCGACGCTCAACAACGCCTGCCTCGCGGCCCGCCTCTCGTCGGTCGCTCCCGCTCGCTTTGGTTCGAGGACTCAACTACGCTCGGCCTCGCGGGGGAACACCAGCGGATTGTCGGGTCGCGCTGTTGAGTTCCACCTTCGACGCCTCCCGGAGGTGGGCGACAGCGTCACGGACTTGCGCCGTGGACCTGCGGCAGGCAGCGCATCGCATAGGCGTCTTGCACGCGGTCGCAGTTGCGGTGGACTCGACCACATCGGAGTCGCCGTCAGCCGCCCGGATGTTTCGCGCACTCGCGTGCCTGGCCGCGTGGGGGCGGACGTCGGTGATGGCTTCGTGGGACGGTACTGTTGAGGAGAGGGTCAACCTCCGTCGTGAGCGCGCCAGCGATGTCGGCGGCAAGTGACCAGTCCGCTCAGCGTCGTCGAGCAGGAAGCGCGGCGACGCCGACGGTCAGTTGCGTCCCGTTGAATGAGCGCCAAGCCCCTCCTTTGCCCGGAGCGATCACCGGTTCGAGTGCCGACTGCGTCGAGCGCCTCGTCGCCCGGGGAAGTCGGTCCCCCATTCGACCTCGGCTTCCCCCTCCCCGTATGAGCACCAAGCCGGACATATGGTTGCGAGCGAGGGCGAAGGTCAACCGCTCAGCACCGGTAGGCTGCCCCCGCGACGAGGACTGACCGGGGTGGACCCCCGCGTGCGAGCATCGCCCCACCAGCAGGATCGGACGACGGACTCACGGATGGCACTGAATATCCCCTTCGCCAGCGGTGTCGCCCCGTGTGGACTAATCATCGCCCGGACTTCCTCGGTCGTCAACTCCCGCCGACCGCGGCGGGCGTGGCTCCGCAGGAGGTTCCGCTGGAGGGCATCGAGGGTCCTCGCGTGGGGATGCGCTCGTCGACGGAGGGTCGCCGAAACCGGTGGTTGACGCCGTACACCCGCCTCGCGCTGTCCAGCACGCTCTCGACGCGCTCGCGGGACTCGCGGGATTCGCTCGCGGGCGGTGTCGGCAACGGTGACGGTCGCGCCGTTCCGGGCGACGGCGACCACGTCGGCGGGTGTGAGAGATTCGCCGTTGAAGGACGACTTCGGCGGTCATGGTTGCACCTCCCGCGTCGTATGATCATGTGTGGGGTGCTGACGACCGAGCCGTCTTTTCAGGGACGGCGTCGACGACGTTGGTCCCGTACTGGTAGGGAATGTGGACGTGACTCGGCGCGGCAAGGACTACGGCGTCTCCGGGCGCGCCCTCCCGGAGCGTCCCCAGTCCGTCGGTCCTGTCCAGCGCAAGCGCGGCGTGTTTCGTTCCAGCGATTAGCGCTTCGGCCGGCGTCAGTCCCATCTCGACGCAGGCCAGCGACAGCGCAAAGCCCATGCTGTGGCTGTGGCAGTTCGGATTGAAATCCGTCGCTACCGCGACGGGCGCACCCCGGTCGCGGAACGCCGTCGCGTCCGCGTACGCTGCGTCGAGACCGAACGCCGTTCCGGGGAGCAACACCGGCGTTACGGCAGCGTCGACAAGCGCGTCAATGTCTTCGCCGGTCGCGTGCAGGAGGTGGTCGGCACTGGCCGCGCCCACGTCCGCCCAACTGCGTCCCGCCGATGTGGGCCAGTTCTTCGGCGTGGACCTTCGGCGTCAGCCCGGCGGCTGCGCCGCTTCGAGGACCCGTCGGGACTGCGCGACCGAGAAGACGCCCTCCTCACAGAACACGTCGCAGAACTCGGCGATGCCCTGTGACTCGACCGCTGGAACCTGCTCGTCGACGACCGCCGCGGTGTAGTCGTCTGTGTCCCACCCCTCGGGGACCGCGTGTGCGCCCATGAATGTCGGGACCACGTCGACGGGATGGACCGCGTCAGCGCTGTCGATAACCCGGAGCATGTAGCTCTGTCTCCGTGTCGAGCCCGTAGCCGGACTTCACCTCGACTGTCGTCGTCCCGTGGGCGAGCATTGTGTCGAGATGGGCCAGCAGGTTCGACAGCAGCGTTTCCTCGTCGGCGTCCCTGACCGCCCGGACCGTTCGGAGGATGCCGCCGCCTTCGGCGAGGATGTCCTGATAGGGCTGTGTTGAATCGCCATAAGGCGGTGGAATTCACTGTTTGACGGCACGTTTGATGTTATAGACGACACACATCAGGGCGATTTCTCGGAACTCACGAAACCAGGAACGCGCTCGCACGGCGAAGCCGAGCGAGCGCTTCACGGCCGAATTAACGGTCTCAGTCATAGAGCGCTGATTGTAGCGTTGTTTGTCGATTCTGGCGTTGTGAGCGTGGTCGTAGGGAGCGAAGATGCGGTGCTTGATGAGCGGTCTGATGCCGAGTTCACGCAGTGCTTTACGGAGCGCTTGCTTGTCGTAGCCTTTATCGGCCGCTAGAGACCGCAGATCGCCCGCGTTCCGGCGGACGATCTGCTCAGCGAGGTCTGCGTCGCTTCCTTCCCGAGTCGTTGAGCAGTGTACGTCAAGGATTGCTTGGGTCTCTGTATCGACGAGTTTCGTGACTTTCAGCTTCTGGACGCGGTAGCTTATGCGCTGGCAGTAGTGACGGCTCGCTGCTGAGCGTTCGTAGAATGTAGCGTCGATAGCAGCGTGTTTCGATGGGTCGTGCAGCTGCGCCGACTGGCGCAGCAACACTCGGCAGACGCTCATTTCGATTCGGTCGAACGCTTTACACAACGTAGATGGAGAGGGGAGATCGGCCGCGCTGAGGCCGATCTCCCCGATTATTTGTGGCATCTCTTTGAGCAGGTCAATCGTCATCCGGTAGGATGTATCAAGATAGATCCGCAGACAATGCAGGGAAACGATGGCATAGTCGGCGAATCCGCCGCCGCCTTCCGGGGCGGCGGATTCGTCTCCATCACCGGTAACAACTTGAGCAATCGGCACAATCTCACCAGTGAAGCGGGAGATTTGTGTCATAGGCAACCGAATCATCCCGCTTCAACTCCTTTGATTTAGCGACCTATCCCGACGCCGTCTAGTGATTCAACAGAGCCGCTATGACCGATACTCTGGAACTTGCGAGTAGTAGTGTCCCACAGTGCAACCATCAGGATTATATTGTGTTGTTCATATCTGTTGAATATCAGGCAGGAATGAGTGTGTCTTCCTGCTCCTCTTGTGCGTCTGGTGAGAGATGGAGACCACTCTAATAATACCTGTACGCCTGTTATCTGAACACTCCGCAGATGTCGCATTACGAAACAAAGCAGCGGTGCTATCTTAACAGCTCTCAGCTATGAGAGTTCATTTAGGAAGTGATTCCGCCTTGCTAGCTACTTCTGGCGGTTGTCCGAATAATTTCACATTATGAAACAAACTCTTGTCCTCGCTCGTGGGGAGAGAATATTGAATACTACGCAAGCGCTCATCGGATAGCATCAAATCGTACATTGAGTTTAGCACCTGAGTTACAGCACACCCGTTGTATGTGCATATCTGGTCCAAAGAGTTGTATTCTCCCCAGGTACGCGCATTAAAAATAATTTTAATTGTCTTTGAGACAGGTATGAATGGGTCGACCTGTTGTAGAGATATTTATACCAATGGATATCATTCGGTCAAAATACTTTCCGTGCGTTTAGGTGTAAATTGCTGCTAAGCAGGTAGAGATAAGCTGCTGATCGCAAAATACGAGTAGGGGAACCCCGGCGTAGTGTCTTCAGTACTGCCAACCTCGAAGCTACCGGGTGACAACGATGCGTTGGATTACGCAGTTACTATCGGTGGGCTACGAGGGACTAACTCCGCCGACCGATTCTTTCGCGGGGCGTTATCGCTCGCGCCAGTGACTACGTCTGGGAGTACTCATCAACCCATTCCTGCAACGTGATACCCATCGTTGACTGCGTAATCGCGTTCGAGGACGCGGAGTTTGCACTCTTGACGAGTTCGGCTTCCAGTGTCCGCGTCGGAATCTCGCCGATAAAGTGCGGAATCGCTCGCTGGACCGCCAGCGGACAGCCGACTTCGTGAGCAAGCGCATAGCCCGACAGGGAGTGTGGGATCTCTTCGGTTGCGTATCTTGGGTCTGGGTCGAGTAGCTTCTCGTCCTCGACAAAGTCAACGTACTCATAGCACTTTCCGACATCGTGGAGTAATGTCGCCGCGACGATGACGTCGATATCGGGGTCGGCTCCGTGGAACTCCTGCTGTTCGATAGCGGATTCCCGCGCAATTTTGGTGACACCGCGGACGTGCCTGACGTTGGTTACCTCGTGGATATTCCACGCATAGGGAATGTCCATAATGTCGCGCCAGCCGCCTCGGTCGAGCGCGAGTGTCCACGCTTCGATGACTTGCTACGAAGGTCGTCCGATGAGAGATGTAATCGAGTTCCGGGAACGCCTGCGTGACCTGCTCCTCGTAATCGGGCATACTACCCCTCGTCCTTGACGAGCTGTTCCTGTCCGATAAACCGGGGCCGCTCGTCGATAGCCAGGAAGTTATTCACGTCCTCGCGGGCCGCTTTCGCTTTGCCTCTGTCCGGTGCGTAGTCCCGTGAGCCTTCGCTACCGAGAGCGTCGTATAGCTTCTCAATATCGTCGAAATAGAGTTCGGCGACACCGTCGAACTCGGCGTTCTCGGGGTCTGTTGGGATGACCGTGTTGTACTTGACGACGCCCTCGATTTCGCGGGCAATCGGCGTATGGTTGGTCTGCCAGTAGTCGACGAACTCCTCGTGGTCATGTCGTCCTGTCGGACGAGAAACGCCGAGTGCTTGTAGAGACCGTCAGTGTCGCCGTCGACCTCGTCTTTCTGGACGATTTCTTCGCCGATAATACGCGGCCGTTCCTCGACAGCGAGGAAGTTGTTCACGTCCTCGCGGGCCTTTGCGGCGATTCTCCTTGGTGGGGTCATTAGTCCCGGGAGCCGGGGCTACCCAGATGCCTCGTGCAGGTCCTCAAGCGTCTCGAAGTTACAGTTCCGCCAATTCCGTCAAACTTCGGCGTGTGCTGGGTTTTGTTGGCAGGACTTGTTGATAGCGAACCACGCCCTCGATGTCTTTTTGGCAATCGGGCGTGTGATTGGCCTGCCAGTAATCAACGAAATCCTCGTGAGACATATCGTCCTGGTCTGACTAACAGGGCTACATGCTTGTACATCATCAACACATTTCTGACCTATGAGTATAAAAGCTAACGTTGTTGCCTGTCAGAATATTTGGGTCACTAAAGATTAATGTATGCATGACGCTGAATATTGAACTGATATGGATGCAGTCAACCCAGCCACAGGCGAGCGGCTAAACGTGTACGACCTTGATGACGACGACCGCAGTCGAACGGAAACTGGACCGTTGCCACGTCGACGTTCGAGGACTGGCGTGAGGTCCCATTGCGCAAGCGGCGAGCAATTGCTGGTAAACCGCCGGTGAGGTTTCTACGAGAGAACAAACAGCGGTACGCTGAACTGATGACCCGGGAGATGGGGAAACCAATCACGCAAGCCGTCGCTGAAGTCGAAAAGTGTGCTTGGGCGTGTGACCATACGCCGAATACGCACACAAGTATCTTCCGAGGAGCACCACCCCAGTCCACCCGGGGACAGAGGTAAAGACAGTCCATGACCCGCTCGGACCAGTGCTTGCAGTGATGCCCTGGAACTACCCCTTCTGGCAGGTCATTCGCTTTGCTGCACCCTATCTCACTGCCGGCAACGTTGGCCTCCTCAAACACGCCTCAAACGTCCCCGGCTGTGCGCTCGCACTTGAGGAAGTGTTTGCTGAAGCCGGCTATCCTGACGGCGCGTTCCAGACGCTGATGGTTGGCTCCAGTAACGTTGACGGCATCCTCGCAGACGACCGTGTCCGTGCGGCGACGTTGACCGGAAGTGGCCCTGCTGGCCGTGCCGTCGCCGAAACCGCCGGCAAACACCTGAAAAAGAACCGTACTGGAACTCGGTGGGTCTGACCCGTTTATCGTCCTTGACGACGCAGACCTCGATGCGGCCCTCGAAACTGGGGTGCAAGCACGGACGCTGAACGGTGGCCAATCGTGTATCGCCGCCAAAGCGCTTTATTGTTCACACAGACGTCTACGATGAGTACGTTGATCGACTCGTCGCTGCCTTCGAAGGCCTCACTGTCGGCGACCCGATGTCCGACGAAACTGATGTCGGTCCACAGGCCGACCCTGGGCCTCATGGCCGAACTCCACGACCAGGTACAGGCCAGCGTCGACGCCGGAGCAACGCTGTTGACCGGGGGCGAGCCGCTTGACCGGACCGGCGCGTTCTACCCACCGACAGTACTGACTGATGTCCCTTCAGGATGCCCTGCCGACACAGAGGAGACATTCGGACCAGTGGCGACCGTCTACGGAGGTTGCCGATGCGGAGGAAGCAATCGCAGTCGCAAACGACACCCGGTTTGGCCTTGGTGCAAGCCTCTGGACAGCGACCGAGAACGCGGCCAGCGGCTGGCACGAGATATTTCCGCGGGCTGTGTCTACATCAACGAGATGACCAAATCCGACCCGCGAGTCCCGTTCGGCGGCATCAAGGGACGCTGGCTACGGCCGTGAACTCTCGGAGATGGGAATCAAAGAGTTCGTCAACAAAAAGACGGTCTGGGTCGAATAACCACCGCAGTTGATACTGGACGGTACTTCTATTGCTGGCGTGCCCGGTTTTGACGTGATGGCAGCAACGTACGGTCGGTAGCGATCCGTGTGGCAGGACAAAGCTTCTTGTTTCAAGGGGCGTTATGTAGGTGCATGGAGTTAGCTATCTTAGGCGGAACTGGTGACATTGGTGAGGGACTCGCGATGCGGTTTGCCGCCGATACGGACCATGCGATTACGATCGGCTCGCGGGACGCTGCAAAGGCCGGCGAGCGAGCCAGAGCGTACGAAGAACGATTATCCGATCACGGTGTCGAGACTGAAATCGACGGGACGGATAACAGTAGCGCCGCGGCCAGTGCAGACGTGGTTATCTTGGCCATTCCACCACATCACGTCGGCGATACAGTTGAAGCACTGGCAGAAGATGACGTGCTCTCAGACCAACTGCTCATTAGCCCCGCCGTCGGAATGAACGGCGATGGGGATGGACTTCACTACCGACCACCGTCGACAGGGAGCGTTACTGAGTTTGTCGCGGAGCGAGCCCCTGAATCTGTTCCAGTGGCCGGCGCGTTCCACAACCTTGCAGCGGACCGGCTGGCAGATCTAGAGGCCACGCTCGATGTAGATACGCTGGTGGTCGCGGATGACCCGACGATCAGCGAGCGAGTCGTGGCGCTAACTGCTGACCTCGCAGGTATCCGGCCTATCCCTGCTGGGCCGCTATCGAACGCTACGGAGGTCGAGAGTCTGACGCCACTGCTCATCAATATCGCTCGATACAACGAGGATATGCACGATGTCGGTGTGAGCTTTACGTAGACTCCGGCAGCGGTTCTGTCCTCCGCCGTGATTCAAGTAGTGTCGTCGTGCGGCTGATTGTGTGCTTGTATTGCCTGTGTCCGCAAACAGTCACAAACAGACAGGGAAGTATTTCACCGCGCGTTGTCGATTTCGTCGATCGCGTCGGGGTTCTCGATACTTGAGAGGTCCCCCAGTTCTGCGCCCTCGTAGACATTCTGAATGATTCGCCGTACAATTTTTCCCGACTGGGTCTCCGGAAATTCATCGACGAAGCGGACTTCACGCGGACGGAACGGCTTGCCAAGCGCTCTCCCGACTTGCGCGCGCAGCGCCTCGCGAAGGTCCGCTGACTCCTCGAACCCCTCGTTGAGGATGACATATGTGACAACTGCAGTCCCCTTCGTTTCGTCGTCCGCACCGATCGCAACAGCGGCGTTGACCGCATCGTGTTCGATAAGTGTACTCTCGACCTCGGCCGGGCCGACCTTCCGACCGGCGACGTTGAGGACATCGTCTGAACGACCGTGCAAGAACCAGAACCCGTCTTCGTCTTTCTGTGCCCAGTCACCGTGGTCCCACATATCGCCGAACCGCGACCAGTACTCCGCAAGATACCGCTCGTCACCACTCCACAGCGACTTTGTCATCGACGGCGCTGACGATTGACAGACCAGATACCCCTTCTCGTTGTCTTCGGCAACGGATTCCCCCTGTGCATCGACAACGTCGATGTCCATGCCGAGCGCCGGGCCACCAAGCGTCCCCGGCTTCAGCGAATGCAGCGGCGTCGGCTGGAGGAAACAGCCGAAGATCTCCGTTCCGCCGGAGATGTTCATAATTGGTGTCGTGCCGTCGCCGACGTTCTCCAGAAACCACTCCCAGGAATCTGGGTCCCACGGCTCACCAGTCGAACCCAGCAGGCGCAACGTCGAAAGGTCGTGGCCCTCCAGCCACTCGTCGCCGTGTTTCTGTAGCGAACGGATCGCTGTCGGTGAAATCCCAAACACCGACAGATTGTGGGTGTCGATCATTTCCCAGAACCGGTCCGGCTCGGGATAGTCGGGGGCCCCCTCATACAGGAAGACGGTGCCACCGTGGACGTGATTGCCGATCAGCGTCCACGGCCCCATCATCCAGCCGATGTCCGAGACCCAGAAAAACCGGTCTGCGGGCTTGTGGTCGAAGGAAAAGAAGATTTCTTTCGCCGGTTGGACGAGCCCGCCAGCGTGTGTGTGGACGATACCCTTCGGTTTGCCTGTTGTCCCGGATGAGTACAGCAGCATCGACTCGTGGTCGGCGGGGAGCGACTGGGTCTCGTACTCATCAGATTGGGACCCGACTGCGTCTGCCCACCATTCGTCACGGTCTGAGTCCCACGAGAGCCCAGACTCCGTAGAACCAAGCCGATTATAGACAATGGTGTGTTCGACGTGGCCGGCCGCTTCGATAGCCTCGTCAGCGGCCGATTTCAGGTCGATTTCGCTGCCCCGGCGGTAGAAGCCATCGCCGGTGAACAGGACTGAACACTCGGCGTCTTCGATACGGGTTGCTGTCGCGTCGACCCCGAAGCCGGAGAAAATAGGGACAGCAATCGCACCGACTTTGAAACAGCCATACAGCAACGGAACGATTTCCGGGACCATCGGCATATACAGCCCGACGGTGTCACCGGGTCCGATACCGCGCGCTTCGAGTGCATTGGCAATGCGATTGGCCTGCTGGTGGAGCTCGTGGTAGGTTATCTCACGGACTGTCCCGTCCTCACCTTCCCAGAGTGTCGCGATTGTATTTCGGTTCGCAGCGTCGGGGGCTGCATGACGGTCAACGACGTTGTGGGCGATGTTGAGTTCCCCGCCGACGTACCAGTCCGTGAACTGCGGGCCGTCTGTGTCATCGCGGACCTGCTCGTACTCCTCGTAAAACTCTAGGTCGAGATAGTCGACTATCTCATCCCAGAACCAGTCCAGTCCGGATGCCGGTTCACCGTCGATATCGGTGACCGTCCGCCTGTGGAGTTCTTCGAACTCCTCGATGCCGTGCTTTTGCATGAACGCGTAGACGTTGCTCTCGGTCACGAACGTCTCGCTCGGTTCGTACCGTACCTCGTCGAGTGCTGTGAGTGAATCTGACATTGGGATTAGTGGCTGTGACGATGTCCAGAAGCTGTTTAGTTGCTGCAGTCGAGCTACCCCGTCTTGTAGACGCCGCGTGCATCCGCGACCTGTGTATCGTCTTCGGCGTACACTTCGACACTGACGACGCCAACATCACCACCGTGACGAACCACATCCGCTTCCGCTCGGAGGTCCCCTGTCCCGGCTTCGAGGTAATCGATTCGCATATCGATGGTCGGCACCGGCTGGTCGACGAGCGACACCAGAGCGGCCCCACCAACGGTGTCCGCGAGCGTGAACGTAACGCCGCCGTGGGCCATTATCTGCTCTTCGTTCCACGACAGTTCTTCCCGCATCTCGATATGGCCTTCGGCGTGCCCGTTATCGACAGTGGTTATCTCGATATCGAGCAGGTCGGCAAACGGCATGTTCTCGAAGAATGCTTCGATGTCCATTCTCATCAATTCGGTTCTTCACCTGGGGAAATAAATATTGGTGTTCACGGGGTCCGAAACACACGGTCGACACTTAGGGGGTCACTGGTGCTCGTGGTGTCTCAGCCCTTCCGGG
This sequence comes from Haloarcula quadrata, assembly GCF_003634715.1. NCBI lineage: Archaea > Methanobacteriati > Methanobacteriota > Halobacteria > Halobacteriales > Haloarculaceae > Haloarcula > Haloarcula quadrata. The sequence continues at coordinate 13,092 of NZ_RBWW01000002.1, forward strand.
TTAGACAGCATCTGACGGTTCAACAGTCACCGACACGACGTATCAGTCTTAGCTGATCTTCGGCTGCACCTCTTCTCCGAGGCGTCGGATACACTCGGCCATCTCCTGTGTTCCGGTTCCGGGGTGGTACGTCCGGAAGATGAAGTGAATGTCGTCGCCCAGTGCCTCGCGGTACGATTCAAGTTCCGCCGTGACCTGGTCGGGTGTCCCGAAGATAGCCTGTTCTTTGAGTTCCTGTTTGCGCTCTTCGTCGAGTTCTGCAACCGTCTCGCCGGAGAATATCTCCTCGTACCGGCGCTGGATGTAGAGGTAGCCGTCGCGCATCTGCGCCCATGCGTCTTCGCGGGAGTCACCGATGAACCCGTGCTGGAGGACATACACCTGAAAGTCGCCCTCGATATCCTCGTCGTCACGGACGTTTCGGATGTCTTCGACGCGCTTCCGGACGCCATCGACTGACAGCGACGACGGGGCACACCATGCGTCAGCGGTCCGGGCAGCCCGCCGGACGGCAGGCCGAGAGGCCCCACCGAGCATGAGGGGGACGTCGTGTGCAGGTTTCGGTGTCACAGTGACGTCCGACGAGATGTCGTGGAATTCCGGCTCGTAGTCGAGCGGCCCGTCGGACCAGGCACCGCGAAGCGTGTCGACCGCATCGGCTAGCCGTTCAGCCCGTTCGTCGTCGGGAATTCCGAAGGCGTCAAACTCTGAGACGTTGGACCCGATTGCCATCCCGAGCGTCGTTCGGCCACCGGATATCTGGTCCACGGTTGCGATATCTTCGGCGAGTCGGATTGAATCATACAGCGGCGCGAGTGCGATACAGGAGCCGATTTCGATGTTGTCGGTGACTGCAGCTAACGCCCCGAGCGCCGGTGTGACGCCCGACAGATAGTCGTCGTCGAGGAAGTGATGCTCTGAGACCCAGGCGCTATCGAGCCCCGCGTTGTCGATAACTTCTCCCAGTTCGAGCATTTCGTCGTAAATCTCGCTGGTTTCGCGGTCGTCGTCCGGGCGCTGCTGACAGGTAAACAGGCCTGTTCCCAGTTGCATAAATTCCCGTTACGGCGCGACCGACTTAACGGTAGTGGCACGCCAGCGACCAGACAATGCGTGAAATCGGCCAAGATGCCTGCCAGTCAGTAGTCTATCCGCGTGATCTCCGAAACGGGCCATTCGCTGAGGATCTCAACGCCGTTCTCGCGGACAACGACCATCTCTTCGACGCGGACGCCCTGCCGCTCTGCGGGTTGCATCGTCTCGACAGCCATCGTCATACCCTCCTCGATCTCGATCGGGTGGTCCGGGGAAAGTCCACGCCAGATGAGCGGGGTTTCGTAGAGCTGCAGCCCCAGCCCATGGGCCCAGTGGTTGGTCGTCATCTGCCAGAACTCGTCGGCGTCGTACCAGTCCATATGCTCGCCGTCTCTGTCGGGGAAGCCCTTGCATATCTCGTCGGTCGTGGCCCCCGGCTCGATCCGTTCAAGGACGTCATAGAGGTCGTCACGAGCTTTTTCGTAGGCGTCTTTCTGTGCCTGCGTCGGTTCGCCCATGCTGAAGGTCCGGTAGTAACAGGAACGATAGCCCAGATAGCCGATGTTGTAGAAATCAGCGTACACGAGGTCGTTCGGTCGAATCATCCGGTCGGTCGTGTTCGCCTGATGCTTCGGCCAGGTGTTCGGGCCGGAGGTGACGTAGCCACCCTGGGCCATTGCGCCGTGTCCCCAGAGTTCGCTGACCGCATCGCCCCACACTTCTGACTCGCGCTTGCCTGGCCTGGCACTCTCTGTAATCTTCTGGAAGCCTGCCTCACAGATGGCAGCGACCTGTCGCAGACACTCTATCTCGTCACGGGTTTTGGTCTTCCGCGCGTCGAGCATGATATCGGTCGCCGCGCTGGTGTCGACATCGACGCCGCGGTTTTCGAACTTCTCAATAAGCGTCCCGTTCCCCACGTCGATGCCCATCGGCTCCCGATCGACACCGTACTCCTCCATGGCCGTATACACCGTCTCCGCCATCTTATCCTTGAGCCAGTCGCGTGCAGAAGCGCTGCCTGACGCCCGGGGAACGTTGCCGAGTCCCGGACAGGCATACCGGATGTCGTCGAGCCAGGGACAGTTGAACCGCTGGTTCGATGCGTGGTCTGCGGTGTCCCAGTGGACCACATCGCCGTCTTCGGTCAGGAGTGTGTAGTGGTCTGCCCCGCTCCCGCCAGTCATCGCCAGCCCAGTGACATACCGGACATTCGGGTCATTGATCAGCAGCATCGACCCCAGTTCGGAGTCCTGCAGTCGGTCGAGGGCACGTTCTTTTCGCTCGCGTCGCATCCGCTTGACGTCGATCCGTTCTTCCCAGTCGACGGCCATGGTGCCACGCGTTCCTTCCATGAAGTCGCGCTCGTACATCACATATGCGTACAGGCAGGTCCCTAATCAAACACTGGGTTCACTCTGGCCGAGACGAGACAGACGCGACTCTCACCGTACGCACGTCACACAGCGACGGCGGAACTGCTGTATCAGAGCGAGTCGAGCCCGTTCTCTTCCCGGAGAGTGTTGATGTAGGACCGGAACCCGGATTCGAGGTCGTACTGGACCTCGTAACCGAGGTCCTCCTGTGCGGCGGTCATATCGAGATTCTGGGTCCAGGGGAGTTCGCCCTCATCAGAGACCGCAAGGTCGGCATCCGGGACGATTTCCCGGACAGCGTTGGCGGCTTCACGGATCGTCGCGAGGACGCCGCGGACGTTGTAGATGCGCTGGCTGAGGTCGTCTTCGTCGACAAACGTTGCCTTCCGGAACGCCTGTGCAATATCGCGTGCGTGTTGCCAGTCGATAACCTGGTCGCCGTATTCGACGCTGAACGGTTCGCCGAGTGCCGGCTTCTCGATGATGCTTGCGAGAAACGCCGACCCACCGGTTTCGCGGTAGGGGCCGTACGCGACTGTCGGACGGAGTCCAACGTGGTCGACCCCGTAATCCTCGTGGTAGACACGAGCCTGATGTTCGTTGTACTCCTTGGTTGCGCCGTAGAGCGTATCCGGATAGACGAGTTCGTTCTCGTCAACGTACTCGGCAGCGTAGTTGTGTGGCGGCGCGTACACTGCAGCGCTGGAGGCCCAGGTGACACGCTCGATCTGGTCGTCAAGAGTGCGTGCGGCCTCGAAGACGTTGTTCGTCCCTTTGATATTGACATCGAGGCCAGCCCGCGGGTTGTCCCGTGCTGTGTTCGTCAGCAGTGCCGCGAGGTGAACGATGTGTGTCGTCCCCGTCTCCTTGACGGCACGAATCACGTCCGTCGCCTCGGAGACATCCCCACGCCGGATGGTCACATCGTCGGCGACACCCAGCTTCGAGAGGATGTGGTCGTCCGTCGAGAGGTCGTAGGCAACGACGTCGTGTCCGTGTTCGATGAGATCCTCGACGACGTACGAGCCGAGGAAGCCGGTTCCGCCAGTGACGAGTACCGTCGTATCTGTCATTGTTATATCAATGTGTGTTGCGTAGTTGATTTATATTCTTTGCTAAACCGTGTCTGGGAGCTCATTCGTGGAGCCCGCCCACTTCTTTGTAGAACGATGACTGGAGGGACTCGACCATCTCTTCGTCACGGTCGATGCGAACGTCGATAACGAAGGGGACATCGGCGCTGGTCCCTTCTTCGAGTGCAGTCGCAAGTTCAGCAGGCGTCACTGCCCGCGTCGCTTCAGCGCCGAACGCCTCGGCTGCTTTTACGAAGTCGGTGTCGTGGAACTCGACGCCAGCGATGTCGCCCTCCTCGTGTTGCATCTGACGAACCATCCCCAGGCTGGTGTCGTTGAGGACGACGAACGTGGGCGCGACGCCGTTCTCGACGGCTGTCTCCACGCTGGTCATCGTCATCGTGAAGCCACCGTCTCCCGCGACGGCGATGATCTCTTTCTCCGTCGTGATGGCGGCTGACACCGCAGCCGGTGTTGCCCACCCCATCGCGCCGACGCCACCGCTCCCGTAGTAGGTCCCGGTGCCCGGTGTCTGAAGGTAATTGAGTAACCAGAACCGGTTGTTCCCGGAGTCGGCGGTTACAATCGTTTCCGCATCGACGACAGCCTCGATTTCTTTGACTGCACGCTGTGGCTTGATCGGCGACGCATCCGACTCGCATTTGGGAGCATAGAATGACTCCTGCGCTGCGGCCGCACGGTCACGCGCCCAGTCGTTTCCAGCGCTCTCGGGGAGGTTCGCCGCCAGGTCATCGAGACTGTGTGCCGCATCACCGATGAGTGCCACATCTGCGGGGTAAACCCAGCCGGCGTTGCGTGTGTCGATATCTGCGTGGATGATGGTCTGTTCGTCGGGCCGGATGAACTCTGGGGACTGCCAGTTGGTGTCCATTGGGTTCATGCGACAGCCCACGACGAGGAGTACGTCCGCTTCACTGACGACCTGATTTGCACCCTCGTGACCGAAGGAGCCGATAACACCCGCAGCCAACTCGTGGGTTTCTGGGAACGTCGACTTGCCGAGATAGGAAGTCGTGACGACGGCATCAGTCGCCTCCGCGACAGTTTCAAGCTGGTCGTAGGCGTCGGCGGCGTGAACCCCGTTGCCGGCGATGATAACCGGCCGGTCAGCCTCGCTCAACGCTGTAATCGCTGTTTTGACATCCTCGCGGGCCGGTCGCGATTCCCAGTTTTGTACCTGATCGTGGCCGTCCCAGACCGGCGGGATCGGATCTTCGGGCATCTCCTCGGTGACGGCGTCGCCATCAAGGATAATTGCCGTTGGCCCCGGCCGGCCAGCAGTCGCGTGTTTGAACGCGAGCTGGAGGCTGCGTACTGTCTCCGTTGGTGAGCGCGGGAACCAGTTTTCCTTGGTGTAGGCATCGAGCGCAGATGGAAGGTCCAATCCCCCGTAATCACCGCGAGCCTGCTGGTACGGCGCGAGCGTGGAATAGTCGCCACGCTCGCTGGCCTCGGTGATAACGACCATCGGTGACGAAGCGAGCTTTCCCTCCATCTGGCCGATTGCGCCGAGGCTGCCGATCCAGGGGCCTTGCCCCGCGAGGACCCCGGGGTTGCCGGTGAGTCGCCCGTGCATTTCGGCCATGACGCTGGCTTCGCGCTCATCGCGTGGTCGGACCATCTCGACATCAGCATCCGGGACGTGGTCAAGGATCTCGATGGCACGACCACCGGGATATCCGAAAACGTACTCGACGCCTTGTTCGTCCAGTTCTTCGACAAGGCGCTTTCCTGTTTCAGTCATGGGTAGTGGATTTGGGTGTCATTATCTATTGTCGCGTTACGTCCCACTGTGGGTAACTCCCAAGATATAGAGTTTGGGGTGCAACGTTGCAGTAGTCACGATTGAATAGGCGGATACTCGGGTCCTGTGAACCCAACGGCCCTACTGTGGCGTTCAAGTAAGTCGATTATGCCACAGTGCCTGTTTCCACTGCTTTCAATCGCTCTACTGTCCGTGTTCTGCAGTGTTCCACACGAGGAGCGTTCTAATAGTTGGGACAAAATATATTCCAGAATTGCAGCTGTAATTCTATATCACTATTACTACAACATTTTGTATAGATGCCCGTTATAAGCGCTCTGGATGCCTTTTCGTCTTCTGGGCGGTCAGGCTACATCTCGTAAGTTCGGATACAGTCGATGACGGATTACAGCGTTACTACTGTAACAGATATCGGTTGTGGGGTCGAAATAATGTTACAATTATATAGATGTAACAGCAGCTGTGCCCACAGAACAACCTTGTGGAATAACTACAGTTTTCTAGCAGATGCCGTTACGAATAGAGCCTATATGTGGTAGAAATGTCCGTTCTTCAACGCTGCAATGACAGCGGGAGTTTCTGAAAAGTCAATAACAGGTGGCATTCCACGATCGAACTACGTAGGAGCGGTCGAAGTGGACGTCGCCGGCCCGCCGTTCTAATAATTCGAACTCTCGGACTGTACAACCGATTTATATATTAGCGGCATCTGAGTGGTCGCCTACATAGACGGGGGTGACAACGGGACTCCGGATCTGGGACTGTCTCCCGGTACGAGAATCATCCGCCTCACACTCGGTGTCGGCGGTCCAGCGCTGGCGATCGATGTGACACTCGAATCAGCATCTGCGTCTCCGATAACCGTGCCGATGAGGGGCAGGAGTACGCTGTAGGGACCAGCGGGTACGGACGACGCCCTGTCCCCGGCGCCGTTCGTATGGTTCGAACGGGAATCGGCACTGCCGCGGCACGGACGCAACTGTGGAGAAAATACAGGCAGTTCAGATGCGAGTGGTCTGAACATCAGTGTGGTCGGTGTCCAATAGGGCTCGCCCGCGGTCAGCGACAGTAAAGTGAGGTAAGCGCAGCAGCCGGAGTGTTTTCTGCATCCAACTCAGGCCCTCTCCGAGTTCGCTTTATGGCTGCGTGGAACCGCTACGGTTCATAATAACGTTTATCACGAAAGATTGTGTTATGGGGAGTGTTGCGATGCACGATACAGTCAGCCGTCGAACTGTCATGAAGAGCATTGGTGCCGCAGGCGCTGTCGGACTTGCAGGCTGTTCGACAGACGGTGGTAGTAGTGGGAACACCATCAGCATGGGCATCCTAATGGGGGTAACGGGTGGGTTGTCCGAAGTGGGCCCCGCAATTCGGGATGCAGCAGAACTAGCTGTAAAACAGGTCCGAGACGCGGACAACGGGTTCTCAGTCGATACGCAGTTTGAGAATACGGAGACCAAACCGAGTCGGGGCGTGAGTGGTGCAGAAGCACTCGTGAATGGTGGCTATCCGATGATTTGCGGGGGACTAGCGTCATCAGTGACGCTGCAGGTCGCAGAGAACGTCGCAATTCCGAATCAGACGGTGATGTGCTCACCATCGGCGACGTCGCCGGATGTCTCCTCACTGGAGGATAACGACTTCGTGTACCGGACGCCGCCAACGGACAAGTTGCAGGGATCACTGCTGGCACAGATCGCGGCCGAACGGCTTGAGAAGGAGAGCGCAGCTATCCTCTTTCTCAACAACGCGTACGGGAACGGCCTATCAAACGGATTCACGAAGACATTTGAGGAGGAGTATGGCGGTGAGGTCCTGAATCAGGTCTCGTACTCGGCAGGTCGCTCTTCCTACACGTCACAGTTGCAGAACACGCTTGACGGTGACCCAGAGACGCTCGTGATCATCGGCTACCCCGAGAGCGGGAACAAAATCTTCCGGAACTTCTACGAGAACTTCGACAGAGCGGATATGGATATTCTGGTCCCGGACGGACTCAGGGCCGATGACTTGCCCGGGAACGTGGGCCACGACATGACAAACGTCCGCGGGACCAACCCATCCTCAGCCGGACCGGGAATTGAGTACTTCAAATCTGCGTATCAAGACGAGTATGACTCTGCACCGGGGCCGTTCAATCAGCAGTCGTTCGATGCTGCGGCAGTCCTCATGCTGGCACGTGCGGCGGCCGGTGAAGATGACGGGACTGCAATCCGCGATCAGATGCGGGCGGTTACAGACTCCGGTGGCGAAGCAGTCGGACCTGAAAATCTGGGCGAAGGCGTTTCGCTGGCGGCCGACGGGAACGAAATCAATTATCAGGGCGTCTCGGGCCCAGTTGAGTTTGACGACAATGGTGACCTGGCCAGCGCCGTGTACAATTACTTCAGGTATACAGAGAACGGCACGGAGAATATCGAGCAGGTGGAAGTGTAACGAGAACACTGCGGGCTTCCACACTCCGGATTACGATTACCCCGCATATACAGCAGACTGAATGGCTTTTGTGCCGTGGCCGTAACTCAGGGACCGTGCGCCATGTTGTCTGGCAGAGCTGGTGTTATACTCACTCACGCACAACCCAAAGACTATAATCAAATACTGTTATACTTATGAACTGATGTCTCAGTACGCAGCACGCGTCGAAGAGATGGATATCAGTGGCATCCGAGAAGTCTTCGAAGCGGCAGGCGAAGACGCAATAAATCTAGGTCTCGGTCAGCCTGATTTCCCAACTCCAGAACACGCTCGGGAGGCAGCGATGAGTGCGATTCAGGACGGGATGGGTGACTCATACACGTCCAACAAGGGGATTCCAGAACTCAGAGAGGCCATCAGTGACCGCTATGCTACCGACAATGGGCAGGACATACCAGCTGAAAATATCATTGCGACCGCCGGCGCAAGCGAGGCGATTCACGTCGCAATCGAAGCCCACGTCCAGCCAGGCGACGAAGTACTCTGCCCTGACCCCGGGTTTCTGGCCTATGAACAACTGGTGTTGCTCGCCGGCGGCGAACCAAAACGGGTCGAACTCAGGGACGACCTGACCCTTGACCCCGCTGCTGTCGAGAATGCTATCACAGATAACACGTCGCTGTTTATTGTTAACAGTCCTGCAAACCCCACCGGTGCAGTGCAATCGAAGCGAGATATGGCAGAGTTCGCGCGGATCGCGGATGAGCATGAAGTCATTTGTCTCTCCGATGAGGTCTACGAGAAGATCGTCTTCGATGGTGAACACCACTCACCGGCGGAATTCGCTAACTCTGATAGGGTCATTCAGGCCAGTGCGTGCTCTAAAACGTACTCGATGACAGGCTGGCGGCTCGGCTGGGTGGCGGCCAGTGCAGAGCGAATCGAACGGATGCTTCGGGTGCATCAGTACGTACAGGCGTGTGCCAGTGCCCCCTCACAGTACGCTGCTGAAGCGGCGCTCACCGGTCCACAGGAACCAGTGAGAGAGATGGTGTCAGCCTTCGAGGAGCGTCGGGACGTCCTTCTCGACGGGTTAGCGGATATCGGCCTTGACACGCCAGTGCCGAAGGGAGCGTTCTATGCGATGCCCCACGTCCCGGACGGATGGACCCAGAAGATGCTGGACAACGATGTTATCGTCGTCCCCGGCGAGGCGTTCGGGCCGAGTGGTAAAGGACAGGCGCGCATTTCGTATGCCACGAGTACGGCTGAGCTGAAAGAGGCGCTGGAAGTGATGCGAACGGTCACGAACTCTCTGTAGCGCACCAGCAGGGACTCGCGACTGACTGTTTCGTCCAGCGAGCGGTTTCATCTTCGTCATCCGATGAGCGGTGTCATATTTCTCGTCGCGGGCGCATGCGTACGGAACTATGCACCGAATCTTGCATTCGACACCGACAGTTGCAAAGCCAGTCTGATTTAGCCGTCACGTCTATTATTGTCAACAGATACCGTGGGTAAAACTAGCGTGAAATAGGCGCATATCTTCGGTTTCGCGGTATCTATGACTATTTTACATCAAGATTTTTAAGACTGGGTACAGAGCATCAAAGTATGGCGGCACGAGACTACTACAGCCGTGGACAGAATCTGGTATACAACCGCCCAGTACTCGTTATATTCGCAGTTATCGGCGTGTTTCTCGTATTCGATATTCTTCGACAGGTAGGCACTGGAACAGTTGCCATCACAGACCTCATGAGTTATCTCTGGAACGGACTGGTGCTGGGCATGTCGCTTGGACTGGCCGGTGTCGGCCTCTCAATGACATACAGTATCCTCAATTTCGCGAACTTTGCCCACGGTGACTTGATTACGAGCGGTGCGTTCGCCGGATGGGCGACGGCGTTTCTGATTGCCGGGCTGGGAGAGTTCTCTGTCGAATCGCTCATTCTTATCGGCGGCCCAATCGCAGTCGGTTCGAATGAGCTTGGCATCAATGTTGTCAATACCCCGCTGGCGCTTCTGGCTGGCTTACTCGTCGCTGCGGTTCTGACAGCCGCCCTTTCGCTCTTGCTGGATCGAATCGTGTTCAGACCGATGCGCAGCGCTGACGGTGTGACCTTGATGATTGCCAGCGTCGGCGTCGCGCTGTTCCTCCGGAATTTCCTCACCTATTCGTTTCTGACTGACAGCCGTGGGCTGACAGGCGGCAACGTCCCCCAGTTTACTGTTGCGGGCGTCACGTTCGGGGGACACCAGATTACGCTGGTCGTCGTCGCCGCGCTCCTGATGCTTGGGACTCACATTCTGCTCCAGTACACCAAAATCGGCACCGCGATGCGTGCAATGGCTGCGAACAAGGACCTCGCAAAAGTCACGGGCATCCCAACGGAGCGCGTTGTCAAACTCACGTGGATTATCGGCGGCGGGCTTACCGGGTGTGCAGGCTTTCTTATCGCACTACAGCAGGGGACGCTCACAGTGACAATGGGGTGGGACCTGCTGTTACTGGTGTTCGCAGCGGTCATCCTCGGCGGTGTCGGTTCGATCTACGGCGCAATGGTCGGCGGTGTCATTCTCGGTCTCGCGAGTCGACTCGCGCTCGTCTGGATTCCAGCCAGCTTCCTTCTGGTTGCGGCGTTCGTTATCATGATCGTCATGCTGCTCGTGCGTCCATCGGGGCTGTTCAGTGGGAGGACGACGGCATGAGTACAGGCTCTCTTCAGGCGCGGGCTGAGGGCTGGCTTGGCAACAATGACATCCGCTTGCTCATCGCTCTGGCACTCGCGATCGGGGGATTGTACGCGCTTTTCAGTGTCGTGCTTGGATTCCAGCTGAATGGCACAGTCAACACGCTCCGTCGTGTCGCGTTCCTCTCCGCGATTTATGCCATGTTAGCGCTTGCACTGAACCTCCAGTGGGGATACGCGGGTCTGTTCAACCTCGGTGCGGCCGGGTTCATGGCCATCGGTGTATACACGATGGGGATACTGACCGCTCCAGTGACGGCCAGTCCGCCCGGCTTCGGGCTGCAACTTCCGGTCGCGATTGTGGGTGCTATCCTCGTGACTGGAATCGTTGGCGGCCTTGCAGCGTTGCCTGCGATCCGACTTCGTGCCGATTATCTTGCAATCGTCACTGTCGCGTTCTCGGAAATCGTCCGCCTCACACTCCGTGCGCCGGAGTTCGCGAACACTCGCATTGCCGGCGTTGCATTCGGAACGGGCGGTGCGACGGGGCTGTCGTTGCCATCGAACCCGATCCGGATTCTATTTTACACAGACCCGGCCACAACAGCCCCAGCGCCAAATGCTCTAGGTGCGGCGATATTCAGCGCCGTGGAACCGCTGGGAATCGAGGAGACGCTGGTCATCGGCTGGGCGTACGTAATTGTGTTGTGTCTCTGTCTCGGCCTCCTGTACTGGTTGATGATCCGCATCGGGAAGTCACCCTTCGGACGGGTGCTCAAGAGTATTCGCGAGGACCAGCAAGTCACGCAGGCGCTGGGAAAAGATACGCGTCTGTTCAAGATCAAGACGTTCGCGCTTGGCTGTGCGCTCATGGGCCTGATTGCCATCTTCTGGCGTCTCTCCGGGGGCTATGCATCGCCACGGATGTTCAAGCCGATACAGACCTTCTACATCTTCATTGCGCTGTTTATCGGTGGAACTGGCTCGCCAACGGGGAGTATCGTTGGCGGTGCTCTGTTCGCGAGCCTGCTCTTCGAGGGCCCCTCGTTCATCCGCCGGGTGGTGGCGGAGTACCTCCAGCTCAGCAACGCTCCCGATACGCTTGTCAGTGCCCTCGCCGAGTTAGGAACTCTCGATGTCACGCCGCTGCTGGCGTACTCCGTGCAGGACGTGAGTATTTCGGCTCTCAGACTCATGCTGCTCGGTATCGTTCTGGTGTATCTCATGCAACGGCACCCGGATGGGCTGCTTGGCCATCGAAAAGCAATCGCATCGAGCGTTGCACTCTCACAGCAGGCGACTCGCGAGGACGATAATGAGTAAGAACGGACATTCAGCACGGAGCGATCAGACCCGGAACGGACAGCAAGAGCAGATACTCAAAGTGGAAAACCTGCGAAAGACATTTGGTGGTATTACCGCTGTCGCTGACGTCTCTTTCCACGTCGAAAAGGGGTCTATCACTGGTCTGATCGGTCCGAACGGTGCCGGCAAGTCGACGACATTTGACCTGATTACCGGTGTGCAACGCCCAGACGGGGGCGCAGTCGAGTTCAATGACACGGAGATAACGGGGTATCGGTCAGATCAGGTCGCAAATCAGGGCCTCGTCCGGACTTTCCAGATAGCACGAGAGCTATCAGAGATGACCGTGCTGGAAAACCTGATGCTGGCACCACAGAACCAGGCCGGCGAAACAGTCTGGCGAGCGGTCCTCCCGCGAGCCAGAGCACAGGTCGTCGAACAAGAAAAAGAACTTCGAGAACAGGCCTGGGAGATGCTCGAACTGTTTGAGATTGAGCACGTCGCGCACGAATCCGCCGGGAATCTCTCAGGTGGCCAGCGGAAGCTGCTGGAGATGGCGCGCGTGCTCATGACCGATCCCGAGATGGTGCTGCTGGATGAACCGCTTGCGGGAGTCAACCCAACACTTGAGGAGAAACTCATTGACCGGCTGCATACGCTCAAAGAGCAGGGGTACACCTTCCTCTTCGTCGAACACGACATGGACGTTATTATGAATAACTGCGACACGGTCATCGTGATGCACCAGGGGAGTGTTCTTACAGAGGGGCAACCAGACGCAGTGAAAAACAACGAAAAAGTGCTTGATGCATATCTCGGAGAAGAGGTGAAAATATGAGTCTGCTGTCAGTACAGCAACTGGACGCCGGGTACGGTGACCTGCAGATTCTCACAGATGTCGACATGGAAGTCGGACAGGGTGAGTACATCACCATCGTCGGCCCGAACGGTGCAGGCAAGTCCACGGTGATGAAATCAGTGTTTGGACTGACGACGTACATGGGGGGTGAAATCATATTCGACGACAGAGATATCGCCGGCGAACAACCGGAAGATATCATCTCATATGGGTTAAGCTTCGTTCCCCAGAGCAACAACGTGTTCGAGCCACTGACCGTCACAGAGAACCTCAAGATGGGCGCATACACGCTGGATCAGTTCCCTGAGGACCGGCTTCAGGCGGTTTATAACCGGTTCCCAATACTGGAAACGCGGTCGGAGCAGAAGGCTGGGACACTGTCTGGAGGGCAACAACAGATGCTGGCGATGGGCCGTGCGCTCATGCTCGATCCAGATCTGTTACTCCTTGACGAGCCCAGTGCTGGCCTTGCACCCGACCTCGTTGACGAGATGTTTAACCGCATTGACGAGATCAACGACGCCGGTACCGCCGTTCTCCTCGTCGAACAAAATGCAAAGGAGGCACTGCGGCGGTGTGACCGCGGTTATGTCCTTGTGCAGGGGCAGAACCGACACGAGGACAGCGGTGAGGCACTTCTCAACGACCAACAGGTGCGGGAGGACTTCCTCGGCGGGTAGCTCTTGTACCCCAGCACTGGCTTGGTGACTATGCTCTGCCACGGCCATAGGATCGACACAAGACACTGTACTGGTTGCTGAGTCCGTAGTTAATTTCATAACCGGCGAACAGATTTCCACACTACAGACTTGGCTCCAGTGACGTTACAGATAATTGCACACATACAGTTCTTAGCAGCGGTTCGTGAAAGCCATCTGTCAGTGAGAATGTCTGAGTGGCGTCTGTATCAACACTTTCCCAAGACGTAGTACATAGATATTCTAGTCAATTGTGTGTTACTTCCTGTTGCATTTACGCTTCTTCGGGCCAGCAGCAGTCACCATTCGCACCGGACTAGCTACTGTGGCGTGTGAACGGGTGTCGCACAAACAATAAGTATCTACCATGTTAGACTTCATATATGCATCCGGGTTTGAACCCTATCGCCTGCCCTGCAGGTCAGCTGTCCCGGCAGTTAATGGATTGGGCACTGCCCTCTTCCACAGCTACATTTTTTACATTTTCGACATTTAAACTGGCGTAGACTGCCAGTGCACAGGTGGGCCCTGTGCTCCGGTGGAAAACGCCAGCCTTGAACGCGCTCGAAGAGCCGTAACCAGCGGCTGTTCGGGTTATCAGGGTCTGTTGAGGGAGCGTCTGTTGATTATAAAACATTATCGAAAACAATGAACATGAAAAACGAAGCAGGAAGCACGGACTTGCCAGCGCCCGTAAGAGAAGACTCGGATCTGGTCCAGGTACTGGATGCCGAGGGCAACGTACTGCCACAGGCGTCTGTCCCGGACATTTCAGACAGGCAGTTACTTGAGATGTATGAGACAATCAAGCTTGCTCGGCACTTCGACCAGCGGGCCATCAGCTTCCAACGACAGGGGCGGCTCGCGACGTATGCACCAATGACCGGGCAAGAAGGATCCCAGGTCGCCACGAGCCTGGCACTTGCCGAGCAGGACTGGTTGTTCCCGACCTACAGAGAGCACGCGGCGAAGTACGCCCATGGGATGGATCTGGTATCCCTGTTCGAGCCACTGAGAGGCTATCGAGACGGATACGCGATCCCGGACGATGTCAACGTGATGCCGGAGTATATTCCGATTGCAACGCAGGTTCCACAGGCCATGGGAATGGCGTGGGGACACAAGCTACAGGGAAAGACCGAGACGGCCGTCCTGTGTCATCTCGGAGATGGTGCGACCTCAGAGGGAGATTTCCACGAAGGACTGAACTTCGCCGGGGTGTTCGACGTCCCCGCTGTATTCGTCTGCAACAACAACCAATGGGCGATTTCGGTCCCCCGAGAGCGACAGACCGCGAGCGAAACCATCGCTGAAAAGGCACAGGCGTATGGTATCGACGGCGTTCGAGTCGATGGACTGGACCCGCTGGCGGTCTACAAAGTCGCCAGTGAGGCACTGGCGAAAGCCCGGAATCCGGGTCCCGGAGAGCGCCGTCCAACGCTTATTGAGTCTGTCCAGTATCGCTTCGGCGCACACACGACCGCGGATGACCCGTCTGTTTACAGAGACGAATCAGAAGAGGAGGCCTGGCGGGACCGTGACCCTGTGGACCGCATTGAAAAGTATCTGTACAACGAGGGCATCCTCGATTCCGACCTCGAGAGTGAGATCCAGGACAGTATCGAACAGGAAGTCAGCGAGGCGATAGAGACGGCAGAGCAGACAGAAGCGAGTCCGGACAACATCGTCGAGCATGTGTACGAGGACGTTCCAGCGCGACTCGAAGAACAGCGGGACGAATTGAACCGACTGCGCGAGAAATATGACGACGGCGCGTTCTCGGAGGTGCTGGAATGAGTTCGACAGCCAGCGCGCAGACGGGCCAGAAAGCCCAGAGTCTCACCCTTGTGGAGGCGATACAGGACGGGCTGTACACAGAAATGTCACAGGACGACAGCGTCGTCGTTCTGGGCGAAGACGTCGGGAAGAACGGCGGTGTCTTCAGAGCAACTGACCAGCTATACGAAGAGTTCGGCGAAGACCGCGTCATCGACACGCCACTGGCCGAAGCCGGAATCATCGGGGCTTCGATTGGACTCGCACAGACCGGCATGAAGCCTGTTCCTGAGATGCAGTTCATGGGCTTCATGTATCCTGCTTTCGACCAGATTGTCAGTCACGCTGCACGCCTCCGGAGCCGTAGTCAGGGGCAGTATTCAGTGCCGATGGTGATACGGGCTCCATACGGCGGTGGGATCCGGGCCCCGGAACACCACTCCGAGTCAAAGGAAGCGTTCTTCGTGCACGAGCCCGGGCTCAAGGTCGTCTCACCGAGCACGCCCTACGATGCCAAGGGACTGCTAGCGGCGTCGATTCGTGACCCTGACCCAGTTATATTCCTCGAGCCGAAGTTGATCTACCGCGCCTTCCGTGAGGATGTCCCGACGAAACCATACCAAGTGTCGCTGAATGAGGCCGCTATCCGGCGTGAGGGGAGCGACATCTCAGTCTACACTTGGGGCGCAATGACTCGGCCGGCGCTGATCGCTGCGGAGAATCTTAGCCAGTCACACGGCATCGATGTCGAAGTCATCGACCTGCGAACCCTGTCCCCCCTCGATATAGAGACGATCACTGACTCGTTCAAAAAGACCGGAAGAGCTGCGATTGTCCACGAAGCACCGAAGACTGGCGGATTAGGGGCTGAAATCGCAACGACGATTCAGGAAGAAGCACTCGTGCATCAGGAAGCGCCAATTAAACGAATTGCTGGCTTCGATGCCCCCATGCCGCTCCATTCACTGGAGGATTACTACCTGCCACAGGCGGTCCGTATCCAAGACGGCATCCGCGAAACAGTCGATTTCTAACATGGTACGCGAATTCGAGCTCCCCGATGTCGGAGAAGGCGTCGCCGAGGGCGAACTGCTTCGCTGGCGTGTTGAGCCGGGTGACGCAGTTTCCGAGGACCAGCCAGTCGCGGAAGTCGAGACCGACAAAGCCGTCGTTGACGTCCCATCCCCTGTCGACGGTGTTGTCGAAGAACTTCGTGCCGCGGAAGGTGAAATAGTCCCAGTCGGTGACGTGATTATCGTCTTCCGAGTCGAGGGGGAAGACGAACCAGGCGGAACTGAAACAACGCCTGCAGACGACGCTACTGCGGACACTGGCCAACAAATCAACGACGGAACCACGGCACAGCCAGCCGAAGAGACGCAGTCAGAACCAGCGATTACACAGCGCGTCCAGGTCCCCGCCCCGCCGTCTGTGCGGCGTCTCGCCCGCGAACTGGGCGTCGATATTTCCAGCGTTGCGGACTCGTCTTCGGGACGTATAACGGAGCCGGATGTCCGCGCGTACGCGAGTCCGGAATCCTCGACTCAGGAGCGTTCAAGCCAACAGACCACTGCTGCCGAGCAACGAACACAGCAGGCAGCCCCGGCGCAGTCTGTCAGTCCGGCACAGACGAGAGAAGTGGTAGACCGGGAGACGACGGTGGCCGTCCCGAAAACGAGACACATCGCAGCGGAGGAAGGGATTGATCTCGATACTGTCCCCACTGATGAACAAAAAGACGGAGAACCGTTTGTCACGCTCGAAGCGGTCCAAGAGTATGCCGAGGCACAGCAGCAGGCACAGCAGACGGATCGAGACGCGGTAGCTGAGAGGGCAGCGGCAGACGAGCCAGCGCGCCCCGAGTCTCGGAAGCCGTACAAGGGGATCAGGCAGACGATTGGAGCGGCGATGACATCGTCGAAATATACGGCCCCACACGTCACTCATCAGGATGAGGTTGATATTACTGCGCTGGTCGATGCTCGTTCGACCCTCAGACAGGAGGCCGAGGCGCACGATATCCGACTGACGTATATGCCGTTCGTAATGAAAGCGTGTGCCGCGGCTCTACAAGAGAATCCGCAGGTAAATGTCTCTCTGGACGAAGCAAACGAAGAGATAGTCGAAAAGCAGTATTACAACATCGGTGTCGCAACGGCAACTGATGACGGGCTGCTGGTTCCCGTTGTCGAGAATGTTGATGCGAAAGGCCTGCTGGAGGTCGCATCGGAAACCAACGAAAAAACCCAGAAAGCGAGAGAACGCAGTCTTTCGCCGGAGGAAATGCGCGGCGGGACATTTACTATCTCGAACATCGGCGGGATTGGCGGGGAGTATGGAACGCCAATCATCAACCAGCCGGAGAGCGCTATCCTGGCACTGGGTGAAATTAAAAAGAAGCCACGGGTCGTCGAAGCGGATGGTGAAGAGACGATAGAACCTCGTCACATCATGACACTCTCGCTGTCGTTCGATCATCGAGTGCTTGATGGCGCAGACGCCGCACAATTTACAAACTCCATACAGAAGTACCTGCAAAATCCAAACCTGCTACTACTAGAATAATGGTTGTCGGAGATGTAACTACGTCGACTGACGTACTGGTTATTGGCGCGGGCCCCGGCGGATACGTCGCCGCGATTCGCGCTGCACAGCTTGCCCTTGATGTCACGCTTGTTGAAAAAGGAGAGTATGGGGGCGCCTGTCTCAATCGTGGCTGTATCCCCTCTAAGGCCCTGATACACGGTTCAAAACTGGCATCAGAGGCGGGCCAGGCGGAGGAACTGGGGATTTACGCAGACCCAACAGTTGCGCTCGACGAGATGATTAACTGGAAAGACGGCGTTGTCGACCAGTTAACGAGCGGTATCGAGCAACTGTGTACGGCAGCTGGGGTGAACCTGCTGAAAGGGACTGCCGAATTTGCCGACGAAAACAAGGTCAGAATCATCCATCAGGGCGAGGGCCAGGGGTCTGAATCGCTGAAATTCGAAAACTGTATTATCGCGACGGGGTCCAGACCGATTGAAATTCCAGGGTTCGGTTTTGAGGATGAGCGTATTGTTTCGTCAGATGGCGCGCTGAACTTCGACACAGTGCCCGACGAGCTCGTAATCGTTGGAGCCGGATACATCGGCATGGAGCTAGCGACTGTCTATAGCCGACTTGGAAGCGATGTCTCGGTCATTGAGATGCTAGAGCAGGCGCTTCCCAGCTATGAGGAAGACATTGCCTCGATAGTCAGGAAGCGAGCAGAGCGTCTCGGTGTGGATTTCCATTTCGGGTACACCGCAGACAGCTGGGCAGCGTCGGATGGTAAGGCCGTCCTGACTGCTGTCCCTGCAGACGAGGCGGCGCATGATAGTGATATAGAACTCACCGCTGACAGAATACTCGTTGCTGTTGGCAGACGCCCGGTGACAGACACGCTCAGCATCGACGATGCCGGCGTCGAGACCAATGCTCAGGGATTCATTCCGACAGATAGCACATGCCGGACGAACAAGGAGCACATTTTCGCGGTCGGTGACGTTGCTGGTGAGCCGATGCTCGCACACAAAGGATCGAAAGAAGGGGAGGTTGCAGCGGAGGTCATTGCTGGTGAACCCGCTGCGGTCGATTATCAGGCACTCCCGGCCGCCGTGTTTACCGACCCGGAAATCGGAACTGTCGGGCTGACAGAGAACGAAGCAGCGAACAAGGGTATGACACCTGTCACAGGCGAGTTCCAGTTCCAGGCGTCTGGACGAGCACTAACAGCAAACCGGGCAGAAGGCTTTGTCCGAATTATCGCCACAAAAGAAACCGAACGTGTGATCGGTGCACAGATTATCGGTCCAGAGGCATCCGAGTTGATTGCAGAAATCGCAGCCATGATAGAGATGGGTGCAAAGCTTGAGGACATTGGCTCAACTGTTCACACACATCCAACATTAAGTGAAGCGATAATGGAAGCTGCACAGAATGCGAGAGGGAAGGCGATACACAGACGAAACTGACCAGGCCATATTGACACCTCAGTCACGGGATACACAGCCAAACCGAGCGGATATCTATCCAGTCATCGTCTATCCGATACTGTTTGCCGGTTTGAAGATGCAGCTCCAGAACAAGTCGTTCTCTGACCGGGCTCTCCGCCTTGTGTGGGTCAGACAGACCGTAGTTTGATTCCAGAGTCGGACGTCCGAGACGATCCAGAGTCAGTCGTTTGCGACCGTCTGGGTTGCGCCAGCGTCACTGGCGCTCAGTTTGTTTTCCTCTTCTTCGGGTCTCGGTGCGTCTGTTGGGAGGTTTTCGTACAGAATTCCCTTGCTTGCGTTGTAGCATGTCATACGATGGCATGGCTGACAGACGTATATAAATTCGTCCCTTACTCTGTACCACTGAATATTAACATTCCGGGAATGTTTATATATTGAACGATATCTCAGAACAGTATAATAGCGTATCTGTTTCGATTCGGCGAAGATATAGACACATTCGGACCATTTTCTGCGCTGAACACTTTGTCGTTGCATCGTGTGCCAGTCCTTCTCATCATTTGCAGTTCTACAATGCTGAGTGTAATCCGAATATTTTGGATTATATACACTCTCGCTGTAGATTCATGACCGGGTCTGCTCCTCGCCGAAACAGGTATGTTAGATATCGGGGTACTGCGATGTCATGCATTCCTCTTCACAGAAGAAATGCTCTGTTATCCCCCCCCCCCGTCCGAGTTACGTATCGTAACCCCGCTATACCTCATCTGTTCGCTGATCACCTGTCCACAGTAATCACAGCGGTAGTCCGGTGACCCACCGACCAAGATTCGAGTTGACTTGTTCTGGATATTCAGTTCAGTAGCGACTGCGTTGCTGCTGGCTTCCATAGCGCAACGAGCAGTTGTTAGTGATTGCTCCGCCTCAGCTTGTCCATTCATTGTTTGCCTTGGTTGATTGTTGACAGCGATTGCACTCGTTCCATCTACTGTTACACACGACTCTGGAACCGCTACGGTCGTTTCACCGACGTTTTCCACCTGTGCCGGGTTACGCCCGGACTGTAGTGGTCTACGCAGGCTATCGGGTAGGCAGTGTAAAAAACGGATAACCGGTCGCTATAGCCACTGGTCCCATCGTTTTCCGGGGCGCTTTTGCCGTCTGGGTACCCGGCTCCATACCTTCGTATACTAAACTATCGTATTTAATCATTTGGTTGGTCTGGTCAGTGTTTTCACTGAGATGGGGCCGTTCACTAGCTCGATTGAGTGCTGGGTGTGAACACCACTCACAAAATGGTTAAGTGTACATCCGTTAAAGATAGTCTCATGAACCCGGGCGTCGACTGTATGGCTTGGAACGCAAGCCCGCTGTCCCGGCAGCTGATCAGTGCAGACCCTTCTACATCCGGTTTTACGTTTTTTACATTTTTCAAATTTTAAACTGACGTAGACCACCACAGTGCGGGCAAACGCCGGCACACAGGTGGAAAACGTCAGTCCTGGCTGGTCCCCAAAGCGCCAGCCGACGGTTTTCGGGTCGCGACGACCCACCTCACGAAGCGCTGCGACACCAACGACGAAATCATAATCAGCGACATCATGAACGCACAAAACACGCAGAAGTACTGTAGCCAACAATCAGCAGACATCGCAAACGCAGACCAAGCGCGGAGGGCGGTCCCTGAAAGCGTTGAGAGCCAATCTATCCGGGTCGTAGTTAGCTCGATTGCAACGCGACACTGCGACCACTGCGGAACGCCGATCGGTGAAAACGTCCGGTATCGAAATGTCACGACCAGAGATAGTGCTGGCAACGTCACGGAATACGCGTTCTGCGGTGTCGATTGTAAGACGGCTCGGTTCCCGCGGCTCGGCTGAGCACTGGCTGTCGTGGGGGAATGTCCGCGTACCGGACCGCTAGCTGGGCTACTAGCTTCTTTTTGACAATACGGACAGATATCTCATTTGGATTGACAGTCACAGCCATCCTGTTTCAGAAACGCGACAATATCGTAGCTACGGCCACAGTCCTCACACAGCACCTGTACTTCGTTGATGATGTTGAAATCGCCGACCGAGATAGCATCGTTTTTGTTCAGACTCTCGATAGTTTGTCTCGTGACAGCGGTGGTTCGGCCCCGGAGGCGCTGTATTGAGTCGATGGCGCTCTCTTTTCGTTCTGCGGGCGTCTGCTCAGGTCGGGCCGCGCCACGGTCGTTCTTGAGATAGCGATACACCGTCTGGTGGGAGATAAAATCAGCCATCACGGATTCGACATCGATCCCGCTCTGTTCAAGCCGAGAGCGTATGAGCGGGGCGTCCGCATCATCTTCGTGCAGTGACTGATAGACCTGCTGGATGTCGCCACTCAATGTCGGAGCGTCACTCCCATCGATGGCGGACTCAAGCACCGACCGGTTGAAGTAGTCAGCAAGGTCGCGAGTACTTTCTTTCTCTCCGTCAGCACCAACCCACCGATTTTCGAGTTCTGCACCCATCCCGACAAGATCGTATTTTTGAATTACGGCATCGACCTTGCTCGTTCCCCCATCGGACTGTGAGTCGTCTGTGGTCATGATCCGATTTAAGAGCCCCATAGTTACTAAACACTCTCGCATATCGAGAGCCCTGCCGGGGCCTTCACACGCAGAGTTGTATCGGGCCTGTACGCTGGTATGCGTTGACCGATTCACAAACCGAGCTACTCATCTGACGCAGATTCGGGCTCGCGAACCCACGTCACCGGGACCGGGGACTTTCGGACGAGTTTGGCGCTGACGCCTCCCATGACGTACCTGCTGAAATCAGTCTGCCCGTGTGTCCCCATAACCGCGAGATCGACTTCATTCTCGTCGATGTAGTCGCAAATCACCTTCGAGGGGTCACCGTGCTCAATGACACTGGTGACCGTGTCAAGCGAGGTGTCGTCGATCTTCTCGGTCGCCCCGGCCATAATTTCGTTCGCTCGCTCAGTCAGCTCCCCCTCTTTCAGAACGGAGCGTGCATCCGGCCCGAGGCCACCAGTCTCGACAACGTGAAGCAGATGGAGTGTTGCGTCCGTCGCCCTCGCGACAGCAATCCCCTCTGTCAGTGCGAGATCTGCGCCACGGCTCCCATCCGTCGGGACGAGGACGTGCTGTGGCGGATACACGAGTGGCCGATCTCTGTCAGGGTTGACCGCAATGACAGGAACTTCCGCTGTGTTGATGACGCGTTCAGTGACGCTCCCGAGCAGGATTCGCTGGATCCCACGCTGTCCGTGTGTCGGCATAACGATGCAATCACTGTCGGACTGTTGGCTGTAGTCGACGATCGTCTTGTGCGGGTCACCCTGAAGCACCGCAGAGACAACGGGAACGCCCTCATCTTTCGCATATTGTGTGGCTTCCGCCACGATGCGCTCTCCTTCTGTTTCGAGCACGTCGATGACCTCTCCACGAATCGTAGTGACGCTGTCTCGGCCAGTGTCGGCGACGTTGAGGATGTGCATCGTCGCCTCATGTTCGGATGCGATCTGTAGCGCGTATTCAAGGACCGATTCTGCGGCGTTGCTTCCGTCGGTCGGGAACAGGATGGTGTCGTACATACTGGTAGTCGTGTGTTTGCATGTCAGTCAGCTATCTGGGCAACGGCGTACGTAGCGCGGTACTCGGGGACGGGTCCCTGTTTGTTCCTCGTTGAGCGTGGCTTCTGTGTCGTTGCCTGTGTCTCAAACTGTTGGCCTCGGTGTCTTTTCAGATACATGGCACTTCAGAGACGCTGTTCGAAGAACTACACAGGGGTATCTAATAACATCTCGCCTGCTGCAGTCCTCTGTATCCGGATAGTGAACGGACAGCACCGCCGTTAGACGCCTCAATACGTTTAGCGCGGTAACAGTGTAGTGTTGGCACACATTTTTACCATAACCCCTCGCGTGTTGGGATATGGCAGCAGTCCGACGACTGGTCATCGATGTACTGAAACCACACGACCCGCCGCTACTGACGTTCACCAAGCAACTGGCCGAAATTGAAAGCGTCGAGGGCGTAACATCGTCTCTGATCGAACTAGATCAGGAAGTGCAAAACATCAAGCTCACCTTTGAAAGCGACGATCTGGACTTCGAGGCGATCGATGAAACGATCGAAAACCTCGGTGGGTCGGTACACTCTGTAGATCAGGTTGCCTGCGGTGACTCCGTTGTTACGGATCGACGGACGTTACAGGATGGCTGAGACGCCGTGGCGTCCATTCGACAACTCTTCAGGCGGCTTCTCGGGAAGGAAGATGTCCTTGCGATCTCTCGTCGGTACTTCATCTCGAACGGCTTCGACGGGACGCTCACGAGCATTGGTATCATCGTTGGTGCTGTCCTTTCCGGGGTCCCTCATGGGTACACTGTGATCAAAATCGGACTGGGCGCGGCAGTCGGTCTCGGGACCTCTGCGGTCTGGAGCGTCTGGGAAATCGAACGTGCCGAAACCCGGGCCGAAATCAGACGTATCGAACAAGCGATGCTCACGGACCTTGACGATACCCGCGTTCAGCGGAACCAGCGCGGTGTCCGCTTCGTCCACGCCACGATGAGCGGGCTGGGGCCACTTATCGGGGTTCTGATTCCGCTGACCCCGTTCCTCGTAGCGGGGACCGTCGTCACAATGGCAGAGGCGGCACTCATTGCGGTCGGCCTGGGTATCGGTGTGTTAGGTGTGTTCGGTGCCTACATGGGCTCTATTTCGGACCAGCGGTGGTACGTTGCTGCCGTTCGGATGGGACTTGCCGGATTGGTCGTTGCGATCCTCAACCTCTTTCTTCCAGGGTGAGTGGCCGCTCCTCTGTTTCCGGGCTGGAGCACAAATCCCAACTTGCTTTTCACTGGCCGCCATACCCGATAGTAGATGCGTGTTGGCTTGCGGCAGTTCAAACGGCCCTTGTGCTATGTGATGGCGCTCCTGTACGTCGTTGCTGGAATATTGCATTTCATCGTGCCGGAACTATACGTCCAGATCGTGCCACCGGTCTTGCCGGCGGCACTTGCGCTGGTGTATCTATCCGGCGTCGCCGAGGTCGCAGTCGGGCTCGGCCTGCTGGTACCGCGGACGCGATCGCACGCCGCCTGGGCGACGATCGCATTGCTCGTCGCGATCTTTCCCGCGAACGTCTACATGGCTGTCTCCATGGTCACCATTGAGGGGACGGGTGGCGGCGATCCATCTGCGCTGGTCCGCTGGGCACGGCTGCCAGTTCAGGGCGTGTTGATCCTCTGGGCGTACTGGTACACTGACTGAGTGGGGGGACTCCTCCGAGTGACCGGGCTCGGCCCCTCCTTCGACGGACCGGCCCTATTCCGCTTATCACAAGTCTCGAACGTCGAGCACATGGTATCGGGTTCGTTCAGGGACCGACGCCGGCGGCACGCATGTACTCGTCCAGTTTCTCCGCCAGCGCCCGTGCGAACGCTTCGTCGTTGATGGGGGCCTCCATTTCGAACAGTTCGACCGCCGGGTCGATGTGCTTGTGGATGGCGTCGAACAGCGCTGCATCCGCCTCGGGGTCGTAGAAGTCTTCACCCTCGACATCTAGCACCGAGACCCCGCCGAGCGGAAGTGCCACTGCCGCTGGGCCAGTCGCGGCATTCAGCTTTGTTGCGAGGATTTCGCCCAGCTCCGCACATTCCTCGGGCGTGGTTCGCATCAGCGTCACCTGCGGGTTGTGGACGTGGAACTGTCGCCCCTCGAACTCATCGGGGACCGAATCACGCGGGCCGAAGTTTACCATGTCGAGCGCCCCCGTCGAGACAACCTGCGGAACGCCCGTCTGGGCTGCGGCGTCCAGTCGCTCTGGCCCGGCGTTGAGCACACCGCCGACGAGCTCGTCCGCCCACTCGGTCGTCGTTATGTCGAGCACGCCGTCAATGATACCCTCCCGGATCAGTCTCTCCATCGCCTGCCCGCCAGTGCCGGTCGCGTGAAAGACGATTGTTTCGTACCCCGATTCTTCAAGGTGTTCTCTGGCCAGGTAATATCTAATCGGGCTGAGGACCAGACACGTAAACTGACCAGGTCTTTTTTAGGTAGACGTGGCAGACGTAGCATAATGGTCCGCAAAATTCTCTTTGCCGGCCTGATCGGATTCGTGTTTGTCTGCAAGATCGACGTGCTCGAAGCCATCATTCTGGCCGCTAACGACGAATCCCGAACTGTTGTGGACAAGCGGCAGAAGATGAGACACGAGATGAAATGACACTTCTGTTCAAACCCCGCCACATTGCGGCGATTCGAGACGGCACGAAGACGGCGACCCGCCGTGACTGGGCTGACAACTACCCGCGACCGTCCGAGGACGACATCCGAATGGCTGTGACAGAGATGTTCACCAGCGACGAAGCGTGTGACTGCTATCTTCGTATCACTAACCTGTATCAAGAACCGCTCGGCGAGATGAGCCACGAGGACGCTCGAAAGGAAGGTGGCTATGACATGGCCGAGTTCCGCAAGGCATGGACGCAGATCAACGGCGACTGGGACCCGGAACTTGTCGTTGACGTCGTTGAGTTCGAATACGTCGGCAGAGAGCGGCCGAGCGAGTCCGCAGCAAGTGGTGCCTGAACCTTTCCGGCAGTAGCAAACCGCCTGCTTTTGGTTTCAGACACTCTCTGGGCCCATATTTGTTCGAGAGAAAGTACGGACAGATTTGAGACTGAGGAACGCAATGTATCAACGTCGACTGCCGGTTGGAGGTGTCGTGGTCTGGAGCGCATCCACACCAGTTCTCATATCTCCTCCTATGACCAATACTTTCGAGAAAAGTACGCTATAACGTTCACCAGAGACAAGGTGTGTGCTTGGTTTGACTCAGAAGCGGTTCACCAGCCAATTAACGGTGGAACGTATTTTTGAGAAGGTACTTATGAAAACAAACACACACATCATCTCAGTGCTCCGAAGGAACCTTCTCATACTATGCGCCGCCACCTGTGGTTGTCTGGCAGGCTGTGCTTCGTCGCCGGGCAGTACAAGCACCCCCTCTACGATGACTGGCGACCCTGAAGACTTTGACGAACAGTATCTTGAAATTCGTAATCGGGCCGAAAATAAAGAGAGTATCTCTCTCATCGTACAGGGGTCGGATTCAGTTATAACGCAGGGAGAATATGAGGTAGCGGCTGACCAAACAATATCTGTCCCACTCCAAATCACTGAGAAGGGCAATTACGAATTGACAGTTTCCCGTTCAGGGGGTATTGAGATTTCGGCACTGTCTAGTTCTGGATCTCCTCAGCTGGCGTTTTTCCGTCAAGAGCTTGGTTCGGCCGTTCGTGGTTGTAGTGGTGTCTGAATCGTCGTAACCACTGTTTCGCGCTTGATTGACTGCCCCTCCAGAAGGAGTGAAAGCGGTCGATGCGCATGGTCACAGTCTGGAACCACTTTTCAATGTGGTTCCGGATTCGGTAGTCGAGCCAACCGCTCAAATCGTGACGTGAGAGGGCAGTCAGATAGGCGCCAGCATCAACGAGAAACACTGAATCGGCGACATCGTGTTTCTGAGTGAGTCGATGCAGGAACGCCGCCGCGGGGTCAGTCCCGCGGCGGCTGAACACGTCAACTTCAAGCAGCAGTTTTGACTCGGTGTCGACAGCGGCGTACAACCACTTCTTTTCGCCGTCAACCTCGATTTGTTTCTCATCGACCGCGACCCGCGACGGCTCCGCCGTCGGCGGGTCGCTCTGGGCTTCAGACAGTGTATGCACCCAATTCCAGACCGCGCCGTGAGAACGATCGACACCCAGCAGGTCTAAGATAGCAACCGTCTCCCTGATCGACAGCCCCGCAGTATGGAGACGCACCCCAAATCGCCGGACGGGTGTTGGGGTGCGCTCATTCTCCCAAACGTCTTGGCTGTCCTCATCTAACGTCTTTCTGAGGAGGTCTGCGAGTTGCATGGACACTTCTCGCTATGGCCTCCTCGTTTCTCAAACTCGCTCAACTAGACAGTGCCGTCCGCAGGAACACCTACCTCTTCTTCCAGTTCCGTGACCATCTCCCGGGAAAGATCGTACTTCGTCTCGTCTGCGTCATCCTGATCCTCGTCGTCAGCTTTCTTGTACTGGCGAAACACGAGCGGATAGGACGTTTTGTCGTCGGTATAGAACGAGTAAACGAGATCCTGCCCCCAGACGGGTTCGCCTTCGGTGTGATCGTAGAACTTGCCAGCACCGGGAAGTTCCTTCCCGGTTCGCTGGAACACCGAATCGTCGATGACGATGTAGCCGTCCTGTGACCACCGCGTTTCACCGTGTTTTTGCAGCTCCTCTAACCGCTCATGGTTGAGCTGGTCTTCGTCCCAGTCATACTCGGTGGGGAACTTGTTGAGTGTTCGGTCACTCCCTGCCGGAAGGACCTCTCGTGCGATCCCAGTCACGGTCCTGCTGCGGGCTGCAGCAAGACCTGTCACGTACGTCTTGGCGTGACGTGTCTGGTGATACGACAACGAATCGAACTCGTCCAGTGGGTCAGTACACGAGAGGAAGTCCGTTATTGGCAGCATCGGCCGTTAGACGGCATACATCGTGCGCCGAATTAAACGTGCAGAGCCGAGCAGATAGTAGAACCAGTGGAATCACCGGGCAGCTCGAAGAGAGAATCTAGTCGTCAGGTACAACGGATATCGCGGCCGGTATCGTGTTGTGTCAAAAGCGACAATGGGGTGGACGAATCGCAAACTGCGGGCTGTCGGATGTGCACTTACCTGGAAGTGTGTTTCACCGCTACTGCGCGGTTAGGTAGAATATAAATAGCTATTACACTTACTTAATTGGTATGTTAGACGCGAGTTCGACTGATTCTGGGGTGGGCTGCTCGTATGAATGGTAGCGCACGCGGAGGCCTGTGCCCGGACCCTGACGACGACGAAGGGTTGATTGTGAGTGACTCTGATGGCATGATTGTCGACGTAACCGAACCCCTTCCCCGGGTGACCGGCTACTCGAAATCGGAGTTACTTGGGATGGAGACGGCTGCCCTGTTCTGGCTTCGAGACGGTGACAACTACAGCGGACATACCCGGGCTCCGGTATCTGAGACGGAGGGCCGCTCTCACGGACTTCTCGAGTGCGCAGATGGATCACGAATCACCGTCGAACAACGGAGCTACACGGTTCGCCCGGAGGCAGAAACACACGTCTGCACGACGGTGCTGTTTCCGGGTGACGGCGAGGCGGCGGCGTCAGCGACGAGCCGTGACGAGCCGCCGATGTCTACAGTGGACGCCCTCAGCCGACTACAACGAACGGCCATGGACGACGACAGCGTCGAAGACACTGTGGAGCGACTGCTCGCGCTGGGCTGTGAGTACCTCGGAGCGAGCGCCGGTGCGGTCGCACGTGTCGACGACGACACGTACGTTGTCGAGCACACCACCGGCGAGACTGACGTGTACGAGCAGGGACGGGCCGTGCCATTTGAAGAAACTATTATTGACGAGCACGTCACCGGGGGTGCATCTGAGCGGCGCGCGTTCACCGTCGCCAAGGGCCAGCGTGAGTCCCCCGATTCGGACGTGCGTGGAGCGACTATGTGTGTGCCCGTCATCGTCGGAGATGACAACTATGGCGTCGTCGAGTTCACCGGACCGGCCACACGCGAGCGGCCGTTCGGCCAGCGGGAACGGGAGTTCGTCGAACTCCTCGCGCAGTGGCTCGGAAACGAACTCGGGCGTCGTCGCCGAGTCGAGGACTTGGAGCGGTACGAAAGCATTGTCGAGGCTGTCGACGACCCCATGTACGCGCTCGACACCGACGGGTGCTTCACCTTCGTCAACGACGCCGCGAAACGCGAGTTCGGCTACGGCGAGGAGATCATCGGCGAACACGTTTCCATCGGGATGGAAGCAGCGGACATCGAACGGATTCAGGGACAGATCAAGAAACTGCTTGGCACGGATGAGCGGTCGGCCACTGCCGAGTTCGAACTGCAGGTAGAAGACGGAGAGCGTCGTATCGTGGAGAACCGCCTCGCCCTGATCGGGGACGACGAGTTCCGCGGGACTGCAGGGGTCCTCCGGGATGTCACTGCTCGACAGGAGCGCAAGCGCGAACTCGAACAGTACGAGACGGTCGCGCAAACTGCTTCGGAGGCTCAATTGAATCCGGCGAATTTCGGCGTTTCAGCGTTCAATTGCCTGCTCCACGTTGTAAACGCCGGCTATGAGCGTTATCTCCCGGAACTGGCGGAACCAGTCACGCGCTCGGACGGCGGAGCCGTGCGAGCGCTTGATTGAGGAGTTGACGGACTCGGTCTGTGATCGCTGACCATAGAGCTCGTCGTCTATTCGGGCGTTGTGTGCGTGATCGTAAGGAGCGAAAACACGGTGCTTGATCAGCGGACGAATCCCGGCGTTTCGAAGCTCCTCACGGAAGCTCATGTCATCATAGCCTTTGTCAGCGGCCAAGCTTCGAAGGTCGCCCGCGTTCCGCAGGGCGACCTTCGGGCCGATCTTGGTTTCGTCAGGCCACTTCGTGCTGCAGTGTAAGTCAAGAATTGCTCCCTCAGCTGTATCTACGAGAAACGTCGTCTGGATCGTTTTGACGGAACGATCAATCCGTCGCAAGTAGTGAGACGATGCCTGCTGACGGTCGAAGTAGGTGGCATCAATTGCGGCGTGACCATTCTGGTCCAGCAGCTCCGCCGACCGGCGGAGCAGCTGTCGCCAGACAGTCATCGATGCCCGTTTGAACGCCTTACACAGCGTCGAAGGCGCGGGAAACTCCCCGCGTTGAAGATTCAATACCGCTCGAACACGTTCCATCTCTTCGGCCCAGTCGATGATTTCCTCGTACTCCGCGCTCATGTGTTCGCGCAGATAGAGCAAGACTGCGTGCTTCCAGCCGGCAAACCCGTTGCCGGCTGGATCACTCAGTTCCATCAGCGCAGCGTCAGTAAGCTTTTGAGCGAGCGAAGCCACTTGCTTCACGAAGCGGAAGAGGGTGTTGTGCATAACATTACTCTCCCGCTTCATACCCGTGATTCTAACGACCTATCCCGGCGCCGTCTGTGGATTCAATTGAGCCGTTAGAAGTGAACGTCTGCGGGGACGATCCAGAGCGTCTGGCTGTCCTCGTCTTCCTCGAGGACTCGCTCGAGCTGATCCCGATGTCGAATCCCCTGTGCGTGCTGGTCGTACATCGGGATCGAGGGCCCTTCGTATGCGCCGACCTGGTGGAACGCGTGGCGGGCGAGGTCCTCGTCGCGCATGATCGCCTCGTCGCTGAGCTCGTCGAGCGCCTCCTTCACGCGGTCGAGATTCCGCTGAAACTCTTCCTTTGTGGTGTCCCAGGCTCGATCGAGCAGTTCACCGCCCTCCTCTGAGTTGATGGGTGCTGCCGTCGGCAGATCTCCCCAGCGAGCCTTCCCGGCGACCGTCGTATCCTCCTCGTCGAAAGTACAGTAGTAATCAAACACGGCGCAGCCGTGGGGATTTGCCCCGACGAGACGGTCGAAGACTGCTTTTCCTTCGATCAGGGCATCATGCCGTGTCGGTGCCTCGACTAACGCGTAGATGACCATATGCATCTTTGATCACCTCGGAGCGCCGACTCACCGGGCTCGACTCTGTCTGCTCGGTGCGCCGGCACCCATCGCCGGCGCTCGAAAAACTTGCTTCGCGAGATCGCGTTCAGGAGTCGCGTGTCCGCTCGACAGTGATCGTCAGATTGCCCGACTCGTAGTCGGCCTCGAAATCGACGTTGAACGCGTCGGAGTCGTAGGCGGCGTGGTAGGCACGGTGCAGTTCGAGCGACCCGGTCGCCTTGAAGTGGAAGAACGCAGCCGAGGTGTAGGGTTTGCTCTGGGTTTCGACCTGCGTCTCGACAGAGGCCGGGAGCGCGATTTGTGGTGTGTCCGTGTCGATACTCGCAGCGAACGCCTTCGCTTCCTCGACAGTCGCCTGCGAATGTGCGGGCGTCTCACCGGTTAGCACGTTCACCGGTGTCTCGGTATCGTCGGTGAACAGGACATCGTAGAAGGTGCGGGTCCCGAGGACTGCGTCGGGACCTAACTCGCAATCGTTGAATGGGTCGTCGTCTGGTTTCTCGGACATCCAATCACGAGCCCACGGTGGGGCTCAGTCCTTTCTGTCCCAGAAAACCACCATCTGCTTCGACGCAGATCGGCCTACGAGCGGCTAAGTGTCGCGTCCGGTGACGGTGTTTCACCGCTCGGGATGCGCAACTCCTGCCGCTTCCCGACCCACTCGCCGAGTTTTTGCTTGAGGTACTGGCGAGCCGTCGACTGGGTGAACACACCCTTGTCGACCATATCGCCGACGACGTCCTTCAGCGCCCGGAACTGCCCCTTCAGATGGCCGTCGCCGACCGGCTCGCCGTCGTGCCACCGAACGGTCGCGAGCGCCCCGTTCCCGACCGTCTCACCGTGGTCGACTGTCTCCGAATCGTACTGCAGGCCGAACCACAGCGTCCGGTAGGCGGTCACCTCGAAGGTCGGTGACACCACGTAGAACGCCTCGTGATGGAGGTAGTCGAGATGGTCAGCGATGATCTCCTCGAGGGTGAGGTCGGTGGCACGGGGCTTCGGCTCGACGACCGTCGATGGGCGGTTTTCGCCGGTGAGGTAGCCGTCGACGGCATCTGCCTCGAGGCCATCGGCCAGTTCAGCCAGCAGCTGTTTCGCCCACTTGGAGTCGGTGTCGTCGCCACCGAACGGCGACTCAGCCGAGATTCGGTGCTTGAGCTTCAGGTTCGCAGCACCCCAATGAGAGTAGTGGAGCGTGTACTGTCCGTCTGTCCGTTCGTACGCAACAAGTGCGCGGTGACCCATCTGAACAATCACCTCGCAGGGCGCCCCACGACTGGATCGCCCCGCACCCCTCCCGGGGGATGAACAACTCTACTCGTCGATCGGTTCGGGAGAACTGAGGTCAGCGTGGAGGACTTCGCCGTCGCGAACGACGTACCGCTTCGCCAGCACTGGGAAGCGACACTTAGTGAACCCCGCTGTCTGGATGTCGAGTTCCTCGTCAGCTTCGAGGTGGTCGGCAAGTTCTCGCAAGAATTCGTGGGTCACGATGCCGCCTTCGTAGTCAGGGAGGCCATTCTCGCGCGCCTCGTACACTTCAAAGTCGTCGTAGCCCCAGATCGTGAGTTCGCCTTCGTCGGTGACCTCCCAGCTGAGTGTTCCGAAGCAGTAGCCCTCACAGAGCTCGCGGACTGCCTGTGGATCCGATACGATCGCGCCGGTTGACGTCGTCGCAGCTTGTAGTGTCGCCATGTCTGGACTCGCGGGGAAGTCCCGCACCCCTCTTGGGGGGCGATAAACCGCCACTGGAGGTGCCACTGGCGTCGACGGCGACGCTGATCAGTCGTCTGTTGGGGCGTCTGGTCCGCTCCTGTCCCATCCGTTCTAGGCTAAGGCTGAGTTAGCAGGAAAACCACCAGATGTTACCGGGATGAGAAACCGGTGGAAAGTGAATGAAACTACCACCGGATGAGGTAATCGAAGAGCGGTTGGTGAATACTTTTCCAAACAGCCGGCTGCGCGAGCTGGCTCGCGCAACCGGACTGGTGCAGCGCGACGGCGGGAAGTTGGAAGCTGACGCTCTGTTCTGGGCGCTTGCGCTCGGATTTCTCTCAGCCGGGCACAGAACAATCGAAGCGTTCCGCCAAACCTACATCGATACCTTTGGTGGCACGATCAGGTACTCATCCTTCTACGAGTGGTTCACGCCTGAACTGTGTACATTCCTTCGAGAGGTCCTCAAGGAGGCCCTTGAGGACCTCGATCACGAGAGCGACCGTCTCCAAGGACGGTTTGAGGAGTTCCGTGAAGTCTTCATCGTGGATATGACAGTCATTACGCTGTTCCAGGAGCTGTTTGATGAGTTCCCTGGCTTTGGTGACGACCACGCTGGAGCGAAGCTCCACGTGGTCGAATCAACCAGTACAGGCCTCCCTACCGAGTTTTCTATCACAGACGCTCGCACGCACGAGTCAACGCAGTTGTCGACTGGACCATGGCTGGAGAACGCACTGCTGCTGTACGATCAGGCGTACTTCGAGTACCGGACGATGGACTTGATCGACACTAACGGCGGCTGGTTCCTGACGCGGTTGAAGCCAAACGCACAACCGAAGATCGTCGACGAACTCAGGGAATGGCGTGGCAACGCCATTTCTCTGGAGGGAGAAAAAGTTCAGGATATTCTGGACGATCTGCATCGTGACGTGATTGATGCCAAGAGCGAGGTCGAGTTCAAGCGACGCGTCTACAACGGCACGCGCAGCCGTGCCGTTGAGACGTTTCGCGTCGTTGGTGTCTGGAACGAGGACCAACAGCAGTACCACCTCTACATCACGAATCTTCCAGCTGACGACTACGCTGCCTCAGATATCGCAAAGCTCTACCAAGCTAGATGGGAAGTAGAGCTTCTCTTCCGTGAACTCAAGACTACATACGCCCTTGACAAGATGGATACAACCAAACCAGAGGTCGTTGAAGCGCTCATTCTGATCAGCCTCATTTCACTCGTTGTGAGCCGGACACTTCGAGAACTGTTCATCGAGATTCTCGAAGACAACTGCAGTGACGACGACATTGAGCCGTCGTCACTGCTGCCACGAGAGCGCTGGGCAAAGGCTGTGAGCCGCCGGAATGATCGGATACTCCGCCGAGTCGCTCGGCGACTCGGCTATGAGACGCCAAGTCTCGTCAAATCGCTGATGAACGACGGATTGAACCCGAACGCTCACCGTACCTTATTGCTTGAGGAGGTACAGTACAACTCGTTTGACGCCAAGCTCGCGTAATCCAGCGAGAACGCTGGATTCGCGTCGCTGGTTAGCTGCGCTACTCGGTCCAGATGGGCAATTCAGTGCTTCTTCCTCCTGAGAGAAGTTCAGGCTGTCACACACGAGCAGATCGAATCTTCAGCGCCAGTTATTCACCGTAGATGTATCACCAGCTCTGGCACAATCTCTGTCAGCCGAATCAAGTTAGACTAGAACGGATGGCTCCTGTCCTCTGGTCGCGTGAGTAGACTCACTTCTTCCAGGAGGTCTCTTGCAGTCTCGACTCGCTCTCGGTCCGCGTCGTCCAACTGGTCGACGTCGAGCCGGCTGAGATTGCTGAGCACACGATGCATCCGGTAGCCTTGTTCGACTTGCTGATTCATCGGAAGCGCCTCACCACTCGCCGGCGCAGAAAGACTCCTTACGAGACTGTCGTCGGCGCATCAGCGTCGCCACCAGTGCTCGCCGCGACGCGTTGCCGCCAGGAGGCCACTCTCATACCTGTCGTCCAGCATCGTGTCCGGGATGTGGGATGCCTCGCCGGTCGGCCGTAGTTGCTCAAAGTCAGAATATCGGTCGTACATCGGTTGATTCACAACTTCTGTCGGTATCGAATTTCAACGTCCGGACGGCTTCACTCGCATCCCATTCTTGATTATGCGAGACAGTACAAACATATATGAGAGTAGGGCGTGAACACTGCCCCAAGAGGTGCCAACCATGACCGAATCCCCGCGAGATGGGGTCCAATCGTGGACTGAGTCGATGAGCGCCCGCGACCGCATTCGGGCGGTCGCCGAGTCACTTCGCGAACCCCGCTCAGTCAATTGGATCAGCGAGCAGGCCGACGCCGCCTGGAGCACGACCAACGAGGAACTTCAGGATCTCGTCGACCAGGGCCAGTTGCGTCGCGTCGAGGCCGGCGAGACCACGCGCTACCACCCGGACTACACGCGACTGCTCTTCGAGGAGATCCGCACGCTCATCGAGGAAAACACCCGCGAGGAGCTGCGGAGCGAATTGGCCGCGATTACCGAGGAGATCGAGAAGTGGCAGGCGACCTACGACGTCGAGACGTGGGAGGAGCTCGAACAGTCGCTCGCCGACGGCGACCTCACAAGTGCGGAGCTCCGGGACCGGCGCGACGTCATCGCGTTCTGGCGCGAGAACGAGGAGGATCGCCGCCTCATCAAGCACGCACTGGAACTCTACTCCGACGTCGAAGCCGCCCGCGAGCAGATGACCGATGTGGCTGACCGCGCCACGAGTTAATCCTCCTCTCTCACAGAATGATCTTTCTTGCCGGTCGCGACCGCTATACACAGCGGACCCTCCTCCGCGACGTTCACGACCGATTGACGAACCAGCCAGGGTGTGAAGAGGTCCGCTATCGCCCGTCTCGACGCCGACCCCGGTACGTCATCGCGGATGTCGATCCGACGACGTTCCTGAGTGACTCGTACGACGCGGCGACAGCACGACTGGAGATTCGTTTCTGGTACCCCGCCGGCGTCGACCACGAATACTACCGCATCAACTGGGTCGAACCGGACCGCAATCTGATGCTCGGCTTCCACCAGGATGCCGACCATCCGGAGCTTGGGCCCTGTCACATCCAACTCAATCACGAAGACACGCCGGTTGATCGGCACGAGGCGACGTTTCTCGATGCGCATCCACTCGCCGTTCTCGATGACCGACTACAGCAGTTGCCGGCGGCGTTAGATGCGATTCACTGGAAGAATGGAGCGCCCTCGCTCCCTACCTGGCCCGTCTAGACAGCGAGTTCATCGAGCATCTGGTGATGCGTCCGTGCCGTGGTCGGCGTGACGTTTCCGGACTGGTCGATGTCACGGTGCGTTACCCACTGCCCCTGTTCTCGCCGCGATCTGTGGAGGCAAGCTGTTGCGACCCCTGCCGAATGAACACTCGCCGTGACTGACGTCGGACTTGAGGGTACTCACCGTATTAACCAACAGAAGCTATCTCCATCGGAGGCTGTTGGTTAACCGGCGAGATTCCTCCTGCCCTATTCGGGGGCAGGCCCGTAGCGGCCTGTGCTACACACCTGGCACTCCCAGATTGATTGGCACGATCGTGGGTCGCCAGGGAGCGATTCGCAGGTGTTACACTGTAACCGGGTTCCAGCGTCGCAGTGGTGAGGCTCGAGCTGATCCTGCGTCTGGAGGTTAGGTGACTGCTTGTCCCGATTGCTGTCCTCATCCCC
Source organism: Haloarcula quadrata (assembly GCF_003634715.1). NCBI lineage: Archaea > Methanobacteriati > Methanobacteriota > Halobacteria > Halobacteriales > Haloarculaceae > Haloarcula > Haloarcula quadrata. The sequence goes on from NZ_RBWW01000002.1 coordinate 49,105, forward strand.
AGTAGCATGCGAAATCTCAAGTGAGTCCAACTCCGGATTGAAACTAATGATGAAAGAGTTCGGTGACGGTGACATGTCTCAAAAAGACCGATTAGCTATCTTCGATTGTGATGGTGTTCTTGCGTATAGGAAAGGATCGTGGACTGCCATCCACGAGAAGATGGAAACTACAGACCACCAGCGTGAGCACCTCGAATTGTATCAAAGTGGGGCAATTGATATGAAAGAATGGTCGCGTATTACCGTTGAACATTGGGGCAACAGGAGGGCTGGGAACTTTCGGGAAGCAATAAATGAGGCAACTCCGATTGATGGAATTAGTACAGCAATCCAATCATTGAAGCACAAAGGATTCGTCGTCGGCGTAGTGAGTGCCGGTGTCTTACAATATGTGGAAAGTATAGTTGAAGAGGTACCCGTTGATTTTATTATATCCAACCATATTGACATTGAGAACGGGAAACTGACTGGTGAATCCGATATACAGGTAACCGATCTCAATAAGAAGGAAAAGTTTGAACATATCGTAGAGAAATACGGTATCAGCCCATCAAACGTAGCGTTGATTGGGGACTCAAAACACGACTTACAAAAAGTCCACCAAGACAACCTCGCTATTGCGTTCAACCCAGAGTCCCAAGCAGCTGTCGACAAATCGGATGTTGTTATTGAAGATGGGGATCTGGAGCTGATTCTAGATCCGGTCGACAGGTGGGTGGGGGAACAAATAAGTCCATCTGAACATACAGATACAAATTGAAATAATTATCTGTTAACTACAGAAGAAATTGGTGAAAACATGTCAGGTCAACGCAAAGGATTGCGCACAGAAGAATTGATGGAAAGAATCTATGAAGTGCTGGAGACTCATGAAGAGTTGTCGTACGACGAAATAATAGAAATTGATAAGTTTGACGACATCCCCGATTGGAAGCTTGAATTGGCTCTCAAGAAACTACTATACACCGGTGAAATCGCTGAAACGGAGTCCAATAATTATCGATTAGATTCGCGATCTACCCTCTAATATCGCCCTTGCGTTGTTATGGAGTTGGTCTGCTGTTTGGAGTATGTTCATACGGCTTGAGATAGGACATATTTCGGAACGGTCCGCATTCTCGATCTAATTCGATACTGCCTCTTGCTACGCTAATTAACCTCCAAACTCAATTGGTCTGCTGATCCTCCTCTTCTTCTTGAATGGAAGGTTCACTTGTGTCGTTGGGGCCGTTCTCTCTGGCCAGACTCATCGTAGCACCTGTAGTTTCAATCACATATGGTGGTAACTCTTCGGCCAGTTCCTCGGTGAGCCAAGAGTGAATTTGCCGGGGTTCGAGCGCATTTTTGATTTCAGGTGATATCAGGATCAAGGCTGTAAGGCAGACCAATGGATCGTGCGAATCAGCAATCCTCTTCAAACACTCTATTGTGTCTAAATCGCTGGAAGTAGCACACGTTCTGAGTTCTTGATAGGCAGATAACTCTTCCTTGTCAACACTCAAATGTGCTGGGCCTTCGACCGGTGCCTGTAGCCCGTCAATTGGTACATCACTTGCTTCAGAGACGATACTCAACGCAGCTTTACGGTATCTAGAAGACTCAATATTCTTTGACCCCGTCTGATTGAGTTCATCCTCCAATGCTTTGATAACCGAAGGATCAACCAGATATATCGCTGCGAGCGCTTGGTAATAGTGTTGATCGTTGTCAATATTATTGAGGTAACTCGCGATCTCTTCAACTGATAGTGAATTTAACATTTTGCGGGCAGAGTCTTCATTCCCCCATGCGACACGGCATAATACGACAGGAAAGTCTTGAGGTTCAACATTGAGCAATAGAGTGTCGAAATTGATCGCAAGTTCGGTGAATTGTTTGGGAGATACCCAAACCAGTTTCGCGATCACTTTCGCTAACTCCTCTGGTGGGAGGTCGGTGGATTTGAGTTGGTTTTCGATTCGCCTTGGATCGACATCTTCAGCGATTGATTCTGCTAGTGATTCAATCTCTCCGTAGGATATTGTTGTAAGGATGTCAGCTACCATCTGGGGCTTAACTGTCTCTAGTAGTGGGGCGAGTTTATCGCCGAACGTCCACGCAGCATCGATATTTAGCCGCGCCAGAATCTCTGTCGTCCAGGCCCATGCAGAAGCGCTATTGCTATCGCAGTCTTGAGCAAATTGATTCAATTCAGCGACTAACGCGTCATCAATGCGGTCTTCCCGCCCCAAGTACAAGGCAAAAAAGGACCCGAGGTTCTCGACGCTGGTGTTCGATGGGTTGATCCCTGTAGCAACGATCGTCGGGTCAATTCGATCAAGAAGCTTGTGAGCGAGTTCTCGCCCCTCCTCTTCCGTCTTCGTAATACCAGCTAAAATCTCTACAGTTAATTGTGGTTCGTATTCTATGTAGTTCTGAACAGCAGCTTCGTGCCATTCCATTGGATGGGATCGGCTGATTTCTCGCAATTTAGGCGGTATAGAGTGCCGCGACTCATAATGAGCTGTACTGATAATAAGCTGAGCAATTGATGAGTGATGGAGGGCAAAGGTGTTACCGGATGGTTTGAGAACTTCACCCTCTCTCACAAGCCCTCTTAGATCCGATCCCGATAAGTCAAGGAAGTTTGTTAGGAAAGATCTCGTAACCGCAACCTCAAATCGGTAAAGGCATGCAATAGCGATTAAAAATGGCGCCGGGTTTATCGGTTCGCTGAACCTGTCTGCATCAAGAACGTTGTCTGCGATCCACTCGTATATCGCTTCATCTGATACTTTACCTTTGTCGCTGTACGTTAGAAGAGCAGTTGACAAAAGATAGAGATCATGTCTGTGTTCTAAGCATTCTCTTCTAACACTTCTAAGCTCGTCTTCAGACAGTTCTTCCATCTCCAAGTACCGATCAACTATCGAGCTTGCGACTGTCTCTGATACGATTTGATAGTGCTTGGTTGTGAAGCTCTCGAGGCGCTCGTCTTGGTTTCGGGGATAATTTTGTACAGGTCGAGTCGCATATACCAACGTTATGGACTGAGTAGCAAATCGTTCTGCTACGTCGATCAGTTGAACGGGGTCGAGGTGGATGTCATCTACGAGGACGTAAGCCCCTTCAGGCAATGAATTTATTTCGTCTGCCAGCCGATCGAGACGACTGCGGTCGACATCTTTCAATCGAAGTATAGAAGCTTCTTGTCCCGTAAGATTTTCATCACTTATTAACTTCTTACCAATACTGTACAATAAGAAAGATTTACCGCACGCGGGTTTACCTTCAATTACAAAGAGCCCGTCATCATCCGCAGTGACGTGATTAAATATTCTGTCAAGCATTGGGTGGTCAACGACATAATTTTCCTCAAAATCGACCCAGGCAGGTGGAGTTCGGAAGAACTCTCCTACATCCCCTTGAGAGTCTACATCTTGCTCCTGTCGAAGCATCGCCACTAACGGCGTAAGTAATTCTAATCTTTGGTCATCTCCGTCATCAATGTTGCTCTCTTCACCTCTCCTGAGATATTCGACGACTGCTTGAACCACAATCGATCCTAAGAAAGCACCTAGCATGGCTCGGAATATCGTCAGAGTGACTGGTGATGGATACTGAAGCCACAGGAATCCAGAACTGAGAACAAGGACTCCAGAGACAGCAATTAATACCAGCGCACGCCGCCGGTTGAGACCGTATAAACTCATCTCAGGTCCCACATACGAAAACCGTATCCTTCGACAAGGAAGGCTCGTTCAACCGCTTTTTCACTCGTTCTGATTGAAAGAATTGAATCGGCATTTAATGACTCAACCTCTTCCCCAGCTCGGTCCATATCTATTGTCAAATCAGAGTAAGAGCGGGAGTCTCCGACATTGTCTCGAGATATGCACATTATATTCGTGTCATATTTCGATCCCAACCAAAACAACGCCTGTTCAGCCACCGCTTGGTCAACACCTTCCACAGCATCAAGTGAATCAATCAACAATACATCTACCTCTCTGAATTTGATAAGAGTATACAACATACTACGTAGCCCCGGCTCATCAATTATTTCGATTGCGAGATCGCCTTTTGGAATGTGAGAAAGGAGGTCAACACCGGTACCAGTTGCTTGGTTTAATGCTTCTCTTCCGTCTTCTTGACTGCCGACAATAAGGTATCTGCAAACTTGTCCGGCTTTGAGTGCGGACTCCAGAATATTTTCACACACGAGGGTCTTGCCCGATCCAGAAACACCCCGAATGGAAATACTCGCGCTTTCCGGAAGTTCTTCTAGTATCTTGTCAATTTCGGGATCCTCAAAACAGGGTAGACTCAAGTTCACACATAATGTGCCTTCATATCACTCCGACATTAAGATTTGGGACCAATATATGGACAAAAGCTACAGAGAAATACCTGGGAACCAATTTAAGCCAATAACTGGGGTGAGGAAGCTATCCTCCCTACCCCTGATGAAGTATCAGGTTTACCATCTAGTCCAATAGATCACCCAACTAATCATTCCAGCTGTTGTATCTCCGGTCCGTAGCGGCACGCCCCACACTCTCGACACTCCCAGATTGGTTGCCCCGACCAGGTGTCGTACGGGAGCGATTCGTAGGTGGTGAACCGATGCCCTGTTTCGGATTCGCAGTGGTGACACTTGAGCTGAACTCGTGTCCGGAGATTGGATGGCTGCTCGTCCTGATCGCTATCCCCGCTTGATTCCTGGAGTGCGATTCCCGGGACCAGCCACATCGGGTCATCAGCTGTCTCGAGCATCGTATCGAGACGCGATCCAGTCCGGAGGGCTTCTCCTCGTTCGTCGTAGAGGCACGCCCCGGCCTCCTGCGCTCCTGCGAACGTCGAATGCTCCTGACCGTTCATCCGGCTGTGTTGAATCGCCATAAGGCGGTGGAATTCACTGTTTGACGGCACGTTTGATGTTATAGACGACACACATCAGGGCGATTTCTCGGAACTCACGAAACCAGGAACGCGCTCGCACGGCGAAGCCGAGCGAGCGCTTCACGGCCGAATTAACGGTCTCAGTCATAGAGCGCTGATTGTAGCGTTGTTTGTCGATTCTGGCGTTGTGAGCGTGGTCGTAGGGAGCGAAGATGCGGTGCTTGATGAGCGGTCTGATGCCGAGTTCACGCAGTGCTTTACGGAGCGCTTGCTTGTCGTAGCCTTTATCGGCCGCTAGAGACCGCAGATCGCCCGCGTTCCGGCGGACGATCTGCTCAGCGAGGTCTGCGTCGCTTCCTTCCCGAGTCGTTGAGCAGTGTACGTCAAGGATTGCTTGGGTCTCTGTATCGACGAGTTTCGTGACTTTCAGCTTCTGGACGCGGTAGCTTATGCGCTGGCAGTAGTGACGGCTCGCTGCTGAGCGTTCGTAGAATGTAGCGTCGATAGCAGCGTGTTTCGATGGGTCGTGCAGCTGCGCCGACTGGCGCAGCAACACTCGGCAGACGCTCATTTCGATTCGGTCGAACGCTTTACACAACGTAGATGGAGAGGGGAGATCGGCCGCGCTGAGGCCGATCTCCCCGATTATTTGTGGCATCTCTTTGAGCAGGTCAATCGTCATCCGGTAGGATGTATCAAGATAGATCCGCAGACAATGCAGGGAAACGATGGCATAGTCGGCGAATCCGCCGCCGCCTTCCGGGGCGGCGGATTCGTCTCCATCACCGGTAACAACTTGAGCAATCGGCACAATCTCACCAGTGAAGCGGGAGATTTGTGTCATAGGCAACCGAATCATCCCGCTTCAACTCCTTTGATTTAGCGACCTATCCCGACGCCGTCTAGTGATTCAACAGAGCCGTTCATCCGGTCTCGGATAGCCGTGAGCAGTTGCTCCCCGGTTTCTGAGGAAACCTTCGAAGCATCCGGTAGCGACGGCCACTGATCGACCAGCTGCGACGCAGGCCCCTCAGTGAGGTCGTAGATGAGTTGATGCTCGGTGATGCCCTCGGTCTCGCTGTTGACGAGCAGATTCCCGGCGGCTGCCCCCTTCGCGACAGCGCCGTAGAACGTCGACGACTCGACGAGCGTGAACACGATTCCCACGAGTGTTGCTTCTCGGCCAGTCTCTGTTGTTGCGGTGTCGGAGTCGCCGAGATGGTTGGTGAGACAGAATCGGCATTTAGTCTGTGACGCCGGTATCGTTGCCCCACAAGATCTGCACTCTGCCTTGTCGTCAGTTTGATTCCCAGGGTATCCTGTTTCGACCGACGCATACCGCTGTCGACGAGGGGCGGTGTTGGTGCGATCGTCCAGCTGATGATCGGGCCTTCGGGACGCTTCACCGAGCGGACGTAGTTCCTCGAAATCGTAGTCGCGGCCGGTCATAGAGAGATCTACAGAGAGCATGTCCCGTTTTCCGGTTTAAATGATAGGCCGACAAAAAGCGAACAAGTTCCTGAGTGGTCGGACTGAGATTCAGACAACCTGTTCTTCGAGGGTGTCGCGGTGGTTTCTGACGGTCGCGGTCGACGTGTTGGCGACCTCGGCGATATCAGACTGGGTTAGCCACCGACCCGCCTCCTGTCCGGCCTTATAGAGACAGGCGGCAGCGAAGCCGGCGGGATGGACGCCAGTCGTCACGCCGACGTCCTCAGCCGCTTCGGCAAGTGCTCGCGCTCGACGTCGGATCCGCTCCGGACAGTCGAGGTCAGATGCGAGCCGCGGAATGTACATCGTCGGCGTCGCGGGTTTGGCCGGGAGTCCCAGTTCCTCGTTGAGTGTCTTGTAGGCGTTCGTGACCCGTGATTCCCCGACTGTCGCGACCCCCACGATGTCGTCGAGGAGCTGCGACCGGCCGTTACATCGGCACGCCCCGTACACGCTGGCTGCGGCGATCGCCTCGATGGATCTGCCTCGGAGCAGATCTTGATTCTGGGCGCTCCGGAAGAGCTGGCACGCCTGGTCACGGACCGACTCGGAGAGTTCGAGGGCACTTGCCAACCGACGCACTTCGCCCAGTCCGTGGGCGAGGTTCTGTTCGGCTTTCGACCGCCACCGGCCACGGGTCTGTTCGCGCCGCATCCGGGCGAGCCGCCGGCGCTTTCGTGCGGAGAGTTCGTTCCCGTTCGCGTCGGTTCCCCGCCCGATCTCGGTCGAGAGGCCTCGGTCGTGACGCGCTGCTGTCAGCGGAGCACCCGTCCGTTCCCGCTCGTCCTCATCGTACGCTCGACATTCCGGCCCGTGATCGAGACGTTGCTCCTGAATGACGAGGCCACACTCCTCGCAGACGGTTTCCTCTATATTCGTAGTGACGTGCCCGTCGCACTCGGGACACTGGTTTGCGCTCGACTCCGTTTGGATGTCTTCGTCGAATCCAGTTTCGTAGATGTCTCTAGTTGCCATATTTCTCACCGTACTGAGGAACTCGCCAGTACGGCGAACCCCTCACCCATCGAGGGGCAAATAGACCTTTTGCGGGACCGACAGGGTCGTGTTTTGGGGAAGTTTCAAACGTTATTCTTGTCTACGCATATCATAATGAGAAGCGGAGATTCTGAGCCAGATTACTACGTTTCACGTCCAGAGGTTGAGGATCAGATATTCGGTTTCATTGATGGGAACGTTGGCCTGATTCACATAGCAGGGGAGCCGGGAGTGGGAAAGACGTGGATCATAAACCAGATCGAGCGAGCCTATACCGGGAACAAGGACGTTGAAATTGCTTCAATCGGCGGCCATCTCGATGTTGAAGACTTCTACGGTATCATCTATCGAACCATTCTCAAAAATCTACCCGAAGACAAGAAGGAGGAAGGTTGGCGACTGACTGGCTTGGGTGGAAGCGCTGCTGGATTTGGCGCAAGTGCGTCGTGGGATACTGAAGAAGCCGATGCGCCTCAAGTAAAGTTCAGGTATCGAGACGTGCTCGAGGAAGCCGCCGAACAATACACCCCGAAGATCATCACTTGCTACTCTGTATCGACGATATCCACAAACTTGGCATCGACGAGAACGCAGTCAAGGATGCTATTCAGGAAGCAGCGGATCTACTAACCGAGAACATCACTCTGATTACTGCTGGCCAGCTCTCATTTGATCGACTTGACACCGAGGTTACCATCTCCACCTTCACAAAACAACAGACCAAATCCCTACTTCAGGCCGAGTTTAATCATATTTCTGAAGAGAGGGTGACGAAAATACATCAGGAATTAGGTGGCCATCCGCTCTACATCGGGTTACTAACTGAAAGTAACGAACCTGATGATATCCCGGAAATACCGAAAGGAGAGGTATACGATGAGATTCAGCAACGGTATCTCCAATCGCTTTCAGGCGACGAACAACGGTTCCTCCGGCTAACATCTCCTCTCTCTGAACTCGACGAACGCCTGTGTACAGCGGTCATTCCCGACGACGAACCGTTCGACAGCGTAAGTATTGACCGGCTACTTCGAGGACTCAGTGAACGAGTAATTACTCAAGATCTCGGATGGAACGATAACGGTACTAAATCGTATCGGATTCATGATACCTTCCGCGAATTCCTCCAGCAGCGGCTCGACCGAGAAAAAGAAACACAGGTGCATCGAAACGGCTCAATTGAATCCGGCGAATTTCGGCGTTTCAGCGTTCAATTGCCTGCTCCACGTTGTAAACGCCGGCTATGAGCGTTATCTCCCGGAACTGGCGGAACCAGTCACGCGCTCGGACGGCGGAGCCGTGCGAGCGCTTGATTGAGGAGTTGACGGACTCGGTCTGTGATCGCTGACCATAGAGCTCGTCGTCTATTCGGGCGTTGTGTGCGTGATCGTAAGGAGCGAAAACACGGTGCTTTATCAGCGGACGAATCCCGGCGTTTCGAAGCTCCTCACGGAAGCTCATGTCATCATAGCCTTTGTCAGCGGCCAAGCTTCGAAGGTCGCCCGCGTTCCGCAGGGCGACCTTCGGGCCGATCTTGGTTTCGTCAGGCCACTTCGTGCTGCAGTGTAAGTCAAGAATTGCTCCCTCAGCTGTATCTACGAGAAACGTCGTCTGGATCGTTTTGACGGAACGATCAATCCGTCGCAAGTAGTGAGACGATGCCTGCTGACGGTCGAAGTAGGTGGCATCAATTGCGGCGTGACCATTCTGGTCCAGCAGCTCCGCCGACCGGCGGAGCAGCTGTCGCCAGACAGTCATCGATGCCCGTTTGAACGCCTTACACAGCGTCGAAGGCGCGGGAAACTCCCCGCGTTGAAGATTCAATACCGCTCGAACACGTTCCATCTCTTCGGCCCAGTCGATGATTTCCTCGTACTCCGCGCTCATGTGTTCGCGCAGATAGAGCAAGACTGCGTGCTTCCAGCCGGCAAACCCGTTGCCGGCTGGATCACTCAGTTCCATCAGCGCAGCGTCAGTAAGCTTTTGAGCGAGTGAAGCCACTTGCTTCACGAAGCGGAAGAGGGTGTTGTGCATAACATTACTCTCCCGCTTCATACCCGTGATTCTAACGACCTATCCCGGCGCCGTCTGTGGATTCAATTGAGCCGTTTCAAGCTAATCAGGAGGCTGCCAGTGACTGCCTACGGAATCACGACATCTTTCATCCGTCCCTCACAGCGGCGACACGTGAGTTCCCTGCTCGGTGCCGTTGTCCGATAGCCACAGTTGGTACATTTGAACTCTTTTTGCTCTTTCGCAAGTGGGTCTCGCCGGCTCATATGGCATATTTAGTATCCCTATAGTAATAATTCTTTTCGGCCATCATATCATTCACCCAATTACACTATGAGCACATCTCTCCGGTAGTAAGAGAGTATATACAATGGGTTATTATAGTGAAATGTGGCGTATAGAATAACCTATAGCGGGGGTAGTTGAACCCCACCTGAGAGACTATCACCTACTGGCGTTTGTTCACGTTATTCCAGCCGTTGAATCCTCGCGAGAAACACATCCAATCCAACAAAACCGACCAACAACTGCGACACCATACCCGAATCAGAATGGGTGCGACAAGTGCTCTGCAGGGATGGAGTTTCGCACGGTTACGAGTGGATCGACGACTTGGCTTATTTCGAGTCCGCCAACAAGACTGGAAAACAGGTATGCCTCTGTCTTCGACATGTCGTGATCGGCTTGCAAGAGGTCAAGGATATCACGGTTAGCCAATTTGACTGCCTCTTCCATCGTGTCGGCGCTGGCGATTGACTTGATATTCTCACCCGTATCTACAATGGGACGGTCGAGTCCAACACCGGGGTCCGAAATCACTGAAACCGTGACATCGATTTCGGTCCCGATTTCGGCACCTGTCCCGCACATCTCTCCGTCGGCCATAGCGGCCTTGGAGTCGCCCATCGCCAACATTGCCCCGTCCTGAAATACGGGGAAGTAAGCAGTGGTTCCGCCGGTCATGTCGGTGGTATCGAGGTTCCCACCATGGTCGTGAGGGGTCAGTGTCGTGATGGTCTCTTCTGCGGTAGCCACACCAATTGTCCCGATCATCGGCTCGATCGGAACTTCGTGGCCGTCGAATTCGATCGTGTCACCATCGACTTCGGTGATTCGGGTCGCAGGGTGTTCAATCTCTTCGTCGTCTTGTAGCAATCCGAAGTCCGGCGTCGTGACCACTCGGCCCTGCCCCTCGGTGACCCGCACCGCTTCAATCTCGACCGCCAAGATGTCACCGGGCTCAGCACCCTCTACTTCGATTGGGCCGGTCGCTGCGTTCACTTCGTCCGGAATCGAATCAAGGAGGTCGTCACCAGTCTGAATCGTTTTATTGAGACTATCGACAGTCTCGATTGTGAGCGATTCCCCGTCGGCAGCTGTATAGACCGGATCCATCTCCGGAGAGAACTCGTAGATGTGGCCGTCCTCGTCGAATGAGACACATCGGCGTGACATATAGATTCTCTTCGGGCAAATGCTACAAAAAAGTCTCCCCGATACGCTGGGACGCGCTCAACCGCTGTGTTTTCGTCCGCTGCGGTTGTTGCTGAAGCCAGCCGAGGCATAACTGTCTGAGAGAGCCCGTGAGCGTACCCACAAGGCAACTGGCCTGGCTCGCTAGCTCATCCCCTTACTCTCGGCCACTGGGGTCGATACCGAGCCAGACCGCGATATATCGATACGCGAAGACAACAACAAGGATAATACCGAATTCGAGCCAGATTGCAATGTCACCCACAACGGCCTGGGATAGTTCAAGAATGAAAAATACCAGCAGCAACATTGCAATATAGTAGAGCGCGAGTTCAACGAGTTAATTTTTCTCCATACACCTCTTACGTCGAGCCCCCTCTCAAACCCTGTCCTCTATATTGGTAGGGAAGCCACACGCAGGCACAATCCACTACGGAAGGTTCGAAACCCGACCACTGGACCAAGCTGTTTCCTGTTAGAGCGTGTCATAGAAACATCCAGAACTGGGACCACTCAGGGTAGAAAATATTGGGATGGGAAGCTTTGTTGAAATACTATTAGTTTGACACTGATACCGCTGAAACAGCCGTTAGGTAGCTACTGCGAACTGAACAGTGAAAGAACTATTCAGATAGAGATGATAATTTCAGAACATGAACACAGATAGCCATGACTCTGGAAAGGGCCTCGGTTTTTATTTTCGCCGCTTAGCACTTGTTTTACTTGTCCTATTTGCCTTTAGAGGCGCTACAGGAGATATCCGTGAGTTTGTTGTTAATGGTAACTGGCTGGCTGGGAGCTTCGGTGTCATAGTTGTGAGTGTAATCGCCTATTGGCTTTTTAATCTATGCGTTGGCTCTTATAATGAGGGATAAAACTCCTGTACTGATCGGTTCATGGCCTGTTGTACAAGTCGCTACTACCGAAATCGTATATTATCAATCTCAACTAGGCGAATACAACGCTCAGTAGAACTGCGCGCTAAACGAGTCACACCGAGTTTAATTCGAAGTAGTCAATCTCGAGTTCTCTATTGCCTTTCCCGTTGGTATCTGAGTCGAGGATCAAATAGAGATTGTCGTTATTTGCAGCGATTTGTTGCTCTTCTGAATCTGTGAAGGGGTAGCTGTTGGTCCCCGTGGCAAGGACTTGTCGAGTCGTGAGCTGCTGGCCAGCACCATTGACGAGATAGAATCCAAAGGAGCCACTGCCGATCTGAATGCGCTCTATGTCGAAGAGCATCTCGTACTCAGCGGCTGTCTCGTCTACCGCCGGCAGTGAGTATCCAACTTTAAGGTCCTCCTGCCCCCCCGAAGAGAGAGCTGCCGCAGTTGTACTATCGTCGTCGTTGACTGCAGCGGGATTCTCGATATTCCCACTCGGATCTGTTGGTTGAGGGGCGTCACCATCATTACCATCACGATAGTTGTTCGAATCGCCGTAGTCGAATGTGCAGCTGATATCGACGTAGGACCTGGGACTGGTTCTCCGGGTCGCAGTAACCGATATGTCGTCCGTTGTCGCCGAAAAATCGAGGACAACTTGATATGAATCCCCGAGATCATCGGTTTCGTTGGTACAACTGATGTCCACGTCAAACTGGCCGAAGCCTGTGTTCCGGACGGTAGCATCAACTGGTGGAGAAGTAACCTCTGTCCCGTCCTGTGTAACCAACTTCACAACACTCACATCGATATCTGACTCAGACAGCGAACCGATGTTATCGGTTATTTCGTACACGGTTGCCGTGTCATTCTCTCCAGAGACCTGAGCAGTTCTAGATGTATCGACCAATCCGAGAAGTGCGTTGGCATCTGCTGCCGTGTCAAGGTCGCTTTCGCGGCGAGCACTGGTTTGTGTAAACGCAAGCGACTCAGATACCAGCAGCATGCCACCTCCAGCTATAAAACCGAGAGCAGCGCGACGTGTGAACGACTGTTTATCCATCGTAGAGTAGAATATGCCGTATACGCTCCTCTTGGTTACACTTACGTGACCGATATTTGATAACACTATTGATTTTTGAAATGAAAGGGTGAAACAGTCGATACAAACGAAGCCTGTATTGACTACAACCGGATCAAGACCTGTTCTCTGGTGAGTCGCTCAAACGAACGATCTTCGAGCGCTCCGACGTGTCCATCGAACCGATCTTATTCTCGCTCTCTCGGAGCTCGGCTCTTACCAATGCAGCTTCAGCTGCCCCGTCGGCGGAGAGTTCCAGTGGTTTGACCCAATCGAGGTCATCGCGGGCCTCTTCAACGCCGTCACGGCCCCGCAATCGGCCCGCGCTGGCGAATACCTCATGGAGTGCCACCGTAGGCACGAAGAGCGGGAGTGGCTCGTTATGTTCGAGATACTCGGCTATCGCCTCGTCCCCGTGCAGGTAGTCGATGAGCGCGGTAGTGTCCAAACGGTTTATCTTGACGTTCCCTGAAGTCCTCGTCAAGTTCCTCTCGCGTCGCTTCGACTTCCTCGCGGAGTCCGCGGTCTTTCCAAGCACCGAACCCCTTCATGACGTCCTGCTCGTCTCCCGTCATCCGGAGGAGAACGTCTGTGACACTCTCATTTTCCCGTTTCATCAACGCCCCGTCGCGTCACCGGTTCAGACCGAAAAGCCGGTTACTCGGCACCAGCGGGTATATAAAAATTCCGACGGATTGTCAGGTCTGCCAGCTATGGTGCCGTTCTTTTTTATCGGATATCGTCGGCTGACGTATGACAGAGGATACTGGCGACCAACCGTGTGGTACCCGACGGCAGTTGCTGGCAGGGCTGGCCGTAAGCAGTGCTTCAATAGCTGGCTGTACGACGCTACCGTCATTCGGTCAGGGGGTCCGCTTCGGATCAGTCGACCAACCCGAAACAGGGTCACCACACTACCGGGACTGGATACCGACGCAGGACCGAGGCGACCAGTTCGACAGGGTCCGAACGAGCTTGGAGTACCTCGAACCAGATAACCGCGGAGCGGACCTACTTGGGACCCCCTACGGGGGACAGGGGGTCAAACCGGGGATGGACGACATCGGTGTGGCCCTCTCCGCGTTCGAGTGGGCGGTTGAATCCCGGGGAAGCGTCGTAGCGAAGGGGTCGGTAAACACGGACACCGTCAAGGCAGCGCTGGAGGAAACCGGATACCAGCAGTACGACAACTACGAGGGATACAGGATCTACGAGCGCGATGACCTCCAGCGGGTCATCGCCCACGGGGACAACTACGTACTCTTTTCGGGCTATATCGACGAGCCGTTGCAGTTCGTCGGGCCGAGAATCGACGCCGAATCTGGCCGTCAGACACGGCTGCACGAGGCCGAATCCCAGTTCGAATGGATGACAGACAGTGTGGGGGCACCCCCGTGGACTCGAATCAGGCCAGGAACCTTCACCGTCGACGGCTCCACGGCCGTTCTGGAGGCCAGAAGCGTCGGATTCGGCGGGTCGATGATCTACACTACTCGAAGCTTTCTGTTCGAGGACGGTGCCGGCGTGTCGGAACAGTCCATCAGGGACCGAATCAGCGAGTACCCTGAGGCGCTAGAGGCCGACCGCGCCGAAGTGACCGTTGATGGCGACATCGCCACCGTCGTCGCGAAGATGCCGCCAGATACCTTCCGGGATATGGACAGCATCGGCCTCTACGACCAACCGATAATCACCTGGGGGCTCGCGTGGGAGCCGGGCGATTCGACGGCGCTCCTCACACACGAAGCCGGTGATTCAGTCGACGCAGACCTGTTCACTGTCTACCTGCAAGACGTCTCGGCAGGGGCGAATGACGGGACAGACGGACCGCGCGAGCCCGAGCCGGCAGACGCCCAGTTTAGTGACAGCTACGGCCGAATCGGGCCGGGCAACTCCCTGTCAGTGGACGTTAGCAGTCAAGAGAGGTGGCAGATACTCGTCCGCGGAGAGCCCGCCAGCAGGAACTACGTCTGGACCGAACTCGTATACTTCCCGCCCAGCCTGCTCGACCAGTGATGAATGGTGAGTTCACGACAGCCGTCCGGACACCCGTGCAACACCCAAATTCCTGGGGACGTCCCGGTCGAAACCGGCAGCGGATCGTCGACGATTATATTCGAGACATGACAACGAGGGATACAGTGACGGACGGACAGGACCTCGAGACAGTCGTTGCCCTCCTTGACGACGAGTACGCGAGAGCTATCCTCACCGCAACCAGTACCGAGCCGATGACGGTACAGGAGCTCGCCGACCGGACGGAGGCATCCCCGTCAACGCTGTATCGGCGTGTGGAACGGCTCAAGGCGGTCGGCTTCCTCGACGAACAGACGCGGGTGCGACCTGACGGCCACCACGACTCGGTCTACTCAGCGGTGTTGACCGACCTTCACTTCTCCCTGCGTGACGGTCGCTTCGATTTCGAGATCGAGACCGAGACCGATGAGGACCCAGCTGACAGATTACATCGACTGTGGAGTGATTTCTGATGGTATTCGAGACGAACCTCTACGGTTTTCGCGTCATCGAGCTTATCGCCAGCGGCTTCGCCAGCGGCTCGGCCGCAGTCGGGCTCTACATCGGCTTCCGATCGCTCCAGAGTTTCTACCGCCACGGCGACCCATCAATGCGGTATCTCGCAGTTGGGCTGCTGTTGTTGACCGCCATCACGTACACCGTCACGTTCGTCGGGTCAATACTACTGCAGTTCCGTATCCTCTCGCTCCCGCAGCAGGATTATTTCCTGACAGTGAGCAATATACTCCAGTTCGCGGGGCTGGTGTGCATCGCGTACGCACTCCATCGGCGCGACTGAGACGGTTGGAGTGGTTTACTACCCCGGGATCGACGCGCTCGGAGACTGATTCAGCTTACGACAAGAGAACGGTCCCATCCAGAAGAGGCGACCAAGCAGCGTCTGGTCCCGAACAACACTGTACAAGCAAGCGTAGAACGTGAGACTCCTCACTCGTTTTCCAGCGCCACATAGATGTCGACGTGGCGGCATCCGTTGAGTCCCCAGCTCAAGAGCAACCTTACGTCGCTCACCGTCGCTTTCAGCCGCCTGATATCGCTCGTACACTGGCGGACCTTCTCGTCAATCGTCACACGCTCGACTCTTTGATGCTCCCGAGTACCCGTTTCTCAGCTGTCGAAGTCACGCCTCTCTTGTGTGCCTGCCGTCAGTCGAGACAAGATACCTACTTACCACCGTGAAACCTGATCTCAGATGGAGGGTGACTGCAAAACTAAACCGTCTTAGTCCATGAGCTTCTGCTGTTGCTCCTGAGCCCACTCAAGTGCGTCGTCAAAGTCTTCAAATCCTTTGGTTGTGACGCTCTCAGCTTCATTGTTCTGGCTAATTGCTAGACGTGACAGCCCATCAGCGACATATGCAGTCGTTTTGACGCCAGACTCTTCGGAGACTTCAGTCCAGTTCTGATTGACGTGGTTGAGAACCTCGCGGTTAGCGTTTTCTACATTCCCGATTTCAACGACGACGCTATGCATCTCCGGATCGCTTGCTGTTTCAACATAATGTTGTTCAGCTTGTTCCATGTCGCCGCTCTCGACGGCTGCAGGCATATCCTCAATATACCAGACACCGACACCGTCTTGCTCCTCATACTCGACATACTCTGAAATCGATTGTGCCATGATCACACGTTGCCACCTCAGTGTATATTAATCCACCTCGCACATTTCCAGTTGTGATACTCAGACCGTCTGAAATCCTGCTGGCAGAGCCATTTAATGACAGCTGCGGATGATGCACTTATCTGTCTGAGTTTCCGGTATTACTCTTAGATATGGTTATCCGGCTCAATTGAATCCGGCGAATTTCGGCGTTTCAGCGTTCAATTGCCTGCTCCACGTTGTAAACGCCGGCTATGAGCGTTATCTCCCGGAACTGGCGGAACCAGTCACGCGCTCGGACGGCGGAGCCGTGCGAGCGCTTGATTGAGGAGTTGACGGACTCGGTCTGTGATCGCTGACCATAGAGCTCGTCGTCTATTCGGGCGTTGTGTGCGTGATCGTAAGGAGCGAAAACACGGTGCTTTATCAGCGGACGAATCCCGGCGTTTCGAAGCTCCTCACGGAAGCTCATGTCATCATAGCCTTTGTCAGCGGCCAAGCTTCGAAGGTCGCCCGCGTTCCGCAGGGCGACCTTCGGGCCGATCTTGGTTTCGTCAGGCCACTTCGTGCTGCAGTGTAAGTCAAGAATTGCTCCCTCAGCTGTATCTACGAGAAACGTCGTCTGGATCGTTTTGACGGAACGATCAATCCGTCGCAAGTAGTGAGACGATGCCTGCTGACGGTCGAAGTAGGTGGCATCAATTGCGGCGTGACCATTCTGGTCCAGCAGCTCCGCCGACCGGCGGAGCAGCTGTCGCCAGACAGTCATCGATGCCCGTTTGAACGCCTTACACAGCGTCGAAGGCGCGGGAAACTCCCCGCGTTGAAGATTCAATACCGCTCGAACACGTTCCATCTCTTCGGCCCAGTCGATGATTTCCTCGTACTCCGCGCTCATGTGTTCGCGCAGATAGAGCAAGACTGCGTGCTTCCAGCCGGCAAACCCGTTGCCGGCTGGATCACTCAGTTCCATCAGCGCAGCGTCAGTAAGCTTTTGAGCGAGCGAAGCCACTTGCTTCACGAAGCGGAAGAGGGTGTTGTGCATAACATTACTCTCCCGCTTCATACCCGTGATTCTAACGACCTATCCCGGCGCCGTCTGTGGATTCAATTGAGCCGGTTATCCAGAACACGAGTGCTTAGAGGACGATGGAGTGAATTTCGATCATGGGAGCGATCAGTGAACTTGGTGATGACCCGCTGATCGAATTTTTGTTCTCATTCGCGGGGGCAGTTCTGACAAGCGTTTCCGGATACCCAACGAAATGCCACTCTGCTGTATCATCCACAAAAATGAGACACCGGTCATGGTTGGGGCCGGCCATGAGAACAACTCCGGTGACACAGCCTGTTGCATTGCCTTGAGCGTTGACCGGAGTTGGCCGCTTGCCGAGCGCACCAGCTCACCATCTGGCTAGGAATGTACTTCGAGCCCGTCGAAGCATGTCGGAAGTATCACGTGTGAAAATGCTGCAGGAAACATTATATACCGGTTCTATTTGTTTGATATTATATGGAAGGGCTTACGACGCGGGCCCAGATGGTTCTCGTGGACAGGTTGGTATCGGCACGCTCATCGTTTTCATTGCGATGGTACTCGTTGCGGCAATCGCGGCCGGCGTTCTGATCAATACGGCCGGATTCATCTGTCTTTAGCTAAGAGACGAACCACGTGACAGCAGCGGCTTATCGAGGCTACTTTTCGAGAGGAATGAGGAGGAGTCCGCTGTGCACACTGACACCTCCTCGTCGAGAATCATGCGTCGGCTCACTACACTGTTTCCCTCCGAGTTCCTCGAAGAGCACGCCGAGGAACTCGGCGTGGTCGAGCGAGAGGGCAAGCTTCAGATTCCTGTCCTCGTGTGGGCGCTCGTGTTCGGCTTCGCCGCAGGCGAGAGCCGAACACTCGCTGGGTTTAGACGCTGCTACAACGCTACAGCTGACGAACCGATCTCTTCTGGCGGTTTCTATCACCGGTTGACGCCTACTCTTGCAGAGTATCTCCGCGACCTCGTCGAGGCCGCGCTCGACGAGGTCGCTGTCCCTGATGCTGTTGACGCTGATATCGACCGATTCAGGGACGTGATGATCGCTGATGGAACCGTGTTGCGGTTGCACGAGTTCCTCTCTGATGAGTTTCAAGCCCGCCACGAGGAGCAGGCTGGAGCGAAGCTCCACCTGCTCCACAACGCCACCGACCAGACGATTGAACGGGTCGATGTGACTGATGAGAAAACGCACGACAGCGCGCTGTTCAAGACGGGATCGTGGCTGCAAGGACGACTGGTTCTGTTTGATCGGGCGTACTTCAAATACCGCCGCTTTGCGTTGATCGACGAGAACGACGGCTACTTTGTGAGTCGGCTGAAGCAGAACGCAAATCCGGTGATAACGGCGGAATTACGGGAATGGCGCGGCCGCGCCATTCCCTTGGAGGGCAAGCAGATCCACGACGTGGTCAATGATCTCTCGCGGAAGTACATCGACGTAGAGGTGGAAGCAGGGCTCTTACCGAACTGAGTGAAACAGTACCCCGAGAATTACAGCATCCCGCCGTAGGCTAGTTGCTATGTACAATCAAACAGCCTTCGGCGGGATGCTACAGGATATTGTTGAGCTCACGTCAATAGTGTTGCGCCCAGAGCCGCTCGATGAGGAAATCGAGCGGCGCTGTAAGCAGGCATGGGAACAAGCTCCTTGCCCGGAGTGTGGTGAAACCGCCATCCAGTCCGGGGACGGCAGTCCCCGGGTCTGGTGCACCAACTGCCGCTATGTCTTCTCCTACACCCGCAACACGCCCTTCGAAGGCCGCACTCTCTCTCCTGGCGAAATCGTCATTGCGTTCGTCCTCTATGCCGACACACTTCTCAGCATCCACCAAATCACCCAGCTCTTCGAAGCGGTCTACGACACGGTTCATTCCACGATTCGAGAGGTAGAAGCCGCCTTCCAGCGCGGCTTCTACCTCGTCTGGGAGCGCATCCAACACGCTATCGACGGCCCAACTCAGATCGACGAAACCGGCCACAAGTGCTCTGGTTACAAGGGACAGACGCCGCCGCGGGATGGGCTTTCCCGCGGCGGCTCTGGGGAAGGGGGGCGATCACGGTGGGAAGGAGCACCTGGCGATACCATGACGCTGATCGGTGCCTGTCGTGATGTACTTCGTGTAATTCGCGCCGAGCCAGGTGCTCAACCGGAAGAACTCAAACCAGCACTTGATGAGGTAGAGATTCTCTCAGGGAAACTGGATGAGGTCTGGCACGACGGGTGGCGCGGGTACGCGCCACTCGTCTACAAGAACGAGCAGACCGTTGTTCACTCCGAAGAATTTGTCACTGATGACGGCGTCCACATCAACCAAGTCGAATGCCTCTGGTCGCTAGTGAATCCATGGCTACAGAAGTTCCGCGGCCTCTCCAAGCCTGGATTGGAGCAGTCCGTCCGAACCTACGGGTTCGTACGGACGTTAAACCTCGCTGGAGCACCACTACACGGCCTTCTTGACTGCTTCGTCGTCAACGTGTTTCGCTGAGTTATGTAAGAGCCGAAGCAGAATTCAAGCGCGGCCAGTACGAGGGAACTCGGTCGCTGGACACGAAGCGGTTTCGCGTCGTCGGCGTCCGCAACGAGGACGCCGACGACTACCACCTGTACATCACGAATCTGCCGAGAGAGGAGTTTCTCCCGGCGGATCTAGCGACGCTGTATCGGTGTCGATGGGAGGTAGAAACGTTGTTCCGTGAGTTGAAAACGCAGTACGAACTGGACGAATTCGACACGAACAACCCTGATGTCGTGAAAATTCTACTATACGCTGCGTTGCTGTCACTGCTGGTGAGCCGAGAGTTGTTGGATCTGGTCACCGAGCAGGCCGACGATGAGATCGTGTTTCCGCCGGAACGCTGGGCGGCGACCTTCCGGTCGCACGCCCAGCTCATCCTCCACGAACTCGGTGAGTACCTCGGCTACTCGCCACCGCCGTTGCTGGAGCGGCTGATCGAGGATGCTCAGAAGATCCACCAACAACGACCGATCTTACAAGAGACGCTCGCTACCGCTACACAACCGAGGTGTGAGTCTTAGCTAAAGACGAATGCGGCCGGATTTCTTCAATCAAGCGCCGAACAGACAGGGCAACAGAGCTCTGACCAAGTCACCAACCGGCTACAGGTAACCTCCGCAACCGGACAGATCGGTACTGTGAGCGGCGAAGACCGTGTTGGCGTCGTGAACATCAGCGTGAGTCGAGCGCCGGGCGTCGGTAATATCGATCTGTCTGAGACGACTATCAATGGGTCGATTCATCAGGCTTGTACAGTCTGGTCCATCAGAGCCAATCGGGTGGTGTCACAGACGGAACGTTCGGAACGACGATAATCTAGGACGGCGACGGGTCGCGGCCAGTCTTGAACGACCGCGCCGACCGGCTCAAGATAACGCTCGACATCGGAGCCGCCCCGTTCGATGTTAGCGTCGGTGGAACTAACATAGGCAACTTCGGTAACTCGCTTGCAGAGGGTGACTTGGCGACGATACGAATTACCACACCGACTGGTGGAACCACCGAGATTCAATTAACTGTCCCACAGACCCTCAGTGGGTCAAGTTCAGTCTCGCTGTGAAGTAAACTAGTTTCGCTCAGACCGCTTTTGTACGGGCAGCACGGGTCGCCTTCTGGTACGCATGGCGCTACGCTCCACGCCTGAGGATACCGGAAGGATATTGTCACTCGTCGTTGACAGGTGCCATCGATGCCCTCCACAAACAATCGACAACCTGCCGGTGGTGCTCTCGTTATCGCCAGTCTCATTATCGTTGTACTCGGGTTTATTCTGGTCCCTCACCCTGGCGGGGCACAATCGACACATCGTATTGCGCGAACCGTCGAAGCCGACGAAGTGCCAGAGAGTAAAACCGTCACTCCGGTCGGTGATCTGTCGCCAGAAGCGAAATCAGCATTCCGAGAGGCCTTGGCTAACGAGGGCAGTTATACTGTTCACGGCAAAGAAAACCGGCCACCGGAATGGTACTACTCCGATGATACTGGCTTCTATTACGTCCAGAGCGAGGGAACGATATACGAGGTGATGACGAGCGGATCGGCAGGTCACATCTTCGACTACATTAAGATAGGCCCCTTCCTCCTCACTGGGATTGCGATGGGCATTACTGGGATTCGATGGCTTCGGTGGGGGTGAAGCGGACACCTGAAATTCGCTTCCCTACTCATTCCCTTAGAGACCGTCTTTTCAGTACCCGAGCAGTTCGGCCAACCAGTGACCCGCTCAGTCGAACTTCCGACCGGCCACAGTACGCAGTATCCACACCATTGACCGCGCACACTCTACTGAAGGGGTCAGTACTGGAGAGTTACTGATTATGGATGACACTGAGCACTCAATCCAGAGAGCTAACCAGAAAGCACTCTGGTCCACAATTTCACCAGCCGTCTGTCGATGAGGAGTCTATGGTTTAAGAATCGTCTCAGCCGTCTGCCTGAAGCCCTTGTAATAGATTATACCCCACAACGGCGTCGATTCGTAGTAATCGACGGTGCCCTCAGTCGGGTCAATGATGACTGGAAATTCGAAGGATGACCAGTGTTTCGGGTCATACTGTTGGACCCAATCGATGAGACCTGTCTCGCTAACAATGACCGGATAGACGACGAGGTTGCCGCCTAATCCCCGCAGGAGTTTCGATTTCAGGGAGAGGCCGTAGTTGAAGCTAGCCTCACTGAACGCCTGTGCCTGAGAGGCTGTTTCCGCCGTGCCGACCACGAATACGGTGTCGACTAATCCAAACTTTGAGATCGATAGCGAGCGGTCGTGAAATACCGTCGCCTGTTGGTCGTCCACCGTCGTCGTCGACTGTTCAAACTCATCGAGTCTCCCCGATAGCGTCTAAATATATTCTTCGATAGAATCATACTTTTCCATGGGCCTGTCATGTTAGTAGACGCATAAAAAATCCATCTGTGAATCCATCACAGACGAGTGCTGGCGACATAGTCAGATCGTATGCATCTCGACGACCGACTCTGCTCGTCAGCTTGGAGTGCTGAATGTGCATAGTGTCTCAGCCCGAATTTGAGTCTCCGCCAAGAGAAACATTTGCGAATCCAGCTACTGCCAGAGCGAAGGCTACGCTACCCGCTCTCGACGGCTGCAAAATAGCGATCTGGAAGCCGAAGACATCCGCGCTAATCGACAGCAGGAGCGCCATCATCCCTGCGAGAGCCACCGATGCCACAAAGAATATACGCACTTGCACGGGACATGAAATCACTACCTCGCTTGACGAATTAAGATACTGAAAATAGCTCTCTGATCTATTTCAGACAGTCTCTAAAATGGGCACACCAGCAGGATTTCGATTCAGTGGCCGCGCGCTCATTATAATTGCTGTAGCAGCGTTCATCATAGCTGGTCTACTCCTTTTCGTTGCCCCGGATACGGCGCACCCAGTTCTCGTCACGGAGGAGGATGAATCAGAAGTTCCTCCCGATGCCGAGGTGCTCAGGTACACTAACCTTTCAGAGGGGGGTCAGGACGTGTTCGACCAAGGACTGCGTGCTGATGGATTTATCAGGGTGTATCAGTCACCGCCAGATTTCGACTATCCAACGGGTGACACAGTGGCCGCTGCCCGTGTCAAAAAGAACGGGACGATATACAGTATACTCACCGCCTCAAGATGCAAGCTCTGTGGCTTCGTGAATGTACTCGGCTACATAGCTGGGCTTGTTGGGCTCATCCTGTTAATGCGCGGGGCGTTTCGCTTGTTGAATGGGGAAGCCGACGTACGAGCTGATGATCGGTAGCGTGTCCGTTTGCAGTCCTAGTTTCGACCTGACCGCGGGTTCGGCCACGACCAAGTCTGGCCTACACTGTGGCTTTTGGGGTATACGAGATCCAGAGAAAGCATTTACCAATTTGGCCAGACAACTGACGTATGCGCCGCCGTCAAGCCCTCGCGCTTGTCACCGGTAGCCTCTCGCTGGTGGCAGGGTGTTCTTCCGACACAACAACAGACCTCACCCCAACACCCAGCAAGACAGGGACAGAGATGACTCCTGAGTCGCAAATACGGGAATTACCGATGACGACACCACCCGACCCAATCGATTGCGACGATGACCCACGCCCGGTATCCCGCGCCGCTGGTGACTCTTACTCAGACCGGGCCAATGGATTCGAACTGACGGCATCGAAGGGTGTCGTCACTATCGGTGAGCGCATTACATTCACACTCACAAATATCGGAGACAATCCGCGGGGGATCGGAGAAAAATACAAATACAATATTCTCCGGCAGCACGACGGGTGGGAACCGATCTACTTTACAGAGAGCCAAGCCGGTTGGACAGACTTAGGCGTCCGCGTGTACCCCGGCGGTGGCTTTCGGTGGACCTTCACGGCCACCAACGACGGATTGGAACGGCAAAACGGCTACAACCCAGCCTATCACGTCTGCTCGGCCCTCGAACCGGGCGAGTATCGCTTCGCGTTCTTCGGATTGGGAGGGAGCACAATCTCGACGACGTTCATGATCACGGATGCGTGACTGACTAAAGGATACACACGCCTACCGAGCAGTTGTTCTAGGTGAACGACTTGATTGGAGACGGTGCGCTCCTGTACCGATCAATAGCTACTTCGTAGTCATGCGACTCTGCTGTATAGCGCGCTCCCACCTATACTACCCCTACCAGTAACAGCGCGACCGATCCAGAGAGTGCGTAACAGGAGGATATTTGCCTGAAATAGATTGCAGGAAAGCAGGTGGAGAGTAACACTTCGAATTATCTCTCCAATAACAATACGCTCGCCGGGGAAGCTCAGCACAGAGAGCAACAATACGGACGGTTATCCTCCAATAATGAATCTAAAACCGATGAACGGAGCAGCGACTAAAATTCCGAAGGCGAGAATTGCCGCGAAACGGAGTACACCCGCCGCCTGTCGCCGATTCTTGGGGAGAGACTCTGCGGTTCCGGACAGCGCGGTTCCGACGACGAGAACCAATATCCATCTAGCATCGCCTGCGCCGCCGGTGCTTGCGGTACACGCGAACATACATAAGAAGGTGAGCGACACGCCAAACTGAACGAGTGCAAGTGGACGGCCTTGTGGCTCATTAAACAGCGTCTCGCTAATATAGGGGACCATACGATACGCGTTCCTGCTCACGATACAAAGGATGTTTCAACGTGATACCAGTAAAACGACCTTTCCTATGCTACGCGATTGTGCTGCAGGAGGCGGGAGGCGACATACTACAGGGCTCGCGCTCTGTATGCACAGCATCCTCGGGAACGATTCGATACCTTCAGGAGTGGTGTGATACACACAGAAGTTGTCTGCAGCACTGAGTGCCAACTCGTCCCAATCGAGGCTCTTGTTATCTAGTCTGCCACCCGATGAACTTCTCAAACCCAAACGTAAAGCCGAGAAAAACGACAGCGAACACGAACCAACGGAACACATCGAAGGTACCAGTGAACGCAAGCACGTTGAAAATATACGATAATGATGCACCAACGAATGCCGCGACGTAGAGGTTCCGTCGGGTGTCCATGCAGTCGCTTCTAACGACAGTGTGGTAATTCTTCACCACTGGGTTACACGAACGCGTATCTTGTTTGCCGAGTGCATCAACCAACTCAGTCCCACTTTATTCCAGATCGCCCGCGCTGCACGCCGCACTCGGTTGCGCTCTTCGACGGTACAGTTGCCGCCTCAAGATATCGGGTAAGACCGCTGACCAGCGACCCACCACCGTGTGGCGCAACGTCCCAGCCACGCTCGCCACGTGTATACATGCTTCGCGAGCGTCTGTACGCCCTGTGCCAGAAGGCCCAGTGCTGCACAGAGTAACATAATTGCTGCTGCTAGCATGGCAGTGCCGAAGAGGACACACCAATGGGCGGAAACAATCGCCCAAGGAACAGTGTTTCAGGAATCTGGCTGGCACCACTCCACAAAATCACCACCACCGGAGCCACGTCATGTCCAAGTCGCGCGGTCTGCTAATCACTCTCTTCGCAGTTGTCCTTCTACTAGCCTATCGGTCACGCTACACTGACCGTGCCTGCGTCACACTATGATGAGGCGTCAAATTGTGCTGTCAGCCGTTGCTGCGTGTCCAGTCCTGCGTGAAACCGAGTGATAATCTCAGATTGGTGCTCTGGACATGCGAGCACGGCGACGGCCCCATCCTGAACCTGAATCACCGGTTGCTGTGGGTTGTACGGTGCGAGGTGACAACTGGGGCAGCTCACGCCGCCAGCGGGCCTGTGATTTAGGATTTCAGCGGTGGCTGTAGTCGTGTATCCACAAACAGACTTGAACTGTTTTAAGTGATCAGTACAGCCAACGAGCGGAACCGTTAGCTGGTCAATGAGCAGGAACGACGGCATCCCATCGGGTGACTCCAGTGCAGACCGACATGCATCACACTGGATCGGCGGATATTCCTCATGTTTGTCCGACGGGTCCTGCAGTGGTTCTCCGGGGACCATAATAAGCAGAGCACGTGAAACTTGGGTACGCACACGGGTAAGTGATATGTTTAGATACTCGTCGGAGGATATCCAACCCCAGCAGACAGCAAACTATCCTGCCATAAAACCATTCACAGCTGATTTACTGCGGTGGTGATCCGAGTAGAAAATGTTCGCATGAAGATGGCTACAAAAGACAGCGCAACATATAGAGGATCTATGCAGCACAGCTGCGCAATTTATTCCATCTGGTGAGTACTTGGTTTGGTTCTGACCGCAAATATCTCACGTATACATAACTGACAAAGCCGCTGTCACCCCAGCTATTGTTAATATTCGCTCACGCAGAAGCCGTTTCCTTCTGGGTCTTCCATTACCGTCCAAGTTGCCGTGTGCGTTTCGTACGCTTGGGTCTTGGTTTCACGGACGGATCCCCTGAGCTGACGGAGTTGTTCAACTGTCTCCTCACGATTCTGGGTTGCCAAGTCAAGATGGATGGGGAGGTCGCGCTCCGTTCCTTTCGGTTGTTCTTTGAACAGCAGATTTGGGCTACCGCCAGGACGCTCAACAATTTCTGGATCAAGCGATCCCGGAAGGTCCTGTCGTTCACCATCAAGAGCTTCCGACCAGAACTCCGCCAGTCGTTCCGCATCAGTACAAGCAAAGGTAATAAATTATAGCTTTTCCATGCATATCAGTCATTCTACAGGGTCAAAACACCTGTTGTCAACGACAATTGTTACCGATTTTGACAGAGAAAAGATCTATTGTAAGTTGTAACCAACAGCTAATCTTTGAACAGTTCCGTATCGAATTCGTCAGTTGAGTCCCGAACGAGACGGTCCTCTCCATCATGAGCGGCAATCGCGCCCTCGCTCAATTCTGGGTTGACCTCTTCGATGGTCTCGGGTGCGACTTTCGTTGTGACCTCAAACTCCTCGATTGGACTAAGAACACCCCATGCAGCCCCGATTGCATGGAGGACAACGGCCAGTGGTGTCAATACCAGAAACACCGGCCACAGCAATGGATGTTTTTTGTAGGCCCACAGACCAAACAGCATATAAATAAACAGGACGACAAGTAGTGCAGTCGAAATCAGTTCGAAGAACTGGATGCTAACTGTTGCACCAGGGACGACCGAAGCACCAATAATCAACAGTGGAATGGCCGGCGAAAAGCCCCACGACACGACGCGAGTTAGTGTCAGTGGTTGGTACACTAGCGGGAGGATATGACGATCAGAGTGTCAGTCAAGTTCGGACGTGCGTAGGGCCTGTAGACAACCCAGAGTATGAGGAGCGTACAGCGTTTATCTATGAATTATTAGCGATAAGGCCTCTTCTGAAGGTTATTTGAATATTCGCACAAAGAACTTATATAATTTGAGCCAGATGTTTACTACTAGCCGTAAGAAATCATGAAGATACACCTATTTTGGAGAAAAAATAGGAGGTTTTCGAAATCCAATGAGTACTGAGGATCCAGAAGAGGCGACCATGGTCACGCGACTGCTGAACAGTATCCGGACACTCACCGCCAGTCTTCGACCACGTCGGATTAGACCCATTGTCCCACCCGTGACTGTCACTGATGCCAATGATCGAGAAGTTCAGATTCGTCAATATTCTGAAAGTGACCGCAATTCACTGGTCACAATGTACGACGACTTCGACCCAACACAACGTGCACAGGGCGTTCCGCCACGTAGCGTTGAAGCTATTCGCGAATGGCTCTCTGACGCCCTTGACGGAATACATGTTGTAGCCGCTGTTAATAACAAAATTGTCGGCCATATTGGGTTCGTACCCGACGGAACGGGCCGGCACGAACTCATGATATTTGTCCATCCGGATTATCAGCAAGCAGGCATCGGAAGTGACCTGATAGCCGCTGGGCTCGGCCATGCAGAACAGGCTGGTGTAACATACGTTTGGCTCTCCGTTGAGAAAAGAAAACGATACCAACAGCAGTTCTACAATCGGGCAGGATTCTCCCTAGTCAACTCATCAGGAATGACGTACCGGATGTCCAGGTTGCTCTAAGCAGCAGCGTGTCATGTAATACTTCTCACCCTCTCTGCCAAGCGATTATACAGCCGTAAATTCCTTTTTCAAACCGTGGTTTCGCTATTCACTGGTTCTGTTCAATCTATACTGAGGCTGTCTTCCTTTTGCCATAATCACCCAATCTCATCTCGTCAATTTTACTTGGTATGTTATTGACAATCAGATGAAACTGACTATTGGACGAAGTATTAGTATACTTTACAAACAAGCAGTTACGGCTAAAATAGTAAGAACATCCGTCTCAGCTGGCGGCAGGCCCGGAGGGGCCGGAAAACACGGTTGACCTCCTCCGATGCTGAAAGCCATAAAAAATGAGTAGCAACGATCACGAATTGACTTCGGAACAGGTTCGACGCCGCCTCCGGGTACTCAAGCTGATGCTTGAGTGCTCTCATACCGCACTGCGGATTGTGGTTATGTTGCTCTTCCTCGCAGCTGTGGTTTCCGGGGCCGCGTAGGCAGCATTCGCATCCGTCCATCTCACTGGGCGGTTGCGAACTAAGCGATCTGAAGAAGAGAAGTTGTAGATATAAATTTTCTCCATCATTCGCTTGCTTCTTATAAATAGCAGCGATAGTTCTCTCTTTCAGATTTCGGTTTTCCAGACGTTACTGCGGCGTATCTCGTCTTATACCACTTTATGTTTTAGAGAATCGCTCTTGCGAAGTAGATTGTTGATAGCGAGAACTGTGGCTGAAAGTCGAAGAGGGCAAGGGCACCGCGCCAGCGGTGCCCGATATGTTCCCAATAAGCCGGTTCGTGTCGGAATCGGCTGCAGCGGACCTGTTGCAGCAGGTTCGCTGGCGTGATGGCGTCGAGTGCCCCCGCTGCCGTTCTGACCTGACGGTCAGAAACGGCAGCTATCGGGAGTATCAGCGGTATCTGTGTAAGAATTGCGGCCGGACGTTCAACGACAAGACCGGCACCATCTTCAGTCGATCACATCGACAGCCGCGTAACCCCGTTTGATGACGGTGAACCAAACCGAACTAGCTGTGGAGCATCTTCGAACCGCTAGTGAGCATGATTTTCGGGATGGACCGTCGCTGTCGGCGGCGGACTGCCGCCGACGCGACAGTGTCACCACTGACGACCGCTGTCCGGACAGATGGACAGCTACCGGAAGAACCGGTCGTCAAGTGGCTGGTTCGCTGGAACAGTCCTGCGGACACCAAGTGCTGTCCAAGCTGCGCGGAGCGTCATTTCGCAAAACTCCGTGAACGACCACTGCAAGAGGCGGCGGCCCCCACGGCGGGGCGCCGCCACGTACCTCCAGTGGAGATATCGCCAACTGTTCTGAAGCAGTAGGCTCACTACAAACATTACCAACCGCAGTCCAGCATCCTGAGAACTAGTGAAAGCGAGGCTCTGCTTGGCTAATCGGTAGCTTGATTCGATGCCGAAGCGCTTGCTGTAGTGCTCTCGTGCATCTCGTGGCGTGTCGATAAAGGGCGCGTCAGCGGCGTAGCCGTGACGCGCCACCCCGTGTTCGTCGTACCGTCCCTGCTGGTACACGCAGTCGATGAACACAGGGAACTCCACCTCGCCAGCGAGATCGTGTTCGATCTCGCGGCTCCAGCCTTCGCTGAGTTTGTTTTGAATCGTCTCACCCCACTTGACGATCGGCATCACATAGGCGTAATTGTGCGCGTACAGCAGCTTGAGACAGGTGCTGTTGTAGAAACCCCGATCAAGGTAGACGGCCTTGACGCCGAGGTCAAGGCCGTCAAGGAGTTCCAGGA
The DNA here is from genome assembly GCF_003634715.1 of Haloarcula quadrata. NCBI lineage: Archaea > Methanobacteriati > Methanobacteriota > Halobacteria > Halobacteriales > Haloarculaceae > Haloarcula > Haloarcula quadrata. Next base: position 78,879 of record NZ_RBWW01000002.1, read on the forward strand.
ACTCGGCGAGGACATCGCTGGTGGTTTCGCCAGCGACGAGCTGGCGAACCGCCAGCGTGTACCGCTTGTTGCGTACGCGCACGTAGAGCGTCGCATAGGCGTGAAACGTCGTTGTTCCACGCTTGGCCTGTGAGGAGTACAGAGCCTCAGTTTCGTCCTCATCACCGTAGTAGGGATCGAGGTGGAGGTCTGCGCAGACCTCCACCGGTCGATCTGGCAGTGTCGCAAGCGCATCTCGTTGTAACAGTGTGTCTCCAACCGCCTCAACCGAATCAAGCTCAAACTGATCGGTAAGATGTCCACGCACGGTATTGGCGTGCGGTGAGTCGTCAGTCGTTTCGCAGACGTGGTTGATTGAGGTCCCGCCGGCGCTGGCGCCGGCGAGGACCTCGCACAATGTCTCTGTCGTGACCTCTACGTTCTCGTCGAGGTCTACCGTGAGCTCCTCTTCGAGACTGTTGACGACAAAATTAAGCAGGTGCTCTTCCTCTATCTCGCTGTCTGCTTGGGTTGACTGCACATCCTCTCCAAGCAGACGCTTACTCTAACCCGATGTGATCGACTGATCTTTGCTCATTCGAAGCTTTCGCTGAAAGAGTGGTACTTCACGATCTACGTGTTCTTACGGTTCAATACGAGTATTCGGCAGATCGAGGCGGAGCTCGATCTTTCGTACAGAACGGTGAGACGGCGCGTCGAGCGCTTCGCCAGCGCGCTCGACGCGCCTTCGATCACACTGTCTGGACCGGTCGAAATCGACGAAGTGTACGTCTCTGCCGGTCTCAAAGGCCGCGAGCGCGACCAAGAGTCGCGCTCGCGTGGCTTATCCACACGCGGACGAGGGTCGTACAACGGCGACAAACCACCGGTGTTCACGCTGGTCGATCGTAGCTCGGACGAGCGCTACGTCGTGCCAGCGAAATCCGCCGACGAATCGACCATTCGACTCCTGCTTGCTGACCACGACGAGGAGTCGTTGACCGTCTATACGGACGGATTTCGAGCGTACGAACCGCTCGAAAAAGACGACGCATTCACCCGTGAATACGTCGTCCACGGCGACGGAGAATACGTTGACGGCGACGTTCACGTCAACACCTGCGAGAGCCACGCGTCGCTGACGCGACGGTGGCTCTCACCCCACCGAGGAGTGTCAAAAGACAAGCTAACGCCGTATCTCAGAGCGTTTCAGCTCCGTTGTGAACTCTACAGAAAACCAGGTGACGACGCGCTCAAACATGCTATCGACGCCGCCCTCTAAAAATCAACAACGTGCTTCACAAGAGCGTAGAGAATACAGGAATTGCATGACTGCTTCCAATAGCTATTCCCGTTGAAACATGCTGAGAGTATAGTATGGAGATCCCACAGTCGCCGCGCGCTGTCTCTCCAGTTGTTTCAACCATTTTGTTGGTAGCAACTGTCGTGATTCTTGGAACAACGATCTCCGTCCTTGCTCTGGGGGTAACCGATGATCTAAACGATGCCGGCCCGGTGGTCGGACAATCTACTGCGGAATTTATTGGCGACAGGAGCGGTGCAGATGATCAAATCGTCCGAATTACACATATCGCCGGTGACTCCGTTGCAGTGTCTGAAATGGAACTCGTTGTCAGGGCGTGTGGGAAAGCAACTAGACTCATTAATTTGCCTGCTCCGACGACGCGGACCGCGTCGACGCCGACGTATTTCCCGTTCGATGAGGGGAATTTCCAAGGTAACCAAGACCTGCTTAGTGAGGGAACAGTCGGTCAATCTTGGGATGCAGGTGTTCTCCACGAAGACACGACAAACACGTTTGCTGCCGGGTCGTCCTTCGAGTTTCGAATAACCAATGGCGCGTGTTCACTGGCTGCTGGCGAGACGATCGAAGTCATGGTAGTCCATTCGCCCACAAATACGGTGATGATCGATACAGAACTGACAGCTCAATGATATCCTCTGCGCTGTGAACGGAGCGGCTTCCCGCCATGGGAATACTAGCTACGTTTCACTGTTGCTGGCAGGGGGTCCAACCCGTGGCAAGTCGAGAAGGTCATCTGTGACGGTTGCTCTCCCGCCTCCCAATCGGCCTTGGTGGTGCAATTGCCTCGACAGTTGGCTAGCTAACTGCATATAGTTCACAAACTAGTCGGTTGAGCGTGGGCCGTGGTGTATGTTCTGCCGATGTGCTGGTCGTTAGATGAGATGTTCGACGGACTCGCCGTCCCGGGCTAAAGTCGTTCCCGTCCATCGTTGGGTATCTGGGTGATATTGAGACGAATACTGACACACCGGTCTGCTGGAGCGTATCAGTGCTTGCCAGTAAGTCATCGGTGGCGGGGCGTTCGGTTCCTTCCCCCTCTAATCGAACACCAGTCGCTCTCCATTCCGGCCAGAAATCGAAGTCCCTTCGATACGCTGTTGGACGCGTTCGATGTCGTATGGAACCCGACAGAGATCGACAGACAGGTCGGATAAATCGACGACTCCATATGCAGCATCTGGATCGCCGTCACGAGGCTGGCCGACACTGCCGGGGTTGATCACGAGTCCGTCATCGAATGTCTCGGCGTGTTGGATGTGCGTGTGGCCCAAAACGAGGACATCCTCGTCCTCAAGGAGTGTTGGCGAAAAGTCAGCCGGTTCTGTGTATCGGTCTTGCTCGTCAGGATGGTCATGCACGATTTTGAGTCGCTCGTCGAACAGTTGGAGTTCGCGGGGAAGATCCTCTAACCACTCGAGGTCGTCCGTCGAAAGGACTCGACGAGCATATTCGTCGCCAGACTCCCAAGTCATCCCCCTGACGACATTGCGATCGTGGTTTCCCACGACGGTCGGGATACTTCGGTCCCTGACCATGTTTAGACACGCCTGGGGCGATGGCCCGTAGCCGACAATGTCACCGGCACAGAGGAGTGCATCGACAGGTTCCATATCGTCAAGGACCGCCCTCAATGCAACAGCGTTGGCATGAATATCGGAGAGCAACCCGATGCGCGTCGCCTCGGTCATCGCATTCCTAAATTTGACATGTGGACCGTAATTAACCTACGGGCCAGCCATCGGCGTGTGATCATTGGTCGACAGCTAAGTCTGGTGTTCTGAGCTTCACATCAACATTGTACTGGCGATGTGTGTGGTCTAGAGCGGGGTGATAATGCCCATTCCAGTTTCTTAGTTGGTTCACTGACGGTCAATTGGCCTTTGTTAGCAGCCTCACTGGCATTCTATAGGCTGTCAAGGTGCTCACGGGTCCAACCAACGTATCTGAGCAATTGGCCAACCGCTCTGTCGCTGCCATCGGACTTTTTCAATTCAACAAGACACATCTTGAAGTCGGTTTTGTGAATCGAGAAGATGTCTGGTCATCTGACCACAGTCGAAAGTGCCACGCCTGCATCTAGATAACCTGTCTGGAACATTTTTAACACAGGACCCACCTCGTTCAGCTACGACTGTGTGGCGCTCTAATTAAACGGCTGACCGTGACCTATGAGTGGCTGCAAAGACTGAGATAGCGACATATCAAATCAGATGGCTGTCACGTAGTTCTAGCAACCGAGCGTGCAACACGCCGTAGCGTGCTATTATTGGCTGTGTCGGCTGGGTACCTGCTCACGTAATAGGTGGTCCCATCCACCGACCAACTAATGCGTACCGTCCTGTTTGTACGCGTTTGCCTTGCCTCAAACTCACCCACTTGCACGGGCACTCCCGTAGTCGTATTCTGTGTCCCGTTGAGAATCCAAATCCTGTACTGGGTGTCATTGCCAGTGGCCTCATACCTGAGTGTCGCCACTTCGGGATCAGATGTGCGGTGTGAAGCAACTTCTAACTCGAATTCTGCTGGCATGTTCGGGTCTGGTACTGGGAGTGAAGCAGCGTCGGCCAGCGCTGCTCGCGACTCGTAGTTATTAAATTGAATTTGTTGTGCGTCGTCCGGAATCTCTTGTGGTTCAAGTTGGAACGTTCCAGGTTCGAATGTCGGATTGAACGTTACATTCCGATATGTGACTATATACTCATAGTCATCACCATAGGCAACGAACTCTGTCTGTCGTTTGATTGGAAATAAGGACTCAGTATCTAGCCACAGCGTCTGTGACCGCAGCGACATATCTTCACTGGCCGGAGCTAGCTCTAGCCGATAGGCTTCTCGCCCGTCAATCGATTCTGTCCCATTGTATAGGACTGTCACATTCCCGCCACGATACGCAGACGAACTGTTTTCTCCAGACTCGTTTTTTTGTGGCACTACTGGCAGGGGTGAAATGCCCGGTGTCGCCGTTGGCTGAGGGACAGGGCGGTTATTCTTCGCAGCGGCGAGGAGTTCTGGATACGTCGCCTCTGTAGAGCTATTATCGGTCTGGAATGACATTCGATGAAGCTCATTCGACTCTGGATCATAGGAAACAAGCGTTGATCCGTTCGCAATAATAAATCCACCTTCACCAACCCGTGGTTGTCTCATCTCCTCTGCTCTATTAACCGACATCACTCGTTCAAAATACGCAAACGAACCAACTCGTTCCCGCTTTTGAGTGACGATTGTGGCTGTTTTGTTGTTCCGGGTTTGGACTGTAGTTACTGTTGCGTTGACGGCATTTACCGACGCGTAGCGGTCTGTTGCCTCATCCTCTGATGGGAGCTCCTCATTCTCACTGGATAAACTCCCGATTGCACTACATCCGCTCGCTGTGACTAGCATCACCACAACCACCACACGTGCAAGCCCTCGCAGGCTGCATAGGTTCCTCGCAAACGGCTCTGTTGAATCACTAGACGGCGTCGGGATAGGTCGCTAAATCGCATCGGTTTACCCCCAGAACGATTTCGGTACTCTCTCGTAGATTGCCCCTGACCTGCCAGTAGGTCAATGCAGGCGACAAAGGCGATTGTGAGGGATGGTCTCTCTGACAGAGACCATCCCGTGTCGTCTGCTTTGGGGAGTGCAGTCGCGTGACTTCCTCAGATGACAGCGTTGAGGTTTCGCGTGAGGAACTTCTTGCGCTCAAAAATCGTGTTGAGAAGCTTGAACAGGAGAATCAACACCTCCGCGAAGAGAACAAGCGGCTCAGAGCCAAACTTCGCTGGCACGAAGGACCGCACACCCCCTCCAGTCAGAAACAATCTGACTCTGAGGAGTCGTCCTCGTCTTCATCCGACGAGGACGACGAAGAACCTCGTACTGACGGCGGGACACCGGGTCGAAAATCCGGCCATAATCCCGAGTGGCGGTCTGCACCCGATCCAGATGAGGAGGTCGAAGTCACGTGTGACTGTTGCCCTGACTGTGGTGAGCAGTTCGATGAGTCGGAGGGCGTCAGCCCGCGACTCGTCGAAGAGATTCCTGATCCGCAGCCTGTGGAAGCTACCCAGTACAACCGCCATTACTACGAGTGCGACTCGTGCGGAACCGAGACGGTGGCATCACACCCCGACTGCCCCGATGAGGGGCAGTTCGGGGTGAACGTCATCGCGCAGGCGGCTCTTTCCCGGTACGATCACCGGCTTCCCTACCGAAAGATCGCTGATCGTTTCAACCAACTCCACGGATTGGACCTTTCGGGCGCGTCCGCGTGGCATGCGACCGAGCGCGCAGCGCGCGCCGGTCGCTCGGAGTACGAGCAGATACGTAGACAGATTCAACAGGCCGACGTGGTCAACGTTGATGAAACGGGAATCAAGCGCGACGGAGACCAAGCGTGGCTCTGGACGTTCCGAACGGACAAGCACACGCTGTACGCCGTCCGGGAAAGTCGTGGCCACGATGTTCCTGCGGAAGTCCTCGGGGAGGACTTCGCAGGAACGATTATCTGTGACGGGTGGACAGCGTACCCAGCTTTCAGCAAGAAACTCCAGCGGTGTTGGGCGCACATTCTCCGGGAGGCCGAGGATGCTGCCGAACAGCAGGAAGAAGGCGAACCGATCTACCGAGCGCTCACACAGTTGTATGCCGCTCTCCAGACTCAGCTGGAGAGCGACTTGACACTGCGCGAGCGGGCAGAATTACAGCGTGTCGCGCGGAGAGAACTCGAATCGTTGATTGAGCGGTCGGTCCCCGACGGACCAGTGGCAACACTACTCGGGAAGATCGAAGGAGGCCTCGACCACTGGCTCACCTTCGTCGGTGAGCCAGCGGTCTCGCCGACGAACAACGCTGCGGAAAACGCGCTACGTGAACCAGTCGTTCTTCGGAAAATCATCGGGACACTCCGGAACGACCGCGGAATGTTCGTCCACGAAACCCTCTTCTCCCTGCTGGCAACGTGGAGCCAGCAGGGACGCAATCCCTATGAGGAACTCAAGCGAGTCGTTCGGGACAACGAGATGATCTCACGAGCTCGCGCTGTACCGGTCGTTGAATCCACAGGGTAAACACATACTTATACAGCAGACTCTGCACTGATAATTCGTGAGGGAGGTTCTGGGATACCGACTCCCTCATCTCAAAAAATCCCTCGAGCGGGGGTGGTGTATCCTCTGAGAGTCAAAAACCGCGACACTCGCCCTGTATAGACTGGAAAAACCAGCGTTGCTCGGTCCGTACAGACTGGAGACGCAGTGGGCTGTGTCAGCCCACTCCCGTTTTGTCGAGCTAACAGCGGAAGTGGTGGGGTGGGTGTGTCGCTCCGTTACTGCAACCCCGCTGTCTACCTACTCATAATTATCCGGTCCCGTTCCTCAAAAAACGCACCACCTGGCCACCCTCCTAACAGCGGAAGCGGTGGGGTGGGGGTGTAGTGGGGCAGCTGCCCATTTCTCATCTAACAGCGGAAGCAGTGGGGTCGTCCACTTATATAGCCAACCGAACAGCGGAAGCAGCGGAACCAAAGGTTAAGTCATTTCATGTTACAATTATAGACAAATGAGCGACATTACTTTCTCGCCGACATCCACAATATTTGAACAACGCGAGGCACTGCTTGAAGAGTGGACACCTGAGGAGCTTGTCGGACGTGACGAGGAGCTCCAGAAGTATCACGCTGCGCTCCAGCCAGTCATCAACAACGAAACCCCGTCAAACATCTTTCTGTACGGAAAAAGCGGAGTCGGGAAGACCGCTGCCACTCGATACCTTCTCTCCGCTCTGGAACGTGATGCAGCAGATGTCGACGGACTAGACCTCAGTACGGTCGAAGTCAACTGCGATGGACTCAATTCGAGCTATCAGGCCGCGGTCGCAATCGTCAACACGCTTCGTGATCCAGCGAATCAAATCTCAAACACCGGGTATCCACAGGCTTCAGTGTATCAATTCCTCTTCGATGCACTCGACGATCTGGGCGGAACGGTGCTTATCATTCTCGACGAAGTCGATCACATTGAGGACGATTCGCTGCTGTACAAACTCCCCCGCGCCAGATCGAACGGTGACATCTCCGAAGCGAAATTGGGTGTCATCGGTATCTCAAATGACCTCGACTTCCGCAACCAGTTGTCCTCAAAAGTCCGGTCGAGTCTCTGTGAAAAGGAAGTGTCGTTCTCGGCATACAATGCCAATGAGCTACAGCTAGTTCTGAAACAGCGCGAGGCCGTCGCGTTTCAGGATGATGTCCTTGACGACGGCGTTATAGAAATGTGTGCTGCGTACGGTGCGAAAGACTCCGGAGACGCCCGTCAGGCTCTGGATCTCCTACTTGAGGCCGGCGACCTTGCTCGAAAGTATGACGACGAGCTCGTAACTGAACACCACGTACGTGAAGCCCGGCAACGGCTTCAAACTGACCAAGTCGTCGAAGGGATCCGCAACTACTCTGACCACGGGCAACTCGTTCTCTATGCACTCACTGGGCTCGCCGAGGAAGATGACACCCCGGCACGGACACGGGATATCATGGGTGCATATCAGGAGTTAGCACGTGAGGAGGGTCTGGACCCGGTTTCAGAGCGGTCGGTCCGTGACTATCTCGGTGGACTCACACAACTCGGAATTGTGTCTTCGACGGAGTATAACCGGGGGAAAGGCGGCGGCAAGTACAAGAAGTTCGAGTTAGAGCAATCCATCAGTTCAATCAAAACGGGCCTCTCAGAACTCCTGAAAAAAAGCCCGTGACCCCACTGCTTCCGCTGTTAGCCACCCCACCGGTTCCGCTGTTAGACAGAGAGCAGAACTATACTACCCACAGTGACGTAACTCTGGACGGGTACCAGCCTACCGAAAGCCGCCGAATACAGGACTTACCCGATACCGATGGCGTGCTCTGACTTTCACTGGCGCTGGCCAGTACCGTGCCGACGTGTTTTATCGAACCGGGCTGTATGATGCGTATGCGCGAACTCGTCTTCGCCCTTGACTACGAACCGGGCTGTAACAGGGTTGCAGACGCCCTCGCCGAGCATCCCGATGCCCGCGTCCGCTCGCTGTCGCTGCACGCCACTGCTGACCGTCTCTGGCGGGTTGACCACGCGACTGGAACGCCAGCCGCACTCACCGCCATCGAGGACGCCTTCCTCACCAGCGACTACTACGCTGACTGTCTTGCCACCGAGGACTGCGGTGCCACACAGACCACTCGCGTCCTTGACCGAGCCGATGACATGCTCGTCCTCTACTCTGACTGGGAGCGCACCCCTGCCTGTGCCTCGGTTCCCCACATCGCTCAGGACCACCTGGGCGACGGGGTGCTGTTCGAGACGCGCCACGAGGGGCGTCACTACACGTGGCGACTCATTCACTCCGGCGACGGTGACGTGGCCGCGTTCTTCGACGAGCTCGCGGCGGCCGTCGGGGAACGTGCTCAGATGGAGATACTCCGTACTGCCGACACGACGGCGTCGGTGCGAGAAGCCAACGGGACACAGAGCGCTCTATCGCCGGAACAAGAGGCCGCACTCCAGGCCGCCGTCGAGCACGGCTACTACGAGTCACCCCGGGAAGTCGACGGCGGCGAGTTAGCCGAGCACCTCGATGTCCCGCGGTCGACGCTGACCTACCGACTGCGTCGGGCCGAGGAACAGTTGGCAAAACAGTACGTCGCAGGCAGGCGACTGACCGAAGAGCCGCCGGTATCACGCTGACGCTCGGTTTGGAATATTCCAATAAAGCCTTATCGAACTCACGCACCAATCATGAAGTAATGACAGAGAATCCGGATGCGGAGGAGGGGGCGGGTGGCGACGGTCAGCGACAGGAGCGGACTGTCCGCCTCACAGTCCCCGAGATGGATTGTCCCTCCTGCGCCCAGAAGGTAGATAAGAGCCTCCAGCGCGTTGACGGCGTTGTCGACGCCACCCTCCAGCCGACCACGGGAACGGCCGCTGTCACGTACGACCCTGAGCGCACCAGCGGGACAGACGTGGTCAAGGCGATTGAGGCCGCTGGCTACGAGGTCAGCGGCGGCCCGGACTCCGACGCCGATGAGCAAGCGGAGACGGGTGGCGGTGCCGATATCGCGCCGCCGTCGGAGGTCTGGACGAGTCCCCGCGCGAAGAAGACGTGGCTCGGCGCAGCGCTGGTCACGTTCGGTCTCCTGTTCAAATTTCTCCTGACGGCACAGAACGTCGCGGTAGCAAGCGCTCTCGGGTATCCGTTGTCCGTTGCCGACGCCCTGTTTCTGGGAGCCGTCGCCGTCAGCGGTGTCCCCGTCGTCCGCAGTGGCTACTACTCTGCGAAGAATCTAAGTCTCGATATCGACCTGCTGATGGGCACGGCTATCATCGCCGCGACCGGCATCGGTTATTTCGTTGAGGCTGCGACGCTGGCCGTCCTGTTCAGCATTGCAGAACTGCTCGAAGACTACGCGATGGACAGGGCACGAGACTCTCTGCGTGAACTGATGGAACTGTCACCTGACGAGGCCACCGTTGTGCGCGATGGCGAGGAAGTGACGGTGCCCGCCGACGAGGTAGAGGTGGGTGAGACTGTGGCCGTCCGCCCCGGTGACAAGATCCCGCTTGACGGCACGGTCGTCGAGGGCGAGAGCGCGGTCGACCAGTCACCGATCACCGGCGAAAGTGTTCCCGTCGACAAGGTCGCCGGTGACGAGGTCTACGCCGGCGCAATCAACGAAGAGGGATACCTCGAAGTGACGGTCACGTCGACGGCGGGCGACTCGACGCTCTCGCGCATTATCGAGATGGTGCAGGGCGCACAGGCGAAAAATACCGACACTGAGCAGTTTGTCGACCGGTTCTCGGGCTACTACACGCCAGCCGTCGTTGTGCTGGCGATTCTGACCGCCGCCATCCCGCCACTGGTCATCGCCGACCCAGTGTCAGTGGCTGTAGCGGGGTATGGAGTCACGTTCGTCGGCGACTGGCAGACGTGGTTCATCCGTGGGCTCACGCTGCTGGTGATTGCCTGCCCCTGTGCGTTCGTTATTTCGACGCCCGTCTCGGTGGTCTCGGGCATCACCAGCGCCGCAAAGAACGGCGTTCTCATCAAAGGCGGCAACTATCTCGAGGCGATGGGCGAGGTCGACGCTGTCGCCGTCGACAAGACGGGGACGCTCACGAAAGGCGAACTCGCTGTCACCGATGTTGTCCCTGCCGGCGACACCGACGCGGCGACGCTCCTCAGTCACGCCGCCGGACTGGAACGTCACAGCGAGCATCCGATCGCCACGGCGATTCTCACCCGTGCCACCGAGGACGGTGTAGAGGACCTGCCTGCAGTGACTGGCTTCGAGACTCTCACCGGAAAGGGTATCCGCGGAGAGATTGACGGCGAGATATATTACGCGGGCAAGCCTGCGCTCTTCGAGGAGGTGGGCTTCGACCTCTCACGTACTCGCCGCGAGGCAGACGGTGTCCTCAGGAGCGGAGCGACCGGGGACTCCTCAGATCATCGGTCTGACGGTGGCGTCGTGTCGGAAGAGACACCTGTGTCCGGTGGCGGGGCATTCGCCGGGAATACACTCGCCGCACTGGAGCGGGAGGGCAAGACAGTCATTATCGTCGGAACGGACTCGGAACTGCTGGGTGCCATCGCTATCGCCGACGAGGTACGGCCCGCCTCAAAACAGGCTGTCGAGCGCTTACAGGCGCTCGGTATCGAGCGTGTCGTGATGCTGACTGGCGACAACGAAGGCACCGCCCGCGCCATCGCCGACACGGTCGGTGTCGACGAGTATCGCGCCGAACTCCTGCCAGACGAGAAGGTCGACGCGGTCGAGGAGTTGCAGGCGGAGTACGGTACGGTGGCGATGGTCGGCGACGGGATCAACGACGCACCAGCACTCGCCACCGCAGAGGTCGGCATTGCAATGGGTGCTGCCGGCACCGACACCGCGCTGGAAACTGCGGATATCGCACTGATGGGCGATGACATCGGGAAGCTCCCTTACCTGTACGAGCTGTCACACACCGCCACCGACGTGATCCGACAGAATATCTGGGTGAGCCTCGGCGTGAAGCTCCTGCTCGCACTGGGCGTCCCACTGGGACTGGTAAGCGTCGCGCTCGCGGTCGTGGTCGGCGACATGGGGATGAGCCTCGGCGTCACCGGAAACGCGATGCGGCTATCGCGAATCAAGCCTGACCGGTTTTTCGACGCCTGACGTTTCGCCACCTCACCACTCACGTCCATAGCTATTCTGAGACCGTCGCGACACCAGAGTTGTGTGACCGCAGTCGGTACAGGCTTTTAGACGCGCTCTCTTGAGAGCGACGTAGCTCCGCTAGCGTAGCGAATCACAGGACGACGACAACGATGCCAGCGGCGGCGACGACCCCAAGAGCGGCCGTCACCCGCCGGCCCAGTTCGACCGTCCCCAGTAGCCACGCGAGGCCGGCCTTTGTGAGCGTATTCGCAATAGCACCGATGACGATACCGGTAGTTGCGACTCTGGCAGAGATCTCACCGTCCGCTTCGAGTGCGCTCAGCGTAAGCGTGATCGCATCGACGTCAGCAAGCCCCGAAAGAAACGCAGTCACGTAGATACCCGAATCGCCGAACCAGGTATTTGCGGACTGGGACACCAGGAGCACGATTGCGAAGACAGCGCCGAAAAACAGTGCCGGTCGGAGACGAAACGGGTTCGTGAGATCGGTCTCGACCGCCGACTCTGTGGTCGATTGCCAGTAGACGATGCCGGCGATACACACGCCAACACCAGTCATCACTCCGAGCGGCACAGCGACTTGAGGGAGGAGTGCCCGGTTCACGACAGCGACCTCGAGGAGTGCGCGCGGAAACATGACAATCGATGCGACAACAACCGAAAACGAGCCGATCCTGTAGAGGTCGGGAGTTTCACTGATTCGCTCGGCCACCGAGACCGTCGTCGCGGTTGAAGAGACGAATCCGCCAAGGATTCCCGTGAGGGCAATTCCTCGCTTGGCTCCGACAGCCCGACTCAGGATGTAGGCAACGAAGCTCAGCCCGGTGACAAAGCCGACCATCACCCAGATAAACCGTGGATTGAGACCATACAGCACATCGAGTTCACGATCAGGCAGAATTGGCAGCACGACCAACACGACGAGGATGAATTTGAGGGACGCACGGCGTTCACGTTCGTCAATTTTGTCGACGAACCTGTGGATCGTCGGCTTCGCAGACAGGAGGATAGTGACAAGCCCGCCGAGAATGATCGCGAAGACCGTCCCGCGTTCGGAGGACACTGCTAACGCGCCCAGAAGGACAGTGAGCAATGCAGCAGTCACCGTCGTGAGTCCGATATCTCCTTCGGTCAGAACTTTCCCGGCATACGCGACGGTCAGGAGGATTGCAATAGCGAGGACTGTGACAGGGAAGAGGGCAGGAAAGAACGCCTGAACGGTTGCGCCGGCGAGGGCAAACAGCGGAAACGTCCGGCTGCCGGCGAACATTCCCCCAGATTCCGCCTGTTCCCGTTCCAGTCCGATGAGAGCGCCAATACCGAATGCAACGAGGAGACGAAGGAGAAGCGAGTCGATGATCTCGACCATTCTCTAGAGTTCAGTCCTCCAAGTTGTCAAACTTCGGGTGTGAGGCCCGGAATCAATTGTCTACTGTGGGTGCTATGCATCCGTTCTAGGCTCAGTCGATCACATCGACAGCCGCGTAACCCCGTTTGATTACGGTGAACTAAACCGAACTAGCTGTGGAGCATCTTCGAACCGCTGGTGAGCATGATTTTCGGGATGGACCGTCGCTGTCGGCGGCGGACTGCCGCCGACGCGACAGTGTCACCACTGACGACCGCCGTCCGGCCCGATGGACAGCTACCGGAAGAACCGGCCGTCAAGTGGTTGATTCGCTGGAACAGACCTGCGGACACCAAGTGCTGTCCAAGCTGCGCGAAGCGTCATTTCGCAAAACTCCGTGAACGACCACTGCAAGAGGCGGCGCCCCCCACGGCGGGGCGCCGCCACGTACCTCCAGTGGAGATATCGCCAGCTGTTCTGAAGCAGTAGGCTCACTACAAACATTACCAACCGTAGTCCAGCATCCTGAGAACTAGTGAAAGCGAGGCTCTGCTTGGCTAATCGGTAGCTTGATTCGATGCCGAAGCGCTTGCTGTAGTGATCTCGTGCATCTCGTGGCGTGTCGATAAAGGGCGCGTCAGCGGCGTAGCCGTGACGCGCCACCCCGTGTTCGTCGTACCGTCCCTGCTGGTACACGCAGTCGATGAACACAGGGAACTCCACCTCGCCAGCGAGATCGTGTTCGATCTCGCGGCTCCAGCCTTTGCTGAGTTTGTTTTGAATCGTCTCACCCCACTTGACGATCGGCATCACATAGGCGTAATTGTGCGCGTACAGCAGCTTGAGACAGGTGCTGTTGTAGAAACCTCGATCAAGGTAGACGGCCTTGACGCCGAGGTCAAGGCCGTCAAGGAGTTCAAGAAACTCACCGAGGACATCGCTGGTGGTTTCGCCAGCAACGAGCTGGCGAACCGCCAGCGTGTATCGCTTGTTGCGTACGCGCACGTAGAGCGTTGCATAGGCGTGAAACGTCGTTGTTCCACGCTTGGCCTGTGAGGAGTACAGAGCCTCGGTTTCGTCCTCATCACCGTAGTAGGGATCGAGGTGGAGGTCTGCGCAGACCTCCACCGGTCGATCTGGAAGTGTCTCAAGCGTATCTCGTTGAAGCAGCGTGTCTCCAACCGATTCAACCGAATCCAGTTCAAACTGATCGCTGAGATGTCCACGGACGGTATTAGCGTGTGGTGAGTCGTCAGTCGTTTCGCAGACGTGATTGATCGAGGTCCCGCCGGCGCTGGCGCCGGCGAGGACCTCATAGAGCGTCTCTGCCGTGACCTTGACATTCTCGCCGAGATCTAATGAAAGTTCCTCGTCAAGACTATTGACGACAAAATTAAGCAGGTGCTCTTCTTCTATCTCGCTGTCTGCTTGGGTGGCTTCCACACTCTTCCCAAGTAGACGCTTCCTCTAACCCGATGTGATCGACTGAGGCTAAGGCTGAGTTAGCAGGAAAACCACCAGATGTTACCGGGATGAGAAACCGGTGGAAAGGGCTCAATTGAATCCACAGACGGCGCCGGGATAGGTCGTTAGAATCACGGGTATGAAGCGGGAGAGTAATGTTATGCACAACACCCTCTTCCGCTTCGTGAAGCAAGTGGCTTCACTCGCTCAAAAGCTTACTGACGCTGCGCTGATGGAACTGAGTGATCCAGCCGGCAACGGGTTTGCCGGCTGGAAGCACGCAGTCTTGCTCTATCTGCGCGAACACATGAGCGCGGAGTACGAGGAAATCATCGACTGGGCCGAAGAGATGGAACGTGTTCGAGCGGTATTGAATCTTCAACGCGGAGAGTTTCCCGCGCCTTCGACGCTGTGTAAGGCGTTCAAACGGGCATCGATGACTGTCTGGCGACAGCTGCTCCGCCGGTCGGCGGAGCTGCTGGACCAGAATGGTCACGCCGCAATTGATGCCACCTACTTCGACCGTCAGCAAGCATCGTCTCACTACTTGCGACGGATTGATCGTTCCGTCAAAACGATCCAGACGACGTTTCTCGTAGATACAGCTGAGGGAGCAATTCTTGACTTACACTGCAGCACGAAGTGGCCTGACGAAACCAAGATCGGCCCGAAGGTCGCCCTGCGGAACGCGGGCGACCTTCGAAGCTTGGCCGCTGACAAAGGCTATGATGACATGAGCTTCCGTGAGGAGCTTCGAAACGCCGGGATTCGTCCGCTGATAAAGCACCGTGTTTTCGCTCCTTACGATCACGCACACAACGCCCGAATAGACGACGAGCTCTATGGTCAGCGATCACAGACCGAGTCCGTCAACTCCTCAATCAAGCGCTCGCACGGCTCCGCCGTCCGAGCGCGTGACTGGTTCCGCCAGTTCCGGGAGATAACGCTCATAGCCGGCGTTTACAACGTGGAGCAGGCAACTGAACGCTGAAACGCCGAAATTCGCCGGATTCAATTGAGCCGTGGAAAGTGAATGAAACTACCACCGGATGAGGTAATCGAAGAGCGGTTGGTGAATACTTTTCCAAACAGCCGGCTGCGCGAGCTGGCTCGCGCAACCGGACTGGTGCAGCGCGACGGCGGGAAGTTGGAAGCTGACGCTCTGTTCTGGGCGCTTGCGCTCGGATTTCTCTCAGCCGGGCACAGAACAATCGAAGCGTTCCGCCAAACCTACATCGATACCTTTGGTGGCACGATCAGGTACTCATCCTTCTACGAGTGGTTCACGCCTGAACTGTGTACATTCCTTCGAGAGGTCCTCAAGGAGGCCCTTGAGGACCTCGATCACGAGAGCGACCGTCTCCAAGGACGGTTTGAGGAGTTCCGTGAAGTCTTCATCGTGGATATGACAGTCATTACGCTGTTCCAGGAGCTGTTTGATGAGTTCCCTGGCTTTGGTGACGACCACGCTGGAGCGAAGCTCCACGTGGTCGAATCAACCAGTACAGGCCTCCCTACCGAGTTTTCTATCACAGACGCTCGCACGCACGAGTCAACGCAGTTGTCGACTGGACCATGGCTGGAGAACGCACTGCTGCTGTACGATCAGGCGTACTTCGAGTACCGGACGATGGACTTGATCGACACTAACGGCGGCTGGTTCCTGACGCGGTTGAAGCCAAACGCACAACCGAAGATCGTCGACGAACTCAGGGAATGGCGTGGCAACGCCATTTCTCTGGAGGGAGAAAAAGTTCAGGATATTCTGGACGATCTGCATCGTGACGTGATTGATGCCAAGAGCGAGGTCGAGTTCAAGCGACGCGTCTACAACGGCACGCGCAGCCGTGCCGTTGAGACGTTTCGCGTCGTTGGTGTCTGGAACGAGGACCAACAGCAGTACCACCTCTACATCACGAATCTTCCAGCTGACGACTACGCTGCCTCAGATATCGCAAAGCTCTACCAAGCTAGATGGGAAGTAGAGCTTCTCTTCCGTGAACTCAAGACTACATACGCCCTTGACAAGATGGATACAACCAAACCAGAGGTCGTTGAAGCGCTCATTCTGATCAGCCTCATTTCACTCGTTGTGAGCCGGACACTTCGAGAACTGTTCATCGAGATTCTCGAAGACAACTGCAGTGACGACGACATTGAGCCGTCGTCACTGCTGCCACGAGAGCGCTGGGCAAAGGCTGTGAGCCGCCGGAATGATCGGATACTCCGCCGAGTCGCTCGGCGACTCGGCTATGAGACGCCAAGTCTCGTCAAATCGCTGATGAACGACGGATTGAACCCGAACGCTCACCGTACCTTATTGCTTGAGGAGGTACAGTACAACTCGTTTGACGCCAAGCTCGCGTAATCCAGCGAGAACGCTGGATTCGCGTCGCTGGTTAGCTGCGCTACTCGGTCCAGATGGGCAATTCAGTGCTTCTTCCTCCTGAGAGAAGTTCAGGCTGTCACACACGAGCAGATCGAATCTTCAGCGCCAGTTATTCACCGTAGATGTATCACCAGCTCTGGCACAATCTCTGTCAGCCGAATCAAGTTAGACTAGAACGGATGGGGTGCTATGGGGCCATGCTCGGTTCGAGTTATTTGGAGAGCAGCAAACTGGACGAGCCATTTCAGATGACCGTCTCCCCGTGCTGTCACTCTCTGTCCTGTTCCTCGGGCGAATTGCCGTCTGTTCTTCTGGGACCCGGTGAATCTGAAAATTATGACCTGATGTCGACAAGATAGAACAGCAGAAAGCCGGCGGCGGCGGCACCCACGGGGATTTCGTACGGGCGCTCGTGGAACGTCAGAATCGCTGCGGCCACGATGAGCGCGCCAGCGACCACCGCGTAGCCGAGCTTCTGTGCACCCGTTCCGCGTCCCTCAACCGGGTCTGTACGGACGACCAGTTCGCCCCGCTCAAGCCGGGACAACGTTCTATCGACCCGAGAGGGGACCCGTGCCAGTGCAGGAAGCGACCGGCGAATATCTGCCCGCGTTTCCTCGATGAGTGCATTGAGTTCGTTCTCGATGAGCCCCTGTTCGACGAGGAATGAGCGCACAGCGGCGAGAAAGTCAAACTCCGGATCGAGCTGCCGACAGACACCCTCACCGACGGTCCCGACCCGGATGAGTAACATTACGTCCGGCGGAATCCGGAACGGGAACGCACGGAGATTTGTCGTCAATTCCGTAATTATCATCCGCCAAGTGACTTCCGAGCGGCCTTCGAGGTTCTCGATGACGAGCGCAAGCACCCGGCCGACCTCAGCACGGTTGACGTGTGGCTCAAGGACATCGAGCGCGACAAGCGCATCTACCAGATCATCCACGTCACGACGGACGAGTGCCCGATAGAGCGCGACAATGTCCTCCTGAACCGTGGGTGGAAGGCGTTCGTTCATGCCGAAATCGAAGAGCAACAGACGGCCGTCGTCTGTGACGGCGAGGTTACCCGGATGGGGATCAGCGTGGAACACGCCGTCGACGAGTCCCATCTGCAGATACACATTGATGATCCGTGTCGCCATCTCGTGTGGCGTCATATCGATACCGTCGAAGGCGTTGCCGTCAGTTACTTTCTGCCCGGTCAGATACTCCATCGCTAGCACTCGTTCCGAGCACAGGTCTTCATAGACGGCAGGGATCACGACTCGCTCATCGCCGTCGAAATTCTCCCTGATGTCAGCCATGACCGTCGCTTCGCGGTCGAAGTCCAGTTCGTCCAGAATTATGTCCTCAAAATCGTCAGCCGCATTTTCGATCGAATACTGCTGGCGCTCGGTAGCGAAGGGGCGAATCAACGGAACCAGTCCCCGGACGACCCGAAGGTCACGCGTAATCATGGGCTTCAGTTCAGGACGTCGCATCTTCAGTGCGATTCGCTCACCTCGGTAGGTCGCCGTATAGACGTACGCGAGCGACCCGCCGGCGACCGGTTCGAGTGTCGACTGATCGAGTTCGTCGCCAAGCTCTTGTGCAATGACGTGCTTTGGATCTCCCCCCGCGCCCTCGGGGACCTCGTCTTGGAGGGTTCCGAATACGTCGGCATAGACCGGCGGGACGATATCGGGGCGTGTCGAGAGTACCTGCCCGACTTTGATGAACGCTGGTCCGAGTTCGAGCATCGTATCCCGGATCTGCTCGGCTCGCTGTCGATGGGCCTCGTCCGGGACCTGCCTTCGTGAGCCAAACAGGATGAACCGCCGTCGATCGCGGAGAAATGCCAGCGCGAATGGGAAAAACCGGACGAGAACGACCAAGTACCGGCGAAACAACCCGCTCATTCTATCGGAGTGAATAGCGGTCGAGGAGCGTCAATTGACAGTACATACATTGGTTTCGATCAAGTGGCATATATAAATGGAGGAAAACTGGATCCCCTCGGATATTTAGTCTCTTAGGATTGCAGGCACTGTCTAGTTGGGCGAGTTTGAGAAACGAGGAGGTCGTAGCGAGAAGTGTCCATGCAACTCGCAGACCTCCTCAGAGAAACGTTAGATGAGGACAGCCAAGACGTTTGGGAGAATGAGCGCACCCCGACACCCGTCCGGCGGTTTGGGGTGCGTCTCCATACTGCGGTGAACTCGAATCGACCGTTGATGCGTTCTCACTCGCCGACGACATCGACCTCGTCGCGGCGGAACTCCCATTCCGCGTCGACCGCCTCGATTCGCCGGACTATCGAACATGGATCGCCGTCGATGGATTCACCGATGGGACTCCGCTCGCCGATATCGACGGTGAGTTTGCCGGGTATATCGCGGCCGAAATCGACGAAGCGCCGCGTGTCTTTGACCGCCCCGACCGACTGTTCATCTGTGACATCTACGTTGACGAACCGTATCGTGGAACGGGATTGGCAGAGGACCTGTTTGACCGTCTCAGACACTGGGCACACGACGCCGGGTGTGAAGAGTTCAGTCTCGATCCGCATGTCGACAACAACCGAGCCAACGCCTTCTACGAGAAGCTCGGGTTCGAACAGACGAAGTGTCATATGGTAGCCAGCGTAGAAGCCCGGATGAACCACGAGTAGTGGCAGTACGTCGGACACAAGCGCACAGAGAACTGCTCCAAACATCGCTATCCCGGGAAGAGGCGCAGGCTCTGACACAGCGTCAGTCGCTTCGCCTCAGGCCAGACCGTTGATGACGTCCGCAACGCGGTGATAGTCGAACAGGCGCTCCGCTTCGGGTATGGGATCTTCGAGCCCGTTCCACGCGCCGAACTGGTCGGGGTACAGTTGCTTTGCGGCGGCTTCGGTCTGGAAGAGATTGATGATCGGGCCCTGGTACTCGGTGCCGCCGCGGTAGAGTCGGCCCTCGTCGACGGCGGTCAGTTGGCTCCCGACCGGGTCGTCACGCATCTGCTCGACTCCGGACTCGAAGTCTTCGGCGCTCGTGTGTGAGAAGCCATAGAGGAATACGAGTGCGTCCGGGTCAGCCGACAGCAACTGTTCGTAGTCCCACTCGGCGAACGCGCCGTCGATGTCGTCCGCGAAGGCGTCGTCGATGCGAACGTCACGGTACTGTTTCTTGCCGTTGCCCGCTCCGAGCGGATAGGCGTAAAACGTCCCGGACTCGAAATCGGAGTTGACCGAAAGGAAGCCGACTGAGGGGCGGTCGTCCTCCGGCGGGAGGCCCGCCTGCAGGTCGGCGAGCAGCCCATCGTGGACCTCGCGCAGGACCTCGTATCGATCGTGTTCCTGAAACACCTCGGCCACGGTCTCGAAGGCCTCGTACAACGAGTACGGCCGGTAATTGTGCCACTCATACCCGCGACGACGGATGTGGTTGCCCACGAAGGGGCCGACCTCGGTTCGGACGTCCTCGACATCGGATTCGCTCCAGTTGTCGTCGATCCAGGTCAGCATGTTTGGATCCATCAGGTGGACATCGCAATCCATCTCGTAGAACACCTCGCGGTCGATACCATCGCTCGCACTGATTTTCTGGACGTCCTCAAGGGAGACGCCGACACCAGGGAGCCGGTCGTAGAAGTCGGTTGGCCAGTCACCGACGTAGAACAGCCCGGCGAGGCCGTCGAGGTGGCCGAGGGCAATCCCCATATCCCCGTACGTGCTGTAGTAGGTCATCCAGCGGTCGGGGACGGACTCGAAGGTGACCTCCCCGACCGGTTCCATCGACACTGAGTAAGAACTGCTCGCGGTCGCCGCGTCCTCGGCCGTGGTCCGCTGCTCATCGGTGAGTGTCGCCGTGTCCTCGTTCTCTGCTGGCGTGTCTCCAGTCGCGGACGCCGCCTCTTCGGCCCCGGACTGGCAACCAGCTACCCCCAGCGTCCCAACAGTACCGACGCTCGTTCGCAGGATGCGACGCCGCGTCACTAATGTCGCTTCGCTATCATCCATAGAATTTTAGGCGTGCCTAAATATAATAAGCGTTGTGCTTCGGACACGCCGGAATCACGGCAACTGGCGGAGCACGCTGTGATGCTGCACAGCAGCGCAGACTGATTTCAGCCAGAGAGAGATTCCAATAGGACTTTGTGTTTTTAGGCTAGCCTAAAAATATGCGACGACGAACCTATATCGCAAGTGGAACAGTAATGGCAAGCGGCCTGCTGGCGGGCTGTAGTAGTGGGAGCAGTGAGAGTGAGTCAACGCCCGAATCGGCCGACTCTTACACTGTCTCGATGGAACCGATGGGGCCCGTGACCTTTGACGGGCCTCCGGAAGACTGGGTGGCACTGCTCCCGAGCTACGCCGACATGGGGATGGCCCTCGACGCAGGCCAGACGCTCGGAATACAGTTGCCATACCGGTATGCCACCGAGTTTTACGAAGAACTCCCCGGTGTCGAGTACGACCCCGATGCGGTGACGACCCTCTATCAGGATGGCGTCGATAAAGAGTTGTTCTACGAGATAGATGCCGACATCCACTTCATGGAACCAAACCAGCTACGCAACTGGTACGACTGGGACGACCGAGACATTCGGGAAGTCAAAGAGAACATCGGTCCCTTCTTCGGGAACTTCATCCGGCGGCGTAGCGACGACTGGCACGACTACCCGTACTACTCGCTGTACGGGGCCTTCGAGAAGATTGCACAGGTCTTGGACCGCGAGCAGCGCTACCAGCAGTTCGCGTCGTTCCACGAGGAGTTCCTGACCAACCTCCAGGAGCGACTGCCCGAAACGACTCCAGAGGCGGCACTGCTCTACCCCGCAGACAAGACACCGGAGACGTTCTACCCCTACCAGCTCTATGACGGTGGTGTCGGAAAGAAACACTGGCGTGATCTACGGCTCCGGGACGCTTTCGAGGGGACCGACGTAGGACACTATTCGGGCAACACGAGTCTCAAGGTGGATTTCGAGACGCTGCTGGATATTGATCCGGATGTTCTGCTGGTCCGTGGACAGGTTGAAAAGGATCAGGCAACCTTCGAGGAGACCATCGTCGACTCGCTGCGGAACAACCCTGTCGCCAGCGAACTGACCGCTGTCCAGAACGACGCAGTCTACCGTGGTGGATATCTTGATCAGGGGCCGATCATCAACCTCTTCCAGACCGAAGCCGCGGCCCAGCGGATCTACTCCGACGAGTTTTCCGAGGAGACAGTGTTCGACCGGCAGCGGGTGGCAGATATCATCACCGGCTCTACCTGACTGACTGCGGTGACGGCCAGACATGAAACCAGTGTCATCGATGGCGAGCGCTATCACGCTACTGCCACGGTTCTGGACACACCACTGTTTCCAGTAAAATACCACCAGATAGCGACCAGATTTCACAGGAAATGTGGAGTGGTGGACAGATGAACAGTCATAATCGGAAATTAGTCTGTGCGTGTCCGAACTACCTGGCGAACACAGGTGTCGGCGAGATGACTCGCGAGTGTGTCGCAACGAACTCAGGGCCCCCGTTCCAGAGAGCGGTATTGTGCGTTAGCTACAAAACAAATAAACGCCGCGAGCGCATACTAAACGGTGATGACCGACGAGCTAGCAGAGATCCGACAGAAGAAGCTCGAAGAGCTCCGAAACGGAGAGCGAGGGACCGCTGCTGAGAACGAGAACAGCGAGTCGGCAGCCGAACCAGTCCACGTCCACGGCGCAGGCGACCTACAGGACACCGTTGATGATGGGGTCGTCCTCGTGGACTTCTACGCCGACTGGTGTGGCCCGTGCAAGCAACTCGAACCCGTCGTCGAGCGCATCGCCGCTGGCACCGCCGCGACCGTAGCGAAAGTCGACATCGACGCAAACCAGCAGTTGGCAGCCAAATACGGCGTCCGTAGCGTACCGACGCTGTTGCTGTTCGTTGATGGGGAGCCGGTCGAGCGCTTAGTGGGGATGCAACAGGAACCGCAACTCCGGTCGCTCATCGAGAGCTACACCTGATTCTCTCGGCTGTGTCATCCCAGTTTGCTACCGCACTGGAGTCACATCTGGTGTATTGGTGGATTCACGTCTCAATCGCCAGCGGAAGATCGCTAACCGGCTTAGACTTTAGCCAGTATGGCTTCTGAGCGCTGGTAGCGACCCAGTGTTTCAACAGAGCTACTATTGTTTATATTGTACAATCAAAGATTTATTGTTCTTGGAGGACTAACCGTGTTGTATGGAGCGTAACGTCGGTTCGACAGACAAGACTGCCAGAATCCTCATCGGTGCCATCGCGGGGCTGGTATCGCTCGGTATCCTCGCCAGCACCGTTCCGCTGCCAGCAATACTTGCACCTGTGCTCGGGCTCGCCGCGGTGCTGTTGCTCGTCACTGGCTTCACCGGATTCTGCGGGCTGTACGGACTCCTGGGTGTCGACACCTGCTCTGTCGACACCCGGTGAACAATCGGGGCGGGGCCTGATCGGCTCACGCCAAGCAGCGACTGATTCTTCGAATCGAGGTTCCCGGTCAGCCTATTCTCAGACAGGTGGCCAGGCATCTGGCAATGACGAAAAATACGATTTCACTGGTTCTGGACCGCACGACCGAGCGACCGGACGATGGCGAGCACGTATCGGATGCCGGTAAGAAACTCGCCGCTTCGGATCCCATCCCAGACATCGTGCAGATCGACTGGCCCGCTGGAGTTCGCGTCGCCGAGTGCGCCGAGGACAGTCTGTAGCGCGCCTCGTGTGTCATCACTGGCGGCTGTCTCGGCGAGTTCGCCGAGCGAGGCGCCAGTCCCGGCGAGGGAGGTGACCATCTCGTCGTCCATCGCAGCGGTCCCGAGTTCGGCTACTTCGACCAGTTCGTTGACCGTATCGAGATTGCGGACGAACGTGGCGAAGGCCTCGGGGTTCTCCTCGATGGCGGTGGTCAGTTCCTCGCTCAGATCGTCAGCCGATGATTGTTGTTCACTCATTGTTTGTCACCTCAGAGTAGCCCCCGCGCTGTGAGCCAGTAGGATTCGTTGTACGCAAGCTTCGACCAGTGCATGGCCCGACTCGGTTCACTCGGCTCAGGCGGGCGTTCGTAGTCGAACTCGACGAACGTGGCGTCATCCATCCCAGTCTCGATGAAGCAGACGGTCTTGCCGCCGTAGACAGCTGTCGCTGGCTGGCCGCGGACCTCACTCGCGAGTCGCTGAGCGACGACGTGGGCCTGATAGTGCGCCGCGCTCCCGGCCTTTGGGACCCCGGTCTGGGCGGCATCGCCGATGGCGTACACGTCGTCGAAGCCGGTCGCTTCGAGCGTGTGCTTGTCGACATCTACCCACCCTCCATCGCCGAGGCCGGCCGACTCGACGAAGTCGCTGCCGGTGTGTGGCGGGATGGCGACGAGGAGGTTGTAGTCCAGCTCCGTCCCTTCCATCGACGTAATCGTCTCCGCATCGGGGTCGACAGCCTCGGCGTTGAACATCGTCTCAATGGCGATATCGCGCTCCCGGAGTCGCGGGTCGGCCCACTCCGCGATATGTTCGTTTCCGTGGACCCGCATGATGGGGTAGGTGTAGGTGATGTCGAACGCGTCCCGACGGCCGCGTTCTCGGAGCCAGTCGTCGACCATGAACGTGAACTCAAGCGGCGCGGCCGGACACATATGTGGCGTCCCGACAACGCTCAGGACGATGTGGCCGCCGTTCATTTCCAAGAGTTCATCACGGAGAGCTTGGGAACCGTCTTCGCCGTAGAAGTGGTGCCCGCCCTCGGCGAGGCCCGGAACCCGCTCTGGTTCGAGCTGTGCCCCTGTCGCGACGACAAGTTTGTCGTACGGCGCAGGGTCGATAGCGTCGACAAGTTCGAGTTCCTTGCGCTCGTGGTCAACATCAACGACGTAGTCCTGCCGGATGGTGACGCGGTTATCGACGACCTCTCGAAGGGGCCGGCGGCCGTCCGCAGGTTCGCGCTGTCCGAAAGCGACGTAGAGCCAGACCGGCTTGTAGACGTGGTCCCCACTGTCGTTGAATAGCGTGATCTCGACCTCGCCGGCGGCTAGCTCCGCATCGAGTTTCTCCACGAGGGTGTTCGCCAGTACGGTACCACCGGTGCCGCCACCGACGATTGCGATATGTTCGGTCATAGTTTCTTCACGTGAATCCTGTAGTGGTCGCCTTCATCGGCGATGTCAAGGACTTCGTTGCCGGACTCGTCGGCCCACTCCTGGACCTCCGACGGCGACTCCTCAGCGTCGCTCAACAGGGCGATAACGGAGCCGGTGCCGACGGCCCGAACCTCCGAGATGAGGTCCATCAGCGGACCCGGACAGGTCGCGCCCCGAGCGTCGACAGTCGTGTCAGCCTCAGTGTGACTTTGATTGGTGGTCATGCTTTCTCATCTGTACATAGGCAAGCTATGAATTTAATAATGTATGGGTGTTCCAAGACTGTGAGAAAGCAGTTTATCTATACGCAAACACCCTCGGTGACCACACACCAGTTTAAGTAAAGTTCGGGGCGAACGTGCCGCCCTTCAGAGCGGGGAGGATGGCAAGAATCCGGTGGGGCCGACGAACGGCTGGCCGATGAAGGCATCGTCGTCCGTTCGCTACCCGAGCCATCGGCGGTGCGGGCGTCGACACACGCAGTCAATACTGAGTCAGAAGTCGACCGGCTTGCGACGGCACTGACGGCGGAATTCTGACGTACCGAGTCAGTCGAGTCGACCCGGTCGCCGCTGATGGGTGGCGACCAGTCCGAGGAAGTTCTCGAACACCGTCGTCGCCTCCCGGGCGGCTGCGACCGACTCATCAGTGATCGTTGCCGTTACTGCCTCCCGCCGTTCGTCGGTGAGGTCCTTGTTGCCGATGACCCACTCGGCTGTCTCGCGGTCGTACTCGGGGTGGAACTGCACGCCGTAGCGTGTGCCGAGCCGAAACGCCTGTATGCCGTACTGGTTTCGCGCCAGTTCTACCGCACCCGCAGGCAGTTCGGCGACGCGGTCAGAGTGTGTCTGGAACGCGGTGAACGACGGCGACATATCGGCAAACAGCGGATCCTCGTCTCGCCGGTGAACTGTTCGGTATCCGAGTTCGTGTTCGCCCATGTCGACCACGCGCCCACCGAGAGACTGCGCAAGGAACTGGTGGCCCCAGCAAATCCCCAGGGTTGGTACGTCCGCCCGGTGGACGTCCCGGACCCACGACGTGAGGTCGTGAATCCAGCCGTGGTCGTCGTACACCGATGTCTGTGACCCACTGATAACCACGCCGTCGTACCGCCAGTCGCCGCCCGCGGGCACCGGTGGGAGATGACCATCGCTGACTTTGTACACCGTCGTCTCGGCGTCAAGCGACCGGGTCAGATTTCGTTCTGCGGGTGTCTCACCGACTGATGCATCGACGATTGCGATTGTCTGGTTCATGTTTGGGGGGCCGGGAAAAGCCGCTCAGTGGCTCTCGTCGCTCAGACGAGCAGTTGGATGTCGGACTCGGCCATATGCTGGAGCGCAGTGGCCGCCCCGACGCCGACAGTAACGTCGTCGTAGAAGTCGTCCTCGTCGTAGTCCATCAGTTCGATGGTCATCTGACAGGCCTGCAGTTCGACGCCCTGGTCCAGCGACAACTCGATGAGTTCGTCGATCGTCGCCGTCCCGTTGTCGTCGATACGCTTTTCCATCATCCGCGTTGCCATGCGGTCCATGCCAGGCAGCGCCGCGAGCGCGTTCGGCATCGGCATGTTCGGGTTGCCGACGGCCGACAACTGGAGGTTCTCGGACTTCTCCTCGTGGAGGATATCCAGACCCCAGAACGTGTGGAACACGACCACGTCCCAGCCGAACGCGGCCGCGGTGCTGGCGAGAATGAGCGGCGGATATGCCATGTCAAACGACCCTTGGGTCGCGACGATAGTCATCTTCTTTTGCTCGTCGTCGGCTTCCAAGTCAGCGACGGTCTCTTCGAGCTCTTCGATCCGAGCCTGCAGCTCCGCCTCGGTCATCGAATCGCCGTCGCCCGCCGATGGTGTGTCCGTGCTCATTTTAGTCCGTCTTCTCGACGTAGTGTTTGTACACGTCGCCTTCGTCGACCTGTTCGAGTAGTGCCACGCCGTTCGTTCCCTCGGCCCAGCCCTCGATGTCACTCATACTGCCACTGTCGGTCGCGATGACCTCCAGTACTGACCCCTCGGCGAGGTCGTCTATCGCCTGTTTCGTCTTGACGACCGGCATTGGGCACGATGCACCTTTCACGTCGAGCGTCTCTGCGATGTCGAATGCTTCACTCATTGTTGGAAAGACTCCAGCTACTGTATTGGAGCTACTACACAATATCGGGTGGATGGTTAAAAGAATATCGATTATTGTGCTATTCTAGCAACACCAACTTTGGACAATGAGCTCCCAAATAGCTTCCAGGGAGCCTCTTACACCATAACTGTACTTTATCGGTGTTCTCTAACGGAATGATATTGTATATATTGGGAATTTCTATACAAACTCTTTTATGCCTCAACCCTGTAGCAATGAGTGTACTACATGAACGCTGAAGACTTCCCGACGCCGGACGCAGACGTCGAATCGGTCACGCCCGAAACGCTGAAATCGCGTATCGACGACGGAGAGTCGGTCACGATCCTCGACGCGCGTATGTCCGGGGACTACGAGGAATGGCACATCGACGGGGAAAACGTCGAATCCATCAACGTCCCGTACTTCCACTTTCTGGAAGACGAGCTAGATGCAGACATCATCGCGGATGTTCCGGACGACCGCGAGGTTACGGTTCTCTGTGCGAAAGGCGGGGCCAGCGAGTACGTCGCGGGCACACTCGCAGACCGCGGCTACGACGTTCACCACCTCGAAGACGGCATGAACGGGTGGGCGCGCATCTACGAGACCGTCGAAGTCACTGACTACGTCGGAGCCGGCACACTCCTACAGTACCAGCGGCTGTCCTCCGGCTGTCTCGGCTATCTGGTCTACGACGACGGCGAAGCCGCTATCATCGACCCGTTGCGCGCCTTTGCCGACCGATACTTCGACGATGCTGACGAGCTGGGCGTCGACCTGAAATACGCGCTTGACACGCACATCCACGCGGACCACATTTCGGGGGTCCGCGGCCTCGATGCGGCGGGCGTCGAGGGCGTCATCCCCGCAGCCGCCGTGGACCGCGGGGTCACCTACGCCGCGGAGCAGAGCTCCGCGAGCCCTGTCTCGCAAGCTCGGCAGGACGCCGACGGCCTGACGACTGCCGAGGACGGCGACACCTTCGAGGTTGGCGACGTCACCATCGAGACCGTCGCGACACCCGGCCACACGACCGGGATGACCTCGTATCTCGTCGACGACAGCCTGCTCGCCACCGGTGACGGGCTTTTCATCGAGAGTGTCGCCCGACCGGACCTCGAAGAGGGCGACGAGGGCGCACCCGACGCAGCTCGGATGCTCTATGAGTCATTGCAGGAGCGCGTGCTGACACTGCCCGATGATACGCTCATCGGTGGCGCGCACTTCAGCGACGCGGCCGAACCGGCGAACGACGGCACCTACACCGCACCGATCGGCCAGCTTGTCGAGGAGATGGACGCTCTCACTATGGACGAGGACGACTTCGTCGAGACGATTCTGGCCGATATGCCACCGCGACCGGCGAACTACGAGAACATCATCGCGACGAACCTCGGCCAGAACACCGTCGACGACGAGGAGGCGTTCACGCTGGAACTCGGACCGAACAACTGCGCGGCGAGCCAGGAATCGCTCGCGGGTGACTAACCGTCGATGGTAGCTGACCCTGTCCCGCTGCAACTGGCCGCCGAGCTGTTCCCCAACGGTATCAGCCGGTACGCCATCGGCGGCCTCTTCGTCGGTCTCGGCGCGGCGGTAATCTACGTGGGCACCGGCATTAGCGCCGGCGCGAGCACGTTCCTCGAATCGACGCTGTCGTACGTCTCCGGCCAGTCGCGGTTCCAGCAGTACGTCGCCTCTCGGGACTGGCGGCTCGTGTTCACGCTCGGCATCATCCTCGGCGCGGCCGTGTACGCGGTCGTCTATCAGGGTGGCGCGTGGACAACGGATGTCTCCTGGTGGCGGCTGTTGCTTGGTGGCATCTTCGTCGGTATCGGAACCCGCGTCGGGAAGGGCTGTACCTCGGGCCACGGCGTCTGTGGCGTGGGATCGGCCTCGAAAACGTCACTGGCGGGCGTCCTCGCCTTCCTGCTGGTCGCGATACTGACTGCACAGGTCGTCGCCGCACTGGGGGTGACGCCGTAATGGCGACGTCGACGGACCGACACCCGTTGTTCATCCCGCTCGTGCTGGTCGGCGGGCTCATCTTCGGCTTCGGCCTCGGCTACAGCCACATGGCCCGTCCCGAGGTGGTGCTGAACTTCCTCCAGTTCGAGGACTTCGGCCTGCTGTTCGTGATGTTCGGCGGCGCGGCCGTGACAGGGATCGTGTTCTTTGTCATGCCGCGCGTGCTGGACCGGGCACCGCTGACCGGCGACCCATTCGAACGTCGGCTGAAGTCCTTCGACCGGAACGTGCTGATCGGCGGCGCGATATTCGGCGTCGGTTGGGGGCTCTCCGGGATCTGTCCGGGTGCCGCCTATGCCAGCCTCGGCATCGGAAACGTGACTATTCTGTGGGCGCTCGCGGGGATGTTCCTCGGTGCGTACCTCCAGGGGTGGTGGCGAAGCCGCGCAACCGACGGCGTCGACCCGTCCCCCACGGGAGCGGACTGAACGTACCCCGATTTTCACAATGGAACTCCAGCTTCTCGCGCTCTTCTTGACCGCCGGTCTCGCGAGCCTGTTCATGTCGTGGGTTATCGGTGCTGGCTCTAGCGGCGCGACGCCGTTCGCGCCCGCTGTCGGTGCCAACGCCATTTCGACGATGCGGGCGGCGTTCATCGTCGGCATCTTCGGGCTCGCGGGCGCGGTGACACAGGGGGCGAACGTCTCGGAAGCGGTCGGCCGCGGCCTCATCGGCGGCGTCACCCTTCCCGCCACTGGGGTCATCGTCGCGCTGCTGGCCGGCGCTGGGCTCATGGCCGTCGGTATCTACACCGGTTACCCCATCGCGACGGCGTTTACTGTGACCGGCGCAATCATCGGTGTCGGGCTGGCCCTCGGTGGCACCCCCGTCTGGGGGAAGTACCAGCAAATCGGTGCCGTCTGGGTCCTGACACCGGTCGTCGGCGGCGGTTTCGCCTACGCCATCGCGAGCGTGCTGCCGCGGTCTGATGCCCCCGAAAAGGCCACCATTCCGACGCTCGCGGCGCTGGTCGGCGTCGTGCTGGCCAACGTCGAGTTCGCGTTTCTCGGGTCCGGCGGCGGCCCCGGTTCGCTGACGAGCCTCGGCCAGCGACTGCTCGGCATCGACGGCGTCGTGGCGACAGTCGTTCTCTCCGGCACTGTCGCCGCCGTGGTGTGGGCCGCGGTGTACCGAGACATCCGCCACGACGAGGCGGGCGGACTCAGACACGTCCTGCTAGCGCTCGGTTCTCTGGTCGCCTTTTCAGCCGGTGGGAGTCAGGTCGGGCTGGCGGTCGGTCCGTTGCTCCCATTGCTGGACGAGGTTGGGGCGCTCTCGCCAGCGGTCGTCCTGCTGGGGGGTGGCCTCGGAATTCTGGTCGGGTCGTGGACCGGCGCGCCACGGATGATAAAATCGCTCGCACAGGACTATTCTTCGCTGGGCCCGCGGCGCTCTATCGCCGCGCTCGTCCCCTCGTTCCTCATCGCGCAACTCGCCGTCTTCCTCGGTGTGCCGGTGTCGTTCAACGAGATTATCGTCAGTGCGATCATCGGAAGCGGTGCCGCAGTCGGCGGCAGCGAGGCGGTTGACCCACAGAAAATTGTGGTCACGGTTGGCGCGTGGGCCGGGTCGTTCACGCTTGCGCTGGCCGTTGGCTTCGGGTTAATGACCGCGATGGGCGCGCTCTGACCCCCGTTTCAGGCGGTTCGTGGCGGCGGGACGAGGTAGACGTTCCCGGTCGCCTGCGCGACAATATCCTCGGAGACGCTGCCGAGCAACAGCCGGCGCATCCGGCTCTGGCCACGAGAGCCGACGAGCGTTGTCGTTGGCGTCACGGCCGCTTCGACATCGAGAATCTCCTCAGCGGGGTCGCCACGGCGGACCTCGACGTTCGTTTCGATGTCCCACTGTGACAGTGTGTCGGCGAGCGACGCAAGCTGTTCAGCTGGGTCCGCCTCGCTCGTCGCATCTTTCGGTGATTCCACGTGGACAAGCGTCGCTTCCTGGGTCGCGTGGCGGAGATACTGAAACGCGTCGAAGGCACGCGTTGCGTTCTCAGAGAAGTCAGTCGCGTAGAGCACCCGCTGGAACAGGTGCTCCCTGAGCACGTCCGGTTCGTCTGTACTGCGTTCGATGCGGTTGACCAGCAACGGCACCACCGTGGTTCGCGCGAGGTTCCGAGCAGTGGAACCAATGACGCGGTTATTGAGTGGACTCTGCCCCCGGGACCCGATTATTGTCACGTCGGCTTTCTCTGCCTCCGCGATACCGTTGATGCGGCGGTGGGGAGTCCCACGCACGACGTGGGTCTCAGTGTCGAACCCGGCGTCCTCCATCACATTCTGGTACCGCGTAAGTCCCTGTTTGCGCCGCTTGCTGAAGTTCATTCCCGGCATCCCTGCGTGGACGTTCGATGGGATGACGGTGACGAGGTGGACCGTATCGACACCGATGCGTCCGAGGCACTCGAGACAGGTCTCGTTCTGTATCGCCGCTTCACTCGCCGCCGAGAGGTCTGTCGCATAGATGGCTCTCATACTCGACGGTACGCGACCAACTGTTAATATTGTTTTGTTTGTACAAGACAGTCAGATTTGGATTGGTCTGTAGAGCTGCTGTCTCACCTGACGGTAGGTCAATCTAGGTAGCCACGCCGTACTGAGAGCCGATTACATAAACGCGACAGAACAGCGCGCGCAACATTATTACAGGCAAGAAGCAGGGTTTTGAACAGTGACCATATGTGGCCGATATTTGTATAACGTATGCAGATATCTCCGTGGGATAGCGGTGTGATACCCGTCGATAATATTGTTTGACAGTCCCAAAACTGTTATCAGTACCCTCCGATTAGGGGTGATTGAGTAGAAAAGTATGATACGTTCACGACAGCACAATATCAGAGGTGAATCCCCATGGTAGACCTCGCGGCCTTCACATCGATGGGCGCAGACGGCATCGACGCGGCAATGCTCATCGGCGCGGTGCTGCTGGAGGCGGCCATCCTCTACGTCGGGTACGGGGCAGTAGAAGAGGCATTCGGACAGCGTGTCGTTGAGCGGTTACGAGGGGAGTGACGAATGGAGATACTGGGACTCAGCCTGGCGATGGTGGTGTTGTTTGTCGGGTTCGGCCTGCTCATCGGCGTCCTGTTTGGCTTCTTCGGGATGGGTGGGTCGTTCCTGGTCACCCCGGCACTGCTGGTGATGGGGTATCCCACCCGTGTTGCCGTCGGGAGCGGGCTCGCATTCGTGTTTGGCACATCGGTTATCGCTACACTGAAGCACCGAGATATGGGGCAGGTCGACTACAAACTGGGGGTGCTGATGATCGCCGGAACGACCGCCGGCATCGAAGCCGGGAAAGAGATAGTCCTCCATCTGGAAACGCTCGGGCTGGCTGGCAGTATCATCAGCGTCACGTACGTCGTCCTTCTGGGCGGTATCGGCGCGTTCGTCACCTACGAGGCACTTCGAGGTGGCGATGGCGGCGAGGGGATCGACCACGATGCCGCGGAGGGCGACGTCGACGCCGACGACATCCCGGACATCGCAAAGAAGATTCAATCGTACCGCATCCCGCCGATGATATCGCTTCGCGGCGGCGTCAGCGTCTCCCTCTGGATGATACTTGGCGTCGCGTTCGTTACCGGCCTGCTTTCGGGCTTCCTCGGTGTCGGCGGCGGATTCATCCGTATGCCCGCGCTGTTCTATCTCATCGGAGTTCCCGTCCCCATCGCTGTCGGGACCGACCTCTTCGAGATCGTCTTCTCAGGCGGGCTCGGGAGCTTCCTGTACGCGCTGGACGGTGGTGTCGACCTCTCCATTGTGCTCCCGCTGCTGGCAGGGAGCGCCTTCGGGGCCCGTGTGGGTTCCGCTGCGACGAGCATCGTCGACGAAGACGAAATCAAGGTGTACTTCGGGCTAATGCTGCTCGGCGGCGCCCTCGCTGTCGCGGTCCGTGAAATCGGCAACGTCTACGGTATCGACGCCCTGAACACGGTCAGTCTGGTGCTCATCCTCGGCTCCGCGTTGCTGGTCAGTGGTGCTGTCGTCTACAGCAGCATCACTGCGCTCCGGGAAGAGCGTCAGTCGTCATCGCCCGCGTGAGGGTGCGTCAGACCACTTTTTTCTCACGGTCTGACACGCACCCTCAATTGAGCCGGTACTTACTTCCGAGTATGTCCCTGCCTCACTGCACAGTTCGCAACTCGTTAAGTGGAAACATTGCGTTCTTTCCCCAATGGCCCGCCTAAACGTGACTGAACTCAGGGGAAGTTTTTCACATGAGTAACAACGAGTGCGGGAGTCCACGTCCAGACATTGGCACTAATGAAGGGCTGGTTGTGAGTGCTTCTGGCGGGGAAATCGTTGAGACAACTGGGCTGGTCTCACGGGTGACCGGCTACTCAAAAGCAGAGTTGCTTGCGATGCCACTATCTGCCCTGTTCTGTGCCGCAGGTACGGATGATTCCGACAAGCAAGTTGGGACGGCGTTATCCGAGACGGACGGACGATCTTATGTAGTTCTTGAATGTGCCGACGGGACGCGGACAACCGTCGAACAGCATAGCTACACGGTTCGTATCGGGCCGCAAACATACGTCTGCACGACGCTTCGGCTGCCAGCGGCAGAACCTGAGTCGTTGACGCTGCCGGGAAAGGATGCGTTCCGACGACTGCATAAAGCTGCGATGGAGAGCGAGAGCGTTGCAGACACCGCACAGCGATTGCTGACGCTGGGATGTGACTACCTTGGAGCTGACGCCGGCGCGCTTGCACGCATCGACGATGCCACGTACACGGTTGAGTATACCAGCAGTGAATCCGCCGTGTACGAACCGGGGCAGTCAATGCCCCTCGGTGAGACTATCGCCAGTGAAGTAATCACTGGTGCCGTAACGGATCCTGCCACGTTTGTCGTGGGCGAAGGCCAGCACAGCTCTCTAGACGCGCACGGAGCGTACGCCGGCGCACCCGTGGCAGTCGGTGAAGATACCTACGGTGTCATTGAATTCACTGGTCTGGCGACACGCGAAGGTGCGTTTGGGCAGTCCGAACGGGAGTTTGTCGACTTCACTGCACAGTGGCTCGGGAGTAAAATCGAGCAGGAGAGACAGAGCAAACGGTTGGAACGGTGTGAAATGGCACTGGAAACTGTTGATGAGCCGGCCCACGCACTTGAAACCGACGCAGTTGATGACCTGTTATCTCATACCCGCGGCACGACTGCCAGCAAACAACGAGCCCGACTTTTTGACAGTGTGTTCAACCAGACCTATCAGTTCACTGTACTGCTCGAACCCGATGGAACGGTCATCGAGACCAACGATGCGACCCTCGAATTCGGTGGCTTCAACCGTGCAGATATGGTTGGGAAACCCTTCGCTGAAGCGCCATGGTGGAGTCACTCTGAAACCGTCCGTGACCGTGTCTGGGACGCTCTCAAGCGCGCGGCCGACGGTGAGTCTGCCCGCTACGAGACAGAAGTTCGGGACAGTCAGGAAGTCGGGACTATCGACTTCACCGTCAAGCCCGTGACCAACGAAGACGGGTGTGTAAATATGTTGGTGGTCGAGGGGCGGGACATCACAAAACAGAGCCGACATCGAGATCATCTACAGGTCATGCAGCGTGTGATGCGACATCATATGCGCAACGACCTGACGAAGCTCCGGGGGTTCACTGGAGCGCTGTACACCCTGCCTGATTCGGAAGCGCAGTCGAGATACTTCGAGCGCATTGAAGCGATTCTGGATAAGTGGACCGACATGACCGAAAAGACACGGCAGATTGGACAGGTGCTTGAAGAACAACGACACTCGCAAGCCACCACGGCGGTAGACGAACTCGTTGCCCACGCGACCGCCAGAGCTGACGAGTTCGTCGCCGAGACAAGAATCAGGAACGACCT
Source organism: Haloarcula quadrata (assembly GCF_003634715.1). NCBI lineage: Archaea > Methanobacteriati > Methanobacteriota > Halobacteria > Halobacteriales > Haloarculaceae > Haloarcula > Haloarcula quadrata. Next base: position 113,695 of record NZ_RBWW01000002.1, read on the forward strand.
GCCAGATGGTGTGACACCACACCTCCCGACTGTCATGCGCGAAGCGGTCAGTGAATTACTCGGAAACGCCGCCGATGCTACTCCCGACTCGAATGGACAGATTACAGTAACGCTCTCGCAAACCGCTGACGACTGGGTCGGTATTACCGTTGCAGACAACGGCTTTGGACTGCCGGATGCGGAAGCAAGCGTACTCAGGACGGGCGAAGAGACGCCACTAAACCACGGACAGGGGATCGGCCTCTGTATGGTGCGGATGATCGTCAAGCAGGTGGGCGGCGATGTCTCCGTTGATGTGACTCAGGGCGGGACCGAAGTGACACTGCACGTGCCGGCGAGCGAGAGTCTGCGAAAAAGAGGGTAAGTTGCTACCTGTATGTGAGGGTGTCATAGAACAGTTAACACACCAAAGAGCAGGGTGAATGCTGAGGTGGTATGGACTCAACGACCCTGCAAAATGATCCTTCGGTCGAGTCGTTCTTCAATGTCGTGGAGACAGAGACGCTTGCGTTGTTCGAGCACCTCTCCTTCGAGTTTCTCGAAGAGTTCGACGTGTTCGCCCCGACGGAGACGGGGCGAACACGAGAGCACGAGCCTCCAGAAATGATGCGTGGCTTCCTCCACTGCTATTACAAAGACATATACGGGATTCGTCCTGTTGCAAGAGAGCTGCACAACACGGTTGTCTGGCTTGGCTGTGGCTTTGATTCACCGCCGTCCAGAGATGCGGTTGATCGCTTTCTCACCGACCTCGAACATGTCGTCGACGACGTATTCGACCGGTTCGTCGAGCAGGCCGCCCGCCGCGGCCTGCTCGACTTGACCTACTGTATCGATTCAACCGACGTGAGGGCGATGCCCGCCGATCAAGACGCGTCGAAATGCTATGATCCAACCGACGACGAGTACTACTACGGCTACGGCTGCACGATCGTCTCGACCGGACAAAAGATCCCGATTGCGGCGGAGTTCACAGAGAGTAAGCAAGCGCCAGAAGAGACGGCGATGCGCGTCACACGTGACGCGCTCGCCGTCGCCACACCGATCTGGATGGTTGGTGACAGCGCCTACGACACACTCGACTGGCACGACCACCTGCTGGCTGCAGGGGTCGTGCCAGTCGCCCCGTACAACGCGCGAAACACCGACGACCCGAAAGACATCGAGTACAGGGTCGAAGACCGTATCGAACAACACGGCGAGGACGTTCAGCTGAAGCAGTCCACGTTGGATGAGACGTACAACCGACGTACGGGAGTCGAACGAACTAACGACTCAGTGAAGGACTGCGGCCTCGGGCGGACGCACGCCCGAGGCCGCGTTCACGCACGAGCACAAGTGTTCCTCGCTCTGTGCCTTCGTCTCGTCGTCGCAATCACCAACTACGAACGCGGAGACAATCCGGGAAGCACGATCATCACGGTGTGAGAAGAGTTCTATGACACCCTCACCTGTATGTCCTTTCGCTCTTGTGAAGCACGTTGTTGATTTTCAGAGGGCAGCATCAAGAGCATGTTTGAGCGCTTCGTCACCTGGTTTTCTGTAGAGTTCGCAGCGGAGCTGAAAGGCTCTGAGATACGGTGTTAGCTTGTCCTTTGACACTCCTCGATGGGGCGAGAGCCACCGTCGCGTCAGCGACGCGTGGCTCTCGCAACCGTTGACGTGTACTTCGCCATCAGCGTATTCACCGTCGCCGTGGACGACGTATTCGCGGGAGAATGCGTCGTCTTCTTCGAGCGGCTCGTACGCTCGAAATCCGTCCGTATAGACGGTCAGCGACTCCTCATCGTGGTCAGCAAGCAGGAGTCGAATAGTCGATTCACCAGCGGATTTCGCTGGCACGACGTATCGATCGTCCGAGCCACGATCGACCAGCGTGAACACCGGCGGTTTGTCGCCGTCGTACGAGCCTCGTCCACGCGTGGACAGGCCACGCGAGCGCGACTCCTGGTCGCGCTCGCGGCCTTTGAGACCGGCAGAGACGTACACTTCGTCGATTTCGACCGGTCCAGACAGTGTGATCGAAGGCGCGTCGAGCGCGCTGGCGAAGCGCTCGACGCGCCGTCTCACCGTTCTGTACGAAAGATCGAGCTCCGCCTCGATCTGGCGAATACTCGTGTTGAACCGTAAGAACACGTAGATCGTGAAGTACCACTCTTTCAGCGAGAGCTTCGAATGAGCGAAGATCGTGCCGGTCTTGTCGTTGAACGTCCGGCCGCAATTCTTACACAGATACCGCTGATACTCCCGATAGCTGCCGTTTCTGACCGCCAGGTCAGAACGGCAGCGGGGGCACTCGACGCCATCACGCCAGCGAACCTGCTGCAACAGGTCCGCTGCAGCCGATTCCGACACGAACCGGCTTATTGGGAACATATCGGGCACCGCTGGCGCGGTGCCCTTGCCCTCTTCGACTTTCAGCCGCAGCTCTCGCTATCAACAATCTCCTTCGCAAGAGCGATGTCCTTTTTATCTCCATATGACGGAAACAGGCCGACAAACGCACTGGACACCTGTGGTCACAAGTGCCGGCCAACAGAACGCAGGCTAGCCAGAGCAACTGTCACCGGCTGTCAGGCCCGATTGAGGGTTACTGTGAAGACGCTGCCATCCACGTCCGGCTCACTGACCCATTCGTCGCGGTCTGCAATCGTGACCGTCCCGTCGTACATCTCTACCAGCGTATCCACGAGATAGAGGCCGATTCCTGACCCCTGACTCTTTGCCCCCATCTCCCCACGACCAAATATCAGTCGATCACATCGGGTTAGAGGAAGCGTCTACTTGGGAAGAGTGTGGAAGCCACCCAAGCAGACAGCGAGATAGAAGAAGAGCACCTGCTTAATTTTGTCGTCAATAGTCTTGACGAGGAACTTTCATTAGATCTCGGCGAGAATGTCAAGGTCACGGCAGAGACGCTCTATGAGGTCCTCGCCGGCGCCAGCGCCGGCGGGACCTCGATCAATCACGTCTGCGAAACGACTGACGACTCACCACACGCTAATACCGTCCGTGGACATCTCACCGATCAGTTTGAACTGGATTCGGTTGAATCGGTTGGAGACACGCTGCTTCAACGAGATACGCTTGAGACACTTCCAGATCGACCGGTGGAGGTCTGCGCAGACCTCCACCTCGATCCCTACTACGGTGATGAGGACGAAACCGAGGCTCTGTACTCCTCACAGGCCAAGCGTGGAACAACGACGTTTCACGCCTATGCAACGCTCTACGTGCGCGTACGCAACAAGCGATACACGCTGGCGGTTCGCCAGCTCGTTGCTGGCGAAACCACCAGCGATGTCCTCGGTGAGTTTCTTGAACTCCTTGACGGCCTTGACCTCGGCGTCAAGGCCGTCTACCTTGATCGAGGTTTCTACAACAGCACCTGTCTCAAGCTGCTGTACGCGCACAATTACGCCTATGTGATGCCGATCGTCAAGTGGGGTGAGACGATTCAAAACAAACTCAGCAAAGGCTGGAGCCGCGAGATCGAACACGATCTCGCTGGCGAGGTGGAGTTCCCTGTGTTCATCGACTGCGTGTACCAGCAGGGACGGTACGACGAACACGGGGTGGCGCGTCACGGCTACGCCGCTGACGCGCCCTTTATCGACACGCCACGAGATGCACGAGATCACTACAGCAAGCGCTTCGGCATCGAATCAAGCTACCGATTAGCCAAGCAGAGCCTCGCTTTCACTAGTTCTCAGGATGCTGGACTACGGTTGGTAATGTTTGTAGTGAGCCTACTGCTTCAGAACAGCTGGCGATATCTCCACTGGAGGTACGTGGCGGCGCCCCGCCGTGGGGGGCGCCGCCTCTTGCAGTGGTCGTTCACGGAGTTTTGCGAAATGACGCTTCGCGCAGCTTGGACAGCACTTGGTGTCCGCAGGTCTGTTCCAGCGAATCAACCACTTGACGGCCGGTTCTTCCGGTAGCTGTCCATCGGGCCGGACGGCGGTCGTCAGTGGTGACACTGTCGCGTCGGCGGCAGTCCGCCGCCGACAGCGACGGTCCATCCCGAAAATCATGCTCACCAGCGGTTCGAAGATGCTCCACAGCTAGTTCGGTTTAGTTCACCGTAATCAAACGGGGTTACGCGGCTGTCGATGTGATCGACTGAATATCTCTGTCTTCTGGCTATCGGGCACACCCGGGCCGTTGTCAGCGACGGAGACCTCGACTGTATCCGGGCTGACGTCCACTTCGACTGTGATCTCGGGGCTTGACTTATTGTTGTGTGTGACAGCGTTGTTCAGTAAATTGCGGAACACGGACGAGAGCAGATTGGTTGCCGAAACCTGGAGCGTCTCGGATAGTTCGCCATTGACTGTGATGGTTGCCGCCGAGTGTGCGGACTGTGACTTCTCGATTTCGCTCTGCAGAACGGGTTTGAGCGCAACGGGATGGAGTTCTGGTTCCCTGTTCCCTTCGAGTATCTCCATGAAGTCACCGGCGGTTTCAGCGATGCCGGCAATGTGCTCGCTTGCATTCATAATCCGCTCAAGATGGTCCTGTCCGGCTGGTTCGACGTGTTCACGGAGCGCATCACCCCAGCCGAGAATGACTGTCAGGTCGTTTTTGATATCGTGGCGGATGACCTGATTGAGTAGAGCGAGTTCCTTGTTACGTCGTTCAAGCACCTGTTGCTGGCGTTCACGTTCGACAGCGTAGCTTAGTGTCCGCTGGAGGAGTTTCGGGTTGATGTCGCCCTTGACGAGAAAGTCTTGTGCGCCGCGTTCGACGGCCTCAATCCCGACGCTGTCGTCGTCAAGTCCAGTGAGGACGACAACGGGTTCGTCCCCGGCTGCTTCGAGCATCGTTTCGAGCGTCTCGAACCCGTTGCTGTCCGGCAGCCCAAGGTCCAGCAAGATAATATCAATCGATTCGTCCCGGGCATCGACCGCCGCAGACAACCGGTCGAAGTGCTGGATGGTCGGCACTGTTTGCTGCCCCGACCAGCCCGGCTCTTTGAGATACTCTTTGATGAGCCGCGCGTCGCTGGGATTGTCCTCCACGAGCAGGATATTGTATTGCTGTGTGTCAGTCATTGGTAGTTGAGCTACTGATTGGTGGCATCCAGAACCGCACTGCGGCGGTGATCATCTGGATAAATTCGTCGGGGTCGGTCGGCTTCGTCAAGTACGCGTTCGCGGACGACTCATACACACGGCGGATGTCGTCCGGGTTCTCCGAACTCGACACAGTGAGGATAGGCACAGCGTCTAATTCCGAATCTTTGCGGAGATATCGGAGGATTTCAAGCCCTGACTTGCCTGGTATATTGAGATCAAGCAATACTAATTGTACCGACTCTGCGGGGACGCCACCATCGCCGGTCAACTGTTCGATGGCATTTCGGCCGTTGTTGTATACGCGGAAGTCGATATCCCGGTCGACGGCAGCGACACCCTCTTCGATGAGTCGTACGTCGGCCGGGTTGTCCTCAACCGAGACGACAAGCGGCGTCGGCTCACTCATGTTCGTCACCTGCGGCGGGAAGTGTCACGAAGAACGTCGAGCCCTCGTCTGGTGCCGATTTGACCCGTATCTGGCCGGAATGTCGGTCAACGATCTTCCGGCACATCGAGAGCCCGATACCAGTCCCGCTGATTTCTTCGCGCGTGTGGAGTCGCTGGAACACTTCGAAGATATCGTCCAGTTGGCTCGGTTCCATTCCGATTCCGTCGTCGGACACCGCGTACTCGACGGTATCGTCGTCGGACCGGACGACAGAAATATCCACGTGTGGCGTTTCTTCGCTGTACTTGATCCCGTTCTCGACGAGGTTCTGGAACAACTGAACGAGCTGGTTCGTGTCGCCGACGACGTGGCCGCCTGCATCGGGGACGTTCACGACCGCGCCGGACTCTTCGATGTTCACCTCAAGGTTTCGAGCGACTGTGTCAAACACTGCATCCATATCGGTTGATTCGAACGCCTGCCCGCGAGTATCGACACGCGAGTAGGCCAGCAGTGCCTGTATCATCTCCCGCATCCGCTCGGCTCCGTCAACGGCGAAGTCGATGAACTCCAGCGCGTCGTCGTCCAGCACCTCCTCATTGCGTCGTTCGAGGAGCGTGAGGTAGCTCGAAACGGTCCGAAGCGGTTCCTGCAGGTCGTGGGAGGCCGCGTACGCGAACTGTTCGAGTTCTTCGTTGGACTGCTCCAGTCGCTCGCGAGTGTCTCGCAACACCTGCTCGCGCTCGGCCCGACTGAGTGCCGTTTCGACGGTCGCAGCGAGGATTTCGAACAGCCCGCGGTCGGTCTCGGAAAATGCCCGCTGTTCGGTGGACCCACTTATCAAAATCCCCTTATCGCCCAGCGGCACGAGGGTCTCGGAGCGTATCGGTGTGTCGTCGTTGAACCGTGCCTCCACTTCCTGTAGGTCGTCGTAGACCCGCACCTCGCCGCTCTCGAAGGTCTCCCAGGCCAGCGATCCCTCTCCATCGAACGTCGGCTGCGTGCCCAGTAGCGCCCCCGCTTCATCTGTTAGTCCCGCCGGAACGAGTGCGTCCTTCCCCTCATCGTACCACCAGATTCCCGTCATCGGCAGGCCGAGTACCCGCTTTGCACTCTCGATAGCGGTAGACGCGACTTCCGACGCGTCGCTGGCCGACAGGAGTCGCTGCGCGGTCTCGTTGAGTTCGCGGAGCTTCGTCTCGACGGCCTCACCGGCGAGTTCATACCGCACCCACTGGACAAGGAGTTCGACGAACGCGCGCTCGCTTTCATCGAACTGGTGGTCTCGGTTGTCGCGGTCAGCAAAGCAGAGTGTCCCATAGAGTTCGCCGTTGACGGTCACTTTCCCGCCGACATAGCAGCCCAGTCCAAACATTTCATACGCGACGTCGTCCGGCCAGTCCGCTTCGACCGCGTTCTGGATGGTGAGCGGTTCGTCCTGCTCGATAGTCCGCCGGCAGTACGCCTTCGACATCGGTGCGGACGCCCCGGCCTGTAGCTCTGAATGGGAACCCGACGCCTCAACAATATGCTGTGTCCCATCGTCGATACGGGTCAAGAAGCCATACGGCAGGTTGAGTCGCTCACAGCCCAGTTCGAGTATCGCGGCCAATTTGCCTTCGAACCCACGGTCTGTATCGGATGCGACTTCGGTCATTTCGCGCAGTGACTGCTCACTCTGCCGAAGAGACTGTTCGAGTCGCTTTCGGTCAGTGATATCGATAAGGTAGCCCAGATAGTGCGTTATCTCGCCGTCGCTACGGATGATCTTCGTGTTGTCCGTGACCCACTTCACCTCGCCGTCGGCCGTGACCATCCGGTATGGGTCGTGACTGAACCGTTCGGTCTCGGTGTCGGTGTTTGCTTGCACCTCCGCGGTGACCGTATCCATGTCCTCGTCGTGAATCAGCGTCTTGTACGGGATGTCACCCGACTCCAGCTCTTCCGGCGTGAAGCCAAACGTCTCGGTGACGTTCTCCGAGACGTATTCCACAGGCCAGTCGGGTTCGTTTTGCCACTTGAACACGACCGCGGGACCCTGTGCGAACATATCACGCTCTTCTTCGAGAGCGTTCTCGGACCGCTTCTGGTCAGTGATATCCAGGTGGATACCGACAGCACGGGTCGGCTGGCCGTCAGAATCACGTTCAACGACTTCGCCGACGTCCCGAATCCACTTCCACTCACCACTCGCTGTCCGCATCCGATGGTCACAGTCGTACAGTTCTGCCTCCCCAGCGATATGTGCCTCCAGCGCGTCCTCGACGCGGTCCATATCCACTGGATGGACGCGTTCTTCCCACGTTTCCAGCGTGTGGGCAATCTCATCCAACGAGAGGCCGAGCATCGACGCCCACTGCTCGTTGAACGTCACGGCATCCGTGGTCATGTCCCAGTCCCAGACACCGAGATTCGCGCCTTCGACGGCGAGGTCAAGTCGCTCTGTCAGCTCCTGCACGTCCTGCTCTCGCTCCTTTCGATCGGTGATGTTCTGAAAGATACCACGGGCCCCGACGACTTCGCCGTCGTCGAACTCGGGGTCGCCGACAGTCCGTACCCACTTGACCGCATCAGCCGCAGTGACGATGCGCAGTTCCTCGTCGTACGGTTCGCCTTCTTCGACCAGCCGATCGAACACCGCATTGAGTGTCGGCCTCTCCTCTGGATGGTAGTAGTCGATGCCGTCCTCGACAGTAACGTCGGCATCGAGCGGCAAGTCATGAATGCGATACACCTCGTCCGTCCACCGCAGCTCATCTGTCTGGAGGTCGATTTCCCAGCCGCCGACGGACGCGATATTCTGTGTTTTCTCGAGGAACTCGCGGTTACGGACCATCTCCCGCTCGCGGGCTTTTCTATCGCTGATATCACGGGAGATGGCGATAAACCGTACCTCCCCGTGGACCTCTGTTTTCGATATCCAGACCTCAACTGGGAAGATACTCCCGTTCTTACGACGGTGATTCCCCTCAACCCGGCGTGTTTCGCCAAGTGCCATGTCGCTCCACAGTGCACGAAGTTCCGTCCGGCTATGTCCGACCTCGAACTCGGCGACATTCACCCCGCACAACTCTTCGTAGCCGAGCTGGTCGATCTGAGTGGTGTTCGTGTCGATAATCTCGCCGTTCTCGTCGTGGACAATAATGCCATCGGGCGACTCGTCGAACAGCGCCCGGAGCCGTGCCCGCTTGCGCTCTAGTTCCTGTTCGCGTGCTTTCTGTGCCGTGACATCACGGGCAACGACTGCTGCCCGTTGTTCGCCGGCGGAGGTGAACGGTGAGAACAGACACTCCAGAATGTACTCCCCGGTCGGTAGTTGCAGCGGTACTTCACACCGCTCATTGACCTGTTCCCCATCGAGCGTTCGCTCTAATGTGTCGTTGAACGTTTTGTAATCAGCCTTGTCGGTAACCAAGCCGTCGAACAGTTCCATTATATCCTGTCCGAGAACCGAACGTGGCTCGACATCTCCCAACGAGAGCGTTCTTTCGTTTGCGTAGGCGAGTCGCCACTCATCATCAACGATGAACGCTGCCTCGTTCATGTTTTCGATGAGCGCCTCGTACTGTTCGAGTACGTTCTCTCTGGCTTTCTGCTCCGTGATGTCACGGTTCGTACAGATGAGTTTGCCATCGTCGAGCAGCGAGAGCGCTAGTTCCTGGGTGACCGGCGACCCATCGCGTTGCCGTCCGACCGTCTCGCCGCGCCACTGACCGTGCTCTTCCAGTTCCGGAAACACCTCCTGTCTGATTCGCTCGACTTCCTCGTCGCTGTACAACCGTCGCCACGAACTCCCGATGAGGTCGTCAGGGTCATATCCGAACACCGCCGCGTGCGCCTCGTTCATGTAGATGTACTCACCGTCGTCGTCGAGGACGGAGATGCCGTCCATCGATGCCTCCATCGCGGCCGACTGCATCTCCAGCTCGGCCTCGCGCTGTTTGAGTTCCGTGATGTCCGTTGAGACGCCCAGCACGGCGTCGCCGGGTATATCGACCGGGTCGTAGGGGATTTTCCTCGTCGATAAAATCCGCTCTATTCCATCAGTGGTCGTCAGCGACTCTTCGGAAATGTGCTTTGGCTCCCCGGAGTCGATGACGGCCCGATCGTCAGCCCGAAACTGTTCGGCCTCCGCCTCGCTGTCGGCGAACTCGGCGTCGGTTGCCCCCTCCAGTTCGTCGACCGTGGTCCCGTACGCGTCGGCGACAGCTTCGTTTGCCAGCAGGAACGTTCCCGATTCATCCTTTGCGAACACCAGCTGTGGGAGCATATCGATTATCTGCCGCAACCGCCGCTTACTCTGCTCGAGTTGCGCCTCCAGCTGTTTCTGTTCGGTAATATCCGTCGCCACGACGAGGGCCCGCCTCTCTCCGGACGCGATCTCGATTGGGACGATGTCGGTCTGGACGGTGTGCGAGCTTCCGTCTGCCTCGACTAATCGGTCCTCCTCGATGTGGACCGACTCACCGTTCTCAATGACCGCTGCATCGTCTGATTTGAAGTCTCGCTGTTCGTCCGAGAGCGCGAATTCGTCATGGGTTGCGCCCTCAAGCCTCTCGACGACGACGCCGTGGGCCGCTGCCGCGGCCTTGTTTGCGAGCGTGTAAGTGCCGTCGGCGTCCTTCACAAATACCTGCTGCGGGATGGTGTCGATTATCTGTCGCAACCGTTCGCGTTCGGCGTTCGCTCGCTTCTGATTTCGCCGTCTGCTGATCTCTTTGCCCGCCCACTGTGCAACGATGCGGACGAACGTTTCCTCACTCTCTGAGAACGCCGACGCCCGACTACCTCCGTCCGTGAAGCTGAGGACTCCGTACTGCTTGTCGTCGACGGTGACTGAGACGCCGAGATACGCCGCTATCTCCCCCGATTCGGCGGCACGGTGCTCTGTGAACTCTGCCTCCTTCACGTCGTGGAACCCAAACGGTTTGCCGGTCGTCGCGACGCGCTCATCGAACGTCGTGTCGAGGGGGCGTCGCTCAGTGGCTGTTGCCGTTTCCCCAGCGGTGAATACGTGACGGGGAATCCGCGTCTGCCCGTCTATCTCAGCTATCACACCAGTTTCAACATCGAGATAGTCGACCGCAAGCTTGAGCACTGCCGCCGCCTGCGTCGCGAACGGTTTCTTCTCGTCAGTCGTTATATCGTGAAACTGCTTGAGCGCGCGATTGCGCTGCTCGATGCTGCGCTTGTAGTTGAGTTGGCTCGTCACGTCCCGGACCGTCGCGAAGAACGCGAACGACCCATCCGCCTCTCTTTTGAGCGGCGTTCCGACTGTTTCTCCTTCGAACGTTGTCCCGTCCGCCCGCTCGTATTCGACGACGTATCGGTCGCGGCGCTGCGGGGCTTGCTCGTTGAACCGTTTGTCACCCTGGCGCTCGAACGTCTCGGGATCAGCGTACAGCAACTGTGACTTCTCGCCGATGACCTCGGACGCGTCGTACCCGAATAGCCGCTCCGCCGCGGGATTGAAATCAGTGATTCGGCGGTCGGTGTCGGCAACGATGATAGCGTCCTCCGTCTCGTGGAACACGGACTCGAACAGCTGTTGACTGCGCTGGAGTTCGAGTTTTCGCTCGCGTTCCGCTGTCAGTTCGCGGAGGCACACGGTCAGCCCATCATTCGACGGGTATGCATGCACTACGAATCGGGTGTCACGGGGGCCAAACACCATCTCGAAGTGACAGGGCTCCTGTGTCTCGACCGCGTTGTGACACGCGTCAAACGCGGCCGAGTCGGCACTGTCCGGAAACACCTCCCAGAGCGACTCCCCGAGAAGTGTCGCCGGGTCGCGGTCGACAAGCGCAGCCGTCTGCTGATTGATGTAAGTGAACTGCCAGTCAGTATCGAGCGCAAAAACCGCCTCGTCGATGCGGCCGAAGACAGTTTCAGGTGTTGTTTCTTGCGCGATATTGTCAGTGCTCATTGTGTGTTGTTTGCCCGTAGTTGTTCGAGTGCTGTTTCAGCGGCTTTTGAGGGGTTCTCGATATCGTGCTCGAGCGTCTCGAGGCGCTTCTGGTAGCGGGTGTACGCGTCGTCGGCTGCCAGCTCGTCACCCGGCACTTCCGCCTCCAACAGCGCTAGCTTCGACCGGAGTGCCAGCAACTCCCTGACTTGCTCGTCGTACTCGGCTCGCTCGATAAGGTTCGCCACGGCCGACTGTAACTCATCTTTCAGCACCGGCTTGGTGAGATACTCGTCGAACCCCATCTCGAGGATTTCGACTTCTGGGTCTTCGGCAGTGGCCATAACCACGCGAGTGTCGTAGCGCTGCGAACGGATCCAGTCGAGCACTTCATCACCCGTCAGTCCCGGCATCCGTCGGTCAAGGACGACGACATCCACGTCCGTGTCGAGTTGGTCTAGCGTTTCCTTTCCATCTCGTGCTGTCCGGACAGTGTACTCGTCTTCCAGCCACGTCTCATGCATGGTGATGACACGCGTATCGTCGTCAGCTATCAAGACAACGCGTTCTTCATCGTTACTGTCAAGATGTGTCTCGCCCCAGTCCGCGAGCGACTGAATGACTCCCTCCAATTCATCCCCACGTTCGGTTAGCGTATACTCAACGCGGAGGGGTTGCTGGCTGACCTCGGTCCGGTCGATGATATCGTGTTCCTGAAGCTCAGATAACGCGTCGGTTAGGACCTTCGCGGAGACACCGTCCAGTCGGTCCTCGAGGTCGCTGTAGCCCAGTCCATCGCTCGTCGCCAGACAGCGGATGATGGCCGGATGCCACTTCTTTGAGACGAGAGACACGCTCTGCTGGAGAGATTCGGGTAAGAGCGGACTTTCAGCGTCCGAAAAGACATCAGTCATACGATATTGTTGCACTGTCGGAATATAACGACTGTGGCGGTAGCGACACCTGGCTGAACCAGAATGCGGCGAACTCCTGAATGGCATCGGCGTAGGTCTCAATGTCGCTGGCACCCGAGATATGTCCGTTCACGCCGTGCTCGTACGCACTCTGTATGCGCTCTTTCGCCTCGTCTGGGGCCACTGTGTGATTGACAAGCGCAATAGCTGGAAGCGTCTGCAGTCGGGGGCTCGCCCGTATCGCGTTGAGCACGGTTAGCCCGTCGGCCGGGGCCGTCGTGAAGTCGATAGCGACGAGACAGGAGGACGCCACAGTGGTCTCGTCCTCACACATTGTCGTCAGGCGGTCGATTACTGTGCGGACATCTGCTGCAATGTCCATTGAGATGTCTTCGCGCTTGAGCCCACAAGAGATCACTCTGGCATCCATTGGGGTTGCACCGACGAGCAGGACACTCGCATGGTTGTCCCCGGAATCTGTGTTGCCCTGCATCACTCCGTGCCTCGGTATATGCTCCTCTCTTGTCTCCAACAGTGCATGCCAAACTGTTGCTGTAGCGTGTAAAGAGCGTGCGCTAACCAAAGGCTAAGCTAGTAACTAACTTCTGGGTAAGTGCAATGGCTCCCGCTGGATGTCGATGGCATTGACTCGAGCGAAATGCAGCCTCACTTCGCTGTCGCCTCCCACGACAGTAAACACAATTCACAGCGACGTGAAGAGTAATTTCTCCGAGACTGCGGCAGACCGACTGCAGTGCGAGGGGACGCCATCACAATCGGCCAGGCTGTATTAAGCGGTTGCTGGTCGGCGTCGGCAGCCTCACCACTCAGCGATGCTCTCCGTTTCAGACACGTACATCGGAGAACGGACTGCTGGGAAGCGCTCTCTACCCAGATTTCACGACGCGCCGAGATTTTCGCGTGAGCCACTAGACAGCCGTTTTCGGGGCACACTTTTTCAGCATCGCAAGACTGCTCTACTGTCCGTATCCCCACTCTTCGAGAATGTCGGCGAGGTCAACAACCTGCGCTAAACCGATAATGACCGCGGCTTCCCGAAGGTCAGCCTTCTGTACTATTTCACCGAGTTCCGACTCAACAGCTGACTGAGTCTGGCGCTAGGCATTCAGTATCGACTGCTGGAGGTGGAAACCAATATAGGGCGTCCGACCACGGCGTAGCAGCAGTAGATTTAGATAACGGCCAGAGAAACCAGCGTTTGATGCCTATCTCGCTGGTAACGTGGCTCCGTCTGTTCGGTGGTGTCGCCTTACTTCTGGGAAACAGCTTCTTTGTCACGACCGAGTTCGCGATGACCCGCGTCAGGCAATTTGAGGAGGACGCGTTTCTCGGCAACGGACGTGGACTTGAACGCGCCTGGAACATGACCAAGCGGCTGGAGATATTCCTCACAGGCTGTCAGGTCGGAATCACCATCTGTAGTGTCGGGCTGGGAGTTGTCGCTGAGCCGGCTATCACAGCAGTGCTGGAGCCCCTGCTGGGCGCGGTTGGCGTCACCGGCGGCGGACACACGACGCTGTCCGTGCTCCTCGCGCTGGTAGTGGTCAATCTCATGCACGTTATCATCGGCGAGCAGGCACCGACGTATCTGGGAATCGAGCGTGCCAAGCTCGTCGCCGGATACGGCTCGGGCCCGCTGTACGTCTGGACAAAACTCATGTATCCGGTAATCATCGCAGCGGACTGGGTGGCCAAGGCGCTGCTGGGCCTCTTCGGCGTCAAAATCTCCCGTTCGTGGACTGAATCAGAAGCCGAAAGCGCTCCCGCAACCACTCGCGCCGAACTGCGCAGCGAGATGGGTGAGTCACTCAGCCGACTCGATATCTCCAAAGAGCGACGAAGTGAAGTTATCAATGCCCTCGATATCGGCGCAACGCCAGTCAGTGAGATCATGGTTGATCACAGTGACATCGTCGCGCTCTCGACGACTGACGACTTCGAGACGAACATGGACCGGATCGACGGGATGCCATACGTCCGCTTTCCGTTGATCAAAGACTCAGTGGACTCGTTCATCGGTGTCGTCTACGCCCCGACAGTGTTGCACAACTACGAAATGCTGGATTCGGGGGCGACAACCCTCGAAGACCTGGTAACCTCGCCGCTGACTGTCGCTGCTGAAACAACTATCAGTGACTTCATCGACCGGTGTCAGGCCGAAAATCAGGAACTCGCCCTCGTGGTCGCAGATGACGATGTCGTTGGTCTTCTCACCGCGACAGACGCGTTCGAGGCGATCACCGGTGAACTCGAAGACCCGATGGATCGCGCAGCCGAGTGACTATCGGCACAGAACACATCAGCACAGCGCTGTTGTCAGACCCATTCACCGGCCTTCAGGCGAGCCGTTAACTGGATGCTCTTGAGAAGTCCGCGCGGACGACACCGCCTGAATTCGGCTCGCCCTCCCATGTTGATACTCCATTCCCCGGACAGCCGTGGTGGGTATCTGTTGGTCTGCCTGTCCAAACAGCAATGCTGCCCCGGCGGGGAGTTCGTCTGCGACGAAGTCGATGAGATCGCCGTCTGGTTCGACTCGGGCGATATCAAGACCGTGAAACGTGAGTTCTGTCAGCATTTGGATGTCGGAAACGGGATGGTTCAACGGGCTGTGTTGAATCGCCATAAGGCGGTGGAATTCACTGTTTGACGGCACGTTTGATGTTATAGACGACACACATCAGGGCGATTTCTCGGAACTCACGAAACCAGGAACGCGCTCGCACGGCGAAGCCGAGCGAGCGCTTCACGGCCGAATTAACGGTCTCAGTCATAGAGCGCTGATTGTAGCGTTGTTTGTCGATTCTGGCGTTGTGAGCGTGGTCGTAGGGAGCGAAGATGCGGTGCTTGATGAGCGGTCTGATGCCGAGTTCACGCAGTGCTTTACGGAGCGCTTGCTTGTCGTAGCCTTTATCGGCCGCTAGAGACCGCAGATCGCCCGCGTTCCGGCGGACGATCTGCTCAGCGAGGTCTGCGTCGCTTCCTTCCCGAGTCGTTGAGCAGTGTACGTCAAGGATTGCTTGGGTCTCTGTATCGACGAGTTTCGTGACTTTCAGCTTCTGGACGCGGTAGCTTATGCGCTGGCAGTAGTGACGGCTCGCTGCTGAGCGTTCGTAGAATGTAGCGTCGATAGCAGCGTGTTTCGATGGGTCGTGCAGCTGCGCCGACTGGCGCAGCAACACTCGGCAGACGCTCATTTCGATTCGGTCGAACGCTTTACACAACGTAGATGGAGAGGGGAGATCGGCCGCGCTGAGGCCGATCTCCCCGATTATTTGTGGCATCTCTTTGAGCAGGTCAATCGTCATCCGGTAGGATGTATCAAGATAGATCCGCAGACAATGCAGGGAAACGATGGCATAGTCGGCGAATCCGCCGCCGCCTTCCGGGGCGGCGGATTCGTCTCCATCACCGGTAACAACTTGAGCAATCGGCACAATCTCACCAGTGAAGCGGGAGATTTGTGTCATAGGCAACCGAATCATCCCGCTTCAACTCCTTTGATTTAGCGACCTATCCCGACGCCGTCTAGTGATTCAACAGAGCCGTTCAACGCGAAGACGATTGCACAGCGGTGGGAGTAGGCGAGATTTTGTCGAGATGTGTTCCACCGAGCATACCAACGTCCGAGACGAGAGACCGAAATTTGATCGTGGTTTAGTCGTACGGCGGGCGGGTTTATTGTGACAGGCTGTGTACCATCTCCCGTATGCCCGAAGAAGTTCTGTTCAAGTCAGAAAGTAACCAGAGTCGAGAGGCGATTGCATCGTACCTCCGGAAAGTCGCGGACAATCTCGACAGCGGAAACGATATTACCCTGAAAGCAGGCTCTGAGACTGTAACGCTGGCTCCCCCTGCCCGACCAACCTTTGAAGTCAAAGCTGAACGTGAAGGTCCAGCAGGAAACATGACTGAACTGAGTGTCGAGTTCGAACTCGAATGGGACGAGACTGATGGCGAGGACGGCGGCGGAAGTGGGCAGCTAGAAATCGAGTGAGAACTCCGCACACGCTGGGGCGTTGTCTGTCATTTCTGACTGACACAGGAGTGCTACTATCTTGTTCGAACCGCCCATCGGTCATTTGCTAACGGCTGCTCTGGCACACCGGAGACGACACAGACCACTGTGAAGATATCGAATCTTTTTGTCATCGGTCGTTAAACTCGCAGTCGTGAACCTCAGCAAGGGGTTTGTCCTCACCCTCATCGTCACCCTCCTCGTGCTAGCGGGCATGCTGATACGGCCGTTTCTCCAGTACATTCTCGGTGCTGTCCTCCTCGCCTACGTTCTCTATCCGCTACAGGTCCGCCTCGAAACGTATGTCTCACCGATGGTCGCTGCACTCTCGCTCGTGACGCTGGCAGTCGCTGGATTCGTCGCCCCGGTCGTAGTTGTCCTCGCGTCGGTGGCCGATAGTGCTGACCGGATACTCCGAGAGCTGGGCACCGAGCCGGTGCAGCTTGACGTAGTCGAATCCCGAATCAAGGAACTTACTGGCCGCGAGGTCGATATCGCCGGTGAACTCGTCAGTTCCGGGCGGGACATCGGAACGATCATATTCGAACGGTCGACCCAGGCGTTCAGTACGGTCACCTTCCATCTCATCGGGATTGCGTTAGCACTTTTTCTGATCTACTACCTTCTCAAAGACGGCGATGACCTGGTCGACTGGCTCCAACAAACAGTGCCCCTTCCGGTGGACGTCCAGCGTGATTTTTACGACGAAATCGACGACGTGATGCTAGGCGTCCTCTTCGGCCACGCCTTCGTTGCCATCGTTCAGGGAATTGTCGCCGGCGTCGGACTCGCCGCCACTGGCGTTCCCAATGCGCTGTTCTGGACGGCTATCATGGTCGTGCTCGCGATGGTCCCACTCATCGGGACAATACCTGTCTGGGGTGGGGTAGTAGTGTACCTGTATGTCACGAACGAGCCACTGCTTGCTGTCGGGTTATTCCTTTACAGTGTCATCATTGTTGGACTCACCGACGACTATCTCCGGCCGTTCGCCGTCGATAGGTACGCGAAGCTCAATCCGGCCGTCATCCTCCTCGGTATCCTCGGCGGGGCATACGCATTCGGGGTTATGGGACTGCTCTTCGGTCCCGTCGTCCTCGGGGCGCTCAAAGCCGCTCTCCGCGTCGGTCTGGATATCTGGTCTCAGATCGACGACGGAAACATTGGTTGACCGACCGCTCCGAATCTGCCGACAATAACCGTACACCCCATCAGCAGCGTCGACGGGTTACGGTGGCCGACACTGTCTCACCGTCGCCTGTCTATCATCGCGGCTCAAAGACGTGAACCGGCCAGTCGGTCTCGTAGTCAAGGGCGATTTCCTGCTCTGTGGCCGTCGGCTCACGCACCGTGAGTTCGACCGGGTCCCCGATGGTGACATCGGCGTAGTCGGCGGTGACGCGCCCAAGCAGGCGGCCACCGTCCGCGAGTTCCACGACGGCGACCGTGTAGGGCGCGTCCGCTTCGAAGGCCGGCGGCGGCGTGTGGACCGCTGTGTACGAGAATATCTGGCCCTCGCGGGACTGCGATTCGACGTCGACAGCGCGACTGCCACAGGCGTAGCAGGCCGGTCGCGGCGGCAACAGGACCTGTCCACAGTCCGCACAGACTCCGCCCAGAAGTTCGCCGTCTGCGAGGGCGTCGAAGAAGCCCGGTAGCGTCCGCGGGTCGGTCGCATCGAGGTCGCTGCCCGTCATGGTGCCTCCGCCGTCGTGAGCACGTGGCTGACGGTGACGGCATCCCCGACGCCTCCTTCGTTGAGCAACAGAGCTGTCTCGGCACCCTCGACTGCCCGGTCGCCCGCACCGCCCGTGAGCTGTTCGTAGGCTTCGAGCGCCTGCAAGAGCCCGGTGGCACCGATAGGGTGACCGCGGGCCTTCAGTCCCCCACTCGGGCTCAACTGCACGTCCGTCCAGCCGTTAGCCCGCTCCGTTGGTGGCAGGTAGCTCTGATAGCCCGTTCCTGCGGGAGCGAAGCCGGCGGCCTCGGCAAGCAGCGCCTCGCAGACGGTGAAAGCGTCGTGGACCTCCGCGATGTCGACGGCCGTGGCGTCGATGCCTGCTTCCTCGTAGGCCGTCTCGGTGGCGACGCGAGCGCCCGCGATGTCGGTCATATCTCGCTCGGCGACCGCGATGTTGTTCGCAGAAGCCCCACTGCCAGCGACGCGCACCTGTGGTTGGTCAAGCTCGGCCGCCAGTTCGGCGGTCGTCACGAGGACGGCGGCGGCACCGTCTCCGACCGGCGCACAGTCGTAGAGCTTCAGTGGCGGGGCGACAGGGTCCGATTCCAGCACGGTCGCCACGTCGATCTCTTTCGGGAACTGCGCCCGGGGGTTGCGAGCGGCGTTGGCGTGGTTCTTCACTGCGATCTCGGCAAGGTCTCGCTCCGTGGCGTCGGTCTCATGGAGGTAGCGCTGGCCGAGCAGTGCGTACTGGCTGGGTGCGGTGATGCCGGAGCGTTGCTCGATGGCGCGGTCGAATGCCGCCGAGAGCGCATCTGTCGCGCCGCTGGTGCCCGCAGACGTCATTTTTTCGACGCCGCAGGCAAGCACCGCCTCGTGTTCGCCGTTGCGAACGTCCTTGACTGCATGGCGTAGCGCGAGCGCGCCCGCGGCGGCACACCCCTCGACCCGCTCGGCGGGGACGTGACGGAGGCCGGCCCATTCGGCCAGTAGCGTCCCGTGCATGATCTGGTGTTCGTAGCTCTCCGACTGGTTCCCGACGTACACCGCCTCGACGATCTCGGCAGGGTCGGGCAGTTCGTCGAACGCCTCTGCAAGGGCCACTGAGAACAGGTCGCGGCCCGGGAGGTCTGTGCGGCCGAGCGGTGAGGCACCGACCGATGCGATGACTGGCTCTGGCATCTGTACCACTCACGTCTCAACAGACCTAGTTAGTCGTTCTCATTTTCTATATTTTTGATGTATTCGGCTGGCAAACTACACACATCGTTTTCTATCGGCCCGCAGAGAAGAGGTCTCTTGGAACGGCTGTTTTCCTTATCACACGGCTTTCAGACACGTGGCCCTGACAGCTATGGCCGCTGTGTCGAACAGTTTGACTCTCTGAGAGCGAGCGGAGACTGTCTCACAGCAATCACTCTCAGTCGTCGGCTGAGGCACCGCCTGTCTGCAGTTCATGCTCGGAGAGTGCAGCGGACGGCGCGAGGAATTTAGCAGGGTCGAACGCAGTCAGTTCCTCGCCCGCTGCGACTTTGTCAGGCCAGTCCGGATTGGCGAGTGCACTCGTCGCCAGTGTTACGAGGTCGGCACCGGCATCGACCTTCTCGCGGGCCGCGTCAGGCGTCCCAAGCCCGCCGTTGTCGATGATGACCGTCTCATCCGCGGCGTATTCGGCCGCGGCCTCGGCCAGGGTTGGTCCATCGTCGCCAAACGCTGGCGTGGTCGCATCGGGTTCAGTAACGTGGATGTAGTCGGCCCCAGCCGCCGACAGTTCGTCGAAGAACACCGCGGCGGCGTCCTCGCCTTCGGGCCACCGGTGGTCTTCATCAAGGGCCGTCGACTGTGAGACTCGGATACCGACAACGAAATCGGCAGGTGTGGCCTCGTCGACCGCAGCGACAACCTCGCGCGGATAGCGTACCCGATTTGCGGGTTCACCGCCGTACTCGTCGTCACGCTGGTTGAAGTCAGCCGAGAGGAATTCGTGAAGGAGATACCCGTTCGCACCGTGGATTTCGACGCCGTCGAACCCCGCGTCGATGGCGTTCTGCGCCGAGGTGACGAATGAATCACGGATGTCGGCAAGCTCATCGACCGTGGCTGCTTTGGGCGTCGGGAAGTCTCCGCTTCCGCCGTAGGCTTCGGCCTTTTGCCCGTCCGGTTGTACCGCTGAGGGGGCGATCGTCTGTTCCCCCGCAACATGCGGATTCCCCTGACTCTGTGCACCGGCATGCATCAATTGTGCGAAAATCGGGACACCAGCCTCGTGGACTGTCTCCGTAACCTGTTGCCAAGACGCTGCCTGCGTGTCGGTCGCCAGTCCGGGCTGGTTCAGATACCCCTGGCTATGTGCTTCGTCGGGATACGTCCCCTCTGTAATGAGAAACGAGAACCCACCGTCAGCGAACCGCTGATAGTACTGGGCCATCTCCGCCGTCGCACGGCCGTCGTCAGTGGCGCTCACCCGTGTCATCGGAGCAAGGCCAACTCGGTTATCTAATGGCAGCTCGTTGAGTGTCGTCGAGTCGAACAGTGTCACACCGCCCGGTAAGCGGATAACGTAATTAACGGCTGGTTCAGCATACGCCGAATCAGTGCCTATAATTGTCAAAAGGCGCACACTAACGGTGTGGGTACGATTCATGCGTTTCTGATATGACGTGACTGGACCGGAACTTCGGTAGCGTGTTTCCGGACCGACAGACACGCAGTAGCCGCCATCGCAACGGACAGCGCCTACTGTCCTATCATAATACCTTTATATACATATTGGACAGTATAGAGATCAATTATAATCATTCATTCTTCATGCCTTGCTGGCACAGGATATGGTGCAAAGTGGTGGCGGGTACGACGGTGTATCGCGGCGGTCGGTGTTGAAAGCCTCAGGGACTGCGCTCACGGTCGGGACCGTGGGCTTAGCGGGGTGTAGCAGTAGCAGCGGTGCCAGCGTCCGACCGGTCAATGAAGACAGTCTCACTATCTGGCATGCCATGGGCGGGACCAACGGTGAGACGCTGCAGGGGCTGGTCGACCAGTTCCAGTCCGAGACAGACATCAACGCCAACCTCGTGTTTCAGGACTCCTACGAGGGAGTGCTGACGAACACACTGAGCGCACTCGACTCCGGCGAGGTCCCTGATGTCTTCCAGATCGACAGTCTGTTCGCCCAGCAAGTCCTCGATACGGACGCAGTCGAGCCCGTCGAGAACTTGCTCTCCGACGACTACCCGGTCGACGACTTCCTGCCGAACGTGACTTCGTTTTTCACCATCGATGATACGCTCACATCGATGCCGTTCAACAACTCAAACGCTATTCTCTATTACAACCGGTCGGCGTTCAAGGAAGCCGGGCTTGACCCGGACAGCCCACCGACCACGCTGGAGGAAGTGCGTAGCTACTCACAGACGCTCGTCGACGAAGGAGTCACCGAAGCCGGGCTCACCTGGCCGAACCACGTCTGGTTCGTCGAGCACTTCTACTCCGTCGACGGACAGACGCTACTTGACGCCGAGAACGGCCATGCCGGCCAACCGACGACGATGCAGACGGACAACAGTACGGCCCGGTCGCTGTACGAGTGGTGGCACGAAATGGCTGACAACGGTCTGTTCAGCAACCCCGGGATCGAGGCCTGGGGGGAAGCAACGTCCACATTCCTTACCGGGAAAGCCGCTATGTTGATGACCTCGACGGCATCGGTCACTGGTATCCGCTCCGGCGCGGAGGAGAACGGATTCGAGGTGGACAACGCCTTCTACCCAACAATTGACGGTGACCGAACCGGGCCGGTTATCGGTGGTGCTTCGTGGTTCGTTCCCTCCGGACTGCCACAGGAGCGCCAGGACGACATCGGCAGCTTCCTCGAATTCATGGGACGACCGGAGTCACAGATCACCTGGCACAAGGGGACCGGCTACTACCCGATCCGACAGAGCGCTGTCGAACAGCTCGAAAACGACGGCTGGTTTGCGGAGAACCCAATGTACCGAACCGCATTCGACCAGTTGACACAGGCCGAGAGCACGCCGGCGACGAAGCGAATGCTCATCGGCCCAGCTCGACAGGTCCAGACAACAATTCAAGATATGTCAGTCGAGCTGTTCAGTGGCGATGTCAGCGTCGACGAGGGGCTCTCCGAGCTGAAGTCGGCTGTCGAGGACGAACTGGACCGATACTACAGCTAATGTCCACGCGCGAAGTCTTCACAGACCGCCTGCAGGCCGGCGTGTTGCTGTTACCGACGATGGTCGTATCGCTGGTGTTCCTCTACTACCCGACGGTCCGTGCAGTTGGACTCAGTTTGTACCGGGCCTCGCTTGCCCGAGGTGACGTGTTCGTCGGGCTAGAGAACTACAGACGGTTAGCCAGCTCCTCGGAGTATCTCCGGAGCGTCCTGATATCGGTACTGTTCGCTGCGTGTGTCGTCGTCGGCGTGATGGCCGTTGCCCTGTGCATCTCCTTCCTTATCCACGAGATTGATGTCGGAAAGGGACTGTATCTGGTGGCGGTTATCTGGCCGTACGCACTGCCGCCGGCCGTCGCCGGGCTTGTGTTCCTGTTCATTGCACACCCGAACATCGGCATCTTCACGAGCTACATCGAGGCCTTTGGCGTCGATGTCAACTGGTTCAGCAATGGTCCGCAGGCGTTCGTCGTCGTGCTGATCGCCGCGGTGTGGAAGCAGGTCGGGTACAACGTTATCTTCATGACAGCCGCACTCGGCAACGTCCCCGAGTCGCTGACTGAGACCGCCGAACTCGATGGCGTTTCCCGAACGCGGCGACTGCTCCGCGTGTACGTCCCGATCATCTCGCCGACGCTCGTGTTTCTGGTCATCATGAACACGATCTACGGCTTTTTCGGGACGTTCGCGATGGTCGACCTCATGACCAAGGGTGGGCCCGCCGGTGCGACGAACATCCTCATCTATGACCTTTACCGGACCGCCTTCCAGTTCTACGAGTTCGGCTTCGCCTCGGCGAAGTCCGTTGTGCTGTTCGTCGCCGTCGGGCTGTTGATGTACGGTCAGTTCCGGCTGAGCGACAGATATGCCTACTACGGAGGATAAAATGCTCGGCTCACTCCTTACTGCGTTGACCGCCGCTGCTGAACGCTCCCGGTCTGCGGGACGAACTACCAGTGAACGCATTCGGCGATTCGAGACGGAGCAGCTCACGCTGCACGTGCTTGCAGCGACAATCGTGTTCCTGATCATACTGCCAGTGTTGATCGCGGCACTCGTCTCCACGAAGCGGGCGGGTATCGTTACGTCTATCGGCGATCTGGCTCCCGGCGGCCACGCGCTGTCGAACTACCGGCGTGCGCTCATTGGCCTCGAATTCTGGCGATTTATGCTCAATTCGTTCCTGATGTCTGTTGCCGTCGTCGTCGGGAAACTGGTCGTGTCGCTGCTGGCCGCGCTGGTGATCGTCTACTACAGGTTCCCGTACAAGAACGCCGTGTTCCTGTTTATCCTCTTTACTCTCTTGCTCCCGGTCCCGGTCAGGTTTGTGCCGCTGTATCGCCTGACGACAGAGCTCGGCATGAGTAACACCTTCTTCGCGATCACGGTCCCGTATCTGGCCAGCGCGACGACCGTGTTCATCCTGCGCCAGCACTTCTTGTCGATTCCAGCCTCGCTCGTTGAGACGGCAAAGGTCGACGGTGTCGGGCCGCTGCGGTTTCTGTGGTCGGTACTGGTTCCGATGTCCCGCGCCGTTCTCGTGGGCGTGTCGGTGATCATGTTCGTCTACACGTGGAACCAGTACCTCTGGCCGCTGGTGATCATCAACGCTGAAAGCCTGCAGGTCGCACAGGTCGGGCTGAGTCTGCTTCGCGGCCAGGCCAGCACCGGTGAAGTGGCCTGGTCCATGGTGATGACCGGGTCGATGCTGACCCTGTTGCCACCGCTGGCGCTGCTAGTGCTGTTCCGACGACAGCTGCTGGAGACGTTCACGATTCAACAAAAATGAGAGGAAATTATGACTGACGTAACCTTACAGGACGTACGAAAGGAATTCGATGGTGTCGTCGCCGTGAAAAATATCGACCTCCAGATCCCGGACGGAGCGTTCGTGACCGTGGTCGGGCCGAGTGGCTGTGGCAAAAGCACCACGCTCCGGCTGATCGCCGGGCTAGAGCAGGCCACTGACGGCACGATTCAAATGGGCAATCAGGACGTCACCGGGGTTGAACCGAAAGACAGGGACGTTGCGATGGTGTTCCAGAACTACGCGCTGTACCCTCACATGACCGCGCGCCGGAACATCACGTTCGGGATGAAGTCCGCCGGCGACTTCAGTGACGAGGAAATCGACCGCCAAGTGGCGGAAGCCGCAGCGGTGCTTGACATCGAGGACCTCCTCGACCGGACGCCCGGTGAGTTATCCGGCGGCGAACGACAGCGAGTCGCACTCGGTCGGGCACTGGTCCGGGACCCAGAGGTGTTCCTCATGGACGAGCCGCTGTCGAACCTTGATGCCAAACTCCGCATCAAAATGCGGGCTGAGCTGGCGAAACTCCACAGCGAATTTGGCACCACCACTATCTACGTTACTCACGACCAGACAGAAGCGATGACGCTTGGTGATCGGGTGGTCGTGATGAACGACGGCCGCATCCAGCAGGTCGACAGTCCACAGCGGCTGTATGACTATCCAGAGACCCGGTTTGTCGCGGAGTTCATCGGCGACCCCGCGATGAATATGCTCTCTGTGGATATCATCCATGACGGAAGCGAATACGAGGCCGTCGGTCCGACGTTTCGCGTACCGCTACCCGAGGGTGACGGACTGGAAACAGCAGCCGGAGGACAGGCACTGCTGGGCATTCGGCCCGAGAGCCTGTCGTTAGCTGATTCGGCCGACCGAAGTTCGTTTACCGCTGAGATAACGGTTACCGAACCGCTCGGTGATAGCCTCTTGCTGGAGTGTCGGACTGGCGATCAGGCGTTCAAGCTGCACGCAAAGCCTCGAACCGCCGTCGAGCCGGGAGACCAAGTCGCGTTGACGCTTGATGCTGAGCGACTCCACCTGTTCGATTCACAGACGGGCGAAGCCATCTATCACGCAGCGGCGGCACAATCACTCGAACAAGCCGGCACTATCGATTGTACCACCTGAATTCACAGCTGTAAACCCGAGACAAACACTGGGCTCACCTGATAACAGGGGAGCCCTATCGCAGAGTCGTTGCTGGCGAGAAAGCCAAACACCGACACTTCCGGCTATTTCGGGCGCTACCTGTCGTTTCAACATAACTACAGCGTTCCTTCTACTAATATTTATACTATATACCAATATATACTCCCGTTCTACAGCCATTGCTGGCTCTCTACAGCGTAAATAAACTCAGGTGAACAAAACGGTATATACCAATATTACCAATCAATAGTTATATATAGATTGTGTAGGTAATGGCCCACGGAATGGTTCGAATACCAGACATATGCCGTCGAACTGTGCTGAAGAGTACGTCTGCCGCCGCTCTGGGGTCCATCGTTGGAACTGGGGCTGCCAGGGAAAACGACCACGACAGTACCGAGCCGCCTATCGCTACCACTCCGATTCTGGCTGCACACCGCGGCTACCGCGGTCTGTATCCTCAAAACACCATTGCTGCCGTCCAACAGGCAGCGTACGGTGGGCGTCGCAGTCAGGGGTACGACACCGACATGATGGAGTGTGACCTCGTTCCTGCGGGCGGTAAGCCCTGGAAGGGCGAAGACTTCGAAATCGTCGTTTTCCACGACGATAAGTTGGATAACCTGACAGATGAATCCGGATACGTCTGGGAGAACGATGTAGAGACTGTGCTGAACGCCGAAATCCGTGACAGCGGTCAGACGATACCCCGATTAGACGAGTTCGTCGAAGCCACTCCGGATAGCATCCCGCTCAACATTGAGTGGAAAGCTGCAGGTGTCTCGCCCGATGATGACGCGTCAGCATCCGCTGTCGAGACCTGGGACCCGTTTACCGAACAGGCACTTGATGTCCTCTCCACTCACGAGAACGACTTTATTGTCCAGTCGTTCCAAAAGGCTGCGCTGCAGTCTGTCCAAAACTCAGACCCCGATATTCCGATAGCGTACTTGCTCTGGGATTCAATCGAAGAGGGCCTTGCTGTTGTCCGTGACCTGGACGCAGAGTACATCCAGCCGCCGTACAACATGATTATGAACACCCCCTTCTTCAACGAGGATTATTACCTCGAAGACCCAGGTTTCGCTGAGATCGATCTGGTCGAGACCGCTCACGAGGAAGGTCGGAAAGTAATCCCGTACACGATAACGACATGGCATCAGGCGGAGAAACTGGTCGAGGCCGGTGTTGACGGCATCATCGCTGACTACCCCGGCGTGCTCGACTGATATTTGATGCAGCGGCGCAGTGGGAACGGGTTACCGCCCCTCGTTCCCGCCCGGCCCTATCATCCGTTTTCTACGATCGCTGCCAGCTCTGACAGGTCGGTCACAACGTGGTCAGCAATCACGTCACTTTCCGCTAAGTCCGCCGGACTGGTAACGCCAGTTAGTGGCAGTACCGTCTCCATTCCAGCTTGGTTTCCCATCCTGATGTCTGTCCCAAGCCGGTCACCGATCATAAGACAGCGGTCCGGCTCTTCACCGACCCGTTCCAGAGCCATCTGCAGGATTA
This sequence comes from Haloarcula quadrata, assembly GCF_003634715.1. NCBI lineage: Archaea > Methanobacteriati > Methanobacteriota > Halobacteria > Halobacteriales > Haloarculaceae > Haloarcula > Haloarcula quadrata. The sequence continues at coordinate 140,363 of NZ_RBWW01000002.1, forward strand.
CGTTGGACGGTTTACCGATCAACTGGTCCAATTCCTGCCCAGTCACTCCCTCTATCGCTCCGATCATCCCTGCCGCATCGGGTATCTCACCCCCCTCTACAGGACACGTCCGGTCCGGATTGGTGGCAACGAAAACCGCGTTGTTCTCAGTGAGTGCAATTAGCGCATCCTGTAGCGTCTGGTAATCAAAACCGAAATCAAGTGACGCGATCACGGTGCCTGCTCGCTCTGGGTCGGTTGTCGTGTCCAGCCCAGCGGCGCGCAATTCCGCAACCAAGGCGTCCTCGCCGATAACATAGATTTTGCGCTCCGGATACTGCGCGGATAGATAATCCGCTGCTGCAGTGGCGGACGTGATTATGTCATCACTGCTGCAATCAATGCCCAGCGCGTTCAGCTTCTCACAATACTTCTCTCGCCGGTCAATCGGCTTGTTAGTAACAAATAGCGTCGAAAGCCCCGCTTCACGCACTGTCTGTACGCCTTCGGCGGCGTTTTCAACTAACGAATCACCACGATATACCGTACCGTCGAGGTCGATAATTGCACTTGTGTATGTCATCTAGAATCCTCCGTCTCAAACCGTGACGCTTCCGCAGCAGCCGCTGCTGCCGAGATCACAGGCGCTTTCTTGGCTGTAGGGACCGGGACAACCCTCGAAACACGCCGATAGCTTTGCCCGTTCATACTAATTGGACGCTGATGACCACGCCACCGATCCCGATGAGGGACAAGTAGAGCGATTTTCGTACGACCGGTGACAGCAGTGAACGGTTGATACTCGTTGCAAACCCGATTTTCACGAGGATACTGGAGAGCGTCCCGGCCAGCACACCCTGTGCCGCGACTGCCGGCGATATCTGTCCTGTCGACGTCAGCGTCACTGCAGTCGTTGTCGTCGTGCCGCTCGAGACGATGCCACTGAGGAAGCTCGTAATCAAGAATCCGGCTGTTCCGAATATGCGCTGTGCGCCAGCAGTGAGAATCAAGACGGCAAGGAAGAGCACGCCGAATTTTAGCGCGTTCGCGCTGCTAAACGGCGAGTCGAAATCCAGTTCCAGATCACCCTCCCAGTCGCTATCGTAATATGCGAGCCCGACGCCACTGATAGCGATCAGGCCGAGTGGTAGTCCAACACTGACTACCGACTCGGGGACGAACGCAACGATGATCGCTAAATTACGGACCGCCATCGCCGCATCAGCGATCAGTATCGTTCCCACCGCGAGCTCTGTGATCCCAGTGTTGTTCTTTGCCCGGCCCGCAATTTCGCCGATCACTGCAGTTGAGTTCACCAAGCCGCCGAAGAAGCCGGTGACAGCGATCCCTTTACTGCCGTATCGCTGCATCACGATATAGTTCACAAACCCGATCCCGCTGACTGCGATCACGAGCATCCAGACCAGTTTCGGATCAATCGCATCCCATGGCCCGTACGTTCCGCCGGGCAAGAGCGGATACACGACAAACGAAATAATCGCAAACTCACCGGCGCTGCGTACTTCCTCTCGCGATAGCTGGTTCGCAAACTCGTGTAACTCCCTTCGAAGGACGAGCAGGAATGACGACGTGATGCCAATAATGACGCCGATAAGGACGTGGTTGGCTCCAACCAGAATCCCGACCGCGTACGCGACAAGGAGTGAAGTCGATGTTGTCAGGGACAGGCCAGAATCTAGCTCACCATCGTCGCCGGTCCACTGTGCGACTATGCCCCGGATTCCGAGTAATCCGCCCTGTACGAGTACCAGTGCCCCTCCCGAGGCAAGTAGTATCGTCTCGTTGAGAGACATTGCGGCAGCGCCGACCAGACTGGTCAGCGTAAACGTGCGGATTCCTGCTGACTTGTTTGCCCACTCTCGTTCAAGCCCAAGCAGCATACCCAGTGCACCTGCAATAAAAAGGTGTAGTATCTCAGTATCGACGGTTATCCCCTCTATACCTCCGAAAACAGCCGTATTCGCGATTGCACTCATTACAGTCATCTTATCTTACAAACGGTGGTTCCGTCATTTTTATATAGTCTATATACTACTATATTCTATATGGAGACAAATATACTGATGGGTAATAGGTGTTGGCCTTGAGGCTAGCTTGAATATCGCCATGGCCCCTGCGGAGACCGGAAAATCCCCCTCGATTACCGGCTAGTATATAGAATCTGTCATATACTGAATTCTGATGCTTATTCTAAATTCTATATGAAGAGAGCCTAAAACCCGATACGAGATAATTATAGTTTTGTCAGATTTAAACATAAATACTTTTTAACCCAGATTTCGCATATGTCTGCGTCGACAATGAAACAGAACCCAGTTGACCGACGATCTGTGTTAAAAATCGGCGCTACTGCGCTCGCAGCAGGCGTTGCAGGCTGTTCTCAGGAGAGCAGTCAGAGCACCGAAACATCCGGCGGAGACGGTAGTGACGGGTCCAGTAGCGGTGACGGTGGGTCCGGACAGAGTAACGATTACCCCGAGTTCGATCCGTCGAATCCGGAGTTCCCGCAGTTGATGCAGACGCTCATCGAGGCCGGGTTCGAGACAGGGTCTCTACAGGACCTGAAGAACATGGAGGAACGCGAGAAGCCTCGCTACGGTGACCCCGTTCAGAGTACTCCCGATAATGAAGACGATCTCATTGACCCGGACCGTATTGCGTTTGCGATGACGCCGACGGAAGACCCAGCGGTCTATCGAGATACGATGCAGCCGCTGATGGACAACATCGCCGAAGAGACCGGGAAGTCCGTCAAATACTTCCCCCTCAACTCGTACGCGTCCCAGGTCGAGGCGATGCGGTCCGAACGCCTCCACGTCGCCGGGTTCTCTACTGGGCCGACGCCCTTTGCTGTGAACCTGGCCGGTGCTGTCCCGTTCTCGCTCCAGATTTCGAAGGCAGGTGACTTCGGCTATCGGCTGTGGCTGGCTACGCAGGCAGATAACGACGATATCTCCTCGCTGGCGGACCTCGAAGGCAAGCGCGTCGCACATGCCGAGCCCTCGTCCAACTCCGGGAACCTCGCCCCGCGTGCGCTGTTCTCGAACCAGGGCGTCACTCCAGGCGAAGACTACGAGGTGAGTTATTCCGGCGGCCACGAACAGAGCATTCTGGGCGTTGCAAACGACGACTACGACGCTGCCCCCGTTTGTAGCACCTGTGTCACGCGCGTTGCAGAAGCAGACAACATCGACCCGACGAACCTCAAAGTCGTGTGGGCCAGCAATCCGTTCCCCACGACGAGTTTCTGTTACCGCTACAACCTGAAGCCGGAACTTCAGGAGGGTATCAGGGCGGCGTTCATCGACTACGACTACTCGGACACCAAAATCGCGGAGGTGTTCGGTGGTCGCGGAACGTGGACGGAGATTGATTACGCTACGACCTACGATATCATCCTCCAGATTCAGGAGAACAACGATATCACGTACCAGATCGACAACATCGAAGGCTAAGAAGAGACCCAAATAATGCTCACTGTAGATAATTTGGAAAAAACGTACGACTCCGGTGATCGAGCACTCAAAGGTGTCTCATTCGAAGTCAGTGGTAACGAGATCGTTGCGATTATCGGGCCAAGCGGGGCCGGAAAAAGCACGCTCGTTCGTAGCATCAACAGGCTGACCGAGCCAACTGGCGGGCGCATCTCGCTTGACGATACAGAGGTGACCGGGCTGGAGAAATCAGCCCTTCGCGATGTCCGTCGCGATATGGGCATGATCTTCCAGGAGTTCAATCTCGTAGAGCGCCTGACGGTCATGGAGAACATCCTCTCCGGTCGCCTGGGCTATCTCAGTACGTGGAACGCGTTCCGGCGGAACTTCCCTCCGGAGGACATCAGGCGCGCACGCGAGATTCTCAGCCGGGTGAATCTGGAGGGTGTCGAGAACAACCGTGCAGATGAACTCTCCGGTGGCCAGCGACAGCGCGTTGGTATCGCCCGTGCCGTCATTCAGCGGCCGAAAATCCTGCTCGCTGACGAGCCGACGAGCGCGCTGGACCCTGACACCTCCCGAGAGGTCATGAGCCTCTTGACGGACATCGCCCACGAAGACGATATCCCGATCATCATCAACATCCACGAAGTCGATCTAGCGGTCGACTACGCGGACCGGATAATCGGCCTCAGTGACGGTGAAATCGTCTTTAACGGCCCACCTGACGACCTAGATCAGGCAGCCAGAGACGAGATCTATCGCGGTGGTGAATCAATTGCGGACCGTGAAGAGCCGAGTGCTGGTAACAGCACTGACGCTGATGACGTCATTGCCGAACGAGGTGACTAATCAATATGGCTGCTGAATCTGGATCGACCGTTGAAGGATCTTGGGAGCGGCCCACAGTCTTCTACAACAAGAAAGTCAAGTATCTCATCTACGGGCTTATCTTGTTGTTCTTCGCGTATAGCTTCTGGAACCTTCGGATTTCCCCCAGCCGATTTGTTCGCGGGATCGGAGCCGGTGTCGAACTCATCACGAGTATGCTTCCACCGGCATACACTCCGTCGCAACGGGAACTCCTCATTCAGGGCATCGTCGAGAGCATCGTGATGACGATTGTCGCCACGACAATCGGCATCATCGTCAGCGTGCCGGTCGCGATTATGGCTTCGAATAACCTCTCGCCGAAGCCAGTCTACTATGTCGGTCGCAGCATCGTTGCCGTCACGCGCTCGCTCCACGAGCTCATTGTTGCGATCATCATGGTCAAAGCGGTCGGGTTCGGTCCACTCGCTGGTGTCCTTGCACTTGCGTTCAAAACGATCGGATTCTTCGCGAAACTCCTCGCAGAGGAGATCGAAGATATCGACCGTGGGCAGATGGAGGCAATCACTGCCGCCGGTGGGACGCCCGTCCAGACGTATCTCTACGGCGTCCTCCCGCAGGTGATGCCCCGGATCGTCGGGCTGTCGATTTACCGGCTCGACATCAATCTCCGTCACAGCACTGTCGTCGGAATTGTCGGAGCCGGTGGTATCGGGATCACGCTGCTGAACTCCTTCGATAAGTACGACTACCAGTTCAGCATGGCGATTATCGCTGTCATCGTCGCGATCGTCATGGTCGGTGAAGGTGTCAGCGCTCTCGCCAGGAGGCGGATCCAATAATGTCAAACAGCACTGACTCTTGGAGTCGGTTCGATCGCCGTGAGCGCTTACTCCGGTTCTTCGGGCTGCTGGCTGGCCTCGTCATTCTGGTCGCAGCCTGGCGCGCCATGGAAGTGAATTACGGCTACGCCGTGACTGCCCCGCGTGAGTTGGCTGACCTCTTCGGTCGGATGTATCCGCCCAATGTCGGATACTCGCGAAAGATTGTCGGGCCGCTGCTTGAGACGATCAATATCTCGATCCTCGGCACGGCACTGGCCATCGTGATGGCGATTCCGGTCGCGTTCCTCGGTGCCAGCAACACGACACCCAACAAGCCGGCGTACCTGCTGGGTAAGTTCATCATCTCGTTTACCCGTTCGGTGAACGTCATCATCTGGGCACTGATCTTCGTGGTCATCTTCGGCCCGGGGGCCCTCGCTGGCGTGCTGGCGATTTCGATCAGATCTATCGGGTTCACTGCAAAGCTAATCGCGGAAGCCATCGAAGAGATCGACCGCGGGTCTGTTGAGGCGGTCACTGCAGCTGGGGCATCGCCCGTTGATGTACTCATCTACAGTATCGTTCCACAGATCAAGCCGGCGTTCATCAGCGTCGCGACGCTTCGATGGGACATCAACGTCAGAGCGTCAACGATCATCGGGTTCGTCGGTGCAGGCGGTATCGGCATCCCGCTGCAGACTGAGATCAACTACTTCAACTGGGAAGCAGTCCTGACGATCCTCATCTCGATTCTGGGCCTTGTGCTCATCAGTGAAGGTATCTCGGCCTATCTGCGCAAGAAAGTAATGTAGGCGATCGGAGCTCGCATCGCCTATTATTCTGATATCTGTTTAGATAATATTATAGAACTATTGTCAAAAGACTTATGTGTTTGGGGTATATATAGCCAGTGGGGCCAACGCCAGTGTCTGCCAACCTGGTTTTCCCCTTCTCCGTTTTGACAGACCTCTTCTCGCCAGAGACAGTTTCGCAAGATGGGTCCTTCTGGATAGATGCATAGGACATCGACCTGTTGTCTGGGCCCGAATGCCAGAGCAGTCTGCTACAGTCCGCTCGTTGCTTTCGCCGCCGAAAAATTGACCACGCTGACTCCGGGCAAAGCATGGTCAGATAGGCGATGCAGTGATCAAACCAGAACTTACGAGTACGGGTCCAAGTCGGTGGTTTTGATTTCGGCAGTGCCCCTGATTCAATGGAGCAGGCTAGATTCCCGAATTGAATATCCCGTCCGACCCTGGCACTTGCACCACTATGTATACGATTGATTCTAATGTATACACGCATTCCAGAGCCACGCCGTCATGCACAAGTCGCACTGTAGCCGCTTCGCTGCTGGAGAGCCATGGCATGGCGGCAGCCGAATAGCCGCACTAGTGTCACGAGAACCACCAGCTCCTCACTGCAGGTCAGCAAAGAAATGGTGGGCAGCCGGGGGGAGTGGCATGCACGCACCATTCGAAGTCGTCATCCACGACGACAGGTTCTGGACTCGGGCCAATCGATGATCTGGATTGGATTCAAGGGGAAATGGAGCGAGGACCAGAACCCAACCGACCAGTATACAGTTGGTAATAAAAACGGTTGTGATATCTGCTTGCTGTCTGTCGATTCTGTGATTTCTGTGCAGCACGCACGCGCTATCAGAAGCGGCGAATTGTCCGGTCAAGTGTCAGCGAGACTGTCGCAATTATGCCCACTCGTTTACGGGAACACCGAAACAGTCCCAGAGTGACACCCTCTCTGGCTGTGTCACGGGAAGTGCTTCTCTTTTAGACGATTCACATCTCGCTCACATCGGTTGTGACCGATGGTTCGGGTGCCCATCACCAAGTCGTTCAGATGCTTCCCGAAGCTGTGACCAGATAGATGCCTCGCTACCACTGCTCCAGAAAGTCGCCGTGCCCGTTCGTACCACTTGGCTTGCTTGAACAACCGACGTTACCTATTCCGGAAGATAGAAGTCGGATTTCGGTTGTCTGTGCGGGGACGTGTTCCTGAGCTTGGCGATCTTGGACGGGTTACGATGTCGAACGATGACGACATCGTAGGCGTCGTCCGAGGCAATCGACCCGCCAATGCTGCTGATACTTGTAACGAGGTGCCCGGCGTTTTCGCTTCCGATGAATACCATTGAGGCGTCTTCTCTCTTGGCCAGCTTGCGGATGGCTTTCGCTACAGCCCCGGCCGGCGCGTATCGATCCACGACTGTATGGCGGAAATCCGAACTCGGACACAGGTCCATCACCTGTTCGTGTAGTGAGGTGATGACCGTCTCCAGATCGAAGTCCTCGTTTGGCCCGATCCAGTCGTGTTCCCGTGCGTATTTGGCATTCCCGTTCCGGATGACACTGACGGCCAGCACATCCTCTTCGAAGACGGTGCCGAACTCCGCCGCCCGGACGAGTGCTGCCTCGGCCAGTTCGGAGCCGTCGAACGGCACAACGAGTGTCATGTGCTGACTAGCGAAGCAGCAGGCAAGTAACACCCCATCAATTCTTACAGCGCGGGAAGACAGTGCCAGCGTCTAAAAATCAGTACCAAGCATCTGCCCGAGAAAACCTGCACACAGAACGGTAGTCCCTCAACTCCCGAGGGACAGCCGTTCGTCACCCATTCGCTTGCCCTGGGCAACGAGACGCGCTCCGTAGTCGGTTCGGGCATCATCCCAGGACGCCAGTGCGCCTCCAAGGGAACTGTGGCGGTCGAGAGCGGCTTTGAGTTCAACGGCATCACTCGCCGCCTTCGAAGTGCCAGCGGCAGTGTGCGGACGGGCGACAAACGCCGCATCTCCAAGCAGACAGACTCTGTCGACTGTCATCTGGGGGCTTTGCAGGTCGTAAATTGCCTGCACGAAGGGGGCTGCTGTTGTTGCAACGAGGTCGGTAAACACGGGCGGCAGTGTCTCGGCGGCCCGCTCGCGCTGGTGACTTTCAACTGGGTCTCGGAGCTGTCCCGGCGACACGCTGAACTGCTGGCTCGTGCCTGTTGTGTCGGTGAAGATGGTCTCACGCTCTCGCCCGGAGAGTGTGTCATACCAGACCCAGTTGAGACGGCGGTCTCCCGGGGCGGTGTTACCGTCTTCGCCGGGGATGAAGTACGCGAGGATGAGCATCTGTTCCCCCTGATAAAACGTGAACCGGCCGTCGAACGCGTCGATGACTGCGTCCGAGAGCTCCGCTTCTGAGACGACACCACGCCAGGCGACGTAGTCGGCAAACTCCGGGTCGGCGTCGGGAAACAGTTGCGCACGGGCTGTAGACTGCCCGCCGTCGGCAGCGACGACCAGATCGGCGGTGGTCCGGTCCCCGTCGGAAAATGTAACCGTGCCGTCTGTGGCCCTGACACCCGTGACAGTCTGGCCGGTGTGGTACCGGTCGTCTGGGAACGCCGCTCGCAGCTGACGATAGACGGCGTCCCAGGAGGTGAACACCATTGAATCCGGCGTCGACGTTCGCACATCGCCGTCAGCGGTCAGAAAGCGCCGCTCACTGGCTCGGGTGGTTATGTTCGCCGGGTCGACGATGTCGTGGCGCGAGAGGAACTGGCGGATTGACTGCTGGGCGACGATGCCGCCGCCGCGACTTCGGAGGTCGCCGGCCGATTGCTCAGCGATAGTCACGTCGTGACCTGCACTGTCGAGCGCGATGCCGGTAAACAGGCCACCCATCGACCCGCCGGAGATAGTAACAGAGAGGGTATCAGATGGTTCGTTGGCGAGGTCCTGAGACACGGCCCCTCTCAGCGCTTGCCGTATGAAAGGCCTCTGTTCCTCCGACGCGCGACAGTATCTTCCCGGACACCAGCTTTGGGAAGCGCCAGTGCAAATCAGACGCTATTCCGCTGTAATTCATCGTGCCACGAAGTGCCAGTGGGGCGTCATGCCGAGTCGGACTATTAATGTCAGTCTACACCAAACTCGACGTATGCGAGTCGCGGCAGTCGGAATCGGTGGTGCTGGGGGCCGGATCGTTGAGCGGCTATGGCAGGACAATGAACGCCGCGAAACAACGTATCTCGGCGCAGCCTGTGCCGTCGACACGGACACCGAAGCGCTCGACGAACTCGACGCACTCCCGGCCGACCGGCGGTATGCCTTCGGACTCTCCGAAACAAATGGGACCGGAACGAACGGGGACCGAACGAGCGGCACCGCCGCCATCGAAGACGAACGGCTCGAAGTTCGTCGGGCGATAGACGAACTGGTGACAAGCGATATCGACGCCGTCGTCCTCGTGGCCGGGCTTGCAGGCGGGACGGGGAGCGGCGCCACGGCCCACATCGCTGATGCACTCAGAGAGGTTTACTCGATTCCAGTCTACTGTCTGTCGGTGTTACCCGCCGGCAGGGACGACGACGCAGCCGCGAACACGATGCAGGCACTCCGGGCGCTGGAATCGACCGTCGACGGGCAAATACTGTTCGACAACGAAGCGTGGCTCGGGAGTGGACAGACGGTCGAGTCGGCCTCCGAGACGCTGAACGAGACCGTTGTGGCGCGGCTGGGGGCGCTATTCGCAGCAGGTGAGGCGACGGCACCCGACGCTGTCGGCCAGAGTGTCGTCGACGCCAGCGAAATAATCAATACCCTCTCAGACGCGGGATTCACAACGCTTGGCTACGCCAGTCAGGATCTGCAAACGGGTGCTGGCAGCGGTGACGGAACGGTCATAGACCAACTCAAGAACCGCTTTCTCGGTGACAACGCAGACGATGTCGACGAAATCGAGGCGTACAACGCCGTCGAGACGACACTTCGCCGAGCGGTGCGTGGCAAACTGACGGCCCAGTGCGAGCTGGATTCAGCCGATAGAGCCCTGGCTGTGTTTGCCGGGCCGCCCGCGTGGTTGATTCGGGATGCTGTTACCGACGGGCGACGATGGCTCACGGAGGAACTCCAGTCACCCGAGGTGCGGAGCGGCGATATGCCGACACCCGACCGGGACACGCTGTCGGTTCTGGTCGTAGTTAGCGGCGTCACGGAACTGCCGCGGCTGGTGGAACTCAAAACGCTGGCCGAACAATCGACCTAAAGAACTCGGATCGGAACAGGTGGTGGACGCGCCAGTCAAGGCTATTTTTCGAAAGCGTATCTCGCCCAGCAATAGAGGCGGTTTCACAGAGGGGGCCAGAGCGGGAGCCCTGGGCTAATGTATCACAAGCGAAATACACTTTTATGCCCCGCTGGAATCAGCTTTGAGCGATGTCGGTCCGGTTGCTCCACTACTCTGACATTGAGAACGCCTGTGACGACCCTGTGCGAATGGGTCGGCTTGCCGGAACCATCCAGTCGATCCGCGGGGAGGACGCAGTAGTCGCTGGCACCGGCGACAACACTGCACCGGGTGTCCTCGCCCATTACTGCGAAGGGCGTCAAGTGATACCGTTTTTCCGGGCAGTGAGTACCGACATCGGGACGGTAGGGAACCACGATTTCGACTTCGGGACTGCTCCCATTCTGGGCGTGGTTTCAGAGAGTCCACAGAAGTGGATCGTCGCGAACGTTTTTGAAGGGGAGAGGGAGGGCGGGCGTGGCGTTCCCTTCGCTGGGTTAGACGGAACGACAGTCCTGCATCGAGATGACCAGCGAGTCGGATTCGTCGGCGTAATCGATCCTGCGACTCCCCGGATTGCACCCACCGGCGCGTCAGAGCTGACCGTGACCAGTCCTGTCGAGAGCGTGCGGACAGCGGTCAGCGAACTCGGTCACAGTGTCGACCAGTTCGTCGTTCTCGCACACTTGCGGAGCGACTTAGAGACCGACGTTGCGGCCGTTGATGGCGTTGACGCGGTCCTTGGCGGCCACGTCCACAGGGAACGCCACGAGGTTGTCGACGGAACACTGGTCGTCCGTCCCGGAGCGAACGGACAGGTGGTCTGGGAAATCGAACTCTTCAACGGGAATCGCTCGCCGATTGCCACCCGTCATTCGACAGCCGAGGGACCTATCGACGAGTCCGTGGCTGACACGACCCGCGAACAGCTGGACGATGTCGGTCTGCTGGAGACTGTTGCCACTGTCGACGACCCGATCCATCGGGACCTTGACCGGCGAACCTGCGGCGAGAGTCGTGTTGGCAACCTCGTGGCCGACGCCTATCGCTGGGCGGCTGATACCGACGTCAGCTTCGTCCACAATGGCGGTCTCCGAACGGGTCGCCCCCTGTCCGGCGAGGTCACCGCTGGCGAGGTGGCCAGCGTAAACCCATTCGGCGGCAGGGTAGACGTCCTCCATGTCTCGGGTGAACAACTACGAACCCTCTTGCAGGCTGCCTTCCGTCCCCACCGCGAGGACGGACGGCTCTGGCACGGCGACATCAGCGGAATGACTGTTGAGTACAACACCGAGGCTGGACGGCTACTGGGGGTTGCCGTCAACGGGCAGCCTATCGAAGCCAGTCGAGAGTACAGGCTTGCCACCAACTCCTATGTCGCCTACAGCGATGACTGGCCAATCCCACATGAGGCAACCGTTGATTCGTTCGGTCTCCCGTTCAAGGCCGTCGCAGACTATGCTCGTGAAGAAGGCCTTACTGTCCGAGTGGATGGGAGACTCCAAGAATGCTGACCAGTATCCGCAACGAATCCCGCTCAATATGAGCTACGTCTTCATTGCACGGTCAAGTACGTCCCGGATGAAATCACTTTTTTCAGCAGTGTATTTCTCTCTCGTCTCCGGGTACTTCTCCGCTAGTGCCCGCTTTATCGACGCATATTGTTCGGCAACCTCTGGATGGGCTCTAAGGTACTCTCTGAAGGCGATTTTTTCGTGATAAAAGTCACTATCCCGTTCCGCGAGTGAAAGGTAGTGCGTCCGGTTCGTGCGTGGTCCTTTGGCGAAGAATAGCCGGCCGCGTACGTCGTCATCGGCTCGGTATTCATACCCGTTCTCTTCAAAAGCCGGAATCAGGTCTCTCACAGCTTCCAAGTCTTCGACAACAGCGAGTATGTCAATTATCGGTTTCGCTGGCACTCCTTCGATTGCGGTACTACCGATGTGTTCGAAATCGAGCAGTCGCTCACCTGCAACGGCTTTCAGGTGTGCAACTTCGTTTTCATAGCGGTGTTTCCACTCCTCTTGATGCGGGACGAGTTTGACTGTCCCGCGTTCTAATCCAAGCATTAGTGCCGTGAGCTGCGTTTCAAGCAAATGTTTGTTACACGAACTGATAGAATTTTGCTCTGCGCTGAGTGATTCAGGAGTCTTGGAGATGGTGTGTGAACAGTTCTATAACACCCTTACTACAGAGAAGTTCTGGGACGGCCAGTTCCCGAAGGGGACCGTCTAGAAGTATCCAATACGCCGAGCCCTGCGGTGACGGACTCGCCGTCAACCCCGGCAGTGTCGGCCAGCTATAGGATGGTATGGGCAACTTTGCGCCGTTTCCAGCGACAGAACACAGCACTGCACAATAGCTGGGTTGGAGTCGGTCAAGTAACAGCCTAGTTGCGGGAGCGGTGGACTTACACTTTCTATCCAACAACGAGCGTGTCATAGAATCCTCCTCATAGTGTGAGCTTCTCACGACCCGGGTCGTCTCCTCGCTCGAAATTTGTGATTGCGACAACGATGCGGAGACACAGCGCAATGAACACCTCTGTTCGTGCGTGGACGCGGCCTCGGGCGCGAACGTGCCCGAGGCCGCAGTCCTTCACCGCATCGTTGGTGCGTTCGACTCCTGTACGGCGGTTGTACGTCTCATCCAAGACTGATTGCTTGAGCTGAACCTCCTCACTGTGTTCCTTGACATCCGTTCTAGGCTAAGGCTGAGTTAGCAGGAAAACCACCAGATGTTACCGGGATGAGAAACCGGTGGAAAGTGAATGAAACTACCACCGGATGAGGTAATCGAAGAGCGGTTGGTGAATACTTTTCCAAACAGCCGGCTGCGCGAGCTGGCTCGCGCAACCGGACTGGTGCAGCGCGACGGCGGGAAGTTGGAAGCTGACGCTCTGTTCTGGGCGCTTGCGCTCGGATTTCTCTCAGCCGGGCACAGAACAATCGAAGCGTTCCGCCAAACCTACATCGATACCTTTGGTGGCACGATCAGGTACTCATCCTTCTACGAGTGGTTCACGCCTGAACTGTGTACATTCCTTCGAGAGGTCCTCAAGGAGGCCCTTGAGGACCTCGATCACGAGAGCGACCGTCTCCAAGGACGGTTTGAGGAGTTCCGTGAAGTCTTCATCGTGGATATGACAGTCATTACGCTGTTCCAGGAGCTGTTTGATGAGTTCCCTGGCTTTGGTGACGACCACGCTGGAGCGAAGCTCCACGTGGTCGAATCAACCAGTACAGGCCTCCCTACCGAGTTTTCTATCACAGACGCTCGCACGCACGAGTCAACGCAGTTGTCGACTGGACCATGGCTGGAGAACGCACTGCTGCTGTACGATCAGGCGTACTTCGAGTACCGGACGATGGACTTGATCGACACTAACGGCGGCTGGTTCCTGACGCGGTTGAAGCCAAACGCACAACCGAAGATCGTCGACGAACTCAGGGAATGGCGTGGCAACGCCATTTCTCTGGAGGGAGAAAAAGTTCAGGATATTCTGGACGATCTGCATCGTGACGTGATTGATGCCAAGAGCGAGGTCGAGTTCAAGCGACGCGTCTACAACGGCACGCGCAGCCGTGCCGTTGAGACGTTTCGCGTCGTTGGTGTCTGGAACGAGGACCAACAGCAGTACCACCTCTACATCACGAATCTTCCAGCTGACGACTACGCTGCCTCAGATATCGCAAAGCTCTACCAAGCTAGATGGGAAGTAGAGCTTCTCTTCCGTGAACTCAAGACTACATACGCCCTTGACAAGATGGATACAACCAAACCAGAGGTCGTTGAAGCGCTCATTCTGATCAGCCTCATTTCACTCGTTGTGAGCCGGACACTTCGAGAACTGTTCATCGAGATTCTCGAAGACAACTGCAGTGACGACGACATTGAGCCGTCGTCACTGCTGCCACGAGAGCGCTGGGCAAAGGCTGTGAGCCGCCGGAATGATCGGATACTCCGCCGAGTCGCTCGGCGACTCGGCTATGAGACGCCAAGTCTCGTCAAATCGCTGATGAACGACGGATTGAACCCGAACGCTCACCGTACCTTATTGCTTGAGGAGGTACAGTACAACTCGTTTGACGCCAAGCTCGCGTAATCCAGCGAGAACGCTGGATTCGCGTCGCTGGTTAGCTGCGCTACTCGGTCCAGATGGGCAATTCAGTGCTTCTTCCTCCTGAGAGAAGTTCAGGCTGTCACACACGAGCAGATCGAATCTTCAGCGCCAGTTATTCACCGTAGATGTATCACCAGCTCTGGCACAATCTCTGTCAGCCGAATCAAGTTAGACTAGAACGGATGTGTTCCTTGATACGGTCTTCGACCCTGTATTCGATATCGAGCGGGTCATCAGTGTTTCGTGGGTTGTACGGGGCGACTGGTACAATCCCTACTTCCAGCAGGAAGTCGTGCCACTCAAGAATGTCGTAGGCACTGTCTCCAAGCATCCAGATCGGTGTCCCGACGGCGAGCGCGTCTTTTGTGACGCGCATCGCCGTCTCAGCGTCTGCCTGCTTGCGTTGGGTGAATTCTGCTGCAATCGGGATCTTTGAACCGGTCGAAACGATCGTACAGCCGAACCCGTAGTAGTGCTCTTCGGCCGTTGAATCGTAGTTCCACGACGCATCGTCGTTGTACTGGATCGCTTCAACGTGCGTCGAATCGATAGAGTACGTTGAGTTGAGCAGGCCGCGGGCGGCGGCCTGCTCGACGAGCCTCTGGAAAACATCATCGATGACGTGTTCTAGGTCGGTGAGAAACCGGTCGATTGTGTCTCTGGATGGCGGTTTGTCGAGCCCGCAATAGTACCAGACGAGGCCGTGCTGAAGTTCTCGTGCAACCGGGCGTGTACCGTAGACATCCTCGTAGTAGCAGTGCAGAAAGCCGCGAAAGAGGTCTGGTGGCTGATGCACCCGTGTTCGCCCCCTCGAAGCGGGGGCGAACACGTCGTACTCTAGCAGAAACTCGAACTCAAGATGCTCAAACAGCGGTACTGTCTCGGTAGCCGCGACATTCAAGAAGGCGTCTACCGAATCCAAATCTTGCAGGGTTGCGGTTGTGCTGGACACACTTTCCGCACCCTGCTGCTTCGTATGTGACCCTTTCTATGACACGCTCAACAACTCTAAGTCATGGTCTCCAGACAGACGAAAACCACCCTCCCATTCATTGTCGTCGCAATGCTGCTCTGGTACGTCTCACTGGGCAGTGTCGCCACGTGGGTATCTTGGGCCGTTCTCGTTGGCTTTGGCGTCGTGTTGCCGACAGTACTCACCAGCTATCAGCGGGATGCAACAGAGAAATGAACGACCTCTACAACCGTCTCGACCAGTGGCTCCGCAACCGTTCGCGCGCTGAATACGCACTCCTCACAGGAGCCATGACGGCGTCGATACTGTTTGGGATTGGCGTAGCCATCGGGAGGCCACTCGGCTCCGACGCAATGATGCTTGGACTCACAATGACGGTGGTCTACTACTGGCTCGATCCCAATGCGAAGCGATAAACAGCGACTGTCGGCTGATCCACTCGCCCCAATACGCGTTATTTCACGACTTCTGGTCTTCCGTGACGAGTTTTGTAAGCCGGGGGTATTCCATCGCGATTTTCAGGGGTCCCGCGTGGTACTCCTGTTTTGGAATGTCCCTTAGCCCAGCGTCTCGGAGTTCGTGTCTGTCCACAAAGTCGAGCGTGCCCTCAAACTCAGCCCACGTATCTGAACGTCGACAAATACCTTCCTCCGAGGACTCGTCGTAGGGGAACCTCAGTCGGCGCTTCCAGCCGGGGAAGTAGACACGTTTTTACTGATCGATTCTAGATTTCGTGTTATGGCAGTAGATAACAATCGATGTGAGACCGGCCGTGCTGCCACGCTTCCTGATGTTGTTCCATTCCATTTACCTCATTTGACACGGCAGAGCTGGGAATTGGGCACACGCTCTATTCAAGATGAGCAAACGGTGGAGCTCGGCAAATGGTCCTATCAAGCTGGACAGTGGTCGCTATCGCTGTTTGAGGTGACAAGTGAGACCGCCATTATCCGTATCCAGACACCAGTTGGCCGAAAGCGGTATTATGGGGCAATTCAGTCAGAGCTCCGCTCGGCGCTTCAAGAACTCGAAGCGAGCCCAGCCTGGCAGAAAGTTGTGTGAGTAGCGCCGATGTATTGCTGGCCGAACTCAAAACCGACCAGAGCCGAAAGCTCCTGCTCTAGCAACTTGAAGCAGACGGGTGCTCGTTCTGTGGCATCAATTTAGTGTCGGAGCGCGACCTACAGAACGAACCTGTCGCTGACAACCACGGAACACCATCGGTTGCGAGCGTCTTTGAGAGTGCTGCCGGCGAGTGGAGAGTGGTTGCATTCACACCTTGCGGAGAAAATGCGACGTAATGGCAGATAGAGAGATTGTAACCCCGAGTCACAAAACTTTTCGATACCAACCAGATACTGATTAGTTAGGTACTGGCCCCGCTCAATCGCTCCCTACTCCACCCCAAACGCATCGACTGGTCCGGGGCTAGAACCTGTCGTCGTAGATGACGACCCCAAACGGTGCGTTGCACGCCACTCCCCCCGCCTGCGGCCACTATTATCTTTGCCTGCTTCAAAGTAAATTTTGTCTGTAATACTCGTCTGTAGTAATTATCTGTGATAGGATTCTGGATCAGGTTCTGAAACCCACGGTCTCGGCATTTGAACCGCTTCTCCCGCCTGTTCCCACGCTCCGTGTATAAACACGCGGTGCGAGGACACCGCTGACTCGTGTACTCCGGATCTACGTCATCCGACGACACACCGTCACGAGCCATCTTGTACGTGATCAGATCTCGAAGCTTGGCGAACGGCACCGAGTGCAGGTGGCGGTTCATCCGGGTCCCGTAGTTAATCAAGTCTCGCATGTCTTTGGGGTCTCCAAAGACGATGGCCTGATTCTCGAACTGCGAGACCCACCTAACGACGTCACGCGACATCTTGTGGAGCTGGTCGTGAACAGAGTCTCGTTTCTCCTGTCCCACGACCGTCTTGAACGCGGTCTGACCTGCCTCTTGTATCCACCTGCGCTTCGTGAAGCACTCATGCCGTCGACGCTTCGCGTCCAGGTATTCGAGAACGAGCGAGTCCTGTACGTTGCCGCTTTCCCAGTTCATCGGGGCGAGTGCGACGCGGTTCTCGTTGATGTCCACGCCGACCACGTATTGGATTCGCTGGCGTGTGGACATTGGCGTCTGTGTTGGTGACGGTGATGTGGCACTGTCAGTCGCCACGATGTTGGAGGAGTTCCGCGGTACCGACACGCCACGCGGAGTTGTTGAGAGCAGTCGTGAGAAGATTGTGGTGGTCAGGACTGCCCTTCAACTTGCCTTTGGTGTGGTGGTATGGTTTCGCTGAGATGCGGAAGCGGTGCGTGTTATCGTCGGTTTCGGTGATGCGGTAGCCTTCGCGGTGGTTCATCCGCATTGGATAGGGTTCGTGGATGTAGGGGTTGGGTGCGCCCCAGTCCTCGTTACGCCCTCGTCGTAGTTCGTGAGGGCTCTTACCGAACTGAGTGAAACAGTACCCCGAGAATTACAGCATCCCGCCGTAGGCTAGTTGCTATGTACAATCAAACAGCCTTCGGCGGGATGCTACAGGATATTGTTGAGCTCACGTCAATAGTGTTGCGCCCAGAGCCGCTCGATGAGGAAATCGAGCGGCGCTGTAAGCAGGCATGGGAACAAGCTCCTTGCCCGGAGTGTGGTGAAACCGCCATCCAGTCCGGGGACGGCAGTCCCCGGGTCTGGTGCACCAACTGCCGCTATGTCTTCTCCTACACCCGCAACACGCCCTTCGAAGGCCGCACTCTCTCTCCTGGCGAAATCGTCATTGCGTTCGTCCTCTATGCCGACACACTTCTCAGCATCCACCAAATCACCCAGCTCTTCGAAGCGGTCTACGACACGGTTCATTCCACGATTCGAGAGGTAGAAGCCGCCTTCCAGCGCGGCTTCTACCTCGTCTGGGAGCGCATCCAACACGCTATCGACGGCCCAACTCAGATCGACGAAACCGGCCACAAGTGCTCTGGTTACAAGGGACAGACGCCGCCGCGGGATGGGCTTTCCCGCGGCGGCTCTGGGGAAGGGGGGCGATCACGGTGGGAAGGAGCACCTGGCGATACCATGACGCTGATCGGTGCCTGTCGTGATGTACTTCGTGTAATTCGCGCCGAGCCAGGTGCTCAACCGGAAGAACTCAAACCAGCACTTGATGAGGTAGAGATTCTCTCAGGGAAACTGGATGAGGTCTGGCACGACGGGTGGCGCGGGTACGCGCCACTCGTCTACAAGAACGAGCAGACCGTTGTTCACTCCGAAGAATTTGTCACTGATGACGGCGTCCACATCAACCAAGTCGAATGCCTCTGGTCGCTAGTGAATCCATGGCTACAGAAGTTCCGCGGCCTCTCCAAGCCTGGATTGGAGCAGTCCGTCCGAACCTACGGGTTCGTACGGACGTTAAACCTCGCTGGAGCACCACTACACGGCCTTCTTGACTGCTTCGTCGTCAACGTGTTTCGCTGAGTTATGTAAGAGCCTCGTGGGCTCTTACCGAACTGAGTGAAACAGTACCCCGAGAATTACAGCATCCCGCCGTAGGCTAGTTGCTATGTACAATCAAACAGCCTTCGGCGGGATGCTACAGGATATTGTTGAGCTCACGTCAATAGTGTTGCGCCCAGAGCCGCTCGATGAGGAAATCGAGCGGCGCTGTAAGCAGGCATGGGAACAAGCTCCTTGCCCGGAGTGTGGTGAAACCGCCATCCAGTCCGGGGACGGCAGTCCCCGGGTCTGGTGCACCAACTGCCGCTATGTCTTCTCCTACACCCGCAACACGCCCTTCGAAGGCCGCACTCTCTCTCCTGGCGAAATCGTCATTGCGTTCGTCCTCTATGCCGACACACTTCTCAGCATCCACCAAATCACCCAGCTCTTCGAAGCGGTCTACGACACGGTTCATTCCACGATTCGAGAGGTAGAAGCCGCCTTCCAGCGCGGCTTCTACCTCGTCTGGGAGCGCATCCAACACGCTATCGACGGCCCAACTCAGATCGACGAAACCGGCCACAAGTGCTCTGGTTACAAGGGACAGACGCCGCCGCGGGATGGGCTTTCCCGCGGCGGCTCTGGGGAAGGGGGGCGATCACGGTGGGAAGGAGCACCTGGCGATACCATGACGCTGATCGGTGCCTGTCGTGATGTACTTCGTGTAATTCGCGCCGAGCCAGGTGCTCAACCGGAAGAACTCAAACCAGCACTTGATGAGGTAGAGATTCTCTCAGGGAAACTGGATGAGGTCTGGCACGACGGGTGGCGCGGGTACGCGCCACTCGTCTACAAGAACGAGCAGACCGTTGTTCACTCCGAAGAATTTGTCACTGATGACGGCGTCCACATCAACCAAGTCGAATGCCTCTGGTCGCTAGTGAATCCATGGCTACAGAAGTTCCGCGGCCTCTCCAAGCCTGGATTGGAGCAGTCCGTCCGAACCTACGGGTTCGTACGGACGTTAAACCTCGCTGGAGCACCACTACACGGCCTTCTTGACTGCTTCGTCGTCAACGTGTTTCGCTGAGTTATGTAAGAGCCCTAACAGAAGTTCAAATGAGGAAGCGTATGATAACGACCGTCGTCTACGCTGAGTCTGGGGGGACATACAAAACGACCATGACAGCAAATCTCGCGGTTGGGTTCAAACGGATGGGACTTGATGTCCTCGTGATCGATTTGGACCCACAAACGGGCAACCTCACCTCACTCTTCGACGTCGGTAAGAACCGTGGAGACCCGGAGGCTGACAATCTCGTAAAGCACATTCTTGAAATGCCAGACGGGGACTTCGACAACCTCATCGAGACCTCTGAAGAGGGTGTTGATATTATTCCGAGTCACGATATGCTGGGCGATTTCACTTCCAATCTTGAGCAGAAGATTTCCTACGAAACGGGCATGAAGGGAATTTCTCGAGACGAGTATCCCCGCTTTGAACTTCTCTACAATCTTCTCTGGGAGCAAGAGCAGTTGAACGAAGAATACGACGCGGTCCTCATCGACCCTAACGCACGCGCTGAAGACCTGCTCTACAATGCCATCTACGCGCTTCGGACATTGGTGGCACCTGTCAAGCCAGCTGGAAAAGGAAGTCTCAGTCTTGATGGTCTCGAAGAGATGGTCGGGAACATGGGGACTGCGTTGGACATCGAAATCGGGCTTTCGTGCGTGGTTCCATCCGGAGTCGGCCAGACAAACGCCCACAGGCAGTATCGCGATCAGTTCGAAAATACGGACGCCTTCGCAACGCCAGTGTCGATCGGGTCACGCGAGAGTTTGATGGACGCCATGTGGGAAGCCCGTGGCTCCGCGTTCAAAGTAGTAGAGGAGCGGTGGAAGACCTACGAAGAGGACGAGGAGATGGTCTCAAAAAAGGGAGAGCGGCGAGTGCCCGACCGTGAACTCGAGACTCTGGATAAACTTTGGCAACTGGCGGGGTTCATTGCGACTGAGACGTTCGATGTCGACGTTGATGATAAACTGGTCTTAGATATCGACGACTATGGAACCGAGACGATGCAGTTTGACCTCACCGCTAAGCCGGAGGTGGCTGACTAATGGGGGGCGATTCATTCAAATCAGGATCAGGTAACCTCAGCTTCGGAGATGATCAGGAAGAAGCAGACGACGAGCCAGCGGAAGCCGGTGAGGAAATCGATGACATCGCAGACGAGGAGGCGGACGATCGGCAACCCAAGGAAGCCACCCCTGAGGAGGTAGATGACAGCCGGGACTTTTCTGAAGCGAAGGGGGCCAATAGTCCCAACGAAGAGAGTACGACGAGCACTCCCACGGCCAACGATGCCGAACCACACCAAACGAGTGCTCACCAGTATCCGTACTTCGTCCGTCGGAGTAACGTCGGGGACGAACGAGACAACCGTCTCGAACTCTTCGCTCGCGATAAAGTCGTTTCGCGAGAAGCGGAGTTTCGGAGCCAGCTTGCTTCGGAACTCGGAACGGACGACATTGCGAAGACGGACGCTCGTGAGTATGCGCTTCTTGCAGCGTTCGACAACGTAGAGGCCGTTGCAGAGCTCATGAGAGGAGACGGATACGGAGAACTCGATTAATCGTAACAGACGGCTGGCTTACACTCGAAACAGGGTGTATCTCGCACATTCTCATCCAATAGTATAACTGCTGCTGACAGTAATCGAACTAGATAGACTGTTCTGGATGCTATCATTCGATATTTTGACAACACGGGAGCCATCCTGTTCGTTGATCCGAGATTCGACGAGTCATGCAACAAGATCCAGACCGTTGCCTGCAAACGCCTAGGCTGTGACTCAACGACTCGATCACGATCGCTAGTCGCACGTCTGATCTCACCGATTGAAGCCGTATTCCACAGAGTGCGAGAACCGGTCATTTACTGAGTGGTTCGGCTCTGTTTAAATACGGAAAGCCCACTCGGGAGAGATATCTCTCCTGAGTGGGCTGTGATAGGTATGAATGGTGGCGGCGAACCGCGTTTCCCAGAGGCTCGCGCACTCCAGTACTCCCCGGAACGCTGGTGGGCTTATCTTCCGTGTTCGGGATGGGTACGGGAGGCAACCCCACCGCTGTGGCCGCCTAACGTCGAGTCACGGAATCGAACCGCGATAGTACCAGTCTCGATTAACTTTTCCACCGTGTGATTACGTGCGATCCAGATTGCGCCTGGACTCGTTCAGCGACGAGTTAAATCGTCGGTGAATGAGTCACAGTGCGTATGAATGATGGCTTTGGTCTGTTAGTGCTCGTGGGCTTAACGTCTCGTTACCTCGACGCGCACACCCCGAGTCTATCGACCGCGTCTTATACGCGGGACCTCGGCGGTGTCTCTTTTCCAAGTGGGTTTCGAGCTTAGATGCGTTCAGCTCTTACCCCGTGTGGCGTGGCTACCCGGCACGTGCTCTCTCGAACAACCGGTACACCAGTGGCCACCAACCGTAGTTCCTCTCGTACTATACGGTCGTTCTTGTCAGACACCATTACACACCCAGTAGATAGCAGCCGACCTGTCTCACGACGGTCTAAACCCAGCTCACGACCTCCTTTAATAGGCGAACAACCTCACCCTTGCCCGCTTCTGCACGGGCAGGATGGAGGGAACCGACATCGAGGTAGCAAGCCACTCGGTCGATATGTGCTCTTGCGAGTGACGACTCTGTTATCCCTAGGGTAGCTTTTCTGTCATCAATTGCCCGCATCAAGCAGGCTAATTGGTTCGCTAGACCACGCTTTCGCGTCAGCGTTCCTCGTTGGGAAGAACACTGTCAAGCTATCTTTTGCTCTTGCACTCTTCGCCGGGTCTCTGTCCCGGCTGAGATAGCCATAGGGCGCGCTCGATATCTTTTCGAGCGCGTACCGCCCCAGTCAAACTGCCCGGCTATCGGTGTCCTCCTCCCGGAGTGAGAGTCGCAGTCACCGACGGGTAGTATTTCACTGTTGACTCGGTGGCCCGCTAGCGCGGGTACCTGTGTAGTGTCTCCTACCTATGCTGCACATCGGCGACCACGTCTCAGCGACAGCCTGCAGTAAAGCTCCATAGGGTCTTCGCTTCCCCCTGGGTGTCTCCAGACTCCGCACTGGAATGTACAGTTCACCGGGCCCAACGTTGGGACAGTGAAGCTCTGGTTAATCCATTCATGCAAGCCGCTACTGATGCGGCAAGGTACTACGCTACCTTAAGAGGGTCATAGTTACCCCCGCCGTTGACAGGTCCTTCGTCCTCTTGTACGAGGTGTTCAGATACCTGCACTGGGCAGGATTCAGTGACCGTACGAGTCCTTGCGGATTTGCGGTCACCTATGTTGTTACTAGACAGTCCGAGCTTCCGAGTCACTGCGACCTGCTCCGTTCCGGAGCAGGCATCCCTTCTTCCGAAGGTACGGGACTAACTTGCCGAATTCCCTAACGTTGGTTGCTCCCGACAGGCCTTGGCTTTCGCCGCCATGGACACCTGTGTCGGTTCTCGGTACGGACACTATGCTCGTCTTTTCATGGGCCCCAGGTTGAATCACGTTTCCCTATACCGCCGTTCGTCCGCTTCCTGCCATTACGGCTTCCACGGAGTTGGACGGTTCGACCGGGCGAATGCCCGGCGTGATCGACCCCAGGGCGTCAACTTTCACTGCATAGTGGCACGGGAATATTAACCCGTTTCCCATTTCGTCATAGTCGAGTTGCGGTATGACTTAGGACCGGCTAACCCTCAGCTGATCAGCAGTGCTGAGGAACCCTTATCCATTAGGCCGTCGGGGTTCTCACCCGACTATCGCTGCTACTATGGCCAGGATTTTCGTCACTAATCGGTCCACAGGAGCTCTCGCCCCCGCTTCCACCCAATTAGAGCGCCAATCTACTCGATTACCAGTATGAGTGGTACGGACAGGTCTCGGTGGTGGATTTGAGTCCCGATCATTTTGGGCGCCTCAAACCTCGGCCGGTAAGCTGTTACGCTTTTCTTAGAGGGTAGCTGCTTCTAAGCTCACCTCCCGGCTGTCTAGGGCTCGAGACCACCTTCAGAGGATTACACTTAATCCACACTTGGGGACCTTAACCTATCTCTGGGTTGTTCCCCTCCTGGTACACAGGCTTACCCCGCGCACCGGAATCCCCGCGTCAAACGGCGTCTGTAAGTTTGGAGTTTGACAGGTGTGCCGACTCCTCTCGGAGGCGGACACACCAATCGGTCGCTCTACCTCACAGACTACCTCGGCGGAGGTCATGCTTCGACATGTTTCGATTGGAACCAGCTGTTGCCGGACTCGATGGGCCTTTCACCCCTACACATAGATCACGAGAGGGTATTGTAGGACACCAACTCTAACAGACTTCCACGTGCCTTTCGGCACGCTTCATCTTGTCCATGCGTAGATCGTCCGGATTCGGGTCGTGTCCACATGGCTCCCCGCCCTTGAAGACGGCGGCCCTCGGGCAAAGCCCTGCGGCCATGTCGGTTTCCCTGTGCCTCCCCGGATACTCCGGTTAGACTTGCCATGCAGACACACTCCCTGGCTCGTTTTTCAAAACGTACGACAGAACATCGGCTTCCCGTGAGTCTTACTGGACGCTCGCGCGTCGGTCATTCGTCAAGGGACCTTGTATGCCCTGTCGCTCGATCGCCAACTGATTTCATGCTCTATTTCGCCTCCCTTCTGAGGGTACTTTGCAGCGTTCGTTCACACTACTTGTTCACTATCGGTCTCAGGTTGTGTTTAGCCTTCGCAGTCGATGCCTGCGTTATTCGCGAGGGATATCCAACCCCCGCTACTCTGGCACTACCGCACGTCGTACTGGTCTCGAGTACGGGGTTGTCACCCTGTATCACGCTCTGTTCCAAGAGACTTCGTCGAGATGGTCGGACGATGAGAGGTAGCCCTGACACCACATTGCCCGTGAGGGCTTCGGTTTGGGCTGTATCGCGTTCACTCGCGGTTACTGACGACATCACATTGCGTTTTCTGTTCCTCCCGATACTGAGATGTTTCAGTTCTCGGGGTTCCTCATTGCGCGAAGCAATTGTTAGAGAGATTCTCATTCGGAAATCCATGGTTCTTCGCCTCCGTGCGGCTCCCCATGGCTTATCGCAGCTTGGCACGTCCTTCATCAGCGCCTGAGCCGAGCAATCCACCAGCTGGCATAGTAGCCAACGTCGTTGTGACTCGTTCAACTGAACGAGTCCAGTGGACGCCTGGATCGCACGTACACACGGTTTCATACTCGCCCCCAAGGTGGAGATGGTGGGCGAATCGACCCTTCCCAGGCTCGGTTTTACCCGGCCTGGTGCATCTGTCGTCGTATCACATTCGAACGCCGTCCCACACTTAAGGGGACGGATTTCGAAGCGATACGGAGTACGGACCCGTCGGGAGTTGCACCCGACATCCCCGTGAGGGGATATCCGCCTCGGATAGGTCTTGTGAGCCCAGCGGGCCCATGCAGTAGTCGGTGCTTACCGACTCGCGGTGACTTGTGGTCACCAGTCAGTGTAGGTGGGTCAGGGCAGAGCCCTGATCCCGGTCAGTAGGAGGTGATCCAGCCGCAGATTCCTCTACGGCTACCTTGTTACGACTTAAGCCCCCTTGCGGAGCCCAGATTCGACCGTCGCATGACGGCCTCATCCGGACCCCACTCGGGTGCTTTGACGGGCGGTGTGTGCAAGGAGCAGGGACGTATTCACCGCGCGCTTCTGACACGCGATTACTACCGAATCCAGCTTCATGCGGGCGGGTTTCAGCCCGCAATCCGAACTACGACTACGTTTGGAGATTAGCTTCGCCTCTCGGCGTTGCGTCCCACTGTCATAGCCATTGTAGCCCGCGTGTTGCCCGGTCCATTCGGGGCATACTGACCTACCGTTGCCCATTCCTTCCTCCATTTTAGCAATGGCAGTCCTCCTAGTGTACCCAACCACCGCAGGGGTGTTGCTGGCAACTAGAAGTGTGGGTCTCGCTCGTTGCCTGACTTAACAGGACGCCTCACGGTACGAGCTGACGGCGGCCATGCACCTCCTCTCAGTAGCGTCGAGTAAAGTCGTCAACCTGACTGTCATTACTACTGTCGGGACCGGTGAGATGTCCGGCGTTGAGTCCAATTAAACCGCAGGCTCCTCCGGTTGTGGTGCTCCCCCGCCAATTCCTTTAAGTTTCATCCTTGCGGACGTACTTCCCAGGCGGCTCGCTTATCGTCTTCACTACGGCACATCACGTGCTCATGGCGCGTGACATACCTAGCGAGCATTGTTTACAGCCAGGACTACCCGGGTATCTAATCCGGTTCGAGACCCTGGCTTTCGTCCCTCACTGTCGGGTCCGGTCTCTCAACGTGGTTTCCCCATTGGTGGTCCGTCCAGGATTACAGGATTTCACTCCTACCCCGGACGTACCCGTTGAGTCTCTCGGCCCCAAGCTGTGTAGTTTCCACCGGACGCCGACCAGTTGGGCTGGTCGATTTCCCAATGGACTTACACAGCAAGCTACGGACGCTTTAGGCCCAATAATATCGGCCATCACTTGGACTGCCGGTATTACCGCGGCGGCTGGCACCGGTCTTGCCCAGTCCTTGTTCCTGAACCACCTTACGGTTCAGAAAAGCGAGGGCTATATGCCCTCACACTCGGAGTCCCCCTATCGCACTGTCGTGCAGTGTAAAGGTTTCGCGCCTGCTGCGCCCCGTAGGGCCCGGTATCTTGTCTCAGATACCGTCTCCAGGCTCTTGCTCTCACAACCTGTACCGATTATCGGCATGGTGGGCCGTTACCCCACCATCTACCTAATCGGCCGCAGCCACATCCTACAGCGCCGGAACGTTTCTAACTCTCTGCACTCCAGCATGAGAGTTATATCCGCTATTGGCCTCAGTTTCCCGAGGTTATCGCGGTCTGTAGGGTAGTTTGGCCACGTGTTACTGAGCTATATGCTACGAGTCTAAACTCGTGCAACTAGCATGGCTAAATCGGACTCCGATAGCAATGGCCTCCGGCAGGATCAACCGGAATGTGCTGATATACATCAGCGGCGGAAGTGGTTGCACTCCGTCGGAAGCTAACACATTGGTTCCTACACCAATGTTGACTACTGCATGGGTCCGTGGGCTCACATCAGATTCCATCTTAACGGCGGACCGCAGGGGTGGAATCCTCATACACGAACACGAAGCCTCGGTGGCCTCGCGTTCTAAGCGAGTGACCCAACCCACCGCGGAGGTGGCGTTGGGGTGTCGTTCCGGGAATGCTGCCCGGCGCGACCTTCGCATTACATCCGATGGGAGGGGAGTATATAAATGGACGGTCTTGGACCCGCCATGTTCAGGAACCACACGGCACACGCGTGGCATACACACGGGTGGTTCCAGTAGTGTATTGGACCGGCGAAGTTGAGCGACAGTTAGAAAAGTATAGTCAAGTTTTGAGGGATATTATCTGGATATCGGTGGAGGATTTCATCGCTCAGGTCGGCACAATCCGCGATTCAGAGGTGAGAAATAAATCAGTTGCGCGTAGGGAGTCTCCTTTATCACCGACGAGAACGGACTCGTTACGCCCCAAAACGGTTGCAGCGATTGCTGCGTCCTTTGCCAATACCGCTCCCTTCGCCGTCATCTGCGGTTAGCTATGCATTCACCGAATAGCCGACCAGCACGGCGGGAAATGCTTAGGTTCGTGTTGGCCAGCGCGGATGAGTCAAGCACGACTTCTATGGGCGCTCCGCGCGTGTGTGCGCGACCTTCACTTCCCCGTCCAGTTTGACCCCGTACGACGCCGATGTACAGTTCCAAGACTGTTATCGCCGAAATCACCAGTGGAATATTCGCTACTTCGAACTCACGTTCCTTCTCAACGGCCGCTACGACAGCGTCGATGATATCCAAGATAGGGCTCGTATCGAAATCATTCGAATCGCCCTGCGACATCACGGGCTTCATTACGGTCGTCCTGACCAGCCTGCCCGATGATGTCTCGCATATCGGCTACCTGACCTTCATCGAACGCACCGCGAAGGTCTCTGAGAGAACGCCCCGTCGATGAGTCGTGCTACGGCGTCGCTGAACGACGCATTGTCACGTTTCTTCGCTTTGATCGTAGACATCTTCTCAGGACAGATTTGATGTGGCATGTTGACAGCGTTAACGCTCCGTCGAAATCAACAGTGAGGTGTTGCAAGTCGGGAAATCAGACCTTCCAGGGGGGAGAATGGAGTATATGCACACCCACTCCAGCGCGAGAAGTTTGAGGCGCTGCTTCGGCGTGTCAGCGATGGATAGTGCTGGAGCAATATTCAGGGTGGTTAAGCCGAAAGATACAATAGATGGAGCGGGTGAGAAGGTCAAGAGCCGGTACGTTGCACTGGTTGGTCCGAGGTAGTGCGGTTTTCTCCGGAAACAGTGGTGTGTGTTTTCCTCGTCACATCGTGGCGAACTCCTCGCCGGAGTCGGGCAGGTACTCAATGATACTTTGATGTGCTCCAAACTCGCCAATAATCGTCTGGAGAGCATCAACGACAGTCGCAATATCGCGATTGAGTTCATGCTGACGGTACGTGCCACCGTCCTGACCACGATGTTCCATCTCAGACAGTGTGAGATTGAGAATTTCGAAATCTGAGAGAAAACTGCGCATTCGGCGCGCAGTTCGCGGTTCTCGGCCCTGAAACTCACAGAGCTCTTTATATCGCTGATAGACAATCCGAGAGCGGGCGGGTGTTTCCCCCTCTGCAGCAAGCGTGGTCAGCGCATAGAGTGTGAGTTGCTCGTGTTCAGTGAGGTCGCGCATAATGTCCATGCTCTGTTGGGCCTCAAGCTTCTCCTGAGCGCGTTCGACATGATCAGTCGTAACCGAGTTTGCGTTTTCAGTGCGAGCGAGGTCGCCAGCCTTCCGCAGAAGCGTGATCGCCCGTCGGGCATCACCACCATCCTGGCGACCGAGTGCGGCACACAGCGGGATGACGCCATCCTCAAGCGCACTCTCGTGGAAGGCTATCTCGGCCCGTTGTTCGAGGACCTTCTGGAGTTCTTCCGTGCCGTATGGCGGGAACGAAATCTCCGTCTCACAGAGAGATGACTGCACCTTCGCATCGAGCTGTTCGCGGAAGGTCGAATCGTTACTGATCCCAATGACACCAAGCTGGATATTGTCGATATAGCCGTTGTTATCGGCACGGGTGATCTGGTAGAGGAAGGTATCATCCGTGATGTGGTCGATCTCGTCGAGAACGATGATAACGCTACCAGAAAGCTTATTCAGTTCATTCCAGAGGAGACGATAAACTTTGGATTGAGGATGGCCGGTCTCAGCGATATGGTTCTCGTGACCGCGAAGGTTATTCACGAGGCTGATTGCAGCCTGATAGCTCGTACTCAGCCCATCGCAATTCAGCGAGATGACGGTGAGATCGACTTCAAAATGGTCCGCTGATTCTCGGAGTTCATTAAGTAGAAAGTTCGTCACAGCAGTCTTCCCGACACCAGTCTTTCCATAGATGAAGATGTTATCGGGGTACTCACCATTGATTATCGGCTGTAAAGCAGCTTCATATTCCTCAATCTCGTTGTCCCGGCCAACGATATCATCCGGCACATACTCGACTTTGAGTGTATTCCGGCGTTTGTACAGCGTGTCGTCCGGTTGAAAACGAGGACCCATATTATGCGTGAATGAGTGAGGCTACCACAATAGTTGTTTCGACCACCGTTTCCGCTATTTCCAGTATAACCAGGACTGGGTGGCCCTTCCGATATATGGGGAGGACCCCACTGTTTCCACTATATCACCTGCGCTCTATCGCGGTGCGGTTGAAGACCAGTAGAATGGAATTAGGTATCTACGAGATACCTGCCGCTTGGCGCTATGTGGAGCGATAGTACCCCACTATTTCCAGTATATAGCGTGTCGTGGGTGGACTAGACACACCCCACCGTTTCCAGTAAATCGGAGTCACTGTATCATGAGTTGTGACAGATGGGTCAGACCACTGGGTTCCAGTATTTCCAGTAAATACCTTTTTATAAGAGTTAGAGACCCCACCGTTTCCAGTATATCGGTGAAACAAGTGTAATCAGGAGACGGAAGTAGGATGGGATGGTGTAGATTATTGGTACACCCTCCCCCCACTATTTCCAGTAAAGAACAGCGAAGTAGCGACGACTACAGAAAATGAACTTTGAACTAGGGAAAGGTTTATAATAATAGCATTATAGCTAGACCGTAGTAGAGCTAGAGCGGTGTTGTTGTAGGGACTAGTTCTAGTGAAAGAAATGAGGTGCGGAGCCTAACTTACCTGTCCTACTAGCTTTAGTGGAAATAGTGGGGGGTGGGTGGCCATTCTTACTTCTTCTATCCTAATGTGTAATTCTAATAGTAGAAATAGTGGGGTCTGACGGGTGTCAGACAACGGGAGTTGGAACCCGAAACTTCACGGAATGGCATACGGACTTCTTGGAATGCTTGGGTTGCTGGTGTATCTGGTACAAAAAGAGCGTCAAAAGGCTGGCCCGACCTGACTAATATCTCTGTCCGCTCAAGTTCCTCACTGATGTCCCGGATAGGGCAAATCGGTACGTTCGAAGGTCTACCTTGCAGTTAGTTCACTCGCTTTCACAGGTGAAGAAACTATATCCAACGACTGGTCTCACAGGCATGGGACCCATTTTTTAGCCCCAGTCTGGTGAGGGCCGTTCCAGTGAGAGCGTCCTGACCGTACCATGGGAAGGCTACTGAAGGCGATCAAAACGGAAAATAACATCCAGCAACCGAACCCACTGAAGCGCAGTTTCCAGAACTTACTGTTGATTGTCACGTAGTACCTCAGAAACAGGATACCGGTCTGAAGTTCCAGTCACCGCTCGTAGTTGGGGGACTCGCTCCGAGAGTTCCACAGGCGTGTGGCTGTCCGATCCAAGAACGAACTGGATTCCATACTCAGTGAACAGATCTAGCACCGCTGGGTCAGGATGTACCCGGCCAAGTGATCCATGGACGCGGCCAGCATTCACTTCAGGGATTGTTCTGGAGTATCGTTGAACGTGCGGTCGCAATTCTTACAGAGATACCGTTGAAACTCTCTGTAGCTGCCGTTTCTGACCGTCCGGTCAGAACGGCAGCGAGGACAGGTAACACCGTCACGCCAGCGAACCTGCTCCAACAGGTCTGCTGCGACCGATTCCAACCCAAACACATCGAGCGGAATCATTCGTGTCGGGCACCGCTGGCGCGGTGCCCTTGTCCTCTTCGACTCCGCACCTACCGCTCTCCAGTATCAACAATCTCCTATGCAAGAGCGGCAGAGTAATAGTCGTTCCTACTCCACTGCGTTCGTACTTTGTGTCTCTCTGACGAGTAGAGGATACGGAGACAGTGTCTCAAAGGTTTCCGAGATGGCTTCGAGCACAACCTCTCGAATGTAGCTCCAGTTGTAGCTTAGAGATTCATTTCACCGTTTAGTATATCGGTTTCAAGGGCTCAATTGAATCCGGCGAATTTCGGCGTTTCAGCGTTCAATTGCCTGCTCCACGTTGTAAACGCCGGCTATGAGCGTTATCTCCCGGAACTGGCGGAACCAGTCACGCGCTCGGACGGCGGAGCCGTGCGAGCGCTTGATTGAGGAGTTGACGGACTCGGTCTGTGATCGCTGACCATAGAGCTCGTCGTCTATTCGGGCGTTGTGTGCGTGATCGTAAGGAGCGAAAACACGGTGCTTGATCAGCGGACGAATCCCGGCGTTTCGAAGCTCCTCACGGAAGCTCATGTCATCATAGCCTTTGTCAGCGGCCAAGCTTCGAAGGTCGCCCGCGTTCCGCAGGGCGACCTTCGGGCCGATCTTGGTTTCGTCAGGCCACTTCGTGCTGCAGTGTAAGTCAAGAATCAGTCGATCACATCGACAGCCGCGTAACCCCGTTTGATTACGGTGAACTAAACCGAACTAGCTGTGGAGCATCTTCGAACCGCTGGTGAGCATGATTTTCGGGATGGACCGTCGCTGTCGGCGGCGGACTGCCGCCGACGCGACAGTGTCACCACTGACGACCGCCGTCCGGCCCGATGGACAGCTACCGGAAGAACCGGCCGTCAAGTGGTTGATTCGCTGGAACAGACCTGCGGACACCAAGTGCTGTCCAAGCTGCGCGAAGCGTCATTTCGCAAAACTCCGTGAACGACCACTGCAAGAGGCGGCGCCCCCCACGGCGGGGCGCCGCCACGTACCTCCAGTGGAGATATCGCCAGCTGTTCTGAAGCAGTAGGCTCACTACAAACATTACCAACCGTAGTCCAGCATCCTGAGAACTAGTGAAAGCGAGGCTCTGCTTGGCTAATCGGTAGCTTGATTCGATGCCGAAGCGCTTGCTGTAGTGATCTCGTGCATCTCGTGGCGTGTCGATAAAGGGCGCGTCAGCGGCGTAGCCGTGACGCGCCACCCCGTGTTCGTCGTACCGTCCCTGCTGGTACACGCAGTCGATGAACACAGGGAACTCCACCTCGCCAGCGAGATCGTGTTCGATCTCGCGGCTCCAGCCTTTGCTGAGTTTGTTTTGAATCGTCTCACCCCACTTGACGATCGGCATCACATAGGCGTAATTGTGCGCGTACAGCAGCTTGAGACAGGTGCTGTTGTAGAAACCTCGATCAAGGTAGACGGCCTTGACGCCGAGGTCAAGGCCGTCAAGGAGTTCAAGAAACTCACCGAGGACATCGCTGGTGGTTTCGCCAGCAACGAGCTGGCGAACCGCCAGCGTGTATCGCTTGTTGCGTACGCGCACGTAGAGCGTTGCATAGGCGTGAAACGTCGTTGTTCCACGCTTGGCCTGTGAGGAGTACAGAGCCTCGGTTTCGTCCTCATCACCGTAGTAGGGATCGAGGTGGAGGTCTGCGCAGACCTCCACCGGTCGATCTGGAAGTGTCTCAAGCGTATCTCGTTGAAGCAGCGTGTCTCCAACCGATTCAACCGAATCCAGTTCAAACTGATCGCTGAGATGTCCACGGACGGTATTAGCGTGTGGTGAGTCGTCAGTCGTTTCGCAGACGTGATTGATCGAGGTCCCGCCGGCGCTGGCGCCGGCGAGGACCTCATAGAGCGTCTCTGCCGTGACCTTGACATTCTCGCCGAGATCTAATGAAAGTTCCTCGTCAAGACTATTGACGACAAAATTAAGCAGGTGCTCTTCTTCTATCTCGCTGTCTGCTTGGGTGGCTTCCACACTCTTCCCAAGTAGACGCTTCCTCTAACCCGATGTGATCGACTGAGAATTGCTCCCTCAGCTGTATCTACGAGAAACGTCGTCTGGATCGTTTTGACGGAACGATCAATCCGTCGCAAGTAGTGAGACGATGCCTGCTGACGGTCGAAGTAGGTGGCATCAATTGCGGCGTGACCATTCTGGTCCAGCAGCTCCGCCGACCGGCGGAGCAGCTGTCGCCAGACAGTCATCGATGCCCGTTTGAACGCCTTACACAGCGTCGAAGGCGCGGGAAACTCCCCGCGTTGAAGATTCAATACCGCTCGAACACGTTCCATCTCTTCGGCCCAGTCGATGATTTCCTCGTACTCCGCGCTCATGTGTTCGCGCAGATAGAGCAAGACTGCGTGCTTCCAGCCGGCAAACCCGTTGCCGGCTGGATCACTCAGTTCCATCAGCGCAGCGTCAGTAAGCTTTTGAGCGAGCGAAGCCACTTGCTTCACGAAGCGGAAGAGGGTGTTGTGCATAACATTACTCTCCCGCTTCATACCCGTGATTCTAACGACCTATCCCGGCGCCGTCTGTGGATTCAATTGAGCCGTGTCAGACAGTATTCCAAATCGGAATTCGATACGCCTGGGCTTGAGCTCGCCTGGGAAATGACCACTGATCTGGAGTTTTACTTAACCACTTGCCAGGTCTGGATCTCCGCAACGAGTATCGCACTAGGGATTATCGCCGAACCTGGACTAGCGGCTCTGATTGAACCGGTGTTTGAGAACACCACGTTCGCATCGGTCGGGGCTGGCTCGTTACTCGGCTTTCTTATTATCAACTTAGTCCACCTCACGCACGGGGAACAGACGCCTACCTACCTTGGTGTCGAACGCTCCAAACAGGTCGCCCGGTATGGATCACGACCGCTGTACTGGTTTGCCAAGATACTCGCTCCAGCTATCTGGGTCGGTGATTCGGTTGCAAAGGGAACACTGGGCCTGTTCGGCATCGAGATGACTCAGGCATGGACAGAAACCGAGAGAGAAGTCATCGAAACTCGTGCCGACCTTCGGAACCGACTTGGATCGGTACTCGAAGAGGGTGAATTGCCTGCGGAGCGCCGTGAAGAGATCATGAACGCGTTGACGATTGGTGAACAGTCGGTGAGAGAGGTCATGGTCCCCACCGAAGAAATCATAGCCATCTCAACTGAGGATTCAGCTGAAGCGAACTTCGAAAAGCTTGAGCAGCACCCTCATACACGGTATCCACTAATTGGTGAGGATTTAACTGAATTCCATGGGATCGTCTACAGTCCAGCTCTGTTCAATCATCGTGAGGAACTCGCCAGTGGCAACGGTGCGTTCACTGAACTGGCGGCACCGACGATGACGCTTTCGCCCGATACCGATGTGAGCGACGCGATCGATCAGTTCCAGACAGAGCGACAAGAGATGGCTCTCATCATCGAAGACGGCGAGGTTATTGGACTAGTGACCGTCACTGACCTGCTGGAAACGATTATCGGCGATATCGAAGATCCGCTCGACCAAGACAGCGCTGACGTACTCGAGTAAAAAATGCTTGACCGTTAAGACATACGTCAGTAGACTCGCCATCGCTAATTGTCGTCGGGTCCACTCTTGTGAGACTTGCGTATCTCTCGCGGAGTCGACTATAGATTGAACAGATTGGACTAGTAGATATTCCGCCTGTACTGACCGTTTGTGGAGAGCCATAGGTAGTGTGAGGAGCGTTGTAGGACACCCTCTACACTGCTATTATGTGTCCAAACACAGCCCATCGGCCTAATTTAAGAGTGATCCTGTAATTGGTTACAAGCTTGGGGTCACCGCGTCCATATTATGCGAGCCCACCAGACTGACGATGCTGATAATCGCCAAAGCCCAGCAGTGGGAAGAAGAGGATACCAAGGAAAGTGAGCCCAAGTCCAAACCCGATACCTCTCCCAAACGCTCGAGCTACTCCAGCATGAATCTTATACAGCGCGTATAGATTTATGACCGGAATAAATACGAGGAGCAACCACCACCATGCATTCTCCCCGATCCGAAGCATGATATAGAGGTTGTATATCGGAATGATTGCTTTCCACCCTGCGTGACCAGCTTTCTTGAATACCATCCACATCCCGGCAATCTGGATTGCAGCGAGCAATAGCTGGAATAAGAGGAGCACGATACCACCGGCATCACTGCTCTGGAGAGGGGTAGCTAGCACCCCAATGGGGACCATATCCATAGTGGTTTACTGACCTAACAAAAAAGTGGTGAATTCCGTGACGGTACTGGTCAATTGTACGTCCGTCAGTCTACAGGCGGCGCAGGCTGGGTGTCCCGAGACTAACCCCTGAGGTAGTTCATCTAGCCGGTCTCGGGTCATGCCAACTCCGAAAATATCCGGTTCATGGCTATGAACCTCGGTCGGCTTATTTTTTCCAGGGCAGCATCCAAAACCGTCGACGTACGGTGGTTTCCCAGTTTTTGAAAAAAGACTAATCCGGTTTTACGGCCGTCAAATTGCAGTTCACGGGCACAAAATCCCCGTCCGATTTTAATTATCCCCGTCAACTATCCAGCGATACCGTGTCCGCGATTCCAACTTGGATCGACGAACGGATTGATCGGAACCTCGACAACACGCTCACGCAGGAACACGTTGTCGAGACGATGCTTGAGTCCGATCGACCGTTCTTTTCGATCCGTCAACTGCATGCGCGCATCAAGCCTGACGTCAGTCGGGCCACGGTTCGAAACCGGCTTCAGGAGCTTCAGGAGATCGATGTCGTCGCAACCGAAACGTACCCTGACTCGATCAGCCTGTACTACATCAACCACCCAGAGTCGGACTGGCCAGTGTCGCCCGAGGGCAAAGATGCGCTGAATGCAAACACCCCGCTGGATCGGCTCTCCACTCGCGGATTCCTTACCCTCTCGGACACGGCTGGAATCCGCACACTCGTGCTCGCTGGGTTCCAGTTGAGCCTCGTCCTGCTCGCACTTGGTGGCGTCCTCACAGTCATTGGTGCTGATGTAAGCGGTACCCAAAGCGACATCCTACTCTGGGATACCGCATTCGACCTGGTAGTCGTGAGCATACTGTTACTCGTCACCGAGCGGACAGTCCGGTGGGTTCGTGACAGATATGGCCCACTGAACCTCCTGCCATCGACGTAAGCAAAACGAATCAGAGATCACTAATACGACTTCAAAGCCCTCCACTCAACCCATGACCTCCACACCACCTACGCCCGGACCCAAACTGCTCGAGGAACGCTCACTCGGTGGCATCCTCATCCACTTCCTTGCGATTCCAACTGGCGTCGTCGGAGCTGGACTCCTGTATCTCCTCGCCACTGACGAGTTCACAAAACGAAACGCCCGTAACGCGCTTGACTGGCACCTTACTGTGTTACTGATAACCGCCGTCACGTTCGGCTCTGTGTTCACCTATGCCGAACTGACTGGACAGGGTGTCACCGATGTCTCTATCTTTCCATCGTCTGTGTCGACGGTCGCTGGCATCGTTACTTCGGCACTTCTCATGCTTTGGTTTGCTGTCACGGCTTGGACATTCGCTGTCGGGCTCATCGCAATGGTGAAAGCCATATTTGGGACGGCATGGCGGTATCCATTCTCATTAGCTCTCGTCGAGCGGTTTGGATCCCATATTAATCTCTCGGATAGGTGGCCGCTTGTTATACTCGGATACATTGTCTTGTCACCATTGCTCATCTGGGCTGTTTTCTTTGTTCCAGCAAACGATGCTATAGTCATCCTTTCTGCCTTCGGGTTGCTCGGCCTAATACTGGGTTTGACCCCGTTGACAGGGATCGCGATGTATCGTCATGGCAAGGAACATTGGCTGCAAGATGCCGACCAGCAGTCACACGTTTTTGCACATGTTGGCCTCCCAATTCTCGTCGCTGCTATCGGCTATGTGGTTTCGTGGAGCTTCACTCAGTCGGTATCGCCTCAAGGCGATGCAATGTATGTCTTTCTTGCTGCATTCTGGATATCGTCGATCGTGTACTTGATTCGGTGGTGGACGACATCGTCGGAATGATTCACTATAGCAATACTGAAAATCTACTACCTTCTGCCGTCTAAGTAAGGTCCAGCCTGTCTCATTTCGAGTTGATAAATTTCCGCTTGAACTGCGTAGTAGTATTCAGATGTCCGTGTTGAAGACACAGCATAAGTTGTTCAGGTAACACTCTTGAGTTCAGCGGAGCATCGAGTAATTGAGAACCATCAATTTCGCCGGGAGTAGCCGTACAGGAAGCGCGGATTGTCTTCTGCCGAGTACGTTGAGTCTGCTGTCTATGACTACTCAGGCGCAACGACGTCTTCACACATTGGACACTCGGCCCAGATACCCTCCGTATCATCGTCTTTCTCGTATTCAACCAGCAGCCACGCAGTCGTGATACGCTCGTCACAGTTTGGGCAGCGACCGAGACTTCGCGTGTCATCAGGCCTAGAAAGGGGATGGAAGGAGCGTGTGACAGTGTTCCTTCCACGCAAAAATTGCCTGTCTTCGGAAATAAGTGTTAGCCAGGGTCTCGACCTCCCGACACAACGCTGGGGCACGGGCTCGCCGTACTGTCCCAGTTGCGAACAGCGCTGGCACTGTATTGGCGATTGGTCCGAGGCAACCGAGGACGGGGAGCTGTCAGAACCGACGACCTGCCCCGAGCGCTCTGAAGTAGCTGAGTAGCTCGTGAAAGTCGTCTTCGCCCATCGGCGGGTATGTGGTCGACATCGAGACGAACACTGACACACCGGCCTGCTGGAGTTCGTCTACCGCCTGCCAGCGAGTTATCGGTGGCGGGGCGTTCAGTTCCACGGCTCTGACGAGCGTCGCATCGAAAGACGGAATCGACGATCCGATGGTAACCGAACGAGATCATCGACGGTGGGGAAGTTGCCAGTACCTCTTCACATGGAGGCTATAGACGCCATCCAATTGAGCCGGTCAGCGAGGTGAAAATGTCTCGTGTGTCTTGGAATCGCTTCTACAACCGGCGGTAGATGATGATCCCACCGAGAACAGCGACGATCATGCTCCCGGCAATAAGCAGATTCGTGGGTGAGCCGCCAGACGGCTCGACAGTGTCTGTGGCTGCGGTCTGAGACGGTGTGATTGCTGGCCCACCACTGCTGGTCTGGGTTGAGGTTGATTCCTCGGTGTCCGTTTTGGTCGAGCGTTCAGTCACTTCGGTCGTCGTTGTTGTTGGGGTGTCGCTGGGCGTCGGTTCCGTTACTGTCGGTGTGTCCGTCGCTGTTACTGTGTCACCAGAGTCACTGCCGCTGGAGTCGCTACCGTCATCGTCATCACCATCATCACTGTTACTACCGCCGGAACTCGACGAGTCTTCCTCGGTAGGAGTTTCTGTTGGTGTTTCTGTTGCAGTCGGTGTCGGTGTTGGCGTCTCCGTTGCGTTTTCTCCGGACTTGACTGTCAGTGTTCCATCGCGGACGCTGGTGACATTGTATGCGGTCCCGGATTCGTCACCGACGGCTGCAACGGTCAGATCCACATCGCTTGTCCCGGCAGCCTTGCCGGTGAGCGTGACTGAGACAACAGATGTCGAGCCACTGTCGGCGGTATCCATTCCAGTCGCCGCAATGCGGACGCCGTTCGCCTCCTCAGAGGACTGGACTGTTTCTGGATTTCCAGCAACAGACGTGTTCGAGACTGTTGCAACCGAATCGTTGGTGCTTGCGATATCGAGATCCAGTGAGCCGACCCCGCCTGTGGTCGACGTGACTACGATATCAACAGTGGTTGTGTTTCCAACCGTAACAGTGTCAGTCGAAGGCTGGACTACGACACTGGTCGTTCCCGCCCCCATCGCGATCCCCGCCCAGAGGGATACTGCTATACAAAGGCCGAATACTGTCGCAAGCTTCCTCATTAAATATACTGTCTCAATAAGTAGGATTAAGTATTCTGGTTACTGATTCAAACTCACAATACTACCTCTGGTGGGGGTTTATATGGCAAGTTCAACGACAAAATTACAAGCGTTATTTGGAGTATTACTATTAGTGGCTGTCGGTCCGGTCTCAGGGGTGATGACCGGTACCGGGACTGGCCCGTTGCAGACGGCCGGCAATGACATCTCTGGTACAAGTACCGGAAACCAGGCCGTCACCACGGCCGGAAACGAGCCGACACAGACACAACCGACACAAACACCCGCCGCAACGGCTGGGAACCAAGCGACCGGACCACTTTCGACCAGCTGGAATGGCTCA
Organism: Haloarcula quadrata; assembly: GCF_003634715.1. NCBI lineage: Archaea > Methanobacteriati > Methanobacteriota > Halobacteria > Halobacteriales > Haloarculaceae > Haloarcula > Haloarcula quadrata. The sequence goes on from NZ_RBWW01000002.1 coordinate 179,560, forward strand.
ACCGAGCCGAATGCGAGTGCCATCGCGGAGTTAGCACCCCGAGAAAACGACTCGCACCCGTACCCGCTCGTTGGCGATAACCAGCCTACTGATCCAGATGGCGACGGACTCTACGAAGACGTCAACGGCGATGGCGCTGTCAACATCGTCGACGTCGACGCACTGTCTCGTCATTTGGAATCGACAGCAGCCGGTGCCAACTGGAGCGCGTATGATTACACGGGTGACAACCGAACCGATGTCGGGGATATCCAGTGGCTCTTCGTCGCCACGCGCTCGACGCCCTCCAATGACACTGATGGCGATGGACTTCCGGATGCCTACGAGCGAAACGTTACGAAGACCGACCCCAGGGTAGCAGACTCTGACGGGGATGCTGTGATTGACGGCGCAGAAGACTGGGACAATGATACGTTACCGGCATATCGCGAATACCGACTCGGTACTGACCCTCAAAGCAACGATACAGACGGTGACGGACTCACTGATGACGTCGAATCACGGCTCCAGAGCGTTGATCCGACCGACCCCGATACGGATGACGACGGCGTGCAGGATAGCGCTGCCGATCCAGATAACGACTCACTGAGCATCTACAACGAGACCGTCGCAGGTACTCTCAGCAACGATCCAGATACGGACGGTGATGGCCTGCTGGACGGGACAGAGGTACACCAGCTTGGAACTGACCCGCTCAAAGCGGATACAGATAATGATGGCCTTCCAGACGGCGAGGAAGTTCGCCTCGGAACAGATCCACTCGTCGCCGATAGCAACGACAACGGCGTCAGTGATGGTGAAGAGAGCTATACCACGACGGCGACCAACGAGACGCTCGGAGTCACACTGAGCCTGACTGGCAACGGTGATATCGGCAATGGGACGACCATCGCCCCACAAGACGACCCACGGTTCAACACGTCCCGTGTGGGGAATATGAGTGCCTCGCCAGTTGTTGAACTCAACTCCGAGCAAGAATTCTCCTCGGCTAACGTTACTCTGGGGTACAACGAGACTGGGGTGGAAAATGAGAGCCAGGACCTCGCCGTGTTCACATACGATCCCGAGGCGGGGATCTTCGTGCCGTTGAACTCCACTGTTGACGCCACTAACAACACGGCCACTGCAGAAACGACTCACTTCTCCACGTTTGCGGTCTTTGATATCAGCAACTGGGCGACGACGTACAACGCAACTGAGCCAGTGCGACAGACCGACGACGATGGGCTACGCCCAGTCGACGTGACGCTGGTCATGGACACGTCAGGATCGATGAGCAGCAGCGTTAAGCTTCGGAATACAGCTGGACAGCGGTTCGTTGCGGGACTGCTTGACGTGGATCGTGCGGCAGTGGTCGACTTCGACTCATCCGCATACGTGGCACAGGACCTGACATCGGATTTCGGTGCTGCCAATTCGACATTAGATAATCTCGGCAGCGGCGGTGGGACTGACATTGGTTCGGGACTCAGTACCGCAAACAGCCAGTTCGCATCTAACAGCAACGACTCCCGTGCACAAGTGATGATACTGCTGACTGATGGGCGAGGCAACGGCGGGATTTCGGAGGCCCAGACGGCCGCTAATCAAAACACCACTGTCTACACCGTCGGCTTCGACAACGCGAATCGTGACAAACTCCGGGATATCGCCAACATCACCGACGGAGAATTCAATTATGTCACGGACCGCTTGGAACTGCCCAACGTGTTCTCACGGATCGCCGAGAACACCACCGAGATCAACGATACGGACGGTGACGGCCTGAGTGACGAGATGGAACGCGAGGGGGTCATACTAGGTGGACCCAATGGGGATCGCGTCACGACAGATCCGAAGAGCGCTGACACCGACGGTGACGGCCTCTCCGACAGCAGAGAAATCGGCCAGTACACGGAAGTCAGTTATAGTGGCAGGACCGCCTCCTATTACAACCATCTCGCCAATCCAAGGCAGGTCGACACTGACGGCGACAACCTGACCGACGCGGAGGAAGTCGCAGGCTGGGAAGTTCAGCGGACGACCAGTGCTGACCAATCGACCGAGTTCACGAACACATTGTACAGTTCTGCTGGGGATGGGATGGGGCATCTTGAGACGATCTCAGTCCAATCTGATCCGACACTTTCGGACTCGGATTCCGATGGGGTAACTGACGCACAGGAACGACGGTACCGTCTAGACCCCCATAGTCACGATACAGATAACGATTCGATTTCCGACCACAGAGAGATCGTTAAGGGCCTTGATCCGACGATCCATGATTTCCAGCCACCGGAGGTCACTGTCTTTACCGCTCAGTTCAGTAAGCCAAATTCGTGGGCCGACAACCGGGCGACGTACTCACTCACGTTTCAGGTTGACGACCCATCTGCGGTTCAAACGATAGTAGTCAGTCATGACGGTGAAACGAAGGCAACGCCCCGAGTTAGAGAGAACCAGTATACTCACCTCATCGAATATCGGACCGGATACGTCCAGTCCCTTGAGGATGATCTCTCAGCGGCAACAACAAAAATCAGAGTTACAGATACGCATGGGAATGCACGCTCGTCCCCTGCATTCACTCGAAGCACGATCTTTGTTGAGGGAGCACAGCATTCTGAGGCGGTAGATACCAATTCCAGAGTAGCTGCACAGGGACTGGGGTTCTCTTCGGGACTAGCAACAACGTTTGGCAGTAGCATTGAGTCACTCCAGTCCTTCGCTAAAGACCCACTGAGGGCCATCGAGGCGATCAGTACCCTTCTGGACTCTATTCCTGGTCTGGACTCACTGAGCAACCTCCTCTCGCAAGCGCCGGCAGTGTTTGACGCGATGGTACAGAGCTATGAGGATCGTCAAGACAGGGCGAATCCCTACGATCAAGACGCAAAGCCGGAGTTGCACAAAGACTTCCGGGCTAACTACTTCGCCGGGATGCTCTGGGGCGAGGTTGCCCGGTCCGTCACCGGCAGCCAAGCAGCCAGCGCGGCCAAGCGAACCCAGACGGCGAACACTGTAGCTGACCGGTTAGGCGGGACTCGCGTAATGCGGGCGGCCCGGACGTACAGTCGGGCACAGGACCGAGCTGGGGAGTGGCGCGCCCGGCAACAGATGCGAGCGATATCACAACTATCGAAGGCAACGACGGTCCCACGGAGCGGCGCTCGGCGTGTCCTCAAACCCGCCAGAACAGCAACTGATACAGTCCGCATCCGGCACACGATCCGTCGGACAGACGTCGACATGGCGGAGCTGGACCCAGCCCAACAGCGACGCCTCGGCACACTGCTTGCAGAAAACGATCCAGCCGTTGCCCGTGCCGTCCGGCAAATGGACCAAGACGAAATTGATGCCCTGACCCGGGTCGAGATGGATACCCGTACCCGGAGCGATTTCGCCCGCGCATACGAGAGCGGCGAGGTCGACAGCGATGAACTCACGACGGCACTCACCCGCTACGACAGTTTAGATGCGGATGGAAAGGCGGAGTTCGACGAGATGTTGGCGCGCAACGGCGACGACGCGGCCGACTTCGCCGGGCGCACGGACTCGGATACGTTCGATGCTGTGGTCTCACCCTGTGGGGCCAGAAGTGCGCCGTCGCTCGGTCGTGCGGGGTCGCTTCGCACTGACCGGTATCACTCGGTCGCAACGCCGCCGTCGACCCTCGCACAGAGCGGTGGAAGCTGTCCCGATCTTCCGGATGACGTAGAGGATGACCTGCAGGATGCCCTTGTGAATGTCGACGGAGACCTTGATGCCGACAGCGTCGACGATGTCCGCCGATCTATCAACGAGCTAGACGGGGACGCACAGGATTCAGCCACCAATCTCATCGAGAGCGAGGGCACTGACGGTGTCTCGGTCACCAACGACGCAACTGATCTCAGTGACGGCAGCGATAGTGTTCTGACTGACGGGGAGGTTGATGACCTGGTAAGGGCCTACGATACCTACAGCGACAAAAGTTATGGCCGCGATGTCAGGGACATACAGGACGACATCGATGACCTCGACCAGAACGATGTCGACGGTCTCGACGACGCTATCAACAGAGGTACAAGCAGCTCTGGCGACGATATAAGCTCGAACATGAAAGGGCTCGACGGTGAAGTAGAGGTAAACTCAGACCTCTTGGACAGAGACGATATCGACGCCAACGACCTCGAGATGGACAAGCAGATTAGGGAGGATAGCAGTTGGGAAACCGATTCCCTGCAGTCGAGTGATTACAACAGTAACACTGACATCGATAGCGATATCGATGGCGGTCCGGCCTACGAGGTGAAGAACTTGGATTACGAACCCTTTGCAGAGTTCCCGAGAGCGTACGAGGAAACTGCTGACTCACTTGATGACCTCAGAACAAAGCTCAACACGTTCGGTGCCAGCGGTCAAGACGAAATTGTCGTTGTGGTTCGGCAAGATGCCGATACGGCATTCGCCCCAGAAGTCCAGCGTAGTCTTTCCGGGCAGCTGAGCGGTGCGGAGTCACTCCGTGATCTCGGCGACCAGGTTGAATCCAACTTCAACGGTGTCGAAGTAACGTTCAAACGTTTCAACGAGGTAGAGACCTCATGATGGAAGGTGTTGCACAGGCGGGCTTCTACACCTGGGACCCGAACGGGGTAGAACACGTCCTCAACGAGGTACTGAGCGTCGCCGACCACGCAGAGCTGCCTTACAGTTGGGATGGCGACGAACCTGCTACAGCAACTGATATCGGTCTCGGCGATGTGCTCCTTCTGCACGCCGATGAGACGGAATTTCGGATACGATTTGAACCGGATGACAAGATTGAACGTCGGTTAAAGCGTTTTCTGGGCTTGAGTACTAGCGCACGCTACCTGGTGGGAACCGACGAACACGGCGATCAGTACGAGGGATACACAGCAACGTTCGTTGATCTAATACGCCGGCTCTCAATTGCACTCGAACCCGACTACGTATCGGTTGGACATCCAGTGAAGGATGTTCGCCCATCACCACTCGAAATAATGCCAACTGAGGGGGTATTCGAGATAGAACGTCTTCCCTGGCTAAGCGTCTATTCCCCCTCACTCATAGACCAGTTTGGGTGGACAGATCGAATTTCGGCTTCACCAGCCTGGAAAGTTGACCAGCTCGACACTGGTGCTGTGCTCCTGATCAAGACACAGGAGCCGTGGGCCGATGTAAGTCGGGACCATCCACTCGATAAACATCTTCTGGACGGTGATGACGCGTGACTGATGCTAGTGGACCGAATTCAGTTACCCTCGGCGACCCCTTCGCCGCTCTCGACATCGGTGAGTACGGTGCAGACGTGTGTGTCCACCGCGACGACATTAGCACAGAGTTCCCGAACGAGATTCTAGAACTGATTCGTGTCCAAGTCAATGAGGACCGAGACCTGCGCCGCGTCGACTCGGGACAATTCGTCCGTAACGTCGTTTACGCTGACTCCGACGACCGCCACTCAGTAATCAAGCAGATGCTCGCTGACGTTCCCAGCGACGCTACCGACGACAACCTCTACGTCTCGGCGTTGCTTCGGGACGTAATCCCGCCGGCGTTCGTCCGACTGGACGACCCCGACGACGAGAGCGTCGTGACGAAAGTGATGCGTCTTGAGACGGACGTGAACAAAATCAAGCTCCTCGTGAGTCTGGGGCGGGTAGCCCGGCAGGACGACTTCACGGCAGACGACCTCGGCTCGATGGAAGGAGCGCTGGACACGCTGAACGAACTCGACGACAATGAGAATATCGACCAGTACATCGAAGCGAAGCTGCTGTAAGCAGTGACGAAGGCCGCGAGTGACAGTGTCCTTAGCGAGGGTTCGACGTGGTGTAATCCTGCAGACTTAGAATACGATATGGACTCTCCAGCGATGATGCCTGTCCTGAGTTAGTGACAGCCGGGGTTATCGCTTTGATACACACGCTGTGGCTGCTTTACCTATCCTCTTACCTCGCGATTTTGAGACGTCCGCGTGAACCACGTTCTCGATCTCGACTGCGGCGTGGCCATTCAGAGTCGGATCAAAATCAGGCGCGTTGACAGTTATCCAGAAAGCTCACTCGTTCCGTACTGTTGTTCCCACTCGTTTCGAGCAGCTATCTCTCGTTCGCCACGTCGCGCGACTGAGTAGATGTTGGTTCGTCTGTCTTTTTGTGCCTTCTCAATGAGCCCTTTGTCGGCAAGTGTGTCAAGGCTCGGGTACAGCCTCCCATGATGGATTTCTCCCTCATAGTATTCCTCCATCTCCTCTTTGATTGCGAGGCCATGTGGGCCGTCTAGACCGTACACCACATACAGCAGGTCACGTTGAAAACTGGTGAGGTCAAACATTTCAGGATATCTAACAACTTTGCGCCGTTAAGTCTAATGAAATTGACTAAAATCCAGACGCATTGATGGCTAGAACCGGTTTCGAAAACGGCTGAAATCTGATTGTAAACTAGTGTTAATCCTCGCCTGCCTCGTCCTCCTCGGGCTGAACATCCCGAAGCCGACCACTGATCTCCTGGTCGTACTCTTCTAGGAGCTTGTAAAACTCCGCAATCGTCTCCTCGGCAGTCTCACCCTTCGACTTGATCGTCATACTGTCTTCGTCTCGCGTCCCGGTTCCTCGTTTCATCCGGGCCTCCATACTGCACCCAAAGTCCGTTCGTTCGACCTTTTCAACTGAGTCTGGAGCCGCATCCGGCTCTGTGTCTGATTCTTCTGACATGGTTTTCCTCGGGACGCTCTCACTGGACCGCCCCGCACCCGACTGGGGCACACAAAACAGCCCTCAATCGCTGCTCTCGAACGCACCCAGACTAGCCTGCTCACTCGGAACGGACGACGTGACCGGAGGTGTTCGATCTTCCGAGCCCGTATCTGCCCCCTGCGTTGGACTGGGATGGTTCTTCGCCTCGACCGTATTCTCGAAGGCGCCGGTCACCCACTCGTGAAGCTCTTCGACCTTCTCGTCGTCTAGCTCGCGAACGTTCCCACCCAGCGAAGAGTACGACGTCTGCCACGCTCGCTGGAACTCGACAGTCAGTGAGTCGCCCTGAATAACGTAGGCATCCAGATTCAGGAAACAGCAGTTCAGTGCCGTCATTCGGGCACAGAGTGGGTCCTTATCTTGCCCGACAAACAGGGCGTCTGGCTGCTTTCGACCGGCGACCAGCAGTGTTCGACCGCTCCCACAGGCTGGGTCACAAACTGTCTGTCGGTCCTCAGTATCATTCTCGTCTCCGACGCCGGCGATTTCGGCCATCGTCTGCAAACAGAGTGCGGTGTGAAGTGCTGACCGAAAGCGTCGCTGGACATTCCATACTCCTCGTACACAGCACCCAGAACGTCAGCATCGGTGGCCGCCATCCGTTCTTGGAGCTGACCGAACGCCTTGGCGAAGAGGTCGACCGAGCGCTGTTCGTCTGGATAGTCCATGTCGCCGCGCTCGCGATAGTCATCGACGATCTCCAGATACGGGTCGTCTCGGTCCTGCAGTGCGAACATCATAAGGTTGACCCAGTCTCGGAAGACTGTGTGGGCGCTGTGCCCGCGCTGGCGAATTTGCTCAAGTGTTGCAACAATCTCGTCGACGTCGATCTGTGGCGAAGCCATACTCTCTCAGCCACCAGAGAGTCACAAAATCTGGCCTGCTGAAGAGCGTCACTCTGAGAGTTCTACTTGCCAAGTGATCGAGTCAAGATAGGGACCGAGTGAATATAGAGCCTGTTCAGTCGTCGTCAGCCGTATATGCGCCACCACGGCGTTTGATCCGGGCGGCAACAAGCAACTGTTCTTCTTGCCGAAACGTCACGGAGAGACGGAACTGTCCGATTCGAATTTTCTTGTGTGGGCTGTTCTGAAGTGGTTCGCCGTACTCTGGCGGGTCGCGCCACGGCGAGGTGACGATCTCAGTGAGTTTATCGAGGATTCGGTCCTGTACCTCTGGTGAGAGCGAATTAAGATCATCCTGTGCCGTGGAAGAGAGTTCCCACGTCCACTTGTCATCACTCATCGCTTGTTCCGAACCTCTCACGCGCTTCTTCGGCGTCCATCGTTTTTCCTTCACGACTTTCTTCCTCAGCAGCGAGGAGTGCGATAAGTTCGTCGCGGTCGAACGTCGGGAACTCGACAGCATCTCGGAGTGTGTAACGAATAAACTCGCTCCGGCTGTTGAAACCGCGTCCTTGCCACGTCTTGTCGATTTCGTCGAGGAATGACTCTGTGGCTTTGAAATTCACTGTGACGATTTTATCCTCCTCGTCTCCTCCTGTGGTTGCTTCAGACATACGTCTGTAATACGTTAGTAGTACTATTAATCATTTTGCCGGGTTCATACTGAACACATCGATACGTCTACACGCATACTGAGCGGTCGTTTCAATTGCTTTCACGGATGAAGAGCCCGTATTCACAACAGCTACGACGAGTCGTACAGGTCCTCAACCCCCCGTCGATAGTAGTCCTGACTGGAGTCTGGAACTGGATCAGCTTCCTCCGGGTGCTTCGCGATGATGCTGGCGAACTGCTTGGGCGGCTTCCAACTGTCATCAATTTCGCGGGCCTCCAACTGCCTCATGACCGCATGCTCACCGTCAGCAGTAACGTACAGAACACGAATCCCCGGCTTCTCACTCAGTGGCCCTCTGAGTAGCTTTCCTGTTCGTGTATTCACCAGCCACTCAAGTAAGAGCCCAGCCCGGCACTGGATTGCGTACAGTTGCACTTCGTTCTCCTCGGGAGATTCTGTGCGCCCGTTGTCGGCCCACGATTGGGGCAACGACCGATTCTCAGTCTCATCTTTCCATCGCCACTTCAACTTTTTCGGACCCGTATTCCCACGTTGGTATTTACTACTCATTGTTGGATTCTCTCAGCCACTAGAGAAACACAAAATCCGCTCTTTATCGCCTCTATAGCAATTTTTTTCCTGTTTGGGAATATATGTATTAGTACGAGGACTCATCATGAAAACAGCCGAGTCCCCTACCCCGGCTAGCGAGTGTTCGCCCCCAGACCAGTGGATATCCCGCCAGCCCAGCGGCACCCGCGAACTTGATTTCAAGGAGGTTCGACAGCGTCGGTCAGCAACGTGGAACGCCGCCCTCGATGCCAGTGTCGACGTAACGAAGGGTGGCCGTCCGGACCTGTTCCTCGTCTCCGTCGACGACGACTGTCCCGTTAATTGCTCGCTGGCCGAGCATCCAAACGGGACCCACACCGGCTGGTGCAGCTGCGAAGTCTTCCAGGCGACGACCGTCTGCCCACATCTCTGTGTACTCCGCCAGCACACTGCCTTCGGTGATCTCGACCTGCCAGAACGAACAAGCGACAGTCAGTCGTCGTCAGCCGTGTAAGCACCGCTCCGGTGTTCGATTCTGTGGATTTCAAGCACTGAGGCATCATGTGCAAGCACACATGCAAGGCGGTACGTTCCAACTCGGAGTTTCCAGAACGGCCCGCCAGTCAGTGGTTCTAGGAAGTCCTTGGGCTCGTGCCATGTTGAGTCGACAACCTCGTCTAGTTTCGAAACGACTCGATCCTGAACGTGCGTATCGAGATCACCAAACTGCTCAGTCGCACGCTCAGTGAACTTCCACGTCCACTCAGCGTCACTCGTCATTACTGTCTTGGTCCATCATCGCACGGACTTCTTCACGCGAAACCAGTTCAGCATTACCCGCCCGAAGATCGTGCTCGCTCGCGGCAATCTGTTTCCACCCACTCCGACTAAATGCGGGGTGCTTCACTGCATCCCGAGCGACATGGCGAAGGAACTCACTCCGCGAATTGAATCCCTCCTCCTGCCACGTTGCATCGATGTCTTCGAGAAACGATTTGCTCAATCGGAGGTTTATCTGTACCATCTCTGGACCACCGTTTCCAGTATCGCTGTCTGCATCAGACATATACAAATGCTATACGTTCGTGTAGTATAATTCTTCACCTATTCTGAGACCTACGGCTGCTCTGTCGAGTAGTGGTATCGTCTCATCAGCCGTCGCACATCGAGACATCAGCCAGCGGCCGAACGTCGACGCGCCCAGTCCGATCGTGGTCAAGACACTGGCACAGTCGTTCTCGAACCGTCGCCTGCGAACACGGCTCGACGTCAACCCCTAGCCGGGGGTCGTCTCGAATCTGGACGTACTCTGCGTCGATGTCCAACGGCGTGTGCTCAACTCGACACCAGATCGTCTTCGCTCCGGCTTGGTCTAGATCAGTCACGTACCGAGCAGCCACCGCTTCGTGGCGAAGTTCGACAAGGACTCGTTCGACAAACGATGCGACTTTCGTTGGCGACCGTGGCGCTGGGACCGACGCAAAAACACTCGAAGAGTCGTGCTGTGCCGCCGATTCTGAAGTATCAGTAACTGACATGTGTCCTTCTCAGGACGTGCTTGCTGGCTCGCCCTGCACCTTCGCCGGGGCACGCAAAACAACGGTCGCGAGCGGTCACGCAACGATATGCTCCTCGATTTCTTGGAACCACTGGCGGGCCGTCGTAATATGCACATCCAGTGGCTCGCAGATCGTCGCTTGTGTGAGCCGGATATCTGATTCTTTCCCGGCGAGGTACAGAGCGCCGGCTGCGACACCGTCTGGTCGCCCGTTGACCGCTGTTGACTCAGTTGCCTGCTCTGCAAGTTCGAGTGCCCGCTGGCGAATCTCCGGGGCAACGTCGAATGGAAGGTCCGAACAAATCCGCGCCACCCAGTCCACCGGGAGCGATACTGGGATCGGAAGGTCAAGTTCCACCAAGAACGTCCGGTAGCAGTTCCATATATGGGAGTCTGAACACCGGGCAACGTCGGCTACCGTCTCCATCGTCACGAGGCCATTGCACCGGCAGGCAGCGTACACAGCGGCCGCTGCACCGTCTTCAATCGACCGTCCGATTAGGAGGTCCTTGTCTTGGGCTTCCCTGAAGAACGTGGCTGCCTGCTCTTTCACCGCCTTACTCTCAGACAGCGCACTCGCAATGCGTCGGATTTCGCCAAGCCCGTGAGCGAGATTCCGGTCGCGCTTGCTGGTGAACTTCGACCGGCCATGGAGTTGTCGCTGGCGAGCAAGCCGTCGACGCCAGGGAAGGGCGGACGGCCCTGCGTGAGTGGCTCGTGTACGGGACAGGCAGTACAGAGGAATTACCGACCGTGCTGATTCTTGGCCGTTTTGTCGAAACGAATACCTGCTTCTATTGTCGCCCAGTTACGGAATGAGAGAAATGAGCGACTTTTTCAGCAGTCTCCGTCCACCTTCCGTGAGTTCCCCGCTCGCCTTTCCGTCGATGGCCGTTCCTGGTGGGACCGTATATATTGCACATGGCATGAGGTGGGTGGTGTCGTTGAACGAGATACCGCTGAGATGCTCGTCTTTGAGCTCGGGTGTGGTTTGCTGGTATCCTCCGGCGCTGGTTCCAACACACATCACAGTACAAGTACAACCCCTTGCTGGGGTTCCTATCCTGTCTCGACGCACGCGGGAACACGGCCCTCAGTCGCCACGTTGAGCTTCAGCGTCGCGACCAATCAAACCGTATCTCGGTCCGTGTAGGTGTAGCGACGCTTAATCAGACCAGCCTCGTTGAATACGAAGAAGTCGGCAAATCCAAATGAGACAGCGGTATCAGCTTGCACGCCGCTAAATGTCCCTCTCACCGCAACAGTCTCGTCTTCGCTGGTGAGCGAGTGGATTTCATGGGACCCAGCAGACAGCGGCCGTTGGTTGAGATAAAAGTCCTTGAGAGCGTCTCTGTTACGAATGTTGTCCTGCCCAGGGCGTTCATACACTATACTCTCATCAAAGAGAGCAAACACTGTATCATACTCTTCAGCATCGACCGCCGTGTAGTACGCTCGAACAGCATCTTCGTTCGTCTGTGACACAGTGGTTCATATTCCGCAGAATAAAAGTAGTTCATCATTTTTCTAAACTCGGTACTGTTTAGTGGTCGTGTTTAGTTAAGCGTGAAAAGTGAGGCGAGAGTGATTTCAGCTGTCCATGGCAGAAATCACGCGCCTCAGCGGATGTAGAGACTGGATTGATTTGGGTTTTGTGGAGCGCGAGCGGACACCCGAGCCAGCGATGGCGTTGGGTATTCAATCGCACGTTGCGGGCCTCTCGCTATCGAATACCGTTGAATTACTCGAAGATCTGGGTGTCCAACGCAGTCGCAAAGCCGTCCACGATTGGGTGCAGAAAGCCGATCTACAGCCCGACTCTGGAAAATCTCCGAATCAGATTGCGATTGACGAAACAGTGATTTGGATCAACGATCAGCAGTTCTGGCTGTACGCCGCGGCCGATCCGCAGTCGAACGAACTGCTTCACATCCGGCTATTTGCGACGACTACGACCACTCTCACAGAAATTTTCTTGCGCGAACTTCGGCAAAAACACGACGTCGAAACTGCCGTCTTTCTCGTCGATGGCGCTCAACATCTTCAAACTGCACTGCAACGAGCTGGACTCCGATTTCAGATGTCTCGCCACGGAAATCGGAACGCTGTCGAACGGATTTTTCGAGAACTAAAGCGACGAACCTCGTCGTTTTCGAATTGCTTTAGCCATGTCGAACCGGAAACAGCCGAAAATTGGTTGCTGAGTTTCGCTCGCTGGCACAATGCTACTAACTAAACACTACCGTCTCGTTTGTGGTTACATTCTTGTCGAGTCGATACGTCACTTGTCGGCCAGTCGTCGTGTTGACCGCAGCGTACGAGAGCGTATAGAATCGGTTACCGGTCCGATACACCGTCTCGTTAGCACTATGCGGCGGCTCCGTTGCGGCGACCGTCACTGAGTCGTTCTTCGCGGCCTGACGGAGAACTCGCATACCGCGGTCGCGTTCTTCTAGATCTCCCAACTCTTCTTCAGAGAGTTGTGTGCTGGCGTTGTTAGCTAGCTCTTCGTCATCCACTGGCTCCATAGAGAGCGAACCGGCGGGCTGCCCGCAGCCAGCGAGTGCGAGGAGACAAAGCGTTGCAGCTGTGACCAGAATCAGCCGTGCTTGCACGTTCATTATGCTAACTGGCTAGAGTTGCGATACTGGTAGTCGCCAAAGCCCATCAGCGGGAAGAAGAGGATGCCAAGGAATGGGAGTCCAAGTCCGAACCCGATGCCTCTTCCGAACGCCCGAGCTACGCCAGCATGAATCTTATACACTGCGTAGAGGTTCACAACCGGAACGACAAGCAGTAGCAGCCACCACCATCTGTTCTCACCGATCTGGAGCATCACGTACAGATTATATATCGGGATAATTGCCTTCCAACCTGCGTGGCCGGCTTTACTGAATACCGTCCACATACCAGCGACTTGGACTCCAACAAGGGCTAACTGGAATAGGAGTATTACAGTGGCTGCGGCACCACCGAGGATGTCACTACTTTGGAGGGGAGCTTGCAATTCAAGCGGGACCATATTGGCGTCACGCTGCTGAATGGTTAAAAAATTAATCAATCTGCCTCATAGCGCAATCGTGTTTTGTGGGTGTGGAATGGATGTCTTGGTTTCACATCTAGTGGCAGTCTATACTGATACGGGAGCTACACTGGTTCAGATATCTTCTCTTTTGGTTGAGAGAATCAGCAGCAGAATCGCTGTACTCGCATATCGCTCGGTTTTGCATTCGGTGCGTTCCGTTCGCTCGAGCAAGCGCAGTTGTCATTTCGGGATGGACCGGTTCTAGCGGACAGCTGTTGTGGCGATCGTCGCCGACGGGTCATCAAATGGGGTGAAGTCCATGTGGTAATTGCAAGCAGATAACCGAAACCGAGCGTATCGTGCTCGTGGGTAAGCCAGCGAGGAGTTGCTCCACGCGATTCATGAACTCAACCCGGAACGGTGCCCAATTGGGCGGTGTATACGACCCCGAAGCAGACGCAGGGGGGACCAATATCAGAAGGGCCTGACGCCTAGTTTTCACGCAGCTCTCGCACCCCCCTCATCGCACCGGGTACCGGGTGTGATCGGTGTGCAACAAACTACCCCGAAATCCGGAACCACTGCTGGAATGAGACTCTCGCAGCGTGTGTGTTATGCGCAGAGAAGATTGGTCGTCACTCGATTATCTCCAAGCCAGTAATCTCAAATCGTGTTCCGCCGATCGAGCTTTCAGTCACACGAATATCCCATCCGTGAGCGTCGACGACTCGCTTGGTGATGTTGAGGCCAATCCCAGTACCCGCTTCAGAGGTCGAATATCCAAGATTAAACACCTTTTCGCGTTCTTCAGCGGGGATTCCCGGCCCATCATCCTCAATATAGAACCCAACATCGTCGCTAGAAATCATACCAACAACGACGGTGACATCCACGCCAGCATGGTCAATTGCGTTCCTGAACAGGTTTTCCAAGAGGTGCTGGAATTGATCCACGTCTGCTCTGATCAGCGTCTGAGTAGCACCTCCACAATCGCAATACACCTCGGCGTCATCGGCAGGGTCAGCCGCAATATTCCACGCGGCCTCAGCAGCGGTTTCAATCGCAACTGGTTCCTGTGACCCAATCTCCCGTTGCTCACGAGTCAGCCACAGCAGGTCCTCGATAATACGCTCCATTCTGTCGGTCGCTGTTTCGATCACATCGAGGTGTTCGCTTGAGCACTCCTGTTGAACGAGGTCTAGACGGCCAGTAATTACGTTTAGCGGGTTCCGTAGATCATGGCTAACAGTGGCTGCAAATTGCTCTAGCTGTTCTTTTTGATCCTCAAGCTCTCGTTCACGCCTGTTCCGTTCGGAGACATCGCGGCCAGTACCGACAAGTCCTCTCAGATTACCATTTTGATCTGTCAGGCGGTTCCCGGTGAATTCATACGGAATCCGCTTGCCGTCCTCAGCAAGTAAATCGGCCTCAATGGCTGTTTGCCCCGTAGTGAGCGTCTCCTCGATTGCTTCAGAGATTGTGTCATGCTCGTCGTCTGGAAAGAGGTTGATCACATCACGGTTCGAGAGCTGTGCTTCGCTACGTCCAGTCACCGTTGCGAACTGTTCGTTACAGCGCTGAATATGGCCCTCAGGATCGAGAACATAGAAGATGTCTGCAAGCGAGTCAAGTGCTTGGTCGATGAAGGTCCGCTCTGCACGCAGCTCATCACGAATCTTCAGCGAATGCACGGCATGGGAGATGTTGTCCCCAAGTTCACTGAGCAGCGCCTGCTCGCTCTCACAAAAGGCAAACGAGCGAGACGAGTACACACCCAGAAGACCGTACAACGTGCCGTCGTATTCTAGTGGAACCGCGGCACAACTTTTGTACCCCCGCTCAAGTGCCTCCTCCCGCCAAGTCTCGAATTCCGGGTCGTTTTGAATGTTCTGTGAGGCAGCGATGCGTCGCTTCCGGATAGCCGTACCTGCAGGCCCCTGTCCAGTAGGTGAATCGTCAGCAGTGACAGTAATGTTCTCTAAGTACGACTCTTCAACGCCAGCAGAGGCGCAGGGCTCGATCCGATCTGTGTCGGGATCACGCTCGCCAATCCACGCAAAAAGGTAGGGGTCGGACTCGCTAATGATTTCACAGACGCGGGTTTTAATTTCTGCAATCGAGTCCGCTCGGATGAGTGCCTGGTCGACACTACTTGCGAGGGCACGAACCCGCTCAAGTTCGGCAGCCCGCTGGCTAGTACGATACTGGTCAACGGCATTTTCGATACGATTTGCCAGTAATTCGTATCGCTCTGTGCCGTGGCCTTTTCGAAGGTAATCGGTTGCGCCTGCAGCAATGGCATCACTTGCGACTGTTTCGCTCCCCTGTCCAGTAAACAAAATAAATGGTACGTCAGGATACGTTTCTCGGACGGCTTCAAGCAGTTCAATACCGTCCTGTTCGGGCATCCTGTAATCGCTGACGATGCAATCAACATCGCTTGCTGCGAGTCGTTCTAACGCTTCAGTACCACTTGTCTCGGTAATAACATTGAAATCGCTAGACTGCTGCTCAAGAAGTTCGGCTGCTACATCCAAGAAATCCGGTTCATCATCAACGTGGAGGACCGTAATACGCGACATCTCGGACACAATATCGAATCTACTTAATTTCGCTTCATAAAGTTGCTGACCCAAGTATCAGACGAGATACTCTTGGTTCATGAAATCTCCTGTTACCGATGACTCAAACACCCTGCTACTGGAATACGTACAGTCCTTGCTGTGGCCATTTGATTATTTGACAGCGTGCTACTAGCTAATCAGTGCGTAAGGGTGGCAAAGAAGATCAGCGACAGGCGGCCTGAACGCTCGCCGACAACGTGCGAGCAGGCAGTCGTCGAGCAAGGCTACATAGCCACGGTTCGGGATCGGCAGCTGGCAGCACCGGTCGCAGCGACCGAACGGGTTCTGGCGTGGTGTGGTTGGTCGACTTCCTCGAAGGCGGTGACGAGAGCGCGGAGGTGGTACATCTGGGTACGATGCCGCCGGCATCTCACCACACAGCGGACTACTTCTCTCAGTCACCGAAAGAGATACTAACAGCTTGTACACAACGTATACACATGAGTACTATCAGAGTCACCGATGAAGTGAAAGAGCGACTGCGTGACCTGAAGCGGGACGACGAAAGCTTCAACGACCTGTTGGACCGCCTTAGCCGAAGCGAGAAAGACGTAGAGGAGATGGCAGGGTTCCTCAGTGAGTTCGATGATGGGAGTCTTGCAGACGATATGCGTGAGACCCACGAGGAACTGAACGAATCGTTGGACCGTCGCAGTGACGAATGATCGTCTTGGACAACGACATATTGGTGAAGCTCGGCGGTGCGAACCCTGACCCCGAGGTTGTCAGCCACCTACAACAGTATCGTAGTGAGGAGTGGACAATCCCGTCGCTTGTCGCCTTCGAGTTCTACCGCTCCTGTAGCAGTCGGTCGGAGATGGAACGCGCACGAACGCGCCTCATATCGACGTTGGACCGCATCATCGACTTCACCGGGAACACCGCGCTTGAAGCCGCCTCTCTCGAAGAACGTCTACAGTCGCAAGATGTCTCTCTTGACCCTGTCGACCTCTTGAACCTCGCAACTGCACACACCGAGGGTGGTACTTTCATCACCCACAACAAGAATGATTTCGACACGGAGCCTCTTCTGGAGCTTGCTGACGTAGATATTGTACATACCGCGTGAGTGTGCCGGGCTGCATGTATCCGATTCACTGGACGGTATGATAGGCTGTGACTGAGGCGGGTGTGCCACCTGGGCGATCACCGACGACGTGCGAGCAGGTATTCGTCGAGCGAGGCTACGCGGTCACGGTTCGGGATCGGCAGCTGGCGGCACCCGTCGTAGGGACCGAGCGGGTTCTGATGTGGCGTGGGTGGCCGACACTCGGAAGTGCGTACGAGTGGGCACTGGAGCGTGACAAGGACGAGCGGCGGCGTGGGGTAGAGAAGCTCAGTCAGTGATTTCGGCGGGGTGATTGAAAACGAGCGTATTGATTTCGCTCAGAGATTGAGCAGCGAAAAGCTGCTGCACACTATTCGTGAAGTCGACCTGAAAAAATGGATCCCCCCGGGTGTACGCCCGTACACCGCCGTCAACATAAACGGATAGAATCGGGTGTATGGCCGTATAATGCCTGTAAACGGCCGACTGGCATTATACATCCTCTACTCATCGGATTGACCTGCGATGTCGACGACCCCATCACGACTCCGCTCCCAGTCCAGGGTACGCAGCACTGTCTCCGATCACTGTTGCAACCGGTTGACGCACAGAGGTGACTCATGAACGTCTTGACCGACTGGGGCGCTGATCGGAGCCCGCCGATCTCCACACGGCTCCGTGCCGGCGTGGCAGCCCTCGGAATTGCTGTCACTGCGTGGGTGACTGGTGTTGTTAGCATCGTGGTCGCCGGTACCGTGCTCCGCCTTGCTGGCGTCCTGACGGTCCCTGCCGTTTCGGCCCTCCGACTTCGCTCTATCCAGGTCGGCTTCGCAGTCTTCGCTGCTGCGTTTCTCGCCTGGCGTAGTGATATTGACCACTACTGCAAGCTTCGTCTTCCCACGCTGGAAGACGCCGCCTGGATCATCTTCATCCCACTTGTGTTCGCCGCACAGGGAGTCGTCCTCTCCCCAGTGCTGGCGGCTCTCGGGTTGCCACACCCTGACCCAGTGGCCGGAACTGGACATCTCGACCTTGCGGCCGAGCCGCTGCTCTGGCCAGCCGCATTCGTCGGAATGTTCGTCTTTGCCGCTCCGGCAGAGGAACTCGTTTACCGAGGCATCATCCAAGGAACGCTCCGCAAAGGCTTCGATTTGGCTGGAACTGTGGTTATCGGTGGACTCCTGTTTGGACTCATGCACGTCTTAGTTGGCCTAGTCACGCCGAATGTGGGTACGCTCGGGGCGCTACGCTGGGGAATGACCACCGCACTCCCCGGGATGGTGTGGGGCTATGCCTACGAACGGACCGAAAATCTGACCGTGACAGCGATTACTCACGCGATGACATGGACGGTCACTGTCCATGAGTTAGTCCTCAATCTGGTCCCAATCTAATCATAGACGCTGCGGCAGGCTCAGAGCTCGTCCCAGATTGCCCTAAGTTTCGCGCCGGGCCGCCGGAGCGCCGTTGCGATGTTTCTGACGATAGCGGTCGGATCCTGACGGAACCGCCTAGTGGCTGGAATGATATCGTGTTTCAGCGCTTGTGCGCCCTTGATCAGGAAGACGCTCGCGGCCACTATGATGACGACCAGCGCGGAGAGGGCCATCGCAATGCCGACTTCCGCCCGAGTCGCTAGCAGATTCTGTTCGGTCACTGTGTCAGCAAACCAGCCCACCAGTAATGGAAGCGCAGCGACTGCAGCGGTCTTCAACAAGCTGTCGACGCGCTCGCCCCAGCGATTCCTCTGTTCAGCTTCGGCGGCCGCACGACCCTGCTGACGGTATGTTGCCGCCGAGACGAGCTCCACATTGTCGATACTCTCTCCCTCTAACTCTGACGACAACGCGCTCGCACGCTCGCTCGCACACTGGATGACTGCTTTGCGTTCGATACCGCGGAGTGCTCGTAGCCGCTCAGTAACGAGCCAAACGTCTGCAAGCGTGGCTATTATCTCCTCGTCGTCAAGATCATCGAAAGCGAGGTCGAACTGCTGGTCGGGGTAGTCAGCGAGAAGGTCAAAATCTGTCACACCGGCCCGTATTCGTTCGCGGATCTGCTGTTGGTCTCGCCGACGCTGGTGTTCGTCCTGCTCGGCAAACGCCGCACAGATCCGGGACCGCTGTGTCTTCGTCAGGAGCGAGGCGGGTTTGGCGACGGCGCTATCGTCATCGCTCACGGGTGGATTGGGGACGCCACATAGCTGTGTCACTGTTGGACTGGTATGCCGTCACGGGTGTGACCAGTCGTTCGGCCGGTGGGGCTGTCGGTGGGGTAGACACGACTAGCATCGTTGATTTGTGTCGTCTCGACAGGCAAAAACGACTGCGGGTCGCTCCGGACACGCCATCTTCTGATGAATAGTGTGTGTCGGATTCGCAATCCGATTAGTCACGCCATTCGTTAATGAATGTTGGGGCGATGACGCCAACGCCGATGAGCACGGCGAAGTGAACCCATTGCTTATCAGTTACAGCTGTTGTGCCGTACACCGATACGAGGCCGAGTATGACGAAGACTGCTGTAATCTTGGTTTCTGTGCTGACCAAGCTCTTCGAATTTGTGGAGGGCTGTTCTGACACGTTCAATCGTTCAGCTGCATCGCACATATACTCTTTCTACAATTTCAGAGCCAGCAACTACCGCTGACCGAGCCCGGAGCAGGAAGCATAACCGTCTACTGAGCAACTGCGAACGATTCCGTGACATGCTCAATTTCGTTACAATCATCAAAAATAGGAACCTGTCTTTAGCTTCGACTGTTCTGTCTCAGAGCACGCAGTAGTGAGAAAATTCAAACTCGTCTACGAACGATACGAAAATATGTCGAGAGACGAATCCAGTGCTCAGCCGAAACAACTAGCAAAAAAGTACGTTCTCTGGACCGCTGTCGCAGTTGTTGCAGGATATATTGTATTTTTCATTCTATAATAATTCTCTAATATAACAAGTGAGCGCTACATATTCTACATTTTATCCATTGTCATGCTCATATCTAGCGTGACGTCAGCATACTGTCTCCAAGTATCTGAGCTCGCTTTCGTACGTTATAAGTAACTTATGCACCGTTTCTCATATTGACAGCCTCGGTAGGGTCTGGAACGTATGCCGTCTATTGTAAAATTAGCATATGAATCCTCGTTCTGTCTTTTCGAGTGTTTTCGCGATGACTGAGGCCGCTAGGCTTGGCGAGGCAATCGGTAGCGGTCTCCTGTTATTCATGGTACTCATGGCACTCGCGTCGCCACTGGTGTACCGAGGATGGCAAACCCGAAAGGAGTACCAAGAGATAATCAGACTTCCTTCATTGTCTTCAGCCACGGTCAGTGATGGCGAACTGGCGAAACTATCCGGTCAAATAAAAGACACGGATCAAAAAATCACCTCGCCTGTTCAGTCCACAGAGTGTGAGTTGGCGTTTTGGAAGGTTGCGACCCTCCGACGATACGACATTTTCAACCATATGTCCTACTGGTCTGTTGCAGGTATTGGAATCGATGCTGAAACACTCGTAATCGCGGGAGAGACCAAGAATGTCAGAATCAGCAACGTTAGCAGGGAAAAGAATCTGAGTGCTACAGACGAACTCAAACACTTGCTTGGATCTGGCGAGGAATCGATTCTTAATTCGATTGCTACGGAGCTTGATCCCCCCGAATTTGAAGACAGACGGACCCCGAGTGAGGGGTGGCCACAAAAATACGATGAACTCGGTGGTCGGATCGAACTTGAAGCGGAGACTGCCGATTCACCGGGGGTTTTCGGCTGGGTCTTGAATGCTGTCCGGACGCCGGAAGGGACGGCCCAGTTTCAGGAAACGACGATGAGTGCTGGAGATACGGTAACCGTGGTCGGTAGGGTCGTAGATATTCAGAACGGGCGTGTGCGATTACAGGGCTCCGGATCAGTCGACCCGATTATCACCAAATCCTCGCCATCGGATTTGGAAGCAAAACACCGACGCGCATACCTGATACAATTGTACGCCATCCCCGTGTTCGTCACGGCGCTTTCCTCGCTGGCCGCGGTTGGCGTCTTTTTGTAATCCTGACGGGGGACTCTCCCTTCCCGGCGTAACCCAGGAATGAAACATGGTAGGAGGGCTCCAGTCGTTCTCCCTGTGGATTCTGCTTTGCTGCATATGCGCCCTCTATGCAACAGCGTCGTTTCGAACTCCCCACCGTCTGTCGGTACCAGCGTGACCGATACAGAGGATCAAGTCAGCACGGCAGCTTCTTTTTTCGTGTCGGAGACGGTGAACCGGCTGCTCAGTGAGCCTACGAACTGAACACTATTACCAGTTGGTCGGTGTCAGCTCAATCTAATTGTTCAAGAAATTGGATTTGCCGGTGCGGGATTTTCATAGGTCGGTCTCACGCAATTGGGCCACTCATCGTCTATCATCATGAGGAATACCACGTGGGATTCCATTCCTTCAGAACTACTGTTACAGCCGTCGCACAGCCAATACTCACGAGGAGAACGATAATAGAGTTGCTCAACCGCTGTATACCAGTCATGCTGGTCCGATACCAGGCAAACACCGCGACAGTTATGCCGATAATTGTGATACTCACGATCTCATCTCTGCTCAAGTTGCGTATCAAGCTGGCAATGGAGGACATGCACGGAAATTGCACAGTTCAGGGTGAATAAGCTATTGAACCCAATTAGTATCAACCAGTGACCAAAACATGATTCCCTTGGCCGGCTGTGAACAGTTTTATAACACGCTGCGTGTTGGTGCTCGTTCTGGACGGGCGTCGGCTGGAGCGTCAACCCAGCCAGCGCCAGCTCCTGGAGGACTTCAGGTGAGTCGCCGTCGGTCTCCCGAAGCGCGGCGTTGAGAAACAGCAAGTCCTGAGTCAATCGCTTGTGGTAGCCTGGTCAGTACTGGTGGCTTGGTCCAAGTCAGCAATCGCTCCAGCCATGCCGAGAAGCATTAATCCGTACCCAGCAAGCCCCGCAGGAATCGATGCTTGGAGAAGTAGTGACCCAGTGAATGCTCCAAGGCCACCGATAATAGCTCCTCGTTTCCTTGTTGACCGAGTGGGACTCCCACGGGAAAGGGACAGCCACTGCTGCTTATGTGCTAACATCATTGACGTTACCGCCCCATAGAGTGGGAGAAGCGAAAGCATGATCAGGTGGTCCGCTGTGGCGAATGCTACTGCAAGCGCCGTCACTGCGAGTCCAACACCTACTGAGATGATGTATCGGAGGGCAGGGCGCATGGATGAAATTACAGCTACCGGAAACAAGTACGATACGGAATCTGAATACAAGATTCCAAATCTCAGTCGATCACATCGACAGCCGCGTAACCCCGTTTGATTACGGTGAACTAAACCGAACTAGCTGTGGAGCATCTTCGAACCGCTGGTGAGCATGATTTTCGGGATGGACCGTCGCTGTCGGCGGCGGACTGCCGCCGACGCGACAGTGTCACCACTGACGACCGCCGTCCGGCCCGATGGACAGCTACCGGAAGAACCGGCCGTCAAGTGGTTGATTCGCTGGAACAGACCTGCGGACACCAAGTGCTGTCCAAGCTGCGCGAAGCGTCATTTCGCAAAACTCCGTGAACGACCACTGCAAGAGGCGGCGCCCCCCACGGCGGGGCGCCGCCACGTACCTCCAGTGGAGATATCGCCAGCTGTTCTGAAGCAGTAGGCTCACTACAAACATTACCAACCGTAGTCCAGCATCCTGAGAACTAGTGAAAGCGAGGCTCTGCTTGGCTAATCGGTAGCTTGATTCGATGCCGAAGCGCTTGCTGTAGTGATCTCGTGCATCTCGTGGCGTGTCGATAAAGGGCGCGTCAGCGGCGTAGCCGTGACGCGCCACCCCGTGTTCGTCGTACCGTCCCTGCTGGTACACGCAGTCGATGAACACAGGGAACTCCACCTCGCCAGCGAGATCGTGTTCGATCTCGCGGCTCCAGCCTTTGCTGAGTTTGTTTTGAATCGTCTCACCCCACTTGACGATCGGCATCACATAGGCGTAATTGTGCGCGTACAGCAGCTTGAGACAGGTGCTGTTGTAGAAACCTCGATCAAGGTAGACGGCCTTGACGCCGAGGTCAAGGCCGTCAAGGAGTTCAAGAAACTCACCGAGGACATCGCTGGTGGTTTCGCCAGCAACGAGCTGGCGAACCGCCAGCGTGTATCGCTTGTTGCGTACGCGCACGTAGAGCGTTGCATAGGCGTGAAACGTCGTTGTTCCACGCTTGGCCTGTGAGGAGTACAGAGCCTCGGTTTCGTCCTCATCACCGTAGTAGGGATCGAGGTGGAGGTCTGCGCAGACCTCCACCGGTCGATCTGGAAGTGTCTCAAGCGTATCTCGTTGAAGCAGCGTGTCTCCAACCGATTCAACCGAATCCAGTTCAAACTGATCGCTGAGATGTCCACGGACGGTATTAGCGTGTGGTGAGTCGTCAGTCGTTTCGCAGACGTGATTGATCGAGGTCCCGCCGGCGCTGGCGCCGGCGAGGACCTCATAGAGCGTCTCTGCCGTGACCTTGACATTCTCGCCGAGATCTAATGAAAGTTCCTCGTCAAGACTATTGACGACAAAATTAAGCAGGTGCTCTTCTTCTATCTCGCTGTCTGCTTGGGTGGCTTCCACACTCTTCCCAAGTAGACGCTTCCTCTAACCCGATGTGATCGACTGAATCTTACCGAGCAGTTGTTTCATTCCCACCTGATGAATCAAGAACACACTTGGTCGGCAGCAGTGAGTGCGAATTAACCATCGCTCTTAGTTGATGAGGAGGTCGGGTGTGACAAACAAAATTACGAGCAGACTCACCAGCACGACAAGTGCCGTGAGGCGTAAGACCCCAGCTGCCCGTCGTCGAGGTTTCGGCAGGGACTCGGCAATGCCAGAGAGGGCCATCCCAGCGCTCAGAAGCAGTCCAGCATAGAACGGTGTCGCCCCTTCGACAATGACGTAGTACCCTTGCTGCCCGGCCAGCAGAAGTGCGCCACAGAGGTACACCACTGCAAGACGTCTGGAGGGTTCGCCGAACACGGTTTCATCGATGATGGAGGGCATCGGGCGTGTCGTCTCCCGCAACGGTCAAATGTTGCGGGGATTCGCGTACCCGCCACTGGGCCGAGCCTGGGTTGCTCGTGAACCGCTGATGAGGTGCTGGTTCGCGCCGATATCTCGCAGGCTACCGAAACATATCTCGGAGTCAGTACAGTCGCTACGGTAGTACGCAGGCCTACTGACCAGCCAATTCACTAGCAATAGTTCTTCAATCAGCCGCTTTGTGAATTGTTCCACAGCATTCTTCTGACTAACCAACGTTGGACCGTTTTCTCCACCGAGTGTTGGTTAGTGAATCTCCCGGAAGTACACGCTATCATTATTACATCTCAGACACACCGGTCAGAGTGCCGCCCAAGCAAGGAATCAAACGGTCAGACTACCATACCGGTGCCGAACGTGATGGTCGGTGTCAAAATCGGTAGAAGCAGGCGTTACCGCTGCTCCGCCAGTCCAGAATAGTTTTAATTTCCGACAGAAGTGTTGCTAGCATGCCCTGTTCAGTATCCCCGCGTCGGTTAGCTGTTGGAACTATTGGCGGGTCCCTCTGCTCACTCATAGCGACTATCGGTACGATTGTAACGTATGAACAGCCAGCCACCGGGGGAACAAGCGTAGCTGGCCTCTTTTTTGGCGTGTTTTTGATTGTCGGACTACTGGGCCTTGGAAGCGGTGGGCTGTTAGCCGCACATACGCACTGGGGACAGTCTGGAACGTGGGCACGGCGTTTGCTATGCGCTGGTGCCGGTGCTGGGGCCGTGGCCTCAGCGGTTCTAATTTTCTGGACGATGCTACGTTTCCTCCCGGCGACTCTGTCCCTCGATCAACTGCTTCCACCGCTTGGTGGTGCCCTCCTTGGGATTATCGTGCTGACAGCAGTGGCGATGGTCCTCTGTGTGGTGCTGGGGCTTCTGGCACAAACCGTACAGATACTCACTGACAGTACTGGATATACGTGAATGGGCCACCGTCGGTCTGGACACTAACGAAACCAAATGTCCGTATCTGCCACTTCTGTGATAGTGGGCTAGAGTGATCGAGAGACTCGACGACGGGCCACATAGATGATCACTGCCGATGAGAAGCGATGGGCGTGCGAGTAGGGCTACGAAGTCATAGACCGGCCATTTGGCCCGAGTAGTTGCAACAAGATGGCTTCCCGTCCGGACCCGCTATTCTCCAAACAACTTCTGTGCCCGCCGATAGATCGGCTGTCCAAGCCAGGACCGCTGTTCGGCGAGCTGGTCAAGCTTCTCCAGAGCAGTCTGTCTATCGAGAACCTGCCGGGTTACCAGTGCTTTGAGCACGATGGGTGAAATCGCGACCTGTGCGTCGACAGCGGTCTGGAGCTCGGGCAGGGCACGAAGATCATCAGTAATCAAGAACGCTGCGTCGAGGTCGTTGCACAGGAGCGCACAACTCCCTTCGCCATCGTCAATCCGGGATGAGGCAAGCGTGCCGTCAACGTGTCTAACAGTGATTTGCGCTGTATTGTCGAGGACAGTCTGTGCGGCGTGGCCGTGGGTATCGTCATAGGCACTGGTTGCATCGAGTTCGTAGATAACTGTCTCCGTGGTAGCGACCTCGAATTCGGTGAGCAACGTATCAAGCAGGTCGACCGACGCGAGTGAGATGAGTGCAGCTGTATCCGCGACAATCATGCAGCGCTCACAGTTGCGCGAGATCGTCGGCCATCTCGTCGCCCTGGTCAAGAAGGGTCTTGGACGCCCGGACGGATTCGGCGTCTTGCCGCCCGATGACCTCTTTCAGCGAGTCAAAGCCAATCTCACCATCGAGATAGAGGTCGACAACAGTTTCCTTGAACGTCTCTTGATCCTCCATCTCATCTAAGTACTCCTGCAGCGCCGCAACGACGATCTCTGTCCGGTTTTTGTGTGTCGCTGCGGCCGCGACATCCGCTTTGTCCAGAAGTTCGTCGGGCAATCGGAAATTGACGCGGGTCGTCATGTATGTACAGTGTACCCACAGGTGGATAAATTTCCGGGGCCGCCGCTCAGGCGGCACCCGTCGCAGCGACCGAACAGGTTCTGGTGTGGCGTGGTTGGCCGACGCCCGGGAATGTGTGCGAGTGGATACTATAGCGGGCGGCGTATGAGTGGCGGCGTGTAGAGGCTCACAATCAGTGATTTCCGCGGGGCCTGACATCCGACTCTCGTGCAGTCCCCGTAACCCCTTATCGCACCGGGTACCGGGTGTGATTGACGCGCAACAAATCACCCCAAAATCCGGAACAACTGTTACAAATTCATGAAATTCTACAGGTAAATGAAAACAAGAAAACTAGTTCTGTGGTTGAGTCTCAGGGGTTACTGTCTCTGGCGGTGTCGGGAGTCGGATATCAACGGAAGTCCCCCGAGTCGTGGCTACAGAAACTTCGCCATCTAGATTTGTAATGATCCAATGAGCTAAGAATAGTCCGAGTCCTTGACCATGGACGAGCGGATCCTCTTCCCCAGTCGCTAGTACCTTTTGCTCGGTCTCTGGGAGCCCTGGTCCATAGTCGCGGATCCTGATCAGAACCTGTTTGTCAGTTACAGTGACATCGATGTCAATCGTCGGCTCCGAACCTGTGTGCTGCGCAGCGTTGTCAAGAATTTCCCATAGCGCAGTTTCGATCCGCGGCTGTGTTTCCGCAATGGCAGTCTCTGGAATGTCTGTTGCCACTGACGCCCCAGAGTACTCTTCATTGAGTTGGGTGAGCAGCTCGCTAATAACCGGTACAATATCAAGCGGTTCTAACTTTGGGGACAGTTCACGATGGGATTCGATACGGCGGGCAGACTCGCTCAGATTCAGAAGGTGATTACCAGCATTAAGAATACGGTCTGCCTTCGAAGCGCTATCTCCGTCAAGATCAGCTGCCAGCATTTTGGCATGTCCGTTAATCACAGTGAGCTTGTTACGCACGTTATGACGCAGAACGCGGTTGATAACGCTGATTAGCCCCTCACGCTGACGGCGCTCACTTGCATCCCGCACCATCACCTGGGCACCGATAATATTCTCTGTAGTCCGTGCGCTTGACGCAACGCTGGGCTCGTAAATTGGCTCTGCCCGAATATCTCCGTAGACCGTGTTACCGGATTGAGTTTCAATTGGGTGGCCACGGACCTGAATAGCTTCACCATCGTTGAGTACGCGGGCAAGATAGTCGCGTGCCTCTTTGATTGCTTGCTCGTCAGACCCAAGTATCGAGATTGGTTCGCCATTGAGCATATCGGGTCTGTACCCCGTGAAGTCTTCGACAGACGGCGAAACAAAACTGAACCGAGCCTCTGTATCAATCTGAAAGACAAAGGCGAAGCTCGCAGAGATGATCGCTCGATAGAGCTCGTTCTGTTTATCGAGTTCACGCTTCCGCTGGATCAGGTTGTGGCGCTGGCGTTCTGATTCTGTGACATCCGAAAGCGCGAGAACTCGAACTGTTGAGTCTCCCATCGTCATCGACCTAGGAGAAATGAGATAGTAGCGCGGTCCATCGCTGCCGTCGCGTTCGATGACCTGATCAGCGTCCTTGTCCTCGGTGGCTGCAACTGCTGGAAGCGCATCGTCGAGAGGTGTGCCTGTTGCTCCATCGAGTTCCGGGAAAATATCCGCAGCAGGGGGTGAATATGCTTGAATCCGCTCTGTCTCGTCCAGTACTATTGTAGCTGCATCACCCTGGGCCGTAGTCCGAACCGCAAGGAACTGATCGCCAACAATAAACAAGGTACCAACGGCAAAGATTGCAACCCCAACTGGGGCATAAATGAATTCAATTAACTGTGGCGTTGCTATGGCAATGAGGTCTATTGTAACAGGCAAAGCCAGCAGGGCTGTCAGCACACCAAGTGGCGTTGTATCGTACCCTGACTCAACATACAGTTCGAAAATCATAAACAAACCAATAGTTGCGAGAACGTACGAAAGACTTGTCGACACCCAATGAACGAGTCCGTGTTCGATCGCTAAATACCGGAACGGAGTCGTCATTTCGGTGGTTGTAAAGTACTGTTTATGAACTGGGTTTGTGAGTTTTAGTACCGTGATAATAAGGAAGGCAACGCCACCGAGTCGGCGGAGTGTCGAATTTTTGTGGAGTGACCGGCCAGTGTAAGCGGAAGCGAAGTACAACCATGCCCAGACGGCTCCAAACCCTGAGATAAGCCCGATAATATAGATTGCCGACTGCAATGAGAGAGGGGCGATAAAAAAGGCTGTTTTGAACAATGCCCAGAGGCCAGTTAAACTGAGTAATCCGACTAAACCATACCGGACCTCAATATCAGCGACCGTCCATGCCCGGGGCAGAGACACCATGCAACCGACCCCGGTAAGAAAAAATAGTCCAATGTATGCAATGCCAGCCGGAGTGGCCCACGGTACCGACATGGTATTTTCAAGTATAATACTCACACACGTATAACCAACTTGGAATATGAGGATTTATACATCCAGAGCGGTAGTTTTGGAGGTAATATCAGACACTTCTGGCCACAGTCTCACGAAGAATAACAGCATAACTTTGCAATCGGATGCATTTATTTCACGCTTGTCTCACTGAGTGTTTGAATTCGTGTCAGCTAGCAGAGTTGCGGCGCGGGGTCACGGTTGATCGGTTATAGTAGTTGAGAAACTTGGCAACAGGCCACTCAGGCGATCGCCGACAACGTGCGAGCAGGTATTCGTCGAGCACGGCTGCGTTGTCACGGTTCGGGATCAGCGGCTGGCTGCACCCGTCACAGCGACCGAACGGGTTCTGGTGTGGCCTGGTTGATCAACGCTCGAGAGTGCGTACGAGTGGACACTGGAGCGTGCGGAGTGCGAGCGGCGGCGTGGGGAGGTTCGCAATCAGTGATTTCTGCGGGGCCTGACACCTAGTTTTCATGCAGCTCTTGTACTCCCCTCATACCATCGGGTACCAGATGTGATCAGCGTGCAACAAATTGCCCCGAAATCCGGAACCACTGCTCTTGTCGCCAACCGCACGCGACCCGGACATGCGCGTCGACATTCTCCACGTTACTACAAGCAAACAGAATCGTCTGGAAGAGGCGACCGAACAGCCTATCTACAAACTCCGCTGGACGGGCAACCGTAGAACGGAGGACCTCTCACTCGTTTTCGAGCGCTGCGTAGATATCTGCGTGGCGACGTCCATCGAGCTTCCCCATTTCAAGCGCAATCTCGCGGCGTTCGGCGTCGCTTTCGGCCGCCTGATATCGCTCGTACAACTGGCGGACTTCCTCGTCAATCGCCGTCGAGGAATCGGTGCTAGACGCCATTTCTCTATCTATCATTATCCAGTGTATCGGTTTATCAGTTGCGGCGAGCACATGCCCGGAAGTAGATGACTGCAGTGTCTACGTCGACTGTGGTTTCGCCGGTCGCAAACCGGTGTAAGAGCGCTCGAATTTCATCACCGTACTCAAACGTGTATCGGTTCAGTATATAGAAAACGACCACTGTTCGGAGTGCCGTTCGCTTGTTTCCGTCGACGAACGGATGATCCGAAACGAGTAGTCGCATCAGATGGACCGCCTTTTGATGGATCGTCTCAGGTACTTCCCCGAAGAACCCCTCCGAAACGTACTGTAGTGCGGATGCAATCGCGTCCTCTGACCGGACCCCCGGTTCCGTGATGTCGCCTTCTGTCACGACCTGGTCGTGGAGCTCAAGGATGAGTTCGACAGAGGGATACGCGAGATCGTCAGTCACAAGCCCGACTTTTGCATGCTCCTCGTTAACCGTTTCTCAACTGTCGAGGTTGAGTCTCTCTTGTGGGGCCTACTGGCAGTCGGGGCAGCACATCTACCTCTCACCCCGTGGACGCCCCGCAAAAACCTCGCCACTGGCCTGTGCCTGCCGGTGCTGGGCACGAATGTCCGGTCGGTCGTCGGCTTCGGTGCCTGAAGGCTGCTCGTCGACGGACTGCTGTTCGGTACTCATGTTCGGGAAACCCCTCACCCACCAGGGGGACACAAAATACGGGCGAGTACGCGGCCGACGGGGACTCAGGCCTCAGCGACGTCCCAGACAGAGAGATGGCCGCTGGAACAGACGCCGGCGTGACGCCCAACAGCCATGCAGGGCCCGTACTCTCCGTCGACAGACACGATGCGCTCGGCGTCGAAGATCGGCGCGTCGCACTCGTCGGTTCTGCAGGTCATATGGTTGGATGAGTCACTGCACATCACGTCTCGCCCGCCATCGCTTGGTCGGTCCCAGCCGCGGTACTCGCGAGCGATGTGGCGTGCTCGCTTGACGTTGCCCGCGCCGCCGGCTGCTGGAGACTGCTGTGCCTCAACGCGCTCTTTCAGATATGAAGGATGGGTGCGTGTGTACGTGCCAAAGCCAAGGCTGTCTGGCCCGCTCTGGCTCATGACGACGTAGCCCTTCAACTTGGTCTGGATCGCGTGTTTCTCTGACATAGCTGGTGGTCAAGACGCTCTCTCTGGAACGCCTCTCACCCGGTGGAGGGTCACAAAATAGGGGTGAGTCCGCGCCGTCAGACTATGATTGCTCTATCGGTTCAACTCAGGCACTCGCGCCGTTGTGGGACCCCCCGCAGGCCCCGGCACGGGGTCGCAAACTGTCAGGAGTAGTCTCGAAACCATCCCGACCCATGCAAAACAGTCACACAGTTCGACAGAAAGATAGAGGAATCGCCTGTCAAACACCCCGTTATCGAAGTGTCGCGTCAGCGCTTCGACTCGAGGTACTCGCAGCCGACGGTGACGAGTTGGTTCGCCTACGAATTGCGGTCGAGCCACTCACAGAACGCCGCAAAATCGTTCGCGCCAGCATCGTCGGCGATGCTTCGGAGCGTTCCCGTTTTGAGTTCATCGTGTAGCGGAACGGTAACGTGTCGTCGGTCGCTCTCGTTGGTTGGGTGCTGGTAGTAGAGTTGGGCGTGATCGCCAGTCGTCCGACGCCACTCGAAGCCACCGACATTTACCAAGACCTTCACGACATCCCGACCAGAGAACTTGCCCCGGGCCATTTACTGCATGAAGTCGGGCAGATCGCCATTACCGGTGGTATTGTCTTCGGGGTCAACTCCCAGCTCTCGGAGTTCTTCGTCGGTGGGTTCGTGGCCGCGTTCGCCCTTATAGCCCGCGACCGCGTCGTCAAGCATTTCCAGAGCCTCCTGACGAGTCTCGCCCTGCGTGGTGATGCCGGTTTCGACATCCGTGATGATCCACGAGTCCCCCTCGCGCCACATCCGAATCTCATCCTCGTGGGGCTCTCCATCGCGCGTCGAGCTGGCCATACCTCTAGTTGCTGTATGAGTGGCATAAGCGTTCGGTCAGCGCAGACGGAATGAGGGATAGGAGAACTGGAACCGAAGTATGTTAATAAAAAAGTGGAGTATTCGGTTCTGTCAGGCTGTCGCGACGACGTGTTGATGCTCGGCCTGCGAGGGCGTCAGCCGGAGCGTTAGGCCGGCCAGCGTCAGTTCCCGGAGTACCTCGGCTGGGACGCCGTCGGTGTCTCGCGGCACGGCGTCGAGAAACAGCGGGCACTGAGTCAATTGCTTGTAATGATCAAGTCAGTCCAGTTAATTGACTGCTCAGAGTCCGTCAGCGTCTTTCAGCAACCGAAGTAGCAGACCGAGAGTCAGAGTCATCACCACAAAGACTGTGAGAATTATAAGTAGCGTCCCCAGCCCAATCATATGTGAGTTCGAGTGGTCGGTCATAAGAGGGTACCGCCATGGCTTCCTCTACTCAGTATAGCGGACTCATGTATAGGCGAACCCGATCACTCGCTTAGAATCTGTCAGTAGCGGCGTGACTGATACGGCAGATCTCCCCGGGAATCGTCAGCGGTCGTGGCGGTTCCTCTTCAAGAACACACCCGGCCGGCAGCAGTGAATTCGAATCGATCACCGCTCTTAGTTGATAAGGAGGTCGGGTGTGACAAACAAAATTACGAGCATGCTCACCAGCACGACGAGTGCTGTGACCCGCAAGACGCCAGCTGCCCGTCGTCGGGGGTTCGGCAGGGACTCGGCAATGCCGGAGAGGGCCATCCCGGTGCTCAGAAACAGTCCAGCATAGAACGGTGTCGCCCCTTCTACAATAACGTAGTACACTTGCTGGCCGGCCAGCAGAAGTGCGCCACAGAGATAAACCACTGCAAGCCCTCTGGAGGGTTCGCCGAACACGGTTTCATCGATGATGGGGGGCATCGAGTGTGTCCTCCCCCGCGACGTTGAAATGTTGCGGGGATTCGCGCTCGGTGCAACCACATCAACGGACTCAGTCGGCACTTCCTTCTGAATCGACCGCGCAGCTCGCCGAACACGCTTGCGCTCCTCGACGGTGCAGCTCACGCTTCAACACCTCGGACAAGATCGTCGACGAGCGACCCACCGACATTCGGACCAGTCTCCCAACCGCGCTCCAAGTGCGTGTATTCGCACCACTCCGAAAGCGTCTCGGAGGAGCATAGTTCGACAAGAATTGGACTCAAATACTGCTTTGACTCTTCCCCAATCACATACTCCTACAAGCGAATCAGACAACAATGTCCTCATTATTACCCCTGAAACCCACCCCACAAACAGCTTCGGATCGTAGTTTGGAACCGAGGCTCGTTGACTTCGAAGATGAATCAGCGGAACAGATCATCTCAGCAGTTTCCTCAACAACTGCACGCCGCATTCTCAGCCAGATATACGCGGAACCAACGACAGCATCGGAGATCGCAACTGAACTCAATTCCTCGGTACAGAATATCAGCTATCATCTCGACCGACTCCAAGACGCAGACCTGGTGGCGGTCGTCGAGACGTGGTATTCCGAGCAGGGCCGCGAAATGGACGTGTACGCGCCGACCAATAGCGCGCTCGTTCTCTTCGCGGGGGCAGAACGAACAAGCCCGTCGCTCAAGACGGCGTTGAGTCGCGTCTTCGGCGCAGTGGGTCTCGTCGGAGCCGTCAGTGTACTCGCCCATATACGCCGGTCAGTACCGACACCAGTATCATCGCCCCGGGCTGGTGCGTCCCCTGTTCAGCAACCCGACCCAACCATGTGGGAGACGCTCGGAACGTTTGCGACCGGGCCTGGTGGAGTCGTGCTGGGAATTGGCATCTTCCTGATTCTGTTGTTCTTCGTTGCTTGGTACTGGGGGACGTATCGGCCAGCACGGAATCACGCCCACTCGGCGTGAGTGAGTAGCCGGGACTCAAAGACGTATTTGAATCTGGGATAGCGCGATACTTCCACCTTCCAATGGTAGGGTATGAAACGGCGAACGTTTCTGGCAAGCACAGGAATTGGTCTCACAACCGCAGTCGCCGGTTGCACCACTCAAGCTGGATCGAGTGACTCACTGCCGACAGATTCCGAGACGCCAACCTCTGAGGACACGCAAACCAACACTGAACAACAAACCGAGCGTACACACGTCGCCGCCGATGGAACTGTCGAGCGAACCATCGGCGCTGAGTCGCTCGATGAGCGCGGTCTCAGAACTCCCCACCACGTCGCGTTCGGGAATCCGGCGGCGGAGTCTCATCAGGGGACGGTGACGGTTTCGACGGCGGACGAAACCGTGTTCAAGGAATCGGTGGAACTCGAACCGAACGCGAGCATTGTGGCGTCGCTCACTGATCTCGACACGTACACCGCTCGTGTGTCCGTCCCCGAGTTGGATGCGACGGAAAAGATTACCGTCGAACCCAGCCAGTTCACCTGTAACGTGACCAAGACGACGATCAGCGTCCAGGACGACGGGACACTTGACTCGCTGGGTATTTCCACGCGGATGGCGTGCCAAGGCGTCGTGAGCGACCACGTTGCTGCTCGTGAATCTGCGTCGGAAACGCTCGGCGACGACCCGATTCCCACAGACACGGGGAAAGGCAGCCACACGCTCATGCTCCGGAACCCATCGGAGGAGACGTGGACGACGCGAATCCTCGTCGAGAAGGACTCGACAGCGCACTTCGACGCCGTCTACACGGCCGAACCTGAGGGCACTGTACTGATTACGCTCAGCGAGCCCGATACGTACTCCCTATCGGTAGGTGTGCTCGAAACCGAGACGACCGTCACCGAACAGGTCACGCCCGAAAACTTCGATTGTAACCGATCCCCGACGCGCGCGGAGGTCGACGATACGGGAGAACTCACGGCAAGCACCATTTCGACGCTCATGGCCTGTAACCTCGAGACAAACTCGACGAGCGAGTCCCCTTAATAGCGGGACGACTGTCGCTGCTGTTCTCATCCCAATTGAGAGTTCCAGTCGCATACTCACTGAGCGGATATTTCTGTTGAGCTCGTGACAAACGAACGCCGGGCAGCAACCAATCGCTTCTCGACTAACCAACAGTCGTGAGTTCTGAGCAGCTATTGTTGGTTAGCGGCTTTTACACCGTCGCCGCCACGTGCTGATACTCAGCTTGGGACGGCGTCGGCTGCAGCGTCAACCCGGCCAGCGCTAACTCTCTGAGCACTTCCAGTGGCACACCCTCAGCATCCCGAAGCACAGCATCGAGCGTCCAGGCATCGTACTGACTCGCGTTCGGTGCAAGCACGTCCACAGACTCAGTCGGCACTTCCTCTTGAATCGCCAGTGCTGCCCGGTGCACTCGCTTCCGTTCTTCCTCTACCGATAATCAGCTCTATGTAGCGTCAGTTTCCCTGCTTATCAGGCGATACACACCGCTCAGTAACAGGATGACCCCCGCGAGCCCAACCACGATACCAAGTGGCTCCACGAAGGCACACATCCTGCATGGGTTTGATCCAGTGCCTATGGTGTATATCGTCCCGCTTTTTTCGACGTAGGTATAGTCCATTGTATCATCTGGATAGTCGAAATCTGGCGGTGACTGATTCACTGTGGCAATCCCATCAGCACGGAGTGCTTGGTCGAACACGTCTTGGCCCGCTGCTGAAAGGTCATTGTAACGAACTACCTCGTCATCGGGAGACACTTGCGATTCATTCGTCTCTGTGGTGTAAGCCTTGTTCGTCGGCTCCGAGGGAGCACCAATGAGTAAGCCAGAGATAATAAGCACTGCTACTGCAAATATAATTAGCGCCCAACCACTGAATCGGTTTTTTGATTTCATTCCCATTTTACAGATTTTCTAAAATATACAAGGAGTGCTTTTTTACTATCCTAGCTTGTCGGCCGAGTAAATAATTCCATCTTCTGTGCAATTTCTTATATCCGTTGTGTCTTCGCTTGCGTTCGTCTGGTTCAATTGTATTCTTTGCACGCTTACTGAACGGGTATTTCTGGTGAGATAGCGAAAAACAAACGCCGGACAGAAGCTAATCGGTTCTCGGCTAACCAACAGTCCGGGTACCGATCAGCTGTTGTTGGTTAACGTCTACTCTCTATACTGTCGCCGCGACGTGCTGGTACTCGGCTTGCGACGGCATCGGCTGGAGCGTCAACCCAGCGAGCGCCAACTCCCTGAGCACTTCCGGTGACACACCCTCACAGTCCCGAACACCGCGTCAAGCGTCCAGGCACCGTACTGACTCGCGCTCGGCGCAAGCACATCGACGGACTCAGTGGCCACCTCGTCACGAATAGCCCGCGCGGCTCGACGAACCCGCCGCCGTTCTTCCACAGTGCAACTCATGCCCCAACACCTCGAATAAGATCGCCGACAAGCGATCCACCGACGTGCGGCCCAGCGTCCCAGCCGCGCTCACCACGCGTGTATTCGCACCACTCTTCGAGCGTCTCGAAGGGCGTCTCCGCCAACACGACCCTCTCAGCGTCACCACCAGCGGCGACAACAGCCACGGCGAACTCGTAGCTGTCCCAGTAATGCGCGGCACCCTCGCCGTCGACGCCAAGGAAGAGCGGTCGGCTCTGGGTGAGTGGCTCGTGTGCGGGGCAGGCAGTACAGGTTACGTATCTATGGATAGGAGGTGCGAAGGCAATAGGACTCCAGAAAAGTTAGAACAGCCACAGTCCAATGTCAGTACGTGACTACCAATGCCCCTCCTCCCCAGTGGACAAATCCAAAATACGTCGCAACTGTCATCGGCGTTCTTGCCACTGGTGCTCTCGTGTTCTACAGTTCACTAACTCAGTCTGGCCCGACTGTCGATGAAATCATATTCGGAGTGCTCGCTATCAGTATCCCTGTTACCATCGCTTACGAACTTGCTCGTCGGTTCGGATGATAGGTATACTTCCTGAACGGTTGGTCCAGGGGATCGAGGAGAGAAACAAATGACGGTTAGAAATCCGAGTGGGTAGCTAACCAACAGCTTTGGGTTCTGCCGGGGCCTTATTGGTTAGCGCTTTTCACGACACCGTGTCCTGCCACGTACTAATACTCAGCTTGTGCCGGCAAGGGCCGTAACGTCGACCTGCCGGACCCTGACGCGGTGCCTGATAGACACGTCAGATAAGATGGTCTATGGACTCCCCGTCCCGGGCTAACTCGGACTGCTCAGGCGAGGCGTCCGTAGCACGTGTGGAGAACGACTCCGGTGAGACGGCCTGTTGTATTGCCGTGAGCTTCGACCGAAGTTGGCCGCTCGTCGAGCGCACCAACTCATCGTCTGGCCAAGAGTGGACGTCGAGCCCGTCGAAGCGCGTTGCGACCTGCTGGACTGTATTCAACTGTTCGAGGGCGTACTCAACCCAGTACTGATGACTGTCCTGCACCTGCTGGAGTTCCTCGACAACGTCGTCGTAGCCGGCTTGCTCGGCGGCAGTGAGACACTGCTGGAAATTCGCGCCACGGGGATTGATTGGTTCGTGGAGGACCACAACCTCACCAAGCGCTCTGAAGTAGCTGAGTAGCTCGTGAAAGTCGTCTTCGCCCATCGGCGAGTATGTGGTCGACATCGAGACGAACACCGACACACCGGCCTGTTGGAGTTTGTCTAAGGCCTGCCAGCGCGTTATCGGTGGCGGGGCGTTCGGTTCCATCGCTCTGACGAGTGTCGCATCAAAGGAGGGAATCGACGGGCCGACGGTCTCAACAAGATCGAGCCGTTTTTACGGCAGTTCCACACTGACGCACTGGATGCGTGGGCACTAGAGAAGATGCCGTCGGTATACCGAGCGGACGTTCTGAACGAACACGAGTCACTACAGGCGTCTCTGAACGGAGTGTGGGGGTGGGTATGCTATATAGCAGTTCAATGGTGAATGCGGCTATGATGAGGAGCTACCATCGCTCGCCTGGTGCCCTGGTCTGGAGACGATCTCTTTGCACGCCTCACACAGTCGACCATATGTGTCGGTACAACTCCCCTCAAGAATGGGGACTTCCGTATCGCAGTTTGTACACTGGGTCATTTGTTGAGAGCCGGCTAGTGAAGTATGAATAATATGCCTGTATTCGGCTTGTGTCTTGCGATTGTGCTGGGTTTGACTGCTGATGAACTGTGACAATCATTCGTCTTTAGCTAAGACTCACACCTCGGTTGTGTAGCGGTAGCGAGTGTCTCCTGTAAGATCGGCCGTTGCTGATGAATCTTCTGAGCGTCTTCGATTAGCCGCTCCAACAACGGCGGTGGCGAGTAACCGAGGTACTCGCCGAGTTTGTGGAGGATGAGCTGGGCGTGCGACCGGAAGGTCGCCGCCCAGCGTTCCGGCGGAAACACGATCTCATCGTCGGCCTGCTCGGTGACCAGATCCAACAACTCCCGGCTCACCAGCAGTGACAGCAACGCAGCGTATAGTAGAATTTTCACGACATCAGGGTTGTTCGTGTCGAATTCGTCCAGTTCATACTGCGTCTTCAACTCACGGAACAGAGTTTCTACTTCCCATCGACACCGGTACAGCGTCGCTAGATCTGACGGCAGGAACTCCTCTCTCGGCAGATTCGTTATGTAGAGATGGTAGTCGTCGGCGTCCTCGTTGCGGACGCCGACGACGCGGAACCGCTTCGTATCCAGTGACCGCGTTCCCTCGTACTGCCCTCGCTTGAATTCCGCTTCGACCTCTACGTCGATGTACTTCCGCGAGAGGTCATCGACCACATCGTGGATCTGCTTGCCCTCCAAGGGAATGGCGCGGCCGCGCCATTCCCGTAATTCCGCCGTTATCACCGGATTCGCGTTCTGCTTCAGCCGACTCACGAAGTAGCCATCGTTCTCGTCGATCAACGCGAAACGGCGGTACTTGAAGTACGCTCGATCGAACAGAACTAGCCGTCCTTGTAGCCACGAACCTGTGTTGACTCGATGGAAACGCTGCTACGCCATGAGAGCGTGAATTAAGACATGGGGCGCAAGAGACCGACCGCTATTCCGTGCCTTAGAGCACGTCGTGTTGACTGGTCCGTGTGCGAAAGAAGCCGAGTCATGGGCGTTACAGCCCGGATGCCGCGGGGCGCGGCATCCGGGAAAGCCCGAATAGGTGAATCTCTGCTTCACGCACTGGCGTCCCGGGTGAACAGACAATGTACCTTGGAATTGATGTCCACAAACGGTACGCACAGGTGGCAGTAATGGATGAGGCTGGGGAGATCGTCGAAGAGGTTCGCGTCAAGAACGCGAACCTAGACGACCTCGCCCAGCGGTACGCTGGTGCCGAAGCCGCACTCGAAGCGACCAGCAATTACTACCACATCCACGATACGCTGTCCGAACATTTGGATGTGACTGTCGCTCACCCGAAGGAGCTGAATCAGATTGCTAACTCGGACAAGAAAACCGATCGCGTCGACGCAAAAGAACTCGCGCGGATGGTGCGGCTGAACTCGGTGCCAGAGAGTTATGTTCCGACCGACGAGATCAGGGAAGCCCGCGCACTCGTGCGCGGGCGACAGACCCTAGTCGAAAACCGGACAAAGTACGCCAACAAGATTCACGGACTTCTCTCCGATCACGGCATCACTGAGGACGTGAAGCCGTTGAACAAGGAGGGACGAGAGTTCCTCCGGGAACTCTCGCTCCCGACGCCGTGGGACGCGTTGCTGGAGTCGTATCTCGAACTGATAGAGACGCTCACCGAGGAGATACAGGAACTCGAAGAAACGATCGAGGAGCGCGCTGGGTCTCTGAAGGAGACCCAGCTGCTGATGACCATTCCCGGCGTGAGTTACTATACGGCGTTGACGATTTACGCCGAGTTAGGCAAGATCAGTCGGTTTGACGGTGATAAATCGGTTGTCAGCTACGTGGGATTGAACCCGGTAATCCGCGAGTCAGGAGACTCGCGGATCGAAGGGAGTATTTCGAAACGTGGATCGGGTCGTGTCCGGTGGTTGCTCGTCCAGGCTGCAAACACAGCAGTTCACACCTGTAACGATGAGTACCTGAGCCGCTTCTATGAGCGGTTAGCTAGCCGGAAGAACTCACAGAAGGCAATCGTCGCCTGCGCTCGGAAAATGCTGGTGTCGATCTACCACATGCTAGACCGGGGCGAAGTATACGACCCGCCTGATGTGAGTTCATAGAGGAGGGAACTGAGGGCCGCCGGGCGGGCGGCCCTCAGTGGCCGGTCGGGGCCAGCGTTAGCAACAGCTATCGCCAGACTGCGACCGCACCGCCTGAAGATATCGGCCGCCTGCCGGCTGGGAGAGCCGCAGACTACAGGACGGCGCAAATATTTTGTCGATAACGGTGGTTCGTCTAGGTAGCAGCGTTTCCATAGGTGAACAGCGTGCTGTCGTGCGTTTTCTCGTCCGTTACGTCGATCCGTTCAATTGTCTGGTCGGTGGCGTTGTGGAGCAGGTGGAGCTTCGCTCCAGCCTGCTCCTCGTGACGGGCTTGGAACTCATCAGAGAGGAATTCGTGCAACCGCAACACTGTTCCATCAGCGATCATCACGTCCCTGAATCGGTCGATATCAGCGTCAAAAGCGTCTGGAACAGCGACCTCGTCGAGGCCGCGCTCGACGAGGTCGCGGAGATACTCTGCCAGCGTCGGTGTCAACCGGTGATAGAAGCCGCCAGAAGAGATCGGTTCGTCAGCTGTGGCGTTGTAGCAGCGCCTGAACCCAGCGAGTGTTCGGCTCTCGCCTGCGGCGAAGCCGAACACGAGCGCCCACACGAGGACAGGAATCTGAAGCTTGCCTTCTCGCTCGACCACGCCGAGTTCCTCGGCGTGCTCTTCGAGGAACTCAGAGGGAAAAAGCGTAGTGAGCCGACGCATGATTCTCGTTGAGGAGCGAGGGTTGTGCACAGACTTCTCCTCCTCATTCCTCTCGAAAAATAGCCTCGATAAGCCGTCGCTGTCACGCGGTTCTCATCTTAGCTAAAGACGGATGCTGTGACAATTTGGTGAGCCGAAGCGGTTGTGATCGACGAACGGATGCGAGCGGGCTCGGAGGGATTCGAACCCTCTGTCTCGGGATTAAAAGTCCCACGCCTGTGCCTCATAGGCCCCGAGCCCGGAATATAGTATATGTGCTTGACCGGTATACATCTCACGCTGCCGAAACTGGACTCGATGGGAAATCGGCTTCTGGCATTGTCGTTGCCAACCGTTGACGGCATTGGTGACGGGCTGACAAATTATACGAAGACGGCCGAGTCGGCCGGCGAGTTGGTCACTGATGTTGTCTACGAGTTGTGCGGGCTGACCAACGCGGAAACTGAGAGTGGTGAGGATGTGGTTAAGAGGGTGAACGGTCTGCTGGACTGTGGTTATCTCACACAGAGCAATAACCCATTATATGTTAGTTAGATGACCACACATGGAGATAAGCCGGTCGTTGAAATATGAATTACGGCACGACTCGTGAGAAACATAGGTTTTCTTTTGGGCGTGTATAATCAATATATGTAGTCGAATATAATCAAAATTGCCCGATAACTCGAAAATAATGCCATCGAGGGAAAATATTTAATCATGTGCTCTGAGGAACAGCTGTGGTAATAGTGTCAGATACAATTTCCATCGTCGCAATTGAATCAGGAGAAGTGTATGCCAAGTAGTGACGACCAAACCATCCACCAGCCCTCGCAAGAACGGCTTGTAGAACTTGCTGCTGCTGCGGGGTTGAGTCTAAACGACCAGGAGGTTGAGGACTATCAACAGTTAGTTAACTCGACACTTGAAGCGGCTGAGCGCGTTGCTGAAGCCGACAATCCGCGGTTTGGCGTTCACGATATCAAGTACACTGACCGGTCACCGGGGTATCGACCAGATGCTGACGAAGACCCATACAATGCGTGGATCACGAAATTCACCGTTGAAGGAGCCGAAGACGGCCCACTTTCGGGTATGGAAATAGGACTCAAGGACAATATCGCGCTCGCTGGCTACGAAATGACGTGTGGTTCCTCAGTCCTTGAAGGGTATGTTCCACAGATCGATGCTACTGTGGCGACTCGACTACTGGACGCTGGAGCCACTCTCACAGGAAAGCTCAATATGGAGAGCTTCGCGTGGTCCGGGTCGAGTGATACTAGCGACTTTGGCACCGTTGAAACCCCACACGCTGAGGGGTACCTCACAGGAGGGTCATCCAGTGGCAGTGGGGCCGCACCGGCTGCAGGTGACTGTGATGCTGCTCTTGGTGGCGATCAGGGAGGCTCTATTCGGGTCCCAAGCGCTTGGTCTGGACTTGTCGGGCTTAAACCGACCACAGGTCTTGTGCCGTACACTGGGATCTTCCCGATTGATCGTGGGTACGACCACACTGGACCACAGGCCAAGACTGTCGAGGATGCTGCAGCGATTCTTGAGGCGATTGCTGGTGAAGATCTCCACGATGGGCTCAAAATGGACCCTCGCCAACCCCGTGGTGTTGAGGCAGACGATTACACCGGGGCACTCGATGAAGACCTTGAGGACATTTCCATTGGTGTCCTTGAGGAAGGGTTTGGTTGGGAAAGTTCAGATGAAGAAGTTGATACCGCTGTCCGGGATGCTATTGAGGTTCTTGAGGGACTCGGTGTGGAAACAGAGCCAGTGTCAGTTGAGACACACCGACTCACTGTTCCGATTTGGACCGTTGCAGCAACTCAGGGTGGGATCAGTCTCCTGAAAGACGAAGGCGTTGGGACGAACTACAAGGGTTGGTACTGGGATGATCTACTTGAAGCGTTCAGTAAGTTCCGTGAGGCGCGTGCCCATGAGTTCCCGCCAACGGTCAAGACGTCACTCCTTGCTGACGCTCATCTACAGGATGAGTACAGTATTGAACTATACGCGAAAGCAAAGAACCTTGCACTCGACGCTGAACGGAAATATAATGTCCATCTGGAAGAACACGACGCGCTAGTTCTTCCGACAACTCCAATGCTTCCGTATGAGCGGGATGACAGTCTAAATCGGGTTGAGCGGGTTAGCCGAACGCTTGGTAACTTGGCGAATACGGGTATGTTTGATCTGACGAACCATCCGGCACTAACCGTTCCATGCGCGAAGCCGGATGGACTGCCTGTTGGAATGATGCTC
This sequence comes from Haloarcula quadrata, assembly GCF_003634715.1. Classification (NCBI taxonomy): domain Archaea; kingdom Methanobacteriati; phylum Methanobacteriota; class Halobacteria; order Halobacteriales; family Haloarculaceae; genus Haloarcula; species Haloarcula quadrata. Next base: position 222,036 of record NZ_RBWW01000002.1, read on the forward strand.
GTTGGTAGCCATCTTGATGAGAGGACCCTATTCAATATTGCCAGCTCGTTCGAAGCTGAAGTTGACTGGGAGGAGCGATAAGTCACGTCAGGCAAAGGACTCAATGGTCCAGTTCGTCTCCGAGTAAAGCTAACCAACATTTCGTGAAATATCGGACCGTTGTTGGTTAGCCATCGACACCTGTCCGACAGCGTCGACTTTTTACCACTGTTTCCCTCGTTTGATTGTTAGTTATTGCCGGAGGGCGGCCTATTGGTTTCCACTAGGTTCTTTAGCTTACCTGCTACCGTCTAGAGTATTAACCTATGAGTCAGGCCACACTCGGGTCCCCCTACCGGAATTCTGACCTCTTTGCGGGCTACTATCTCGACGAACGGGTCGCCGCGCTTATCCGGACGTATGTGCCGGTCGCCGTCGACGAGGCCGGTGGCTTCGCTGACTTCCGTGAAACGGCGACGAAGACGAACTCGCTGGTAGATCGGCTGCGGAAGCTGACGTTGCCCGCCGTCGACGACGTTCGCGATGGCCTGGCGAGTTACATGGAGACGGTCGATCGGGCCGACGAATTGGAGGCGAAGATCGAGCAGACTGACGAACTGATCGATGAGATCGTCTACGAGCTGTATGGGTTGACCGACGAGGAAATCGAGATTGTTGAGGAAGCGGTTGGGGAGTGAACGTATTGCTTGACAACTTCAATCTTAGTTGTCGGCCTTGTCGCGCAGCATGCCTGCATTCCAAGACTCTAATTCAGTATCGGTTGGTTGATAAAGTGGGTGAGATGGATGTCCATCTTTCGTAGTATCTAAAGCATACAAATCTACATCTAGTTTCTTTGCAACTTCCAACCCTCGATTATATAGCGTCCCATTAGCCCCCCATGCCGCCACTACCAGTTCAGCAGTTTCAGACACTTTCTGTAGGTATTCATCGTTCTGATCACTCACTGGATTAGGATGATCCCGAAGATCGTCAGGATTTGTAGCGCATAAATCGAACAAATTGACCACTTCAATTGAACCATATCCCCAATCTTTTGCGAAGCCAATACACCGTCGTAGCGTTGGGTCGTTCTCGTTTTCGTTTGCGGTGCTGGGGTTAAGCATAATGAACGCGACCGTTGGCTTTCTCACATCCCAGACATGCCATAGTCGATGCCGATATTCCCTGCTTTTATCGAACTCGGCCCCACGCCTGTTGTCCTTAGAAACGGTCGGGCGTTCTGATCTGTCAAGTGATTTTTTATTCATGAGTGTAGGTGGCTCTACTACCCTTGTTGCCCCCTCTAGTGAAATATCCTCTGGCTTCTCCGGACCTTATCGGCTTTTGGCCAAACTGGGAATTTTGAGGAACTCACATTTGATGCTCTTCTGGGTCCAATCAAAATTGAATATGCAGAAATAATATATATTTAGAACATAGCTAGCAATCTAGATGCAATTTGATACCAGTTCTGAGATAGGTTATGCGCCTCCCAATGATCCATGGCAATCACATAACCCATCTGAGTACGCTGATAGCTATTTGACTCTCTATTATTCTGAAGACGAGATTAGCAAGTATCCTGTGAGAGAGGTGACAAGGATCAACGATAACAAGAGTGATCCTAACTTGGAGACCATGAGCTATGGGCTTTGTTCTACTTGCACTCGCGGTATTCGATCTGGGTTGGTCAAGAATAGTAGACCCATCTGTCTTTAGCTAAGAGACGAACCACGTGACAGCAGCGGCTTATCGAGGCTACTTTTCGAGAGGAATGAGGAGGAGTCCGCTGTGCACACTGACACCTCCTCGTCGAGAATCATGCGTCGGCTCACTACACTGTTTCCCTCCGAGTTCCTCGAAGAGCACGCCGAGGAACTCGGCGTGGTCGAGCGAGAGGGCAAGCTTCAGATTCCTGTCCTCGTGTGGGCGCTCGTGTTCGGCTTCGCCGCAGGCGAGAGCCGAACACTCGCTGGGTTTAGACGCTGCTACAACGCTACAGCTGACGAACCGATCTCTTCTGGCGGTTTCTATCACCGGTTGACGCCTACTCTTGCAGAGTATCTCCGCGACCTCGTCGAGGCCGCGCTCGACGAGGTCGCTGTCCCTGATGCTGTTGACGCTGATATCGACCGATTCAGGGACGTGATGATCGCTGATGGAACCGTGTTGCGGTTGCACGAGTTCCTCTCTGATGAGTTTCAAGCCCGCCACGAGGAGCAGGCTGGAGCGAAGCTCCACCTGCTCCACAACGCCACCGACCAGACGATTGAACGGATCGATGTGACTGATGAGAAAACGCACGACAGCGCGCTGTTCAAGACGGGATCGTGGCTGCAAGGACGACTGGTTCTGTTTGATCGGGCGTACTTCAAATACCGCCGCTTTGCGTTGATCGACGAGAACGACGGCTACTTTGTGAGTCGGCTGAAGCAGAACGCAAATCCGGTGATAACGGCGGAATTACGGGAATGGCGCGGCCGCGCCATTCCCTTGGAGGGCAAGCAGATCCACGACGTGGTCAATGATCTCTCGCGGAAGTACATCGACGTAGAGGTGGAAGCAGAATTCAAGCGCGGCCAGTACGAGGGAACTCGGTCGCTGGACACGAAGCGGTTTCGCGTCGTCGGCGTCCGCAACGAGGACGCCGACGACTACCACCTGTACATCACGAATCTGCCGAGAGAGGAGTTTCTCCCGGCGGATCTAGCGACGCTGTATCGGTGTCGATGGGAGGTAGAAACGTTGTTCCGTGAGTTGAAAACGCAGTACGAACTGGACGAATTCGACACGAACAACCCTGATGTCGTGAAAATTCTACTATACGCTGCGTTGCTGTCACTGCTGGTGAGCCGAGAGTTGTTGGATCTGGTCACCGAGCAGGCCGACGATGAGATCGTGTTTCCGCCGGAACGCTGGGCGGCGACCTTCCGGTCGCACGCCCAGCTCATCCTCCACGAACTCGGTGAGTACCTCGGCTACTCGCCACCGCCGTTGCTGGAGCGGCTGATCGAGGATGCTCAGAAGATCCACCAACAACGACCGATCTTACAAGAGACGCTCGCTACCGCTACACAACCGAGGTGTGAGTCTTAGCTAAAGACGAATGGGCTGGAGGCTTTCCAGTATGTTGCCGACAGCCGAACCACCGTTTGACCCGATCTTCGTTGATGAACCGCTGCTTACCTCAAACTACAAAGAGACGATCATCAGCAAAGTCGGCTTGCCATTCTACGCCGACGTTGAGCGCCCCGATGAAGCGCCCGCTGACGAGCGCGAGCGAACCATCGACCTTGCGGAGCGAATCCTGCGCGCCGGCGGCGTCCGAACCGGCTTCGGACACCACGAGGAAGTCCGAACCTCAATGGAGTCGTGGGCTCCCGATGCCGACGAGGAATGCGACGCTGACCCCGGCTACTGGCGGTCGTCAGTTCTCTTGATGGCTCCCCAAGAGATGAACTTCGGACAGCTGGACGGCGAACCCGAGCAGAAGCACAAGAAGGCCAAGACCGTGCTTGCGTGGGCCGCCGACTGTATCGACAGCGACGTCCTTCAGGAGATCGAGCGGTCCCAAGCCGAGGACATCAAGCAAGCGTGGCGCGACGCCGCAGAAGCCGAACTGACCCAGCGCGAAATCGAGCAGTTCGCCGAGGACCCGCCAGACAAACTCGATGGCTGGCAGAGACTTGACGCCAACCACGACGCTGTTGAGGTTGCCTACGTCGCTGACAACCACGGGACGCCGTCGGTCGCGGCCGTCTTTGAGGGTGCTGACAGCGAGTTGGAGGCGCTTGAGTTCACGCTGGCGGCGTGGCAAGAGAACGACGCCAATCCTCGTCAGGCAAGGCCAAATCGGTACTGTGTCACGACTGACGGTGACGGGGCCTACGCCCAACTCCGGTCGCATCTGCTGACCTTCGAGGTTGAGCCGATGGAGGCACTCGAAGTGTAGGGCTATTCCTGCGCTGAGCATGGTCACATCCCAGGTTCACCACACCGTGTTTCGAGTGTAAATACTACTGTAGTCTGGTGGTTTTTCACCGGAAGCGGTGGTGTGTATGCACGCGTGAGCAGTAGTGGTTTGATGATGGCAGTGCTGGATCAAATATGTTGTTTAGTGTCAATTAACGGATTGTACCTTGGCGGGGTCGGTTTTCGGTAGCTTCAGTGCTCGGTGGACGCGTTCAACTACCTTTCTGGCGTGGCTAACTCCCACCAAGCACCCGCTTGAACAGGGTAAACGTGAGCAGCGTGAACAGGAGTCCATTGAGCATCCCCTGACTCGCCGCGAGGAGCTTCGCTCCCCACCCGATAGGACCGATTCCGCCGTAGCCGATGGTAGAAAAGGAAATGTATGAGTAGTAGATGCCGTTTCCTATTACTGCCAGCTGGTCCTCGGCATTCCAGACAACGCCTGCCCCAGTCTCCAAGGGGCCTCCGAGGACATACAAAATGCCGTATACGAGTGGAAGAAGAAACGTAAGCGCAGCAATCCGCGGGAGTCGATTCCCGTAGCCACAAGTAAACTGCATCACACGGTTCAGGACGACACTAGCCCCCTTCTTTGCCTTCGTCGTTGCGTCCAGCGAGTATTCGTCTCTGATGAGACTGAGATTTTTTCGCCGGTTGTAGTGGAACCGCTTGTATTCGAACTCGCGACTCGCGGGCGTATCGCCGACGTCGTTGGCACTCGTCATTGCTTTCCGGTAGGTCTCTTCAATCACGTCGGGAGTCATTTCCACGCTGAAATCGCCAGTCGCGTTGTTCCCGCTGAACTCGTGTAGAACCCAGTCGTTCCGCTCTAAGTACGAGTGGTGATCCGAGAAGTCGAAATGGTCGAAGTCAGTACGGCAGAACCGAAACTGATCAAGCAGTTCACCGGACCCGTTCTCGCTTCCCAACTGGACGTTTCCGACTGTGGCCTCGGTGAAGTCGAATGGAATATTGGAATCGCCGGGTTCGACGATTTGGCCGCCACTAATACTCGCGCTGACGAAATTCATATAGATATCATCGTCAAGCGCGTGGAGACGGATATGCACCTCACCAGTAACGGTCGCGCCGGTGAAATCAACCTCGACCGCGAACCTAGTATCCCATAGAGACAGGTTCGTGAACGTAGCCTCCCGAAACGTAGCGTTGGTCTCGAAGACCGCCTCCTCGAATGTAGCGTTATCTTCGAGCGATTTTGCTTCCCCCTCGAAGAGCGCACCCACGAAGCTGGCTTCGGACTTGAACGTCGCTCTCTTGAAGCTCACGTCCTCGTGAAACCGCACTTCATCGAAGGTCGCAGGCCCACCAAAGGTCGCGTTCACGAAATCCGCGTCGCCGTAAAACTCCGTTTCGAAGGCACTAACAGAGCCCTCGAAGGTGGCGTCGTGGGCATGTACAGGATCGCTGAACACCGCCCGGTCGAGACAGAGGTCGCCGAGCACGTGCATATCATGGCAGTCGACCCGGGCTTCGAACTCCGCACGGTCGAGGTTGAGCCGCCCATCGAACGTGGTTTCGCTGAAATCAGCGTACCGGAACCGGGCTAGCTTGAAATCAGCATCCCCACGGAAATGCGCATTGTCGAATGCGATATCATCTTCAACGGTACGGGCGCCGCCATTGAACTCGGTTCCCCGGAAGTTGGCACGTCCATCGACAGTAACGTCGGTAAACGTAGCGTCTTCGTTGAACGTGGCCTCATTGAACGTTGCTGACCGGCGGAACTCTGTAGTCGCGAATGTGGTGTCATCGCCGAATATCGCGTGGGTAAACGTCGCATCATCGTCGAATTGCGTGTCGGCAAACGTCGCACACTCAACCGCTGCGCGATTGAACAATGCGGCTGACTCGAAGTGAGCGCCAGCAAAGGAGATATGATCGTCTAACTCGTGGCTGGAGCCACGTGCGGTGATGTTCCGAAATGAGGTCTCCCCGGTAAATGATGCGTCTCGGAAGCTCGTATCCTCGTCGAAGATCGCTTCATCGCAGTCGACACGACCGTGAAAGTGTGCCTGAGAAAAGCGGACATCTTCGTGGAACGTCGTCTCATTCGCCGAGAATTCGTCGGTGACCGTGACTGCTGTCGCCTCAAGAATACCCGATAGGATGGCATCGTCGAGCTTGAGACTGCCAATGGTCGCCTCCCGGAGATTGATTCCTTGCGCAATGTGGCCGTGGGTGATGTCTAGTGCCGCAATATCGGCATGTTGGAAGTTGAGCAGATGGTTTGTCGCCCCGTCGATTTGCTGATATGTGAGCGACATTGTGGGAAGGTCGGCCCCGACGTACTCGTTACTTCGCGGGTCTTGAGAGGTGAGGTTCTCACGGAGTGTCTGCACGATATCGTCGTCGGTCACATCGAGTGACCGGCGCTCGGCACGCGACATATGGAAGATGCAGTTGTCGCTCTCTGCGTGAGACTCGTGTGGGCACTCCCATGTTGTCTCGATATACGCGTCTGTCTCGTTTGACGGGTCAAAGCGATACGAACATGTCTCGGCGTCGGGGACTGAGCTCATACGTCGCTAGGGGAGAGTGAACTGGGCATTGGGGTAGCTATTTAGTAGCGTGATTGTTTATTTGGAGCATAGTCGTTCAAAAAATCTCACGCCGTTCCTCCGGAGTGAGCGATGTATCCGGGGCGGAGTGTGCGCAGTGTTCGCACTCGTAGCTGCCGCCCCCTTCTTCGTACGTAATGATTGGCGTCCCCAGTATGAAGAACGCCTCCTTTTGTTGGCGTTCGATGATCGCATCAGCGGCTTCACCACACCCTCGACACCAGTCCTCATCCTCGGCAACCGACTGATAAGTCACCTTCGCGCGGCCGAACGTGACCGCGCTGTACGCTTCGTCTTCGGTCGTCTCAATGAGATCGTCGGCCGGAAACGGCTGCACGTCGATCGTATTGTCGAATCCGGTTTCGACGGCCGTGTCGACATCGATGTAGGGACCCAGGTCGACTCGATTGTCCCGACCGACAATATGGACCTCGACAGAGGCATCGCCGCGAACAATGAGTTCGTTGTTCGTCCCAATGAGATAGCAGCTGACACTGCCTGTCGCGCCTGTCACGTTAACGGTAGACTGACAGCCTGAGAGAACGACCCCAGTGTTGGGATCCGTTACCTCTCGCTGTTGTTGCCAGCCACTTACCGTGACGTCGTAGGTTGCGGGGTCACGGGACGGCGCATCGCTTGTGCCGGCGTCAAAGACCTGTTCGGGGCCACGCGCCGAGAGTGCCCCATCGACAGCGCCGTGGGCGATGAACACGTCTTCGGCTGTGCCAACCGCGAGGTCACCATGGACGCCATCCGGTTCCGTGTAGCCATCCTCCAGCGTACCGGTGATATCAGTCACCGGGTCAGCCACGTCAGCAGCCGGTGTGATTGGCACACCGGTGAAGACGTACTCGACGTTTCGCAAGTCGAGATCGCCGTCAATCGAGTCGGGCTGTACATACATGTCTTCCAGTCCGGACATCCGAACCGGTGTCTCTATGCCGCCGTTGAGAGTCACGTCGCCTGTGTACTCGCTCATGGTGTGAATCGGTCCGTTAGATGGTGGTCGTGGCCCAGTACTGCGTGATGCTTGTGGTGGTAACCACCAGCAAGTCGTGCTCTGGGTAAGTGTGGTACGTCTCGAACGTCCTGTCGTCGGTCGTGATCGCCGTATAGGCACGTGGCCCGAACTCGTAGCAAAGGTCGTAGTCCGCTTCCGGGTCAAATTCCGATAGTGGGAGAGTCATTGCCATGCTAGACACACCGTGTGGACTCGCAAGTGAGTCCGTACAGCCCTGTTCGAGCGGAATTACCTCGGCATCCTGTTCGGAGATGGGTTTGCACGAGCAAATTTCATGGAACCCGAGCGAGTCGGCAGTAACGGCGTGTGAGTTGCCGATGACGCGGAAGGTAGCTGTCTCCCCACAGAAGGGGAGCGTCTGTGCTTGTTTTACATCCATCGCGTTGAACGACGGCGGCACATCAGGATGTGCCAGATAGAGCTCAGTCGTGGTCTGGTGTGTTGTGTCGCCCATTATTTAATGAGGATATCGTAGTTTGGATGGAACACGCTATTCGGCCGGACACCGGCGTATCTCGGCGTGTCTACCCACTCGACCGCTTGGTAGCGGTGCTGATAGCGGTTCATGTATGCTGTGCCGTTATGTGGCGAAAGCGAATCGCGCGGTGCCGGTGCGAGCAGTGTGAACCGCTCGACGCGCTCTGTCTCGCCATCTGCGTCAATATCTTCCCATGCGAAATACGGTGCTGCACTCGTCAGGCCGGCTTTGTGAACCGTGTTGTAGTACGCAGTTCTGTGCTGGGCGTAGCTGTACCGTGAATACGTCCACGTCGCGATCACGCCGTCTGCTGTAAGATGCTGGCGCAGCTGACTGTAAAACTCCACAGAGTATAGCGGGAGCTGGTCGTCGTCGGTCGCCCCAGGGATGTCCAGCAAGATTACGTCATAGCGCTGCTCGGACTGCTCAAGGTACTGGAACGCGTCTTGCACGCGCGTCGATTTGTTTTCGTATCGGTAGGCTCCGTCGTGGTACTGCGCAAGGAACGGATCGGTCTTCGCCCGCTGCATGAACTCGCCGTCGATATCGACGTGGTCGACACTAACCCCGTGGCGTTGCAGTCGGTCCATCGCCGCCCAATCGCCCCCACCGATGAGGAGAACCTTCGTGTCAGTACTATTTTCGAACATCGACAGCGGGACGTCGACGAGCCCTTGATGATAGCTGTCTGCCCACGACTCACAGAGTTGGACAGCGGAATCCAATCTGAGACAGTGTTCCGTGGTGGCACCGAAGTACGGGTTGTCGCCGCTGCCGGTCCACGTTCGGTTGTACTCCGTGACGCGTTGGTACCTCGTCGTCCGCGTGTCTGTGACAGCAACGTCCATCGCCCCCGGAGCGTACTCCAACTCAAATTCTCGTTCGAAGTAGTACTCAGAGACGTCCTCGCCGACCGGGCCCGCGTTGACAGCCGCGGCACCCGTGCTTGCTGTGACGAGCAGGCAGACTGCGAACAGCGCCTTCCCCGTTGATCCTACTGGCTGTGGGAGTCGGCTTCGAAGCGTTGGTCTGTGTGTGTTCGCCGTCGTGCTCGCGAAGATTAGCGCAGCGACGCCGTTCAGGAACGCAAGGACGAACACCGACGGTATGAGTCCAACTGCCGGATAGAGGAAGAACACGTAGACAAGTGAGCCGACTAACCCGCCAAGGTAGTCAAAGCCCAATACTGCTGCATAGGCACTTGTTTCATCGGCTGGGTCGCTCGGCTTGCCCTCTCGCCGCTTGATGCTAAAAGCGGCGCCCAACACCACTCCAAAGGCCCGATTCAGATGGCTGGTGAGTCGCCGGACCCCGCGGGCGATACTGGAGGGGGGCCGCGCCGTATCCCGAACCGATTCCGATAGTGTGGTCAACAGCGGCAACTCGAACCCTGAGAGGAACCCGATTGTGACAATCGGGAGCCGGGCAATCGCGCCGACTAGTGGCGCGTATGCAGCGGGGTATCTGAGCGTTCCGAGCAGGATAACGAGGAGGAACCCAAGCGGTGCAACGACGGCGAGGTACGTTTCGACACGGAAGAAGTTCGACTCGGGGTCTGTCTCCAATCGGCCTGAGAGGAACGATCCTAGCCCCAGCGACGAAAAGAACAATCCGATGGTGAGGCCGTACTGAGTGACGCTCCCGCCGAAGACAACTGTGTAGAGCTCGGCAAAGACGAGTTCGTACGCAAAGCTACACAGCGCAACGATAAACGTGAGCGCGTGCAGCAGCGGGACGCTGTGGCGCGGATGGTGCGGTCGTGGTGTCATTGGGGGGACTCAGGGCAACGAACGGCGGACGGGCGAGCTGCGGGTCAAATTCGGGGTGAGACCTTCCACTTCTGGGCTATGCTGTAGGTATCATTGTCGTCCTTGACGAGGACATCGACGGCCTCCCAGCCGAGATTAGTGCCGTCGGCTGCGGTAGTGTGTGTGCCGACTCGGTACCAGCCTGCGTTCGTGACGTCGATACTAACTGTATCGTCGGGATTTTGCCACATCTCATCCCACGAAACCGGCCCTGGCGAAGGCAGCTCCTCGTCGGTGTCGCTTACTGGGCCGGTACGGGCAATGCCCACCTCGGAGATTTCGGTTTCGGCCCGGCGCACCTCGTCATCGTGGTCATCGTACCACGCCCCAACGTAGGCGCCACCGTGGTACTTGGCACGGCCTCGTCCAGTACGAGGCGCATCAGAATAGGAGGAGCCTCGGCCACGACCAACAGCACCGCGGCCACCGCCACCACCGCCTTTCTGTGCTTGGGCCGTTCCAACGGGACTCAGCGAGCCGATGACCGACAGTCCACTCGGTGAATCCTTGGCATTGCTGTCGAGTGACTGCGCGTTCTGTCCATTGATTGGGACGCCGTCTCGTCTGGTGGCTACCCACGGGTCGTCAACGAGCTCAGCCAGCAGTTGGGCGCTATCGATTGTAACTGTGCTGAGGACTCGGGACCGGCGTGGTGGCGGGCTCTCTGAGCTACTACAGCCAGAGAGTCCGACCAGACCGGCTGTCGGAAGGAGGGCTGCGCCATGGAGGAATCTACGTCGGTCCACAGCAGGCCTTTGTGGGTGTATGTAAAATGTTTTTTGTTCAAAAGCGTGTTTCCCGCAAGGATACTCTTCCACGCATGAAACTAGTGAATAGAGACGAATCCCCGAGCCGTCGGCTCTCGTGGCGAAACTGTGAGACGACGTGGCGTCGCGGGACGCAGTACTTTCACGGACTCATCCGACCTAGGAGCAACAAATCTATCGCAGGAATCGCAAGCATGGTAGACATCAAATAAGAGAAACTCGAACGATTCGTCCGAGAGAGTGCTGGGAGTACGAAAACGTTGCGCAGCACCTTCGACAGACAGCGCCCGAGGCGGCTCTGTGCGACGCGTGGCTCTCGCCGCACCGAGGCGTCTCAAAAGATTAGTTCACGCCATATCTCAAAGCTTTCCGACTTCGCCGCCGAATCTTACGTAAACCTAGTCGAGAAGCTCTCAAAGAAATTGTCCGAACCGCTCTCTGACTCACCAGCAACGTGGTTCACATGAGTGTAGAGATTAAGTACAGCGAACGGTCATCAGTGACTCCGTGCTAATTCGGATGAATCGGTCCGTTAGTAGAACGGCTCACTGAGAGAAGTGGGTCTCAAGCTATACCGACCGCCAAGAGTAATTGTGGGAATTGATTTCTGCCGTCCTGCGATTTCGCTCACAATCTATCCGGACCCTAAGTATATACTACCAGTTGTTATTAGAGCAGATTTGGATTCTGTACCGTCAAAGCGTTCCTGGGAGCAGATATCCCGATTCGGCAATGTTCAACTGACGGGTAGTATAAGAGTGGACGGTAACTTCAGCGAATGAAGCCGGCCGGCGTCCCTGATAGGTATTCCAGCCGTTTCTCCGAGCGTGATGGAATCGAACCGCTCGCTGCTCGCACGACTCATCAACGAACATCCGGTTGTGGTGTTCTCCGCACTGGCAATCGGACTCTCTTGGACGGTGTGGATTGCGACGTTTTCGATAACTACCGCACGGTCGGGACTGGGGATGTTGGGAATAGTCCTCGGAGCCTTCGGCCCTGGCGCCGCGGGAGCGGTCGTGACGCGTCTCCGTGGTGAATCAGTCCGCGCTTGGCTCGCGACGATTTTCGATTGGCGACGACCACTCCGCTGGTACGGACTCGCAATCGCCGTCCCGGTGGTCGGAGCCCTCGGAGTCGCTGTCGTCGTCTTCTCACTCGTGGGGCTTCCCGACAGCAGTTCCCTTGGGCAACTGGCCCCGCTCTTCCTGTTTAATCTGGTGCTGGCGACACTGTTCACCGGTGGAAACGAGGAGTTCGGGTGGCGGGGATTCGCACTCCCACATCTCCAGAGGCGGTTCAGTGCGCTCACCGCGAGTGTTCTCGTCAGTGGCGTCTGGGCACTCTGGCACGTCCCGATGTTCGTCTACGACGTGTACCCCCACTCACCGGTTCTGTACACTGCCAGCGTGGTTTGTTTTGCGGTCATCCTCACGTGGTACTACAACGCGTCGGACGGATCTGTTCTCGGTGCCGTACTGTTTCACGGGACGCTCAACGCCGCGGTGAACGTCCCCGGGCAGGCTGTCGGCGGCGCGGCAGCAGTGCCGGTCCCATACGCGGCGATTCTGACCGGCACGTTCGGGGTCCTCGCTACCTTGTTTGTCGTCCGCTACGGTCCTGAAACGCTTTCACACAACGAAGCCGTCCAGCCGCGCTGGACGGGTTCCCGGTCGACTGACGGAGCCGTGTCCGGTAATCCCTCCAGCGATGGACACGGAACTGAACCGTCCGACTGATACGGACTTTTGTAACGAATTACCGGTCGTCCTGACCCCATCTCCGGCGATGACCGGCAATTGACTACAAAAATTTGCGTGACGCCCTGACCCAATCGTCAAGTTCAATGTTCGACAGGCGGTTCAGTCCCGCCGCGGGGTCCACAAGCCGTAGAGAATCAGTCCCAGGCCGGCAAACTCAGGAATCTGAAGGAGGCTATTGAGTAGCGGGGTGGGGAGTTCCAGAATGTGAACGAATATCAGGGCCAGCGGAGCCTGCACGAACAACACCAGTATGAATCCGATCGCTATATACAACATCGGGCGGCTCCGGTTTTGCCGGTACGCCGTGTAGGCAAGGTAACTGATTGCCAGTCCGAGAATCATCGGAACTATCTCGCTGACCTGGCGGACTGTTCGTAACGTTTCGAGATCGAGTTGGAGTATGGCGAGCATATCAGCTACCCTCTACGAACTGTGTGAAGCGGTCGACCATCCGGTCCCGACGCGAGACCGTGATGTCGAAGCCGTCTTCGCTGAGATCGAGTTCGATGCCATCGAGTTCTGTCCGATAGAGTTTGTAATTCTTCCCATCGGTGACTGGCTGGATATCTTCGGTGACAAGATCGTACTCTCGGAGCCGTTCGAGTCGGCGGTAGACTGTCGGCTCCGAGACCCCGGCGCAGTCGCTGAGCTCTGCCGCCGAGCGAGGCTTCTTTTTCGCCTCGACGAGAATCGTGCGCGCACACTCGTCACCGAGCAGGTCTGCGAGTGCTTCAGGATCTCACACGTCGGACACTGTGAGCGGGCCATCTCTTGGTTCGTCAATATAGGTTGTGCCGTTCTGGGCTTTCTGTCTGGCTTCAGTCAGAGAAGTCATAAGAAACTACCATCCATATCCGCGCTCACGTTTCGAGTAGGGATGTCGAACAGACAGACACGCACGCCAACAAGTGTACTCCTCCCGACGGTGTCTTGGACCGCCGCCTGCGACGATGTCGCCGCACAGTTAGGTCCCGAAGACGAACTCCTCATCATCCACGATAGTAAGGACGACCCGGTTGTGGACCGAAAACCGCTCTCGGAGAACGTCCAGTCCATCCCTGCCGGCGACCCTGTCGGGTGTTCCGGGAAAGCAAATGCTATTGCCGCTGGGATGGAAGCCGCCAATCACGACCGTCTTGTCTGGACCGACGATGACTTTCATCACCCCCCGGACTGGCTTGACCGCCTCCACCAGGACTACGCCGAATACGGCCCGACAACAGAGTTGCCGGCGTTCGTCGGTCAAGATCCGCTTGCAGTCCTGTTAGAGCCTGTTTATGTCCTTGGGGGCACGCTCGGGACATACATGGGTGACCACGCCTGGGGCGGGGCTGTCATATTTGACAGAAGTGATCTTGACGAGGAAAGGTTCCTTTCGGAGCTCCGCCAGACGATCAGCGACGATGGTCTCCTCGGGGAACACATTAGTGTGACATCAGTTCAACGCGTACGCCGGGTGCCAATGGGTGGAAGTCTCCGGCAGACGCTTGAACGACATATCCGGTTCAACCAGATTTTCTCAACGCATGATCCAACGGTAGCAAAACTCTCATTTGGTGTGTTGGTCGCCGTTCTCATCGGTTGTGTCTTCTTCCCGCTCCTCGCGGTGGTACTAACGGCACTGACAGCCGGTGTCAGTGCTAGCTTCGGGGTTCGACGAGCCTCGCTACTGCTAACGGTACCAGCACTTGTAGCCGCTGTCCCCTTGGGGCTGTATGCTTTCGCCCGGGACACATTTGTTTGGGGAGGGCGACGGTACCGTTGGCACTCGAAGTTTGATGTTGAAGTACTGAACGAGTAGCGTTCTTTGGGCCACGTTAATCTGCGCAGATATCCGTGCCTGCCAAATCTGCTTGACTCTCTGGCTGTTTAATCAGCCGTAGTATGCTGGCCTTAGAACATACGCCATACCCCTCTGTATAGCACAATGGCAACGATTTACCCTGGTTCTGTCAGGAACATCGTGGACCCGGAAGCTGTAGTCAGCAACAATCATTCACCGGTAGCCGCCAGTACAGCGACAACAAACCCGACGAGAACCGTGAGACCCATCGAAGCAAACCAGAGTTCAAGATTGATAGAAGTCGAGTGCTGCATACAGAGCCAGAGCATGTGTTTAACGTAGGGAGATGCCGATAGTAGCATTTCAGCCAATGAAACAGCGGCTAGGTCTTTTTGCGTATGATGAGCGAAACACGATACTGAGACATGAGCGAACGATCCTGTCCGGATTGTGATGTCCTGATGGAGCAGACAAACGTAACTGCCGAAGGCGTCGGTGACCTCTACATCGAAACTGAGAGAGACGGCGGTATCCTCGACCGCCTCGGTGTCGGGTATCAAGCCCCACTTTCTGCATACCTCTGTCCGGAGTGCGGGTTTACTCAACTCTATGCGGACCTTTCTGAGTAGTCGGGTGAAGCGTCAGTCGATCACATCGGGTTAGAGGAAGCGTCTACTTGGGAAGAGTGTGGAAGCCACCCAAGCAGACAGCGAGATAGAAGAAGAGCACCTGCTTAATTTTGTCGTCAATAGTCTTGACGAGGAACTTTCATTAGATCTCGGCGAGAATGTCAAGGTCACGGCAGAGACGCTCTATGAGGTCCTCGCCGGCGCCAGCGCCGGCGGGACCTCGATCAATCACGTCTGCGAAACGACTGACGACTCACCACACGCTAATACCGTCCGTGGACATCTCACCGATCAGTTTGAACTGGATTCGGTTGAATCGGTTGGAGACACGCTGCTTCAACGAGATACGCTTGAGACACTTCCAGATCGACCGGTGGAGGTCTGCGCAGACCTCCACCTCGATCCCTACTACGGTGATGAGGACGAAACCGAGGCTCTGTACTCCTCACAGGCCAAGCGTGGAACAACGACGTTTCACGCCTATGCAACGCTCTACGTGCGCGTACGCAACAAGCGATACACGCTGGCGGTTCGCCAGCTCGTTGCTGGCGAAACCACCAGCGATGTCCTCGGTGAGTTTCTTGAACTCCTTGACGGCCTTGACCTCGGCGTCAAGGCCGTCTACCTTGATCGAGGTTTCTACAACAGCACCTGTCTCAAGCTGCTGTACGCGCACAATTACGCCTATGTGATGCCGATCGTCAAGTGGGGTGAGACGATTCAAAACAAACTCAGCAAAGGCTGGAGCCGCGAGATCGAACACGATCTCGCTGGCGAGGTGGAGTTCCCTGTGTTCATCGACTGCGTGTACCAGCAGGGACGGTACGACGAACACGGGGTGGCGCGTCACGGCTACGCCGCTGACGCGCCCTTTATCGACACGCCACGAGATGCACGAGATCACTACAGCAAGCGCTTCGGCATCGAATCAAGCTACCGATTAGCCAAGCAGAGCCTCGCTTTCACTAGTTCTCAGGATGCTGGACTACGGTTGGTAATGTTTGTAGTGAGCCTACTGCTTCAGAACAGCTGGCGATATCTCCACTGGAGGTACGTGGCGGCGCCCCGCCGTGGGGGGCGCCGCCTCTTGCAGTGGTCGTTCACGGAGTTTTGCGAAATGACGCTTCGCGCAGCTTGGACAGCACTTGGTGTCCGCAGGTCTGTTCCAGCGAATCAACCACTTGACGGCCGGTTCTTCCGGTAGCTGTCCATCGGGCCGGACGGCGGTCGTCAGTGGTGACACTGTCGCGTCGGCGGCAGTCCGCCGCCGACAGCGACGGTCCATCCCGAAAATCATGCTCACCAGCGGTTCGAAGATGCTCCACAGCTAGTTCGGTTTAGTTCACCGTAATCAAACGGGGTTACGCGGCTGTCGATGTGATCGACTGACTCTCTATTGCCTTTCCCAGATCACTGGTGAACAGGAACCAGATCTACAGTGACATCGTATTCCGGATAACGTGCGGTAGCTCCCGCAGTTGCGACCGTAGTGAGTCTATCAAGAATTTTGCCATGTGGAATAGGAATCTGTGCAGTAGTATATCCAACAGCATAGAATCGGATTCAGCAGTTCTGAAGGGTGACTTTACTTAGAGGTCACCGATGTTATTCACGGGGACCAAACTCTTGACAGCCGAATCTATCCCTGTTCTCTGGCTGTGCACAGAGGTAATCAAGCCGTTTTTCCATTTCGGATCGCGGCATGCCCGCTTGATCTTTTCGGGACTCCGCAAGCCGGGCTTGACTGGCGTTTAGCATCTTTTCTTTCCTTTCTAGTTCCGAAACAAGTGTGTCTACGTCCTCGTTACGTGTTTCTAACTGTTTGTTGAGTTCTTCAGCGCGGGCTTTTGCGGCCTGTCGATCTTCCCGAGTCTCGTTCAGTTGTTCACGCAATTCCTCGTTTTCAGCGCGAAGGGCTTCGTTCTCTGTCTGGATGTCCTGTGCAGAATCCTGGAATGCAACCGTTGTCCCGACTGTCCCACTAGTGGCGACCACGGTGGCAACAAGTAGCCAAGAGCTGATGTTACGTGCAAGAGTGCTCACCAGTGAACCTCCGACGTAGCCGGAGTACTGTACAGATTTCTGCCCCGGTAGTGCAGTAGTGAGGGTTGAATCATCATGTTCCAGCTTGATTGGTATGTGCTACTAATCGTAGTTTCCAGTTGCCTACGAGTAGGCCACGAATGACCTCTAATAGGCAACTAGTACTAATGTAGAGTGTAGCTGAACTAACCGATTAGATCAGGTCCGATGGCGAAGTTGTACATTGGCGCAAATTGCTGCGTGGGTTCTGTGAGTTCCGGTCGCTACCTGCTGGTGGAAGCCGTCAAGCAAACGGATGGATAGGTAACAGCTGTTCTTACTAGTTCAGCGACAGGGTACCTATTCTCTCAAACAGTTCGTCGAACGTCTACACCGATCTTGGTACCAGCAATCCACTGTCTTGCCGACGGACCACTGGCCGCCCCTCACCCCGGGTTCATAATTCGACAATACGGCGATCCAGAGTAAACTTTTTTTGTGTTGTTCATCATCCAGATATGTGACTTCAGTATCGACGCTTCGTGCGGTGAGTCGCGCTGCGAGCAAATACTTCGTCGTCTGGGTCGTCATTCTGGCAGGGCTCGCTCTCGTCAGGCCGGACCCGTTCATCCCAGTTTTGGACTACGTGTCCCCACTACTCGGGCTAATTATGCTTGGGATGGGGTTGACGCTCCAGCCGGCGGACTTTCAGCGACTGATCAAGGAACCAGTGGATATCGGTATCGGCGCTGTCACGCAGTGGCTGGTGATGCCCGCCGCTGCGTACGGGCTGTATGTCCTGCTCGATCTTCCAGATGCTGTCGGTATCGGTCTCATTCTGGTTGGTGCCGCCCCCGGTGGGACCGCATCGAACGTGATGGCGTATCTCGGTCGGGGCGACGTGGCCCTCTCCGTCGCAATCACGACCCTTACGACCCTTGCAGCACCGATCGTGATGCCGGCCTGGGTGGTGTTTACCCTCGGTGAACAGATAAACGTCACCTTCGCAGAGATGTTCCAGAGCATCATTCAGATCGTCATTATTCCGGTGTTTCTCGGGTTCACGATCCGGTATCTGCTGGACCGCTATTCACCGAAAGCTGCTGAAATCGGTACCGATGTGTTCCCGGTTATCAGTGTTGCCGCCATTGTCGCGATCGTCGCTGGCGTCGTTGGCGCAAACGTGGATAATATTCTCACTGCCGGTCTACTCGTGCTGGTGGCAGTCGTTACTCACAACGCTATCGGGCTTGGCTCGGGGTACGGTGTCGGTCGGGCAACTGGGATGTCAACAGACCGCGTTCGGACCTGTGCGTTCGAGGTCGGCCTCCAGAACAGCGGGCTGGCCGTTGCGCTGGCAACGACCCTGTTTGAGCCTGCGGCCGCACTCATTCCCGCGCTGTTCAGCGTCTGGCATAACATCACAGGGCCGGCGCTGGCAAGCTTCTTTAGCTGGCAGGACAGCGGGCAGAAATCCGTTGAGGCTGTGCCAAGCGACGACTGATACAAGATTCCCAGCGGTACGGTTTTTCAGTATTACCGGACGTACAATCCGTCCACGTCCACCATACTCTGCTTATGCGTTACCGGCGATTGGAAACGCCAAACGAGTGCTGGCATCGCGGGCAGTGATATCGGGTCGTATATCCGGTGGTCGAAACGTCCCAGTCTCCTCCGACCATCCCGCTCTCAAAATCACAGTCCGGACAGAACAGGACCATCTTCGAGGGTGTTCCAGTAGTGTCTGTAGTTTCCTTCCGTGCCATTTGCATTGATAGTGTAACATGATGAATGGAGAGCAATATATGCTACCCCCCGGTTTTCAGCAATTGATATCACAGCCGCCCCGTGCTGTTTCCGGACAGAGGCGAGTCCGACCACATCGGGGTGGGAGATTCTGAAGCCCAGAAACCATGTTCACAGAGTTTCTATCCGCACATTACATCCTATCTGAGGGTGGAGTATCACCGATGTAACTACCTGACACCGGTGTCCGCGAGCACTTTTGGGCTAGCTACGCCTTCGTGTTGATGCTGATACACCTACCGACAAAATATGTCTCAACAGAAATCAGATTTCGCTGACGACGCGGATATCGACGAATCACTGGACGAACTGGCCTCCGAAGAAACCATTGAGGAGACCGTCGAGAACTTGGAGGCAAACGGATTCGAGGTCATCGTCGTTAACTCGGCCGACGATGCACTCGCGGAACTGCAGTCACTCATCCCGGCAGAAGCGTCTGTGATGAACGGCCACTCGACGACACTCGAAGAGATCGGGTTCGACGAGTACCTGAGTGATGGGGATCACGGGTGGGAGAGCCTTCCCGAGGAAATCTGGAGTATCGACGACGACGCAAAGCGCCAAGCTGCTCGGCGAGAGTCACAGATGGCCGATTACTTCCTCGGCGGCATCAACGGCATTTCCCAGACCGGCGAACTCGTCGCGGCGGACCGTTCGGGAAGCCGCATCGGTGCGTATCCGTTTGCGGCCAGTAACGTCGTTATCGTCAGTGGTGTGAATAAAATCGTGCCGACGCTTGAGGACGCGCTTGACCGACTGGAAACCGTCGCGTACCCCCTCGAAAACGAGCGTGCAAAGGAGGTCTACGGCGTCGACTCTGCGATCGCCAAGCAACTCATCCTCCGCCAAGAACTCGAAGAGGGTCGCACTACCGTTGTCCTCATCCGCGAACACCTCGGTTATTAACTGAAAGACACTCAGAAGCTAAGCGGTGGTCGGCCCCGCTGCCCTGCCTTTCCGGGCAGAAGCACACTATCAAAAAAACAGCAATCCTCGGTAATTTCCCACCCTCGGTAGTTCTGCAGGCGGATAGCCTGTGATTGACTTGCTCCGGACCGTGTAGCAGAGAGAGTGCACCGTGACCCAGACTGGCAGGAACTACGAAATCAGATGCGAATCGATATACGAGAACAGAGACGCTTTCGCTGCGGCCGTCGCGGCTTCACGGTTGGTCGTGAGGCGGCTATACATGGTTCCTTTAATCGTTGCCAGAATGTGTTCGGCCGCGTGTGTCGGATCGACATCGCGAAACACATCCGCATCAACGCCTCGCCGAACAGTTTTTTCGATGATTGTAGCAAGTCGAGTATCGATTTCGGTGAACTGCTCGCGAAACACCGCCCGCTCAAGTGCTTGCGGGGAGAGCGTGACTAAAACGCTGTGTAGCTGGCGTTTCTCTTCCGGTAGTTGACACGGGAGAAGTGTGCTAATAATGTGGTTGAGATCTTCTTTCGGGTTGTCACCGATGCTGGTGTTGATTGTCGCCTCGAATCGGTCAACGGTGAATCTGAGGAACCGGAGTAGGAGCGCGTCTTTTGAGTCGTAATAGTGGTATATCGTCGACTTGGCCTTGTCAAGCTCATCAGAGATACGCGATATCGAGAGCTCAGCGTACCCGCTGTTAACAAGCGCCCGGTGAGTTGCGTGCATAATTTCTTTTTCAGTTGCACACAGGGCATCGCTCTCGTCAGTCATACAGACAGTCGTCCCTCCTGACTTCGGCTGGGGTGGCAGTACGGTGCCGCTTGCTCAAGCGCGGTATCTGAGCGATCCTGACTAACTCGTTCAATTGGGACACGATGAGTCTCAAGTGAGCAGGAACCGAGGTGAGTGGACCGCATTAATTCACACTCCGTGATTGGCTCGACGAGAGCAGTGTCCCAAGCGTTCCACGGCTATGGTCCCAGATAACGATCGAGGTCGGAAGGACCAGTATGGACGCTACGAACGAATAGAGGACGCTGAGGGCGATCAGCAACCCGAACTGACCCAGGATCGGGACGACTGCGAGGACGAGTACTCCGGTGCCAGATGTTGTGGTGACCATACTGCCCGCCAATGCGCCACCTGTTCCCCGGACGCTAATGTCGAGTGCTTCGAGCAAGCCGACGTCGCCCCGGTACTCCTCGGAGAACCGATGGACGAGGTGGGCAGAGTAATCGATACCGAGCCCAATTCCGATCGATAACGTCGTTCCGGTGAGGACATTAAATGGGATGTCCAGATACCGCATTGTCGCAGCCAAGGCAGCAATGGTAAGCAGTATCGGGATGAGGTTCGCAGCCCCGAGCCCGGGACGGCGTTCGAGTAGCCAGTAGGCGAAGAACAGGAACGCTGCAGACGCGAGAATTGCGAGACCCAGGCTTATGTACGCCGACTCTGCGATTACATCCGAGACGGCTTTTAATACCACAACGCTACCGGTTGCGGTCGCCTCCATCCGGAACTCATCAGCAACGGCTCTCGTGTCATCTGTCACTTCCTGTTGACTCGCATCGGACTCAACAGAATATACAACTCGCGTGCGCGTGAAGTCGTCAGTCATGTACGATGCCGCGCGGTCACCGTACGGTGAGTCATACAGCGCGTTGTAGATAGTCGGAAGGTTCTGGTCGGGAACGCCGTTCCCGTTCTGGTCGTTCTGGGCGACGAGTTGTCGGAACTCCGGCGAAGCACGCTCGTAGCGGTTAATCACCGTCAGGATACTTGTCGTATCTGCACTTCCGCCGGCTGTGACAAATGAGTCAGGCGGGTCCTGATTCGCCCGGTAGATTTCCTCTAACGCTGTTCCATCCTGTAACGATCCTTCGACGTATATTGTTACTGTGTCACTCTCGCCACTCTCGAAGGTGTCCTCAAGATAGTTTATCTGTTTCGTGACTGTGTACTCGCTCGGAGCCACAGCTTCCGGCAGAACCTCGACGTACCCGGGGTTCTCCTCCGGTGGGAGGAAGTCCTCAGTGGTGAACCGGGTATCGATTCCAGTTCCATACGCCCCCATGGCTGCCGTAGACACCAGCACAAGAGCGAAGAATACGTACGGGGCCCGGCGGGCGATTGTGACACCGATAGTGAGGGATTTGCCGACTGCGGAGTCCTCAGAGCCGATCGGAGCGATACTGAATTCGGGGAGGTCGTATCGCACCCGCTGCCGGTCCGTGAAGTGTTTGAGCGACGGCAGGAAGATACCGAAAATAAGGAACGTGAATATGATTCCGACACTGGCGACAAACCCAAGGTCGCGGATCGGACCAAGCTGACTGGTCCCGTTGGCCGCGAATCCCAGAACTGTCGTGCCTGTCACGATGAAGAAGGCCGGGAGCAACTGGTCTGTTGCGGTCCGCATTGCGGGCGTCGGCTCGACATCCTCGACGCGCTCTTCACGATATCGGTTCACGGCGTGAATCCCAAAGTCGATTCCAATGGCGAGGAGCAACGGCGGGACTGTGATCAACATCTGCGTGAACGGGATACCGGCCCAGCCCATGAACCCGAATGTCCAGACAATCGCCATCGCAAGGGAGACGAGGCCAATGAGCAGATCAAACGGGTCCCGGTACGCGATAATGAGGAAGAACAGAATCAGGACCACAGCAGCCGGGACAACGAGTCCCAGCGAATCGGAGATAACACTGCTCAGTTCTGCAGAAATGAGCCCACTGCCGAAGACAGAGATATCACCGTCGACCGAACTAACAATAAACTCCGCTTCCTGCTGAATGGGCGTCAGTGGTGATGACCCCTCTGTCCCGGCACTGCTTGAGACACCTGACACCTCGTGGGTAACAGTCGTCAGTGTTGCCGATGCAGACGGCTCTTCTCGGTTCAGGTCGTTGCTGAGAAGTCCTGCGACTGCCGGCTGGCGCTCGAGCGTCGTTCGAGTGGCGGATTTGATTTCCGACTGTGAGGCTGCTTCTACAGCATCGATCTGTTCGGGCAGTGTCTCCGCGTCCGGGTCAAGCGTCTGTGCGACGGCCTGTGCAACACTCGTCGTTCCGACAACGTCCTGTGATTCGCGCTGTGTCAACCGGTTCTGGGCTTCCAGCATATTGAGGATGGCCGGCTTCGACAGGACGTTCTGGTCTTTCTGGATTAGCGTCGTGGAGCCAGTCCCCTCACCGAACGGTTCGCGTTCGAAGTTGTCGTTCACCTCGTCGAACGCTTCCTGTGCAGGAACGCCGTCGGTGAACTGTGATGTCCCCGAGTCGGTCGCAGTCATGCCGAACCCCGCCGACAGAATGAGGGTTGTGACGATGAACACAGCGACGACTGTCTTGTCACGATTGACAATCCAATCGTCTAGGATGTCGATATATTTCTGGTAGTCTAACATTGTGTCATATACGTTAGCCTCGGAGAGTTACTGTCGGCTGTACCAGACCACGCCGCCAACGACTGCGAGAAGTCCAACACCACCGATAAGCCACAGTGGCGTCCCGCCGCTTCCGGACTGGTCCGTAACTTCTATTGGCAGACTGTAGGTGTCTGAAACCCGTTTGTCCCCGTCTGGCGTCTCATACTGGAAGTCAAGATTGAGCGGATACGTCTTGTCCAGCGCATTGCTTCCCGCTGAGAGCTGGACGGAAACCGTTTCTGACTCTCCGGGTCCCAGCTCAGCGATAAACGTTTCATCGTCACTGCTGCTGAGCGGATCATTGACGAACGCCTTCCCCTCAATGCTGGTCAGCGTCTTGTCTTTCGTATTCGTTATCGTAAACGTAATTGAGCGGTCTTGTCCGACGCCGAGCGTCGAATTCTGCATTTCGATGTCGAATTCGTCCTGACTGCCATCCACTGTTGAGCGAACTTCAAGTGTCTCTGCGTCAACCCTGTCATCGTTGTCGTCGCGATAGCTCACTCCGAAGTCAAACTGCCGAGCGCCTGCCTCTGCGCTGTTGGACACGTCAACACCAAAGCTGAAGTTGGCTGATTCGCCTGCATCGAGATTTCCGACAGCGTACTGCGTTTCTTTTGGCGATAGTGTCGACTGCTGGCTTTCCCAAGCGATAACAACGTTCTCAATATCACGCGTTCCAGTGTTTGTGAGGGTTGCACTCAGTGAGCCGTCTTCACCGGCTTGGAGTGAGGTGTCAATATTGGACACGCCAAAGTTCTGTTCAGGTGCCGGACTGAGGCTCAACTGTACATCGTCATAGGTGCTGGTGTCGCCCTCGTGATCATCATACTGGACGTTGGCCGACAGCGCGTAGCTTCGGTCCTCGGCATCGGGGCTGGCTGTTGCATCAACTCGGACGGTCCGAACTTCACCGGGTTCCCAGTTGCCAACATATGCTGTTGTCGAGGAACTCTTGCCGAACGTTATATCGGCGTTCCGTGAAGCAAACGTAACAGATGCGTCATCAACAGTCAACGGGCCTGTGTTGCGGAGCTGAACCTCGTACGTTCCCGTGTTGCTGACGGCGACAGAGCTGCTTGAATTGACGACTGAGAACCGCTGTTCAGGATCAGGTTCGACTGCAATGGATTGTCCTGCTGATTGCGTTCGGAGGCCGTCCTCGTTGTCAAATGCGACCGACAGCTCAAACCCGTACGGCTCCGGCTCGGCGGCTTCAGCGGCACTCACACGATAATTGAACGTCCGGACTTCGCCCGGTTCCCACTTATCAACGAATCGTGAAGTGGCAGCGCCGCCGCTCACTGTGAGGTCCTGACTCTGGGATTCCAGCGTTACCGCGGAGTCCCGTGCGGAACTGCTTCCGGTATTTTCAACAGTAACCGCTACTGTGCCCGTAGAGTCAACGCGGGCATTCGAATCAATATCAGTCACATTAAACGTGGCGTCATTGGTGACATCGATTTCAACGTCGACAGTCCGAGTGTTCTCGTTCTCGTCTCGAGCCCCCGTCTCTTCAGAGATGAAGCTCGCGTGCTTGTACCTCAATTTCAGTTGTGCTTCGTGTGTTCCAGAGTCCGCGTCTTCATCCACGCTGATCTCAAACGGGACTGTAACCTTTGGGCCGACTTGGAGGGTCCCGAGGCTTCGTTTCGAGTTCTTGACGGATATTGGTGCGTCGCCAGAGCTAAGTGACACGGTGAGTCCCTTAGCAGCGGTTACCTCGCTGTTTAACGCCGGATTTTGAGCTGAACCACTTTGCAAATCCCCGGTGTTGACTAGGGAAATTTCTACAGTCTTTTGCTCACCAGGGGCGACACCGTCGTCTTCAAGCGTTGCAACGATATCGGGGCTCCCAACGACCGCAGCGGTTGCCGTTCCGCTAGTTACGACAATGCCAACTACGGCCAGGAGTAGCAGCTTCTGTGCCTTCGGTGCCATATTAGTAAGGCTTCCATTCAATCCGCGGTTCGTTGGTAGTCATAAACGGCTTCGAAATTCTTCGGTTACCAGTCGTCATGTTCCTGTAGTTGACTAAACGTTCAATCACATATAGTGCTTTCGTCTCTTCTGAAGTCAGATAGGACAACCAATCGATCAAAACCCGCGCTGTTTGATTTTTGGGACCTCAGAGTGTTGGCGTTAGAAGGGTCTGAGAGCACACCAAATGGGCAGATACGTGCGATACACTCGGATGAGTGTGTGAATACAAAGAACTAGAATGCAGTCCAATTCACTCCGTGATACAGGGGCCAACAATACGCTTAAGTTTATTGAATGTATAGTCAAGAATATAGCTATCTACCAACAACTGCCCTTACTCAATCCAGTGATGAAAACGAGACCCCAGATTGGCCACGTGGTCAACAGCGAGCGAACAGCAAAACCGTGAGTGATTTGAACCGTACCGCTCAAGCACGGAACGGTCAATGTAAAGATGACTAACGAGATAACCTTTTTTCAGAACCCGGAGGGAACCCGCGAGGAGATCCTCGAGGCAACCTTCTATGCACTGCGTCAGCACGGCTACGCGGATCTAACTATTTCAAAGATAGGTGATGAGTTCGGGAAGAGTCAATCGCTCATATATCATCATTACGATAATAAAGACGAGTTGCTGGTAGATCTTCTTGATTATATGCTTGAGCAGGTCGAAAACCAAGTTCCGCTTCCCAACCAATCCCCTGAAGCATACATTGACGTGATCGTCGACGAAATATTTGGGACAAGCAACAACAGTGATATCGAGTTTTCCCAGGCTGTGATTGAGTTGCGAGCGCAGGCAGCGCACGACGACGATTACAACCGTCTCTTTCGCAGGAGTGATGACTTTATTCGAAAGCAGATCGCCCGTGTTATCCGAGCGGGTGTTGACGCCGGCGCATTTACTGTCGAAGACCCATCGCAGACAGCCGCACTGTTCCACACAGTTTTAGTCGGGATTCAGGCGGAACGGATTACCAGCGACGAGGACACAATCGACGACGTGAGAGCCGAATTTCGACGGTACGTCGAGAACTGCTTACTCTCGGAGTAGCCCCATCAAGTCACGTCTAGCTGAGCGATTAACTGCCACCGTCAGCCATCGTGCCGCCACCGGGCATTGACTGACAGTCTCCTTCGGGCTTCTGGATCGGGTCAACCACACCCCACGAGTGGAAGTCCCACCGCATTGACTCGCCTTCAATACGTCGCGGATATCCGGAGTCCGCCAGAATGTAGTATGTCAACGGCTTCTGGGACTCAGCCTGAGAGATTTCATACACCAGCACCTCCTCACCATCGATAGTATCCCGACCGACCGGCGTGACTTCCGGGTTTTCCTCCGGCTGATCGGAGAAACGGCCTGGATCAACCTCGTCACGGCCCATCCCCTGTTGCATCGTTCCCCGGACACACTGCCCTCCAACAACGGTGTACGTACTGTTCCCAATGTGATACATCTCCATCTGTTGTCCCTGCTGATCGAATAACTAGTACATATCTCCCCGGTAGAAACGGCCAGACATCTCCACGGTCCGCCCTCCGGACTGCACTGTGGCTGTCATCGCATACGATTTAGGGAACCGTGTAACCTGACCGAACTATGTTGATCTGTCGTCGTTACCGCTGAGCGTCGATTTATTCGTAGCAGTTACCGCAGCTGAGTCCGGCGTTGGTTCGGCACCGCCACCAGTCTCAGTCTCACTCGAATTACCGCTTTGATCGCTGCCACAACCGGCGAGTACAGTCAAGCCCGAACACACGACTCCGAGTAGCTGCCGTCTATGTAGTTGGTGCATGGGGACGGATATCCTCAGCTGACACACACTGCACAGATGACTGTGGTTATTGTTATCATGTATGTTCCATCCTGGCTACGAATGGGGTGATCCTACGCGTATAGACTAACCAGCGCAAGCCGAATAGCTATACGGTATAGCTTATCTAATTAGACGTGAATTAACCCAAGTCGGATTGGAGGGGGTAATTATCATGCCCGAATATTCATACATATATTATACGTGCGTTCCAGTTATTTGCTAGATAGATGACCGACGACAGCCGGAGCGATGAGGCTGATGGGGATACGGGCCTCTTTGCGGCAACGAGCGGCACCCTCACTGAAGTTCGGTACGACCCAACTAGCGATCAGGAGCTTGCCGCGGTTATTGTTCAGGCCATCGCCGACCAGACGGGAACAGAAGCAGGAACGTATCGTGAGTCGCCATTGCACGACTACATTGATGTCGGTGCAA
Source organism: Haloarcula quadrata (assembly GCF_003634715.1). Taxonomy (NCBI): domain Archaea; kingdom Methanobacteriati; phylum Methanobacteriota; class Halobacteria; order Halobacteriales; family Haloarculaceae; genus Haloarcula; species Haloarcula quadrata. The sequence goes on from NZ_RBWW01000002.1 coordinate 249,238, forward strand.
TTGAGACACTGCTGTTCGGCACACAGCCGGGCCAGTCAACCGGACCAGCGACTCAGACCATCACATTTCAGTACCGGAACTTTCTGGTGACAGTGCGCGCTGACGGAGTGATCCAGTTGTCGAATACCGACAACAACAGGTCAGGTAGGTACTAGTGGCAAGCATACAGATCAGGGTATCTAGCCCAATAGCGTCCTTATGTGAATATTTTACTGACAATCAATCTCAGAATTTCCCATCATTGGGTTGGAAAGTTGCCACCCATCAAGCAACCGTACGTGGACAGGTTGCAATAGTCTGGCCTGTGATACTGTGCAAGGAGAGGCTTTACGCGATGATTTAGATGAGAGGTCCGATTCACGTGATAGGCGGATTGTCTCTGGTTTTCGAGGAAGCAATCACTTGACGTAGAAAACCACTATTCAGCCATTCTTGCCTGAAAGATGGTGTTAATTACAACTATCACACGTATTTGATTCTCAAAAGCAATATCAGTAGATTTCACAGGAAATATTATCCCATCAACAGAAGAGTCGTCACTGTTGAACACCACTGTGTCCGGAGTTCTTCGCGCTACTGAGGTAAATACAGAAGAGTCGTCACTGTTGAACACCACTGTGTCCGCTGTTCTATATCCTGAGAACCATCCCGTATCGGTCGGTTCCGACACCACCATGTCCGCCGTTCCTACGTAGACTGGAAGTCCGAAAGCGTCGCTTCGGCATCGACAAGGTTAGTGACAGATTTGTGGATTCCAACATCGTCAACAGTCTTCTCAAGCGCTGCAAGAATCATTTCCGGGTCCATCTCGAGAGAGTACTCGCGATAGGTCCCACCACGCCGTCCCTCGTTCCGTTCGATTGCCGAAATAATACCTAACATCGACAGTTCACCGAGGTGGTCACGCATCCGGCGTGGAACAAGCGGGTCAATCCCTGCCTTTTCGGCGAAGTTCGTGTATCGAGGTCTGATATCCCGTGTCCGGGCCGGCGTCTTCCCTTCCTGGTCAAGTGTAACCATAGCATATACCACCAGATGACCGTGTTGGGTCAGTCCCGAAATACCCTCTTGAATCCGACCCCGTTCCAGAACGTCACGTGCCTCTCGAACAAGGTCTTCCGAGATCGTGTCTGTGTCTTTGTCGCGGGCCAGGTCGCCCGTTTTCATGAGCAGGTCAAGTGACTGTCGTGCGTCACCGGCGTCTTTCGCGCCGTAAGCAGCGCACAGTTCGATGACACCGTCTTCGAGGACGCCGTCGTGAAACGCTACATCAGCGCGTTGTTGCAGGATCTGTATCAACTCCTTCGCGTCGTATGCGGGGAACTGGATTTCCTCTTCACAGAGTGAGCTCTTGACCTTCGGGGAGAGGTCATCGCGGAAAGAGAAATCGTTCGAGATACCGATGATACCGATCTTCGCAGAGCTCAGGTTGTCGTTTGCTCGCGCACGTGGGAGTTGATAGAGGATACTGTCGTCTTCGATGTGATCGACTTCGTCGAGAACGATATAGATAGTGCCACCACAGGAGTCGAGTTCGGTCCAGAGCATATCATACACTGTCGCGCGCGGATATCCCGTCGTACTGATCTGGCTCGTTTCGTCCCTGAATTCGTTGACGAGTCGGGTAGCGATTTGATAGCTACTGGAGAGGCCGTCACAATTTAACATTTTCACCGTGAGATCGATATCCTCGTACTTTGCTGCGTCTTCTTCGAGATGGTCGATTAGATACCGCGTACCAGCAGTCTTCCCGACCCCCGTTTTACCGTACAAGAAGATATTGTTGGGCTGCTCACCGTTGATTACGGGTTGAAGCGCAGCTCGATACCGGTTTAGCTCAGTATCACGCCCGACAAGGTTCTCAGGCTGGTAATCCTCTCGGAGGGCATCCCGATCCAAGTAGATCTCGGTGTCACGTTCGAACATCCCCATAGTCGTTGCTTGACGTATTGGAAGGAATCTATATAAAACCACCCCTGTCCGCAGTGTCCGGAGTGTCCGCTGTTCTTTTTATTATAAACGATTGGGGGGACCCTCCCACCCCACTATGTCCGCAGTAACTAGAGAAGGGCGAGAGGGGTGAGAGAGAACCTATATATTAGGGAAAGGTTTATTATGGTCTGCAGAGAGCTAGACCGTAATGTAATTTGATAGCTGTAGAAGAGAGCACTATAGTATTACTTGAGAACATACCTAGTCTAGACAAACAAGATTTCAATTCAAATGTTGCCGTTTCTGCTTTCCCTTCCCGTCCTGCCTGAAGAACAGCGGACAAAGTGGGGTGGGAGTGTTATCTCCTATTATTGATCTGGTTTGCAGCTTCCAGCCTCTCCCTGAGTAATTCATAGCACTTCTACTGTCTGAGTACACACCACTGTGTCCGCTGTTCTCCTCTCCGGCCCACAAGAACAGCGGACATCGTGGTGTGACTACGATGGAATAACACCACGATGTCCGCAGTAATTGACTCCTGATTTCTCAAACGCTCAGTAGAACAGCGGACATCGTGGTGTCGATTTAGTATTATGCCTATCTTTTTCGGTCAGACGCCACGATGTCCGCAGTAATCTGGCAATAGAGACCATCTGATACGATGTTACTGCAGACACCGTGGTGTTCTCTGTGACACACTGCTTGCTCGATGATCTGGGAAGGGCCTCCGTGAGACGTACAGTTCTGACCCCTTTCTGTAATCTCCTCTCAGATTGGTCGACCCCAGAACGCTCGACAGTGTCGTCATCATAATTGCAATAGCAAATACAGAATCCACCATGGCTCTAGCTTCCGGTTCCAGCGTCAATGTTGGCGTCATATTGGTCGCGCTAGACGCTGCAGCGTTCCTGTTCATCCGCCGGGACCGCTGCTGAGCTCAGAATGTCACTGAATGGTGCATTCTATATAGCTTTCAATAACCCACTTGCCAGTCATCGTGATAACCAATAATCCACCCGCGACGTTCTACTACTTTCACTCATTCAAGTAATTCAAACACGGGAGTGGTGCACCGATATCTAACCATCTCTGTGGTAGCTGTCATTTGAACGTCCGTTCAACAAGCCGTGCCTCTGCTTTTCTGAGATGGTTCGATGCAGTGCTCGGGGCACAACCGAGTTCTTTGGCAACGTCCTCGACGCTCCCATTTCGTGGGACGTCGTAGTACCCGACTTCTCGTCCCACGGTGAGTGCCTCGCGCTGGCGTGAAGTGAGGCCGGTGGCAAATGTTCCGGGACTGGCATCGTATTCGCCGATTTTCCGGACATTTACCGAAATTCCATCGGGAAGCGCACTCCGGACCTGTTCGAGCGCGGCAGGCTCCCCGACGACGTCGAACAACACGATCCCATGCGGCCGGTAGGCAACCGGTGGGACTATCATTAGGGTCGGCTGTTCGAACGCCGTGTAGAACTGTCGTGATCGGTCAGTCTCTTGGCCACGGATGAACGCATAGAACGCCTCGTCCCGAACGGGTGTAATATCGTAGCTTTCCATGGTTTCAACCCCAGAAAGCGCCGATTCGTACGGCTCGCGATCGCCGACGACATAGAACAACGTATAGGCAATTCCGTCTTCGACGCCGACTTTCCATGTGACGAGCCATTCGCGCTTGATTGCATCGCTTTCGGTCATAAGGCGGTGCATCGGACGCTGATACTCCAGTGCATACTGGATCTCCAAGCGGAGATATCTCACAGGCGAGTTCTGAAAGCGGCTTCCGAATAAAGACACTAGTGTGTACGACAGTTCGTGCATCCGGCCCCACTATCTATCACCATCTGGCCATGAGTAGTGATCGGCGGAATGTGGACGACGCACAGTCAGATGATCGGATATGCCCCGGCAGAAGAGCAAACGACCGATTTAATTCTACACTTCGGGAGGTGCTTGGGTCATCTCCGTTCATACTCACGAAATTCGACACGTTCCTGAACTGGGTTCGGGGGTCTTCCATGTTCGTGCTGCAGTTCGGCATCGCCTGTTGCACTATTGAGATGATGGGTACTCTCGCGACGAAACACGACCTCGACCGCTTTGCTGCCGGAGTCCCTCGGGCATCACCGCGACAGGCAGATCTGATTATCGTTCCAGGCACAATTGTTTCGAAGTTCGCACCGCGGATGAAGCGCGTCTACGACCAGATGCCCGAGCCGAAGTTCGTCGTCTCGATGGGGTCCTGTACCATTTCCGGTGGCCCATTTCAGGAAGGATACAACGTGATCAAAGGTGCAGAGCAAGTCATTCCGGTTGACATCCACGTCCCGGGCTGTCCACCACGCCCCGAGGCACCATTCGTCTTTAGCTAAGACTCACACCTCGGTTGTGTAGCGGTAGCGAGTGTCTCCTGTAAGATCGGCCGTTGCTGATGAATCTTCTGAGCGTCTTCGATTAGCCGCTCCAACAACGGCGGTGGCGAGTAACCGAGGTACTCGCCGAGTTTGTGGAGGATGAGCTGGGCGTGCGACCGGAAGGTCGCCGCCCAGCGTTCCGGCGGAAACACGATCTCATCGTCGGCCTGCTCGGTGACCAGATCCAACAACTCCCGGCTCACCAGCAGTGACAGCAACGCAGCGTATAGTAGAATTTTCACGACATCAGGGTTGTTCGTGTCGAATTCGTCCAGTTCATACTGCGTCTTCAACTCACGGAACAGAGTTTCTACTTCCCATCGACACCGGTACAGCGTCGCTAGATCTGACGGCAGGAACTCCTCTCTCGGCAGATTCGTTATGTAGAGATGGTAGTCGTCGGCGTCCTCGTTGCGGACGCCGACGACGCGGAACCGCTTCGTATCCAGTGACCGCGTTCCCTCGTACTGCCCTCGCTTGAATTCCGCTTCGACCTCTACGTCGATGTACTTCCGCGAGAGGTCATCGACCACATCGTGGATCTGCTTGCCCTCCAAGGGAATGGCGCGGCCGCGCCATTCCCATAATTCCGCCGTTATCACCGGATTCGCGTTCTGCTTCAGCCGACTCACGAAGTAGCCATCGTTCTCGTCGATCAACGCGAAACGGCGGTACTTGAAGTACGCTCGATCGAACAGAACTAGCCGTCCTTGTAGCCACGAACCTGTGTTGAACAGCGTGCTGTCGTGCGTTTTCTCGTCCGTTACGTCGATCCGTTCAATTGTCTGGTCGGTGGCGTTGTGGAGCAGGTGGAGCTTCGCTCCAGCCTGCTCCTCGTGACGGGCTTGGAACTCATCAGAGAGGAATTCGTGCAACCTCAACACTGTTCCATCAGCGATCATCACGTCCCTGAATCGGTCGATATCAGCGTCAAAAGCGTCTGGAACAGCGACCTCGTCGAGGCCGCGCTCGACGAGGTCGCGGAGATACTCTGCCAGCGTCGGTGTCAACCGGTGATAGAAGCCGCCAGAAGAGATCGGTTCGTCAGCTGTGGCGTTGTAGCAGCGCCTGAACCCAGCGAGTGTTCGGCTCTCGCCTGCGGCGAAGCCGAACACGAGCGCCCACACGAGGACAGGAATCTGAAGCTTGCCTTCTCGCTCGACCACGCCGAGTTCCTCGGCGTGCTCTTCGAGGAACTCAGAGGGAAAAAGCGTAGTGAGCCGACGCATGATTCTCGTTGAGGAGCGAGGGTTGTGCACAGACTTCTCCTCCTCATTCCTCTCGAAAAATAGCCTCGATAAGCCGTCGCTGTCACGCGGTTCTCATCTTAGCTAAAGACGGATGCCCCGAGGCACTCATCTACGGCATCGCCAAACTGCAAGAGCGCATCGCTGAGGGTGAGTCCTCACCGGTAACGGTCAAACCCTACGAACTAGAACAGTTCGGCGATCTTGAACGGGATGAACTCGTAGACAAACTCGCCAGCGAAATCGATGAGGACGACCTCGTCATGCGGTACGACTGGAGTTCGCCATAGGCTCTGGAAGCCGCCTCGACTACACTACCCGTCCGTAATGATATTGGCAACGCGGTCGCGGCTAAAAAGCTGTTCAGCCGATGGGATCTCTGGATAGTGATCCCCGTTTTCGTAGGTTGGCCACTCACCAAAGATATCTGGGTAGAGTTGTTTCGCGGTCATCTCGATCTGGAACAGATTCATGATAGGGCCGTGGTATCGCATTCCGTGTGCGTACACACGGTCGGTTTGGACTGCGGCGAGCTCTTTCCCAACGCTGTGTGACTCGAGTCGCCCGCGGATATCATCCATGTCGTAGCGCGGTGTCATTCCCCAGAGGTGGAGGATTACGTCAGGGTCCGCCTCCAGCATCGTTTCATAGCCAACTGAACCCCAGAGACCGTCCCACGTTTCATCCCCGAAAGCGTCGTTGGCTCCAAGTGGACGCGTGTCGGCGAGCCAAAATCCCGGACGGTTCAGATGATACGTCCAAAACTGGTCATCGCCAAGTGTAACCCGAATCGCTGTCGGTCGTTCTTCTTCTGGCGGAAGGTTCGTTTGGATGGTATTGATGAGCTCATCGTAAACGGCTCTGAGCTGTTCGTAACGCCTTCGCTCCTGAAATACGGTGGCGACACGACTGAAAAGCTCCCACAGCGTGTAATACTGGTAGTCCCCACTGTAGGGTCCCTGCGGGTCACTGTGTGTTCCGCTGTAGAAATTTCCGAAAAAGGGGCCGATGTTGTCGATAATTTCCTCGATATCGCTCATATCCCAGTTCTCCTGGGTAATCGCCCATGCGGGGTCAAGGAAGTGAACGTCGCTACCGAGGCTATAAAAGAACTCCTTGCTGAAATTATCGTAGGGGTTGGGAAGGTCTTCCCACTCAAAAGAGACGCCGGAAAGTCGCTCGTAGTAGTGGTTCATCGATGGCCCAGCCATGTCTGGCACGAACATCGAATTGACCGCGTCACCGTGATTGAGCGCAACTAACATATCTGCATACTGATTGTACATCGTGAAGACGTTCTCCGGGACGGAGTCGAACTCGACTTCCCCGACGGGAGAAAGTGAGGCAGTGTAGGGGCCATTATCTGATGGGGTCGATGTGTCCGTTCCGCTATCGCGCGATGTAGCGGTACTGGGCGATTCGCCACCGTCACCGGAACAGCCAGCAACGATCGACGTGCCAAGCAGCACACTACCGCCGGAGAGGTAGTCGCGCCGGGTGAGACCATTTGAATCGTCTGCCTTGTCCATGTTTTAGGTTGGCCTAATATGGTGTATATGGCTTTCGGATCATCCGTCTTTAGCTAAGATGAGAACCGCGTGACAGCGACGGCTTATCGAGGCTATTTTTCGAGAGGAATGAGGAGGAGAAGTCTGTGCACAACCCTCGCTCCTCAACGAGAATCATGCGTCGGCTCACTACGCTTTTTCCCTCTGAGTTCCTCGAAGAGCACGCCGAGGAACTCGGCGTGGTCGAGCGAGAAGGCAAGCTTCAGATTCCTGTCCTCGTGTGGGCGCTCGTGTTCGGCTTCGCCGCAGGCGAGAGCCGAACACTCGCTGGGTTCAGGCGCTGCTACAACGCCACAGCTGACGAACCGATCTCTTCTGGCGGCTTCTATCACCGGTTGACACCGACGCTGGCAGAGTATCTCCGCGACCTCGTCGAGCGCGGCCTCGACGAGGTCGCTGTTCCAGACGCTTTTGACGCTGATATCGACCGATTCAGGGACGTGATGATCGCTGATGGAACAGTGTTGCGGTTGCACGAATTCCTCTCTGATGAGTTCCAAGCCCGTCACGAGGAGCAGGCTGGAGCGAAGCTCCACCTGCTCCACAACGCCACCGACCAGACAATTGAACGGATCGACGTAACGGACGAGAAAACGCACGACAGCACGCTGTTCAACACAGGTTCGTGGCTACAAGGACGGCTAGTTCTGTTCGATCGAGCGTACTTCAAGTACCGCCGTTTCGCGTTGATCGACGAGAACGATGGCTACTTCGTGAGTCGGCTGAAGCAGAACGCGAATCCGGTGATAACGGCGGAATTACGGGAATGGCGCGGCCGCGCCATTCCCTTGGAGGGCAAGCAGATCCACGATGTGGTCGATGACCTCTCGCGGAAGTACATCGACGTAGAGGTCGAAGCGGAATTCAAGCGAGGGCAGTACGAGGGAACGCGGTCACTGGATACGAAGCGGTTCCGCGTCGTCGGCGTCCGCAACGAGGACGCCGACGACTACCATCTCTACATAACGAATCTGCCGAGAGAGGAGTTCCTGCCGTCAGACCTAGCGACGCTGTACCGGTGTCGATGGGAAGTAGAAACTCTGTTCCGTGAGTTGAAGACGCAGTATGAACTGGACGAATTCGACACGAACAACCCTGATGTCGTGAAAATTCTACTATACGCTGCGTTGCTGTCACTGCTGGTGAGCCGGGAGTTGTTGGATCTGGTCACCGAGCAGGCCGACGATGAGATCGTGTTTCCGCCGGAACGCTGGGCGGCGACCTTCCGGTCGCACGCCCAGCTCATCCTCCACAAACTCGGCGAGTACCTCGGTTACTCGCCACCGCCGTTGTTGGAGCGGCTAATCGAAGACGCTCAGAAGATTCATCAGCAACGGCCGATCTTACAGGAGACACTCGCTACCGCTACACAACCGAGGTGTGAGTCTTAGCTAAAGACGAATGGCTTTCGGATTAACTGGCCATCTGTGGCGCAGGGATGCTAGAAGATCTTCGCGATGAGGAAGAAATCAAGTCCGAACATGGCGAAATTCTAGTACCCCACCGACGACAACGCTCATTATTGACAGGGCGATCCAGAACACCCAGATAGCATCACTTCTCACCGGGAACGTTTCATGAATACTCCTGAACGGTGGATCGTGCATTGTCTGCCCCAGTTAGTCTACGACAGGTCATCGGCCTCACTGAAGCCATTCTGTGCCTTGCTTGCAGTGCGAGTGACTGACCACGCCATTACTGCAGTGTATGTTGCACAACTTCACTCTGTGACGGAATACCTCGATATTTTCTGTCCTTACTATACATATGCACTTTCTAGTGATAAATTCGCTATAATATAGCCATAACAAGCCAAGTACGACAATAAGAAAGATACTAGTAAAAACTCAAATATATAAACAAAAATATAGGGTAGGAATTGTGGGCCTTTGTTTTTATACTCGACATTCTAGTCACAAGAATACACCAGCCTCACCAAATAGTGATATATTGTGGCTAGATCGACTTAGACGGTAAGACCTGGTTTAGCTTCAACTGTATATGATCTCTGCGACAGCAAGTCCGTAAGCTGCTATACCGAACACAGGTGTCCGATACTAGTGGCCAACAGGCCTGTTGAGTTCGCTGGGACCTCTCACATAACATCTGTACAGCTGTTATTACTTTTCGGCTTCAGCTCTGGGCCATAGCTTTTTAAACGACACCTGGTACGATGGATTGTAAATCTTCGTTGGGGCTTTCAGCTAACTATGGCTCCGAAAACAGATCTTCAATCTTGGAGGGTGAGCGGAGTGGAACCTCACCCGGAAACTTCCTCGAAATACGATACTGTGATTGCGCTGTGCACCGTCTTGACTGGAATAACACGACAGCCGCTATTGGCACATAACTGAGCTTCAAGACAATATATCAGCGACAGAATTAGAAAAGCCGAACGACTCAGTTACAGTTCGACGACATCGCTGCTCTCCGCAGCCTCGTGAATTGCTCGGATGATCCGCATATCTTGGAGGCCATGGCGACCGTCCGGGACAATCTCAGCATCAGTCAAAACGCGGTCAGCGAAGTAATCGAACTCCTCTCGCATTTCATCCTCCGCGTCGAAATTCTCGTGTTCGACAGTTACTGTGGTCTCGTTCCGAGACAGATGGAGTTTCGCTTTCCCGTGGAACGCTGGACGGAGTTCGATCTGCCCGTCCGTTCCAGTTATTTTCAGTTGCGTATCACGGTGGGCGTTCTGGCTATCGGTCGTGACCATTTTGACACCGTCTTCCAGCGCAAGCAATGCTCCGGAGCGTTCATCAGGCACGTCCTCGAAGGCCTCCCCATGAGAATCCATCTGTGACTGCACCGCCAGCGGTTCTCTTTCGAGCAAGAACCGAGTCGTGTTAATCGAATAAATCCCGAGGTCCATCACTGAGGTGCCATATCCTGACAGGTCCGGATCGAGCCGCCACTGGTCTGTGTTCGGATTCATCTCAAGCAACGGCTGGCTATTGTTGCCGTATACGGATACTGGCTCACCGATGAATCCGTCTTCGATGAGTTCCTTTGCACGCCTGACGGCGGGGTCAGTTTGCATTCGATAGGCGATCATCAGCGGCACGGCGGCGTCCTCACAGACCTCAACCATCTCCTCTGCCCGTTCGACTGTTGACTCCATTGGTTTCTCACACAGGATCGCTTTGTCTAACTCCGCGGCTGTTTTGGCGTACTCTAGGTGGAAAGCGTTCGGTGTCCCGATGTAGATGGCATCAAACGCGTCGGACGCCTTCCCGTCGTGGAACTCTTCGTAACTTATCCCGTGGTCTACACCGTTTTCGTCGGCGAGACGTTTGGCTTTCTCCGAGGAACTACTGACAAACGTCGTGACTTCACCTAGATCAGAGTCTTGAATCGCGGGGAGTGCCAGGTCGATTGTCCACCAACCGAGGCCCAACAGTGCGTACCGAACCGTTCCGTCCGTTGTGGTTTGCCAGTCACGTCCGTTATAGGCATCAATCCAATCTTTCATACGAATCCATTTTAAACGCCGGCGGTAAAAACTTCGGATTCTGGGGACGCAAACACCACGCTGGTGGGAGGAACATGGGGACTCTCGTTACAACTTCGACCGAACGCGTGTTTCCCAACGGCGGTGCTTGATGGTGTATAAGCTCTGGTCGTTTTCCCGCCTGTTCTACTGGTGAGTGGGCGACGTCGCCGCAGTCAGTCATTATTCGATACTGCGATAGCATTACAAACAACCTGTTGTTACTCAGGTGCTATTATGATCTTTTTGACTGTGAGAAAAATAGAGAGAAATCACAGGTTGAACGTTCTCGCTCAGCAGTTAATACAGTATTATATGAGTAGGTGTAACTTAATAAATATGAATGCACCAGAATTATCGGTATCTTGTTCGCTCTGTGAAGGCATCACCTAAATATAGCTCAGAATATATGTTAGTCTGACATATAAATTAATACGTGGACTATTACGTGGGTGTCGGATTCTGTGAGTTGTGTCTCCATTCAAACTCTGATACATTGCTAGTGATCTATGTCGGCCGGTCTGAATTGATAGTTGGGTTGAGGAGGTCGATTCCAATTATTTCGTGCCGGATAAATCTCAGCTACAGCTGCCTATCTCATATAAATATAAACTCTACGCTCTTGCGAAGGAGATTGTTGATAGCGAGAGCTGCGGCTGAAAGTCGAAGAGGGCAAGGGCACCGCGCCAGCGGTGCCCGATATGTTCCCAATAAGCCGGTTCGTGTCGGAATCGGCTGCAGCGGACCTGTTGCAGCAGGTTCGCTGGCGTGATGGCGTCGAGTGCCCCCGCTGCCGTTCTGACCTGGCGGTCAGAAACGGCAGCTATCGGGAGTATCAGCGGTATCTGTGTAAGAATTGCGGCCGGACGTTCAACGACAAGACCGGCACGATCTTCGCTCATTCGAAGCTCTCGCTGAAAGAGTGGTACTTCACGATCTACGTGTTCTTACGGTTCAACACGAGTATTCGCCAGATCGAGGCGGAGCTCGATCTTTCGTACAGAACGGTGAGACGGCGCGTCGAGCGCTTCGCCAGCGCGCTCGACGCGCCTTCGATCACACTGTCTGGACCGGTCGAAATCGACGAAGTGTACGTCTCTGCCGGTCTCAAAGGCCGCGAGCGCGACCAGGAGTCGCGCTCGCGTGGCCTGTCCACGCGTGGACGAGGCTCGTACGACGGCGACAAACCGCCGGTGTTCACGCTGGTCGATCGTGGCTCGGACGATCGATACGTCGTGCCAGCGAAATCCGCTGGTGAATCGACTATTCGACTCCTGCTTGCTGACCACGATGAGGAGTCGCTGACCGTCTATACGGACGGATTTCGAGCGTACGAGCCGCTCGAAGAAGACGACGCATTCTCCCGCGAATACGTCGTCCACGGCGACGGTGAATACGCTGATGGCGAAGTACACGTCAACGGTTGCGAGAGCCACGCGTCGCTGACGCGACGGTGGCTCTCGCCCCATCGAGGAGTGTCAAAGGACAAGCTAACACCGTATCTCAGAGCCTTTCAGCTCCGCTGCGAACTCTACAGAAAACCAGGTGACGAAGCGCTCAAACATGCTCTTGATGCTGCCCTCTGAAAATCAACAACGTGCTTCACAAGAGCGACACGACTATAACAATACACCCCTGCGGTTTAGACACTGATGGAGAGGGCAGTTACCCGACACCCACAACACCGGCCCAATCCTTACCACCCCCCTCAGGGACGCTCGTGCCCTGTATAGTCGCTGTCGACTCGGATCGCTCTCTCCACTTTGACAGTGAGCCGGAGCGGCTTCGGTCACACCGTTCTTTCCGGCTCATTCCGGTCTCGACTTTTTAACTATGACAACTGGATTCTAACCCTTTGCTAATGATTCACTGATTCTCCTGACTAACTGTTGAGATACTGCTGACCCTTCTCGAATTAAATTGTGTGATGGGAAAGCCTAGATGTCCAGTAGACACTGTACCAGAAGTCATGACCGAGAAACGGGCATTATGATATCATTCAGATATTCACCTAGAAGTTGGCTATAGGAGGAGCGTGTCATAGAATCCATCTCATAGCATCTCACAGCCCGGCTCGTTTCCTCGCTCGTAGTTGGTGATTGCAACGACGAGTCGTAGGCAGAGCGCAACGAACACTTCTGTTCGAGCGTGGACGCGGCCTCGGGCGCGGACGTGCCCGAGGCCGCAGTCCTTGACGGCATCGTTAGTTCGTTCGACTCCTATCCGGTGGTTGTACGTCTCGTCCAAGATGGACTGTTTGAGCAGAACTTCCTCACTGTGTTCGGTGATACGATCTTCGACCCTATACTCGATATCGAGCGGATCGTCGGTATTTCGCGGGTTGTACGGGGCAATTGGCACGACCCCTGCGGCCAGCAGGTGGTCGTGCCAATCGAGGATATCGTATGCGCTGTCTCCAAGCATCCAGATGGGTGTATCGACGGCGAGCGCGTCACACGTGACGCGCATCGCCGTCTCTTGATCCGCTTGTTTGCTCTGTGTGAACTCCGCTGCTATCGGAATCTTTGGACCGGTCGAGACGATCGTACAGCCGAAGCCGTAGTAGTGTTCCTCAGCTGTTGGGTCGTAGTTCCACGAGGCGGCGTCGTTGTACTGGACCGCTTCGATGTGGGTTGAGTCGATGGAGTACGTCGAGTCGAGCAGGCCCCGGCAGGCGGCCTGCTCGACGAGTCTCTTGAAGACATCATCGATGACGTGTTCGAGATCGGTAAGAAACCGGTCAACTGTGTCTCTGGATGGTGGTTTGTCGAGTCCGCAGTAGTACCAGACGAGGCTGTGCTGGAGTTCTCGTGTGACTGGACGTGTGCCGTATACATCCTTGTAGTAGCAGTGTAGAAAGCCGCGAAAGAGGTCTGGTGGCTCATGGACTCGTGTTCGCCCCCGCCCCGAGGGGGCGAACACGTCGTACTCCAGCAGAAACTCGAACTCAAGATGCTCGAACAGCGGTACTGTCTCGGTAGCCGCCGCATTCAAGAAGTCGTTAACCGAACCTACGTCCTGCAGGGTCGCGGTTGTGTTGGACACACTTTCCGCACCCTGCTGCTTTGCATGTGGCGCTTTCTATGACACGCTCTTCCTAGAGGAGTATATCGTGGCTGGCATGACGGCTGGCGCAGTCAAGGAGTAACCGCCTCTACTTTTATTATCGCCGCCATAGTTGGTCGCGTATGGAATTCGCGATGTGGGCGTACCCGTGGGACCTTCTGGACGAAGGGCCGGTCGAGGTGGAAACACGACTGCGTGGCGTCGGCGTTGACGAACTGAACCTTGCGACGAACTATCACACTGTGCAGGCATTCACGCCACACAATCCGGAGCGGCGGACGCTGTTCGCCCGCGCGAGTTCGTATTTCGAGCCCGGGCCAGAGTACGGGGACCTCGAACCAGTGCCGTATGAACAGATGGACGGGGACTGGGTCGCGGACATCGCCGCCGGCCTGTCAGAGCTTTCACTCAATTCCTGGACAGTCGGCTGCCACAACTCTCGGCTCGGGATGGCCAACCCCGAGTACACGCTGGAATCTGCACACGGTGACGACCTGATCTTTGGCCTGTGCCCGTCCCAACCCGTGGTCCAGACGTATCTCTCGGCACTGGTCTCGGATCTGGCGGCCCGCGATACGTTTGCCCGTATCGAACTGGAAACGTTCGATTACTTCTACGGGACGGGCTTTGGATGGCACCATCAGAAGATTCACGCACGGCTGGGGGTGCTCGGAGAGTTCCTGCTCGGGATGTGTTTCTGTCCACACTGTCAGGAGAATGCGACGGCTGAGGACGTCGATGCTGAACAGGCACGCGAGACGGTAGCCAACGCGCTGGACGATATCGTCGCTGGCGAGCTGTCACATGACCGCTCACCGGAGGCTTGGCTTGCGGAGCACAGTACTGTCGCCGCGTACGTCGATGTCCGCGAACGGATGCTGTCGTCACTGTACGCCACACTGGCTGACGCCGCGGGAACAACACCGCTTGGCTACTACGTCGGCGCGCCGGAACCCGGCCGCGAGTGGATCGTTGGGGCCGACCTACAAGCGCTCTCGAACCACGTCGATTACTACTGTCTGCCGGCCTACGAGTCGTCAAGTGACGCAGTCATAGGTGCGTACAACGCCGTTGAGACGGTGATTGATGACGTGCCACTCCACGTTGGTCTCCTGCCGGGCCATCCGGCCATCGACGACGAGGCGACCGTGGTCGATATCGTGGAGACTCTTGACTCGAAAGGAGTGCCGCGGCTATCCTTCTATAACTACGGACTGCTTCCAGAGCAGTCACTGGAGTGGGTCGAAACCGCCATCGAGACAGTGAGCTGAGAGGGGGAAGCGGTACTTTGATATCGGTTCCCGGACGACAGAATGGCATGGAGATAACTGGCGTGTCAGCGGTAACTGTAGATGTACCGTTGGCCGACTTGGATGAACATCTCGGAATCGGGCCGTACGTGACCAACCACGGAAAGTTACGTTCGATGGAACGCGTCCTCGTCCGTGTCGACACAGATGAGGGCCTTAGCGGCTGGGGCGAGATGCGTGTCTTCCTGTCACCGGAAGCCACCGAGTCGATTATCGAAGACGGAGTTGGGCCGATGATTGAGGGCCAGTCGCCGTTCGAAATCGAGCGACTCCGCCGGCAGGTGTTCGTCGAGTACACCAACGTCGATATGTTCTTTGCCGCCGTCGAAACGGCCTGCTGGGACATCGTCGGGAAAGCCCTCGATAGACCAGTGTATGAGCTGCTCGGCGGATGGACAGCACCGACACAGGGGACACAACAACACCGGCAAAGCGTCGATGGCGACAGTACTGCTCCTATTGAGGTCCCTGTTGCCTTCTGTCTCGGCATCCTCTCGCCCGAGGAGTCTCGTGTCAAAGCCCGAGAAGCGCACGAAGCGGGCTTCACTGTCCTCAAAACGAAGGCAGGACGGGACTGGCGACAGGATGTCGAGCGAATCAGAGCGATGCACGATGAGGTCGACGGACAGCTCGAATTTCGACTCGACCCGAATCAGGGCTGGACGCTCGACCAGGCGGTTCGGGTCGGCGCGATGCTCGAAGATGCGGGTATCTACCTGCAGTATATGGAACAGCCGATTCGCGTCGATGCACACAGATCGCTAGCCCGGCTCCGACAACGACTCCGCCAGCCGATCGCGCCGAACGAGGACACGTATATCTCGCATAATCTGCAATCGCTTGTCGAAGCTGGCGCGATGGATGTCGGCGTTATCGACCTGACCCCAGCCGGCGGCATCAGTGGAATTCGACAGCAGGCCGCCATCCTTGAAGACGCCGGGGTTCCCTTTACCCACCACTGTGCGTTCGACCTGGGGATTCGAACGGCGGCGATCCTCCACGCGTTCATCGGCATCCCGGGCTTTTCCTTGCCCCCAGATTCGACGTACTACGGCTGGGAGGCAGACATCATCGAGCGGCCGTTCGAGGTCAGCAACGGCTGCCTCCCGGCCCCGGACGGTCCCGGTCTCGGAGTCTCTATCGACATGGCCGCCATCGAGGAGTATCGAATCACATGAACGGCCAAGAGCAACTTTCAAGGGGGCAGCTTACGTGGGTGTCAGTGTCATGGTAGAACTATCACTAGCGGACCGGCCAGCCATTGTGACTGGCGCGTCACGGGGTATCGGGCGCGAGATCGCGGCCCGGTTCGCCGAAGCTGGTGGCGATGTCGTCGTCTGTTCGCGCACCTACGAGGACGTGGAAGCGGTTGCGACGGAACTGACCCAGACACACGATGGCCGCGTTGTTCCGGTCGAATGTGACGTTACAGACCGGGAGGCGGTACGGGACCTTGTCGACACGACCATCCAAGAGTTCGGGGACATCCGCGTGCTTGTGAACAACGCTGGTGGCGCAGACGAATCCGCCAATCTGTTGCACCGGTGTGACGAGGAGACCTTCGAATCGATGGTCGACCTGAACCTGAAAAGCCAGTTCCTCCTGAGCAAAGAGGTACTGCCAGCGATGGTCGCCGCTGGCGGCGGGTCGATAATCCATATGGGATCAGTCAACGGCCTGTTCGGTGTCGGTCTCTCCGGCTACTCCGAGGCGAAAAGCGGGCTCCTGGCGCTCTCCCGAAACATCGCCGCCCACTACGGGCAACACGGGGTCCGCTCGAACGTTATTTCGGCGGCGACCATCGAAACAGCGAACAGGCGGGCGGAGATGGAAAACACGGAGGAACGGACCGGTGAAACGAGCGCCCGGGAGCGCTGGCTCGACCAGTATCCGCTCGGGCGGTTCGGCACACCGCGAGAAGTCGCTGATACGACCCTGTTCCTTGCCTCCGAAATGTCGAGTTTCTTGACCGGTGAGAATCTGGTGCTTGACGGCGGATTGACGACGAGCCTGCCAACATCGTTCATCAACGAGGTCTACGATGCGGACGAAAAGCCGACACCCAATTAAACAGCCATGGAAGAACTAACAACAGACGACGCACCTGATAGTATCGGCCCGTTCTCACAGGGAATCGCTAGCGGTGACCGTATGTACGTTTCCGGGCAGGGGCCAGTCGACCCGGATACCGGCGAGGTAATCCAGGGCACGCCCGGTGAACAGACCCGGCGTACACTCCGGAACGTCGCGGCCGTGTTGCAGGCCGGTGACGCTTCGCTTGACGATGTGGTGAAGGCGACGGTGTTCGTGAAGGATATGCGATACTACGACGAGGTGAACGAGGTGTACGGTGAGCTCATGTCACCACCCTATCCTGCACGCAGTGCTGTGGAAGTCGTTAAATTGCCAGTCGATATCGACGTTGAGATAGAGGTTGTTGCAGAACGGTAGTATGTCGCATCTTGTAGTGTTCGACCTCGACGGGACGCTCACTCGACAGCGCGGCGGGTTCGAGCTGTTGCACACCCTCTACGGAACAACACCGGAAGCCGAGGCGCTAATGAACCGGTTCGAGGCCGGAGAAATTACGTTTACAGAGTGGTGTCAGGGAGCGGTCGACGTGTGGCGTGCGAACGATATCACCAGATCAGATATCACTCGTGCGACCCGGGCCCTCAAGCCGAAAGCAGGTGCTGTCGACCTCCTCGCCCACCTCCAGCAAACGGATATCCGATTCGGCATCCTCAGTGCCGGCATTGCGAACCTTGCAACGCGATTCGAGCCGTACGAACCGGCGTTTGTTCGTGGAAACTGGCTTCGGTTCGAGGATAGACGGGTTTCGGCTATCGATATCGGTGTCGGTCCCAATGAGAAAGGAGAGCTACTGAGAAAAATTCGAAGCAAGCAGAATCCCGTCTCAATCACCTATATCGGCGATTCACACACTGATACGGAGGCGTTCATCGAGGCAGATACCGCGGTGTTATTTGACCCCGATGAACGCGTTCCCGAAACAGCAATCGACGCAGCGGACACAATCATTGAAAGTGCGGATATAGCAGAGGTACAGAACTGCATTCCAACGGCATAGCCCGCTATTCGCTGGTATAGACTTATATCCAGATAGGGTGTTTTCTTATTATTTCTGCAATATATGTTCTCAAATATGCAATATGTTCACCCATATAGTTCATATTACATCCAAATGCCGGTTCTGAAGCAGGCTTAGCTTTCGGCGTGAGAACTGGACCGCTGTCGACGTTACTCACTACTACACTGGTCCCAACCGTGTATTCCCCGGACAGATGCCGCCCGGTCATCGGCACCGCGTCAGTGGTCGCTGGCGCAGTGGCAACATCTAGCAATTTGCAACAGGCTTCGACGGCCCTTTTACCGTCGGGTGGTGACCGGCAACTGAATGAGTCGCTATCGAACGACCGGTTGCTTTCTCCTCCTGGCTGCAATCTGGGGTACTGCATTCATGGCGACAGATGTCGGCCTTGCCGACCTGCCGCCAGTACCGTTCGCTGCCGTCCGCTTCGACATCGCCTCCGTTCTCCTGTTTGCCGCGCTGGCTGTCACAGGCGCGCTAGAGCGGCCACAGACCCGCGACGACTACGTGTACGTCCTCGCTGGGGGTTCGCTTATGATCGGGGTGCATCACGTATTCCTGTTCACCGGGCAACAGTACGTCACCGGGGCCGTCGCCGCCGTACTGCTCGGTCTCGTTCCCGTCGTAACGCCCGCGCTGACGAAGCTCGCGTCGAGCGATGACACGTTCACCGCGAATACTGGGGTCGGCGTGGTACTCGGCTTCGCCGGCGTTGTCGTCATTGCTGACCCTGACCCAGCGAATCTCCTCAGCAGTACTATCGGAATCGCGCTCGTGTTCGCAGCAGCACTGGCGTTCGCCATCCCGGCCGTCGTCACGCACGACACCAGTCCGTCGATGTCGTTTCTGGCCACACAGGCGTGGTTGATGGCTATCGGAGCCGCTGTCCTCCATCTCACCGTACTCGTACTTCCCGGACAGTCGTTTGCGGACGCATCGTGGACGCCGTCCGCGCTTGCGGCGCTGTTGTATTTGGCTGTCGTCGCCGGTATCGGCGGTTTCCTGCTGTACTTCCGGTTACTTGACCAGCTGGGCCCTATCGAGATGAGTTTCATCGAGTACGTCATCCCCCTGTTCGCCGCGCTCGCCGGCTGGCTCGTGCTCGGTCAGCAGGTCACGCTCGCCACCGTCGGTGGGTTCGGATGTATCCTGCTGGGATTCATCGCGGCGAAGTGGACGGCGCTGCGAGCGGAGCTTCGTCGGGTCGTCGAACCGAAAACCAGTCCACCGGCCGACTGACCACAACCGGGTGAGCAGGCCGTCACTGACTGGACCACTCTCTAGATACGGGAAACTCGACAGCGAAGCGAGAAACGGTAAGAACGACCGTCAGGCAGGAGTGCCAACGGCGTCGCGCTTCTGAAAACAAGCGAATTCCAACCGCTATTTTGCTATCCTTTTCAGATGAACGGCTGTAGCACTTGCCATTTGGCGACAGACCCGTCTGAAAACGGAACCTTGTAAGAGAAAACCGCATCATAGCCGCTTGCACATACTGGCGGGGCTAACGGGTTTTTATAAGACTACCCGTTGCTGTGTAATATGATACAACCCATTCGCACGCTATGGAGCCGGTATCGATCTATCCCGCTCATCTGGCGCATCTTTGTCGCCTTCGTACTGGGAGCAGGTGCCGGTATCGTGTTCGGGGAGCAGATGGCTGTCGTCAGACCAGTAGGCGACCTCTTCCTCCGACTGCTCAATATGCTGGTCATCCCGATTATCGTCTTCACACTGCTGACCGGGATTCGACAGCTCTCACCCGCAAAACTTGGAAAAATCGGCGGTGCGACAGTCGGTCTCTACGCCCTGACGACGACCCTCGCAGGAATTATTGGTCTCGCGGTTGCAAACGTGCTTCAGCCGGGTCGTGGGCTCGAATTCGGCGGCGGTGAAGCGCAATCGAAAGCGCCGCCGTCGTTGCTTGATGTCGTTCTCGGTATCGTGCCGAACAATCCCGTCGCGGCGCTCGCAGAGGGGAATCTGCTGGCGACGGTTTTCTTCGTCATCGTCTTTGGAATCGCGCTGACATACGTCCGCGCCCGGCAAGACGCGCTCGCAGAGAGTGTCGATTCAGTGTTCGAGGCCTTCGAAGTGGGTGCTGAGGCGATGTTTGTCATCGTCCGTGGCGTCCTCGAATTCGGTGTGCTCGGTGTGTTCGCGTTGATGGCGTCCGGCATCGGCACTGAAGGCATCGGCCTGTTCTCCTCGCTGGGCGAGCTCGTGTTGGCAGTCACTATTGCAATCGGCATTCACATCGGCTTCACCTATCTCGTTCTTTTGATGAGCGTGATTGCCGACGTGTCGCCGATTGCGTTCCTCAGCGGAGCGAAGGACGCGATGGTGACTGCGTTCGCGACTCGGTCGTCGAGCGGAACGCTCCCTGTTACGATGCGCAATGCGGACGAAGACCTGCAGATCGCTGAGCGAGTGTATTCGTTCACGCTCCCGGTCGGTGCCACGGCGAACATGGATGGTGCTGCCATCCGACAGGCGGTCACCGTGATGTTTGCCGCAAACGTCGTCGGACAGCCACTAGTGCTTACTGAGCAAATTTTCGTCTTAATTGTGGCCGTCCTCATCAGCATCGGAACCGCTGGCGTTCCGGGAGCGGGGATCGTCATGCTCACTGTGATTCTCACACAGGTCGGCCTTCCGCTGGAGGTCGTTGGATTCGTCGCCGGGGTCGACCCTATTCTCAGTACCTCACAAAGCTCGCAAGTTGAAGGAGTCCGC
Source organism: Haloarcula quadrata (assembly GCF_003634715.1). Taxonomy (NCBI): domain Archaea; kingdom Methanobacteriati; phylum Methanobacteriota; class Halobacteria; order Halobacteriales; family Haloarculaceae; genus Haloarcula; species Haloarcula quadrata. The sequence continues at coordinate 270,113 of NZ_RBWW01000002.1, forward strand.
TTGCTGAGTTGTGTCCAAGCAAGCAAAGCAAGCGGACAGTGAAATCCACGAAGACCAACTTCTTAACTTCCTCGTCAACCGGCTTGACGAGGAAGTTTCTCTTACCCTGGCGAATAACGCTGAAATCGATCCCGAGGACATCTACGAGGTCCTCGTCGGCGCGACCGCCGACGGGACCTCGATCTCCACGCTGTGCAACTCCAGTGAAGAGTCGCCACCGGCGAACACGATCCTGTACCACCTCCGGACGAAGTTCGAGCCGGAACGACTCGAACGAGTCGCTAACACGCTCCTTCGGCGAGATGTCGTCGAACTCCTCCCCGAGCAGGTGGAGGTCTGCGCAGACCTCCACCTGCGGTCCTACTACGGTGATGAAGACGACACAGAGGGCCTCTATCATTCAGAAGCCAAGCGTGGAACCACTGCATTCCACGCGTACGCGACGCTCTACGCACGCGTGAAGAACAAGCGCTACACGCTGGCGGTGCGCCGTCTCGAAGACGGCGACACCGCTAGCAGCGTCCTCGCCGAGTTCCTCGGTGTTCTCGACGGCCTTGACACCGAGGTCAAGGCCGTCTACCTTGATCGGGGATTCTACGATAGCAAGTGTCTCACGCTGCTCCAGGCGCACAACTACCCCTACGTGATCCCAATCATCCGGTGGGGTGAGACGATCCAGCAGGAACTCTCGGAAGGGTGGAGCCGTGTCATCGAACACGACCTGACAGGGAAACTCGACGGTCACAGCTGGACCGTCGAGTTTCCCGTCTACATCGACTGTACGTACCTGAACGGACGGTACGACGAGAACGGTGTGGCGCGTCACGGCTACGCCGCTGACGCGCCGTTCATCGAGACACCACGCGATGCTCGCTACCATTACAGCAAACGCTTCGGTATCGAGTCGAGCTATCGCTTGTCTGAGCAAGCGATAGCGACGACGACAACGCGAGATGCGACGGTTCGGTTTCTGTACGTTGTGGTGAGTCTGCTGTTGCAGAACGTCTGGCGGTATCTCCACTACGAATACGTGGCGACGCCCCGCCGAGGCGGGCGTCGCCTCTGGTGGTGGCCATACAAGGAGTTCGTCAATATGGTTCGGCGGGCCGCGTGGACGGCCCTCGCAGTGCGTCGGGCCGTCCCCGCGAACCGACCACCTGATGACCGGTTCCACCGGTAATCACCGACCGAGTACGCCGCTTCGTGAGTGGCAACGCTGTCGCGTCGGCGGCTGATCGCCGCCGACAGCGACAGCTCCGGCCTCGATTAGTGTTCTTCGACCGCTATCGACGACTCATCCCAACAGAACAGGTGACTCAGGTCAGGTTAACTGGCGATGCTTTGTGAGGTACTGATTCTTGGGCGAATTGCAACTATGAACAACGTCACTGGCGACCTCGCAGTTTCGACTGTTGTGGGGAAGTGGAACGACGGACTCGACCGTGGTGAGGGCGTCTGGTCACGAAACCTGAGCGGAGTCGCTGAGTTCGTTCCCGGTGACGACTAAAGTGAACGGCGGGAGCGATTCCAACAGCCCCTAATGCTGGTACAGTTGTTATTCTAATCTATTAGAAGAGGAGTCCTTCTCGCGACTGGACAGACAACAACAGTATGAGAGGTCCTCGGGCCGGGTACACCAGTCAGAAGCGTTCGTCCAGCCAATTCGTGGTATCTTTGCAGTCTCAGAAACCGGGCGATATCGGTTCCGATTTTACTTGGTTCGTTTTCGTTCCTGTGTCGGGTGGTCTGTGACGTACACTTTCGTATCGTCCGGAATGTCGTCGGTGACCCAGGAGTTCGCCCCAATGCTGACGTGGTCACCAACGCTGATGGCACCCAGAACTTTCGTGCCCGCGCCGATGACGACGTGGTCGCCGATATCCGGGTGTCGTTTGTAGCCCTTCTTTAATCTGTGTTCGTCGCTCTCGTCGGCCTCGAAGTGGAGCGCGCCAAGCGTCACGTCCTGATAGAGGCGGACCCACTCCCCGACAGTTGTGGTTTCGCCGATGACGACGCCAGTCCCGTGGTCGATGAAAAAGTGGTCGCCGATTTCAGCGCCGGGGTGGATGTCGATGCCGGTCTCAGTCTTGGCGTATTCGGTGAGTTCGCGAGCGTACTCGGAGGCTCCGGCCTCGTAGAGGGTGTGTGCGACCCGTTGTACGAGTATTGCCATGAACCCCGGATAGGACCGGATTATCTCCATATACGTCTTTGCCGCCGGATCACCTTTGAACGCGGCCTCCACGTCCTTTTTAAGTCGTGTGCGAACCGCCGGGAGCTGATCGATGACGGCGTCAACTGTTTCAGCCGGGTCCGACCCGGAGTAGGGTCTAATACCGGCAAAGAAGAGGCCGCCCAGAGTGTCAAGACGGTCCAGAACGGCGAGCTCGTCCCGGACCAGTTCAGCAGCGTTCCAACAGGTCGGGAAGAACAGTCGTTTGAGGATGTCGATTTCCGGTCTTCGGTGTTCCCGCCGCGGGAACTCCATCTGCGTCTGGGTCGGGAACGGCTCTTCATCGGCCCGGTACGCCGCGAAGAGTTTCTCGTGTGTGTCGCCCGTGTAACAGTAGTCCATATCGGATTGTTGGGCTGAAGCATCTTAGTTTTGAAACAATAGTTGTCTTTTCCGCTATATGTTGTGTTCTCGCCGGCGCTGTAGAATTGAAAACGAGCAGCATCCCACACTGAGAGGTAGCTATTTGATACTGGCTTGTCATCGATTCTGTATGAACGGCGAGTGTTACTTCTGTCACGGCATCGTTTCAGCACCGGAAGAAGGCCACATCTGGCTGCGTGAGCACGACAGCCACGAGGTGTATATGCACGAACAGTGTGCCAGCGGTCACAACGTCATAGAGGGAGAACAGGACCCAGCAGGTGAACTCCTGATTACATGCCCGGAGTGTGGTGCGGTCGAAACGATATAACAGTCCACGCGGGTAGTCCTGCGAACGGGCCCTACGGAAGCCTAATATCGACGCCGGACTGGAGGCTGGCCGCTTTCACAGTGTTATACAGCAGCATCGCGATGGTGAGTGGTCCAACACCGCCGGGAACCGGGGTGATGGCGTCCGCTTTCTCTTTAGCGCTCTCGAAGTCCACGTCCCCGACGAGTTCGTACCCCTTCTCCGTGTCAGCATCAACCCGGTTGATGCCCACATCAATAACTGTCGTACCCGCCGAGAGCATCGACCCGTCTATCATCTCCGGAACCCCGGCGGCGGCAATCACGATGTCCGCGTTGCGAGTCTTGTCCGCAAGGTCATCAGTTCGGGAGTGGCAGACGGTCGTTGTCGCGTTCCCGCCCGGCCCGTACTGGATGAGCAAGTTTGCCATCGGTTTGCCGACGATGTCCGAGCGACCCACGACGACAACGTCTTTCCCCTCCGTCACAACACCAGTTTCGGCCAGCATTTTCTGTATTCCATGGGGGGTGCAGGGCTTGTATCGCGCGTTCCCCGCGACGAGTCGGCCGACGTTTTCGGGATGGAACCCGTCGACGTCTTTCATCGGGTCAATGCGCTCCAGTACGTCGCGCTTTGGCACGTGGTCGGGGAGCGGCATCTGAACGAGGATTCCGTGGACCGCCGGGTCCGCGTTCAGTTCGTCGATGGTCGAGAACAGCGCCTCGGCCGACTCGTCTGCACTGATTTGATGATGAAACCCCTCAATGCCGATTTCATTACAGGCCCGCTGTTTCATCGAGACGTACGTTTCACTCGCGCCGTCGTCGCTCATCAGCACAGTCGCCAGCCCCGGTGTGACACCCTCGCTGACGAGCGTGTCCGTACACGCCGCGACGCCCTCCGTGATCTGGTCGCCGATTTCGTTCCCGTCGATTACTGTAGTCATTGTTGCTAGGTTTGCTGTCGGCCCCGAAGTCCCCAGTTAGATGTTCAGAGTGAGCAGACTGCTACACGGTCAACTGCTGGGGTTGGCCAAGCGTTCGATGTTTTCCTCAAGCCCCGTCGGAATAGTGAGTGATGCGGAATAGTCCAGCCTTTGAAATGATATCGGCTATTCGTCCAGTGTTTAGCCGTAGTCAGTCGACAGTTCGGCAGTATTTCAGGCAGTAGGAGGGAGTACCGAAGGTTTTTGTCCTGACCCATGCTTGGTCTACACAACCACACCGAGAGGCAGGGCCTCTCGCTTAGGAGCAACTGCACTATGACTGAGATTCGATTCAGCACCGACAAAGAATCGTTCATCGAAACTGCGAGGGCAGCAGCGGACGGCACCCGTGTGCCGGTTGAGGCGCGCGTCACCGTTGCCGACCCGTTCGAGGCGTATCGCCGCGCCCGCGACGAGAACACAGACGGCTTCTATCTCGAAACGACCGGTGGGCAGTCGGGCTGGGGGTACTTCGGCATCGAGCCAATCGAGCGCGTCGAGGTGTCCGCAGGAGCGACACCCGCACAGGATGGCGGAAGTCCGAGTCTCGAAGCTATCGACGACCTACTCGACCGCGAACACCTAGAACGGGGCGACTGTACGGTTCCATACCCGTGTGGCGCGTTCGGGTGGCTTTCCTACGACGTAGCACGGGAACTGGAAGACATCCCAGAGACAACCGTTTCGGATGGCCTCCCACGGCTTCAGTTTGGCGTGTTCGACTGCATCGCCGCGTGGGAGGAGCCACACGACGGCGACGTCGAGATACATGTAACGGCCTGTCCCACCGTCAACGGGTCGCCTGAATCGGCATTCGAGCGTGGCCGGACGATGGCCCGAGAGCTAGCACAGGACGCCATCCACGGCGAGAAACACGTCCAGTCCCAGCCAACCGCTGCAAGTCAGGCCACGTTCGAAAGCGAGTGCGGCGAGGCAGCGTTCGCCGACCGCGTCCGGCAAATAAAACAGTACGTCAGGGACGGCGACACGTTCCAGACAAACGTCTCACACCGGCTGACCGCCCCGGCGGCCGTCCACCCAGTCGACACCTTCGACGCTGTCCGTCGGGTGAATCCGGCTCCGTACTCAGCCCTGCTTGAGTTCCCCGGCGTCGACCTTGTCAGCGCCAGCCCGGAGCTGTTGCTGGACGTCGATGGCGACCAGTTGCTCACGGAGCCGATTGCCGGGACGCGGCCGCGCGGCGCGACGCCAGCGGAAGACGAGGAGCTTGAGGCAGACCTCTGTAGCGACGAGAAGGAGCGGGCTGAACACGCCATGCTGGTCGACCTCGAACGCAATGACCTCGGCAAGGTCAGCGAGTATGGGTCCGTCGACGTCGCCGAGTACCGCCGCGTCGACCGGTATTCCGAGGTGATGCACCTCGTTTCCCTCATCGAAGGGGAGTTGCGCGACGCGGTGAGCATCGCCGACGCGGTCGCAGCCGTGTTCCCCGGTGGGACCATCACCGGCGCGCCGAAGCCGCGGACAATGGAGATTATCGACGAGGTGGAGCGGACCCGACGGGGGCCCTACACCGGCAGTATCGGGATGTTCGGTTTCGACGACCGTGCGACGCTGAACATCACGATCAGGACGCTGGTTCACTACGACGACGAGTACCGCCTCCGCGTCGGGAGCGGCATCGTACATGATTCCGTTCCAGAGGCGGAGTACAGGGAGACACTGGACAAGGCCCGGGCGCTCGTTACTGCCGTCGACGAGGCGCTCGGCGAACAGGGGTCGTTCGCCGTCGAATCCGAGACCGAACCGATGGAGGGGATGCGATGATACTCATTATCGACAACTACGATTCCTTCGCCTACAATCTGGTCCAGTACGTCGGCGAGTTCGACGATGTCACGGTCCGCCGGAACGACGCTATCGATGTTGAGGGCATCCACGAACTCGACCCGGACGGCATCGTCGTCTCGCCGGGGCCCGGGACGCCCGCAGAGGCCGGTGTGTCCATCGACGTGTTCGCCGAGACAGAGTACCCGGCGCTTGGCGTCTGTCTGGGCCACCAGGCGCTCTGTGCGGCCCACGGGACTCCTGTCGGCCACGCGCCGAGCGTGGTCCACGGGAAGCCCTCGGAGGTCCGCCACGATGGAACGAGGCTATACGACGGCGTCGACGACCCGTTTGAGGTCGGGCGGTATCACTCGTTGGCCGTCAAGGCATCGGAACTCCCAGACACGCTTTCGGAAACGGCCCACACGAACGACGAGCAGGGCATCGTGATGGGCGTCCAGCACGCCGAAAAACCGCACATCGGCGTCCAGTTCCATCCGGAGAGCATCCTCACTGACGCCGGGAAACAGATCGTCGAGAACTTCTGTACCGGAATCGCCAAGGCCTAAAATCACAGTACCCGCGCCGTCTATTTCTTTTCAGGTGGATCGACGTCGTGGTGTGTCTGAATGTCCGGCAGTTTCCTGACGGCGCGTCGGAAGAGGGAGGTGTGGCCCTGCTCGTCCCGGTACCAGGTCACGGTCAGCCCGCCGACCGCCACAAGTGATATTACGGCGAACGGGCCGCCAGTCAGGACGGCCAGGGCCTGAAGCGTCTCAGCACCACCGAGAAGCAACACCGAAACGGCGACTGAACCCTGAAAAATACCCCAGAAGACGATATGCGTCGCCGACGGTGCCATCCCCCGTCGCGTTGCCAGAACAGAGACGACGAGCGTCGAGGTGTCCGCCGACGTGGCCATGAACACGATGATGAGCGCGAGAAACAGGAACATCAGAAGCTGTCCAAGCGGTAATGACGCGAACAGCGGGAAGCCGGCGACCGCCTCCGAACCGCCACGTTGTGCGATCGCGGCGAGGATATCGGCCTGCCCCGTCTGCTGGATGAACAGCGACGTACCACCGAGCAGTAGGAACCAGACCATCGTCGCCGCCGAGGTCGCAACGACACTCGTGAACACGACAGTTCTGACCCGGCGACCGCGGGAGAGTGCGGCGATGAACAGCCCTGCGAAGGGTGCCCACGAAAACCACCACGACCAGTTCCAGACGGTCCACGCCGCGACCCACTGCCCGCCCGTGTGAAGACTCAACGGAACGAACTCCACCACGTAGGTCCCGAGTGCCTGCGTTCCTCGCTGGAGAATGAACAACCGTGGACCGACGGCGGCGATGAGAAGCGCGAACAGGCCAAACAAGACGATATTGAGGCCGGCGATGCGACGGATGCCACGGTGGATCCCAGTCGCGCTGGAGACAACAAATATCAGGGTCAAGCCGCCGACGAACAGGACCGGCCCGACCTCACCGGCTGCCACGTCCCACTGGTAATTGATCCCGGCGAGGAACTGCTCGCTCACGAGTGCGACCGAGGTGGCGATGCCCCCGATAGTGGCAAAAACGGCCAGCGTATCGACCAGTGTGGCCCAGGCCGAATCGAGCTCATCGACACCGAGCAAGGGGGCCAGCACTGTCGAGACCCGGAGCGGAGCGCCCCGCGTGAACGCGAAGTACGCTATCGGGACGCCGATGACAGCGTAGGCGCTCCAGGCCGAGACGCCCCAGTGAAAGAGGGTGTACACAAGCGCGCCGTTGACGGCGCCCGGCGACCCGGCTGCTGCCCCGATGTACGGCGGTGGCTGGTCGTAGTGAAACAGGGCCTCAGTGGGGCCCCAGAACACCAGTCCAGCCGCGATGCCGGCGGTGAAAACGAGCGTAAAGTATGTCGGATACGTGTAGCTTGGCTCCGTGTCCGGACCGCCGAGTTTGATTTCGCCCCAGGGCCCAAGCAACAGAAACAGACAGTAACAGACCGAGAGGAAGACCGCGGCGAGAAACAGCGGGCCGCCGCCGCGAAGGACTGTGGCAGCAGCGGCGTCGACGGCACCCGTCGTCCGTGCAGGGAATGCGATCTGAAGCCCGAAGAACGCGGCGAACACGAGCACCGGGAACGCGAGGATGGCTGGCTCGTGCTGTGTGAGGAACTCTTTGATGGCCCGTTTGACCTTTGTCCGCCGGACGCGGAGCAGGACATCGGCCGCGGCCGGCGCAGTGGCGTCTTCGGAGTAGGGAAGGAGCGCGATGTAACAGAGTCCCGAACTGAAAAACACGAGCGCAATAGTCAGCCACGCCGGACCAGTCACGGCTTCGCCGACAAGCGTCGGAAAGAAGAACCCCGCGAGCACGAGCGCCCCGGATGCGGCACACAGTGGCACCAGTAGCCGGCCGACGATCTCCGAAATGCCACTGGCGTCCGAGGTGGCCATGCGTCAATATTCAGTATCGAATACATATATTACTATCCCACAGCGCGATGCAAGCCGGTCGACACCGTCGCTGGCGAGCGTCGGGACCGTTACTCTGTGGTGTCTCCGCTCTCCCCGTCATCCGCAACGATTCCGTCCAGTAGTGGTTCGCTCGACTCACGGCCCAGCACCGACTTTCCTAGAAGCCGTCCGCCGATAGAACGGGGGTTGATAACTTCGTCCGCCCCGACCGCGCGGAACTTCTCGACGTGTTTCTCGGCAGTCGCCGCTGCGACTGTGCGGATGTCAGGATTGACGTTCTTCGTCGCGATGACCGAAAGCACGTCGCGGGCATCGTCGTTACTCCCCACCACAACACCGCTTGCGGTCCCGACGCGTGCGTCCCTGAGGACATCTTCATCGGTGGGATCACCGGTGAGCAGATTCACGCCCTCGCCCTGCAGCGACGCGACCGTCTCCTCATCGGGGGTAACAACCACAACCTCCGTCTCGTCGCCCAGTTCCTCAAGCAGCGATGCCGTAACGTCTCCGTACCCAAGAACCACGACGTGGTCCTCGAGGAGTGTGAGTTCTGATGCTGTCATGACTCCGAACGCTGTCGCCATTCTGGATTCGATAGCGGGGCCAATGAGCGCGCCTACGGCGACGGTGAACGCGCCGGTTCCGAACAGGATGATAGAGAGCGAGAACCACCGTGCTTCCGCTGTCACAGGTGTGATATCGCCGTAACCAACCGTCGCGATTGTGACGACGACGTAGTACACGGCGTCGCCCCAACTGTCGAGTTCGAGGAACTGGCCTCGCAGCCCGTAGGCACCCACGGTCCCGTAGAGAACGACGCCAAAAATCGCCGACAGCGATGCGATCTGAATCGGCGAGAGGTCAAGAGACTGGTCGAACCGGTGACGGTTGCGGACCAGCAGCGGGTACGTGACCAGCGTTAGCAACAACAACGGGATATCAGTTGGCTGAAACGTGGTAAGCGGCAGTACTACCAGACCGAGAAGCACGACGGCCGCCACGCGCCACGCGAGTTGTTTGCGCCGCTGGAGCCCGACCGTCACGATGCCGAGGACGAACGCGAACAACACCCCACCGAACCTGACGAACGGTAGCGGAAGGTCGACGACGGCGGTCAGCGGGCCATTAAGTGCAAGCGATGCCTGACTCAGATTCGAAAGGCCGGTCACGAACGCCAGCAGCGCGACCGTCCCGGTCAGGACGACCGTCGGTTTTGCGCCGGATAGCTCGTCCCACTCGACGAACGGGACTCTGTCAGCCGGATAGAACACGTCCTCCAGCGTCCGGTCCGACGAGTCTTCTGGGACGTTAGCCATTAGCATACTTTTGTCGGAGTCAATATAAAAAACACGCGGCGAGCGGGCACCGAACTCAAGTCAGCGGGCCACATACGACCAAATCAATGCGTCGATTGCACGAGCATGGGTGTCGCCGTTCGCCAAGGACGCTTAGAGAGAGTTGGAGCCGACTCATCTGGAGAGCGGACAGATGAACGCTGCCGTCCTGTTCGGGCTCGGGACGATGATAGCCTGGGGGTTCTGGATAGCGTTTGGCAACGTCGCGTCAAGTACAATGGACCCGGAGACCGCGGCGTTCGTGTCCTACGCCGCTGCAACGGTCGTCACCGGGATATACGTCGTTGTCTCAGACGCATCGTTCGTCGTCACAAACCGGGGGATGATGTTTGCCGGCGCGGCGGGCGTCGCGGCGGCCGTCGGCGTGGTCTCGACGTTCGTCGGCGTGACTGTGGGGCCCACGTCGATCGTGTCCACCATCGGTGGGATGTACTTCATCACTGCCGCAGTCATCGGCGTTATCGCGTTCGGGGAGTCCATGACGTTGACGAAAGCCGCCGGCATCGGTCTGGCGCTGATAGCGATTGTCGTCATCAATCAGTGACTGGACACAACTGGTTGGCTTTCGAGAACGTTGTGTGAGTGTCCCCCGTCACAGCAGGGGTTTATGAGATGGGGGCAGGTACGGCCGGATATGAAGCGCGTAGTCAGCACCGACGAGGCACCGGCCGCGGTCGGCGCGTACAGTCAGGCAACGACGAACGGCGACCTCCTCATCACCGCCGGACAGCTCCCGCTAACGACAGACGGCAAACTGCTCAACGACGAGCCAGTCGCCGACCAGACGCGGCAGTGCCTTCACAATGTCGCGGCGATTCTGGAGTCAGAAGACCTCTCGCTGGACGACGTACTCAAGACAACCGTCTATCTCGACGACATCGACGACTTCGACTCGTTCAACGAGGCCTACAGCGAGTTTTTCGAATCGGAGCCACCGGCGCGGAGCGCCGTTGGCGTTGGTGCGGTCCCGAAAGGTGCAGCGGTCGAAATCGAAGCTATCGCGACCACCGGGTAGCGAGCGCGGCCGTTCCGTATCTTATCGCAACTCCATCTGTTCTGCTCGCTCTGCGGCGAGCGTCGTCAGTTCGTCGACGCTACTGTCCGAGCGGTCCGCGAGGACGCGAAGCACCATTCCGAGTTGTATGGCCGCTGCCTCGCGGAGTTCGGCCGCCTCCTCGGTGTCGTTACCGAAATAGTACTCGTGGCGGCCGTCCTCGTGGATAATGCCGGTGTACACCGAGCGCAGGTCGGCCTCGGTTATCGCGGCTGACGCCTCCGTCTTGACTTCCTCGAACCGTGGGTTCATGATTTCGATTGGGGGTAACGTCCCGCTGCCTCATTGTTTCAGCGGAACGACTCGGCCAGCGCTGTCCCATTATTGTATAAGCAAGTGATATGTTGTGTGGGTCGATGACGCCACTGCAACCAGTGGTCCCGGGACCGCTCGGCTGGGGTTTTTAATCGTTCAACACGAGGCACAGAGTATGACACGGGAAACCACGGCCCTCGCTCATTCGACCGCCGTCCGGGTGTCGACGGACGGCCGGTCACAGAACGGGGACCGGGTCTTCTCCGCGGCGCGGACGACGGCGGGCTCGACACCGGTCGTCAGGACGGGACCGACGGGCATCACAGCAGCCACACCGCTAGTGATAGTCACGCGTAACGGACGGACAGCCTTCTACAGCGACCCGTCACCGGCGACCGTCCGTGACCTCATCGACGCACTGGAAGCGGGGACAGTACCGACAGCCGATGCGGACGCTGTCGTCGAGCACGACCCCGAAACGGCGTCGCTCCCCGCCCCGGAGCGTGGCCCGCTCTCAGTCGGCCGCCGCAACGTACTGGGCCCCTGTGGCTGGGTCGCCCCGCTTTCGCCGGCCGACTGGTCGTTCGTCTCGACCCAACGGACCGCCGACGTTGCAGCGGGAGCCGGGCTGCTGGGCCGCGGTCGCGGGGACGCCGCCGCTGACGAACCGGTCGCCGATACGTGGGAAACAGCCAGCGAAACCGACGGTGACCCAGTGGTCGTCTGTAACGCCAACGACGCCAGCGACCTCCCGACGGGCGACGACACGCTCCTGTCCGGCGCACCGATGGCAGTCCTCGACGGGATTGCGGCGGTCGCCGAGTACGTGGACGCTGGTGACGCTGTCGTCTATGTAAACGAGTCGGAGACCGACTTGCAGGCGCACCTCCGCGAGGCAATCGACGCAGCCGCCGACACCCTGCCTGTCGTTCCGCAACTGGTGGCCGGTCCGGGCGAGTTCCGCGCCGGCGAGCCCACGGCGGCGCTCGAAGCACTGGAAGGGGCCGACCGCATCGAACCGCGGCTCCAGCCGCCATCACCGGCCAAACGAGGCCTGTACGGCCGCCCAACAGTCGTCCACACGCCGCGGACGTTCGCGCAGGTTCAGCGAGCCGTCGCCGAGCCCGATAGCGTCGACGCTGACGCGGCGGACCCCGGGACGCGAATCGTAGCGGTCGCCGGCGACGTTGCGGACTCGGCGACAGTCGAACTCAGGTCAAGCGCAAGCCTCGCAGCGGTTCGCGAGGCGGTCGAGATGGACGGGTCGTTCAAAATGGCCTGTGTTGGCGGCGTCCTCGGCGGTGTCACGCGCAGTCTTGATTTGGCACCGACCGCACAGTCGCTCCGGGCTGCCGGGCTCGGAACCAATGGCGTCGTCGAACTGTTCGACACCGGTCGATGTACCGTTGAAACGGTTGGGAAGCGGGCGCGGTTCGCATCGATGGAGAACAGCGGCCGGTGTGTGCCCGGCCGTGAGGGAACGAAGCAGCTCGCTGAACTGCTGCGCGACATATACGACGGCTCGTTCGAGAACGACAAGATACGCGAATTGTCCCGGGTGATGCGCCAGTCGAGTAACTGTCAGACCGGCGCGCACGCGCCGCGGCCAGTGACCACAGCTATCGACGAGTTCGAGCCCGAGTTCCGCGCTCACACTGACGGACACTGTCCCAGCGGCACCTGTACGGAGAAGCTATGAGCACAGACAAATCGATTCCACGAGTTCCGGACCTACACGACCCACAGCCTGAGACGCCAGTCACTCACGAGTTCGAGACCGGCACCGCCAACGACCCCGACGTGGGAACCGACACAGACGACCCGACGACGCTTACCGTCGACGGCGAGCGGGTCACGGTCGCCCCGGGGTCGACCATCATCGACGCTCTGCAGGACCTCGACGACGATATCGTCAGTGTCGACCCCGGTGCGGAGGGCGTCGAAGACGACGCCGATGTTCCGGCCCTGTGTTACTACGACCGCGACGGGGACTGCAGCGACGAGGTCGGCCCGCGCAGCGAGTGTCGCACCTGCATGGTCGAGACCGAGGAACACGGTCTCGTCCCGTCGTGTTCGTTCCCCGCCGAAGACGGGCTGTCTGTGTCAACGGACACGCCCGACGCCGAGGAAGCCCGCAGCGTCAACCTCGACCTCGTCCTCTCAAACCACAACCTCCGGTGTACCACCTGCAACGGCAATGGGCGCTGTGAACTGCAGGACGCCGCCATCAGCGAGGGTGTCGACCACCCCCGCTACGGCGTTTTCGACGAGCGCGACCAGTACGAACCCATCGACGACACCTCCTCGTTCATCCAAATCGACCGGAATAAGTGTATCCTCTGTAACCGGTGTGTCGACGCCTGCAACGACGTGCAAGTCGAAGGCGTCCTCCGTATCGAAGGTCACGGCGAGGACACTCGCATCGGTTTCCAGTCCGACGCCGAGACGATGCACGACTCCGAATGTGTCTCCTGTGGCCACTGCGCTACCGTCTGCCCCACCGGCTCGCTGACCGAGAAGGGTATCGACGGCGCGGCGACGCTCCCGCTGCCGGGCTTTACACAGCGGAACTCGATCGGGAAGGTCATCGAACACGAGGACGCTGAGACCATCGATGATACTACCGCTCCCAACCGCGGGTTCGAGCCCGGCGACCCGAGAGCGGCGAAGAGCAAGCAAGGTCTCGCCAAATTCGCCTCGCAAGCAAAACGCCGGGCCGGCGACATCGCCAAGGACTACGGCAAGAAGGCGTTTCTCGCCGGCGAACACACCGCCGAGAGCATCGCGGCGAACACGATGCCCGAGGGCCGGCTGTTCGACATCGCCGACATAGTCAGCGACTACCGGCTCTCGAAAATCGACAAGGAAGAGACGACCTGCGGGTTCTGTGCCGTCGGCTGCCGGTTCGAGATGTGGGGCAAGGACGGCGACTCACTCGGTGTCGTCCCTGTCGATGACCCCGACGACGCGCCCGCGAACAACTTCTCGACCTGCGTCAAAGGGAAGTTCGGTCACGAGTTCGCCAATAGCGAGCAACGGGTCACCGAGCCGCTTATTCGCAACGACGACGGCGAACTCGAACCGACGACCTGGGAGGAGGCGCTCGATTATGTGGCCGAGCGCTTCACCGAGATTCAGGACCAGCACGGCATCGACTCACTGGGCTGTTTGGCTTCCTCGAAAGGCAGCAACGAGGAAGCGTACCTCGTCCAGAAGTTCGCCCGACAGGTGCTTGGCACGAAGAACATCGACAACTGCGCCCGGCTCTGTCACTCCTCGACGGTCGCGGCGCTCCAGCAGACGCTCGGCTACGGCGCGATGACCAACCGCATCAACGAGGACATCGGCGAGGCTGACGCTTACCTCATCAGCGGTTCCAATACGACGGAGTCTCACCCGGTGTTGGCGACCCGCATCAAGCAGAACGTCCGTGAGGGGGCTGACCTCGTCGTGTTCGACCCGCGGAAAATCGGCATCGCAGAACACGCCGACCAGTACACCCGGACCAACCCCGGCTACGACGTGGCCTGGCTCAACGGCCTGATTCGCTACATCATCGAACACGATCTCCACGACGAGGACTTCATCGAGCGTAACACGAAGAACTTCGAGGAAGTCAAGGAGAAAGTCCAGGCGTTCACGCCCGACAAAGTCGAGGAACTGGCGGGTGTGTCGCCAGAGGAACTCGCCTCGGCGGCCGAGACACTCGCCGAGGCCGACAGCGTCGTCTTCGGCTGGGCGATGGGAATGACCCAGCAGAGCCACGGCACGGAGAACCTCATCGCGATGGCCGACCTCGCACTCGTCCTCGGACAGGTCGGCAAGCCGGGCGCTGGTCTCTCGCCGTTCCGCGGGCAGAACAACGTCCAGGGCGGCGGTGGCGACATGGGGACGCTTCCGGGGAGTCTACCGGGCTATCAGAACCCAGCAGACGACGAGGTCGGCGAGAAGTTCGCCGACGCGTGGGGCGAGCGCCCGCCGGAGGAGCCCGGGCTCAAAGTGCCGGAGATGCTCGCCGAGGCCCACGCGGGGAACCTTCGGGGAATGTACGTCGTCGGCGAGAATCCGGCGCTCTCGGAACCCGATATCCAGCACGCCGCCGAGGCTCTGGAAGACCTAGAGTTCCTCGTCGTACAGGACATCTTCATGACCGAAACGGCGGAGTACGCCGACGTGGTGCTCCCTGCGGCCACGTCGCCGGAGAAACACGGCACGTTCACCAATACGGAGCGACGCATCCAGCGGGTTCGACCCACGTCTGAGCCGCCGGGCAAGGCCCGTCAGGACTGGGAAATCACGCAGGCGTTGGCCCGTCGCCTCGGCTACGACTGGGATTACGACCACCCGCGGGAGGTCATGGACGAAATCAACTCGCTCGCGCCCATCTACGGCGGCGTCACGTACGACCGGCTCGAATCCGGCGAAGAACATGGCCTGCAGTGGCCTTGCTGGGACGAGGACCACGATGGCACGCCGTACCTCTATGACTACGACGAGGGGAACTTCAACTTTGAGGACGGGAAGGCCCGCTTCGTTCCTGCCGACGGCGGACACCCCGGCGAGATTCCCGACGAGGAGTTCCCGCTGACGCTTACCTCCGGGCGCGTGCTGTATCACTGGCACACAGGACAGATTACCCGCCGTGTCGAGGGGCTGATGAGCCACGTCGGCGAGAGCTTCGTCGAAGTACATCCCGAGACGGCCGAGAAGCTCGGCATCGCCGACGGCGAGTACGTCCGCGTCGAGTCCCGGCGGGGCGATATCGTCGTCAAGGCACAGGTCACCGACCGCGTCGGCCCGGGGACGCTGTTCATCCCGATGCACTTCGCGGCTGGTGCGGTCAACAAACTCACCGGCGAGACGTTCGACCCGACCGCCGGCATTCCTGAGTACAAAGTGTCGAGTGTTCGCGTGGAAGTGCTGGGCCCGGAGACGGACGAGACGGTGCTCCGGACGCCGGACGCCGGCGGAAAACAGATCCGGAAGCGAGGGACAGGCGACGACTGAGTCGGCACATCCGCTTTTGATCAGTATGCGGGATCGTGAATGGTATCGTGACCGCCTCAGACAATCACCGAATATACAGACATATTTGCGGACTATTTACCACTACTCGTTAGCGTTGATAATTATTTCGCCCGCATTTACACAATCGAATTTTTCTTACTAAGAGAGTAGGTGTGAACTATGTTGAGAAGGAACCAGCTAGCGTGGTTTCAATAGCAGCTATCTGCGTTTTTCTTCACCGCTTACTCACGCGGTCCGACCGGCCGATCCGCGATTTCATCAAGGAGTTCGACGAGCGACTCCGTCGCCAGCTCCAGCAGCGTCTCCCCGCGTTCGGCGCTGCCCTCTCGCGGGTCGCCGACGACGCCGTTCTCGGTGAACTCGTCGGAATCGAACGCGAGGTTGACGCCGCTTTGCCACTCCCCCCAGCCGTCGCTGCCACCGTCCGCGGCCTCATCCAGCCGGTCTTCGTGGACAGCCTCCGGGTTCGTATGCTGGAGTAGCGAGGTTTCCAGCGGCCCACCATGGCCCATGTCGGCGCTGTGGTCGCCGACCGCGTTGAACCACGTGAACGGGACGGCAAAGGCCTCGTCGTGGCGGGCTATCGTGCCCGCGACTTCCCGCAACGCGTCGATGTTGCCGCCGTGGCCGTTGACCAGCACCACGTGGTCCCAGCCGTGGCTGGCGAGGCTCCGGACGATGTCGCGGACGTAGGACCGAAACGTCGATTCGGAGGTCCACAGCGTCCCTGAAAAGGCCCGATGCTCCTCGGCGACGCCGACGGGGACTGCCGGTGCGACGACGACGGGGTCGTCGTGGCGCTCAGCACCGTGTTCGGCGACCACTTCGGCGTCGAGTGTATCCGTTCCGAGCGGCGCGTGTGGCCCGTGTTGTTCCGTACTTCCGACGGGGAGCAGCGCAAGGTCCGTCTCGACCTCGGTCATATCAGTCCACGCCTCCGTCTCCAGTTCCATGGTCGCATCTCTGGTCGGGGCGAAATAAAGCCATTCGCTCAGCGGGTGTGACAGTCAAAGTGCTGGCTTGCGTCTCCAGTTGGCACCCGGACACGGCTTTAATACGTGTTGACACGTGTGTTGTGATAGCATGGCTACCGATAGCTCGGACTCGGTTCCAATGACGGTCATCAGCGGGCCACTCGGCGCGGGGAAGACAACACTGGTAAACAGGTTGTTAAGCGAGCCCGGAGGCAGGCGAATCGCTGTCGTCGTCAACGATATGGGGGAAATAAATGTTGACGCCGAGCTTCTCGCGGACGAGGCAGAGTCGGGAGAAGAGGGCGTCGTGGACCTCTCGAACGGGTGTATCTGTTGCCGACTGCAGGACGACCTCGTCACCGAGGTGACGCGACTTGCCGAGGAGCGGACGTTTGACTATCTCATCGTCGAAGCCTCCGGTATCAGCGAACCGATTCCCATCGCCAGAACGCTGACAGTCGGCCCGGACGGGGGCGACCCGCCCGACGGACTGCATCTAGATACAACGGTTTCAGTTGTCGACGCCTACGGATTCTGGAAGGCGTTCGACCCCGAGGAATCGCTTCCGGAGGCCGCCCCCGACCCCGAACGCCCGCTCACCGAGGTCCTGGTCGACCAGATAGAGTTCTGCGACGTACTCCTCCTGAACAAATGTGACATGGTCCCCGCGGACGCGCTGGACGCCGTAGAAGCCGCGGTTAAGGCGCTCCAACCTCGAGCAGCCATCCATCGAACCACGTACAGCGAAGTCGACCCTAGCGACGTACTCGGGACTGGACGCTTTAATTTTGAGGACGCCAAGCGACGACAGGGCTGGAAACAGGCGTTAGCCGGGGCAGAAGACCATGCCGACCACGAACACGACGACGAGATGTCGGCTGCAGCGGCACACGGCGTCGAGTCGCTCATCTATCGGCGAGACACGCCGTTTCACCCTGTTCGGTTCAATGACTGGCTCGACGACTGGGACGGTGCTATCGTCCGCGCGAAGGGGTTTGCGTGGGTCGCCAGCAGGCCCGAGACGGTGCTGGGCGTGAGTCAGGCCGGCCCATCTGTTCAGGCGGGACCCATCGGGGAGTGGGGCAACGACGACCCGTCCACGCGGCTCGTCTTTATTGGACAGGAGATGGACGGAGATACACTCATCGCTGAACTTGACGGCTGTCTGGCTACGGACAAAGAGCGAACGGAGACGCTTGCCAGTGACCCGTTCCCGCGGGAAGGGTGAGTCAGGTTGCGCCGTAGCCCACTTCCTCGCGGAGTTCGTCCCACGACTCGTGGAACCCGTAGGTGGACTCGGAGTCGCCGCCCATCGCGGCCTGATAGACATCATCATAGGACAGTAGCTGCGTCCAGCCGTCGTGGAACCGGTAGCTACAGTACTGACACATAGCTGTCCATACCGGGTAGCAGGATGTATAGCTATCGCCGAAAAATGGGCTGGTGTTCTGGTGTCAGGGCTCCAGCAGGACCTTGGTGACACCTTCTTCTCTGTTGTCGAAGGCCTCGTACATCTCGAGAGCCTCTTCAAGCCCGACCCGGTGAGAGACGACCCAGCTAGGGTCGGCGCGACCCTCGTCAATCAGGTCACGTAGTTCCCGGTTGTAGGACTTGACGTTACACTGGCCAGTCCCGAGCGCCTGCCCCTTCTCGAAGAGCAGTCCGAAGTCGATACCGAGGCGGCCCTGCGCGGCCATGTCGTCCGGCGCGCCCGGGTCCTCTGGAACGTAGAGCCCTGGAATCCCCAGTTCGCCGGTCGGTTTCACCGTTCGGATGAGGTTGTTGATGACGACGGCCGGGTTCTCTCGCGCCGGGTCGTACGCGTCGTCAGCTTCCTTATCCGGGTCGATGGCCTGATAGCCAACAGCGTCTACGCCCTTGTCGACGCCACCGCCGTGTTGCGCTTTGATCTGCTCGACCGGATTGCCGTCCTCGAAGTTGATTGGCGTCGCGTCGCAGTGTTCTTCCGCGAGTTCGAGCCGGCTCGGAACGCGGTCTACGGAGTAAATCTCCGCTGCGCCCTTGATTTTCGCGCTGTAAGCGGCCATCAGCCCGACCGGACCGGCCCCGTAGATGGCGACGGAGTCGCCCGGTTCGAGGTTTGCGAGTTCTGTCCCGTGCCAGCCTGTCGGGAAGATGTCCGCCAGCAGCGAAAAGGCGTCCTCGTGCTCATCCCCATCCGGGAGTTTGAGCGCGTTGAAGTCTGCGTAGGGAATACGGAGCTTCTCGGCCTGCCCGCCCTTGTATGGCCCCATGGCGACGTACCCGTAGGCTCCGCCGGCGAAGCCAGGATTGACGTTCGTACAGAAGCCGGTGTATCCAGCCTCGCAGTTCTCACAGAAGCCACAGGCAACGTTGAACGGCGCAACGACGCGGTCGCCTTCCTCCAACGAGGAGACGGCCTCCCCGACTTCGGTGACGATGCCCATGTTCTCGTGTCCAAACACGATACCGGGTTCCGCTGCCGTCCGCCCCTCGTACATATGGAGGTCGGACCCACAGATGCACGACGTCGTGATGTCGATAAGTACGTCGTTCGGGTGCTCTATTTCTGGTTCATCGACTTCTTCGACAGCCACTTCTTTCGGTCCCTTATACACAACAGCGTTCATTGACATTGTCTAACACAACCATATACCACATAGAATAGCTGTCACTTATAACTAATTAACTATAATGAACAACCCAGAGACAGCTACTGGCAGAGCAGTCTGGGGCTGCTCCGCACCTGCAGACGGGAAGAACGTACGCAGCAAGCCCGGAACCCCCGACACGTCCTACTTCTCGGTCGAGGCAGATATCTCCCGCCGTGACCCGGTAAGGGGTGAGCCGTCGTGACAGACGGACAGTCAGGTAGACCAGCGAAACCATGACAGTGTATTCGAGCACACTGACCACCAGATGTAGCTCGGACGGGATGCTCACCGATACGATGACCGGCGGATGATTCATTGATGCATGGAACAGGGCGACGAGCCAGAGGTTGCCAGTCAGCGCATAGACGCTCCCGTAAGCAAGCCCCATAAGCGTCAATCCGAAGAGTCTGGCCGCAAGTGCGGAGCTAACGCCGTGCCCTGAAGCGAGAAACCACCGCGGCAGGTGAAAGAGGGCGAACAGGACCGCAACGAGAGCGATGCCAGACAGCACCGCCCGCCGAGTTGTCCCACCGGCCAGCCTCGTGACTTTCTGTTGCAGGTACGTACGGAAGAGAAGTTCTTCCGGGATGGCAGTGAACAGCAGCGAACTGAAAAGTGCCGCGAGATACAACAGCGGGTGGGCAGCGGTTCTCGACAGCGAGACTTCGAACCCAGAGATGCCACCCATAGCGAGGGCGACCGCAACAAGGTTGTACAGTCCCCAGAACGCGGTGACCACCTCAATCACGGGAACCAGTGTGCGAACAGGCGGGAGTAGCGAGCGCAGTGAGACGGTCTCGATTCTGAGCGCACCAGCCGTGAGTGCAACGAGGAAGACACCCCAGATCATTCCCAGGACGGGTGGCGGCGATGCGCCGGGGGAGATGGTCATCAGTCCGGAGAGGACCACAATCACCAGGAGGTACGTTGCAACGGGAACCAGCGGCCCGCCGCTGAATCTCGGCAGGCCAATGTCAGGGCGCAACATCCAGTCGGAATCCGATGGCCGACCCAAAATTATCTTCCATCTCACACTCCGGTGCAACTCTGTTGACGACGAGTGCCCAATATGTGGGTTGTGGCCAACCACGCGACCTGACGTTTAAAACTAGTTTTTAGTCTCTGGTAGCTTTACTATGCTCCCGTCCAACGAGTCAAATGCCGGTGACCGCCTGTAACAGGTCCCGGCTGCCAGCGCCCTCCCCGTGTGCCACCGGTTTCCACGAACCGGACTCCATCCCAGCCCGGATGTCCACACGACAACGGGTACAGCCCGCTCTCCCCGTTGTCGACCGCTCAATTCACAGTGCGTTGGCACTACAGTTGGGTCCCACACTACACAGACCGAAAGTAACGATGAAACGACGTGTCCGCCGGCTATACTGTTGTTATGTCGATGTGCGTGTATCGGTTTTCACAGCCGACGTGCTCTGCAATGTGTCTCACCGAGTAGCCAAGCATCTCGGTACGGTGCTCGGTACCCAACCAGTGTTCACTGCAAGACCCGCGCCCCCCGGACCGGCGGTATTATCGCGGCAGGTGGTCAGGGGTGCGTGATCGGACTGTATTGCTGCTAGCCGTCATCGCGATCGCGTCACTCACTGGAAGCATCGCGACGCTCGCGGTGGCAGGTCCGACAGATTCCCGCCCGGACAGGGCCGATGACGCGTCAGTATCGGTGTCAGACGGAGCAGCTGGCCGATTCGCACGGCTCCACGCGGCCGGAGTCACAGGTTCGAACGTCACGGTCGGCATTGTCGATCCGACCGGATTCGACACGGAATCGAAAACGATTGCCGGCCAAGTCGTCAAAACACGGAGCTTCGGGATTGGTTCCGTGCACAATACCCACGAGGCTCACGGGACTGCAACGGCCGCCGTGGTGTCACGGACCGCACCGGATGCTGACCTGTATCTCGCCCGGGTTGACAGCATCGACAGTTATCAACAGGCAGTCGACTGGCTGGTCCGAGAGGATATCGACGTGATCGTCGCACCCGTTTCCTTCTACGGGCAGCCAGGCGATGGAACCGGGCCAGTCGCCCGCAACGCAACACAGGCGACAGAGCGTGGGTCAGTGTTCATCGCCCCAGCTGGTAATCTCGCACAATCCCACTGGTCAGGGCAGTACACCACTGATACCGTCCAGAATCGGACAGTCGCGTTTACCAACGGGAGCAGGCAGAATTACATCAGAGGTGGGACCGAAATCACGGTCTGGCTCTCATGGGAACGAGCATACGCAGACGAGCAGTACACAGTCGAACTGCACTGGACAAATGGAACCGACTCCCGCCTCGTCGCTCGCTCACAGCCCTACCGCGGCGACGACGTGCCAAACGAGCGTATCGTTGCCGACGTCAAACCAGGCGACTACTATCTCGTGATTCGCGGGCCAGCGTCGCCGACTGGCGCACGGTTACGGCTCGTGTCTCCGACGCACGACCTCCAGCACACGGCGGCTCGAAACAGCATCGTCGCTCCGGGGACGGCCCGTAAAGTGATTACTGTCGGGGCGTACAACAGCCGTGTCGACCAGCTCGAACCGTTCAGTTCGCGTGGGCCGACAGCCGATAACCGGGTCGGCGTCGACATCGTGGCTCCGGACAGGCAGTTCGCCGCCGCCGCACCTGACGGCTTCGTCGGGTCTTCGGCCGCAGTCCCCTACGTCGGTGGCACCGCGGCCCTGCTGCTGGACGCAAACGAGTCGCTGTCCCCCCACGAAACCGAGCACCTGCTGGAACAGACTGCGAGGGACGTGGGACGGCCGGGACTCGACAACGCGACCGGTCACGGGGCGGTCGAACCGGTCCGCGCGGCCCGGGCAGCACAGAACCGTACTGATGGTTAAAACTCGTTTTAAGCCAGCCACAGACCTTTGAGGAGTCCCGTATCATATATCCGACAGTGACGCCATGTCGAGCCCGATCGAAACGATACAGGAGCGGACCGGGACAGCAGACGAATCACCGCGGGTACTCGGTGTTGCAGAGAACGAAACCGACGACGTGTTCGACGCGCTCGCGTCGGACACCAGCCGGTCGCTGTTCCGCACGCTGTACGACGAGCCTGGAACGCCATCCGAGATAGCGGACCGGTGTGACACGTCGGTCCAGAACGTCCACTACCACATCTCGAATCTCAAGGATGCGGAACTCATCGAACCGGTCGAAACGGTGTACTCCTCGAAAGGTAACGAGATGACCGTGTACGGTCCCGCCAGCGACCCGATTGTGCTGGTCGGCGACCGCGACCTGGCGCCGCGTATCCAACAGTCGATGACCGATGTTGTTACTGGGGTCGGGCTGATTGGGTTTGCGAGTCTCTTCGTTCAGTGGGGTGCAAAGCGACTGGCAGACGCAACCGCCGGAGCCGGGGTCTTAGCTCCTGCGAGTCCACAGACCGGGCCCGTCAGTGGCACCAGCACACTCGCGTGGTTCGTTTTCGAAGTCGTCGAGCCGGGCGTGCTGTTTTTCTGTCTCTGTCTCACCGTTCTCGGTCTCGCTGCGCTACTGACTGGCGAGTGACTGTCCGCGAGACAGTACAAAAAACGACAGTTCAACCGTGACCGGTTTCCGGGCAAAAACGCACGGCTCACCGATCTAGCCCCGAGGCCGCGGTCGTGGGTACACCAGTGAGAGCAGGCCTCTGACAGTGGATGCCACTTTAGACACTTTCGAGATGGGTTCAAAAACCGTGTTTCGAGACGACTGTCTTGGGATCAGTTCATGACGGACCGAAGGCAGATCCCCACGCCAACGATAGCGAGGATGCCGCCGACAGCGAGAGCACCAGCACTGATCCCCAAGTCACCAGCCTGTGACTGCTGTGGAGCCGATGTTTCGCCGGTAACTGAATCGACGCCGTCGGAAGACGCGTCTGTAGATGTGGTGTTCCCATCTGTGATGAGCAACGTGCCGACCGTGTCGGGCCGGCCATCCATCTCAGTCCCACGGTACAGCGACAAGTCGTAGGTGCCCGCGTCAAGTTGCGAATCGAGGGCGACCTCCGAGCCGGATTCAACCGCCACGGCATCGGCATCCGCAGCGGTTTCGAGGGTCGGTTCGTCGTGGCCGGCCGCCGTGGTGTCAAACAGGAGAGCGACACGGGCATCGCCGTTCCCGTCACGGACGGTCGCATTGATCTCGTAGTTGATTTCCGGGCTCCCGATAGAGATGGTGGCCGCGTCAGCGGTCGCAAGGACGACATGGATTCGAGCAGTCTCTCCTTGCCGCCCTTTGACGACTGGTTCTTCCAGCCCGAAGTCGGCCGATTCTTCGACCTCGAACTGCTCGTTTGCTGTCCCATTAGCTTCGATGATAAGCCGGCCGACAGTCGGTGTCCCGTCAGTCGACTGCCCATCGAACACGCGGTACGGGTACGCGGCGGGGTCAAGGGTCGACGGGAGGTCCGGCTCCGACTCGGTCACGGTCAGCGAGTCACCATCGTCTGCCACGCGAAGCGTCGCCCCCTCAGTGCCGGCGACCGCAGTGTCAAAGAGGACCAGCACCTCGCCGTCGCTGTCGTCGTCACTGACGGTCGCGTTGATCCGGTAGTTGGTCGCTTCGCTTCCAACAGAGAGCGTTTTGGTCCCTCCGTCAGTCATAGAGACCGGTATTTCGGCGGTGTCGCCCTGGGAGACCGTGACAGTGTTTTCGCCGTCGTCAGTCTGCTTCGGGGTCGCTGTCTCCGGTACCGTATCAGTACAGTCGCCGTCACACGGGGCGATGGTCTCAGTACGTTCAAACAGCGTGTCGCCGTCGACATGAGCGGACAGTTCGTAGGATATGTTCGCTGGCATGTGCGACATATCGAACTGGGCGACGAACGTCCCATTGGGTTGCACTCTGACCTGCCTTTGAGAAAGGAACGGGTTCGACGCGTTGGCTGACTTGATTCTGACCGTCATCTCTGTCCCGGGTTCCAGTGTGGTCTCCCCAGTGACCACCTGTTGTTCGTCAGCGTGCAGCGGGAAGCTATCCTCTGAGACCGTGGCCTGCTGCTCCGCGGCAGCAAGCCCCGGACCCGTCGCTGCCGCGGCGATAAGCACCGCGGCTAGCGCCACCGACCGGACGCTCACAGAACCACCTCCCGTGGTGCGGGCGACTGTGCGTGCGTTTGAGAGCGATGCTGCCAACAGTACCGCATCGCAAGTGGAGGGCCATTCGCTGGCATACGGGTAGCGGTTACACCGGGACTGAAAAAGCACCAGCGATAGGTTAAAACCGCGTTGAACTCGGTAATGCTGATCTGATCGGTGAGGCGGCGAATTCGCTGCGATATAAACGGTAATATCTGTGACGATGGTTCAGTGGCGACAGTATTCGTGGCATCCACGTAGGCAATGATCTTGCAGTAAGAGGGGAGAGGGCGCAGAGAGTTGTGAGAAATGCAGTAATTTTATGATAATTTCGGTATGATTGACTAGTATGCGAACGGTCCTCGCAAACCAGCTCTCCAACGTCCGGGTCGTGAGTACCGATGGCCGCGAAGTCGGCACACTACAAAACATTACGATCAATACAACTACGGGAGAACTCCAGACGATTGTCATCAACAGCGACATTCAAGAGATATTTGGCGTTGAACGGGATTCCGACGGCGATATTCGATTGCCGGCGTCCCTCATCGAATCGATGCGGGACCACCTGACCATTCAGCCGCCTGCAGAACAGAGTGTTGCAGGCGGCGATGCTGTGGACTCGTAGGCAACCCGTCGGCTGTTCAAACGGGCCGAAACGGGTAGCTGTGCGTTTGCAGCAGCAGAGTTCGGTACCGTCGTGACGATACGTCGTCGTTTTTTGAGAGTATGCAGCTAGACACTGAGATAGTCTCGCTCGCAGTGCTAGCTGCTCCCCTCCAGAACAGCGGCGCAGGTGATATGGTACTGTTCCTGTTCAACCTCTTAATTGCCGGTATCCATATTGCCGAGATGTGGATGGTATTCGGGAAGTTCGTTATTGTTGTACTCACAGGTGTTCCAGTCGTTATCGCGCTGATTGCCCTCTGGTCGTGAGATTATTCGCGGTGTGACCGAGGGTTCCAGCTAACAACAGTCGGGACGCTGTGGGACAGGTACATGGCGGCTGGCCGGTGGGCTACTACTGTAACATCGCGTCGGCGTACTCACTCGCCGTCTGTCGGGCCGTTTCGAGTTCCTCAGTGTCGTCTAGCATCACGGCTCGAGTCCGGGCACCGTCGATGATCGTCAGCAGCGAACGGGTAACGTGCTCCGCGTCGACATCAGTAAATACGCCCTCGTCGATCCCATGGTTGATGACTGCCTTGAGCATATACCGAACATACTCGTCGTTCTGTCGGAACCGGTCGCTGAACGCCTCCTTGTACGGGGCTTGACTCCGCATCTCTAGCAGAGCGACCGAGAGGTCGGGGTTTTCCTGCGGTTTGACAAGCAGTTCGTCGAGCAGGAGGTTCAGCCGTGCTTCAGGGTCCGTTGTCTCGACATCGTGAATCGAATCGACGAACCGCTCCAGCAAATAATCGAGAAAGGCCGCAAGAAGGTCGTCTTTCGTGTCGTAGTAGTAGTGCACTGCAGCCGTCGATTTGCCGTACTCGTCCGCGATCCGTTGTATCGTGAGGTCAGCGTACCCATGCTCGCGCAACGCCCGGTAGGTCGCCTGCATTATCTCCTCGGTCTGGTCCGAGAAGGTGCGGTCCGATGGTCCAGCCATTGCGTAACGGTTTCGACCATGGTTGGATAACGGTTGTGACCCCGATACTATTGCTCAGTCAGATTATTGGTTAGTTAGTCTTTCGGTGCTTGATTCGGCCTATGTATCGTTTATAATTTAGTTTGTGGGGTTCAAAGCGTTTTTGACTAACCAGTTAGTAAGTTTTGTCACAGCCGTTATGGATGACGATACAGCTACCGAAATTCTTGCGGCGACGTACCGCGCCCTCTGCCAGCACGGGTACGCCGCACTCACGGTCAAAGACATCGCTGCCGAGGCGGACCGGAGCAAAGCGTCTATTCACTACTACTACGACAGCAAAGAGAACCTCTTTGCCGAGTTTCTGGACTTCTTGTACGAACGATACACTGCAAAAATAACGGGCGTCGACGGGAGTACACCGCGGGAAGAACTCGATTCGCTGTTAGACACGGTTCTCACTGACGGGCGAACGATACCCGGCCAAGAGTTCAGAACAGCACTACTCGAAATAAAGGCACAGGCCCCGTACAACGACGCCTTCCGGACACAACTGGCCAGGTTCGATGCCGTGCTCTTTGACCAGTTGCGGGAAATCATCGTAGCCGGCATCGAAACCGGTGAATTCGATGACACAGTCGAGCCGAGTGTTGCAGCGGAGTTCCTCGTGACGACGATTACAGGTGCCCATACCCGACACGTCGCCACAGACCGTTCGATAGACCGATTCAACGAGACGATTACGCGATACGCTGAGACACACCTCTTTGCGGACGCACCAGCGGAGGCGACCCGCTGATGGGGATTGGGAGTCGCGTTCGTTCGCTGTTCAAAGGCCCCGAGGAATTCGACCTCACGTCGGGTGGCATCGGGAAGCCGCTGTTTTTCCTCTCGATGCCGATTGTCATCACGAATCTCTTCCAGACTGCGTACAACCTCGCGGACACGTTCTGGCTCGGCCAGTACAGCACGGACGCGCTGGCGGCGATCAGTTTCGCGTTCCCGATGGTGTTCCTACTTATCTCGCTCGGGATGGGGATATCCGTCGCCGGCAGCGTCCTCGTCGCACAGTTTACCGGCGCAGGCGAGGAGCGCGAAGCCGAGTACGCTGCGTCCCAGACGGTAACGTTCGCCGTCATCGTCTCGTTTGGTCTCGGTATCGTGGGCTATCTCGGCGTCGATACGTTTCTCAGCCTGATGGGCGCGTCCGAAGACGTCCTTCCCATGGCGACCAGCTACATGGAAGTCATTTCGCTGGGTCTGTTGTTCATGTTCGGCTTCTTCGTCTTCGTCGCGCTGATGCGGGGCTACGGTGACACGATAACGCCGATGCTCGTCATGTTCGGCTCGGTCGTCCTCAACATCATCATCGACCCGTTCCTGATCTTCGGCTGGACGGTCGTCGAGAACGCACCGCTCGTCGGGACCATCTCGTTCCCCGAACTCGGCATCGAAGGGGCTGCCATCGCGACCGTCTTTTCGCGGGCGCTGGCGCTGGTCGTCGGGCTGGCAATTATGTTCCGAGGGAACCGCGGCGTCCAGATTCACCTCCGCGATATGGCCCCAGACCTGTCGTATCTCCGCCGTCTCGTTCGCATCGGCCTGCCTGCCTCCATCGAAGGGACGGGCCGTGCGCTGTCGATGAACCTGCTGCTGGTCATCGTTGCAATGTTCCCAGATACGGTCGTCGCCGCCTACGGCATCGGGACGCGCGTGTTCTCGGTCGTCTTCCTGCCGGCCATCGCAGTTGCGCGTGGCGTTGAGACGATGACTGGCCAGAACATGGGGGCCGACAGGCCGGACCGGGCAGCGAAGGCAGCTGGCCTTGCAGCGACGGTCCTGTTCGGCGTGCTCTCCCTGGCTGGCGTGCTCGTCTGGTTCACCGCCGCACCGATAGCCGACCTGTTCACGACGGACCCCGAAGTCGTCGAAATCACGACGCAGTTCCTCCGCTACGTCGCGCTTTCCTTCGGATTCATCGGCATCATGCGGGCCTACACCGGGAGCTTCCGTGGTGCCGGAAAGACGCTCACCGCCGCAGCGATATCGGTGTTGATGCTCGGCGTTATCCGCTTCCCGATTGCGTGGTTCGCCGCTGTGCCGTTCGGCGAAACCGGAATCTGGATATCGTTCGCCGTCTCAAATGTCGCGGGAGCGATTATCGCGTACGGCTGGTATCGACGCGGGACGTGGCGAGACAGCGACCTCACCGAAACCAAAGTCGACATTGACGAGGCAGGCATCGAGATGTCGGCAGACGGGGACTGACAGCAATGAGTGACGAGCGCGTGTGACACCCTTCAGATGACCCAATGCTTTCAGGGGAGCCATCAGTACTACTGGCGTGTCCCCTGAACCGAACCCCAGTCAGGAACCTTCAGCACCGTTATTTGCGGCGGTCTACGACCCAGCAACGGCGCTCATCGAGCGGACGCTCTTGCGACCACATCGTGAGTATCTGGTAGCGAATCTGGATGGAACGGTGCTGGATCTTGGCGCTGGAACCGGCGCGATGTTTCCGTATTTCGAGAGCGTTGCGACCGCCTCGACGGAGTTTCACGCTATCGAGCCGGACCCACATATGCGGCGGCAGGCAGCGGAGCAGGCGAACACGCAGGCCACGCCGATTCATATCGAGTCGTCACCGGCCGAAGCCCTCCCGTACGACGAGGACACCTTCGACGTCGTCATCACGTCGATGGTGTTCTGTACGATTCCGGACATTGAATCCGCGATGAGTGAAATCACCCGCGTCCTCAAACCCGGCGGCGAACTGCGTTTCTTCGAGCACGTCATCGACGACGGCTGGCGCGCCCGGCTACAGTCGGCGCTCGCACCGCTCTGGAAACGACTCGCCGGCGGGTGCCATCTGACCCGACAGACGGGGACACGGCTCGTCGCTGACCAGTCGTTCGATGTCGTCGAAATCGAGCGACTCAATCTGGGCATAACGCCAATCCGGCCGTTCGTTCGGGGACGACTCCGCAAGCGCTCGGTGTCTTCGACGCGGTAACTCGGCGGCGATTAGCTCTGGCTCTGCGTGACAGACCCTTCCTCGTTTGGCTGGATGACGACAAAGCCGTCGTCACCGGTAAACTCCATCTGGATCGATTCCCCAGAGGTCTGGCCGATTTCGAAGGTCTTGTTCATCTCGATAGACGGCGAGAGGTTCGAACTCCACGCAACGGTCGCGTCCGGGTCGGTGAAGACCGGCGGCGTCATCACCAGCGGGTCGCCGTGTGTCGTCAGCGCGACTTCGCCGGGGCCGGTGAGGTAGACGTTCGTCAGGCCGCCAGCAGCCATGCCAGAGAGACTGCCGACAGTGTTGATTTCGTAGTCGATAGTTGATTCGAACGCGAGCACGTCAGTGCCGTTGACCGATATCGATTCTCCGTCATCGAGTGCCAGCACCTGTACCTTCTTGCCGTTCTCGGCCACGTAGAGGTGGCCGCTCCCTTCGGCCTCCATGACTGGCGTCCCTTCGCCGCTCACGGCCTCCTTGACGAAGCCCGTGATACCGCCTTCCGCCGAGGATTTGCCAGTGAACGTGACCTCGCCGGTGTACGCGACCATCGACCCGGCTTTGACCACCACAGTCCCATCGAGTGGGATATCGAGCAGTCTGTTGTTCTCCTTCTGGAAGCCATCGCCGCCGTCTGCGGGGGCGTTGGAGCGGACGAATTCCTGTAAGTCCATAGTTACATCGGGACACTCGATAGGCCATGCTCATAGGCCTCGTGAAGGATTAAAACACATTTTGTGTGAAGCGGTCCCATATTGATGGGGCAACGCAGTTACTGAGCCGAAAAGAAACTGAGAAATAGTATAGCCGAATAGCTATTCCGTATCGCTATACAGTCGTTCGAGGAGATCAGTGACGCCAGCTTTGGTTTTGAGGTAGCGCCGCTCTCCATCGGGTGTTCGAACAGCGTAGTTGTACACGACGCTGTCCGGGACGTACCACCGGTCGCCGTACGTCGAAAGTACCTCGTCGGTCTCCCCACCATCTGTGACTTCAGTTGGGTTACCCTCAGCGGTATCTGCCGCCGCCTGCCGGGTGCTCTCGCCTGCGATACAGAGATCACCGGCTATCGGATAGTCACCGGGGATACCTGTAATGAGGTTCTCAGAGCGACCGGCTTTTAGCGCTTCTCGCATCAGGATGTCCTGTGCGCTGATCACGCGCTCGCCGTCGTCCGGATACCGCTGGTGGTACTCGCCGTCGCTGTCCATCTCCCAGAGCTTGCGGTTGTCCGAGAGGAGGAGGTCGAGGGTGAAACGGAGTTGGCGCTGGATTTTGGGGCTTGTCACGGGTGTGACTGCTTCGACCCGGTAATCGAGGTTGCGAGTCATCCAGTCGGCGCTACCGATGTAGTACTCGGGGTCGCCCCAGTCGTCTTCGGTAGCGGGGTCGCCCCGTGCGCCGTTCTCGAAGTAGAAGATACGGGAATGCTCTAGAAAGCGGCCGACGAGCGAGTACACCGAGATGTTTTCGCTGATGCCTTCCAGTCCGGGTCGGAGGCGGCAGATATCGCGGATGATGAGGTCGATGTCGACGCCTGCCATCGATGCGCGGTACAGTTCGGCGACGATACCGGGGTCTTCGAGTCCGTTGATTTTTGCGACAATACGGGCAGGCCGACCGGCCTGTGCGTGCTGTGCTTCCCGACGGATGCACCGGGTGAACTCCTTGCGCATGGTCACCGGTGCGATGAGGAGTTCGCGGAACTCCTCGTCCAGCGACGGCCCGGTGAAGAAATTGAACACCTTGGTCAGGTCGCGGCCGATGTCACGGTCGGCGGTCAACAGTCCGAGGTCGACGTATCCCTTCGCCGTCTCGGAGTGATAGTTCCCCGTGCCGATGTGGGAGTACAGTTCGACGCCGTCGTCTTCCTCCCGAACGACCAGCGCCGTCTTCGTATGGGTCTTCAGCCCCACCGTTCCGTAGGCGACGTGGATACCGTTTTCCTCCAGTTTGCGAACCCATTCGAGGTTGTTCTGCTCGTCGAAGCGGGCCTTCAGTTCGACCATCACCGCCACCTGTTTCCCGTTTTCAGCGGCCGTTATCAGCGACTGGATGATCTGTGAGTCGCTTGCGGTCCGGTAGATAGCTGCTTTCACCGCCAGAACGTCCGGGTCTTCAGCTGCTGCTGAGAGAAACCGCTGGACGGTGTCCGTGAAGTCGTGGTACGGGTGATACAGCAAGATGTCTCCGTCCTGAATGCGCCGGAAGACACTCGGGTCCGTCGTATCCGGCCTCCCGAACGACTGCTGTCGGTGACCGTTGAGACGGGGGTGTGGCTGTGGCGTCCACTCGTCCAGCGAGAGGTCCGGTCGGTCAAGGTCGGTCAACTCCGCGAAATCCCGGTAATCCAGCGGACCCGAGAGGTCGTATATCTCGCGCTCGTCGAGACCGAGCTGTGTCGCGAGCGTCGAGCGAATACGGGAGTCGGCGTCGGGAGAGAGTTCCATTCTGACAACCGACGCGAATCGCCGCTGTTCGAGGACGTCTTCGACCATGTCAATGAGGTCCTCGGCAATCTCCTGATTACGTCGGACCTCCGCGTTGCGGGTCAGTCGGAACAGGGCCGTGTCGACGATTTCGACGTTCGGCAGCAGCAGATCGAGGTTCGCACGGATGACCTCCTCAAGCAGTACGTATCGAGTATCGTCCCCGAGTTGGACCAACCGCGGCCTGTTCGGCGGAATCTTGATTCGGGTGAACGTCGGGTCCTCGGCGTTCGGATGCCGGGTGA
This sequence comes from Haloarcula quadrata, assembly GCF_003634715.1. Lineage (NCBI taxonomy): Archaea > Methanobacteriati > Methanobacteriota > Halobacteria > Halobacteriales > Haloarculaceae > Haloarcula > Haloarcula quadrata. The sequence goes on from NZ_RBWW01000002.1 coordinate 301,988, forward strand.
GAACAGCGAGCGAGAGCGACCGATTAGAAATAAACGGGAACGGATGTGCCGGGTCGAACGAAAGCGGTGTCAGGGTCGGCAACACAGACTCCTCAAAGTAGGTTCGCAGTTCAGACTGTTCCGCGGCAGCAGCGTCGTCGTAGTCGAGAATCTCGATACCTTCCGCAGCAAGCGCGGGACGAATCGCGTCGCGGTAACAGCGGGCCTGCGTCGCTAGCATCGGCCGCAGGGTCTCGTGGACCGCCGCCAACTGCTCCTCGGGCGTTCGACCGTCTGGGGCCGTTTCGGTCACGTCGGCTTCTATCTGCTGTTTGAGGCCGCCGATGCGTTTCATCGTGAATTCGTCGAGATTGCGAGTGACGATAGCGAGGAACCGGACCCGTTCCAACAGCGGATTCCGTTCGTCCAGCGCCTCGTGGAGCACGCGCCGCTGGAACGCGAGCGCACTCAATTCACGGTTGAGATACAGCGACGAGTCGGTCAGGTCGACATCCGCTGGCTCGTACGCGGGGATGGGGGGTTCTAAATCGTGGTCCATCGGGTTACGTTGATGTCGGCGGGGCACGCTCCGGGTCGACGATGCTATCGGACGACCGGGCTTCGTGGGTCGTCTCCGGGTCCACCGTGACGAACTCCTGCGTCGAGCACTGGTACGCCGTCAACTGCCCGCCGTAAACGCACCCGGTGTCTAGACCAACCGCAGTAGGTGTCTCGAATGGCTCGGAAAGCACCGTGTGACCGAAGAAGATGCGAGGGTCAGCACGGCGTGTTTCGAACCAGTACGGGCGGTCGTAGCTTCCGTCCGGAACAAGTGAGCGCATGTTCAGCAGTTCAGTCAGTTCGTGCTCCGCGATTGACTTGCGGTGGTCGACGCCACCGTGGACGACCAGCGAATCGTCCCACGAGATTGCCACCGGGAGCGACGCCATCCACGAGAGGTCGTCGTCGGTCAACGACGGAATCGATTTGCGGCCGTCGATGAGTTTCTGCTCGTTGTTGCCACGGACGGTGAGGAAGTTCGGCGTGTGCCGGACCATGTCGACGACACCAGCGCTGTCCGGACCTTTTCGGACGAGGTCACCAACGAAGACCACGAGTTCGTCCGGGGTGGGGTCTAACCGGTTCAGGAGGCGTTCGAGGGTCGGACGACACCCGTGGACGTCGCCGACAACGTAGATTTCCTCCCATCTGTGACCGCGGATTCGCTGGTGTGGTGCGCCGAGGTCCGGATGAAACGTCGGTGGTGAAGCCATCTATGTAAGGTCGTTTGTGAAACATCGGTGAATCTGGTATAGGTGCTTTATATGAGTTCTATATAGCTGTATGAGAGCGAATATATGCTCGCCGCCTGCTGTCGAACCAACCGGCAGTGACTGGTTGCTTCTCAGTTACAACCGGGCGAAAGTGACATCCTGATTTTTCAGTCCTCCGGCTGAATCACGGGTATGCCGACAAGCGATTACACTCCCGCCGACACGTTGCGCCCTGCAACGCCGGCGGGCTATCAGTCACCCCGGCCGTTTCGATACCCGCCGCTGGTGATACTCGGTCTCGTGAGTGTGCTGGTACCGGTCGCTGCGGTGGTGTTCGGCGGCATACTCTGGTACGCCCAGGGAACCGCGCTCGACGCCGTTTTTTCGGTCGACGAAACCGCCACAGGCATCACGTTCACGCTCGCGTCTGGGCTGGTCGCGGTCACATGCATCGGCACGATTGTCGCAGCTACTGTGCTCCATGAACTAGTTCACGGGCTCGCCTATCGATGGTTCGGCTACGATGTTTCCTACGGCGTGGCCCCACAGCTCGGCGCGTTTTATGTGGCAGCGTTTCATCAGTTTCAGGTGCGGACTCACAATATTATCGTCGGCATCGCGCCGCTCGTTGTACTCGACGCGTTGCTTCTCCCCGTGTTGTTCATTCCACTCCCGCTTCTCGCGTTCGCAGCCTTCCTCGCCCTGCTGTTCAATACAGCGGGAGCGGCCGGCGACCTCTACTCAGTTGCAACGCTACTCAGAACGCCCGCGGGGTCACTCACGTATGACAGCGATATCCGCCATTCGTATATTTTCTGTCCTGAAGCGTAACCACGGTTTATCTGGACCAGCAACGCTGTGACAGCGCACTCAAACGCTCGTCATTGGTGGACACTTCCCCCGAAACGCCAGTCCAACAGGCTCAGCGAGTTCGAGGATTGTGAGTTACCCCTCGACAGTATCTCTGGTGTGTTCGGCGTCCAGCCCGAACAGCAATCCGGCGAGAAACAGCAGTTCGTTACCCTGGTAGTACTGTTCGACCACGAAGTTTACCAGACCGATATCCGGCGTGGTGACACCCAACAGCACCAGAACGAGCGCAAGAACGGCAGCAAGTCCAGCGACCCACCGGACAACGATGCCTGAGAGCAGCCCCACCACGAAAACGACAACAGCAGTAAAGAGGCTCATGTTCCACTCCGGCGCGTAGCAGCCGTTGGTCTGACAGCAGTTCCCATAGTTGAGATAACACTTCCGCCGTATATAGTTCTATTAGCAGCAGTGAAGGCAGAGCCACATCACTCGATTTCAGCAACGACACGCGCCAGACAGCCCTCACCCGGTTCGAAGTACGAGTAGTGGTCGGCAACAAGGTCAGTGACATTCACGTCTTGGTAGCCGTCGGGAAGCGGCCCAGCGTCACGCGTTCCAGCGTGGCCGACGGCGTGTGCCCGGTCCGACGCCCGGTACACCCACGAGAGGACCTTGTCATTCTGGCTGTAGAAGTTCGACACCGGAGCGTCAACAGCCTCGATAGCGTCGCCGTAACGGCCACCTTGCACCACGCTATCGTAGGGAATAGCGCCGCCGAGTAGTGACACCGAAGCAAGCACGTCTGTCGCTCCTTGCTCGGCAAGCACGCGAAGCGTCTCGCCGGTCACCCGCGCGCCAAGCGAATGGGCGAGCACGTGGACGGGTCGCCCGTCGGTTTCGGCCCACTCCATCAGCCACTGGGCGAGGAGAGTACGGTTCGCCACAGCGTTGTCCTTGGCCTGCTCCCATTCGACGTCGGAATCCCAACTGTATGCGACAACCGGTGCGGATGTGGACTCTCCGAGCGCTAGCTGCGCTGTGTAGGCATTATCTCGCGCCGTCTCAGCGTCGGTACTGAATCCGTGGACGAACAGGAACACCTCCGACGCGTCGTCGAACGACCACGCGCCCTCGGTCTCAGCGGCCGGTTCCTCGGCTGAGTCGAGAAGTCCGCGCGTAGTGACGACTGGCTGTGAGTTCGGCGCAGTATACTCGCCGGAGTCGCCCTGCAGCGACCAGTACACGTAGGCACCGCCACCCCCAAGCAGACCGAGTCCGCTTCCGAGACCGAGAAGCAGTCGCCGTCTGGTCACACCGGTTTGACTGTCCATAGCTGGTAGCCTGTGGATAGGTCACAGGTGTGCAAATAAGTCAGTTGAGATTGTCGCGCCCGGAAACGGAACGCAACGCAAGCGCTGTGGCACAGCCCACAGGCTTCATGTCTTGGCGGGTGGTTACCGGAGCCATGACGACCTGGGACGAGCGATACCGAACGGGGACGTACCCGCAACGTCCGGACCCACATCCAGTGTTAGAACGATACCTGCCGACCTTCCCACCGGGTCGGGCGCTTGACATCGCAACTGGGACCGGGCGCAACGCACTGCCGGTCGCAGCGGCCGGGTACCGCGTCGATGCGGTCGACCAGTCGCGTGCGGGGCTTCAGATTGCCCGTGAAAACGCACGCGCGGCTGGCGTCGAAGGCGATATCGAGTGGCTACAGGCAGATCTCGAATCGTTCGCGTACCCGGCGTCGACGTACGATGTCATTACGATTAGCTTCTATCGGCCCGTCGACCGCCTCCCCGATATCATTGAGGCGCTGGCCGACGGCGGCTGTCTGTTCATTCAGCACCACCTCCGGACGACCGACGACGTGGACGGCGGCCCCTCGGGAGACCGATACCGGTTCGCCTCGAACGAACTGCTCAGGGCGGGACTCGGGCTGACCGTGCTACACTACGACGAGCGAACCACGACGACGGACGGGACGACCGCCGCCACCGCTCAATTGGTCGCCAGAAAGACACAGGGCGGTCGACAGTCGTATCCAGATATCTCAGAGTGACCGCGCCGCGAGATCAACATAGACGGCCATCGACGGCTGGAGTCACAGTTCCTCGATGACTTCGCTGGCGAACGTCGTCATCGCCGCCGCTGGCTCCGCAGCACGAAGCCCAACTATAACATGGTCAAGGCCGTAGTCGTCGAGCCGTCGGAAATACTCTCGGAACCACTCGACGCCGGCCCGATAGCCAAGGTGAAGCGGTTCGGGCTCGGCCGTCGGGTCATCGGCGAACTCGACCTGCAGGGCAATCGTGAACGGCTTCTGTGGCGCGTGACCGCGCCACGTGTCGAGATACGACTCAAGCGTCGATTCGGGAAGGTGGTAGAATATCCAGCCGTCGCCGTTCTCGGCGATCCACTCCGTCGATTGTCTGGCGTTCCCGGTCGGAAACAGCGGGAGCGTATCTGTCGTCGGCTTCGGGAGAACATCCAGTTCACCGTCAATCTGGCCCCAGGAACCCTCAAGCGTCGGGTACTCCTCTCGCCAGAGCGCGCGGAGTGCATCGACGCTTTCACGCACCAGTTGGCCCCGGTTCTCGGGGTCAACACCGAACGCCGGATACTCCGGGTCGCGGTCGCCCGAGGCAACGCCAAGCACGAGACGGCCGTCGGAGAGCCGGTCGACAGACGCGGCCGACTTTGCCACGTGGAGCGGGTGGCGCAGCGGGAGAACAATGCTCGATGTGCCGAGCGCCACTGACTCGGTGTGGGCGGCGACGTGGGACAGCAGCGACCACGGGTCGAAGGCCCCGCCGGCGTCCTCGAACCGCGGCCAGTACGTCGGCACGTCTCGCGCCCAGAGCGCGTCGAACCCGACTGCTTCGGCGTGGCTTGCCAGCCGGAGTTCTGCGTCGATATCCGGCGTCGACTCCGTTTCGTCTGTGAGCGGAAATCCAAGCCCGAACGAGAGCCCGTCCTGCTCGTACAGTCGCCGATACCCGGCGTTCGCGTGGTCCACAGCAGTCATCAGGGACCTTTCACGCTGGAGCCGTATTTGCACACGGGTAGCTTGCCCGCTACGGGCCGCCGTCTGTGGTATCGACCGTCACGGTTCCCGCATGCCCGCTTTGCGGGAGCTGCCAATCGATATGTAGCGCGCGGTCCGGGAACGACGGCTTCGCAACGACTTCCAGCGTCCGGTCTTCCGCCGCCGGTGTGACAGGCGCAGCAATCATCAGTCGGGCTACGTCGGCCCGCGAAACGCTTCCCCAGAGCTTCGCGCCGGGTTCGGCAACGGAGACGGTGTCAGTTCGGGGCCCGTTCGTGAGGACGCCAGGACGGAGAATTGTGTGTCGAACCGGCGCCTCACGGATTGCGGCCTCGGCCGTTGCTTTGGCGCGCTGTATCGGCTGGATGGCAACATCGAAGGCCGCCGCGAGCGGACTGGCCGGTTCGTCGCCGACGCCGATGGCGGATTCCATGACGAACGCCTCCACGCCGGCGTCGGCAGCCGCATCGAGTAGATTGGTCGTTCCCGCACCGTCGACGTACTCATCTTGTGACCAGACATCCGTGATGTCCGACCCGACGGCGCTCAGGACGACATCGACATCCGACAGCGAATCGGTCAGCGCAATCGGATGCAGCAAGTCGTCGACGACAACCTCGTCAGCGCCGGCCGCCTGCAGGTCGTCTGTTTTTGCCGAGGTGCTGGTCAATGCCCGGACCGTCGGCACACGCGAACTGAGCAGTCGGAGCGTCGCTCGCCCAGTCCCACCGCTGGCTCCGGCGACGAACACAGTTTCCACGTCAGAAGGGTCCATACCGTAGCTAGGAGCTGCCGGTACATGATTGGCTTGGCCTGTGTCACCGGCAGGAAACCACTGAGACGGTCACAGAACGTAACGCGTCCGCCGCGGTTGTAGTTACCGAGGCGTTCAGTCGTCACACGGCGGCGTCTGCTTCGGCGACGTGTCTTCGAACCGGCGGTAGAGCCGGCGAAGCTCCATCCGGATCGTCACGCGCTCGATGAGGGCAAAGCCCGCAACGACGACGAGGAAGCCGACAAGCGTCCACAGTGACACCGACGAGCCGAGCAGGACCCAGCCCATGAGCGCGGCGAATATCGGCACGACATAGGCGACCAGGTTCGCACGAACCGGGCCGATGCGATTGATGAGGCCGAAGTAGATGGCGTAGGCGACTGCCGTCGAGGGAATGCCCACAGCCACGATGCTCGCAATCGTCTCCGGGCCGATGCCGATGACGGCCGTGGGTGGCTCCCCGACCAGCAGGCTTGCGACGTGGAGGAGCACCGCGCCGACGGCCATCGCCCACGCAGTCAGCGGAGTACTGTCCATCTGCGGACCGACACGCTGGAGCAGCACGCTTCCCAGCGCAACGGCCGCGGCCGCCCCGAGGACGAGCAGTTGCCCGATAGCGCTCGCGTCGGTGAACGTCGACGGCGACGGCTGTACGATGAGGATAACGCCGCTCAGCGCGACACCGATACCGAGCGCGCCGAGCCACGAGAGTCGGTCGCCCAGCAGCCACCAGGCGAAGACAGGGGCGAGTATCGGGTTCAGACCGTACATCACGGACGCCGCTGCGGGCGTTGTCGCGCCCTGGCCAAGGAACAACAGGCCGTTGTTGAGCGCGATCAGGAACAGCGCCGCCATCCCGATACCCACGAAGTCGCCGCGAGTCCGGGGTAGCCACGTCGACCGGGGCCGGGTAAAGACGATGTAGCCAAGCAACGTCACCGCCGCCAAGTCGAACCGGAGGCCAGCAAACAGCACCGGTGGCAGCTCACGAAGCCCGGTTTTGATTGCGACGAACGAGCCACCAAACAACACGGCGAGCAGGACAAACAGTGCGCTGTCGCGGTAGCGAGCCGGGATTGAGGGACGCTCAGTGACCGCGGACCGCAGCATAGGCCAGGTCAGTTGGACCACCCGTCAGAACAAAAATATCTCATTACCTGTTCAAGGGGTCGAAATGTGAAGAGGGCTGTGAGAGACATGGTGTCACGGACCGACAGCCGATTAGCAAACTCGGCCGAGAAACTCCGACGCCGACTTAGTCCCACGCGGCCGGCCCGAAATCCGGGTCGACACGTCGGTCGACAGTATCGATATTGTCGATACGGTCGATGTCGGCGTCCGTCAGCGACAGGTCAAGGCTCGCCAGATTGTCCGTAATGTGGGCTTCACTCGTAGCCTTCGGAATCGCCGTCACACCCTTCTCACGGAGCCACGCGAGGCTGACCTGCGCTTCGCTGGCGTCGTGGTCGTCGGCGATGGCTTCGATGACATCGTGACCGAACACTTCACCGCGGGCCAGCGGCGAGTACGCGACCAGTTCGTAGTCCTGTTCGGCCGCGTGCTCACGGAGTTCCGACTGCTGGAGGAACGGGTGCGTCTCGACCTGATTTGCGAACACCGGAGCATCGAGCACGTCCATCGCCGTTTCGACGTGGTGCGGTTCGAAGTTCGAGACGCCGACGTTGTCGATAAGGCCGCGGTCGACGAGTTCGTCGAACGCAGGTAGCGTCTCTTCAGGCTCATACTCGCCCGCCGCCCAGTGAACGTACAGCAGGTCCACCGAATCGACGCCGAGTTTGTCGAGGCTCTCCTCGGTCGTCTCGATCACGTCGTCGTGCGAGAGATTCGATATCCAGACCTTCGTCGCCAGGAAAATATCGTCGCGGTCCACGTCAGCGGCAGCGATACCGTCGCCGACTGCGCTTTCATTGTCGTATGCCTGTGCGGTGTCAATATGTCGGTAGCCGGCCTCCAGCGCCGTCCGAACGCTCTCGGCACACTGTTCTGCGTCTTCATTCTGCCAGGTACCGAGGCCGAGCATCGGCATACCGCTCGCTCGTGGACCTCCATCTGTCGGGGACTGTTGCTGAGTCATTATTGAGTACTGATGCTTGCGCCATTAAGCCGTTTGGAAGGCGGCGGGTAGCACCGACTATCGGACGGTCTGCAAATAAGCCGGCTCTCGCAGGGAACACGGGGACGGTCAGAAGCCGTACGACCCGAAAATCCAGAGCGCGACCACAGGCGCCACAGCGAGGAGCAAGCCGAGAACGCCCGTGCCGAGAACGGTCTCCCAACCAAGGTCCCGGAGCGATTTCCCGTACCGCCACAGTTGAACCGTAACGTAGACACCAGCGGTGACCACGCCCCCGAGCAGCAGAAACGGCGGAACCCCGAGTGACGGAAACGACGGGAAACCGACCGCCGGAAACGGCTCCGACCCACTCGAAGCTGCGAAATCAAGGCCGATGCCGACAGCGCCGACAGCGGTGGCCGCGACGACATACGAGATGCCCGCGACCACGTGTCGGAGGACTCCGGCCAGCGCAAGGGACTCTGCGTCGGTCGGCAGGACCGCCGGCGACGCATAGCTCCCGACGCCAGTGTAGAGGAACGGGACCGTTAGAACACCGACGGCGGCAGCGTACGGAAGGACCGACGAGATTGCGACGATGAGAACCGCCACGGTCAGGGCGTATGTGCGTCCGGTCGCGTCCCCGAGAACCAGCACCGGCACGAACAACACGGCAGCGCCGACCACCGTAAACAGACAGATCGGGACAGAGTAGGGCCGGAACCGTCGGAGAAAGCGGGAAACAGGCATGCCAGTGCCGTTTCGGACCCAGGCGCATAGCTTTTCGGCTCTATAGCGAGCGGGGAGTCGGCATGCTTTTACTCTCCGTTGCAGTATCATTTCAAAATAATGTCACTATCGTGGGCAAAGCGCGCTATCACCGAGTCCTGTCCGGACCGTCTCTACCCGCTGATTGCCGGACTCTATCAGACTGCGTTCCCACCCGACACGACAGAAGGAGCCGCAGCAGCGGCCATTCTGGACCGGAAGGAAGGCGTGCCGGCGTCGCTCCCGGCGGCAGCGCTCGAACACGTGCAAGTTCTCCCCCAACGGACGGATCTCCTCGAACACCTGCCGACCAGCGGGACCGCCGCCGAGTTCGGTACTGGAGACGGTTCCTTCGCCGAATCAATCAGCAGGGTCACGCGGCCGGAAACGCTCTATCTGGTCGACCAGTGGGACAACGACGAAGAGCGGCAGGCTGCTAAGCAACGATTCAGCGGTCATCAGGGCACTGTACATCTGCGGGACGCTGAGCCGATTACCGTGCTCCGTGAGACCGACACTGACTCGCTCGACTGGGTGTACATCAACAGTTCCCACGAATACGAGGCCACGCTGGCCGAACTCAGAGAGAGCCAGCGAGCAGTCGCAGATGACGGGTACATTACGGGCGACGACTACAAAATCGTGAACGGCGTCATCCCTGCCGTCCACCAGTTCTGTTCAGAGACCGACTGGCGGCTGGCGTCTCTCACGCTTGAAACCCATGGGCGACGGAGTTACGCGCTCCACAAGCCGTAAGCGCTGTATCCGCAGCGAAATCCAGTGACGCAAGCGGCGCTATCAGCCAGACGGTTTATGTGGCCGGACGGATTTGACCCTGTATGACAGATTTCGGATTACAGGTGCGGATGCTTGTCGTCGGTGCGGTTCTGTTCGCGTTCTACGTTTTCGCCGGAACGGCACTGTCGGTGCTGTTAGGCCTGCCGCTTGTCCCGGTGCTCCTCGTCGGCATCCTCGTCGTGCCGGCGATCCAGTACAAGCTCGGGAAGTGGCTGGCACTCCGTGGCGCGGAGGAGATGCCGGACGACCAGCGGTTCGGCTACGTCCACCAGATGGTTCGGCGGCTCTGCAGAGATATGAGTATCGAGGAGCCGCGACTGATGGTGATGGACATGGGCGTGCCCAACGCCTTCGCCGTCGGCCGGAAAGGTGCGGGTGTCGTCGTCGTGTCGAGCGAACTGATGCAACTGCTGGACGATGACGAACTGGAGGGCGTCATCGCGCACGAACTGGCACACATCAAGAACCGGGACGTCATCACAATGGTCGTCGGGCAGTCCATCGGAATGCTCGTCGGCTACGTCGCTTACTTCGCAGTGCTGTTCGGCGGCGAGCGAAACATCGGTTCCTGGATCATGGCGATGATCGCCTCCTCGCTCGCGAACGCGCTGGTCATGGTGTTCGTGCTGGCGATTTCGAGGTATCGGGAATACGTTGCCGACGCGGACGCGCGCCGCGCCATCGGCACCGGCGAGCCGCTGGCCCGTGCGCTCGAAAAAATCTCTCGCGGTGCGGAGGGGCGGGAATCAGCCGTCGACGACAGCATGAACGCCCTCTGTATTTTCAACGCCGACAAGGGGCTGTTTGAGAAGCTGTTTTCGACCCACCCGCCGACAGAGAAGCGAATCCAGCGGCTCCGGTCCTGAACGAGGAGCCGCCTCGGTGCGGTCTGGTCGGACATCCCAACAAACGCCCCGTACAGCTCTCTGCTAACTGGCCGCTTATCAGCGTCGAGCCGAAAGTAGCGATATGTCTGATACAATGCAAGCGGCAGTCGTACCCGAGCCAGGGGCTGACTTCGAGGTCGTCGAACGAGACGTGCCCGAGCCGGACCCCGGCGAGGTACGGGTCTCGGTCGACGCCTGTGGCATCTGTCACAGCGACGTGTTCGCCAAAGAAGGGACCAACCCGGTCGTCTCCTATCCGCGGGTTCCCGGCCACGAGGTGGCGGGCCACGTAGACGCCGTCGGCGACGCTGTCGACGCCTGGGAGGTGGGCGACAGAGTCGGCGTCGGCTGGCACGGCGGCCACTGTTCGACGTGTGACCAGTGTCGGCAGGGGAACTTCCTCCAGTGTGAGAACGGTGAAATCACCGGGCTGAGCTACGACGGCGGGTACGCGGAGTACATGACCGCACCGTCGGAGGCGCTCGCAAAGATTCCGGAATCACTTGATGCGGCGGCCGCAGCACCGCTCCTCTGTGCGGGCGTGACGACATTCAACGCGCTGCGGAACAGCGATGCGAACGTCGGCGACCTCGTCGCCGTGCAGGGCGTCGGCGGCCTCGGTCACCTCGGTATCCAGTATGCACACGCAGCTGGCTTCGAGACGGCCGCGATCTCCCGAACGCCCGAAAAAGAATCGCTGGCGAAAGAGCTTGGAGCCGACCACTTCATTAACGCGGCGGAGACAGACGCCGGGCAGCGACTGCAGGAGCTTGGTGGGGCCGATGTGGTGCTGGCGACGGCACCGTCGAGTGACGCCATCAGTTCCATCGTCAGCGGCATCGGTGTCGACGGCTCCGTCGTGGTTGTGGGCGTCCCCGGCGAACCGGTAGCGGTGAGCGGACAGCAACTCGTCCAGACCCGGGGCGCTGTCGAGGGCTGGGCCTCCGGACACGCACGCGACTCACAGGACACGCTTGAGTTCAGTTCGCTTCGCGACATCGCACCGGAAATAGAGACCTACCCGCTCGAAGAGGTGAATGAGGCCTACGGCCGGATGATCGACAACGAAGCACGATTCCGGGCCGTGCTTGAACTGTAATCGGGCAGGTCGCGACACCGGCGGGAACACGTATTCCAGCGACACACCCAGCCGAAGCGACGACCTGCCGCCGTGATATCCCGGAGAGCAACGCCTTTGTCTGTGGGTCAAGAACCCGTATTCAATGGACGGCACCGCCGACGACCGCGTCTATTACGTCATCAGCGACCTCCACATCGGCGGCGACGAACAGCTAGAGGACGTGGAGTTTCTGGACGAACTGCTTGATTTTTTATCGCGGCTGGAGACCACCGACGAGGACGTCGAGCTACTCATTAACGGCGACGCGTTCGGGCTGTGGGAGTTCACCGGAATGTCGGGACTGGAGAAGTTCGATGTCCTCGAAGCGACCTATCCGTCGCTGTTCGAGCAGTTGCAAAAGACCGGCGAGAACATCGAAATAACCCTGATCCCAGGGAATCACGACCACGAACTCGCGGCCTATGACGAGTACGCGGAGCGGTTCGCGGCGTACAACGTCAATCTCGTCCAGTCGAAGTCAATTACCCGTCTGGTCGGGGACCAGGCCATCCACTTCGAACACGGCAATCAGCAGGACCCCAACAACCGCATCGAAGACTGGGGCCACACCAACGTGACACCGCTTGGCTACTACTACAACACGCTGGTGACGAGTCGGGCCGGCCAGCTCTCGGACCGGGGTCGGTACAACTGGCTCAAGGACGTGCAGGCGGTGACGCCAACGGAACGAGTCCCGGTGTGGATGCTCTCGAAGTACTTCTACCGGGAAATGAACCCGCTGTTGCGGTACGCACTCGTCCCGTTCCTGCTGTTGTTCAACGTTAGTGCTATCCTGGCGATTCTGGCGGCGTTGAACCTGCTCGGAGTCTGGTCGGCACCGGTCGAAACGACAACGTCGTTTCTGGGCCAGTTCGGAACCGTCGGGACCGCCATCTGGGTGCTGCTCGTAGTGAATGCGTCGCTGGCCGGGCTCCTGTTGCTCGTGGGCATCCCGCTGTATCTCCTTCGACGGGATATCAAGAAGACCATCAATCGCTTTGGCGTTTTCGAGACAGACCTCACAGTCGACACTCAGACGACGTACAAGGAAGCCGCCCGCGAAGTGTTCGACGAAAAGGAAGACGTGGTTGTCTTCTGCTACGGTCACACGCACCGACCGAGCGTGCAGTCAGTCGACGGTGGGTTAGTCGTCAACAGCGGGACTTGGCTCAAGCGGCTCCACCGTCGGGACGGTGTCATCGGGCTGCTTCCCCCGGTGTTTTACCCCTCGTACCAGCTCTGTGCGGTCCGTATCACGGCCGAGGCGGGGCAGGTAATCGTCGACTACGAGGAAGTACAAAAGCCCAGCCCCAGTCCTGAGGAGCTAACACTCACTGAGCGCCTGCTGACGCTCGGTCGGAAACCTGACATCGAACTACCAGAGCGTGCGGTCGTAGAAACCGAGCAGTCGGTGTCTGCACCGGAGCCGGCTGAGCAAGAATTAGACTGATACAACGGAGCGTGGTCGCTGGCGGAGGGAGACCAATGAAGAGGCTTTTTGATACCCCATTGTTGGTGTATCCACTGAGAGGGTACATTCATGCCTTCGTGTGTGATTGATGTCTATCAAGCGTCAGACGGAGGGGAAGTGTTTGCTCCCGAAACGGAGGTTATGCAGAAAAGTCTATTACATACGACTGTAATGGCTACGTATGAGCAATACCGCGGACGATGGTCGGGCTGACGGGTCGCCACCGTCCACGGCAGAGTTCACACCGGAGCGAGTGCTCTCGGTGTTTCAAGATCGGGCGGACCAGGCGAAACCGTTGACGGCAACCGATGTGATGGACGCACTCGGCTGTTCCCGGAAAACGGCACACAACAAGCTCGACGTACTCGTAGAACGAGGGGATCTGGAAACGCGGAAAGTCGGGGCACGGAGTCGGGTCTGGTGGATCCCGTTCTCCCAGCTTGTCGGCTCGGGCGCGGAACCCCAACAGGAACGAGAGCCCCCGGTCGAGCACAGCATCGCCGACGCGGACCTGCCGGGGACGGGGGATGTACTCGACGACCGGCGTGCGGCGCTACGGGCTGCGTACGACTATCTCCGCGAAAACCCCGACACCGATGCCGGGAAACTCATTACCGAAGTGTTTCAGGAGCATCCGGCGGGGTACAAGACCGCTGACGAGTGGTGGGACGCTATCGGGCCTGCGCTGGAGGACCTCCCACAGGTTGACCTGGCTGTCGACCACGGACACGTCTGGCACTACGTCGGTGGGTGAGTTCACCGATGCCAGAGGAAAAGCCGACGGAACAGTCGGACGTAGCGGAAGAGACGGAGTCGGAGACAGCAGAGGTGTACGCCTCCCGTAAAGAGCAGCGCTACCCAATCTCCTCGTACACCCCGGTCGCATACGATAACCTCGAGGCGGCACCGGAGAGCGACGACCATCCAGACACGGGGACCGGCGGGCGGTTCAGAGAACTCTCGTTGCCGAAAGTACCGAAGCTCCGCCATGTCGTGGGTCCCAGCGCGATCATGCTCGGGGCGTCGCTCGGCAGCGGTGAGACGCTGTTCTGGCCACATCTGGTCGCCAGCTACGGGTGGGGGCTGTACTGGCTGTTCCTCGTGGCCGTCTGTCTCCACTTTGTCATCAACACAGAGATACAGCGATGGACCCTTGCGACCGGTGAAAGCGTGTTTCGAGCGTTCGAGCGAGTGCACCCGGTCCTCCCACTAGCCATGCTTATAGGCGGGTTCGTCAGTCTCGGCTGGCCAGGGTGGGCTGCGAGCGCCGCACGAATCGGGGCCGAAGGGCTCGCCCTCGGCACGTACGACTTCGCCGGCGTCAACATCGTTGGCTGGCGACTGTTCGGCATCGGGCTCATGGTGTTCATCTGGGTCACATACCAGGTGACGCCGCTGATGTACAACGTCGTCGAGAGCCTCCAGCTAATCCTGGTGGCCTTGTCGATTGCGTTCACACTGCTGCTGTTCGTTCTCATCGGGTCGCTTGACGTACTGGTCAGCGTCCCGGGGAGCCTGACGGAAGTCGGCGACTACTCGCCGGTCGGAACCATCGCTGTGCTGGTCGGAGCGCTGGCCTACGCCGGCGCGGGCGGCTACCTCAATCTCTCACAGAGCCTCTGGATACGGGAGAAAGGCTACGGAATGGGTCGGTATCAGGGCCGAATCAAGAACCCCTTCGCCGGCGACGACCCCGAGACGGTTCACGAGGACGGGTTCACGTTCACCCCGGACACGCAGAACCTCAAACGGTGGCGGGGCTGGTGGCGCGTGACACAGTTAGAACACCTGTTGACCTTCCTGCTGGGCCTCCTGCTGGTCACGACGATGCTGGTCGTCATCGCGGTGTCACAGGCACCGGGGGCGACGAGTGACGCAGTCGATATGTGGCTCATCGAGATTGCGCCGTCGGTCGGCGGGTTCACGACGAGCGTCATCTACGTCACACTGTTTCTCGCCCTGTTCACGACCGAATACGCGATTATCGAGTCGTTCGTCCGGAACAGCTCCGATATTATCTACGAGCTGTACGGTCGGGAGGCGGGCTGGAGTCTGCCACGATTGTTCTGGGGACTCCTGACCGTCTTCTGTGGCTGGGGCGTGCTCATCCTCACCCTGCCGATATCGATATCCGACCCCTTCGGATTGCTCGTCGTTGGGGCGTCGATGTCCGGGTTATTGATGTGGCCATACATCGTCATCGTCCAGCTCGTCAATACAGTCCGGCTCCCGGAGCACACAATGCCGGGCTGGGGTCGGATTGCCGCAATGTGGGTCGCAGCCGCGTTTTTCGGCTATTTCAGCGTCCTCCTGATTGGAACTGGGCTGGCGACACGGCTGGGATTACAGATGTTCGCCGTGCAGACGACCGTACTCGGCAGTGCACCGGGCGGGTACGCCCTCTGGGCGGTCTTCCTACTCGTCCAGGTGTATACGATGTATCGGGTGGGACGTGCGAAGGTTGCCTCAGACGGAACGGTCGCTGACGCGGCCACTGCGAAAGGGTGGTTCTCGTGACCGATGAACTCCGCGTCCACTTGCATTACACGATGCGCGGCTCGTACCCGCTCCGGCTTATCGACGTGTTGTTCTGTACGGAGCGAGCCTACTTCGTCGAGTACGACTATCTGACACCCGTCGACCTGTTGTTCGGGTCGCCGGACCAGCGGGCTGCCGCATTCGCGTCACAGGTGGTCGAGGAGGGCGTCCCCGCGGCCATCGAGACAGCCGAACAGGTCGAAACACAGTCATACGACGCACTCGACAGCGTCGATATCCACACGGGTGGCCGAATCGGTCGGCCGAAAATCACCGCACAGCCCCGGACAGACTCCGCGACGACGGTTCGCGTCCACGGTCAGTTCGACCCCGAACCGTTCACACAGGCGCTTCGGGCAACAGTTGCCGAGCACGACGTCACGGTCAGGCAGAAAGACGGGTTTGGGTTCTGATCACTGCCGGGGGTTGTCGCTGCATACCCGGTTACTGGATCGACGCTGCGACCATCTCGATGGGATGTGGCGGCTCAGTCTCGCCATCGCCGAAATCGTCGATCTGGGACCGGCAGGATGCGCCGGGTGCGACGACTTGCTCAGCAGGGGAGTCGTCTATCTGTCCCAGCAGGAGGTCCGCGATACCCTCGCTCATCGAGTAGTGTTCGGCCTCGTAGCCGAAACTGCCGGCCATGCCACAACAGCCCGAATCAAGCGGGTCGACAGCATATCTGGCCCGGCGCAGAACGCCGACAGCGTGGTGGTCTTTCTTCGTCGCCTTCTGGTGGCAGTGGCCGTGGTACGCCAGCGAGTCGCCCGATTCGTCGAAGGGGATCGTCTCTCCCAGCCGGTACGTGTCGAGATACTCGCAGATGCCGTACGTGTTCTCCGCGACGGTATCGACATCGTCGCCGGAGAGCAGGTCACAGTAGTCGACCTGATACATGACTGCGTCGGAAGGTTCGATAGTGACCACGTCCCAGCCGTCGCGGATTCGTGGCGCGAGCGCGTCCACGTTCGCCTGTGCCGTCTCGCGGGCGTGGTCCAGCATACTCTTGGAGAACGCGGGACGACCGCTGTCGGTCACACCGTCAGGCACGACCACGTGGACGCCCGCCGCCTCCAGCACTTCTACGGCGGCCTTCCCGACGTCCGGGTGGCTATAGTTCGTGTAGGGGTCGGCAAGCAAGAGCGCCTTTCGGTCAGCTTTGCTCGCCGCGACCATTGCGCCGCCGCGGTCAGCCCACCAGTCCCGGAACGTGGTCCGGTGGAAGCCGGGTAGCGTCCGCTCTTCCGTGATACCGACCGTTTTCTCCATGAGCAGTCCCGAGCCCGGCAGGTCCATCAGCCAGTTCGACACCGGGGCGAACGTGCTTCCCAGCGAGAGCACTGTCTCGACGTTGGCGAACAGCCGGTCACGAAGCGAAATACCCTCTCGCTGGTGATGTTCGTGGACCACCTCGGCCTTGAGCTTCGCCATGTCAACGCCGCTCGGACAGTCCTTTTTGCAGCCCTTACAGCCGATACAGAGGTCCAGAACCTCGGTGACGAACTCCTCCTCGAAGGGGTCGTCGGGGAGGTCCCCGTCCATCGCCGACCGGAGCATGTTCGCCCGGCCGCGAGTGCTCGTGATTTCCTCCTCTGCGGCGCGGTAGGTCGGACACATGACGCCGCCGGTAGTCTCCTGATGGCCGGTACAGCCCGCACAGCCGTGACAGAGTTCGACCATCCCCTGGAACCCGTTCTCGTTGTCCCAGTCGAGTGCGGGGTCGAAGCCCGCATCGAACTCGTAGTCGGGGTCGTACCGGAGGTTCTCGGCCGGGTCGTGCTCGCCGCAGATGTTCCCCGGGTTCAGCCGCCAGTCGGGGTCGAACGCCGACTTCAGGTCGCGGAACGTCTCCCAGAGGTCGTCGCCGTAGAGCTTGCGGTTCCACTGGGTTCGGGCGCGACCGTCGCCGTGTTCACCCGATACGGACCCGTCGTACTGGACGACAAGGTCAGTGATAGCGTCGGAGATGGCCTCCATCGTCTCGATGCCATCGCCGGATTTCAGGTTCAATAGCGGCCTGATGTGCAGGACGCCGGGGCCAGCGTGGGCGTAGTAGGAGGCAAATGTGTCGTGCTCGTCGAACAACTCCCGGATGTCGGCGATGTATTCCGGGAGATTCTCGGCCGGAACCGCCGTGTCCTCGACGAACGGCCAGTGCTTGTCGTCACCAGTCCGCGACAGGAGGATCGGCAACCCAGCCTTGCGCATCTTCCAGAACTTCGCCTGCCGGTCCGCGTCGTATGCCTCCAGCGCATCGACAGCGTGGACTGGGGCATCGGTAACCGAATTCGCCTCCTCGCTCGGGGACTCTCTGGCGTCGTAGCCCGGGAGCCGGTCGGCGAGCAGGTCGGCGACCTTCTGTGCGCCGTCCTCGGCCGAATCCGCGTAGAACTCGACGAGCAGCGTCGAGTCCGTCTCCTCGGGAAGCATACCGACGACATCGGCGAACTCTGGCGTCTCCGACGCGAGGTCAAGTAACACGTCGTCCATCACCTCGACGGCCGAGGGGTCGTGGTCGAGAATCGGGGCGACGTCCTCCATCGCGGAGATGATGTCGTCGTAAGTCAACATGGCGACGGCCGTGGCCTCGGGGACGGGTTCAAGCGAGACCGTCGCTTCGGTCACGACGGCCAGCGTCCCCTCGCTCCCGGCGAGCAGTCGGGCGAGGTTGACCTCGCCGCGCTCCCTGGCGCTGTCGACCAGTTCGTCCAGATTGTACCCGGAGACATTGCGTTTGAGCTCCGGATATTTGTCGTCGATCTCCGCGGCGTCTTCTGCGAGGATCTTCGCGACTTCGGCGTAGATCCGTGTTTCGAGGTCGGCGTCCGGGCCGGCCTCGGCCGCCCGCGCTTCAAGCTCGTCGACATCGACCCAGCCGAAGGTCGTCCGGGTACCGTCCGCGAGAACGACCTCACACTCCTCGATATAGGCGTCTGTCTTGCCGTATTTCAGCGAGTGTGCGCCGGTCGTGTTGTTTCCGATTGCACCGCCGAGGACGCTCTTATCACCCCACGCCGGGTCCGGCGCGAACTTCAGCCCGTGGGGTTCGAGCCGGTCGTTAAGCCGGGCGATAGTGATGCCGACCTGCGCACGGGCCCGCTGTGCATCCGGGTCGACCGACAGCGGCTCATCCATGTACCGCTTGAAATCGAGGACGACCGCCTCATTGACGGCCTGCCCGGCGAGACTGGTCCCGCCGCCCCGTGGAAGCACCGGAATATCCTCCGCGGCGCAGTACTCCATCACCGCGACCACGTCCTCGGTCGAGACCGGCGAGACGACGCCGATGGGGAGCTGTTCGTACGCGCTCGCGTCGGTTGCGAACAGCTCACGAGTGTACGTGTCGAAGCGTACGTCGCCGTCCACGCGCTGCTCCAGCGCCGAAACAAGGTCCGGTCGGTTGACGCTGTCGCCCTGATAGTCGTAGTTCGCGCTCGGGTCTGTCGCCGGGTCACGTTGCTCGGGGAGTCGGGAATCGTATGCCATGAGTAGGGAGTAGGTGGAGGGTAGGTGGGTAGGTGAGTCGGGTTAGAACGCGCCCGGAGCCACGACGTAGGCGAGAATGAGCGTCAGTATGCCCGTGAACACGCCGTAGTACAGCACCGGAATCAGTTCGAGGCGGATGACACGCCCCTCCTCGCCAATAAGGCCGACCACCGTGAGGGCGGCGACCACGTTGTGAATCGCGATGAGATTGCCGATTGCGCCGCCGACCGCCTGTGCGGCAACGACGATCTGGGTCGGCGCGCCGATCTGCTGTGCGGCCTGGAACTGGAACAGCCCGAACAGGATGTCGCTGACAGTGTTCGAACCGGCGATGAACGCGCCGAACGCGCCGATGAAGCCCGAGAAGAACGGGAACATCTGGCCGGTCCCACTTGCCGTGATTTCGGACAACAGACCGAGCATCCCGGAGTTGATCGGCGCGGTCTCCAGCACGATTGCACTACCGGTCCGCTGCATGATCATGACCGTTGCGACCGCGAACCACAGCGCGACGACAGCCGGTGCAATGTTCCGAAGCGCCTCACTCCACGAGGCCTTGATTTCGTCGGTAGACATCCCGTGAAGCGCGTAGGTAATCACGGCAACCAGCACGAAGAGGCTCCCCGGGAGGTAGAACATCTCGACGCCCTCCGAGAACGGCGTGCCAAGGATGTTGTTCCACATGAGAACGCCGTTGGTCGCCAGGAACTCCTGAACCGGACCGACGACGCGGGTCACGACGAGCAACGCGGCGACGAGGAGGTACGGCAGCCAGGCCATACCCAGCGACATATCCTGCGAGTGCGAGTCTTCAAACGTTGCCGTGCCACCGTCGGCTGCAACAGTTCCCTCTCGGCTCCCGCCCGACGTGGTGCCGACACCCTCTCCGGGTTCGATGCTGCCGATCCAGTGGTCCGGCCACTGGGCCTGCGGGCCGAAGTCCCATTCCTCATCGGGGAGGAAGTAGCCAGCTCGCAGCGTCGTCGTGACCACGAGCAGCCCGACCATCGCACCCAGCAGCGCCGGGAACGTCGGGCCGAGGAAGTACGCGGTAGCGACGTACGGAATGGCAAAGGAAGCCCACGCGAATAGGCACAGCGGCAGGACTTCGAGCGCAGGCTTGATCGACCGCTCCTCGCCGAAGAACCGGGTCATCATCGCCACGCCGATGAACGGGATGGCGATGCCAACGATAGCGTGGATGAGCGCCGCCCACACGCCAATCTGGGCGACGTAGGCACCGACGCTCGCGAAGCCACCCTGCTGAAGCACCTGCTGTGAGGCGCCCGTGCCCTCCGCGAACACCACGTCACGCAGTCCGATGATCAGCGGCGTCCCGACCGCACCGAAGGTGATTGCGAGGATATTCCCCGTGAGCGCAACGACCACTGCAGCCAGTGGCGGGAAACCCAGACCGACCAGCAGCGGGCCAACAATGGCTGCGGGCGTCCCGAAGCCAGCCGCGCCCTCGATGAACGACCCCATGAGGAAGACGAGCAGGATGACCTGTACGCGCCGGTCGTCGCTAATCGAGGAGAACCCTGCGTTGATGACCTCGAACGCACCGGACTGTTTCAGCGTGTACAGCAGGAGTATCGCCCCAAAGACGATGACAAGAATTCTGGTCGCTGTCAGCGCCCCACGTATTGATGCGGCGGCGATCAGCGTAGGGGACATCTGCCAGCCGACGAAAGCGGCGATGGCCGCCACCGCCCACGCGATAGGCATCGTCCGTGTCGCGGGCTGGTACAGCCCGACCATCAGCACCGCAATCGTCGCCAGTGGTAGCAGTGCCATCAACACCAGTGTGTGTTCAGACATTGGTTCTCACCCCCGCAATCTGTTCGTCCGGACAGGCCGAACTTCCACCAGCCACCCGCTCCGGGAGGCGATGTCGGACTCTCATTTCGGCACCACCTCGCTACGCAGGTCTATCGCTCGAAACCTTCCGATACAGCGGTTTCTGGTAGGGTGCATCAATCACGCCGTCTGGCAGGGAGTATTTATACTTATCTACTGTTTACATCATCATCTATTCAGAATAGCGGTGGAATAGAAGCGAGAAGCCCTGACGGGACAAAATACAGGGTTTATCATGTGTGTCTGGGTGGAATGGAGTACAGTCGTGTGTATCCGGTATAACCGTGCTTTACGCCGCGATTACACTCAACTGTACTCCTACAGCAGCACCATACAGTCGTCTGTATCTGGCCGTTTCAGGGCGTTATTCACAGTCCTGTGGATACGGTTGGAAATCGGGTCGTATCAGGGGCCAACGTTGCGGCTGTTATGGCCACCGTGGCGCGGCGCTGGCGCGCGGTGGGATAATCCGGATGCTCAGGACCAAGATACACAAAACCGTATCTGAGGCAGCTAAATCTCTTCTGGAGGATTCCCGATGAATGCCCAACAGAGGCGAACCCGGTTGGCACCCACTAATCGTACGGATTGCCGCTTGGCGAACGCCGTTACGGCGGAGGAGGAAATCACGACTATGACACGCGTCACGGTCTGGAACGAGAACGTCCACGAACAGGAACACGAAGCTGTCGCGGACCTCTACCCAGACGGGATTCACGGCACTATCGCCACAGCACTAGCAGAGCGCGGGTTCGACACGGAAACCGCGACGCTTCAGGAGCCTGAACACGGGCTCACCGAGGATGTACTGGCAGAAACGGATGTTCTGACCTGGTGGGGCCACGCCGCGCACGACGAAGTTGCTGACGAGGTTGTCGCCCGAGTGAAAGAGCGGGTCCTCGACGGCATGGGGCTCATCGTCCTCCACTCAGGCCACTATTCCAAGATCTTCCGCGAACTGATGGGAACGACCTGCAGCCTCAAATGGCGCGAAGCCGCCGAAACCGAGCGCCTGTGGGTCGTCGAGCCAGGCCATCCAATCGCCGATGGCATCGACGAGTACATCGAACTCCCAGAAACCGAGATGTACGGCGAGCGCTTCGACATCCCCGCGCCGGACACGCTCGTGTTTAATTCCTGGTTCGAGGGCGGCGAGGTGTTCCGGTCAGGATGTTGCTACCGCCGCGGGGCAGGCCGAATATTCTATTTCCGGCCGGGCCACGAGACCTATCCAGTTTACCACAACGACGCGGTCCAGCAGGTCCTCGCCAATGCCTGCGAGTGGGCCGCGGCCGGAGATGGTCCGGAGCCATCGTTTGGCAACGCTGACCCGATTGAGGACATTGACGAAAGCGACGAGCGGTCAGTCCACTGATTTCGGCGTAGGCTTAGCGGAATCGTATATCGTCGAGATGTGTTTACATCCTATTACACTGAACACATACAGCCGTGGACTCCATGCAGTCACTATGGAAACGCGGGCTGTGTTTTCTCTCGCCATCGTTCAGCGTTTCCCAGGTGGTTTACATCGAGTTGCACCCCAGTCGGAAGTACCGATTCGAGATGTTCGAACAGCAGGTCAAGCGATGTCTCGACTGGCGACAACACCCGCCACCGGTACGCACCCCCGGTGCGTTCCGATTCGAAGACGACACCGTCGCCGATATAATCGGTAACGACAGCAGGCACCGCACAACACCGGTCAATCCGGGCGTGATACGTATATACAATTCTGGCAGCCGGCTGCCGGTCGAGAACCTGGTATTCTCGCGTCCCAGAGCAGCCGTGTTCGTCGAGACACTCGTTACAGCGTTCGTCGTTGAGAAAGACTTCATCAAACGCGGGGATAGCGTCAGCGGGACCGTCTACATGATCGATGCGCCACATGGCGTTTTCAGTCACGGTACACGTGGCGTTCCGGAGTCGTAGCCTCAGGTACTGGTGAAACAGGTCCATTACCGGATCGGCACCCACAGTGAACCTGAGGGTGAACGCGAACTCCTTCACAGCAACCACATCGCTCTACGCTCCCATAGTGAATCAGTGGATAATACGGCCAGCCGGGTCGGCGGTCTCGAACCGCCTGCAGCGACGTGATACAGTCCCAATGGCGCAGTTTACGGACCTGCTTAGTACCGGATTGAACCGGCGTCGAACACGGCCCGGACCCGTCAGTCAATGGCCGATAGAACGGTGCTGGATGGGTAGCAATGAGAGACCCATCTCGAGCCGTTTCGGGGTCTACTCTCCGGGACCGAACATCGCGTCGGCGTCGGCAGGCGTATCGAAGTCGTGGAAGTGCTCTCCCTCCTCCTTCGTGAGAATGTTCAGCGCCGCCGCCGCGCCGTCGCCAGCGGAGATGACAGCCTGCCACTCCTCCGCTCGGACCATTCCCCCTGTCGCGTAGGCGTCATCGACACTCGTCTCCATTGTCACGTCCACGTCAACGACATCTTCAGCGGTCATCTCACAGCCAAGCGACGCAGCGAGGTCACGGTTGGCACCCGTCGCGAGGACGAGGTAGGGTGCTTCGTACGTCTCGTCCTCAGTTGCGACCTCGAATCCGCTGTCAGCTTGGTGCACGTCAGTCACCTCTGTACCCTGCTTTCTGTTGACGCCGAAGCTATCCACCTGTGTCCGGGCGGTTTCCATGAACGCGGACCCGTCCTGAGAACCTACCCCAAGATAGTTGAACAGGTGTGCCTTGTGCATCCAGGTCCCGTCAGTGTCGAAGACTGTCGTTTCCAGGCCGTTTTTCTGTACAAACAGTGCCGCACTCAGGCCGGCGGGACCACCACCGACAATAAGAACGTCCGTCATGTTTCTGTATTTATATTCCATCTTTGGTAATTGTTTTCATCCAATAACACGGCCGGGCGGATGCGACAGACGGCATGAGAACGGTTTTCCACAGCCGACCCGAAACGGATCTATGCGCGCAGCCATCTACCGTGGCCCCGGTGATATCACCGTCGAAGAGGTTCCCCGACCCGAAATCGAATCGCCAACTGACGCGATTGTACGCGTGACCCACACTGCCGTCTGTGGCTCCGACCTGTGGTTCTACCGCGGCCAGAGCGACCGTGAAGAGGGCTCCCGCGTCGGCCACGAACCGATGGGTATCGTCGAGGAAGTCGGCGACGACGTGCGCTCAGTCGAACCCGGCGACCGGGTGTTCGCCCCGTTCGTCGTCAGCTGTGGCCGGTGTGAGTTCTGTCGGAAGGGACTGCACACGTCCTGTG
The DNA here is from genome assembly GCF_003634715.1 of Haloarcula quadrata. Classification (NCBI taxonomy): domain Archaea; kingdom Methanobacteriati; phylum Methanobacteriota; class Halobacteria; order Halobacteriales; family Haloarculaceae; genus Haloarcula; species Haloarcula quadrata. The sequence continues at coordinate 326,131 of NZ_RBWW01000002.1, forward strand.
TCAACGGCGACTCATGGGGCGGCGACAACGGCGGCGGCCAGGGCGAGTACGTCCGAGCAACGGAAGCCGACGGGACGCTCGTCCGCGTCCCAGACCGCCACGCCGACGACGAGGACACGCTGGAAGCGATTCTGCCGCTGACAGACGTGATGGGAACGGGCCACCACGCGGCGGTAAGCGCCGGTGTCAGTGAAGGCGACACCTGTATCGTCGTCGGCGACGGGGCCGTTGGACTGTGTGGCGTTCTCGCGGCGCGACGCCTCGGTGCGGAACGCATCATCGCGATGGGGCACCACGAGGACCGCCTCGAACTCGCCGAGTCGTTCGGTGCGACAGAGACCGTCGCCGCCCGTGGTCAGGACGCCGTCGACGCCGCGGACGACCTGACTAACGGCGGTGCAAATCACGTCCTCGAATGTGTCGGTGCGGCCTCGGCAATGGAGACCGCTATCGATGTCTGTCGTCCTGGCGGGACCGTCGGCTACGTCGGCGTCCCACACGGCCTCGATGATTCCGGATTGGACATGTTCTCGCTGTTCGGCGATAACATCGGGCTCAACGGTGGCATCGCACCGGTTCGTGCCTACGCCGATGAACTGCTGGCCGATGTGCTGCAGGGCACGCTTGACCCGTCACCGATCTTCACGAAAACAGTCGACCTCGACGGCGTTCCAGAAGGGTATCAGGCGATGGACGAGCGCGAGGCGATCAAAGTTCTCGTCAAGCTGTAATCAATCCGCACTGGTTTGCAGCCACGGCTCAATTGAATCCGGCGAATTTCGGCGTTTCAGCGTTCAATTGCCTGCTCCACGTTGTAAACGCCGGCTATGAGCGTTATCTCCCGGAACTGGCGGAACCAGTCACGCGCTCGGACGGCGGAGCCGTGCGAGCGCTTGATTGAGGAGTTGACGGACTCGGTCTGTGATCGCTGACCATAGAGCTCGTCGTCTATTCGGGCGTTGTGTGCGTGATCGTAAGGAGCGAAAACACGGTGCTTTATCAGCGGACGAATCCCGGCGTTTCGAAGCTCCTCACGGAAGCTCATGTCATCATAGCCTTTGTCAGCGGCCAAGCTTCGAAGGTCGCCCGCGTTCCGCAGGGCGACCTTCGGGCCGATCTTGGTTTCGTCAGGCCACTTCGTGCTGCAGTGTAAGTCAAGAATTGCTCCCTCAGCTGTATCTACGAGAAACGTCGTCTGGATCGTTTTGACGGAACGATCAATCCGTCGCAAGTAGTGAGACGATGCCTGCTGACGGTCGAAGTAGGTGGCATCAATTGCGGCGTGACCATTCTGGTCCAGCAGCTCCGCCGACCGGCGGAGCAGCTGTCGCCAGACAGTCATCGATGCCCGTTTGAACGCCTTACACAGCGTCGAAGGCGCGGGAAACTCCCCGCGTTGAAGATTCAATACCGCTCGAACACGTTCCATCTCTTCGGCCCAGTCGATGATTTCCTCGTACTCCGCGCTCATGTGTTCGCGCAGATAGAGCAAGACTGCGTGCTTCCAGCCGGCAAACCCGTTGCCGGCTGGATCACTCAGTTCCATCAGCGCAGCGTCAGTAAGCTTTTGAGCGAGCGAAGCCACTTGCTTCACGAAGCGGAAGAGGGTGTTGTGCATAACATTACTCTCCCGCTTCATACCCGTGATTCTAACGACCTATCCCGGCGCCGTCTGTGGATTCAATTGAGCCGCAGCCACACAAATCGCTGCATTACTTGACAGACGTTTGTGGCTAATGGTAAAACAATGTCCACGGAGCAGGCCTCTGTGTGGCTAGTGTTATCGTTCTATACGAGTGCAAGGCCCGGAATGGCGCTAGACTAGCTTTCCGCACGACCGACAGCGAGGGCTGTCAGCCGACGGGTCGTAAGCGAGTGCAACGTCGTTGCAGTGACGGCAATATCGGTCGGAGCCAGTGGTGTATGAGTGCGTGTTTCCTTCGTGTACTAACATATGTTAGTGGATGGCACGGTACTATAAAACTTTTCTGGACAAGCAGATGGCTATACCCTTATATTCCACATATACTGCTAACAATTGTGTCTTTTGCAGTTCATTCATCCAGATAATCTAGCTTCTTCCTCAATACTGTTGTTCAGGAGTTTGGATAGTGACAGTTAGATGTCGCCGTTCACGATGTCCGCGACCCGCTGGCGGTCGAACAGCTGTTCCTCGGGCGGAATCTCGGGATACGGCCCCTCGGTGTAGGTTGGCCACTCGCCGAACTGCTCGGGATACAGTTGTTTTGCGGTCATCTCCAACTGGAAGAGATGCAGTATCGGACCCTGATATCTCGCCCCCTGGGGGTAGATCCGGTCGTTCTGTACGGCCGTGATTTCCGACCCAACTGGGTCAGATTTGAACGCCTCCCGTCGCTTCGGAAGGTTCGTACTCGGTTCAAATCCGCCGAGGTGCAGAATGATGTCCGGGTCAGCCTCGAGGAGCGTTTCGAAGTCGACCACTGAGTTCGTCTCCACCGAGCCCTCGAAGGCGTCCCGTGCACCGAATGGGCGAGTGTGTGCGGTCAGGAACCCGGGGTTGTCAAGCGTGTACGCGTATATTTCGTCAAGGTCAGCCGCGGCGAGCATCACTGCTGACGGGCGTTCCGACTCAGGTGGCAAGTTCGCGTCGATGGTCGAGCGCATTTGGTCGTGGATGGCCGCGAGCGCCTCGTAGCGGGCCTGTTCCTGAAACGCCTCGGCCACAAGTTCGAACTGCTCCCAAAGGGTGTAGTACTCGTAGTTCGCCCATCCGGACGGAGGTTCGGCGTGTCGGTCACTCAGTGAGTTGCCAAACCAGGGCGAGACGTTGGTAGCGATCTCCTCGAAGTCCTCCCGACCCCAGCTGTCCTGTTTAGCGATCCAGGCCGGGTCTGCCAGGTGGATATCGCTGTCCAGTTCGTACAGTTTCTCCTTGCTCGGTTTCCACGAGGAGTACAGCCCGGTCCAGTCCAGCGACACCCCCGGCAGCCGTTCGACGAACTGGCTCCATAGCCCACTGTAGTACTCTGGGGCGTGCATGGCCGTGACGGTATCTCCATGCCCCAGCGCAAACGCCATATCGGCGTGGTGTGTGAGCCGCGTAAAGACGGTCTCCGGTGGCGAGTCGAACGTCACTTCTCCCGTTGGCGACATCGACACGGAGTACGAGCCGTTCCCAGTGGGTGTGTCTGTCTCCGCCTCTGACTCCGTCCGTGTCGTCCCGACTCCCTGTTCGGCGTCACTGGTGCATCCCGCAAGCAATCCAGCGCTGAGAACCGTTCCCCCGTATTTCACGTACTCTCTCCGCGTCGGTGTCTCGGTGTCTGTGGTGTCGTCAGCCATTGTTTTAGGCTAGCCTAAAAATTATATAGTTGTTCCGGTTCACCGAGCCAGAACAATCCGGTTTCAAACGCGGACTCCAGCGTCCGCGTCAAGAATCCGTCGGGCAGGGTCCAATTTCGTGGCTCCTATTCGGCAACGACTTCTTCGGCGCGGTCCGACTCAGCAGTATCGCCACCACCAGTGTGGTCGTCACCATCGTGGCGGGCCCGGATTGGATTCACGCGCGGTCCGCGTGGCGTGGCCGAGACCTCTGCCTCGATTTCGAAAACATCAGCGAGTAGTTGCTCCGTGACCACATCTTCGGGTCGTCCCCGAGCCTGTATCTCGCCGTCTTTGAGTGCGACCATCCGGTCAGCGAGGCGGGCCGCCTGCTCGAGGTCGTGCAGGACGACCACGATGGTGATATCGCTCTCATCGCGGAGCGTTTCGATTATTTCCATCACCTCAAGCTGGTGGTGCAGGTCAAGGAACGTCGTCGGCTCATCGAGCAAGAGCACGTCAGTGTCCTGTGCGAGAACCATCGCGATCCAGGCGAGTTGCTTCTGACCGCCACTGAGGCTACCGACTTCGCGCTCACGGATGTGTCCACAGCCGGCCAGGTCAATCGCCCGCTCGACGGCGGCCTCGTCTTCTTCGGTGACACTGTCGAAGAACCCGCGGTGAGGGTAGCGACCGTGATACACCAGATCCTCGACCGAGATGCTGTTTGGCGACGTACTCTCCTGAGAGAGCAGGCCGAGCTTTCGGGCGATCGCTTTAGTCTCCAGCGTCTGGATGTCTTGCCCGTCCAGCAGTACCGATCCCGCGTCCGGTTCGAGCTGGTTGGCGAGGCCTTTCAGCAGCGTGCTCTTGCCCGACCCGTTCGGGCCGACGAGCGCAGTCACGGCCCCGGGTTCGGCGGTGATCGATTCACCGTCGATGACCGGTTCATCCGTCCCCGAGTACGAAAGCACCACATCGTCGCCGACCAGCGGCCGGTCCCGGTGACCGGACTGGGACCCAGCAGCGATGTCGTTGGCCGTGGCGATACCATCCGAGTTAGGGTTGTTCTGTGACATTAGATCTCACCCATCTGTTCCTGTCGCCGCATCAAGTAGAGGAAGTACGGGCCGCCGACGACGCCGGTGACGACACCGACCGGAACCTGTGCGGGATTCAGGGCCAGCCGTGCACCAACGTCCGCAACGACCATCAACGCCGGCCCGACGAACACGCAGCCGATGAGGAGTCGGCGGTAGTCACTCCCGACGATGAGTCGGACGATGTGTGGAACCACGAGGCCGAAGAACCCGATGATCCCCGCAACGGAGATTGCCGTACTGGCCGCCAGAATGGCAACCGCGGACAGCATGAACCGGACCCGCTCGACACTCATCCCGAGCGAACTCGCGGTCTCCTCGCCGAGCAGGAGGAGGTTCAGTTGCCGTGCGCCGGCCAGCGCAAGTAGCGTCGCGGCCAGCGTCGGGATGACAGCGATACGGAACTCCTCCCAGCCGACGCCCGTGAGCGAACCGGTAATCCAGGCCAGTGCTGACTGGACAACGCCCAGATCGTCAGCGAAGAAGAACAGCCCCCGCTGGAGGGACGTAAACACCATGTTGACGATGACACCGGCCAGAACCAGTCTAACCGGACTCGTTCCGCCCTTCCACGCGATCATGTACACGAGTAAGAACGCGATGGAGCCACCGACCGCAGCAAACAGCGGGAGAAACGGGGCGAGACTGCTGAACAGAACGAGAGTCAGCAGTACGGTGAGTCCCGCCCCGGAACTCACGCCTAGCACGAACGGACTTGCCAGTTCGTTACGTGTCACGGCCTGGAATATCGCCCCGGAGACGGCGAGGCACATCCCCGCAAGCACGGCGACGATTACCCGTGGCATCCGGATGTTCCAGACGATGAGCGTCCGTTTCGGCAGTTCGGGAAGCTCTGCCCCGAAGAAAAACGACTGCCATGCCCGAACGCTGAACCACACCTTCGGGTCGAACACGGCTTGCCACGCCTGAAGCATCGTCATCGAGTACGCTCCGAAACTCACCTGCAGGAGACCAGCCCCGAAGGCGACGGCAACGCTCGCAACACACAACCCGAACAGGGACCCGTCGAGAGTGTCGAGCCAGGCTCTGGCTTGCGACCATACATCGGTGGCTCCGCGTGTCTCGCTGGCCATTACTCGCTCACCTCCGCGCATCCGTCGCTCGCGCCGAGGTAGTTCCGGATCGTTTTGTCATCCATCGCATCGAGAACAGCGGTCTGGTCGAGCCCCGAAACGACCGCCGCGGGGTCCAGATAGCCTGCCAGTGCTTCTTGCCCTGTTTCTGTTCGATCAGCTATCTCGTCGGATGTTATATACGACGAGCGCCGTTCATCGAGGGCCGCCTCACGGACCCGCTGGAACCGATCCGAATCGGGCTCGACCGGAGCATCCTCGGCGTACCGGTCGTCGAAATATTCGACCCAAGTTGCTCGTTCTGTCCATTCGTCGTCTAGTTCAGCTTCGCGTCGGACCCAGTCCACATCGTCAGCGACAGCCTCCCACCAGCCGTCGTCAAGTCTCGTCTCCGCGATCACCCGACGTGCGACCCGTCCGCCCCGACCGGCCGCAATGATAGCCTGCATATCAGCGGCTTCGGACGGTGATGCAACGTAGAGACCCGGAACCGGTGTTGTTCCGTCCGCGTCAGCATACCCGCGGTCGAAGGTTTCCCGTTCCTCGCCGTCGTGTTCGTACGTCTCAAACATTGCCGCATCGTCGTCCAGACCACGCATATACTCGCCATCGTAGCGGGTCGCCGCAATGACGCGACGGGTCGTGGCCGTCTCTCCGTCCTGCGTCTCGACGACAAACCCCTCACCACATTCGTCTTTAGCTAAGACTCACACCTCGGTTGTGTAGCGGTAGCGAGTGTCTCCTGTAAGATCGGCCGTTGCTGATGAATCTTCTGAGCGTCTTCGATTAGCCGCTCCAACAACGGCGGTGGCGAGTAACCGAGGTACTCGCCGAGTTTGTGGAGGATGAGCTGGGCGTGCGACCGGAAGGTCGCCGCCCAGCGTTCCGGCGGAAACACGATCTCATCGTCGGCCTGCTCGGTGACCAGATCCAACAACTCCCGGCTCACCAGCAGTGACAGCAACGCAGCGTATAGTAGAATTTTCACGACATCAGGGTTGTTCGTGTCGAATTCGTCCAGTTCATACTGCGTCTTCAACTCACGGAACAGAGTTTCTACTTCCCATCGACACCGGTACAGCGTCGCTAGATCTGACGGCAGGAACTCCTCTCTCGGCAGATTCGTTATGTAGAGATGGTAGTCGTCGGCGTCCTCGTTGCGGACGCCGACGACGCGGAACCGCTTCGTATCCAGTGACCGCGTTCCCTCGTACTGCCCTCGCTTGAATTCCGCTTCGACCTCTACGTCGATGTACTTCCGCGAGAGGTCATCGACCACATCGTGGATCTGCTTGCCCTCCAAGGGAATGGCGCGGCCGCGCCATTCCCGTAATTCCGCCGTTATCACCGGATTCGCGTTCTGCTTCAGCCGACTCACGAAGTAGCCATCGTTCTCGTCGATCAACGCGAAACGGCGGTACTTGAAGTACGCTCGATCGAACAGAACTAGCCGTCCTTGTAGCCACGAACCTGTGTTGAACAGCGTGCTGTCGTGCGTTTTCTCGTCCGTTACGTCGATCCGTTCAATTGTCTGGTCGGTGGCGTTGTGGAGCAGGTGGAGCTTCGCTCCAGCCTGCTCCTCGTGACGGGCTTGGAACTCATCAGAGAGGAATTCGTGCAACCGCAACACTGTTCCATCAGCGATCATCACGTCCCTGAATCGGTCGATATCAGCGTCAAAAGCGTCTGGAACAGCGACCTCGTCGAGGCCGCGCTCGACGAGGTCGCGGAGATACTCTGCCAGCGTCGGTGTCAACCGGTGATAGAAGCCGCCAGAAGAGATCGGTTCGTCAGCTGTGGCGTTGTAGCAGCGCCTGAACCCAGCGAGTGTTCGGCTCTCGCCTGCGGCGAAGCCGAACACGAGCGCCCACACGAGGACAGGAATCTGAAGCTTGCCTTCTCGCTCGACCACGCCGAGTTCCTCGGCGTGCTCTTCGAGGAACTCAGAGGGAAAAAGCGTAGTGAGCCGACGCATGATTCTCGTTGAGGAGCGAGGGTTGTGCACAGACTTCTCCTCCTCATTCCTCTCGAAAAATAGCCTCGATAAGCCGTCGCTGTCACGCGGTTCTCATCTTAGCTAAAGACGGATGCCCCTCACCATCATCGGTTCTGTCGAGCGAGTCGACCAGCTCGGAGACGATGGTACAGCCGGCGGTTTCGGCGTGGTCCTGAATGCGGTCATACAGCGTCTCAATGTCGATACCGGCCGGGAAACCGAGGTAGTTTTCGAGGTAGGCACAGCGCTTGAGAGACGAGCGACCACGGTCATAGATGGCTGTATCGAGGTCCGCTCTGGCCGTGAACACACCCGCCGCACATCCGGCCGGACCGCCCCCGACAATGATGACATCACGGTCGAACGTCGTCCCCGTTCGGTTCCCCACTGCTACCATATTCACAACGCTCCGTTCAGTGTCCGTGACACCGACAGCCGGTGTGACGGTTCAGCGGTGTCGATCGATTCGTTCAACATACTGTTTAGGCCAGCCTAAATGGATAAAGCGTTTTCGAAGTTTAGGCAGACCGAACATCATGTAAAAAATCTGCTGTTCCGGTCAGAGCCGACACTGTCTGGGTGGGCAAATCTGAGAAGTGATGAAGTCGTATTAAGAAGGGGTCCCCCCGACGACTCAGTCGCCAGCCGCCACCCGGAGCTCGGGGAAGTATCGGCCGTGGAAATCAAACGGGGCTGCGTGGGGGAGCGATGCGCTGGCGCGCTCCTCGAACGTCTGACCGTCGAGGACGAGTAGCCGGGACCGATCGGCGTCTGCATCCAGCGCAACGACTAGCACCACGCCGTCATCCTCGGTGTCGCCGTCGGGTGCAGGGACAAACACCGGCTCGCCGAAGTAGTCCCCTCCGTCGTCGAACGTCTCGACAGCGCCCGTGTCCGTGTCGAGTTTCAGCACGCGCCGGGCCCACTCGGTGACGGGAGTATCCATCCCCATCGCGTACACGTACCGGTGCGGACGACACCAGCGAGCCGGTGAGACGGTCGGCAGCGCACTGCCGTCAGGGTACAACATCTCGCGTGACACCGCCGCGTCGACGTCGCCGTAGCGAGGGGCACCGCTTCCGGTACCGAGGTCCACAGTGAACCGCTCGATGCGGCCAACGATAGCGCCCATCTCGCCTGCACGAAGGTTGTCCAGATATAGCGAGTCGATGGTCGTCGCGTCGGGTACTGTTTCGAGGTCGAACACCAGTTCCCTGCCCCCATCTCGCTCGAACGCGTTGACGTGGTGAAAGCCGAACACGGCGTCGATGACCGGCTCAGCGACGACGGTTCCCGTAGTCCGGTCCATGACAACGATTCGGGTCCCGCGGTCTGGTTCCCACTCGAACTGCTCGATAAACGGTGCCTGCCGGCCGGGCTTGAGAAACCGTCGCGGGTCGAGTCGGAGTGGGAACTCCGTCAGCACAACGTACCGCGGCGTGAGCGCGAAACTGTGCATATATGCCGGCTGGTCGGTGTCGACGCTCCCGACGTGTTTCCGGGCCCCATCGGGTGACATGGCAGTGACGTGGTACTGGCTGGTCCGTCCGAACGCCGTGTCGACGTTCACGAGGACGCCGCTCGTCGGGTCGCGTTTGAGGTGGGCACAGGAGAGTTGCCCAGTCGGGACACCGTCGTCGTGTTCGACGTGACCCGTCGTTTCGAGTGTATTCGGGTCGAAGCGCACTTTCCGGGGCGATTCGGTCAGGGCGACGTACTCACTACCGAACCGCTCGGCGATAATGTTCGTGTTGTCGTACGGGTCAGTCAGGAACGTCGCCAGCCGCGAGCGGAGCGTCGTCTCGCCGGTCGCAAAGCCGCCTTCGAACTCGCCGCTCGTCGCCGCCTCGTACGCGTCCGTCCGGAGGAAGCGGTTCCGATAGTGCACGGCGTCACTGTCGGGGTCAAAGGTGAACCGGTACAGCATCGCGAACCCGTCGAACCAGTGGTCGACACTGCTACCGTTTGGGAGGGAGAACGCGCCGGGTCCGTTCCGGATGAGACTGCCACGGAGCCAGTCCGGGAGGTCACCGGTCACGGAGATGGATGCCGCCGTCTCGTCGTGTAGCGAGTGGAACCCAGGGTGGGAAGTCATACCGTTACAATGAGTGACAGCGGCTAAGGCCTGACGCCCATGCTATCAGGGCATCACTCTCGTGTCGTGTACGCGTTCCCGCTGACGACGACACAGTCGTCCTGTGGCCCGTACGGTCGGTACGACGGCGAGTCTGTCCGGCGGCGGCGTAGCGACCGGAGCACGTCGGCTTTCACCCACGCGAAGCCGACCACGATGACAGCGAAGCCGGCGACGGTCACCGGACCGAGTGTTTCACCGAGCAGGAGCCAGCCGCTGATAGCCGTCACTGCTGGCACCACGTACGAAACCAGACTGGTTTCAGCGGCACCAACTGTGCTTATCAGGCGGAAGTAGAGGAGGAACCCGATTGCGCTGGCGACGATACCGAGATACGCGATCGCAGCTAGCTGTTCAAGCCCAACGGTGACGGTTCCGAGTTGCTCCGAGGGCAGCCCTACGCTGACGGCGTGCAGGATGGCAGCACCGAGCAGCGTCATCCAGGCCTGCAGGCTCACGAGCGGGAGCGAACTGGTGTAGCGTTCGGTCAGGACTGCACCGACAGCGAAGGCGACAGCGGAACTGATGAGGAGGGCGACGCCGAGCAGGCGGCCGCCGACCGCTCCCAGTGTGGGGTTCGCAATAATAACCACGCCGATGAACCCACAGACGGTGCCGATGAGTTCGTGCGGTCGAGCCCTGTAGCTCGGAATCAGTGTCGATGCGAACGCCGGCGTCACAACCGGCGTGAGACTGAGCAGGATTGCGCCGAAGGAACTCGGGACGTACTGCTGTCCAAGGAACAGAAGCGCGAAGTGTGCGCCGATGAGGACAGTCCCGCCGATGAGAATCAGCGACCAGTCATCGCGGGTCTGTGGGCGCAGTGACCGGCCTCGCCAGAGGGCATAGCCAAGCAGGACGACTGCAGCGATGTCGTGTCGGACAGCTGCCAGCAGCACCGGCGGGACGCTTTCGAGACCAGTCTTGATCGCCACAAAGGAGAGTCCCCAGATGAGTGCAAGCGCAGCAAACAGCAAGCCGATATATCGTGTCGAGTGTGTCATTCCAGTAGAGACCAATCGTATGTGCTGGAGGAGTATGAAGCTTCTATCGCCACTGTGACGCACACACACGGCCTCTACGGCCCGGCCTGCTGTTCAGAAATTCTCGAAAACAGTGTGTATCCGCAGTGCTTTCGAAGCCAGTTGTACCGAGACGTATTGTTCTACTCTGGTCCGTAACACGGAGTTCTCATTCGGCCACCGAACAGTCTCTCGGTCCACTGTTAGTAATGTCAAAAACGAGGGTGATGCCCACGTCGGCAGTTCCGAGCGGATGCTCCGAGTCAGCATCCAGATGTATGGCCCGAGTCAGGTCGACACCGTGTCGAAATGCCAGCCCGGGTCGGTCCCGGTTTCGTCAATGTGCTCCGACCGGCACGCCGGACAGCAGTCAGGGACAGCAGTTTCAGACCGGGGAACGTACACCGCGCCGTCACATTCCACACAGGCGTCCGCGACGACTGTCACGCAGTCTGCACAGAGATTGAAGTCGTCGACTGTGAGGTCTCGCAGGGGTTCGAGTTGTTTGTCCAAGAGGTACTCGTCGATAGCCGCCTGACAGTTTTGGCACAGTTGCATAGCGATCCAATTTGATGCATGATACCGTGACACAAATAGTTGCTGCCCGGTTATCGATTGTGAATGTCCCGACGGGTAGCTGTTCGATTATGGAGTCGCCCAGAAGTGACAGATACCAATGCGGGCTACGGCGCACGGAACACGCGAATAGTGTCCCGAGAGGTGGGTTCTCGAATTAGTTGTGCGAACCCGAGCTCTGAGAACACCTGCTTCCAGTTGCGGTGATACAGCGGGAAATCGTCATCGACGTAGCTCACGTCAGTGTCTGCGCGTCCACGTTCGGGGCTGTTGCCTTCGTTTTCGGCGATTACGAGGAGGTCGCCGGCAATACGGGCGATTTCTTCGAACACCCATGCGTCGTCCGGGTGGATGTGCTGGAGCGTCTCAACCGAATAGACGACATCGAAGGCATCGTCCTCGAACTCAGTAACAATGTCTTCGAGGGCACCGGTGTGGAACGTCCCCGAATCCGCGAGCCGCGGGTAGTGCTCAGCCATCACGTCAAAGGATTCGTCGTTGATGTCGATACCAGTGAGATTCCCGTATCCGCTGGTCTGCAGGTGTGCCAGATGGCGGCCCGAGCCACAGCCCAGTTCGATGATTCGGGCGTCGTCGTGGACGTAGTGGTCGAGCACGTTGACCAGTGTCTCACTCACCTCATTCGGTCCGAGTTCGGCGTAGTACGCCGGCGAGAACTTCCCGGAACGGGAGGCCCAGTCGTCTCGAACGTCGTCCGGGTCCATACCCACTGTACACCGTTGTAGAATAAATGTACCACGAAGTGCGTGTCAGGCAGTCGTGGGCGCAAGCAGGGTGACACAGTTTACGCTGCTACGGGTGACGCTCCTTCCGCCAACTAACAGCGGCTGAAAACTGCCAGTGTCGTGGCCTATGACTCGTGCTGGAGCAAGCGGTCAGCCCGCGTTTCAAGTTCGCTCTCGTCAATCTCACCGGATGCGTACTGCTGTTTAAGCGTTTCCAGTGAATCCGGCTCAACCGTCGCCTCGCGCTGTAGCTGCACGTACAGCAGGCCCCCTATCGCCACAACAGCGATGATGAACGCTGCGAGCAGCAGCCACCAACCGACCGGAGTCGTACCCATACCCATTCCCCCACCGTGGGGCCCCATCGGTCCGTGCTGGAGTAGCGCAGTTGTTGGCGGTAGCATCTAGAACACCTCTGTTTGTAGATACGGGCCTCACAACATAATTACGTGCGCTGGTTCCCGAGAAGTGAGAACACAAGCCGCGACGCGGAGCAGCGAATACAGCGCTCCAGAGGAGTTCGATACCCGCTGCTGTTAGTGGATTGCAACACCGGTTTCACCCGACTCGGAATTCACGTCCATACCAGTCGTCGATTCGAAGTTCGTACGGCGTCGTCGTCGATGTGTCGTCCCAGCTGACTGGGTTCGGGGCGAACTGTGTGTTGCTGGCCAGCGAGGCAAGGGCCGGTTCTACCTCGCCGTACGTCGTCTCTACCAGCTCACCCGTGACCACGACGCTTCGCCAGACCGATTTGGGCTCGGTTTCCTCGTACACCATGAACCCGACGGAGGCGTCCGCGGTCAGATACCGGTGTTTCTGGCTATCGTCGCTCTCTGACAGGTGAAACGCAAGACTATCCGTCGCCGGGTCGTACCCGAACGCGACCGGGAACGGATACGGGGCCGCCCCCGTCGGGCCGGACAGCGCCAGCACGCCGATTCCGTTGTCAGTGAGGACATCAACGACCGCTTCGTCACGTAATTCTCGCATCCCGGATGCAACGTTATCTGGCAACTACTTGGAGAGCAGACCGCATTTTCATTCGGTGAGAACGTGAGAGTTGCTTTTCAAATAATGGGTAACAGAACAGGTATGGGCACAGATTCGACAGGGGAGTTCGCCGAGTGGGATGACGAACGGTACAGCACGAATATCGAGCGGTTCGATGAACAGCACAAGCGCCTGTTCGGGCTGCTGAACGACCTCCACACGGCGATGAACGAGGGCCATTCCGAGGAGGAGGTTGGTGACACATTCGTCTTTAGCTAAGACTCACACCTCGGTTGTGTAGCGGTAGCGAGTGTCTCCTGTAAGATCGGCCGTTGCTGATGAATCTTCTGAGCGTCTTCGATTAGCCGCTCCAACAACGGCGGTGGCGAGTAACCGAGGTACTCGCCGAGTTTGTGGAGGATGAGCTGGGCGTGCGACCGGAAGGTCGCCGCCCAGCGTTCCGGCGGAAACACGATCTCATCGTCGGCCTGCTCGGTGACCAGATCCAACAACTCCCGGCTCACCAGCAGTGACAGCAACGCAGCGTATAGTAGAATTTTCACGACATCAGGGTTGTTCGTGTCGAATTCGTCCAGTTCATACTGCGTCTTCAACTCACGGAACAGAGTTTCTACTTCCCATCGACACCGGTACAGCGTCGCTAGATCTGACGGCAGGAACTCCTCTCTCGGCAGATTCGTTATGTAGAGATGGTAGTCGTCGGCGTCCTCGTTGCGGACGCCGACGACGCGGAACCGCTTCGTATCCAGTGACCGCGTTCCCTCGTACTGCCCTCGCTTGAATTCCGCTTCGACCTCTACGTCGATGTACTTCCGCGAGAGGTCATCGACCACATCGTGGATCTGCTTGCCCTCCAAGGGAATGGCGCGGCCGCGCCATTCCCGTAATTCCGCCGTTATCACCGGATTCGCGTTCTGCTTCAGCCGACTCACGAAGTAGCCATCGTTCTCGTCGATCAACGCGAAACGGCGGTACTTGAAGTACGCTCGATCGAACAGAACTAGCCGTCCTTGTAGCCACGAACCTGTGTTGAACAGCGTGCTGTCGTGCGTTTTCTCGTCCGTTACGTCGATCCGTTCAATTGTCTGGTCGGTGGCGTTGTGGAGCAGGTGGAGCTTCGCTCCAGCCTGCTCCTCGTGACGGGCTTGGAACTCATCAGAGAGGAATTCGTGCAACCGCAACACTGTTCCATCAGCGATCATCACGTCCCTGAATCGGTCGATATCAGCGTCAAAAGCGTCTGGAACAGCGACCTCGTCGAGGCCGCGCTCGACGAGGTCGCGGAGATACTCTGCCAGCGTCGGTGTCAACCGGTGATAGAAGCCGCCAGAAGAGATCGGTTCGTCAGCTGTGGCGTTGTAGCAGCGCCTGAACCCAGCGAGTGTTCGGCTCTCGCCTGCGGCGAAGCCGAACACGAGCGCCCACACGAGGACAGGAATCTGAAGCTTGCCTTCTCGCTCGACCACGCCGAGTTCCTCGGCGTGCTCTTCGAGGAACTCAGAGGGAAAAAGCGTAGTGAGCCGACGCATGATTCTCGTTGAGGAGCGAGGGTTGTGCACAGACTTCTCCTCCTCATTCCTCTCGAAAAATAGCCTCGATAAGCCGTCGCTGTCACGCGGTTCTCATCTTAGCTAAAGACGGATGGTTGGTGACATTCTCCGGGAACTTGAACGCTACACGGAGTACCATTTCGGTGACGAGGAAGAGTTCATGCAGAACTGTGGCTACGCCATGGACTGCAGCGACTGTTTCTACAATCACCGTGAGATGCACGAAGAGTTCGCCGACAAGGTGCAAGAACTCCGCGAGAAACACGAAAACGGGGAGTACGTCACGATGGAGGTCCTGACAGTTGCCCGGGACTGGCTCGATGCGCACATCGCCGCCGGCGACGAGGACCAGAACTACGCTGACTACTTCCAGACAGAGGTCAGTGACGACTACGAGTACGAACCCGGGCAGCTCTATCATGACCGGACGGCATCAGAAGACCCCGTCCCAGTTGATCGCCAGAGCGAGGACGCCGGTGTGCGCCTCGACAGCGACATCTACGACGGAGCCTCGCTTTCGGTCCCGGACGGGTCAGTGGCGTCCTGGTTCGAAGACATCGTTTCGGACCACGGGGACCGGACCGCGGCGCTCGTCCGAGATGACGGCGAGTTCGTCGAACGGAGTTTCGAAGAGTTGGCCGAGCGGGCGAAGGCAGTTGCGGGCGGCCTCCTATCGACGGAACTGCGCCCCGGGGACCGACTGGCAATCAGAGCACAGTCCCAATACGAGTGGTCCGTGCTCGACCTGGCCTGTCACTTCGCCGGGCTGGTCCCGGTTGCACTCTACCCGTCCGCGAGCGACGACCGGGCAGCCCAGATTATCGAGCGGACCGGCGCAACCGGACTCGTGGCAGCGGGAGACGTGGCCGACGACCTCGCGATGGCCGTCGAAACCGTGCTCGATTTCGAGGACTTACCGACTGCTGAGGCGAGAGTGCTGCCCGGTCTGCAGACGGACGGTGACGAGGTTGCGACAGTCGCGTTTGACGTGGCTTCCCCCGCAGAGAAGGCCGGCTGTGCGCTGACACATCGAAATCTTCTGGCGGCAGCAGAGAGCCTCCGCGAGGCGCTTCCTACCGGTCCCGGAGCGACCGGGACCTGTTCGCTTCCGCTGGCACACATCTATCAGCGTGTTTCGACATACTACCTCTGGGCGACCGGGAGTGCCGTCGCATACCTCGGGGCCGAGGAGTTTATCGACCAACTCGCGGCTGTTGAGCCGGAGGTGCTCGTCGGTGTCCCAAAGATGTACCAGCAGCTCTACGGGACGATACAGGACCGTCTGGGTGACATGGGCTGGATGAAACGGAAAGTCGGCGGTCGAGTGGCGTCCTACGGGGAGGGTATCGTCGAAGGCCAGGGAACGCCGCTGAAATACAGAGCCGCCAACCGGCTCGTGTACAAGCCGCTGCGGCAAGAAGCGGGGTTATCAAACCTCACCTACGCTCTCTCCGGGACTGGCCGACTCGACGACCATCTGCTGTACTTTTTCCGGGGGCTTGGCGTTCCGGTATGCGAGCTATACGGTTCGGTCGGAACAACCGGTGTCGGCGCACTGAACCCGGCAGAATCCTTCGTCCAGGGGTCGATTGGCGACCCAATGCCGGGCGTTGAAATCGCTGTCTCCGAAAACAGAGAACTATTGATCCGTGGGCCAACCGTCCTCGGTGGGTTCCTCGACGACGGCCAGACTGGCTCACAAACGCTTCGGGACGACTGGTATCACACCGGCGAAGTCGGTGAGGTGGGGCCGGACGGCACGCTGTCGGTCGGCGAGTGAGCGCCGTCAGGCGGGCAGTAAACACCCCGGTTACCGTTCAGCCAAAGAGGATTGCGCTTCAACTCAGGTCAGACGATCCGAGACCCGAGTGCGACGAGTGGCACGAGAACGAGTAGATACGCAGCCGCCGAAATCGCCCAGTCCCGTCGGATATCCGCCATCCGAGCCGACGGCAGTCGGGAACGTGGGAGCACGACAAAGACAAAGAAGCCGACCATCAGCGAATAGAGGACCGCAGCAGCGACGACTGTCGCGAGTATTGACTGGCCACCGAGAAGGCCTTCGCTGGTGAGAAGCATCCAGACGAACAACGGCCCAGTCAACCAGCCAGCGATGTAATGGACGACGTTCGCAAGCCGACCCGGCGCGTCGGCTGGGACACTGTTTGTTAACACACCGGAGGCAATGAACGGCGGTGTTTCGCCTTCCGGCAGTCTGGCCATTACCAGATCCATCACAACCGTCGCGGCGACAGCGGCAACCACCCCGATAACAAACCGAAATGACACCGTAAGCGCCGTAACAAGAGGTACCGACTCCATGTACCACTGAGAGGGCGGGGCTGTATTCTGTCTGACGGTTCAGGCCGACTGTGATACCGATTTGTTGGGTGCGAAAGCCTGTGAGGGCGTACCCCGTAAGGGCTTCATGCGCACACAGGATGCAGGACACCAAGCGGCAGCAGTCGCTGCTATCGCTGACCGCGATTATCGGCGGGCTGGAGATGAATACACGCGGGCTGGGTGGCGTGTTCTCTCGGACCCGCGAGAAGGCATTGAGCCGTTCGGTGCTGACGAGAAGGGCTGGGTCGGTGACGGGCTTCAGTACCTCGCAACAAGCGCGGTCTGTTACCGTGTCGCCGGAAACGACACACGCGCCACCCGTCGTGGCGTCGAGGGCGTCGCCGTGGCCAAGGATTTGACCAACGGGCTCGAGCATCCGGTTCAGCACGCTTGTCTCGATGAGTTCGTCGCGGATTTCCGAACCGTTGCAGGGCTCGACGGTGTCGAGGCGGCGTACCGCGAGGCGGAATCAGCCTACAAAGACGCTGGAAGTGCTATTGACAACCCGCAGGCGTGGGGGACGACGCCGCTGTTCGAGTCCGCTGCAACGCTCATCCAGCAGGTCGCCCGTGGCCCCGCCAACGGCGAAATCGCTCTTCCCTGGGAAGACCTCCATGGCACAGACCCGGGCGACCCCGGCAGGTTCCTCGCACAGCGAGCCGTCGTCAAACGCCAGCGGTTCCCAAGTCTTATTCAGCAGGTCATTAACGACGGCTTCCTTGCGACCCCTCGGGGGACGACGGAGTACGACACCGACCACCACCGCTGCCCACACTGTGGCTCGACAGATGTGAACTGGGTCGCAGAGAGCGTTGTGTGCCTTCGATGTTCCCGTCCAACAGACGAGACCAGCTAATACGCAGTATCTGTTTTCAAAGTAGGGCAAGATATTAGCACTGTGGGACTATATTTCGACAATACGGCTGCAAATATGACTTGTAGAAGGCTATCTTGGCTATTTCTCTCTTGTTTTAATATCACTTCGTCTATCTTAGTCGTGTGTGAGCTTACTCAGACTGTGAAGAACTGAAGTCGAAAGATATCTATGCAGACCAATTGCGCTGGTCACGTTGTCGGTTCAGTCGACTCGGGTAGTGACTCCGAGTCGGTACGGGCTTGGATTAGAAGTCGCCGATTAACAATGTGATCGACAACGGTAGTGCTATCGAGAATTTCCGTCTCACTGTCGTGGGTTTCTGGGTCGCCGGTGTACCGTCGTATCTTGAACGAATCCATTGCGTTTCGGTTCTCTGAGACTGGTTCGATAACTTCGAGGTACTCACCGGTGGTGGTGTTGCGATAGGTTTCGCCCGTGGCAAAGCCGACAACGGGGACATCCGCAGGCCACTGCCATGAGAACTGCCGAAGATACTGGTCGAACTGCCAGACGAGATGTGCCGGGTCAAGATCGTCGTCAAGCGCTCCCACAGCGGCGGAATCGAGTGTCCGGTCCCAGTAGTCCACGACACACTCTTTAAGATCGTCTTGCAGACAGTCCTCAACCAGTTTCTGCTCGATCGGATAACCGATTTCGATGGCAACGATAGCGTGTCGGTCAAGGTGGGTGAGACAGCGCTGGCATTCGATCTCGAACACGGACAGGCCAAGTGGGTTATCCGCAGTCAAGTGCGCCAGTTCGTTTCCGCAATTGGGACACCAGAGAAACAACACCCCGTTGTCTGCACCGGACAGTTCACCGAGCACAGTCAGGTCATCAAACGCAGTGTCAGGTTCATTCGTCCGAGACTCGGATATCGACTCCGGAGCGGCCTCTGCGGCATCATCCGCATATTTGGCCAACTTTCGGTCTTTCAGTAGTGACTTGATAACCGAATCGTGCGAGGAGTGCGACTCCGTGTCACGTATCTTCTCTATCTGTTCTTTTGTCCAATCACGTACGCGGATAGTTGCCATTTGCCACACATTCAAACCAAGCTGCAAAAACAGTTTCCTTTTATAATGATGGTTAACTTTCGCGCACAATCACCACGTAGAGGGCCGTTAATGACTGGCAGCAGAGATACGCCGCTTGATTTCGGCGTTCGAGACACGTATCTGGTTGGCTGCCAGTCGATGAGTGACGAGGTCGAGGAGGTCCAGTTCTGACAGTAGTCTCCGTGCATGTGTCTGGCTCAGATCGAGACGCTGGGTCACCTCGTCCAGAGAGTTGGACTGGGTAACAGTCTGAGCGAGCTGGGCCACGGTCACGTCCTGAGAGATACCGAGTCCATCCGCAACAAGGTTGTCGTCGCTGTCCTGCGAGTCAGCCTCGGCAAGCAGGTCAGCGACAGATCTGGCACCCAGTCCGTCCGGTTCTTCGGGTTGACTGTTGTCGCTCACCCTGTCGTCAGAAGGGTCTGACCCGGCATCGGGACCTGCATCGGTGTCAGTATCGGACTCTGCCTGCACGTCTGCAAGACTGAGTCCGCCTGCCTGTGGCGTCGTGTCCGTCGGGTCGTGGATATCGTACTCCACCATATACCGGCGCACAGTTTCGGAAGTCACGTCGGCATCAAGTGCCTCGGTCATCTCCGGGAACGTATCGCAGGCATCGTATGCTGCTTGGAGTGCCTCAGGGTCCTTGTACGCTGGCACGGAATCCGACTGCGAGAGGGTTTCCGCCAGTTCGTTGGACGTGTCCCCCTGATCGCCTGACGGGACCGGTATGTTGGTTCCAACAGGGACGGTAACCGTCACGTCAATCTCGATCCGTTTATCAATCACATCAAACTCCTCAGCGTCGACGGAGACGTCATCATGTATCGATACGCCACCGAATACCGGCGTCGCGAGCGTCAGGTCGGCACTGATCTCGTCGTTATCCGCGGTTGTCTGGCCCCTGACTGAAACCGATTTGACCTCAGTGTCAGACGAATCTAGGCATTCGAGTACCTGCGTGAACGTCTCAAAGGCGTCACTAACTACCATATGTCATCCACGCTCACAGTCCCACTATTACATACGGGAAGCAGAGAAATTTGCCACAATGGACGAAAGAGACAGATTTGGTCCCTCGACCACGCTACAGTCAAAATACCGTGTGTACAGAATGTGCACATTGACTGCGATAGCGAAATATTGCCTGTCATTTTACACCCTCAGAGTGTAAATAAAATTGCGTTCATAGACTGCACTTTCCAGAATGTATCAGCAGATCATATTTACACCCTTAGGGTGTATATTAGTAGGACCTCCAGTAACAGCGAATTGAAACCATCTCCGTTTGGTGACCGCCCTACAGTCGTTCCCAGAGTTCGGCACTGGCATCGCCGACAGCAGTCATGTCCGAATCATCGACGCCAGTGACGCCTGATTGCTGGTCGTAGACAGACTCTCCGTCGATTATCGTCCGGGTAACGTCCGCACGGCTTGCAGCGCTGACGACGTAGTAGGGTGCACTCCCGTCCAGCACCGGGTTCGGCCCCAGATCCAGCGTGACAAAATCACCGCGTTTGCCGACCTCGATACTGCCGACAGCGTCATCCATCCCCAGCACCGCCGCACTGCCGATTGTCGCCCATTCGAGGGCGGTGGCCATGTCGAAGCCGCTCGGGTTGCGCTGCTTGAGTTTGTGGATACCGACGGCTGAACGCATGGTCTCGAACATATCCGGATCCCACCCGTCGTCACCGAGCCCGATTGTCATTTCGTGGGCTTGCATCGTTTCGACATCGGCGATACCGACGGCGTTGTTGATATTGGAATAGGGGTTGTGAGCAACGTTAACGTCGTTTTCTGCAAGTACTTCGATTTCGGACTCGGTGGAATGGACGCAGTGGGCAGCGATGACCTCAGCATCGAAAAAGCCCATGTCTTCGAGCGCGAACACCGGTCGTTCCCCGTAGTCGGCGATGGATTCGTGAACGTCGACCAGTCCCTCTTCAAGATGGATCTGGATGGGACGGTTGTCATCGGTAGCCCGGTCGACACACTCCGCGACGATGTCTTCGGTGTTGGTAAACAGCGTGTGGAGGCAGTAGTGGCCGGACACGGTGTCGTACTGGTCCTCCGCTTCGTCGATGAACCGCTGATTCTCCGCGATTCCATCTCTGGCCTGGGCTTCGGAGTTTCGGGCTGTCGTCTCGAACGTAATCATCCCGCGGATCGGTGTCTGTGCGACACCCTCTGCGACGGCGTCGAGACCGCCCGGCAGCGTGTTTGGCCCGGAGTAGTTGTCACAGAAGGTGGTGACGCCGCTCTGAAGCATCTCGACAGAGGAACCCAGTGCGGACAGGCGAGCGTCACGTTCGGTAAACGCCTCGTCGACGTTCCACCAGATGTCGACGAGCGCTTCGTAGAAACTCTCAGGTGACGCAGCGAGCGGCGCGCCGCGAATCGGGAGTGCGTACATGTGGGTATGACAGTTCACCAACCCCGGGATGACAACTTCCTCGGTGGCGTCAACAACCTCGTCGCCCGAGGCGTACCCGTCCTCGATAGCGACGATTTCACCGTCCTCAACAACGACATGTACCTCTGACCGGACCGTGCGCTCATCGTCCATCGTGATGAGCGTCCCTGCGTTCAGTATCACAGGTTGGGGGATATCAGCAACTGACTAAAAGCTACTCCGCCCCAGAACAGCCTTAGCAGCCACTCTCTCACAACCACCGTGTGCGACGGATGTGGCGTCTCACACACCAACTGTTTTCGTCATTCGCCCGGGCTGTTCTATCATGACAGACATTCACATTAAAGACGCACAGGTGGTGAGGGCATCGGGTGTCCAGCACGGTGAAATCACGATGTCCGACGGAACGATAGACGCTGCTGGTCCGGCGTCGGCGGTCCCAACCCCCAGTAATCCGGACACCGTCATCGACGCGGACGGCATGGTCGCGCTCCCGGGCGCTACCGACGTGCACACACACATGCACGACGACGAACTGTTTCCTGATGGTATCGATTTCGCGTCCCAGACCGCGAGTGCGGTTGCCGGTGGAGTGACGACAGTCATCGAGCTACCGACGCAGACACCCGTCACGACGCCGGAGGCAATACAGAGGAAAGCGGAGACGTGTTCGACGCTGGCCCACATCGATTTTGGCCTCGTTGCGGGCAATATTCAGGACCCCGATATCGACGTGTCTGGTATCATGAGCGCCGGAGTAGCGGATTTCAAAACGTTTACCGCTGACCCGTATCTGGCGAGTGACGCGTCCATCGCAGCACTCATGCGGCACGTCGGCGATGCTGGCGGAACAGTTCGCGTCCACTGCGAGACGCAGGGACTCCTTGACGACGCGCGGTCGACTATCGTCAGCGATGACCCTGAGGTGTACATGGATTCACGACCGCTCGAAGCCGAACTTGACGCGATCTCTCGGGCGGGCTATTTCGCGGAATACGCCGACTGCCCGCTGCACGTCGTCCACATCTCAAGCGGGAGCGGCGCGCGCGAGGCCAGCCGCTTCAAATCGCGAGCGAACGTCCCAGTCACGCTCGAAACCTGTCCGCAGTATCTGGCCTTCTCGAAGGAGGACGTTGCCGACAAGGGACCGTTCCTGAAGGTCAATCCAAGCCTCAAGTCCGATGCCGAGCGGGAGCGGCTCTGGGATGCGGTTCAGGACGGGACGATCGACCTCATCGGCACGGACCACTTCCCGACGTACCGCGAGACTCGGGATGTCGGCTGGGATGACATCTGGGAGCCATACGCCGGCCTCCCGGGCGTCGAAACAATGGTCGAGTTCCTCGTCAGTGAGGGCGTCCACAAGAGTCGGCTTTCGTGGCCACGGCTCCATGAACTCGTATGCGCGGCTCCGGCCCGAAGTGCTGGCATCTACCCCCGAAAAGGTTCACTGCAGCAGGGCACAGATGCGGACGTGGTTCTCATCCGGGACGGGGAGTACGAAGTTACCGCTGACGACCACACGTTCGTCGGTGGCTGGACGCCATACGAGGGACAGCACTGGAGCGCGCGCGTGGACACAGTCATCGCTGGCGGTGAGATTGTCGCAAAGGACCACAGGGTTCGGTCAACGGCGGGCCGTGGCCAATTCCTGAACCGCCCGTTGTAGCGTTTTGCCGTCCATTGACCTGATAGCCAGTTCACAAATAGATGTGTGGCGTGTGCGGCCAGTGTGTGAAGGTGTGTCAGCCACAACAGAGGGGGATGCCTGACAATCGGGCTGAAGCCACAGTACGGTTTTATACCCAGTTGTACTGAGGAAGTAGTATGGGCATGACGCAAGTCACAACCCTCGAGTGTACACTCTGTGGGGCGGAGTACGACCCGAACCGGATCATCTACACCTGTCCCGAACACGAGGGAGTGAAGGGAATTCTCGAAGTAACGTACGACTACGATGCTATCGATGATGCGTTTGACGGCGACCTCGGCGGGCCAATCGCAAGTCAATGGAAGTACGAGGCGTTTCTGCCAGTCGCAGCGGACGCCGATATCGTGACGCTCAACGAGGGCGGGACGGACCTCTTCGACGCGCCGAATCTCAGCGCTGCGCTGGGCGTCGAGACACTGGTCAAAGACGACGGACGGAACCCGACGGGGTGTTTCAAGGACCGTGCCAGCGCTATCGCTGTCACGAAAGCCAAACACGCCGGGCGCGATATCATCACCTGCGCCTCGACCGGGAACGCCGCCGCGTCACTGTCGGGCTACGCCGCCCGCGGGGGGATGGACTGCCGTATTTTCGTCCCCGGTGACGCCCCGACAGGGAAACTCGCACAGCCGCTCGTCTACGGCGCGGATGTCCTTGCTGTCAACGGCAACTACGACGAAGCCTACGACCTCAGCGTCGAGGTCACCGAGAAGTACGGCTGGTACAACCGCAACGCGGCTATCAATCCGTTCCAGGTCGAGGGCAAGCGCACCGTCGGCCACGAACTCGCAGACCAGTCTATCGCCCGCGGACACGTCCCGGACTGGGTCGTCTTCTCGATGGGCGACGGCTGTACGATTGCCGGGGCCTGGAAGGGGTTCAAGGAGTTCTACGACCTCGGCTACGTCGACGACCATCCGTTCTAGGCTAAGGCTGAGTTAGCAGGAAAACCACCAGATGTTACCGGGATGAGAAACCGGTGGAAAGTGAATGAAACTACCACCGGATGAGGTAATCGAAGAGCGGTTGGTGAATACTTTTCCAAACAGCCGGCTGCGCGAGCTGGCTCGCGCAACCGGACTGGTGCAGCGCGACGGCGGGAAGTTGGAAGCTGACGCTCTGTTCTGGGCGCTTGCGCTCGGATTTCTCTCAGCCGGGCACAGAACAATCGAAGCGTTCCGCCAAACCTACATCGATACCTTTGGTGGCACGATCAGGTACTCATCCTTCTACGAGTGGTTCACGCCTGAACTGTGTACATTCCTTCGAGAGGTCCTCAAGGAGGCCCTTGAGGACCTCGATCACGAGAGCGACCGTCTCCAAGGACGGTTTGAGGAGTTCCGTGAAGTCTTCATCGTGGATATGACAGTCATTACGCTGTTCCAGGAGCTGTTTGATGAGTTCCCTGGCTTTGGTGACGACCACGCTGGAGCGAAGCTCCACGTGGTCGAATCAACCAGTACAGGCCTCCCTACCGAGTTTTCTATCACAGACGCTCGCACGCACGAGTCAACGCAGTTGTCGACTGGACCATGGCTGGAGAACGCACTGCTGCTGTACGATCAGGCGTACTTCGAGTACCGGACGATGGACTTGATCGACACTAACGGCGGCTGGTTCCTGACGCGGTTGAAGCCAAACGCACAACCGAAGATCGTCGACGAACTCAGGGAATGGCGTGGCAACGCCATTTCTCTGGAGGGAGAAAAAGTTCAGGATATTCTGGACGATCTGCATCGTGACGTGATTGATGCCAAGAGCGAGGTCGAGTTCAAGCGACGCGTCTACAACGGCACGCGCAGCCGTGCCGTTGAGACGTTTCGCGTCGTTGGTGTCTGGAACGAGGACCAACAGCAGTACCACCTCTACATCACGAATCTTCCAGCTGACGACTACGCTGCCTCAGATATCGCAAAGCTCTACCAAGCTAGATGGGAAGTAGAGCTTCTCTTCCGTGAACTCAAGACTACATACGCCCTTGACAAGATGGATACAACCAAACCAGAGGTCGTTGAAGCGCTCATTCTGATCAGCCTCATTTCACTCGTTGTGAGCCGGACACTTCGAGAACTGTTCATCGAGATTCTCGAAGACAACTGCAGTGACGACGACATTGAGCCGTCGTCACTGCTGCCACGAGAGCGCTGGGCAAAGGCTGTGAGCCGCCGGAATGATCGGATACTCCGCCGAGTCGCTCGGCGACTCGGCTATGAGACGCCAAGTCTCGTCAAATCGCTGATGAACGACGGATTGAACCCGAACGCTCACCGTACCTTATTGCTTGAGGAGGTACAGTACAACTCGTTTGACGCCAAGCTCGCGTAATCCAGCGAGAACGCTGGATTCGCGTCGCTGGTTAGCTGCGCTACTCGGTCCAGATGGGCAATTCAGTGCTTCTTCCTCCTGAGAGAAGTTCAGGCTGTCACACACGAGCAGATCGAATCTTCAGCGCCAGTTATTCACCGTAGATGTATCACCAGCTCTGGCACAATCTCTGTCAGCCGAATCAAGTTAGACTAGAACGGATGCGTCGACGACCACCCTAAAATGCTGGGGGTTCAGGCTGAAGGGGCGTCGGCGATCCACGACGCCTTCCACAACCACGAGGATATCGACGATATCGCCGAAACGCTGGCCGATTCAATCGCAGTCGGACGGCCGCGGAACACGATTAAGGCTTGCCGCGCGCTGGAACAGAGCGGTGGAACGAGCGTGCTGGTCTCCGATGAAGAGATTCTGAAAGCCGAAACGCTACTTGGCAGCACCGAAGGAATCTACTCCGAGCCGGCGGGAGCAGCGCCTATCGCGGGCGTTCAGACGGCGCTCGACCGGGGAATCATCGAACAGGACGAAACGGTCGTCGTGGTGTCCACCGGCTTCGGCCTGAAGGACACGAAAAGCGCCGAGAAGGCGACCGGCGGGGTGGATCGAATCGACCCCGAAATCGCAGAGGTCGAAGGTCTGTACGGCACGGCCGAAGAAGCCGCAGCCGACGACTGACGACCGGACAGTTGCCCCGACACGGGCCCGCACACTGCCATTTTGCGATCAGTTTCAATACACTTCCGAGTCGATGGAGTTGCAGTTGCAAAGTATAGCAAGTCGCATATCCAACGAGTATCACAAATTAGTGAGACATTCGAATAGGTATCTCGGACAGAGTTAAACACATATATTGATATAAGGATTCTAGTAGGTGGATTGAAAAGATAGGGGGCTGGATGGCGTCCCATGAGCGGTCCAGAGGCAGAACAGCAGTCAGTCGTACTGTACGATATCGAAGACAAACCGCCGCTGGGGAAGGCGATTCCACTCGGCATCCAGCACGTGCTCGCGATGTTTCTGGGCAACGTTGCGCCCCCGCTCATCCTTGCCGGGGCTGTCGGCTCCGTCACAGGGGAGACGACGTTTCTCGTCCAGATGGCACTCATCGTCGCCGGCATTGCGACCATCGTTCAGGCGTACCCGGTCGGCCCCGTCGGCGCGCGGCTCCCGGTCGTCATGGGGACCAGTTTCGCGTTTCTCGGGCCGCTTATCGGCATCGGCAACCAGTTCGGTATCGCCGCCGTCTTCGGCGCGTCACTGCTTGCCGCGCCGGTCGAGGTCATCATGGGCGTCTCGTTCGACCGGTTCCGGCGGTTCTTCCCCCCGCTGGTCACCGGTATCGTCGTAATGCTCATCGGATTGACGCTCATCCCCACGGGCATGAACTACGCCGCGGGGGCCTCGGCCGGCCCATCAGCGGAGGGATACGGCTCCTTCGTGAATCTCGGCCTCGCGGGGCTCGTGCTGATAGTCACGGTCGGGCTGAACCAGTTCTTCGAGGGCTTTC
This sequence comes from Haloarcula quadrata, assembly GCF_003634715.1. Taxonomy (NCBI): domain Archaea; kingdom Methanobacteriati; phylum Methanobacteriota; class Halobacteria; order Halobacteriales; family Haloarculaceae; genus Haloarcula; species Haloarcula quadrata. The sequence continues at coordinate 352,903 of NZ_RBWW01000002.1, forward strand.
TCCGCGTCATCAGCGTATTCGTGGGCATCATCGTCGGCTACCTCGCCGCGCTTGCGCTAGGTGTGGTTGACCTCTCGGCAGTCGCCGCTGCCGGCTGGGTGACGGTTCCCGTTCCGCTCAAGTACGGCCTCGCCTTCGAGCCAAGCGCCGTCGTCACCGTGGCCTTCCTCTACATCATTACCGGCATGGAGACTATCGGGGACATCTCGGGGACGGTATCCGCAACCGGTCGGAACGCCACGCGCGAGGAAATCCGTGGCGGCCTCGTCGCTGACGGCGTCATGAGCGTTTTCGGTGCGGTGTTCAACGCGCTCCCGAACACGTCGTTCTCGCAGAACGTCGGCCTCGTGAACTTCACCGGCGTCGCCAGCCGGTACGTCGCCGGCATCGGGGGCGTCGTGCTGCTTGCACTCGGATTTGTCCCGAAAGTCGGCGCAGTCGTCTCGGCGATGCCCGACGCCGTGCTGGGCGGCGGCGCGCTTATCCTGTTCGCGATGATATTCTCCTCGGGCGCACGCCTCATCACGCAAAACGTCGAGTTAGACCACCGCAATTCGACCATCCTTGCGATGTCGATGGCGCTCGGCCTCGGCGTCGCGTTCCGCCCTGAAATCCTCCAGAACTTCCCGTCTGAGGTACAGACGCTGTTCGGGTCCGCACTTGTCACCGGTGGGATGGCCGCCCTCATTCTCAATATTGTGTTCCCCGGCGGGAGTGTCGGAACCGGGCCAACTGAGTACACCGCAGGACTGGAACCCGATCCTGTCGAGACGGGAGCAGGCGCGCCGCCGGTCGACGACGACTGATACTGTCGGCAGTACGTCTGCGCCACCACGAGGGAACGAGTATCCCGTCTCAACCACAATTAACAACAGGAAGGGGGGTCTGTGCCGCGTGGCTGCGCGCCGTCCCTAGTTACAGGTAGCCGTCCGCAAACTCGTCGATCATCAGCCGCCGGTCGTCGCCAAGCGGATAGAGAATCGGGCACTGACAGCCCGTCTCTGCGTACTCCCGGACTTTCTCCCGACACTGTTCGGGCGTGCCGCTGGCGGTGAGTTTGTGCACCACGTCGTCTGGAATGAGGTGCATGCCCTCTTTGATGTCGTCCTTGTCGGCCGGCCACCCGCCGATGGTTTCACCCACCTCGTCGATGAGGTCCTGGCTGACGCCGCTGGCTTTCATGATGTGTGGCTGTTGCCCGAGGTACTGCGTGATGAGTTCGCGGGCGTTGTCCAGGGCTTTCTCTTCGTCGTGGTCCATCGAGCAGACGACGAGCTGGGGCCGGTCGATGTCGTCAAGAGAGCGACCACCACGCTCCGCCCCGGTCTCCAGTGCGTCAAGGGCCTTCTCGTTGTACTCCGGGCTGACAAGGTAGTTCAACAGTGCCCCGTCGGCGAAGTGGCCGGTGAGTTCCAGCATCTTGAACCCGGTCCCGCCAACGTAGACGGGGACGGTTCGCGGCCCGCCGTCGCCGTGGACCACGTCCAGTTCCACGTCGCGCATCTGGACGAACTCCCCGTCATAGGTGACGTTTTCCATGTCCAGCAGGTCCTGTGTCACCTCGACACATTCGCGCATCGCCCGGAGTGCGCCACTGCGGTCAATACCGACCTTCTCGGCCAGCGGGTCCCACCAGGCCCCGATACCACACATGATGCGGTCCGGGCCGGCGAGTTCCTCGAGCGTGCTCATCGACTGTGCGATCAGCGCCGCGTTGCGCGTCCAGTTGTTGATGACGCCCGTCCCGAGTTTGATGTCATCGGTGACCGCGGCGTACGCGCCGAGCGGGGAGACGGCGTCACGTGCGAGTCGCGATTCAGCCTGCCATATCTCGTCGATGCCCTGCTCTTCCGCGTACTGCACGAGTTCGACGTTCTCTTCTAGCGAGTGTTTGTCCTGCAAGTAGATACCGACACGGTCGCCTCTCTCGAAGACCTGATTGGCGCTCATGGGACATGCTGGATTCTCCGAATACCGATAAATAGATTTGGCCACACACACGGTCTGTGGGAGGTGTGGCCGCCGGTATTGGCCCGCGTCGCGGACCGCTCAGTCCGTCTCGCGACTGTAGGACTGCAACAGCGCCGAGGGGACCGCAAGCTGGTCGCTCTTGGTCCGGATGACGGCGTACGCCAGCACGATAATCGTCGCCAGATACGGGTACGTCCCCATTATCTGTGGCGTCATGAGAAACTCGACGATGGGATTGATGACGCCCGCGAGGGGCGCATCGGGGCCAAGCGTCAACGAGATCGACTGGGAGCGAATGCGGAGCGCGTCGAGCAGCCCGAACAGATACGCCCCCACGAGCATCCGGCGGGGCCGCCACTGCGCGAAGATAACCAGCGCGACAGCGATCCAGCCCCGGCCCGCGGTCATGCCGGGGACCCAGAGCTGTGAGAAGGCCAGCGAGAGGTGAGCGCCGGCCGCGCCGGCGAACCCGCCGCCGATGAGCACCGCGAGGTACCGCAGTCTGAACACGGACACGCCCATCGTGTCCGCCATCTCCGGGTCCTCACCGACAGCAATCATCTCCAGCCCGAGATTCGAGTGGTGCAGGAAGTACCAGACCACGACCAGCAGGCCGAGCGCGAGGTAGTCCGTTGCCGTGCTCCGGAAGAGGGCCTCGCCGATGACCGGGATACCGACAAGGTACTGACCGACGAGCGGGAACGTTATCTGCGGGAAGCCGTTGATCGACTCTTCGACCCAGCCGGAGCCGAAGAACGTCGTCAGCCCGGTCCCAAGAAGCGTCAGCATGACGCCGCTGATGACCTGGTTCGACTTCAGCGTGATACAGAGGAACGCGTGGACCAGCGCCAGCACCATCCCGAGGAGGATGCCGACGCCGAATCCGAGCCAGTGGCTCCCCGTGAGGACGGTGGTGATGAATCCCCCGAGTGCGCCGACGAGCATCATGCCCTCGACGCCGAGGTTGAGGACGCCCGCCCGCTCGCTGATGAGTTCGCCCATCCCAGCGAGGAGAAGCACCGTCGCCGCCTGAACAGTCGCATCGAGCAGGCCGGCGATGAAGCTCACCATCAGTCGTCACCCCGCTGTGGCTGGGCTGGCGTCTCCGCTGGCCCGCGTTTTAGATCGATACCGACACGGTAGCTCTTGAAAAACTCCGCCGTGATCAGGAAGAGAATGACCAGCGCCTGGATGATCTCGACCAGCGCCGCGGGCACACCGAATGCCACTTCCATGCTTGACCCGCCGACGAACAGCACGGCGAAAAACAGGCCAGCGAGCATCACCTTGAACGCGCTGTTGCGGCCGAGCAGCGCAATGGGAATGGCTGTAAAGCCGTATCCGGGTTCGAACCCGGCACGGTATCGACCCTGTGCGCCGGCGATCTCGCTGATGCCGCCCATGGCCGCGAACGCGCCCCCGACGACAAACACGAGCAGATACACGTAGAACTTGCTCATCCCGGCCTGCTGGGCGGCCTCGTCGTTCGAGCCGACGAACGTGATTTCGAACCCGAGTCGCGTTCTCGTCATCAGGACATACGTCACGACGACCATGCAGAGGGCGGCGAGCAGCCCAGCGTGGACACCGCCGAACAGTTCCGGAATCGTCGCGGCCTCAGAAAACCGGTCTGATTGCGGGAAGTTCCCGGTCCCGCCCTGCATCGGTCCCCGGAGCAGGTAGCTCTGGATTTCGAGCGCGACGAACGTCAGCAGTAGCGACGTGATGATCTCGTTGACATCCCACTTCGCACGCAGGTACGCCGGAATACCAGCCCAGATACCGCCGGCTACGGCTGCAGCGACGAACATCAGCGGAATCAGTGCGAGGCCCGGGAGCGAGACGTTCAGCCCGATCCACGTCCCTGCAAGCGCGCCGGCGACGAGCTGGCCCTCTGCCCCAATGTTGAACAGGCCCGCCTTCAGCGGGAGATACACCGCCAGACCCGTGAGAATCAGCGGAACTGCCTTTGTTAGCGTCTCACTGAGACCGAACTCGGTCACGAGCGTGTCAACGAACATCGTCGTGTACGCCGCGACAGGGTTCACGTCGAGGACGACCAGCGCGATAGCGCTCACCGCCAGTGCAGCCAGCACGGTGAACACGGGCGTCCCGTAGGAGAGCCAGGCCGGAATGTCCTCGCGCGCATCGACGGTTACTGCGACGTTCATCAGCTCTCACTCTCCTGTGTGGCTCCGTGCTGGGGCGGCGCAACCGTCTTGCCGTCGTCTCCACCACCACCGGTCATCTCCAGACCGATCCGTTCCCGGTCGGCTTCGGCCGGTGTCGTCTCGTAGACGAACTCACCCTCGTACACGACGAGAATCCTGTCGCTCAGGTCGAATATCTCGTCTAAGTCCTCCGAGAGGAGGATGATACCCGTTCCTGCCTTGCGCTGTTCGAGCAGCGTCTCCCTGATGAACTCGATTGCCCCGACGTCGACGCCGCGGGTCGGTTGGTTCGCAATGAGGAGGTCCGGGTCGCGGTAGATTTCCCGCGCCAGAATGAGTTTCTGGAGGTTCCCCCCGGAAAGGTCGCCGGCCTGTGTCTCAGTCACGTCGCTGACGCCGCGGACATCGAACTCATCGACCAGTGTTTCGGCGTAGTCGCGGAGTTCCCCGTAGTCCAGAAACGGCCGGTCGCCAAACCGGCTGTCCCTGAAGTCTTTCATCGTGGCGTTGTGCATCACCGAGAGGTCCTCGGCACAGCCGTACTGGAGTCGGTCCTCAGGGACGAACGAGACGCCGCTGTCGACGAACGTCTTCGGTTTCGCGCCGGTAATGTCTTCACCGTTGACCACTAGCTCGCCGGCCGTTACGTCCCGAATGCCGGCCATGACCTCCGCGAGCTCCTTCTGGCCGTTACCGCTGACGCCCGCAATCCCGACGATTTCGCCCTGCCGAACCGTCAGGTCAATACCCGAGAGCGCTTCGATATCTCGATTGTCGGTGGCTTCGACCCCGCGTGCGCGCAAAACTGGGTCGCCCAAGTCGATCGCTTCCCTGTCTATTTCGAACAGGACTTCGCGACCGACCATCATCTCCGCGAGGTCTGCCCGGGAGACTGACGACACCTCGGCGGTGCCAACGTTTTCTCCCTCCCGGAGCACCGTCACCCGGTCGACGATGGCGTCGACCTCAGTGAGCTTGTGCGTAATGAAGATTATCGAGAGTCCTTCGTCAGTCAGCCGTTCGAGCGAGTCGAAGAGCCGCTCAGCCTCGGTCGGCGTGAGGACTGCCGTGGGTTCGTCGAGAATCAGGAGGTCGACATCCCGGTACAGCGCCTTGAGTATCTCGACGCGCTGTTGCTGGCCAACATCAAGCTCCCAGATCTTCGCGCTCACGTCGATGTCGAACCCGTACTGGTCGGCCAAATCCTGAATCCGTTGCTCGGGCACATCGAGACCTAGCGAAAACTGTCCGGCGAGCGATTGGACGAGACTGTTGTTCCGGACTGCCGCCGGGAGCCAGTTGTCCTCCGAATCGCCGCGGAACGCTGTGGCCGGCTCACGTTCACCGAGTACGACGTTCTCGGCGACTGTGAGGCGTGGAATCAGCATGAAGTGCTGGTGGACCATCCCGATGCCGGCGTCGATGGCGTCCTGTGGGGACCCCAGATCGAGTCGCTCGCCGTCGAGATAGATATCGCCGGCGTCCTGCGAGTAAAGCCCGTACAGAATCTTCATCAGCGTACTCTTTCCCGCGCCGTTTTCGCCGAGGAGGCCGTGGATTTCCCCGCGCTCGACGGAGAGGTTGACGTGGTCGTTGGCGACGACCCCAGGGAACTCCTTCAGAATCCCCTCCATCCTGAGCGTGGTGTGTTCGGACATGCTCTGTGGTCTTGGCCGGGTATCAACAATGTAGTGGCATAATTGTTTCCAAAGGTAGCCATATTCGCCGTCCAACACGGGAAATGCCGGACATTTGCCAAGTATCAGTTGTTGTGTGCTGGTGTCCATTGTTAACGGTCACTCAGTCTGTCGCGATACCCAGCAGGATGAACATATGATTCATATTGTATTCAGTTACCATTTGATAGGGGTACTTTTGTGGCACATATTTGGAAAATAGGAGAGAGAAAGCTGCGTGAACGGAACAATTTAAGTGATTGTTTCCGAAATGGCTATTCGGTTAGTTAATGGTTGACAAGAAACATGCCAGATCGAGACGGGAGTTACTGACAGCACTTGGCGCGGCAGGAATAACCGGGTTAGCCGGTTGTAGCGGTGGTGGTGACGGGGGCGATGGCGAGGCAACCACCGACACCGGCGACGGCGGGGCTGGTGACGGTACTGCGACCAGCAGTGACGGCATGGATTCGATTACCGCCGCATGGGTGTACAACTCGGAGGTCGGTGACCTCGGCTGGTCGTGGGCCCACAACGAAGGGCGGAAGGCAGTCGCAGAAGAGTACGACTGGCTAGAGACCGAGTACACCGAGGCTGTCGCCCCAGCCGATTCCGAGCGGGTGTTCGAACAGTACGCACAGGGTGATGCCGATATCATCTTCGGCTGTACGTTCGAGTATCAGGACCCGATGGCGTCCGTGGCGGAGCAGTACTCCGACACGTACTTCGAGCACAACACGGGCTACCTGACGATGGAGAACATGGGGCGGTACATGGGCCGGATCTACCAGCCCCGGTATCTCGCCGGGCAGGCGGCCGGGACCGTGACGGAGACAGACACGCTGGGATACGTGGCGGCGTTCCCGATTCCGGAGGTCATCCGCGGTATCAACGCCTACGCGCTCGGAGCCGCGTCTGTCAACGACAGCGCGACGCTGAAGGTCAGATGGACGAACTCCTGGTTCGACCCCCCGACCGAGAGCGAGGCGGCAAACGCCTTGCTGGACGAGGATGTCGACGTGATGGCCCAGCACCAGGACTCCCCCGCTGCACTCCGTGCAGCCTCCGATGCGGGTATCTGGGCGACCGGCTACGACGCCCCGATGGGCGACATCGCCGGTGAGAACTATCTCACGTCCCCGATCTGGCACTGGGAGGAGTTCTACGGTCCAACCATCGAATCTGTCAGGGACGGCAGCTGGGAATCCGATGCATACTGGGAAGGCATCGAGTCGGGTATCTGTAGTTTAGACGACTGGGGGCCAGAGGTGCCACAGGAAGCGAAAGACACCGTTTCGGAGTCGCGGTCGGCGATACTTGACGGAGAACTGGATGTCTGGGCCGGTTCGGCGTTCGAGGGCGAGAATGACGAGTTCCTCTTCCAGGAGATGAGTAGCTACGTCGACGCCGTCGAGGGCGAGGTCCCCAACTGACCCCGCCACCGGTCTCCGACGACAGTAATCGCCTGGGTGTTGCTGTGGCTCTCGGGCGAATATAACAACGTTCGTAACATTATTCAAGCGTGAATGGGAGTTTCGGTCAATTTTTTCCGGATATGTTCGTTCGCTGTACGGTCAAGAATGGTATCGCTTAAGTAGGAGTTTCCGCTACCTCTACCCAGTTCAGTAATGGTGAATACCAACCGAACGATATCGCGGCGGGAGATGCTGGGTGCCCTCGGGGCGACAGGAGTAACCGCACTAGCCGGCTGTAGTGGTGGAAGCGACGACACAGACACGGCTGACGGCACGACGACCAGCGGCGATGGGGGCTCCGGGTCGGACTCCGTCACGGCTGCCTGGGTGTACATCTCAGAGGTGGGCGACCTCGGATGGTCTTGGGCTCACGACGAGGGGCGAAAGACGGTCGACGAGGAGTACGACTGGCTGGAAACCGAGTACACGGAAGCTGTCGCGCCAGAGGACTCGGAACGCGTTTTCGAGCAGTACGCGCAGGGTGACGCTGACATCGTCTTCGGGACGACGTTTGGCTACCAAGACCCGATGTTCAGCATTGCGGAACAGTACCCCGACACGTACTTCGAACACGCGACCGGCTATCGCACCCGGGAGAACATGGGACGGTACATGGGCCGGATCTACCAGCCCCGGTATCTCGCCGGGCAGGCGGCCGGGATGGTAACCGAGAACAACACCATCGGCTACGTCGCCGCGTTCCCGATCCCCGAAGTCATTCGCTCCATCAACGCGATGGCGCTCGGCGCGCGGTCGGTGAACCCGGACGCGACATTCAAAATCCGGTGGGTCAACGCGTGGTTCGACCCCCAGACCTCAAAGCAGGCGGCCAACTCGCTTATCGATGAAGGGTGTGACGTCATCTCGCAAGAGCAGGACTCCCCTGCTCCGGTCAGGGCCGCAAACGAGGCGGATGTGTGGGCCTCCGGCTACAACGCGCCGATGGGCGAGTTTGGCGGCGACAACTACCTCATCTCACCAGTGTGGAACTGGGAAGAGGTGTACGGCCCGGCCGTCTCCGCAGTCCGGGACGGAACCTGGGAAGCCGATGCCTTCTGGGGCGGCATGGAGACGAACCTGCCCACGCTCGACGAGTGGGGACCGGAGGTCCCCCAAGAGGTCAAAGACACCGTCGCCGAGACGGAAGAACAAATCGTCAACGGCGAACTCGATGTCTGGGCCGGTTCGCCGTTCGAGGGCGAGAGCGACGAGTTCCTGTTCCAGGAGATGAACAGTTTCGTCGACGCTGTCGAAGGCGAAGTACCGGAGTAAGGAAGCCCCGGTTCGACGATTCCGGTTCCCTCAACACCGTCCTGCCGGTAGCAAGCGGTCGGATTGGCAAGTCGCTATACGGTCGGTCAGAGCCGTCAGCCCGATCAATCAGTCATCAGCAGCGCGGTCAAGTTCGGGGCGAGTCGCACCACCCCATTCCTCGTAGGAGCGGAGCACGTCGCCGTTTCGCTCGCCGGTCAGTTCGCCGTCCCGAACGGCAATCTCGCCGCCGACGAGGACGTACTCCATCCCGTCGGAGAACTGGAACGGGTTCTCGTAGGTCGCGTTCGCCGACACCGAGTCGAGATCAAAAGCCACGAGGTCCGCGATGTACCCCTCACGGACGTAGCCGCGGTCCCTGAGGCCGAGGATATCAGCCGGGTTGCCTGCGGCTTTGTACGCCAGCAGTTCCGGCGAGAGCACGTTCCGTTCACGGACGTACCGTTCGAGGATGCGGCTGAACGCCCCGATAGCCCGCGGGTGGGGCTTTCCGCCGAAGATGCCGTCCGTGCAGAACGTACCACGGTCGTCCGCGAGAAACCGCTCGATATCAGTTTCGGCCATCACGAAGTCGGCCATCGTCACGTCCAACTCCTCCGCGACGAGTAGTTCACACATCGCGTCGACCGGCTCGCGGTCCATCTCGGCGGCGATGTCCGCGATGGTATCACCCTGATAGCGGCCGCTCCCGGTCCGTGTGATGAGGATATTGTCCCACGACCCGGCGGCGTACGCGAGATTCTCCCAGTCACCCGGCTGGGAAATATCAGCGGCGATGCGGTCGCGAACAGCCGCGGAGTTTAGGCGGTGCCGGATGGCCTCTGAATCGCCCTGCCGTGCCCACGGCGGCAACAGCGCGGTAAGCATCGTCGACCCGGCGGTGTACGGATACTGGTCGAAGGTGACCCGCTGACCACGGTCGACAGCGTCGTCGAACAGGTCAAGCACAGCCTCGGAGTCCCCCCAGTTCTGCTGGCCGCCGACCTTGAGATGTGAGACGTGGGCGTGACAACCGCCGCGGCGACAGATATCGAGATACCGGTCGATAGATTCGACCACACGGTCCGTCTCGTTCCAGACGTGAGAGATCATAAACGAGTCACGCTTGGCGAGGGTATCCGCAAGCGCCACCAGTTCGTCGTCGCGGGCGTACGAACTCGGGGGGTATATCATCCCTTTGGACATGCCGAACGCGCCTTCTTCAAGCGCTACTTCGAGTTCCTGTCGAATCGCATCGAGCTCACCGGGGGCTGTGTCGTGGTCTGACTTCGGTCTGTCCAGCCGTTGACCGGTGACTGGTCCGGCGGCGACGACGTGTTCACCGCTGAGTGGGCGGTCCTCGAATCCGGCCAGCATCGACCTGATGTTGCCATGTGGGGCGTAGTACGCACAGTTGACAGCAGGCTCGACGGATTCGAGCGCTTCGAGATAGCCAGAGACGGTGTGCCAGGGCCACGTTTCGCCGAGCGTGCCGTCGAGTGATTTGACCCGTTCCGCCCACTCGTCGGTGAGGTTCGGCGGCACCGGAGCGACGCTGACCCCGTCCTGTCCGAGGACTTCCGTCGTGATACCCTGCGTCAGTTTCTCCCTGGCACCGGGATTCTCGAAAAGCCGCAGCTCCGAATGTGCGTGCATATCGATGAACCCCGGTGCGAGATACGACCCGTCGAGGTCGACAACGCGGTCGGCCGCAAGCGGGGCTTCGCTGATAGCGTCGATTCGACCGTCGGCGACACGCACGCTCGCAGTGAACGGAGGGCGACCGCTCCCGTCCAGCACCCGCGCGTCTCTGAACGCGATGGACGCGGCACTCAGCTCGGTCATGTCTGCTGACTCGCGGAACGGTCGTTTGGCTCTTTCGGTGGTCTCAACCGTGTGTGACAGGGGGCGAGCGCGTGCCACACCGTGTCTGTCGATCTGTGTGGGGCCACCCCGACACAATCTTCAAGACGACACCGCGGAACAGCTACCCAATGCCATCCGTCAGTCTCGATAGCGAGCGGTTCAGACGGCGCTTCGATACGTTCAACAAGATCGGCGCGACAGAACGGGGCGGCGTGAACAGGCCGAGCCTGTCCGACGAGAACAAGGCGGCCCGCGACACACTGGTCGAGTGGTTCCGGGAGGCCGGGCTGGAGGTCCGTATCGATACGATGGGCAACATCTTCGGTCGGCGAGACGGAACTGACAGCGACGCCGCGCCGGTTCTGTTCGGGTCACACATCGACAGCCAGTACAACGGCGGGCGGTACGACGGCGTTATCGGCGTCCTCGGTGGATTGGAAGTCATCGAGGCGTTCAACGACGCCGGCGTGACGACCGAACGTCCACTGGAGGTCGTTGCCTGGAGCAACGAGGAGGGCGTCCGGTTTCAGCCGGATATGCTCGGCAGCGGTGTCTACTGTGATATCTTCGACCTCGACTACGCGTACGAGCGCGAGGACAAGGAGAGCAGGCGGTTCGGCGATGAACTCGAACGCATCGGCTACAAGGGCGAAACACCCTGTGAAGCGGATGACATCCACTGCTACTTCGAGATGCACGTCGAGCAGGGGCCGTTTCTCGAGCAGCAGGACATCCCAGTCGCCGCTGTCGAAGGCGTGTTCGGCTTTTCCTGGCTGAACGTCACTTTCGAGGGCCAAGCGAACCACGCCGGGCCGACACCGATGGATATGCGCCACGACGCGTTCGTGGCGACGGCGGACGTAACCCGCGCAGTCCGGCGGATCACAGCGACTGAAGGAACGGACCTCGTCGGGACAGTTGGCAGTGTCGACGTGTGGCCAAACGCTATCAACGTCATCCCCGAGACGGTGGAATTCACGCTCGATTTCCGCTCGTACGACGATGCTGTGGTCGACGCGGCCGTCGAACAGATCAGGGAAGAGGTCGCCCACGCGGCCGAGCGCGAAGGCCTTGAATACGAGATAGAGGAAATAATGCGGGTCGACGCGGACCCGTTCGATCAGGGCTGCATTGACACAGTCGTCGAGGCCGCCGAGACGGTCGGCTGTGAGTACACGCGACTGGTCAGCGGCGCGGGCCACGATGCGAACTACCTCAACAAGATAGCTCCGACGAGCATGATTTTCGTTCCAAGCGTCGACGGAATCAGCCATCGCGAGAGCGAATTCACCGAATGGGATGACATCGTCACCGGGACTGAGGTACTGCTGAACGCTGTGCAGACGAAGGCCGCCGAGTGAGCCGTTCCGTTCCAAGCGTGTGAATATCACACATCTGGCACACGTCACACAGCGACTGTCTTGTCTGTCGCAGCTGTGTCAGCCTGTTGTCTGCTGGTGACCCGCGGCTTCGTCTGGCAACACTGCGATCAAACACCTGTGAACCATACATATATGAGATGGTGTTGCACACCTGTTCACTAACAGGCGTGTATCCGTAATGCATGCCGAAAACTGGAGGGTACTCTGTGGATATTGAACTCACAATCAACGGCGAGCGGACGATAGTCGAAGCCGGGTCAGGGGACGACCTGGCGACGGTTTTGAGACAGCGCGGCTACATCGACGTAAAATGTGGCTGCGACGGCGGGACCTGCGGTGCATCGAAGGTATTCGTCGATGGGGACGTGCGAATGGCCTGCGGGATGGAGGCGACAGACGCCGACGGGAGTGAGATACAGACCGTCGCGGCGCTCGGGACACAGGCCGACCTGCACCCGGTCCAGCAGGCGTTCGTCGACAACTTCGCCGTCCAGTGCGGATTCTGTATTCCGGGCATGGTGATCGAGGCGGTCGCGCTGCTGGATTCGAATCCCGACCCAACCGAGCGGGAGGTTCGGGAGGCCTTAGACGACAACGTCTGTCGCTGCACTGGCTATCAGAAACCGGTCGAAGCCGTGCTGGACGCAGCACAGCGAATGCAGGGGGAACAGTCTGTCGCCGCAGACGGCGGCCACCCGGTCACTGTGGCACAGCATAGAGACGAGTCGACCAGTTGCTGTGGAGGTGGCTGCGATGAGTAACGACGACGAGACAGCCAAGGCCGACGGCGGAACGGTCTCACAGTCAGAGACTGTCGAAGACGAACGGTTCGAGGAGCACCCACTCGAATGGGACGAACCCGAGAACAACGATAAGGCCCCCGGCGAGCGCGACACCGTCTCCCACCGGACAGAGAAGTACGACGACCGAAAGCTCGTCACTGGACAGGCGAAGTACACCGCCGACTACGAGGAGCGGTATCCCGACCTCGCGTACGCAGCGGTCGTCCGAAGCGAAATTCCACACGGCCGCGTGACTGGCATCGACACGAGTGCGGCCGAGGCGATGGACGGTGTCGAGGCGGTCTTGACACCCGAATCCGACACAGTGCCGGACGCCAAATACACCAGTGCTGGACAGTCCTACCCCGAGCCGAGCCCATGGGACATGCGCGTGCTGAACGAGCACGTCCGTTACATCGGCGACCCGATTGCCGCTGTCGCGGCAGAAGACCGGGCGACCGCGACTGCCGCCGTCGAGGCTATCGAGGTGTCGTACGAGGAGTACGACTACGTCACCGATCCGGAGGACGCCTTCAACGAAGACGCGCCACAGTTGTTCGAGGACGGCGAGGTCGAAAACGAGATCGTCGGCCACGACTACGACCGCAACCGAATGGCTCACATCGGGGGCGAACTGGGCGACGTGGACGGGGCGCTCGACGACGACACCCACGTCCACGAAACCGAGTGGGAGACGATCCGCCAGTCCCACGCGAACGTCGAGAAACACACCTCGTTGGCGTACACAGACGAAGACGACCGCCATGTCCTCATCACCAGTACGCAGGTGCCAAACCACACCCGGAGACAGCTCGCCCACCTATTCGACATCCCGATCCGTGACATCCGGGTGACGAAGCCGCGGGTCGGCGGCGGGTTCGGCGGGAAACAGGCGATGGTCGTCGAACCGATTCCGCTGGCGCTATCGCTCGCCACCGACCGCCCGGTCCTGTACGAGGCCAGTCGCGAGGAGGAGTTCTACGCGATGCGCTCCCGGCACCCAATGAAAGTCAAAGCGAAGACGGCCGTGACCGACGACGGCGATATCGAAGCTATCGACATCTACGCCCTGTCGAACACCGGCGCGTACGGCAGCCACGGGATGACCGTCGCGGGCAACGTCGGAAGCAAGCCGATGCCGCTGTACTCGAAGGTCCCGAACGCTCGGTTCGAGGCCGATATCGTCCACACGAACACGCCACAGACCGGCGCAATGCGTGGCTACGGCGCACCACAGGGCACGCTTGCCTTGGAAGGCCATCTCGACGAGGTTGCTCGCGACCTCGGTCTCGACCCCATCGAATTCCGGCGGCGACACCACATGGAAGTCGGCGACCTCGACGAGATCGCAGGGATGATGGGCGGAGAGGGAGCGAACCGCCGTATCCGCTCGTGTGGCCTCGACGAGTGTATCGAGCGCGGAAAAGACGCTATCGGCTACGACGACCTCGAACAGCCCGACGCGGACCATCTGCATCGCGGCATCGGGATGGCGCTGTCGGCGCAGGGGACCGGCGTCGCCGGCGACGAGCTCGGGGCCGCTCAGATAATGATGAACGAGGACGGGAGCTTCCACCTGCAGGTCGGCGGCGTCGACATCGGGACGGGCGCTGACACAGCGTTCCTCCAGATTGCCGCAGAAGTACTGGGCTGTGACGAGGACGATATTATCGTCAAATCTTCCGATACAGACGTGACGCCGTTCGACTACGGCGCGTACGCCTCCTCGACGACGTACATCAGTGGGATGGCCGTCAAGAAGGCCGCCGAGGACGCAAAAGAAAGGATTCTCGACTGGGGGGCGAAACTGCTTGAGGAGCCAGTCGATGTTCTGGAAACCGGCGACGGAACGGTGTACAGCGAGAGGAGCGGCAATTCGGTCACACTCGAAGACATTGGCTACGAGGCCGCCTACGGCGACGACGAGCGGGAACACATCCTGGGGAAGGGGACCCATTGCACCGAGGAGAGCCCCCCGCCCTTCGCCGCCCAGTTCGCCGACGTGACCGTCGATGAGACAACCGGCGAGTTCGAGGTGCACAAACTGGTCGTCGCGGTCGACTGCGGCGTCGCCATCAACCCCGGGATGGCCGAGGGCCAAATCGAAGGCGCAAACCACATGAGCTACGAGATGGCCGTCAGCGAGGGTATCACGCTCGACGACGAGGGACGGGCGGAGATAGCTGACTTCGACGAGTACGGACTGCCGTCGGCGACCGAGACGCCGCCCATCGAGTCGATTCTGGTCGAGACCCACGAGCCGACCGGTCCGTTTGGCGCGAAATCGGTTGCGGAGGTCCCGACAAACACAGTCCCGCCGGCGCTGTCCAACGCCGTCCGGGACGCCGTCGGCGTCCGTATCCGGGAAATGCCCATTTCCGCCGAGAAAATCAAGGCAAGACTGGACGAGCGCAAAGCCTAGCTCCGATCGCGGTGACAGTCACGCCAACAGAACCGGTGTGTCGGCGTGGCATATCGCAAATCCGCGATAGCTATTTACCGCTCTGTTCGTCACGTTGCTGACATAGCCAGCGAGCTGATGAGTCATATGGAAATCGAACTAGAAATTAACGGTGTGGAACGGACTGTCGAAGCATCGAAGTCCGATTCGCTTCTCGATGTCCTTCGGCGGAACGGGTACACCGGATCGAAACGGGGGTGTGACACTGGCGCGTGCGGCTTCTGTACGGTCCACGTCGACGGCGAACCGGTGAAATCCTGCGGCGAGCCGGTGACGAAAGTACGGGACACATCCGTCGAGACAATCGAAGGCCTGGGCGAACAGGACGACCTGCATCCGGTGCAACAGGCATTTGTCGACAATACTGCGCTACAGTGTGGCTTCTGTATCCCGGGGATGATCATGCGCTCGACGGCGCTGCTGGAGACGAACCCGAACCCGACCGAACAGGAGGTCCGGGAAGCCCTGTCGGACAACCTCTGTCGGTGTACTGGCTACAAAAAAATCGTCGAAGCGGTGCTAGACGCCGCCGAGCGGATGGACAGCGACACAGCCGTCGCCGCCGATGGTGGGCAGGCAATGGATGGCGACGGCGGGACCGCCACGGTGACCGAGTGTTCACTCGGCGACTGCGATTGCATGGAGGGTGATCAGTGAGCGATTCAGACCGGGTACGGGAGACGAGCAAGCAACCCGAAGGGACAGAGAGGACGGAATCGGACCCAGCCGAAGCCGACAGGGAGTCAGAGACGGGGGCGGCACGCGAACCCGACCGGAAGCCCGAATCGGAGCGCGACGCCATTACCGTGGACGAGGAGAAAGACGACGCACGGAAAATCGTCACCGGGCAAGCCCGCTACACGGCGGACTACCGCGACCGGTTCCCCGACCTCGCCCACGGCAAGGTCGTTCGCAGCGACATCGCCCACGGCTACGTCGAGTCGGTCGACACGAGCGCCGCCGAGGCGATGGACGGGGTCGACGCCGTCATCACGCCGTTCGACGACGTGGTCCCGGACAAGCTGTACTCCAGTTCGGGCCAGTCATACCCCGAGCCGAGCCCGTGGGACCTGAAAGTGTTGCGCGAGCACGTCCGTTTCGTCGGCGACCCGGTCGCTGCTGTCGCAGCCGATGACCCGGAGACAGCAGACCGAGCCGCCCGGAAAGTCGAAATCGAGTACCGGGAGCTGGATGCCGTATTCGACCCCGAAGAAGCCCTTGACGAGGACGCGCCACAACTGTTCGAGGCTGATGACGTAGAAAACAAGCAGTCAGGCGCGGACTACAGCAGAAACCTCGAATCACACTTCGAGGGCGAACTCGGTGACGTGGAGGCGGCGTTCGAACGGGCGAGTGGCGACGAGGAGCGACACGTCATCCAGACGGAGTGGGAGACGCCGTATCAGTCTCACTGCGTTCCCGAGCCGCATACGACCATTGCCTACACCGATGAGGACAATCGGCACGTGTTCATTACGGCAACGCAGGTTCCCTTTCACACCCGTCGCCAGATAGCGCACCTGTTCGACGTGCCCATCCGTGACGTGCGGGTGAAGAAACCGCGTATCGGCGCTGGATTCGGGTCAAAACAGGAGATGGCAATCGAGCCGATAACGTTCGCATTGCATCTGGCGGCCGACCGGCCAGTCAAACTGGAAATGAGTCGTCAGGAGGAGTTCACCGCGCTTCGCTTTCGGCATCCGATGCAGATGCAGATGCAGACCGCAGTGACTGACGACGGCGACATCGAGGCGATGGACCTCTACACGCTGTCGAACTCGGGAGCCTACGGCACCCACGGCATGACCGTCGCGAACAACGTCGGAACGAAGCCACTGCCACTCTATCCCCGGGTCTCGAACGTCCGCTTTTCAGGGGATGTAGTACACACGAACCTCCCCATGGGGGCAGCCATGCGGGGCTACGGCGCGCCGCAGGGGCATTTCGCCGTCGAAGCGCACATAGACGAGGTAGCCCGTCGCCTCGACTTCGACCCCATCGAGTTCCGCCTGCAGAACGCGGTCCGGGAGGGCGACCTCGACCGGAGCGTCGCAATCCTGAAAGACGGTGACCGCTTCACCCGGGAGATTCGCTCGTGTGGCATCCGCGAGTGCGTCGACCGCGGGAAGGAAGCCATCGGCTACGACGACCTCGAACAGCCCGACGAAGACCACCGCAAGCGCGGGGTCGGAATGGCGCTCATCGCCCAAGGGAGCGGTGTCGCGGGGAAGGAACTCGGCGCAGCGCAGGTACAGATGAACGAGGACGGGAGCTTCCACCTGCAGGTCGGCGGCGTCGACACCGGGACCGGCGCGGACACGATGTTCTCCCAGATTGCCGCCGAGGTGCTGGGTTGCACCCCCGAGGATGTCGTCGTCATCGCCGCCGATACCGACCTGACGCCGTTCGACTATGGCGCGTACGCCTCTTCAACGACATACATCAGCGGCCGCGCGGTAAAGAACGCCGCCGAGGACGCCAAAGAGCGGTTGCTGGAGTGGGGGGCGAAACTGCTCGAGGAGCCGCCGGACGTGCTCGACACCGGCGACGGCGACGTATACAGCGAGCGGACCGGGAAGCGCGTTTCGCTGGAGGAAATCGGCTATGAAGCGACCTACGGCGATGACGAGCGCGAACACATCCTCGGGGACGGGAACCATTCGACCGACGAAAGCCCGCCGCCCTACGGTGCGCAGTTCGTCGATGTGACTGTCGATACGGAAACTGGCGAGTACGAACTCAACAAGCTAGTGTTTGCGGCCGACTGTGGCGTCGCAATAAATCCCGCGCTGGTCGAAGGCCAGATAGAGGGCGGCGAGCACATGAGCCTCGAATACGCCACGAGCGGCGACCTGACCTTCGATGAGGACGGGAATCCAGACGTGCTCGGCTTCCGCCAGTACGGGATGCCGCGAACGACGGACCACCCTGAGATGGAGACGATTCTGGTCGAAACACACGAACCGACCGGTCCATTCGGCGCAAAGTCTATCGCGGAACTCCCGACGAACGGCGTGCCGCCGGCGCTCTCAAACGCCATCCGCGACGCCGTCGGCGTTCGGCTGACCGAGTTGCCGTTCACTGCGGAGGACTTAATGGCGGCACTGGACGACCAGTCCGGTGCCGGAAAATAGGTTACCGAACGGTCGGTATTTTGCTGAAAAGTGCCACACCCAGAGACCTTGCTCGTGTGTCAGGCAAACTATTAAGACCGGTTCACCGAAATTCCGACAGTATGGCGTACATCGGCTTTCTGCTGACAGGGGGTCCCTTCGACAGCGAGCGGTGGCGCACCGCCTACGAGCTGGGGCGAGCGGCGCTGGATCAGGGCCACGAGGTGAGCTACTTCCACTACCTCGACGGCGCGCTCGTCCCCGTCGCGGACCAGACCCTACCCGGCTGTTCGGACAGCGGACTGTACGACGAAATGCCGACCGAGAAGTTTCAGGAGCTTATCGCGGACGGGGCGGAAGTCATCTGCTGTGGGCTCTGTGTCGACGCACGCGGAATCGACGCACCCGCCGACTACCCCGAGGGCGTCGAAGTTGGGCTACTCCCTGACCTGGCGGACATCATCGGCGAGGCCGACCGGGTGGTTTCGCTATGAAACGAGAGGTCGTGGTATTGCTCACCCGTGCACCGTACGGCCGAGTCCACGTCCCGGAGGGGCTGCGCGCCGCCCGTGGCGTCGCGGCTGGCTTCGATATGCACGACGTGACTGTGATATTCACGCAGGACGGCGTGTACGGCGCTCGAGATGCTGTCGACCGCGAGGCGCTCAACATGAGCGGGCACGTCGTCGACCTGGCGGAACAGGACGGACAGATGGTCGCGGACGGCGCGGCAATGGCCGAGCGCGGTGTCGACGAGAGCGAAATCGCCGACGACGTGGCCGTCTGGTCGGACGACCGCGTCACCGCCCGAATCCGTGACGCCGACCGGACACTGGACTTCTGACAATGCTATATCTCATCGACAAGCCGATGGCAGAAATCGGACTGCGTACTGCCGCCGGGGACCCCGAGGCGCACGTCGTCCTGATTCAGGACGGCGTCTACCTCACACCGGATATCGACGCACCAGTTTCAGCGGTCGCGAGAGACGTGGCCGTGCGTGGTGTCTCGCTGCCGCCGGACATCGACCGGATATCCTACGACGCCGTAGTCGAACGCCTGGTCGAACAGGAGGTCAAGAGCTTCGTATGAGCCTGTTCGAACAGCTTGATGAACTGGCAGCGCAAGGAAAGCCGGCGGCGCTCCTGACTATCGTCCGCAAGGACGGCAGCGCACCGCGGGACGTGGGGGACAAGATGATCGTCACCGCTGACGAAGAGTACGGAACCATCGGTGGCGGCACGGTCGAGCATCTCGCCATACAGGACGCTCGGTCAGTGCTTTCGGGAGCCGACGACCCTGGTGTCCGGACGTACGAACTCGAACGCGGCGGCAACACGGGCATGGTCTGTGGCGGCGAGATGGACGTGTTCATCGACCATGTTCGCGGACAGGCACAGCTCTACATCGCCGGCGGCGGCCACATCAGCGTCGAACTGGCCCCACTGGCGGAGCGACTGGGCTACGCCGTCACCGTGGTCGACGACCGCGAGGCGTACGCCGACCCGACGCAGTTCCCCGACGAGACGGACGTGATTCACGGCGAATACGGAGAGGCGCTCGGTGACCTGCCAATGGGGACAGAGACAGCCGTGGCCGTCGCGACGCGGAGCGGGACGTTCGATCAGGCTGCCGTCGCCGCAGCGCTGGACGGCGAGGCTGGCTACGTTGGCCTCGTCGCAAGCGAGACAAAGGCCGACCACGTGCTCGATTCGCTCGCCGAGTCCGGGTACGCCCGTCGGGACCTCAGCCGGGTCCAGACACCGGTGGGACTCGACCTCGGCGGGAGCGGGCCGGCCGCCGTCGCGCTCTCGATTCTCGCCGAGGTCACCATGGACCGCCACGACGCCACCGGTGCGCGGGCGACGCGCCTGAATCTCGACGACCTCGTCGTCGTCCGCGGTGGCGGCGACCTCGGCAGCGGCGTCGTCTATCGGCTTCAGCAGGCCGGCTTTCCGGTCATCGTCACCGAAGTCGACCAACCGACAGTCGTCCGGCGGGCGGTCGCCTTCGGCGCGGCGCTGTACGAAGACGAGGTGGAAGTCGAAGGAGTCACTGGCCGTGCAGCAGCGGACATCGACGAGGCACTCGAACTGCTCGCCGACGATGTCGTGCCGGTACTCGTCGACCCCGAGGCGACTGTCACTGACGACCTCAACGCGGCGGTCCTCGTCGACGCGATTATGGCGAAAGGGGCGTTCGACACCGGTACGCGCCGGGAAGACGCCGACGTGGTGGTCGGGATGGGGCCCGGTTTCGAGGCCGGAGAGGACGTAGACGCAGTCGTCGAAACGGACCGCGGGCACGAACTCGGCCGTGTGTTCTACGACGGGACGGCAAGCGAATACGACGGCGAGCCCGGCGAACGCCGTGGCTACACTCACGAGCGGGTGCTTCGCGCCCCGACAGACGGTGAGTGGACCCCGACGGTCGCCATCGGCGATAGTGTCACAGCCGGCGACGTGGTCGGCACCGTCGGCGACCGGCCGGTCGAAACCGAGATAGATGGACTGGTTCGCGGCCTAGTTCACGGCGGCCTCGGTGTCAGCGAGGGCACCAAACTCGGCGATGTCGACCCTCGTGGCGAGTCTGTCGACCCAACGAAAATCTCCGACAAAGCACTGTGTCTCGGCGGTGGCGTGCTAGAGGCAGTGCTCCGGTTGCGGTAGAAGGCTCTTAATCGACGTTAGCGGCTGACTTCTTCGATAGTCGGGTCCGAAAGTGAGACACCGCGTCCGGCCGTAACACGGCCGACAGCACGGTAGAACACGCCGGCGTCGTCGAACGCCGTTTCGACGGCGTCAGTCGCAGTCGGCGGGACGGAGACGAACAGTCCCCCGCTGGTCTCCGCGCTCTCGCCCGCAGTCAGCCCGTATCCGAAAAGCGTCGAGAGGGCAGGCGTTCCCGTGATGACCGGGAGATGTGTCAGTTCGATACCGACGTTCGAGCGGGCGGCCACCACGCGGCTCTGCCCGACGAGGCCGAAGCCGGTAATATCAGTCGCGGCTGTCGCGTATTCGCGGCACGCGACTGTTGCGTCCCGGTTCGGTGTGGTCATCCACGCAATAGCCTCCGAAGCAATGGTGTCGAGCGGCCGGTCAGTGGCGTCGGTGACCGTCTCGACGAACTGCTCGTCAGTCACGCGGGTCGCCCCCATAGCTGGCTGTGTCCCGAGCGGTTTGGTCAGGTAGAGCCGGTCGCCGGGACTGGCTCCCTGCGAGGTGAGGAGGGCGTCGGGACGCCCCGTTGCCGAGATGGCCCCGCCGGCGAAGGGCCACGGACTCATAATGGTGTGACCGCCGGCGATGACGCCATCCATCGCGTCCAGTGCGTCAGCCATGCCGGCGAGAATCGGCGCTGCGCTCTCGGTTAGTTCTCGTGGAAGGCCGAGGACGACCAGACAGTCGACGTTCTCGACCGCACCCGTAGCGAACGCATCGCTGGCGGCGTTACAGGCGGCAATACGTCCGAAGTCGTACGGGTCGTCGACGATGGGCGTGAAGAAATCCACCGTCGAGACCAGCGCGAGGTCGTCGGTAAGTTTCCGCGCAGCGGCGTCCTCGCCAATGCCGAACAGCAACGCGTCGCTCTCACCGGTGAGGCCGGCATCGGCGAGCAGCGAATCGAGGTCGCTCTGGCCAACTTTGCAGGAACAGCCGTGGAGTTCCGTGTACTCCGTCAGGCGCGTCGTCTCGTCGTCATCGTCAGTCGCCGCGTCGGGTCCCACACTCAGGCCTCCGATACCGACGCCATCTCGGTCACCCGAAGTTCCAGTTCGAACTCGTCGGACTCGCCAGCGGTCTCCGCGGTCGTCACGTCGATGCCGTGCGTCGTGCACATCCGCCGGAGGTTCTCTTCGGCCGGCGGGTAATCACCTCGAACGACGAGCGTCTCGCCGGTATCGAGGTCCGAAAGCGCCTGCCGGACAATGAGCGCTGGCCGGGGGCAGATTTCACCACGAACGTCTACGCGGGCCATACCGGTACGTGTGCCATTAGATCACAAAAACGCTATCGCCGCCACACGTGGTTGCGCCGGTAAGCTATTTGTGTGTCTTGCGCGGAGCGAGCGTATGGATCTGGCTGCTGCGCTGGGCCTGGGTTCCAGCGCCGCTGTCGCCTTTGTCGGGGCCGGCGGAAAGAAATCCGCGATGGGACAACTGACGACCGAGGGAACTGACGAGGGATACGACGTGGGCTACACGACGACGACAGCGATGCCGCCCCCGCCCGACCTGCCTCTGACGCTCACCGACCCGGACGGGTGGCGTACCGACCTCGAGACGCGCGACCCGCCGATTGCTGTCGCTCGCGAGGAGGTAGCCGATCCGGCGCGAGTCAACCGGAAGGTTCGCGGATTCGAGGCGAGTGTAATGGAGCAGCTATCCGATGCCGAACTCTTCGACTGGCTTCTCGTCAAGGCTGACGGGGCACGCAAGCGGGAGTTCAAAGCGCCTAGCGACGGAGAGCCAGTCGTCCCGAGTACAGCGACCCACGTCGTCCCGGTCGCCTCGGTCGCCGCCGTCGGTGAAGCGCTGACGACGGACGTGGTCCATCGACCGGAGCGGGTCGCGGATATCACCGGCCTTCGTGTGGGCGACACGATTACTGCGGCGGCTGTCGGGACAGTGCTCACACATCCCAGCGGTGGCCTCCGAAACGCGCCAGCCGAGGCGTCTGTGATACCGCTAGTCAACAAAGCGGATACCGAACCACAGCGGCGTATCGCTACTGACGTGCTCACCCACGCGCTTTCACAGACAGAGCGGTGTTCTCGGGGCGTCATCACATCGTTCGCGTCGGATATCTGTGAAGTGGTCTCAAGATCGGATGTGCAAGAGGAGAAGCAGCGATGACTGACTGCGAGGGCACAGCCGGTAGTGTTGCGAGACGAGGGGTATTATGAGCGGTCAACATCGGACCAGAGTCGGCGGTGTCATCCTCGCTGCTGGGCGGAGTTCTCGATACGAGTCGGGTAACAAACTGCTGGCGACTATCGATGGGAAAGCAGTCGTCCGACAGGTGGCCGAAACCGCCTGCAAGTCATCGCTGTCGGACGCTGTCGCCGTCCTCGGCCACGAAAAAGTGGCCGTCGCTGCTGCGCTGGATGGCCTCTCGCTCTCGGTTCAGCATAACGACGAGTACGCGACCGGCCAGAGTGCGTCGGTTCGACATGGAGTCGAGTTTGCCCGTTCGGCCGGCTGGGACGCCACCCTGTTCTTGCTGGGCGATATGCCGTTTGTACGCGTCGAAACCATCGAGGAGCTTCTCGAAGCGTACCGTACAGGAACGGCAACCGTTGTTGTTCCCGAGCACGAGGGGAGACGGGGTAATCCGGTGCTTTTCGACAACTGCCATTTCGATGCGCTCGCCTCTGTCTCCGGCGACCGCGGCGGTCGAGATATCATCGAGACCACCGAGAAGACAGCGTTCATCGAGGTTTCGGACCCCGGCGTCCACTGGGATATCGACACCGATGCTGACCTCGCCGAGTTCACCGACCGCCGCGACAGCCTGTAAATTTAAGACACTGATGGTGGAACACTCGGCTGATGAAACGGACTATCAGCACGGCCGATGCACCCGATGCAGTCGGGGCGTACAGTCAGGCAACGACAAACGGCTCGCTCGTGTTCACCGCGGGCCAGATTCCGATGACGCCCGACGGCGACCTGCTGGACGATAAACCGATAGCGACACAGGCGGAACAGGCGCTATCGAACGTCGAAGCGGTGCTGGCATCTGAGGGGCTGGAGATGAGTGACGTATTGAAGGTGACCGTCTATCTTGATGACATCGACGACTTTGCGGACATGAACGACACGTATGCCGGCTTCTTCGACGAAGCGCCGCCGGCCCGGAGCGCAGTTGAGGTCGCAAATCTGCCAAAGGGTGTCGGCGTCGAAATCGAAGCCATCGCAACGAACGACTGAGGCCGACAGACGCGCACTGCTGTCGTGGGCCACACAGCCGGGATGTGGCGCACACAACTTTCAAGCCCGGCGACTCGCATCACAGCGTAATGCGACCCACGAGGCGTGAATTCCTGGGAACAGCGGCAGCGCTCTCACTGTCAGGCTGTCTCGGAGGGACAGCAACGCCGACGCTGACGGTCGGTATCGTGCCCGACGTGGACCCGGATACCGCCATCGAACAGAACACCGAACTCGCGGCGTATCTGGCGACCGAACTTGACGTCGAGACCGAGCTACGCACAGCGGCTGACTATGCCGGGATGGTACAGGCGATGGTCGCGGGCCAGGTCGATATTGCCTATTACGGCGGTGTATCGTACATTCTGGCGCATCATCAAGCAGGCGCAAAGCCAGTCGCCGTCGGGTCACGGAATGGACAGACAGAGTGGCACTCCGTGTTCATCGCCCCGTCAGATAGTGACCTGACAGAAATGGCAGACGTAGTCGAGACTGCAAGCGAGACCGAACTGGTGTTTGGCGACCCGCTCTCGACCAGTGGAACCGTGATGCCGACGTACCACCTTCGGACAGAGTACAGCCTACACACCGACGCGTTCGCACAGGTCACACACGTCGGTGCCCACGACGCAACGGCAGCGACAGTCGGCCGGACGAGCGGTGTCGTCGGGGCCCTGAACGCCCGCATCTACGCCAGACTACTCGCAGAGGACGCTGTTGAGGGGGTACAAGAGCTCTGGCGGACCCCCGGTTTCCCTGATTACCCGTGGGCCGTTGCCCCGTCGCTAGAGGCAACGACAGCGGACGCTGTGCAGACGGCGTTCACGACCCTCGATTCGAAAGGGCGAACGGACATTCTCGACCAGCAGGCTGTCGACCAGTACGTCGGGGTGAGCCACGACGCGTTCACCTCGCTGGAAACGGCCGTCGAGATGGCTGGCATCGAACGGGGAGGCGACGGGTGAGGAGCAAGTACACAGCGCGGCCAGAGGGCAAACAGTCAGGCCAGGGGCTCGTTTTCGATAGTGTCACCAAGCGATTCGGCGGGAAAGTTGCGGTACGGGATGTCTCGCTCAAACTGGAAGCCAGTGAACGGGTCGCCGTCATCGGCCCGTCGGGAGCCGGCAAAACCACGCTTCTCAGGCTGGCAGCCGGCGCGTTGCAGCCTGATGTTGGAACAGTTCGCTTCGACGGGAGCAGCAGTACGGGTTCGACCGCGACGCTTGCGTATCAGGGGGAGACGCTCGTGGACCGGCGGACAGCACTGTCGAACGTCCTCACTGGACGCCTCGGAGCCCTGTCCTGGCTCCGTGGCTTCATCGAGCCACTGCTGCCCCAGCATCCAGAGCCAGCCCTCGAACGACTCGATGCTGTCGGGCTAGTTGGCCGTGCTGATGTCCCCGTGAAATCGTTGAGTGCCGGCGAACGCCAGCGGGTCGCCTTCGCACGGGCCCTCATGCAGGATGCCGAGGTCGTGTTGGCCGACGAACCGACAGCGAACCTCGACCCCAGCTCCCGTCGGAACGTTATCGACGTTCTCGACGCCGCCCTCGACGGGGAACTGCTGGTCACCGTCCTTCACGAGGTCGACCTGGCACTGGAGCACTTCGACCGGATTGTCGGCATGGCGGATGGCCGAGTCAGGTTTGATACGCCCGCACGGGCGGTGACCGACGACCAACTGGATGCCCTCTTTGCGGCGGGAGCATCCACGCCGGGTACCGACGCCGAACGAACGGGAACAGAGAAAGAGAGCGATATCCCGGTTCCGTGGTATGTCTGAAAAATATAGCGGTCCAGATGCCGCCCAGCACGCTGCGACCGGACTCTCGAAAGGCCAGCTCACGACACTCCTCGGCGGCTGTGTCATTCTAGCGACTGCGGCGTGGATCGCCGAAGTGGATCCGATGGCCCTGTTCGCCGCCGGTGCTCGTGAGCAGATGGGCGCGTTCGTTGCCGAGGGCTTCCCACCGGAGACTGGCCGTGAATACCTGCTGGGACGAAGCCTTCGGGATGGCCTGCTGTGGGCTATCGTCGAAACCCTGGCTATCAGCGTTGTCGGAACCACACTCGCTGTCGCGCTCGCCGTCCCACTCGGTCTGACCAGTGCCGCCACCGTCACCCATCGTGGCCCGCTATACAGAAACGCTTCAGCCGGCCGTATTGCCGTCGGACGCGGTCTCTATCACGCCAGCCGAACCGTGCTCAGCTTTCTGCGCTCCGTCCCCGGCATCGTCTGGGGATTCCTGTTCGTTACCGCTATCGGCCTCGGCCCGTTTGCGGGTGTGCTCGCGCTTGCAGTTCACAACGCCGGTGTCCTGGGAAAACTGTACGCCGACTTCCTCGAAGACACCGACCCGATGACGACGGAAGCAGTCGCCGGAAGTGGCGCAACACGCCTGCAGGCGGTCTGTCACGGGATGGTTCCGCAGGTGACGCCCACAATCGCCTCGTACACGCTGTACCGCTGGGAGTGTACCATTCGGTCGGCCGCCATCCTCGGGTTCGTGGGTGCGGGTGGCGTCGGATACTATCTCGTCATCACCATTCAGCGGTTGCAGTACGGGAAACTCTCGACCGCCATCCTTGCCGTGTTTGCGCTGGTCGTCACGAGCGACTGGCTCGGGTCTCAGTTGCGGACGCGGCTCGGCTGACATTCGGACGAGAGCCAACAGGCCCGCGTCAGGGCTTCTGTTCCTGTGCGGACTTGCGTGCGTCTTCGAGGTCCATCTCAAGGCCCATCGTCGAGGCCTGAGAGCGGACGGCGTCGGCGTCGATAGTGGTTACCTCACCCTGTTCCATGAGGACGTTCCCGTCGACCATCGTGAAGCGGACATCGTCGCCGTGGGCCGCAAACACCAGATGGGAGAGTACGTCGTGCAGCGGCGTTGCCCGCGTGAGGTCCGTATCGAGGCCGACAATGTCAGCGCGCCATCCCTCCCGGATTGCACCGAGTTCCTCGAAGCCGGCGGCTTTCGCACCGTTTCGCGTCGCCATCTCGAAGATTTCGGCTGCCGGTGTCACCGTCGGGTCTAGCTGGTCAACCTTCTGCAGGAGGCTTGCCTGTCGCATCTCGGTAAAGGCGTCGAGGGTGTTGTTACAGGGCGGTCCGTCGTTGCCGATTGCGACGTTGATACCGCGGTCACGGTAGTCCCAGATCGGTGCGATACCACTTGCGAGTTTCATGTTGGAGGACGGGCAGTGCGTGACGTGAGTCCCCGTCTCTGCGAGGACTTCGCGCTCGCTCTCGTCGGTCCAGACACAGTGCGCAAGAACAACGTCCTCCCCGGTGAGTCCCACCTCGTCAAGCCAGTGGATGTTTCGCATCCCAGTGTCTTCTTTCACCGTCTCGATTTCGCTCTGGTTCTCACTGGCGTGGGTGTGGATGCGGACACCGTCGTATTTGTCCACGAGTTCGCGCACCCCACGGAGACAGGCCTCGCTACACGAGACGGCAAAACGGGGTGTGACAGCGTACCGGATCCGGTCGTTATAGGCACCGTGATACTGCTGAATCAGCCGCTCAGATTCGTCCAGTGCGGCCTGTGTGTCCTCTAGCAGGCCGTCGGGCGAGCGCTGGTCCATCAGCACCTTCCCGAGCACGCCGCGGATGCCGATCTCACCCGCCGCTTCAAAGGCGCGGTCCGCGTGAGCGACCGACAGGTGGTCAATGCAGGTCGTGGTCCCGCTTTCGATCATCTCCAGATAGCCCAGTTTCGCCGCGACTTCCATCTCCTCGGCCGTGAGGGAGGCTTCCATCGGCAGAATGTAGTCGAACAGCCAATCGAGTAGTTCCGTATCGTCGGCGATGCCGCGGCCGAGACTCTGTACGGAATGGATGTGGCCACCGACAAGCCCCGGCAACAGCACGTCGTATGACTGGTGTTCGTGGTCAGCGTATTGCGATTCGAGTTCGGCCCGGGAACCCACGGCCTCGATACGGTCCCCGGAAACGACGACCGCTCCGTCCTGCAGGACGGTCTCAGAATCCGCAACGACAGTCCCAGTGAGTAACATACGTCCTGCAAGACGGTCTCTACATAAAGAAGGTCCTCATATCGGGATGGCCGCCGAGTGCAGACAATCCGGCCACAGACGTGTGGCGCTCCGTGTGGCGCGTGTGCTTCGTAGTGACCTCAGCTTTGCGAGCCGTTCCGTGTCCGTTTTTTGCGGGTGATGTATTTGGTGAGTCGGGTTTGTGTACGAAACGAATCCACGCTGGCAAGTCGCTGAACGAGACGAGTGTTTGTCTCGTACTGCTCAGTAAACAGTTCAGGATACTCCGACAGTAGCCTGTCGCCGATATCGATTATCTCCTTGGGGTCGGCCTGCATGGATGTGAGAATCGCGGAGTATAGCTGTTAACTGCTTTGCTCACAGAAAGACCACGGTGTGGCTCATACTGTTGGCCGTCCATATTGTGAGAGATTTGCGACCCCTGGGTAGCGAAAGACGCCACAGACAGACAGCCGAGAGTATCAGTTATCCATCGAGGGCTTTGGTGGCGTGTGTCGCTTGTGGCGCGTACTGGCACACCACTGAATTGTTCGTTCGACGATAGATTCGCCAACACCGACTTTGTCGGCCACTGTCGACGCGGAGCAGCCCCTATCAATCGCGAAGTGGAGGATGCTGTCGAGGTCTCGCTGGTCGATGCCCAGCTCCCTCGCATCAGTTGCACCAGTGTGCTCCATTAAACGTGAAGACTGGTCGAGTAGGTTCGATGGAACCGCGAGCGCATCAGCAAGGGCCTCGATCTCAGTTCGATAGAGGTCGCCAAACAGCGACAGGTCCACGCCGTTTTCGCCGTGTTTCGCAACGGAACCCAGCAGTCGGTCAGTCCGGGAGACCGTCCCAACGACGAGTTCGTTTCTGGTGTTTGCGACGTAGTACTTACACGCCATCCGGAAGCGTTCGCCGGCGTTTTGCATCGCCACGAGGTCGTCGGTCGGCTCACCGGTTTCACCGACGACCCGCTGGAACGCCGTCAGTACCGGCTGCAGGTTGAGCCGGTGACAGTCGATATCCAGCAGCGACGCGACGGTTTCAGCCGTCCGGGCAGGCCCTTCATCGCTTAGCTGTACCGGCATCACCAGTCCGGTCACATAGTCGGCCCCGATACCGTCGACAGCTAGCGCCGCCGCAACCGTCGATTCGATGCTGCCATCAAGCGGCACGACCAGTCCATTGGCCTCCGCCTCCGTGATCTTGTTCTCCAGAAACACCGGAAGGATTCCCTGTATCCGTCTGGTCGCTGCCTTCGAGGTCGCCAATCCGTGTTCCTCACGCGGGAGTTTGAGCGTGTGAGGGTGCGTCGCTTTGCTCACAGGTCACTCCCTCGCTTGCAACTCTGGATATGCACGGAGATGCAACTAGTGAAACGCATGCATCCAACCAGCCTAATCATGCTAGAAAAGAGGTCACTGATGTCGTATAACTGTTGTCGACAAACGTCATGAGTGTCTTCAGTAGCCTCGATATACCTTATACATTACCTCAGGTTATTCCATATTATAAGCGGCCCAATAACCAAGACAGGATATTTTTCGCACTCATTGCCGACCGTACAGACCATAATATTCAGAATATTGTCCAATCTTTAGATTTAGGACTGCGAAGGAGGGGTACTTCGAGGCGAAAATATACCCCCACTCAGATCAGCATCCAGCAAACCACGGGGCGTTTTGAGAGGAACGCCACATACACCAGCGATAAAATAAAGTACGCGGCACCAAGGTCCCTTAGGTCGCCGGTTTGGTCGTTTCCACGGACTGCTCAGTGATGACCAGTTCACGGTTGACAACCCAGTCGACAATCGTGCTACTGTCTATCCGATCCGAGATGACATCGCCGTCTACAGTGTACCGTCTGACTTTGTACGAATCCATCGCGTTCCGGTTCTCGGTGACAGCTTCGACGGCTTCGATTCGCTCGTCAGTCACGGTATTGCGATACGTGACGCCGGGGACAACGCTGACAGCCGGAACGTCAGTCGGCCAGTCCCAGGTAAACTGCTTGTAGTACTGGTCGAACTGCCACACGAGACTGGCGGCGGAGGTGTCTGCTTCGAGCGTCCCGTCAGCCACCGCCTCCAGTGTCCGGTCCCAGTAGTCTATCACGCAGGATTTGAGGTCCGTCTGAAGCTGTCCCTCGATCATCTTCTGTTCGATGGGATACCGCAGTTCAATAGCGACGATGGCGTGACTGTCGAGATGGGTAAGACATCGCTGACACTCCATCTCAAACACGGAGAGGCCAAGCGGTTGCTCAACCGTGAGATGGACGAGTTCGTTCCCGCAGTTCGGACACCACAGGAATAACACGTCGTCGTGGCTCCCGGTTAGTTCCGCCAGCACAGTCAGATCGTCGAACGCCTTGTCGATGTCGGCGTCCTGTGGCTGTCCGGACTCGCTTGTCGCTGTATTGGAGGCGTCGTCGGTGTACTTTGCGAGTTTGCGGTCTTTTAGCAGTGTTTTGATGACCGAATCGTACGACGAGTGTGACTCCGCGTTCCGTATTTGCCTCAATTTATTTTTCGTCCAATCTTTTACCCGAATGGTCGCCATCTGATTGTTGAACAACCCTACCACTGATAGTATTTTTGTATAATTATCCTAAAATTGAAAATACTCTTAGAGAGTATATTCGGCTCAATTGAATCCGGCGAATTTCGGCGTTTCAGCGTTCAATTGCCTGCTCCACGTTGTAAACGCCGGCTATGAGCGTTATCTCCCGGAACTGGCGGAACCAGTCACGCGCTCGGACGGCGGAGCCGTGCGAGCGCTTGATTGAGGAGTTGACGGACTCGGTCTGTGATCGCTGACCATAGAGCTCGTCGTCTATTCGGGCGTTGTGTGCGTGGTCGTAAGGAGCGAAAACACGGTGCTTGATCAGCGGACGAATCCCGGCGTTTCGAAGCTCCTCACGGAAGCTCATGTCATCATAGCCTTTGTCAGCGGCCAAGCTTCGAAGGTCGCCCGCGTTCCGCAGGGCGACCTTCGGGCCGATCTTGGTTTCGTCAGGCCACTCCGTGCTGCAGTGTAAGTCAAGAACTGCTCCCTCAGCTGTATCTACGAGAAACGTCGTCTGGATCGTTTTGACGGAACGATCAATCCGTCGCAAGTAGTGAGACGATGCTTGCTGACGGTCGAAGTATGTGGCATCAATTGCGGCGTGACCATTCTGGTCCAGCAGCTCCGCCGACCGGCGGAGCAGCTGTCGCCAGACAGTCATCGATGCCCGTTTGAACGCCTTACACAGCGTCGAAGGCGCGGGAAACTCCCCGCGTTGAAGATTCAATACCGCTCGAACACGTTCCATCTCTTCGGCCCAGTCGATGATTTCCTCGTACTCCGCGCTCATGTGTTCGCGCAGATAGAGCAAGACTGCGTGCTTCCAGCCGGCAAACCCGTTGCCGGCTGGATCACTCAGTTCCATCAGCGCAGCGTCAGTAAGCTTTTGAGCGAGTGAAGCCACTTGCTTCACGAAGCGGAAGAGGGTGTTGTGCATAACATTACTCTCCCGCTTCATACCCGTGATTCTAACGACCTATCCCGGCGCCGTCTGTGGATTCAATTGAGCCGTATATTCCGTTCTTGAACAACAGGGTGTGCAGTCAAGCAAGGCATCAGCGTCGGTGGTGCGGACACTCCGACTTAAGAGAGACTAGTCAGCTGAGGCCTGTTTTTCGTTCGCAACAGTCCACCGGGTCGGGTCGATCTCGCGTCCGTCAAACGCAGTGTATTCCGGGTACGCAGTGAACACCAGATACTCCGTTCCTTGCTGTAGGTACTCAATAAGGGTGTGCAGGTTGTCATCGTCAAGACCGCCAAGGCCGTCAACGAGCAAGAGCGGGACAGCGTCGCCAACATCAAACGACTGGCGGCCGGCCAGCGCTGCCACAAAGCCAATAAGTTCGAGTTCCCCCTCGCTGAGGGCATCTAAGCTCGCTTCCTGACCGTCGCGAGCGACCACAATATCGAAGTCAGCGGTGAGTCGAGCCGTTTCGAACCCCGTCCCAAATCGGGAAAGGATGTCCTGCATCGCCGTATCGAACGCTTCCCGTGCCTCACGCTTGAGTCGGTCTTTTCGGCCCCGGAGTTCCGCGAGGTCGTCACGAAGGGATTCGAGGTCGGTTTCGAGCGTGTCGACGCGGCCCGCTCTCGTTTCGAGTTGCGCCAGTTCGTCGGCGGTGTCTTCGAGTTCGGCCTCGCGGTACTTGATCTCACTTTCGACATCCGAAAGTTCCGCCACGGCCGCATCAACGTGATCGGAAAGCCGCTCCACGTCCCCTTGGGCCTTTTCGAGCCTGCTTCTGGCTGCATCGAGGCTTTGTTTCCGGTCGGCCAGCGTCGTCTTCAACTCAGCGATGTCTTCTTCTAAATCGGCTTTTCGCTGGCGAGCCTGGCTGATTTCCTCGCGCTGTGTTTCCAGTTCCTCGACAGTATCTCGGTAGGTCTCTTTCTGGGCGCGAAGCGCCGTGAGTTCGCTCCCAAGAGCGTCCAGCCGGTCAGCCAGGTCCGCTCGTGTTGTCTCGCTGCCGCATGTCCAACAGGCAACGGTGTCCTCGTCGATATCACGCTCCACCTCGGTAAGCAGGTCCAGTCGGTCTTCACTGAGTACCATTTCGGTGGCGGAGTAGACGGACTGGAGTACCTCGGCGTCTCGCTCTACTTGTGAGAGGGACTCCCTCGCCTCCGAAAGTTTGTCTGCAACGTCATTGTACTCCGGGATTTCGAGAGCATCAAGATCATCTTGGCGCTCCGAAAGACGCTGTTCCGTCCGCTCGATACTCTGCTCAAGTCGTTCGACGCGGTTTTGCGCCTGATTCTGTTCAGTTCGTGCTTGACTGAGCTGACGGCGGACCGACTCCGAACTGTCGTCGCTTCCTGCCTCACTGTCGATCGTCTCACGTTTGGCCTGCAAATCTTCAATTTCGTTTTCTAGCCGTGTCACTTTCTCTTGAACACTGGGAATCCGCTTTTTCGCCTCGCGTGCCTGCGTAAGTTCTGTTTCGATCTGTTCGCGCTCTCGCTGTAACGTCTCGATCTGTGCGTCGATATTCTGGAAGTCGAGCGGCCGCAACAGCACGTCCTCAAGATTTTCTCCTGCCCGGACGGCACGGCGGACTTCGTTGCGCTCGTCCAGACACGCGAACAGTTCAGCGCGTGTCACGTCGTACTCGTCGCTGAGGTATGGCTCACCGCGTCGGGCGACGGTACCGTTCTCACGGGTGAGCGCCACGTCATAGACGCCTGTCGGTGTTTCTAGATGTACTGTCCCGCTTTCTGCCCCTTCGGTCAATTCTGTGGAGGTGCCAAGGGCCGTTTTGATTGCTTCGATGAAGCTCGATTTCCCCTGCCAGTTCGAACCACGGACGACGTTTACTCCCGGCGCTATCGTTGCCGACCCATCAAGTATACCTGCGATTCGTTCGATGTCGATGTTCCAAGTCATGAGTTGTGTGCTGACAGATTCGCGCTCCGGTGTTGCTTACAGACGTACCCACGCTCAAGTGCGACAGCGAACGGAACGCGGGTCGGACAGTCTGGACATCCAAGTTGTATCTGGGCCTCAATCTCTGCGGTGTCACCGCCGTCGATGTCGCCTTTCTTCGCGAGCGATGACAGTGCCGTTTCGGCCTTCTGTTCGACAACCGTCTTGGCCGTTGCCACGCTCTCACGCTCCCAGTTAGTTGTCGCCTTCTGTGGCTCTTTTTCACCGTCCAGACAGTCGTTGAGATGTGTTCGCATCGTCCCCCACGACACCATATCATCATGGAGCGACGCACCAGGGATGCCTGTAGCTTGCAGTCGCTCGATGAGTTCGTCCCGTTGTAAGTCGTCATCGCCACATAACGTCTCGTAGTCGCTGTCTATACGGGTATCAAGGGCTTCACGACCGTGTTCAGTATACACCTGTTTGAGGAGTCGTTTGTTGAACCACGCTGTCAACGACCGATACCCCATTTCGGTCCGGTCATCGGCGCCTGTCCAGCGTGCGAGCAGGCCATCCTCAAGGGACTCGTAGACGGGGTCCGCTGACGCCAGCCCGTACTTATCGATAACCGCATCTACTTTGCAACCGGAGTCAACAGCCATTGTTCAGTCGTTTCGGCCTGTTCAGTAATAGTTTTTGACGCCTGGTGTACGCACAGTGTACGTGAGCCCTAACTCCGATAGTCTACACACCCTTAGTGTGTACTTTGGTCATAGACGAATGTGAGTGGGGGAGGAAAATTATTCGCAAATGGAATTATTATCACACATATGCTAGTAAATGCGTTATCATTCTTATCTGGTATTTCTCTCATATTATTATGTAGTCGATATTTACAGAGCTAAATCCAGGTTTGATTTAATCCCAATACAGACCGTTTCTTACCACATTTGATATCTGTACGATAGCATATCGACGAGAAGATATTCAAGGTACAAAACTATTAGAATATGTAGATTTCTAATAACTCGGGTCAGGAATCATTGGTTCGGAGAGCGTAGTGTTTGTATGCTTGTAAGAGTATGAACTACCTACTGATTCGGGTTGGACCGAGTTTCTCAAGGGAGACAGTGACTGGCAGGGGCAGAACAATGGCTGCGTTGCAACCAAGTCAAACGTTTATACGCGCTGTCGCGTAAGTAGTGTAGTATGCGGAAGTTGGCCGGTGAAACTGGACCGGCACCAACGGATAGTGGGACGGAAGCCCCGAAAATCAAGGTGCTGTTAGTTGATGACTATGGGGAGTTCCGGCAAACCACGGCAGAACTGCTGGAACACGAGAACGACCGTATCGAGGTAATTGAGGCCGCAAGCGTCGATGATGCCCTCAGCTACTTCGATTCCGAGTCGATCGACTGTATCGTCAGTGACTACGAGATGCCCGAAGCTGACGGGATTGAATTCGTAGAGACGGTACGACGGTCTAACGGAGACCTCCCGTTCATCCTGTTGACAGGCCAGGGGAGCGAGAAACTCGCCAGCGAAGCGGTTTCGGCCGGCGTCACCGACTATTTCGTCAAAGGTGGTGGGCCGGAACAGTACGCAGTACTCACAAACAGAATCGAGAACGCAGTCGAATCGTACCGATTCCGACGGGAAACAGCGCGGTTATCGCGGATCAATTCCCTGTTCCGAGAAATAAACCGCCAGGTGCTGAGGGCGTCAACAGCCGACGAGATCAAAGCGGCTGTCTGTGACATCCTGACCAGTTCGGATGCCTACCAGTTTGCCTGGATCGGTGAGAAAAACGAGTCAGGCGACGTCGTTCCCACCGCTGGCGGTGGCGACGCACTCGAATACGTCGAAGCGATGCTCTCTCGCTATGACCGCTCAGTGTTCGATGACGGACCGTTCGGCCACGCAATCGAAACCGGCGAACAGCAGGTGGCGTCTGATATCAGGACTGGTTCGTCTGTCCAGCCATGGCAGGAACTCGCATCGGAGTACGGGTTCCGGTCGATGATCGTTCTCCCGATCCAGTACACAGGATCAGTACAGAGCGTGATTTCGATATACGCAGACACACCCTTCGCGTTTGACGAGGCGGAGCAGACAGTACTGACAGAGCTTGCTGAGATTGTCGCCGATGGGCTCCATTCAACTGCAACACGTGCCGAACTCGAAATGCGGGAGGAAGTCCTGCGGACGATTACCGAAGTGTTCACAGCACGGGACGGGGCGCTACAAGAACAGATAGCGGACCTCATGCAAGTCGGCCGCAGCGTGCTTGGAACCGAGTACGCAACACTTTCTCATATAAATGGAATGGAATACGATTTCGAGGTGCTCCAGACACCAGAGGAAACGATTTTTTCAGGCGGAACGATTCCGTTGTCGGAAACCCCCTGCGCGAAAGCTATCAAAGACGGGGAGACGGTCGTGATGACTGACGTTGCTGCCGACTGCGGCGACGATAGTCGAGACCACATGTGGGATGACGAAGTCAATCGGTATCTCGGCACGCCACTCACTGTGGGTGGGAGTATCTATGGGACGCTCTGTTTCTACGGGTCCGGGACGAGCGGGACCGGGTTTTCGGACTGGGACGTAACGCTCGTGGACCTGCTGAGCAAGTGGATCGGAAACGAATTACAGACACAGCGGGCTGAGATGGGCTTTACACAGCTGTACGAAACCGCAACAGACCTCTTGGGCGTGACTTCAGAGGAGGAAGCCGCGCAAATTGTCGTCTCGCGGACCCGTGATATCATCGGTCTCCCTGAGGTTGTGCTGTACGCGTTCGACAGCGAGACGAACACTTTTCGCCCGCTTTCGACGACGGAGACCGAGGAACACCAGGCTATCCCAGCAGACGGTGATAGCTTCGTAAGTTCGGCCTTCTTTACCGAGGAAACTATAATCTGCGACGAGAACTCGGCCTCGGAATCGGGCGAGAGCACGACGACTGATGGAAAAGCCGTCTTTGTCCCGCTGGGTGACCATGGGGTACTTCGAGCGGGCGACACAATCGGCGGCGAGTTCGATACCCAGACTCGTCGAATTACCGAACTCCTCGGGGCGACTATTCGAACGGCGTTCGATAGGCTGAACTACGAGACGGAACTCGAAGATAGGCAACGCGATCTGGAGCAACAGACGGTGCAGCTTGAGCAGATGAACCGGTTGACAGAGTTGAGTCAGAAAATTCACGAGCGAGTGCTCAGGGCAGACAGTCGCTCAGAGATAGAGCAGGCAGTGTGTGACCAGTTAGTCGCGTCCGACATCTGTTCGTTTGCCTGGATCGGCATTCGTCTTTAGCTAAGACTCACACCTCGGTTGTGTAGCGGTAGCGAGTGTCTCCTGTAAGATCGGCCGTTGCTGATGAATCTTCTGAGCGTCTTCGATTAGCCGCTCCAACAACGGCGGTGGCGAGTAACCGAGGTACTCGCCGAGTTTGTGGAGGATGAGCTGGGCGTGCGACCGGAAGGTCGCCGCCCAGCGTTCCGGCGGAAACACGATCTCATCGTCGGCCTGCTCGGTGACCAGATCCAACAACTCCCGGCTCACCAGCAGTGACAGCAACGCAGCGTATAGTAGAATTTTCACGACATCAGGGTTGTTCGTGTCGAATTCGTCCAGTTCATACTGCGTCTTCAACTCACGGAACAGAGTTTCTACTTCCCATCGACACCGGTACAGCGTCGCTAGATCTGACGGCAGGAACTCCTCTCTCGGCAGATTCGTTATGTAGAGATGGTAGTCGTCGGCGTCCTCGTTGCGGACGCCGACGACGCGGAACCGCTTCGTATCCAGTGACCGCGTTCCCTCGTACTGCCCTCGCTTGAATTCCGCTTCGACCTCTACGTCGATGTACTTCCGCGAGAGGTCATCGACCACATCGTGGATCTGCTTGCCCTCCAAGGGAATGGCGCGGCCGCGCCATTCCCGTAATTCCGCCGTTATCACCGGATTCGCGTTCTGCTTCAGCCGACTCACGAAGTAGCCATCGTTCTCGTCGATCAACGCGAAACGGCGGTACTTGAAGTACGCTCGATCGAACAGAACTAGCCGTCCTTGTAGCCACGAACCTGTGTTGAACAGCGTGCTGTCGTGCGTTTTCTCGTCCGTTACGTCGATCCGTTCAATTGTCTGGTCGGTGGCGTTGTGGAGCAGGTGGAGCTTCGCTCCAGCCTGCTCCTCGTGACGGGCTTGGAACTCATCAGAGAGGAATTCGTGCAACCGCAACACTGTTCCATCAGCGATCATCACGTCCCTGAATCGGTCGATATCAGCGTCAAAAGCGTCTGGAACAGCGACCTCGTCGAGGCCGCGCTCGACGAGGTCGCGGAGATACTCTGCCAGCGTCGGTGTCAACCGGTGATAGAAGCCGCCAGAAGAGATCGGTTCGTCAGCTGTGGCGTTGTAGCAGCGCCTGAACCCAGCGAGTGTTCGGCTCTCGCCTGCGGCGAAGCCGAACACGAGCGCCCACACGAGGACAGGAATCTGAAGCTTGCCTTCTCGCTCGACCACGCCGAGTTCCTCGGCGTGCTCTTCGAGGAACTCAGAGGGAAAAAGCGTAGTGAGCCGACGCATGATTCTCGTTGAGGAGCGAGGGTTGTGCACAGACTTCTCCTCCTCATTCCTCTCGAAAAATAGCCTCGATAAGCCGTCGCTGTCACGCGGTTCTCATCTTAGCTAAAGACGGATGGCCTGGATCGGTGCATACGAATCCGATACTGACCGTGTCACGCCACGGACGTGGGCAGGAACCGACCGTGGCTTTCTTGAAGAATCCCGCACACCTTCGAATGAAACACCGCCTCCACCAGCAGTCCAGACAGCCCGGACGAACGAGCAGACGCTGAACAACAACATCGCGGACGGGCTCAGAGGGAAGGGGTGGCAGCGGCGGCTACTGGAACGCGGGTTCCAATCAGTCGTCAGTATTCCACTCAGCTATCAGCAGCTCTCATATGGGATCCTGACTGTGTACGCGAAAGCGCCGAACGTTTTCGATCTGCCGACACAGTCAGTACTCGAGGAAGTGAGTGAGACGGTTGGATACGCCATTAACAGCATTGAGACGAAGCAAGGGCTCGTCGCGGATCGGGCTGTCGAGCTTCAACTGGAAGCAACCGAATCCGATGATATCCTCCATCGGATCGCGGGCGTCGTCGATGCAGAGATATCATTCGAGGGGATCGTCCCACAGGGAGGTGCCAGCTGTATCGTGTTTTTCAGCACTGATGCTCCCTCAGAAGATCTACAAGCGTGCTTGGATACCCTCCCTCGGATTGAGCGAATGGAGTGTCTAACCGACACAGAAGATACGAGTTTGTTCGAAGCGACAGTCTCGGGTACACAACTCGCACTGACAGTCGCCGAGCAAGGAGGAGCCCCGCAGTTGATCCAGTCTGATGGGAAGACGCTGAAGATTCAGATTGAGGTTCCACAGACTGTCGATATTCGCCAACTCATTGCTGAGTTACGGCGTTCATGTCCGGACATCGAACTCGTCAGCCGTCACAAGCGGGAACGTAGTGTCCAAACCCGCGAGTCATTCTACTCAGAACTGACAGCACAGCTAACCCCTCGGCAGTTTGAGGTCCTGCTTGCAGCCTTTTATAGCGGATTCTATCAATCTCCGCGGGACAAGACCGGTCAGGAAATCGCTGATACACTCGATATATCACAGCCGACGTTCAGCCACCACCTTCGGGTAGCTGTCCGGAAACTACTTGAGGAGTTGTTTGGCGAAGAGAGAACGGCACAGCATCTAGATAGATAGCGCCTGTTATCTGAGTTTGCTAGTCTGATAGAGTATATCCTGATACGGGAGTGGTTCATACGAAGGACAACGAGCTTGGAGTGGAACGAGACAGAAACGGTCTTTTGGACAAACCAGTACGAATCACCGAGTGAAGCGATTGTTACCGCTATAGCAGCTAAAGAATCCGTAACGGAAACTAGTCTCCCGCCGCTGTATAATCAAATCGACCCGGATGCCCTCGACACACTTGTCGCAGGGCAGTCCACCGACGACATTCAGATCAGTTTCACATACAGTGGGTACACCATTCGGATTCGAGACAGCGAGACAATCGAGATCACGCCCACGTAATCGGCTATCAACTTCCTACTAGTTCTTAATTGAGGAAATGATGATGAGCCTCCGGCAAGAGAGCACGCCAGCAAGACGAGCGGGAGAGCAGTACAGTAGCCGCAGAAGAGGATATCCGAATTTGAAAAAGAATATTGAGCAGTCACGCTCTTAGCTCGATAGTTGGCGATATATCCTATTACGGACTGAACTACTCCAGATTTCACAGAGGTTAGGCCAGACTATTCTTGAGATTACTATCACAGGTGCGGCTGTGCTTTCAGACTGGCCTCGCCAAATTCCCACTCGGTGACTTGGTAAATCAACTGACAGAGCCAATATCGTATAACCAGGATATATTATTAATAGGACACTACGTAGTTTCCGTCTATCCTCATTAGAATCCGATAGCGTAGTGCTAATGTTTGTACATATACTAGTAGAAGTAGACCCAGAGTTTAGTAGTGTGACACCGCGACTTATATCGGATCGGACAATAACTCACCGTACTGCGCTTTCGCCTGCATATCTATTTTTATTTATTCTCTGCTGTTGTGAGGTATTCGTGTAGTACTGTCAATACTTCCACATCATAAACACAGGGATTAGATACCGACTGTGACCCGTCGGTGAAAGACAAAAGCCCAGTACGCCATTCAAGTAGCTATTTCTTACTCGGAAATTAGAGGGTAACGGGGGTGTAACAAAACGGTACCCCGGGTTTCGTGTATATATGTCGCTCTCGCGGCCTGAACATAAACCAACGCAGCAACCGAGGTCATGAGTGCACCGATGGTAGAGGAAGAACCAGAGCTCTCACGCGACCAAATGTTCGATATCCTCAGCAGCTCTAGGCGTCGATATACACTGTACGCATCGGTTTACCCCCAGAACGATTTCGGTACTCTCTCGTAGATTGCCCCTGACCTGCCAGTAGGTCAATGCAGGCGACAAAGGCGATTGTGAGGGATGGTCTCTCTGACAGAGACCATCCCGTGTCGTCTGCTTTGGGGAGTGCAGTCGCGTGACTTCCTCAGATGACAGCGTTGAGGTTTCGCGTGAGGAACTTCTTGCGCTCAAAAATCGTGTTGAGAAGCTTGAACAGGAGAATCAACACCTCCGCGAAGAGAACAAGCGGCTCAGAGCCAAACTTCGCTGGCACGAAGGACCGCACACCCCCTCCAGTCAGAAACAATCTGACTCTGAGGAGTCGTCCTCGTCTTCATCCGACGAGGACGACGAAGAACCTCGTACTGACGGCGGGACACCGGGTCGAAAATCCGGCCATAATCCCGAGTGGCGGTCTGCACCCGATCCAGATGAGGAGGTCGAAGTCACGTGTGACTGTTGCCCTGACTGTGGTGAGCAGTTCGATGAGTCGGAGGGCGTCAGCCCGCGACTCGTCGAAGAGATTCCTGATCCGCAGCCTGTGGAAGCTACCCAGTACAACCGCCATTACTACGAGTGCGACTCGTGCGGAACCGAGACGGTGGCATCACACCCCGACTGCCCCGATGAGGGGCAGTTCGGGGTGAACGTCATCGCGCAGGCGGCTCTTTCCCGGTACGATCACCGGCTTCCCTACCGAAAGATCGCTGATCGTTTCAACCAACTCCACGGATTGGACCTTTC
Organism: Haloarcula quadrata; assembly: GCF_003634715.1. Lineage (NCBI taxonomy): Archaea > Methanobacteriati > Methanobacteriota > Halobacteria > Halobacteriales > Haloarculaceae > Haloarcula > Haloarcula quadrata. Next base: position 394,153 of record NZ_RBWW01000002.1, read on the forward strand.
GGGCGCGTCCGCGTGGCATGCGACCGAGCGCGCAGCGCGCGCCGGTCGCTCGGAGTACGAGCAGATACGTAGACAGATTCAACAGGCCGACGTGGTCAACGTTGATGAAACGGGAATCAAGCGCGACGGAGACCAAGCGTGGCTCTGGACGTTCCGAACGGACAAGCACACGCTGTACGCCGTCCGGGAAAGTCGTGGCCACGATGTTCCTGCGGAAGTCCTCGGGGAGGACTTCGCAGGAACGATTATCTGTGACGGGTGGACAGCGTACCCAGCTTTCAGCAAGAAACTCCAGCGGTGTTGGGCGCACATTCTCCGGGAGGCCGAGGATGCTGCCGAACAGCAGGAAGAAGGCGAACCGATCTACCGAGCGCTCACACAGTTGTATGCCGCTCTCCAGACTCAGCTGGAGAGCGACTTGACACTGCGCGAGCGGGCAGAATTACAGCGTGTCGCGCGGAGAGAACTCGAATCGTTGATTGAGCGGTCGGTCCCCGACGGACCAGTGGCAACACTACTCGGGAAGATCGAAGGAGGCCTCGACCACTGGCTCACCTTCGTCGGTGAGCCAGCGGTCTCGCCGACGAACAACGCTGCGGAAAACGCGCTACGTGAACCAGTCGTTCTTCGGAAAATCATCGGGACACTCCGGAACGACCGCGGAATGTTCGTCCACGAAACCCTCTTCTCCCTGCTGGCAACGTGGAGCCAGCAGGGACGCAATCCCTATGAGGAACTCAAGCGAGTCGTTCGGGACAACGAGATGATCTCACGAGCTCGCGCTGTACCGGTCGTTGAATCCACAGGGTAAACACATACCACTGTACTATCTACGCCAGCAAATAGAGCCAGTCCAGCTAACCGATTTAGCTGAGGAGCTGGCTGCGTGGGAAAACGATACAACCGTCGAAGAACTCTCTTCACAGGCGCGAAAGCGGGTGTACGTCTCGCTGTATCAGACTCATGCTCCGAAGCTCCAAGAGGCAGGGCTGATAACCTATGACGCTGATACGGGTGAGATAGCTCTTCGAGAGGATGCTCCAGAAGTTGAACCATTCATCAGCAATGGCGATAACGAGTCAAAATGGTATCAGTACTATGGCGCTGTGGCCCTGTTGAACGCCGTTTTACTCATAGCAGCAATCGTCGGTGTGCCTCCACTCGGTACGATTAGTCCATTAGTTATCGGACTAGTTGTCATAAGTTCGTTTCTCGTGCTTTCTATTACTCACGGGGTCTCCAGACGGCGAGGGAAAAACAACAAGTCCTTTGATATCGGTGAGCCGTGAGTGGGATTGTATGCTGACTGAGAAACACCCCCCAGGGGTGTGTTATTCTTCGTCGTCGGCCGCACCATCCGGCAGTAACTGGTCGGGCGACCGTTTGTACATCGGAGTGCTCGCGAATTCCGAAATCCGTTCCATTTCGCTGTCGGAGATATGTTCCGGCATACACCGCTACGTCTAACTGTTACAGTTTAGTAATTGAGTTCATACATGAGGTAGTCGGCTTCTTCTGGACACTTGCTAGTTATCCATGTGCTGAGGGATACTGGTGTCGAGCCATCATATATCTGTTATAAACTCCCAGAATTTCGATGATTATAGCTACTCGATAAGCACTCCTATAGAGCGTGTCATAGAAAGCGCCACATGCAAAGCAGCAGGGTGCGGAAAGTGTGTCCAACACAACCGCGACCCTGCAGGACGTAGGTTCGGTTAACGACCATCCGTTCTAGTCTAACTTGATTCGGCTGACAGAGATTGTGCCAGAGCTGGTGATACATCTACGGTGAATAACTGGCGCTGAAGATTCGATCTGCTCGTGTGTGACAGCCTGAACTTCTCTCAGGAGGAAGAAGCACTGAATTGCCCATCTGGACCGAGTAGCGCAGCTAACCAGCGACGCGAATCCAGCGTTCTCGCTGGATTACGCGAGCTTGGCGTCAAACGAGTTGTACTGTACCTCCTCAAGCAATAAGGTACGGTGAGCGTTCGGGTTCAATCCGTCGTTCATCAGCGATTTGACGAGACTTGGCGTCTCATAGCCGAGTCGCCGAGCGACTCGGCGGAGTATCCGATCATTCCGGCGGCTCACAGCCTTTGCCCAGCGCTCTCGTGGCAGCAGTGACGACGGCTCAATGTCGTCGTCACTGCAGTTGTCTTCGAGAATCTCGATGAACAGTTCTCGAAGTGTCCGGCTCACAATGAGTGAAATGAGGCTGATCAGAATGAGCGCTTCAACGACCTCTGGTTTGGTTGTATCCATCTTGTCAAGGGCGTATGTAGTCTTGAGTTCACGGAAGAGAAGCTCTACTTCCCATCTAGCTTGGTAGAGCTTTGCGATATCTGAGGCAGCGTAGTCGTCAGCTGGAAGATTCGTGATGTAGAGGTGGTACTGCTGTTGGTCCTCGTTCCAGACACCAACGACGCGAAACGTCTCAACGGCACGGCTGCGCGTGCCGTTGTAGACGCGTCGCTTGAACTCGACCTCGCTCTTGGCATCAATCACGTCACGATGCAGATCGTCCAGAATATCCTGAACTTTTTCTCCCTCCAGAGAAATGGCGTTGCCACGCCATTCCCTGAGTTCGTCGACGATCTTCGGTTGTGCGTTTGGCTTCAACCGCGTCAGGAACCAGCCGCCGTTAGTGTCGATCAAGTCCATCGTCCGGTACTCGAAGTACGCCTGATCGTACAGCAGCAGTGCGTTCTCCAGCCATGGTCCAGTCGACAACTGCGTTGACTCGTGCGTGCGAGCGTCTGTGATAGAAAACTCGGTAGGGAGGCCTGTACTGGTTGATTCGACCACGTGGAGCTTCGCTCCAGCGTGGTCGTCACCAAAGCCAGGGAACTCATCAAACAGCTCCTGGAACAGCGTAATGACTGTCATATCCACGATGAAGACTTCACGGAACTCCTCAAACCGTCCTTGGAGACGGTCGCTCTCGTGATCGAGGTCCTCAAGGGCCTCCTTGAGGACCTCTCGAAGGAATGTACACAGTTCAGGCGTGAACCACTCGTAGAAGGATGAGTACCTGATCGTGCCACCAAAGGTATCGATGTAGGTTTGGCGGAACGCTTCGATTGTTCTGTGCCCGGCTGAGAGAAATCCGAGCGCAAGCGCCCAGAACAGAGCGTCAGCTTCCAACTTCCCGCCGTCGCGCTGCACCAGTCCGGTTGCGCGAGCCAGCTCGCGCAGCCGGCTGTTTGGAAAAGTATTCACCAACCGCTCTTCGATTACCTCATCCGGTGGTAGTTTCATTCACTTTCCACCGGTTTCTCATCCCGGTAACATCTGGTGGTTTTCCTGCTAACTCAGCCTTAGCCTAGAACGGATGGGTTAACGACTTCTTGAATGCGGCGGCTACCGAGACAGTACCGCTGTTCGAGCATCTTGAGTTCGAGTTTCTGCTGGAGTACGACGTGTTCGCCCCCTCGGGGCGGGGGCGAACACGAGTCCATGAGCCACCAGACCTCTTTCGCGGCTTTCTACACTGCTACTACAAGGATGTATACGGCACACGTCCAGTCACACGAGAACTCCAGCACAGCCTCGTCTGGTACTACTGCGGACTCGACAAACCACCATCCAGAGACACAGTTGACCGGTTTCTTACCGATCTCGAACACGTCATCGATGATGTCTTCAAGAGACTCGTCGAGCAGGCCGCCTGCCGGGGCCTGCTCGACTCGACGTACTCCATCGACTCAACCCACATCGAAGCGGTCCAGTACAACGACGCCGCCTCGTGGAACTACGACCCAACAGCTGAGGAACACTACTACGGCTTCGGCTGTACGATCGTCTCGACCGGTCCAAAGATTCCGATAGCAGCGGAGTTCACACAGAGCAAACAAGCGGATCAAGAGACGGCGATGCGCGTCACGTGTGACGCGCTCGCCGTCGATACACCCATCTGGATGCTTGGAGACAGCGCATACGATATCCTCGATTGGCACGACCACCTGCTGGCCGCAGGGGTCGTGCCAATTGCCCCGTACAACCCGCGAAATACCGACGATCCGCTCGATATCGAGTATAGGGTCGAAGATCGTATCACCGAACACAGTGAGGAAGTTCTGCTCAAACAGTCCATCTTGGACGAGACGTACAACCACCGGATAGGAGTCGAACGAACTAACGATGCCGTCAAGGACTGCGGCCTCGGGCACGTCCGCGCCCGAGGCCGCGTCCACGCTCGAACAGAAGTGTTCGTTGCGCTCTGCCTACGACTCGTCGTTGCAATCACCAACTACGAGCGAGGAAACGAGCCGGGCTGTGAGATGCTATGAGATGGATTCTATGACACGCTCCTAGGAAGGCAAACAAAATCAGGAGTGGGATAATACCGATAACAGAGACGGTGAGCATCATCCGCCAGTCGGTCTGCAGCGCACCAACCATCGAGAAGACGCCGCGCGGGATGTTGTACTTCGCACTGTCAGTGAGGAAGGTAAGCACGAACAGCAGCCGATTCCACGCGTAGAGGAACGTGTAGGTGACACTGGCGACCAGCGCCGGCTTCGTGAGCGGGAGCACGATCTTCGTGAGGATCTGCAGTTGGCTCGCGCCGTCGATACGCGCTGACTCTTCGAGCGCGACGGGGATCGTCTTGAAATACCCGTACAGCATCCAGACATTGAACGGCAGCGTGAACGCTGCCGCCGGGACGATCACAGCCAATAGGTGTTGAACAGTCCCATCTGAGAGATAACATCGAAGAGGCCGACGATCAACACAACCGGCGCGAACATCTGGACGACCAGCACGGAGAGGAGAAAGGTTCGCTTCCCCACGAAGTCGTTCCGGGCACATGAGTACGCGGCCGGTATCGCCAGCAGAAGCGTCAACACGACCGTCCCCACCGAGATGATGAAGCTATTGGCGACCCAGAGCAACACGTCGGTCTGTGTCCAGACCTGCAGGTAGGCCTGGAGGCTGGGGTCGCTGGGGACCAGAGTCGCCGGTGCAGCGAAGATCTCCGACTCCGGCTTGAGCGTACTCGAGAACATCGCGTAGAACGGCAACATCATGAGCCCGAGTAGTCCGATCAGCACGCCGTAGAGCCGGACTTTGCGGAGACTGCTCCGGTCGTGGCCTGCCATCGTCATAGCTCGTCACCGCCGCGCGTGTAGATGCGCAGGTAGATGATTGCGAAGCCGAACAGGAACAGGAACCCGATGACACTGTAGGCAGCTCCGCGCCCGAGGTTCCCGTTCTGGAGCCCCACCTGATAGATGTGGATGACGAGCGTTGCCGTCGAACTGATCGGGCCGCCGCCGGTCATTGTCCAGATGACGTCGAAGCTGACGAACGTCCAGATCGTCGACAGCAGCGTGGCGATCAGGACGACGCTTTTGAGCTGTGGGAGCGTGATGTACCGGAACTGATGCCACTTCTCGGCACCGTCGATGGCGGCTGCCTCGTACAGTTCCTGGGGTATCGACTGCAGGCCCGCGAGGAAGATAATCGCCATGAACGGCGTTCCGATCCAGATATCAGCCACGACGACGCCGAGCCACGCCAGACTCGGGTTTCCGAGGATACCGATACCCTGTTCGATGATGCCGAGTTTTAGCAAGATCGCGTTGAGGTAGCCGAACTGCGGGTGCTCTATCCACCGGAACACCACAGCGGAGATCGCGTAGGGAATCCCCCACGGGATGAGAAACGCCGTGCGGAAGAACTTCCGACCACGAATATCACCCTTGAGGTGAACGGCGATAAGCAGTCCCAGCAGTGTCTTGCCCAGGACACCGACGACGACCCAGCGACCGGTCTGCCAGAGCAGTCGGTAGAAGATGTCGCTGTTGAATATTTCGACGTAATGCTGGAGTCCGACGAACGTCTCGATGTTCGAGTCGGCCGGCGACTGGTACAGTGACAACCGAAACGTCTCGATGATCGGGTACCCGACAACGGCCAGCAGGAACACCGCTGCGGGAGCAATGAGGAGGTACGCTCGGCTATTGCGCTGGACGTACGCCAGCCCTCGTTCGAGACGTGAGTCATCGGACGTTTCGGTGTATTCCTCTGCCAGACTCATCCCTGTCTGTCACTCCATGGCATCTTCGAGATCACTCTGTGCATCGTTGAGCGCTTTCTGCGGTGACTTCCGGTCCGCCAGTGCTTCCTGAATGGCTTGGACCATCCGGTCGTTGAACTCGCTGAAGTTACCGAGCTTCGGTCGGGCGCGGGCGTACTGCCCCGCCTCGACGAACGGTCCCCAGTTCTTCGACTCCGAGAAGTACGAGCGCTCCCCGACGGCTTCGACGACGGGGAGGAACCCTTTTTGTTTCGAGTACTGGAACCGTCGCTCCTCGTCGAAGTAGAACCGAATCAGGTCCCGGGCGAGGTCCTTGTGTTCGCTCTGACTCAGGATGGCGAGCGTGTCGATAGTGAAGAGGCTGTACCGACCTTCAGGGCCACGCGGTACCTGCACGATACCGTAATCGAAGTCGACGTCACCGTTTTCCTTCGCCGCGGTGATGTTGAGTCCCGTGTACACGTGCCCGATGACCATCCCGAGGTCACCGTTCTCGAACAGCTGTCGGATGTCCTGCCGAGTTGAGGAGAGTGGCGATGACTGCGTGACATTGTGTTCGAGATGAAGGTCGGTGTACAACGAGAGGGCATCAACAGCGCCACTGGAGTTCACGACTGGCATACCTTCGTCGTCGACGAGGTCCGCGCCGTGTGACCAGTGGTAGTGGTAGTACTGCGACCCGGTTTCGATTGCGTCGGCCCCTGCAAGGCCCAGTGCTGGGACGCTCGCATCACTGTCACGGATCTGCGTTGCGGCATCCAGCATATCCTGCCACGACTCAAGCGACGGGTCTTCCGGGTCGAGCCCCGCCGTCTCGAAGACATCTTTGTTGTAGTAGAGGCACTTGTTCGAGGCGGCCCACGGCACGCCGTAGTGGGAGCCGTTGTACATCGTTCCCTCGGCCACGCCGTCGTAGAACTGCTCGCCGAACTCCCCGTCCATCATGTCATCAAGCGGTTCGAGTGCGTCTTTGCCCACCAGCTGGGGGATCCAGCGTGCCGGCCACCGACTGACGTCGGGCGCTTCGCCGCCGTCGACACGGTTGTTCACGGTTTGCCGTGCGTTGTCCCACGTAACGCTGGTGAACTCTACGTCGACGCCGTGTTCGTCCTCGAAGGCCGCGTTGTTCTCCTCGAAGAACTGCTTGATGTTGTCCCCGACGCCCATCGTGAGGAACTGCACGCTCTGCGTACTGCCGTCGCTGCCGCCACCGCCGCTCTCACTGTCGCCGTCACCCCCGTCACTGCCGCTCCCACCGTCGCCGCTGCACCCGGCGATGGCGATGGCGCCGCCTGCGCCAAGCGCCTGGAGAAGCCGTCGGCGGTCGATACTATCCTCGACAGACCTGTCGTTGTTATCGGGCTGCATCATTAATGTCACCTATTTCCATGTACATAATTCTTTGTGTTGTGTCGCTCATTGGTCAGGCATTGTTCTCGTGAATCGCAACCATGAGGGCCGCGAGTTCGTCGCCGATGACCGAGCGGATTCGTTCGCCTGTCTCCGCGCTCGCCTGCTTCGGCGTCCCGATAGCTCCGGATGAGGAATACTCGTCGAACGAGCGGTAGACAGAGACGTTGCCCCCGTCAAGCAAGTCTTGCCCGCCCCAGCCGTAGTGTTCGTCCATCGGTTCACCGTCGCGGACCGCCGGGTCACCCACGAGGTCTGGTCGGAGCGCAAGCATGAGGGACGTCTCGAACTCACCGCCGTGAGCCATCCCCCCTGTCTCGGTGGTCCGGAGCTCCTCGATTCTATCCGACGCCAGATGGAAGTACGTCGTCCCGAGTACTTCGGCGTGAGTGTCGACGCCCACAGTACTCACGACGGCGTCGATGAGTGAACTGTTCCCGCCGTGGCCGTTGACGAACAGCACCGCGTCGAATCCGTTCTGGATGCCAGCGTGTGCGATATCCTCAAGTGTCGCTCGCAAGTGCGCGAACTCGAGTGAGAGGGTCCCACCGAACGACAGATGGTGTGGCGAGAACCCGCTCCAGACCGGCGGTGTCACGACGACAGGAACGCCATCTAGGCGCTCGATAGCAGTGTCGACCATCGCCTCGACGAGGAGTGTGTCGGTGACGACCGGGAGGTGGTTCCCGTGCTGTTCGACGCTTCCGACGGGAATAACGAGAACTGAGCCCGGCTGTTCGCCGACATTTCGGATCTGACCCGCAGTCATCCCAGCCCACTCGCTCTCTTTCCGACCGATAGTATCGTACAACATATTACACCGACTCTGTCCGCTGCAACTGATTCAGTTCCACACGCTCGCCATCTGGACCGAACAGATGCATATCCTCTGTATGAAACCCGAGCGCGATTTTATCGCCCCGTTCTGGGCGGTATTCGCTACTGACCCGGGCAACGACTTCTTTCGACCCGCCTGCAGTCTCCAGATAGAGGAAGTTGTCAGACCCCATTGGTTCTACGACATCGACAACTGTATTGATGTACTCGCCGGCGTCCTCGGCGACGAAATCTTCCGGGCGGACGCCCAGCGTGTACTCCCCGTCCGGAATGTCGACGTTGAGCGTAAACTCAATATTTGACGAGTGGAACGTCGCGTGCCCGCCGCTATTGGTTACACTCGCTTCGAAGAAGTTCATCGATGGTGACCCGATGAACCCCGCGACAAATTTGTTGTTGGGCTCATCGTAGCAGCGTTCCGGTGGCGCGACCTGCTGGAGTTCACCCTGATTGAGAATCACGATCCGGTCGGCCATCGTCATCGCTTCCGTCTGATCGTGCGTGACGTAAATCGTCGTCACGTCCAACTCTTCTTGGATCCGCTGGATCTCCGTGCGCATCTGTGTCCGAAGCTTCGCGTCGAGATTCGACAGCGGTTCGTCCATCAGAAACACGTCCGGGTCGCGGACAATAGCCCGCCCAAGTGCGACACGCTGTTGCTGGCCACCCGAGAGTTGCTTCGGCAGGTCGTCCATGAGGTCCGCAATCTCCAGCAGTTCGGCGGCCTCAGTCACGCGCTGTTCGATTTGATCATCGTACTCGCCTGACAGCCGGAGCCCGAAGGACATGTTATCGCGCACGGTCATATGCGGGTACAGCGCGTAGCTCTGGAACACCATCGCAATGTTCCGGTCCTGTGGACGAACGTCGTTGACTACGTTCCCCCCGATAGCAATCTCACCGTCGGTGACTGTTTCGAGCCCAGCAATCATCCGAAGTGTGGTCGATTTCCCACATCCGGATGGGCCGACAACGACGACAAACTCACCGTCCTCGACGGCCAGAGAAAGGTCCTCAACTGCAAGGACATCGTCGTCGTATACCTTGCTGACGTTTGATAGTGTAACTTCGCTCATACCGAGTAGAAGAAGCATCGCAATCATCATTAATAAATGTTGGTAGTGGTGGCAGAGTCAGGCAGACCAATCACATCGAAACCCGCGGGCCGCCTGTGGAGCACCGTCGGATATAACTGCGTAGCCGGCAGTTCTGCACCGAGGCCAAACGTTACACCCGCAAGTATGACCTATAGTATGCTGCAGAATACGGAGCAGAGACCGACTAAAGCGTAGAAAACAGGATACCAGAGCGTTTCCAAACCCTTTCAATGAGATTGAAAGTCACGTGGGACGCTCGTACGGAATACACGAATGTCACAAAACGACGCCAGAGTGTCTGTAACTGCTGAATCAGGTATTGAAGCCTCCAGCCCACATGTTCATGTGGTTTGTTGTCACTCCCCGAGAGTAAGGAGAGTGCAGAAAATAACACTCGTACCCTTGTTAGAATATCGTCTCTAACGGGACACCGACAGTTTCCAATATGATTGGAAACATTTTGTCTCTCGACGGAATCTATTTTACCCTGCAAGAAAAAGCGCATCCATGCCCTCACAGAACAACAAAACGATCAGCGCGGTCAAGACAACGCTGGACATTCTCGCCGCTCTCGGAAAAGTTGAACCAGTCGGTCTTTCCGAGCTTGCGTCTCATCTTGATATCCCCACAAGTACTGTCTTTATCCACCTCAACACACTTGTCCAGCGGGACTACGTTGTCAAGGAAGCCGGGCAGTATCGTCGATCGTTCCGCTTTCTTGAGCTCGGTGGCAGTGTTCGGCAAAGACTAGACATCGGCCGACTGCTTCGCAATAAGGTTGAAGAACTCAGCAGAGAAACCGGCGAGATTGCTGGTGCCGGCATTGAGGAAAACGGCCAGCGGGTCATTCTCTACAGGAGCTCAGGCGGAAAGGCTGCGGGCGACGAAATTCCCATTGGGAATCACACAGAGATGCACTGGACATCGCTGGGCAAAGTAATTCTGGCGCATCTTCCGGTGGAAAAACGAAACGAAATCGTTGCCGACCATGGGCTTCCGAAAGGGACTGATAACACGTTGTCATCCCGGTCTGCTCTCGAAGCGGCGCTTGAACGAATTCGCGACCAGGGCTATGCGATAGACGACGAGGAGCATCTCAGAGGTGTTCGAGGTGTCGCTGTTCCGATATTCAACGACGAACAGGAAGTCATGGTGTCTCTTGGTATTACTGGGCCCAGAGATCGATTCACCTCCAGATACATGGCAAATCTGCTTGAGATACTTCGATATACGAAAAACGAAATCGAAGTTCGAAGTCAGTACTACGAATACAGTACGATAGACGGATAGACAAGAATATGATAGTGAAACGCTCAGCACCACAAACAAAATAGAAACGTAGCGTCAGTCTAGGATGGCTTTTGTCTCCGAACTTCACCGTGTAGGTATTGGCTCCTGTCGGTTCAACCCCTATATCCTATGTTTCGATTCGACTGTTTCATATGATCGAACTAGAAAAACTGTGGGAAAGCCATCTGAGTCTCTTCTTCATTTTGATTGTACGACTAAGTCTCGGGTCACCTCCTACATCATATAACGCCTGTACTTCTGTTATTCTTTTTGCGTGATAATCAGACCGTGCCGACATTGTTTCGCTCAATCGAACTAGCCTCGCAAATAGTGTCACACACTCACACAGAAAATAATAGCGAATGACACTTCATGATTCTGGTTTTGTTCTACCGAACTACTAAATCCCATCAGACACACAGCCGACATATGTCTGTGAATACCACGGAACTATCGATCGAGATTATTGATATCGTCTCCGACCGTGACGGTGCACGGCTTCGGGATATCGTTGAAGAGGTAGACGTGGCAAAGAGTACTGCACATAAGCACCTCACCACGCTCCGCGACAGCGGCTTTCTGGTCAAACGCGGCGAAATCTACCAGGTCGGGTTGCGGTTCTTGAATTACGGTGAACAGGCACGAAGCCGATGGCCCGGCTATCCGCATATCGAGGAAGCAATCGCAGCCCTCACCGAACGGACAGAGGAAGAGTGTGACTTCGTGGCTCCGGACCGTGGCAGGGTTATCACAATCGCCGAATCGTACCACAAGTGGGCAAAGTTCGAGGGGACGACCACTGACGGACCATCGAAGGAGTACCGGGCCAGAACGGGGTCATATTATCACATGCACGCGACCGCGTCTGGGCTGGCGGTGTTATCCACCTATTCCAAGTCCCGGGTCGAAGACGTTATCGAGCGGTGGGGGCTCCCTGCACGGACTGACCACACGATCACGTCGCGGGAAGAGTTGCACGCCGAACTGGAGCAGATTCGAGAACGCGGCTACGCTGTCGACGATCAGGGGTACACCGACGGGATGCGAAGCATTGGGAAAGCCGTTCACGGGCCGGAGGGGGACGTGATTGGCGCGCTCAGTGTCTCGGGCCCGACCTATCGGGTCGATGGGATGGTTCTCGAACAGGAAGTGCCGAATGCGCTCAGGGATGTCGTTGACGAACTTGAAGAGCGTCTCCGAACGACGAACTAATCTTGGCGGCGCGTTTCGTAACAACACCCTGTTTTCTAGCCACCGACTACTAGTCCGTCTCTGGCTGGAACATCCCACTTCATCTCTTCCCAAGCGATGTTTTCTGCTGGAATCGCGGACTGTGGTTGCATCAGAGTGGGGTATCGAAGGTAGTTTTTTATAATATGCGTGGAATATGTGCGTATAGCAATGTGTGGCAATAACGAGCATACCGAGAGCGAACCGATCCGACAGTCTGGAACCAGCCGTCGACGGTTCTTGACCGCCGCCGGAGCTGGAACCGCCGGTGTGTTTGCTGGATGCGCTTCGTTGGCCAGCGATGACGGCGACGGTGGGACCGGTGGTGAAAGTGGCGGTGCCAGCACGGGCGACAGTAGTAGTGGCCAGGATTTCAGCGGTGAGACACTGCGCGTAATGGTCTGGAGCGGGAACTACGCTGACCGCTTCGAAGAAACGATAAAACGGCTCAATTGAATCCGGCGAATTTCGGCGTTTCAGAGTTCAATTGCCTGCTCCACGTTGTAAACGCCGGCTATGAGCGTTATCTCCCGGAACTGGCGGAACCAGTCACGCGCTCGGACGGCGGAGCCGTGCGAGCGCTTGATTGAGGAGTTGACGGACTCGGTCTGTGATCGCTGACCATAGAGCTCGTCGTCTATTCGGGCGTTGTGTGCGTGATCGTAAGGAGCGAAAACACGGTGCTTTATCAGCGGACGAATCCCGGCGTTTCGAAGCTCCTCACGGAAGCTCATGTCATCATAGCCTTTGTCAGCGGCCAAGCTTCGAAGGTCGCCCGCGTTCCGCAGGGCGACCTTCGGGCCGATCTTGGTTTCGTCAGGCCACTTCGTGCTGCAGTGTAAGTCAAGAATTGCTCCCTCAGCTGTATCTACGAGAAACGTCGTCTGGATCGTTTTGACGGAACGATCAATCCGTCGCAAGTAGTGAGACGATGCCTGCTGACGGTCGAAGTAGGTGGCATCAATTGCGGCGTGACCATTCTGGTCCAGCAGCTCCGCCGACCGGCGGAGCAGCTGTCGCCAGACAGTCATCGATGCCCGTTTGAACGCCTTACACAGCGTCGAAGGCGCGGGAAACTCCCCGCGTTGAAGATTCAATACCGCTCGAACACGTTCCATCTCTTCGGCCCAGTCGATGATTTCCTCGTACTCCGCGCTCATGTGTTCGCGCAGATAGAGCAAGACTGCGTGCTTCCAGCCGGCAAACCCGTTGCCGGCTGGATCACTCAGTTCCATCAGCGCAGCGTCAGTAAGCTTTTGAGCGAGCGAAGCCACTTGCTTCACGAAGCGGAAGAGGGTGTTGTGCATAACATTACTCTCCCGCTTCATACCCGTGATTCTAACGACCTATCCCGGCGCCGTCTGTGGATTCAATTGAGCCGATAAAACCGATGTACGAAGAGCGGACTGGTGGTCGATTACAGGTCAACCGCGGCTGGAACGAGATCCTGGCAAAAATCAGATCAGCACCGGAGGATCAGCCACCGTTCGATGTCACCATCACGGAGGGGCATCCGTTCTAGTCTAACTTGATTCGGCTGACAGAGATTGTGCCAGAGCTGGTGATACATCTACGGTGAATAACTGGCGCTGAAGATTCGATCTGCTCGTGTGTGACAGCCTGAACTTCTCTCAGGAGGAAGAAGCACTGAATTGCCCATCTGGACCGAGTAGCGCAGCTAACCAGCGACGCGAATCCAGCGTTCTCGCTGGATTACGCGAGCTTGGCGTCAAACGAGTTGTACTGTACCTCCTCAAGCAATAAGGTACGGTGAGCGTTCGGGTTCAATCCGTCGTTCATCAGCGATTTGACGAGACTTGGCGTCTCATAGCCGAGTCGCCGAGCGACTCGGCGGAGTATCCGATCATTCCGGCGGCTTACAGCCTTTGCCCAGCGCTCTCGTGGCAGCAGTGACGACGGCTCAATGTCGTCGTCACTGCAGTTGTCTTCGAGAATCTCGATGAACAGTTCTCGAAGTGTCCGGCTCACAATGAGTGAAATGAGGCTGATCAGAATGAGCGCTTCAACGACCTCTGGTTTGGTTGTATCCATCTTGTCAAGGGCGTATGTAGTCTTGAGTTCACGGAAGAGAAGCTCTACTTCCCATCTAGCTTGGTAGAGCTTTGCGATATCTGAGGCAGCGTAGTCGTCAGCTGGAAGATTCGTGATGTAGAGGTGGTACTGCTGTTGGTCCTCGTTCCAGACACCAACGACGCGAAACGTCTCAACGGCACGGCTGCGCGTGCCGTTGTAGACGCGTCGCTTGAACTCGACCTCGCTCTTGGCATCAATCACGTCACGATGCAGATCGTCCAGAATATCCTGAACTTTTTCTCCCTCCAGAGAAATGGCGTTGCCACGCCATTCCCTGAGTTCGTCGACGATCTTCGGTTGTGCGTTTGGCTTCAACCGCGTCAGGAACCAGCCGCCGTTAGTGTCGATCAAGTCCATCGTCCGGTACTCGAAGTACGCCTGATCGTACAGCAGCAGTGCGTTCTCCAGCCATGGTCCAGTCGACAACTGCGTTGACTCGTGCGTGCGAGCGTCTGTGATAGAAAACTCGGTAGGGAGGCCTGTACTGGTTGATTCGACCACGTGGAGCTTCGCTCCAGCGTGGTCGTCACCAAAGCCAGGGAACTCATCAAACAGCTCCTGGAACAGCGTAATGACTGTCATATCCACGATGAAGACTTCACGGAACTCCTCAAACCGTCCTTGGAGACGGTCGCTCTCGTGATCGAGGTCCTCAAGGGCCTCCTTGAGGACCTCTCGAAGGAATGTACACAGTTCAGGCGTGAACCACTCGTAGAAGGATGAGTACCTGATCGTGCCACCAAAGGTATCGATGTAGGTTTGGCGGAACGCTTCGATTGTTCTGTGCCCGGCTGAGAGAAATCCGAGCGCAAGCGCCCAGAACAGAGCGTCAGCTTCCAACTTCCCGCCGTCGCGCTGCACCAGTCCGGTTGCGCGAGCCAGCTCGCGCAGCCGGCTGTTTGGAAAAGTATTCACCAACCGCTCTTCGATTACCTCATCCGGTGGTAGTTTCATTCACTTTCCACCGGTTTCTCATCCCGGTAACATCTGGTGGTTTTCCTGCTAACTCAGCCTTAGCCTAGAACGGATGCACGGAGGGGTATTTTTACCTCCTTGGTCGCAACGATGACCTGTTCTTGCCAGTACGAGAGGAGAACGTGCCGAATCTGGATGGCGTCATTGACTATTACACTGACTTCCGAACCACGGAGTTCGGGGTCCCCGTCGACGGTGCGCCGACGACGCTCATCTATCGAAACGATCTAGATTTCGAACCGACCACCTGGGCCGACCTTGCCGCCCCAGAAGCCGCCAACGGGAATGGAATCGGTATCGACAAAGGGTTCTGGTGGTTCCCACAGCATGACGCTGCTGTCGCGATGGATGCGAAGGAACTTGCTGGGGAAGTGTACGATGAGGACCTCTCGATGGACGTGTTTGACTATATGGAGGAGCAGTGGAACATCCAGGGCTGGGCTTCTTCCGGGGAAGACATCTGGCAACTGTTCGAGAACGGCATTATCGACCACGCGCAGTGGTACTACGAACAGACCGCGTACGATATTGACGACTATCCTAACCTGAGCCACACCGCACCGGATAGAAACAGCGGTTTCGTCAACCACTGGTGTCCGGTCCGTGGCACTGACAAACGGCGGATGGCGGAGGATTTCTTGAATTTCCTGCTGGACGCCGAGACCCAGACACGGTGGTCGGAAAACAGTCCGACGCGGCTCAATTGAATCCACAGACGGCGCCGGGATAGGTCGTTAGAATCACGGGTATGAAGCGGGAGAGTAATGTTATGCACAACACCCTCTTCCGCTTCGTGAAGCAAGTGGCTTCGCTCGCTCAAAAGCTTACTGACGCTGCGCTGATGGAACTGAGTGATCCAGCCGGCAACGGGTTTGCCGGCTGGAAGCACGCAGTCTTGCTCTATCTGCGCGAACACATGAGCGCGGAGTACGAGGAAATCATCGACTGGGCCGAAGAGATGGAACGTGTTCGAGCGGTATTGAATCTTCAACGCGGGGAGTTTCCCGCGCCTTCGACGCTGTGTAAGGCGTTCAAACGGGCATCGATGACTGTCTGGCGACAGCTGCTCCGCCGGTCGGCGGAGCTGCTGGACCAGAATGGTCACGCCGCAATTGATGCCACCTACTTCGACCGTCAGCAGGCATCGTCTCACTACTTGCGACGGATTGATCGTTCCGTCAAAACGATCCAGACGACGTTTCTCGTAGATACAGCTGAGGGAGCAATTCTTGACTTACACTGCAGCACGAAGTGGCCTGACGAAACCAAGATCGGCCCGAAGGTCGCCCTGCGGAACGCGGGCGACCTTCGAAGCTTGGCCGCTGACAAAGGCTATGATGACATGAGCTTCCGTGAGGAGCTTCGAAACGCCGGGATTCGTCCGCTGATAAAGCACCGTGTTTTCGCTCCTTACGATCACGCACACAACGCCCGAATAGACGACGAGCTCTATGGTCAGCGATCACAGACCGAGTCCGTCAACTCCTCAATCAAGCGCTCGCACGGCTCCGCCGTCCGAGCGCGTGACTGGTTCCGCCAGTTCCGGGAGATAACGCTCATAGCCGGCGTTTACAACGTGGAGCAGGCAATTGAACGCTGAAACGCCGAAATTCGCCGGATTCAATTGAGCCGTCCGACGCTGTTTACGAATACGGACATGGAATACGCGACTGAAAAACTCAATGAGGACCTCCCCAACAACAGTGACGAAGCAGCGCTCGTCGCCTGGCCGGAGTTCGATTACATCAACTCGAACTTTGACAGCTTCAACCAGCGGATCTCGGAGATGGAGGCGAGTTCGAACTAGCGATGTCGGGACCGATGTTTACAAGGGACCAGTGTCTCAGTGGCCAACACGAATTGCATAACTCATGTCGGAGATAGAACTACAGAACCTCTCGAAATCGTTCGGGGAGCTCGATGCGGTGACAGATGTCTCCCTATCCGTTCGCGACGGGGAACTGTTGTGCTTACTCGGTCCCAGTGGCTGTGGCAAGTCGACGACGATGCGAATGATCAGCGGGCTGGAGACACCGTCGTCCGGGACAGTCTACATCGGAGATGCGGACGTGACCGACGAACCGGCCTACGACAGGGACACCTCGATGGTGTTCCAGAACTGGGCGCTGTTCCCTTACAAGACCGTACTTGAGAACGTTGCGTTCGGTCTCAAGATGCGTGGCATGGGAAAACAGCAGCGGCGTGACCGCGCCAGCGAGATGCTGGACCGCGTTCACATGGATGGGTATGAAAGTCACAGTCCGACCGACCTCTCGGGTGGCCAGAAACAGCGTGTCGCGCTGGCACGGTCGCTGGCAGTGGACCCTGACGTGCTACTGCTTGATGAACCCCTCTCGAACTTGGATAAGCGACTGCGTGAGGAGATGGAGATCGAGCTGAAAGATATTCACGAAGAGTTTCAGAAAACGTTCGGGCTCTTACCGAACTGAGTGAAACAGTACCCCGAGAATTACAGCATCCCGCCGTAGGCTAGTTGCTATGTACAATCAAACAGCCTTCGGCGGGATGCTACAGGATATTGTTGAGCTCACGTCAATAGTGTTGCGCCCAGAGCCGCTCGATGAGGAAATCGAGCGGCGCTGTAAGCAGGCATGGGAACAAGCTCCTTGCCCGGAGTGTGGTGAAACCGCCATCCAGTCCGGGGACGGCAGTCCCCGGGTCTGGTGCACCAACTGCCGCTATGTCTTCTCCTACACCCGCAACACGCCCTTCGAAGGCCGCACTCTCTCTCCTGGCGAAATCGTCATTGCGTTCGTCCTCTATGCCGACACACTTCTCAGCATCCACCAAATCACCCAGCTCTTCGAAGCGGTCTACGACACGGTTCATTCCACGATTCGAGAGGTAGAAGCCGCCTTCCAGCGCGGCTTCTACCTCGTCTGGGAGCGCATCCAACACGCTATCGACGGCCCAACTCAGATCGACGAAACCGGCCACAAGTGCTCTGGTTACAAGGGACAGACGCCGCCGCGGGATGGGCTTTCCCGCGGCGGCTCTGGGGAAGGGGGGCGATCACGGTGGGAAGGAGCACCTGGCGATACCATGACGCTGATCGGTGCCTGTCGTGATGTACTTCGTGTAATTCGCGCCGAGCCAGGTGCTCAACCGGAAGAACTCAAACCAGCACTTGATGAGGTAGAGATTCTCTCAGGGAAACTGGATGAGGTCTGGCACGACGGGTGGCGCGGGTACGCGCCACTCGTCTACAAGAACGAGCAGACCGTTGTTCACTCCGAAGAATTTGTCACTGATGACGGCGTCCACATCAACCAAGTCGAATGCCTCTGGTCGCTAGTGAATCCATGGCTACAGAAGTTCCGCGGCCTCTCCAAGCCTGGATTGGAGCAGTCCGTCCGAACCTACGGGTTCGTACGGACGTTAAACCTCGCTGGAGCACCACTACACGGCCTTCTTGACTGCTTCGTCGTCAACGTGTTTCGCTGAGTTATGTAAGAGCCACGTTCGTTCACGTCACACACAATCAGGATGAAGCGTTCACCCTTGCTGATCGTATCGGCATAATGAACGATGGGCGACTGGTGCAGGTCGGAGAGCCGAATGAAGTGTATCGGGACCCGAAAAACAAGTTTGTCGAGGAATTCCTGGGTGATACAAACTTCGTCAGTGGTACTGTAAGCGACAGTGACGGCCAGTACAGCTATCTGGTGACGGAGTTCGACTCGGAGATCCGTGTACCGGTGACTTCGAAAATCCAGCCCGAAGCGTCCCTTACTGTCTCGCTCCGTCCCGAGTTCATGCAAATAGCTCCTCTCACCGATGAATCAACCCGGGCATCTCACCAGACCCGTGCCGACGGTAACGGCGGTGGTGGTGGTGTTTCCGGGACCGTAGAGAGTACTATTTATCGCGGCTCCAGCATCCGCCATGTCGTCGACATCGGCGGGGAGCAACTGTTCGTCGAACAGAGCGTTACTGACCAATCAGCAATTGATGAAGGAGATACGGTTGAGCTCAGCTGGGATATCGATGACATACTGCTGTTCCGTCCCGACGGCACGAGGGTGAGGGACCGACAATGAGTGTCGACTCCAGAACGACTGTGTTAGACCGCCTCTGGTCGCTATTTGAGGGACAGTCTGGCTCTCGCCGCTCGTTGTTGCTGATGAGCCCACTGATCCTGTTCGAGTTGCTGGTGTTCGTGGTTCCGTTTCTGTTGCTGGTTCGCATCAGTTTCAGCGAACAGTCACAGGGCCTCCCGTATGCCGAGGGGACGTTCACCATCGCATCGTACGTGCAGGTCCTCCAGTCTGAGTTGCTCCAGGGAATCATCGTGTATTCGTTCAAGCTCGGCATCATCGCGACGTTACTCACAGTCGTCCTCGCGGTTTTCTATGCATATGCCACCTGGCGCGCGAACGGGGTGCGGAAATCGGCCCTGTTATTTTCGGTTGTGCTGCCGCTGTTGACGACACTCGTAATCAAGACGTACGTGTGGGTTCCGTTGCTGGCTCCGAACGGGACGGCCAACAGCCTCTTGCTCGCAGTCGGCCTCATTCAGGCACCCCTGCAGATAGTCCCGAACACGCTTGGCGTCGTCATCGGACAAGTGTATATCGTCTTCCCGTATGCGATGCTGGCAATTTACAGCGTCCTGACAACCGTTGAATGGGAGCTTGTCGAGGCGGCCAGGGACCTCGGAGCCAGCCGAATCCGGTCTTTCTTTGCGGTCGTTCTGCCAGAGATTATGCCAGGAATCACCGTCGCGACTGTTATCTCCTTTGCCTGGAGCGTCGGCGCGTATTCCGCACCGGCGCTGCTCGGTGCAGGGAGCGACCGCCCGTTCGCACTCGAAGTGCAGGAGCAGATGCTAGTCAATTTCAACTGGCCGATAGCCACTGCCCTCTCGACGGTAATGCTCGTCCTGATGTTCGTGAGCATTCTTGTCATCTACACTGTCCTCGGCCGCTTTGGAGGTGACGTGACCAATGCAACGTAGTCTCGAATGGCTTGGAACGGCAGCGTTTCGCATCGGTTATATAGCGATATTCGTTGTCATGCTGTTACCGCTGGGTATTGTTATTGCAACGTCCTTCTCCGCGTCGGGGAACTTGCAGTTCCCGCCGCAAGCGCTCTCCCTGCGATGGTACAGCGCGTTCTTTGCCGATGTGGTGTGGCTACGAGCGTTCGATAATAGTCTCGTCGTCGGTGTCGGAACGACGGTCGTCGCTACGTTTATGGGCATCACGGCTGCGTTCGGTCTTGAAGCACACAGAGGCCGGTTCGGTGATATCCTGACGCCCATCGTCATCCTACCATTGCTCATTCCGCCGGTCATCCTTGGGGTGACGCTGCTCGTGTATTTCAGCAGGCTTGGGTTTCGGTCGTCGTATCTCAGCATCATCTTGGCCCACAGTCTCTGGGCCACACCGCTCGTGTTCTTCGTGATGCAGTCCGTCTTCCAGCGGTTCGACTGGCAACTGCGCGACGCTGGAATGGACCTCGGGGCGAATCCGATCCGTGTGTTCATCCACGTCATCCTGCCGAACGTCAAAAGCGGGATACTTGTGTCTGCGCTGCTGGCGTTCATTATCAGCCTGCAGGAGTTCGTGATGGCGCTGTTCCTGTCGAACTATCAGACGCAGACGATTCCCGTGCTTGCCTGGAACTCCCTGCGCCAGTCGCTTACGCCTATCGTCAGTGTCGTCTCGACATTCCTCATCCTCATCTCCGTTGTCGGGCTCCTCGCCGCCGCTCTCGCCACAAATATCGAATTCGTGGCGAAACGGTTGTCCTGAAATTTCAGGGGGCCGTTTCGATTGTAAAATCGACGGACTAACAGACGAAGCTGAATTTCTGAGATTACTATATTTTTGGTACAAGACTAAATGACGAGAACGCTATCAAGCAATTCTCAAAAAATTATATATTATCCCATCTGAAGAGCAGAGCGGGAAAATATTTTTATAATGTGGTACCGTCACACAATACGTATGCGAGCAGCTGTGTTAGAGGAGTACGAGGAGCCGCTAGCTATCAGAGACGTCGAACGCCCGGACCCGGACCCGGATGGCGTCGTCGCTAAGGTCGATGCCTGCGGTGTCTGCCGGAGCGACTGGCACGGATGGGTCGGCAACTGGGACTGGTTTGATTACAAGCCACCACGGGGCCATATTCTCGGCCACGAACCGTCGGGGACGGTCGTCGAAGTCGGCGAGAATGTTGACACAGTCAAAGAAGGGGACACGGTCGCCATCCCGTTCAATTTTGCCTGTGGCCACTGCCACGAGTGCCGTGTTGGCTATGAAAACCTCTGTGAGAACCATCTGGGGCTCGGCTTCCAGCCCGGAGCGCCGGGGGCCTTTGCCGAAGAAGTCCCGATTCCAAACGCCGACATCAACGCTGTGAAGCTCCCTGATGGTGTGGACCCCGTCGAGGTCGCTGGCATGGGGTGCCGATTCATGACGTCGTACCGTGGAATGGCCCATCAGGCCGACGTGAGTCGCGGTGAGTACGTCGTCGTTCAGGGGCTCGGTGGTATCGGACTGTCAGCGGTCCACATCGCGGACGCACTGGGTGGAAACGTCATCGGTGTCGACCTGATGGACGAGAAACTCGAAATGGCTGAAGAGCTGGGTGCCATCGACACCGTCAACGCAGCTGAAGAGGACGATGTCGTACAAGCGGTCCGAGATATCACGGACGGCGGCGCGCACGTCTCTCTAGACGCACTGGGGATTGAGGAGACCTGCCAGAACGCTATCGAATCGCTCAGAACGCGCGGGCGACACGTCCAGATCGGCCTGACGACGAAAGAACAGCGAGGGTACAACTCGCTGCCCACGGATACGATCGTAATGAACGAGATTCAGGTGCAGGGCTCCAGCGGCCTCCCGCCGTCGAAGTACGGTGAGATGTTCCGGATGGTAGAGAACGGCAAGCTCGACCCCGGTGCCGTTATAACCGACAAAATCGGTCTGGAGGGCGTTAGCGACGAACTGGCCGCCATGACCGACTACGAGACAATCGGGATTCCCGTTGTCAACGAGTTCGCCTGAGCTATGCCTGACAGCGAGACGCGAACCGCTATGCGGAAGCGACATCTGCAGGCCCACGAGGACGCGCTGGCGGACATCGTTATCGAGCCGTGGATAGGTGGGACCTCAGTCTCAGGTTCAGAGCCGATTCCGACACGCGACCCGGTCATCGATGAACCGATAACGGCAGTCCCGGTCTGTGATGACGAGCTGGTCAACCAAGCTGTGCAAGTCGCCTGGGACGGCTTTGAAACGTGGAGTGACCGAACACCCACGGACCGATCACAGCGCCTTAGCGAGTGGGTTGACGTTCTGGAGGAGCACCTCGACGAGCTAGCCCTGTTAGAGTGTCTCGATACTGGCAAGCCACTGTCTGAAGCGCGCGGCGAAGTCGAAGGCGCGCTCAGGACGCTCGAATACTATGCGGCAGTTGCCAGGACACAACAGGGAAGTCAGATACCGGCACAGGGGGACCTCCATATGTACACGAGAATGGAACCATACGGGGTTGTCGGACAGATCACCCCCTGGAACTTCCCTGCGTGGGCGGCCGCATGGAAGTTCGGGCCTGCCCTGGCTGCCGGCAACTGTTCTGTGCTGAAGCCATCCGCGTACACCCCGTTGACAACGGTCAGGATGGCACAGCTCTCAGATGGGATCTTCCCCGACGGCGTGATCAATGTTGTCACGGGTGGCGGGTCGATGACTGGGGCCACACTAACTGAACACGAAGATGTCCGGAAGCTCTCGTTTACTGGGAGTGGCAGCGTCGGTCAGGAAGTCATGCAGACTGCCGCCGCCCGTATCGCTCCCGTGACGCTCGAACTGGGCGGGAAGTCGCCGCTTGTCGTCTTTCCCGATGCAGATATGCAAACGGCTGTCGACGCTGCCGCAGCAGGCGTCTACTACAGCACCGGTGAGATCTGTGATGCACTGTCCAGAGCAATTGTCCACGAAGACATCCACGACGAGTTCGTCGACCGACTGGTGGCCCGGGCTGAATCGTACACGCTCGGTGACCCGCTTGATGATGAGACGACGCTGGGGCCGTTGACCAACGAGGACCAGTTTGAGACTGTGTCGGACTATGTCACCATCGGCCGAAACGAGGGTGCTACGCTCGCCACTGGTGGCACTGCACCGGATGACCGCGCCCTCGCTGACGGTCATTACGTTGAACCGGCTGTGTTCACAGATGTCGAGCCCGATATGCGAATCGCGCGCGAAGAAATCTTTGGCCCCGTCCAGACTGTCCAGTCATTCGAGACGTATGATGAGGCCATCGCGCTGGCGAACGACACGGAGTTCGGCCTTGCTGGAGGGGTCGCGACAGAATCGACTGATATCGCCCACCAAGCTGCCGCAGACATAGATGCAGGCGTCGTCTACATCAATGCATACGGACCGATCCGACCCGAAGGTCCGTACGGCGGGTTCAAAGAGTCGGGAATCGGACACGACCTCGGCAGGGCGGCGGTAGAGCAGTACCAGCAACCCAAAACGGTGTACGTCAACCTCGACAGCCCTGAAATCTGAAGTGAAAGAATCACGAAAACCGGCGCTAGCACCCCTCCAACGGTATCTTGCACGTTATTTTGGCACCCGCCTTCACGCGTGGAGCAGGCGGGTTCTGGTTGACTTGTTTGATGAAATACACCGAATTGTGTAATAGCTCTTGTGAGTATAGGCGTATCTACCACAGATACATTGAATATACACCGAATAAATTCTGAATGCGAGCTTGCTGGTAGTGTAATCCAAAAAATAGAAGCAAAATTGGTAAATACTTCTTTCTATTTCTATGGAAACATCTAAACCCGCCGAAGCGCCCATATATCTGTTCTGCTCCTGTTTATATATGTGTCATGCCACGGATTCCACGTTCATACTACGGCGAACTCGGCAACGATTCTGTTGTAGCATCCGCTTCAGGTCATAGGGTTTCAATACGCCCTGTTATCTCAGTGGTACATAGTGAGTCTTCGTCGCCACTGCTCCCGCCAACGCAACTCTTTCCATGTTGTTCGGGAACCGCTCGCGAAAGGATCGCCTTTTGAACTGACTGCGCTTCGTACTTCTAGTTTCGACACCAGCCACCCCACTGCAGTGACAGGACGCCCTCGCCCGACAGAATGACACCACAGGCTACTGATTCCGATATTTCCGAGACCACTGCTGAATCACCTGTCCGAACAGCCAATTCGACGTGGTGGCTCGTAGCGGGTACAAGCCTCATCTCGATGGGACTGGCTGCCTACGAGATCGTTCCTGCAAGCGTTACACCGCTTATTCGGGAATCACTGCAGGTCGGGCCGACAGCCGTCGGTCTCGTCGTTGGGGTCATGTTCGGGACCGCTGTCGTCGTCAGCCTCCCTGTCGGTGCTGTGCTGGACCGGACCGATTCAAGAACCGCGATGGCCCTTGCGGTGGGCATATTGGTCATCGCCGGGGTGTGGGGATGGCGAGCCGGCCGGCGTGGCCAGTACGAGTCAATCCTTGCATCTCGTGCACTGGGGGGAGCCGCGTATGTCGTCGTCTGGAACGCCGGTATCGATATGGTAAGCCGGGCCGTCGATGGCTCTCACCGCGCGACAGCAGTGGGCATCTTCACTGCGAGCGGCCCGGTCGGCTTTGCACTCGGACAGGGAACGGGGCCGCTCATTGCCCACCGGTTCGGCTGGCCGGCTGTCTTTCTGGCCTTCATTGTCCCCGCAATCGTGGGGCTGGCCGTCTTCTGGCCAGCGAGCCACGGGCACGGTGGGAGCCGCGGCGATGCCCCGTCCCTGCGAGAATTCGGGGCCGTGCTCCGGAGCCCGAGCGTCTGGCTTGTCGGTGTCCTCGGCTTCCTTGGTTACGCGCTGTACCTGTTCGTGAATAGCTGGGGCTCATCGTACCTCACACAGGGTCTGGGCTTCTCTCTGGCCGTGAGCGGGCTCGTCGTTGCTGTATTCCCCGCTGTTGGGGTGGTATCTCGAATCAGCGGCGGACTCATTTCGGACCGGGTCTTTGATGGCAGACGGCGACCGGTCGTGCTGTGGTCGTTCGGTCTCGCCGCTCCGCTTCTCCTCGGGTTTACGCAGTTTCGCTCGCTGGCACTACTTGTTGCTGTCCTCCTGCTGATCGGGTTTGCGGTCCAACTGACGCTTGGCCTCTCGTTTACGTACGTCCGCGAACTCGTCGACCCGCGCGTCGCTGCAACGGCAGTCGCATTCCAGACTAGTATCGGCCTCGCGGGGGCGTTTGTTGCACCGATTGTCGGCGGCGCCGTGGTGAACAGAGCTGGATTCGAACCGGCGTTTTTACTGGCCGGCGCGGTCGCTATCGCTGGTATCGTTGTTGCATGGCAGGCCCCGGAGCCTGGACGCCAGTAGGATAAGACGCGCTCAACCCCGTTTCTCACGACACAGTTCTACGACCGCATCCCGGAGAGATCGGCTCAACTGATTTGCCGGTAGCCTATGTATTGCAAACGAATGCCAGCCAAATCATTCACACTTGCGGCCGCGCAGGTAGAGCCCGTCTACCACGACAAGGAGGGAACGCTGGACAAGACATGCCGGTATATCGAGCAGGCGGGTCGGGACGGTGCAGACATTGTCGTCTTTCCGGAGACGTACTTCCCGGGGTACCCATACTGGCGGGGCAGTGTTTCTATCTCCAGATGGACTGATCTGATGGTGGACCTCCAGAAGAACAGTCTCCACGTTGACGACGAGGCTATCGAAATACTCGGCGAGGCAGTCGCGGAAGCCGACCTCACGCTTGTGTTGGGGACGAACGAAATTAGTGATCGGCAGGGGAGCGAGACGCTCTACAATTCGCTGTTTTACTTCGACAATACCGGGGAGCTGATGGGCCGTCACCGGAAGCTAATGCCAACCCACGAGGAGCGTGCCATCTGGGGCCGTGGCGACCCGTCGAGTCTGGCCACCTACGAAACGGATGTCGGCCGACTCGGCGGCCTCATCTGCTATGAGAACCACATGACGCTCTCGAAGGCGGCGCTGACTACAATGGGTGAGGAGATACACGCTGCTGTCTGGCCCGGTTTCTGGGAACAGCACGGTCATCCCGGAGACAAAACCCGAGCGGAGACGAGCGAAGCTGTAGACTCCTGTGATGTCTATCCCGCGATGCGTGAGTACGCCTTCGAAACCCAGTCGTTCGTCGCTGCGTGCTCGGCGTACATGAGCGAGGCTGTGCCGGACGGATTTTCGGAGGACGAACTCGGATTCAACGTCGCCGCGGGCGGGAGTATGCTGGTCAACCCGGCGGGGATTGTCAAAGCCGGTCCATTGATTGGCGAGGAAGGGCTCCTGACTGCCGAGTTCAGGGACGACGAACGCCGGGCGACAAAGGCGTACTTCGATGCGATGGGTCATTACACCCGATGGGACGCCGTCAATCTGTCCATCAGCGACGAGGCGCTAGCGCCGTCACAGCCTCAAAAAGCCAGCAAGCATGCCGTGGCCGGAAACGGCTCGCTCTCAGCAGCACGGGCACAGGCGATAGCCGACGAGTACGATGTTCCTGTCGAGGCTGTCGAAGCAGTCGTCGACGAATTAGTCGGCTAATCGGCCGCAGCTAGTCCATTCTTGAACGGACTGCAAAACGATGGTCGAAGTATTACTTGTTGTAACTGTCGGGAATCAACACGACACCGTGGAAATCGAAGAGGTCGGACACAACCGACTCAATACGACCGAAGTTCGGCGGGAGGGCGACAGCCGGCAGATAGAAATCGTCGTTCGAGAACTTGTTGTTCTCGGTAGCTCTCTTTTGTGATTTACTCATTTCAATATTATATACTTGCTATAGCATTCTAAGCCCGTTGGTGGATAATTACGGGTATTTATTACAGGTAATTTTAATGATTGTTAGCATAGATTACCCTCAGAACGCGTGCTTCTCGCCAAATATAACGAACGAGTGACAGATAGCCCTTGGATTGTTTTAGCTTTGTTCCGACTCCAAAGCAGATCCCAGATTTGTTTTCAGCGGTGAAAACAAACCCTTCCGAGCACTATGCAGGCCCTCGGATTACAGCCAGTTTTATATTTTTGCCCTCGTGTGTGAATCTGTGTATGTAAACATTGACATGGAGTCCCAGCATATACACAGCAACTCACCGATGATTGTGTTCAGGTGCCGAGCCAGTATTGATCTGTGACGACTCGATAGCAGTCCGCTTCCCACACAATGTCAATAACGACGAAAATACATATCGAACACGAACGCCTCGCGCTGGTTCCAACCTTACAGAACCTCGAAGACATAGCCATCCGTGTCATCACACAGGGGAATACTGATCCGGGGTCCACTGTGTTTCCGTTCCTCATCGAGTATCGCGACAGGGACCGACTCGAAGAGATGCTTGATGCCGATCCGACAGTCCAGAGCTACGAACTAGTCGACTGGACCGACCAGACCGGAATATATTACATCGAACACACCCCGGAAACGAAGCTTATCAGCACTGTCGTTACCGATGTCAACGGATTTCTGGTCCATACAGAGACGAAGGGCAACGGGTGGCTCGTCCGACTCTTGCTCCCTGACCGCGAGGCGCTCAATACGATCTGGGAGTACGCAAACGAGAACGACATTTCTCTCGATATCATCGAAATATACGGAAATACGGACACCGGCGGTGAGTCGTCGTACGGGTTGACCGACGAACAGCTGACCGCGCTGATAACTGCATACGAACACGGCTATTTTGGAGAACCAAGGGATATCTCTCTGAACGAAGTCGCCGACGAAATTGGACTGTCCTCGACAGCAATGAGCGGTAGACTCCGCCGTGGGATGCGGAACCTCATTGCGGCAACGATAATTGACAGAGAGGTGTGAGTTCACGGAACCGGTATCGGTGAGTGCTTGGAGGGCGCTCCGATTAGCGTGGCCATTTTAATCCGCTCCCGTGATACTGAACCATGTTTGAGGCCAAATTCTATAGTATGTGTCCAAAGATGTCAAAAATAGATGTACCGGGACAGATAGTAGACCCGCCTAACTGCGAAGACCTATTCGGATCGTCCGTTTGAATCTTTTTGACGGTAGACTGGCCGTAGTGCTGTCGCGTCTTTGTTATAGCCTAACCAGACGCTCAACGCCGTCGCAGCGAAGACAAGATACACCGGGAACAGAAGGACGAGTGTGTATCCAGCAAGGACCGGAGTCAGGACGTCTAGCCAATACAGTGTCGCGATCCCGGCGAGTCCACCGACAGCACTCGCAACGATCCCCAGACGAAACGCCTGAGCGGCGGCGGGACCGGGCGACAGGTGAATCGTATCCATACGATACTTTATCTGGCTGAACATCATAAGTCGCGCGCGAGATACGCTATCACGGTTTGGGGTGGCACTGCCGTTAGGAAATCATGCCAGGATAGAACTATTACCAGCAGCCCAACATAGAAATGTGTATGAAACTCTCGCTGATCGCCGCCGTCGCGGCAAACGGAGTGATCGGTGCTGGCGGCGACATTCCGTGGCAGTATCCCGAGGATCTGATACATTTCAAAGAGACAACTGTCGGTCATCCAGTCATTATGGGGCGGCGAACTTTCGAGAGTATTCGTCGTGATCTTGATGGCCCGCTGCCGGAGCGACTGAACATTGTTTTGACCACGACGCCGCACCAACTTCCTGACAGCGTCACGGCCGTTACCTCGACGACGGCGGCGGTGGCCGAAGCAGCCGATAGTGACGCATCTACGACGTATGTCATCGGCGGAGCGACAGTGTACGAGCAGTTTCTCCCACAGGCTGACGAGCTAATTCTGACCGAACTAGCAGCAGCTTTCGACGGCGATACTGTCTTTCCGACTGTCGACTGGTCGAACTGGACAGAGATGGAACGAACGACCCACAGCGAGTTCGCTATTGTGAGGTACACCCGAACCAGCAGTGACTCAGCATGACGCATTTCCGAACAGTCACAGCGGCTGCTCGGTCGTGTTCCGTGCCGGTCGGTTCGGGCTACTACAGCCATCGGTATCGCCTGAGTAATACAGCCACGCTCCCGGTAGAATATTCATGCTCACGGGCTGTTAGGCAACGGTTCCGAGCGTTTTGTGGCCCACAAAATCCACCCCGTATATAAACCCCAGAAGCAAGTAACAATATCTTTTATTAGCATTTCACATGTTCTTTCAGAGGCATGACCGGTAACGAGGAACATCCTAACTATCCCAATGTCGACCAGTCAGACCGGACAGTACCACGGAACCTCCGCCAGACTGGTGACCCCAACATCGAGATGTTGGTGTCGACGCGCGTTCGAAAGTCCCCGTTCTTCCACAAGTCCTTCAACGAGGAGGGAGCCTGGCGGGCTACCGTCTACAACCGCCTCTATCACCCGCGCGGTCTCATCGAGCCCGAGGACGGAGGCGTGATGAAGGAGTACGACGCACTGACCAACACCGTCACCCTCTGGGACGTCGCCGTCGAGCGCCAGATTCGTGTCAAAGGGCCCGACGCTGAGGCGCTGACGAACTACGTGGTCACTCGCGACGTGACGGGCATGGACGCGATGGACGGGAAGTACGTCATCCTCTGTAACGAGGACGGCGGCGTCCTGAACGACCCAGTGTTGCTCCGGCCCGAGGAAGACGAGTTCTGGTTCTCTATCTCGGACTCGACACTGATGCAGTGGCTTCAGGGCGTCAACGTCGACAACGACTTTGATGTCGAAATCGATGAGATTGATGTCGCGCCGATGCAGATTCAGGGCCCAAGGGCGCTCGACGTGATGGTCGATGTCGTCGGCGACAAGGTCAAAGACGTGCCCTACTACGGTCTGATGGAGGCCGAGATCGACGGTTGCGACGTACTGATCAGCCAGACTGGGTTCTCCGGCGAGAAGGGCTTCGAAGTCTACGTCAAAGACGCGATGGAAAACGCCGAGCGCGTCTGGGACCCTGTTATGGAGTCTGTCAAGGACCACGGCGGTCGTCAGATCGCACCCGGTCACCACCGCCGGATTGCCGCCGGCATCATGTCCTGGGGTCAGGACCTCGACCATGAGACGTCACCGTTCCAGGTCAATCTCGGCTACCACGTCCCTGACGACAAGGAAGCCGACTACATCGGCAAAGAGGTTCTCGAAGAACAAAAAGAACAGATCGAGAACGGCAACTACCCGTTCGAGCACAAGCTCATCGGACTGAAGATCGCCGGCGAGCCAATCCGTGACTACGCCCCCGACTTCTGGCTCATCTCCGACCCGGACACGGGCGAGGAATGCGGCTACCTCACTTCTCCGTGGTGGAACCCGGACCTAGAGACCAACATCGGCATGGGCTTTGTCCCGGCTGAGAAGATTCAGGAAGTCACCGACACGCCGCTCAACGACGCGATCTACGACGAGGAGCTGGACCTAGAGTTCCAGGTCCATCTCCCCGACGAGTACGCCGACGAACCCGGCGAACCGGTGTTCGCCACCGCCGCGAAGGTGCCGTTCAAGGAGTCTGTCAACCCGAGCGCTCGTGAGCAGGCGAAGCTCAACGCCCGGAAAGAGGCCGAAAGCGACGACTAACCCCTCACTCCGCCTGTCCCTCTTTTTATTCGCACACGTTGTTAGGAAATGCATCGTTCCTTTTCGTGAAATCCGACGGCTCCGAAGTGGACTACCCCTCGGTTAGCAGCGGGGGCGGAGCATCACCAGTGCGCCCGACCCAGTGTGAGGCCAATATTCCATCTCAACACAGATTCATAAGAGAATTGCTCATACATACCAATACACATGTCTGAACAGACCAGACGTGACCTTCTGAAACGACTTGGGGTCGGAAGCACAGCCGGTGTCGTGTCGTTGGCTGGCTGCGCCCAGCAGTCAGACGAAGGCGGCGGTGATGGCGGCAGTGACGGAGAGATGACGGCTACGGAAGCCGGCGACTAACTATCCAGACGCTTGTGCCGCCACTTTTCAGTGTCGGGCGTCTGATTGAATGTGTAGATGTGGACGCCGCGGATGTTGTACTCATCATCCTCGACGTAGGGTGCGAGGCCGTCGATGAGTTCGTCAGGTTCGTAGGTCCCGCGGGAGCCGACCAGTTGCTTGACGAACCCGAGAATGCCCGTGGTCTTCCTGAGGAATTTTATCGAGTCACCGACGCCGACTTTCTGGGATATCTGCATCAGTCGCTGGTAGTTCATCACGCCCGGGATACCCACTTCGACCGGGAGTTCGATACCGCGAGCACGGATGTCTTCGACCCACTCTAACACGGCGTCCGGGTCGTAACAGAGTTGTGTAACGATGTACGTCGCGTATGGTGCCTTCTGTGCCATCGACTCCGCCAGCGTTTCGTCGTCGATGAAGTCGTGGCCCTCGGGGTAGCCTGTGATTCCTACTTCCTCAAAGGAGTACTCAGTCTCTTTGAGCGCTTCAAGCATGTCGAGCGCTGACTCGTACTCACCAGCCGGTTCCTCACGGTCGCCACCGGGGACGAAGATGTCCGTGATACCTGCCTGTTCCAGTCGCTCGGCTATCGATTCGAGTTGTTCTCTGTCTTCCACATAGCGGGCCGCGATGTGTGGCACAACATCGTACCCCATTTCGGCGGCTTCCGCCGTCTTCTCGACTGTCTTCTCGATGCCGAGCTGTGGCGAAGTCGTGATTGCGATAGTCGCGTTGTCGGGGAGGTGGGAAATCTCCTCGTCGAAGCTCTCGAACGGCATCAGTTCGAATCGGGCGCTCGTCAGCAGCGTCCGGACACCCTGACTGTCTGAGACCGTGCGTGTTCCGAGGGCCATGAGTTGGCAGAGCTAGGGCGTATCCGTACTTTTCTCTGTGGGTGGGGCATCGAACCCATTTATAAGAAGTTCTTTGTATCACGCGCTATGAGGGGCACACTGCCGGATTCGACTGGCAACAGTCCCGTAGGAGACAGCATGGTCCGGTTCGTCTGCGAGCCGGCAGAGGACGAGATCTAGAAGATTAAGCTGTTCCAGCAGGTCCCGGGTCTGGCCACGGTCGAGACTCAGGCATCGCTGCACCTCGTACACTGTGTCCGAATCGACGACTGCATCCGCAACGTCTTGCAGTTTAACATCAGTCGGGAGTCCAATCCCGTCAGTGACCAGTTGCTCGTCAGGGAGTTCTCCGACCGATTCTCCGGCGGGACCGGACGACTCGGCTGAGACAGGCTCCGTCACGCTGATCTGCTCGTCCTCATCCATAGCCCCAGACTGGGCCGCGTCCTCATCCGAAGTCTCTGATTCAACCGACGGGTCTTCCTCGTCATCACTGGACGTATTGTACGTGTTCGGGACGTGGATATCCGCTTCTATCATGTATCGGCGGACCGTCTCAGAGGAGACGTCCATCTGTATCTGCTCAGCGATGGCTCTGAAGTTGTCGCACTCGTCGTACAGTGCTTGCAGGTAGTCGGTGTCCTCGTACGGTGGCACGGAGTCGTCTCGGACGGCGGCGAATGGGTCGGATTCGGAGTCGGTCTCGCTATCAGACTGCGTATCCACTGTAGACGCGCCGTCTGATTGTAGGCCCTCCTGTGAACCGTCGTCTCCGTCACTGACAGGCTCCGAATCCGAGACAGCCGACCCGTCGAGCGAGGCATCGTCACCCTCGCTGGTATCGGCCGAATGTGCTGCGGTGGCGGTTGCTGCATCGGCGGCGTCAGCCTGTTTCGGTCTACAGTCGACGCTGGCTGCCTCGCCCGCCGCCGTCGCGTCGATTGTCAGCTGTACCGTCAGGAGCAAGCCGTCGTCGGTGACTGTCGCCGAGGCATTGGCTATCGACAATGAAGCACCGGCAGTCGACGGGAGTTCAGTAGCCGACGGTGAGAACGTGACTTCGAGGTCACCGCTCTCGGTCAGCCCCGCCGTCTCCGGCGTGAGGCCCGCATCAGCGCCGCCGCCGGAACGTAGCGAGACCGGCATCGCTACCGTCACATCGAGGACTGCATCACCGGTGCCGGCCGGTGATGCTTCGACGGTCTCGATTGACCGGCCGCGGGATTCGTACGCATCGATGACCTCCGCGAGCGCAGTGAAAGCGGCGTGAAGTCCCATGTCATTGAGAGACTATGACACGTTATGGTGTAGAGATAGGTGTGGAATACCGAACCCATTTATAAACATCCACAATACTGCGGCCAGCAACGCACGCCTAAAGCATTATGCCCGTCAACGATTCCTCGGACTCGTGTTGGTTATCGCGGTATTGCGATGCCTGCAAGGCGCTCCCCTTTCACGACAACAGACTCCCTGGCAAGCGAGAATATCACTCCTCTTTCTGTCGCTGTGACGACCTGTTGTTTCTCGAACGAGGCGGGCTCGTAGACAGTCCCTAATCGCTCCCCGGCGTCGACGGTGTCGCCGACGGCGATGTCCGGTCGACACTCAAACAAGCCCGATTCCGATGCGGTGACTGGCTCCGCATCGTTTCGGAGTACCGTCTGCGCAGCCTGTGGTTCCGGCTCTGATGGAAGGACTGCCCGCGCGCGCAGAAGATTCTGTATTCCGTCGACACCAGCCGCAACCGCGTCCTGTGCTATCCGACGACTGTTCGACAGTTCTGCAGTGATAACCGGAATCCCGGCTTCCGCAGTCGCAGCACGGAACGTCCCGCTGGACCCGTCGCCGCCGTTGTCTTCGGGCCTGTCGGTGAGTCTGTAAGAAGTACCGAACGCTTCAGCGAGGCGCTCAGCGGCCGGGTCGCCCGCCCGGCATCTGACGTGTTCCAGCATATCTGCTGTGCCGGTGTGGAGGTCGACCGCCGCGTCGGCGTCTTGGACAAGTTCCCACAGTCGAGCGGCAAACTGTTTCTGGAGGCTCCCACACTCGTCGCCCGGCCACACGCGGTTCAGATTCGGGTTCATCACGTCGTACTCGCCGGGAGTCATGTATGACCGGTGGTCGAATGCGAGCTGGTTCACCACCGGGACGACAAGCACCGTCCCAGCGATGGCTGCGTCAGTCAGGCGGTCGTGCAGTCGACGTAACGCGGCTGGGCCGTTGAGTTCGATGCCGTGTTGCGCCGCCTGGATGTACACCGTCGGTCCGGGGCCGCCGACGTATCGGTGGACAGTCACAGACACGTCCCGACCCGACGGCAACCGCCCGAGCCGTCGGTCAGTCGTGGTGTGCGTGACGGCCGTGTAATCCATATCAATGTCTAGCGTCGCGCAAATAAAAAACGCTGGGAGCAGAAGCACCGCTGTGCCGCATGGAGCGGTGCTGTGATACTCTTTCGAAACAGAGGCACTGCCCGATACAGGGCCATCGATGGTGTGAACGCATCGTGTGGAAGTCATTAGAGCTGACTGGTAACACACAACTTGATGATACAATAGGGCAGTTGAGAGCAATTAGACGGCTTCGAACAGAATTGACAACCACCATAGGGGACCCAAATTTATTAACAATGGTACTCCTGTTATTCTGAAACACTACGTGATGCTTCAATGTCAATTTGCAAAAGCGGCGGGTCAGGCGGTAACTATATTGCCACGCCATAGCACGTTTTACCCAGAGTTATGGAGCCTACCGATAGCCTGCCGACTCAGGCCGATACCGTCATTGTCGGTGCTGGAATCGTCGGCTGCAACATCGCCTACCAGCTGACAGAGCTCGGCCGCGAGGACGTTGTCGTAGTCGATCAGGGGCCAATGCCGACCACGGGTGGATCGTCGACGCACGCCCCCGGAATCATGTTTCAGACCGCGGAACCGAAGGTTCTCAGCCAGTTTGCGGACTACAGCCGTCGGCTGTACTCGGACCTCGAAGGGGCCGACGGGCACCAAGCCTACAACGAAACAGGTGGCATCGAAGTCGCACGCAGCGAGGAGCGTATGGACTTCCTCCAGCGCCGCGTCGAATACGCCAAGGCCTGGGGCATCGAGGACCCGCAGTTGCTCTCGCCCGCGGAAGTGACTGAACACCTCCCGCTTGTCGACGCCGACCAGATCAAGGGCGGCTACTACTCCCCAACAGACGGGCAGGTCTCCGGCGTCGTCGCCTGCGACGCGCTTGCCAGAGAAGCGATGGAGAGGGGCGCGAAGTTCGTTCCACACACGCGCACCGAGGATGTCGAGACCGAGAACGGTTCGGTACAAGCTGTCATCACGGAGAACGGCAGTATCGAGTGCAACGAGGTGGTGGTGGCGACCAATATCTGGGCCCGCCAGCTCGGCGAGAAACTTGATGTGCACCTGCCGGTAACGCCGGTCGAACACCAGTACACGATGACGGAGTCACTCGATGAACTGGCCGATAGCGCGGTCGATATCACCGACCACCCGCTGTTCGAGAACTACGAGAACGTCTCCGGCGAGAAAGCAAAGCGGCTTCTTGTCGGTCCGGACCGGCCGATTCTCCGTGACCAAGACAACGCGATGTACTACCGGAACCACGGGGATTCCTACGGTATCGGCTCGTACAATCACGACCCCATCGTGCCCGACCCGCAGGACCTCGGTGGGAACGACCCTGACGGCGAGCAGGGGTCGGTCCACGAGTTCACGGACTATCACATGAACAACGCGACCCATCCGGACCGGCCGGACAAGGCGCCTCGTCAGGCCAGCGACGAACTGCTCCCCGCGACGGCCGGCAAGGAGCTCGAACACAAGTACAACGGGATGTTCGCGGAGTCCCCGAACGGACTCCCCGTGATGGGTCCCGTACAGGAGTACGACGGCCTCTGGACGGCGGCGGCTATCTGGGTCACGCACGCCGGGGGTGCCGGCAAGGCGCTTGCCGAGTGGATGGAACACGGCGTCCCGCGGCTCCCCTCCGGCCCGATTGACCTCGCCCATTGTGACGTGAACCGCTTCGACGAGCACGAGGGCAGTTGGGACTTCGCTCGGGATATCGGCGGCGAGGAGTACCGCATCGTCTACAACATCATGCACCCCAAGTGGGTCTGGACCGAGACACAGCGGGACATCCGCCGAACCCCGATGTACCACACCCACAAGAAGTACGACGCTGAACTGTGGGCCGAGGCCGGCTGGGAGGAACCACACTGGTTCGATTCCAATGCCGACCTGCTGGCGGAGTACGGCGACCGGATTCCCGACCGCGAAGGCTGGGAAGCGAAGTACTGGTCACCAATCGAAGGTGCTGAGGCGCTGAACGTTCGCAACAACGTCGGTCTCCACGACATGACCTCTTTCAACAAGATGGAGGTCATCGGGAGCGACGCCGGGGAGTTCGTCCAGTACCTCTGTACGAACGACATGGACATCGACGTGAACGACGTGAAATACACGCTGATGTGCAACGAAGGCGGCGGCGTCCGGGCAGACATCACGGTCACGCGAACCGACGAAGACCGCTACCTCCTGCTGACCACCGGTCGTGAAGTCGGGAACAACCACGTTGCGTGGGTGCGCGAGCAGTCCCCCGACGACGTGGTCGTCAACGACGTGACCTCCAGTCTCGCGGCGATGGTCTGTACTGGGCCGAACGCTCGGAAAGTCCTCTCGAAGGTCACCGACGTTGACCTCTCCGACGACGCCTTCCCGTTCTTCACGAGCCAGCAGTTCTTCGTGAAGAACATCCCTGTGACCGCACTCCGCGTCTCGTACGCGGGTGAACTCGGGTGGGAGTTCTACACGCCCTCGGAGTACGGCGAACGCCTCTGGGAGCACATCATGGAGGCCGGCGAGGAGTACGGCATTCGCCCGTACGGCAACGGCGCGCTGAACTCGCTGCGAATCGAGAAAGGGTTCCGACTCTGGGGGAAGGACCTCCACACGGAGCACAATCCCTACGAGGCCGGCCTCGGCTGGGCCGTCGACCTCGAAACCGACTTCATCGGCAAGGAGGCGGTCGCGGCGGCCGCCGACGGCGACAACATCGACCACAAGGTAGCCTGTCTGACCCTCGATGACGAGGACGCTGTTGTCCTCGACAACAAACCGGTCCTTGACGGCGACGAGACCATCGGCTATCTCCACAGCGCCGAGTACGGCTACACCGAAGGCGCCTGCGTGGCCTACACGTATCTGCCACCCGAGTACGCCAAACCCGGGACCAGCGTCGAAATCCTCTACGAGGGCGAGCGGTACGATGCAACCGTCCGCGAGGAACCGCTGGTCTCCTGAGTGGTACCGGTAGCTACTTTTTCAACAGATGCGGTCTGAGGGCGTCGCGTGTCCTCGAAAGGAGTCAGAACTTTCCAGGCCCGCTTAAACGGGTGTACTATCTGTGGTCAATGGTGATGTGGTATACGAGGCCAAAACCACACGTATGACGAGGTGGAACCAGTCAAATGACGATGTCGCAGCAGTTAGTTCCGATATAACCGACGAAACGAACGCCCTTCCAGCTAAATACTTTACAAGCTCGGAGATACACGAACTGGAGAAGGAGAAGATATTCGGTCGCTACTGGGTGTACGCCGGGCATGCGAACGCGATTACCGAGCCGGGTGCGTACTTTACCCGGACCATTGGCGACAGGCAAGTCATCATCGTCCGTGGCCACGACGACGAGATACGGGCGTTCTTCAACGTCTGTGCCCACCGGGGCTCGAAGATGGTCGAGGACACGCCCATGACCGACCCTGAAAACATGGGGCGAATCCGCTGTCCGTACCACATGTGGTCGTACGACCTCGACGGTGACCTCGAGAGCACGCCACAGAGCTTCGAAGAAGCAGGGCTCAATCCGGACCTGAGCGACGATGAGGTCTGTGGCATGGACGCCAGTGAGAACAGCCTCAGCGAAGTCGAAACCGACCGAATCGGGCCGTTCGTCTTCCTCAACTTCGCCCAGGACCCAATGCCGCTGGCCGAGCAAGCGGGAACGCTGAAATCAGAACTCGAGGCCATGCCGCTTGGTGAGTACGAACACGCTGCGCGGTACGTCTCCGAGGTCGAGTGCAACTGGAAGACATTCGCTGGCAATTACTCCGAGTGTGACCACTGCCACGCGAACCATCAGGATTGGATAACTGACATCGAGTTGGCGGAGTCGGAACTCGAAGTCAACGACTATCACTGGATTCTGCATTACACCCACGACGAAGATGTTGAGGACGAAATGCGGATTCACGACGAACACGAGGCCAAGTTCTACTACTTCTGGCCGAACTTTACCGTCAATATGTATGGGACGGCGGACGGATACGGCACGTACATCATCGACCCGATTGATGAAGGTCGCTTCCAACTCATCGCCGACTACTACTTCAGCGACGAGGAGATGACTGACGCCGAACAGGAGTTCGTCCAGACGAGCCGGCAACTCCAGGAGGAGGACTTCGAACTCGTCGAGCGCCAGTACGAGGGGCTCAAGTCGGGCGCGCTCGCGCAGGCACAACTGGGACCGAACGAGCACACCGTCCACCGACTGCATCGGCTCGCTCAGGAAGCCTACGAGGCCTGACCTCAATGACACGACAGAGCCAGCGGGCCGATGCCCCGTTCGTCGCGCAGTGTGTCAGGACCGATGCCAGGGTAGCAACCACCACAGCTAACGAGGTCGTTAACTTCTACCGCCGCCGGCAGCAGCTTATGGACACAGACATCGAGTGGGTCACCGCGGAGCACCGCGCTGTCTCACAGGCCCCCACCTCGGGCGGCGTCGTCCACGTCCTCCGTGAACTGGACAACTACTTCCGGAGCGGTGTCCCGCTGGGTATCCTCGCCGCGGCGATGAGCAAACAGGGACAGACAGTCAAGGACACGCTGGCCGACGTACACGACGTACGCATGGACGGGTCGCTCTGGGAGCCCCGGTCTGACCGTCTCCGCCCGGTCTGACGAGCCGTCCATCACCGAAACAGTCACTTTTGCAGGCTAGAGCCGCTGTGTAATCCTGCTATCGCGCGATATCTGCGACCAAGCGACCGACAGCGACTGTTGCAGCTGCCGGGAGACCAGATATTGTCAGCGACGGAGTATGCTGTGGTTCGGCGTCGTTTACCCCTGCCGTGGTCTGGACCCAAACTACAGATGCCGACTATTACGCAGGTAAAGTGGCTAAAAGACAGGAATAAGCCAAACTGCGATTGTCGCCACCGGTGTATTTAACATTGTGACAGAAACAGTCCCAAACGAGATACATGAGCACAGAGACTCCCCCGTCTCGGGCGGATACTGTTGTTATCGGTGCCGGGGCCGTCGGGTGTAGTGTCGCGTATCACCTGACAGAACTCGGCGCGGAGGACGTTGTCGTCATCGACCAGGGACCGCTCCCGGTCACCGGCGGTTCATCGGTCCACGCCCCTGGAATAATGTTCCAGACCTCGCCGTCGAAGATACAGACGAAGACGGCCCACTACACCAGTCGGCTCCTTTCGGACGCCGGCGTCTACGACGAGGTCGGCGGCATCGAAGTGGCTCGCAGCGAGGAGCGCATGGACTTCCTCCGTCGGCGTGTCGAGTGGGCGACTTCTTACGGGCTGCCGGAACCACAATTGCTCTCGCCTGCGGAGGTCACCGAACACCTTCCGTTGGTTGACAAGGACGAAATTCTCGGTGGCTACTACTCGCCGACTGACGGACGCGTCGACGGCATCGGCGCGCTTCAGTGGTACATGGAACACTCCACGGCGTCGTTCTACGGGAACACTGAGGTCACCGATCTGGATGTTTCGGGGGGCGAAATCAACGCTGTCGAGACCGCACAGGGCCGCATCGACTGCGAGCGAGCCGTTATTGCGACGAACAACTGGGGCTACCAGACCGGCCAGCTGGCTGGGCTCGACCTTCCGATTGCCCCGGTTGAACATCAGTACGTGGTCACCGAGCCGATGGATGAACTCGCCGGCGTCGAGTCCTCTGTCGGCGACAACACGACGGGGCTGGAGGTTCCGGGGGACCGCTCTATCGCGGAGTACATGAGCGAAGGGCCACACCAGCCCGTCGGTCGCGATCAGGACCACTCGCTGTACTTCCGGACTCACGGTGACGCGCTCGGGATGGG
Source organism: Haloarcula quadrata (assembly GCF_003634715.1). Classification (NCBI taxonomy): domain Archaea; kingdom Methanobacteriati; phylum Methanobacteriota; class Halobacteria; order Halobacteriales; family Haloarculaceae; genus Haloarcula; species Haloarcula quadrata. The sequence goes on from NZ_RBWW01000002.1 coordinate 434,060, forward strand.
GTCGTACAACCACGAGACGCTCTCGGTTGACCCTGAGGCGATGGGCAAGAACTCCGAGGAACACCAGGCATCGGTTAGAGGGTTCACGAAAGAACACTGGGAGACGCCAACCCACCGTGGCCGGGACAAGTCCGCGAAACAGGCCTTCGACGAACTACTGCCGGCGACACAGGACGTCGAGTACGAGGCCACCGAAAACGGCATCTTCGTCTTCACGCCCGACGGGATGCCGGCCGTCGGGGAGACGGCACAGGTTGACGGTCTCTGGACAGGGCTGGCTATCTGGTGGACCCACTCCGGGGGTTACGGCCGCATCCTCGCTGAGTGGATGGAGAACGGCGTTCCGCGCCTGCCGTCCGGGCCGGTCGACACCGGCGGCATTCACGTCCGACGGTTCGAACCCCACGCGGGCGAGAAGGACTACTTCGTTGACCGCGGGGCCAAGCGCTACGAGCAGGTCTACAGCATTGTCGAGCCCCGGTGGCAGCCTGATGACCACCGCACACTCCGGACCAGCCCGTTCTATCATCAGCAGAAGGAACTCGGGGCGGAGTTCTACCAGAGCGGTGGCTGGGAGACGCCACAGTGGTACGAGTCAAACGCCGACTTAGTCGAGACCTACGAGGACCGGATTCCCGACCAGCGCGGTTGGCAGGGAATCAATCGCTCGAAAATCGAGGCCGCGGAGCATCTCCACACCCGCGAGAAGGTGTCGATGTTCGACATGACGACGTTCAGCTCCATCATGGTTGAGGGCGAGGGGAGCCAGGCGTTCCTCCAGCGGGTCTGTAGCAACGATATGGACCTCGATACTGGACAGGTCCGCTACTCGCTGCTGTTGAACGAGGGCGGCGGCATCCTCGCCGATATCACTGTCGTCAAACTCGACGACGAGGAGTTCATGGTGACGACCGGCGGCGGGAACTCACCCGGCATCCACGGCGGTCACCTCGAAGACGAGGCTCCCGCAACCGTGTCGGTCCATGTTGAGGAAGGTGCAAAATCCACAATCGGCCTCTGGGGGCCGAACGCGCGGCTCCTTCTCCAGCGATGCACCGACGCGGATGTGACCAACAACGGCTTCCCCTATTTCAGCGCCAAGCAGATGTACGTCGGCGACGTGCCGGTCATCGCATTACGGGTCTCCTACGTCGGCGAGCTTGGGTGGGAGCTGTGGGCGCCGACGGAGTACGGCCAGCGCCTCTGGGAGACGCTGCAAGACGCCGGCGAGGACCTCGGTGTCCGACCGATGGGTGGCGGCGCGCTCAGTTCCATGCGATTAGAGAAAGGCTACCGTCTCTGGGGGACGGACATCGACACGGACTCGAATCCCTTCGAAGCCGGTCTGCCCTTCGCCGTCGACATGGATACGGAGTTTATCGGCAAGGAGGCCCTCGAAACCGCGCGTGAGAAGGGTATTGAGAGCAAAATCACGCCACTCACGCTCGATGACTCGACAGATATCATGCTGAGTGGGCGGCCAGTGACAAAAGACGGCGACGCAATCGGCTACGTGCAAGCCGGAAACTACGGCTACAGCATCGACGAGTCGATTGCATACACATACGTTCCGACCGAACACGCCGAAGCCGGCACGTCGGTTCAGATACAGTGTGAGGGCGAGACATACGACGCGACCGTACGCGACGAGCCGCTGTTCGATCCGACCCGAGACCGGATCATCAAATAACAGGACACCGCGATGCCCCAACAACTTTGACAGCAGGCCCGAGACGATATCAACATATGACACATACCGAATCGGACACGCTACCCGTCACATACGCAGACATCGAACGAGCCCGCGAACGTCTGGACGACGACACAGTTGTAAAGAAGACGCCAGTCGAACGGAGCTCGTCCCTTGGTGGGTTCGTCGACGCCGAGGTGTACCTGAAGATGGAGCACCTCCAGTGGACAGGGTCGTTCAAAACCAGAGGCGCGTACAACAAGATCTCGCAGGACGTTGCCGATGACGTGGAGTCCTTCGTCGCCGCCAGCGCCGGGAACCACGCCCAGGGTGTCGCTCTCGCCGCGACGAAATGTGGGGCAGAGTCAACGATTTTCATGCCGGAGAACGCGCCACAGGCCAAGATCGACGCCACGAGGGCCTACGGCGGAAGCGTCGAACTGGTCGGCAACGACTTTCAGGAGACGATGTCCCACGCCAAAGCTGTCGTCGAGGAGACCGACGCCGAGTTCGTTCACGCCTATGACGATCTGGACATCATTGCTGGACAGGGGACCCTCGGAACGGAAATGTACCACGACTGCCCCGATGTCGACACAGTCATCGTCCCCATTGGCGGCGGCGGACTTATCAGCGGTGTCTCGACCGCAATCAAGCACCTCTCGCCCGAGACGCGCGTCATCGGTGTGCAGGCGACCGGCGCTGAGACGGTGCATGAAAGCCTTGACAAAGGGATTCCGGTCGTGCTTGATGAAGTCGATACCATCGCCGACGGTATCGCTACGGGCGGTATCTCGGAGACGACGCTCGACATCATCGAGGCGAACGTCGACGAAGTCGTGACGGTTTCGGACACCGATATCGCACAGGCGATTCTCCTGTTGATGGAACGAGCCAAACAGGTCGTGGAAGGTGCCGGGGCCGCCTCCGTGGCTGCCATACTGAGTGACAGCCTCGACGTGTCGGGTGAAACGGTGATGCCGCTGCTCTGTGGCGGGAACCTCGATATGACACAGATGCGAGAGGTTCTCATTCATGCACTCACGGAGCGCCAGCAGCTCCTCCAGCTCCGGGTTCGGATCGATGACCAGCCGGGTGTGATGGAGGAGATATCTGGCGTCATCGCCAGACAGGGAGCCAACATCCACGACGTTCGGCACGAACGGTCCGTCGAGAATCTCGAAATCGGGGAGGCGTATCTCGTATTTAACGTCGAAACGAGCGGTGCCGAGCACGCACAGAGTATTATCACGGCGATACGTGATGCGGGCTATCCCGTCGATAACGTTGCACGGGAGGCCAAAAGCGGCGCACTGTGAGCCGGAACCGGCGCTCAGACTGATGGACCGACGCCGTGAGCGGGGAAACCTATAACAGGTGTGTGATGGAAGTACACATGAGTCAGGTACCATGTACGACCACATACTCGTCCCGTATGACGGTAGCGATGAGGCCCGGAAAGGGGCAGAACACGGCATCGAACTCGCCGCTGCACTCGACGCCACAGTCCATGCATTGTACGTAATCGATCTGCCGGGCACGCCCCGTGCGCTTGCGCTCAGAGATGACGAGGAGGAGATGCGCGAGGAGTACCGAGACTACGGGGAGGAGGTGCTGGCAAATCTCGGGACTGTCGCCGAAGAACACGGTGTTGACTACGAGACGCACTTCAAAACTGGCGCGCCCAGCGAAAAGATCGTCGAGTTTGCTGAAGGCGAAGGCATGGACGCGATTGTTCTGGGCTCAGCGTTCCGCGGAAAACTCGGGAACCTGCTCGGCGGAACGACGGACAAGGTGGTCCGAACGTCGAGTATCCCAGTCATTAGCCAGCGGATGAGTGTCAACGATATTTAACTCTACTACGCGTCTATCAATCGCGTCTCGCGTATGTAGATCACCAGACTGGCGCTGAGGAAGCTGAATCCTGCAAGCCGAAAGTCCCCAACTGTCATCCCGATGAGGCCGACACCCATCAGCAGTGCTGCCACCGCAGCTGCCCCCGTTGCCAGAAGTCGTCCCATACTGGTGGTAGGTGGGATTCCGAAATAAATACGCGCCCACTGGAACGCGAGATGATCGAACGACTCACCGACGGCCAGCAAACCTCAATGTACTAGATTGAGTACGTGTCTGCCGAACCACCGCAGTATAGCGCCTCAGTCCATGATATACTGCTGTCTAAGGTGAAGTTTTATTAGAGTTGCATCAGTGCATATGTATGAGACTGTGTAGCACATAAAACACGTCGACAATAGCTCCGCGGGCACGCCGTGCCCGCACAGGCGAGTACAGTGAGATAAACAGGATGCGAATGCTGCAGACGCCCGACGCCGGGATGTCGCTGGCATGACGGTAGCAACGGACCATGACAGAGCGAGACCGAAACGACGACAATGAGACACCACAGATCACTACCGCGTTCGAGAGGGGTAACGTATGGCAGATAGTGACGACCAAACCGGCGGAATGTCGGACGGGCTCCAGGTAGAACTGTTCCACCCGGAGTCCGACCGCGAGCCCGGTGACACGAACATCCAGGCGGCTGGATTCGATATCCACCCGGTGGTCTTCCCGGTGGCGCTGGCGATCATTGCGTTATTTATCGCCATAACGATACTGCTGGGCGACACAGCAGCCTCCGCGTACACGTGGCTGTTCAACACCATCGGTGACACCTTCGGCTGGTTCTACCTGCTGGCGGTGAACGTGTTCATCATTACTTTGCTGTACTTCGCCTTCAGCAAGTACGGCAATATCAGAATCGGCGGCGTTGAAGCCGAAAAAGAGTTCAGTGATTTCTCTTGGATGGCGATGTTGTTCAGCGCCGGCATGGGTATTGGCCTCATGTTCTTCAGCGTCTCAGAACCGCTGTATTACTTCCAGAACCCGCCGAGTTTCTTTGGGGCCGAAGCTGGAACCGGTGCGGCAGCGTCCGCCGCGATGGCACAGACGTTCTTCCACTGGGGCTTTCACCCGTGGACGGTGTATGGCCTCGTGGGACTCGGTCTCGCGTTCTTCTCGTTTAACCGCGGGCTCCCACTTACCTTCCGGTCGATATTCTGGCCCCTGCTTGGCGAGCGGATTTACGGCTGGCCGGGCCACATCATCGACCTCGTAACGGTGTTCGCGACGCTGTTCGGACTGTCAACCTCGCTGGGACTCGGTGTTGCGCAGGTCAATACGGGACTCTCCTACGTGGGCGGTGATATGCTCGGCGCGGTAAATATCCCGACAGGAACCTGGCCGCAAGTCGCCCTCATCGCTGGGATTACGCTCATCGCGACCCTCTCGGTCGCGGCGGGGCTTGATGGCGGTGTCAAGCGGCTGAGTACGCTCAACCTCTACCTGATGTTCGCACTGCTCGGGTTCCTCGTCATCGTGGGCCCGACGGTGTACATCTTCGGGACGTGGACCGAGGGCCTCGGGGCCTACTTCGGAAACATTCTCGCGCTCGGGTTCTTTACCGGGACGCTCAACGAAGCGGCGAACGGGACCCCCACCGCATGGACAGTGTTCTACTGGGGCTGGTGGATCGCGTGGTCGCCGTTCGTCGGGATGTTCATCGCACGCATTTCGAAGGGACGGTCCGTCCGGGAGTTCGTTCTCGGCGTCCTGTTCCTTCCGTCGATGTTCTCGACGCTCTGGCTGTCGGTGTTTGGCGGCAGCGCGATGTTCAACTCACTGATGGGGAACGGACAGGCGCTGGCGACGTACAACGAAGTCGGCCAGACCGTTGCGATGTTTGCCCTGCTGGAGCAGTTCCCGCTTGGCGTGATTAGCGGCCTGTTGGCGACCCTGCTGGTCATCACGTTCTTCGTCACGTCGTCGGACTCGGGGTCTCTGGTCATCGACCACCTGACCTCGGGCGGGAAACACGACGTTCCGCGGACACAGCGGATCTTCTGGGCCCTCACTGAGGGGCTTGTCGCGTCGATCCTGCTCATTGGGGGCGGGCTGACGGCGCTCCAGACGGCCGCAATCACCACGGGGCTCCCGTTCGCGCTCATCCTGTGTCTGATGTGTTACACGGTGTATCTGGGGCTCGATAACGAGTACCAGATACTCGAATCCGAAGAGTTCGCAGAGACAATTCAGGATCTCTCTGAGCGGGATGACGTAGATGTCGTGACCGCTGGCGACGAGATGGTGACGGATATCTCAGACCCGGGAGACGACACGGCAACTAGCACTGACTGAAGCGCTCGCGTTTTGGCGTTTTCCGTCTCGCCCGGTCAGATCTGGGCGCTATCGCTAACAGTGGTCGGAACTGCTCACACTACCGACCACCCAGTTCTGTTTCGACCGTCCGTTCAGAGTGTATCCAGAGCCGGGCAGCACCGCCGATTCCGAACGCGGCGATGGCAAGGCTAGACACGATACTGCCAGCAGGTGAAAACAGGACCCAGAGAACAGCACTGAGTGATGCGCCGATGAGCAGGCCCAACACCGGTTGTCGATTGGACAGAGTATCGGTGACGAGCGTGCCGACGACGAGAAACCCGAAGCTTGTGAGGACCAGGACGAACGCGCTACTGACAAGAATCGCGATGCGGACGAACACCCCGCCAGCGACACTGAGGCGGGCCAGCGTCGTTGCCCCGTAGAGGCCGACAATACCGACGATCATGTATCCAGCGATGCCGTAAAGGACAGCCGTCGCCGGGCTGTCTAAAATCGCGTTGACCGACTCGTCGACGTAGCTCTGCCGCAGGCGGAGTACCAGTGCGCCAGCCACGAGCACGAGAACGAACGAGCCGAGCCCGCGGAGCGGTCTGGACAGTTCAGTGCTAACGCCGGGCGCGAGCTGTCCCACAACGGGGTTCCAAATGGTTGCCGCCAGCCTCGGGAGGCTCGGCGCGACGCTGGCAGCTGCGTCAAAACTCATACTCCACATACCGTGGGTCGCCGTGAAAACCTACCGACCGCACAGCACTGGGTTAGCGCCGGCCCGCCCGGAGATTTAAGCGGTCAGAATACATACCATGTCACAGTGTCTAAATGGCCCGCAGTTCTGCTCTCGAAGCTTGTCTGGGTTGGCAAGCGAGTCGTTGCGCCGCTCCAGCGTAATGACGGGCCGAACAAGTTCAGGCTGTCGAGCATGGACACGGCAACAACGACATACGATGGTGACATCGGGTGGGCGAGACGGCCGCCAGCGACAGTCGAGTGTCCACGATGCGAGTCGGAAATCTTCCAGCACAACGCGCGTGACAGCATCGACTGTCCACGGTGTGTCGGTGAATATGGCCACGACGAATTCGCTGACATGACCCTCCTATATTTCACGTGCCCGGTCTGTCGAAGCCAGATGGAACACGGTAAACGACATCCCGAGCGGTTCGACATCCCCGAGTGGGCGACCTGTACGGACTGTCGGTACCACTGGGAGTTTGAACACTCCTACGACCACAGTACCGATTAGACAATACACACCAACCGGAGTGCCGTCGCGTGGCCGACTGTATGGTGCTTCGAAACGGCTACAGGATCAAGAGTGGAGCCCTGTCCGTTCACACGCGAGTTGGATTCGCCTTCAGTAGTACTTCCAGTCGTCCTCACGGCTTCCCTGCACGACACCGTCGTCATTGTCACTGTCCATCTCTTCCTGCTCATCAGGCCAGCGGATGCCGTCTCCGACGAGGCTCTTGTACGCGAAGGCACCCAGACCGACGAGTATCAACAGAAGGACGACGGTTCCAGCGACTGCTGCCACCTGCCCGACGGACTCGAGCAGACCCGAGCCGAGTTGAACCGGAAACTGTACCATACACGTTCTTGGGGTTGCACAGGTATCACTGTTGTCGAAGCTGGGATGGCCGAGTCGCCGTCGCTGAAACGGTCTTGAGCACGGCGTTGTTCTCGGAGACATCGTGGACCCTAACGGCGTCAGCCCCGCGTTCAGCGGCAAGCGCTGTCGTTGCCAGCGTCGGCGGCAGCCTGTCCGCTTCTGCGTCGCTCATCTCGGCAAACATCGACTTCCGGGAGTGCCCGACCAACACCGGACAGCCGAGCGCCTGAAACTCGTGGAGCCGGTCGACAAGTTCGAACGATTCGGCGGCGTTTTTCCCGAACCCGCAGCCGGGGTCTATGATAATCTGTTCACGGTCGATACCGGCCTGCTCGGCGAGCAGTATCTGCTCCGTGAGGTCTCGAAGCACGTCATCGACGACATCGTCATAGGTCACAGTCCGACCTGGGTCCACTGGCGCAGACAGGCTATGCATCAGGATAACGGACGCGTCGTGGTCGGCAACCACGAACCGCATCTCGGGGTCCGACAGTCCCGACACGTCATTGACGATGTCAGCACCGGCGTCCAGCGCCGCGTCAGCGACGGCAGCCTTTCGTGTATCTACGGAGACAGTCGTGTCAAGCGACGAAACGGCCTCTATGACCGGTACTACGCGATCAATTTCCGTTTCAATAGACACCGGCTCTGCCCCAGGACGCGTGCTCTCGCCGCCGATATCGACGATATCGGCCCCGGATTCGATCATCTGTTCCGCGTGACTGATAGCAAGGTCTCGACGGTTGTACTCGCCACCGTCGTAGAAACTATCTGGCGTGACGTTGAGAATACCCATCACAGCCGCCTCTTCACCGTCAAACGGCGGCGGGAACGACCGCTCAGACAGCATCTCTTCGAATTGTATGGCGAGGCAACCGAGCCCCAACCCCGCCGAAGCCAGCCGGTCGGTGAGCTGTTGAAATTGTCGCGGCGTCCCCGAAAGCGTCGTGTCGACAAGTTTCTCCGGCATCCCGACAGTCGAACAGGTACAGGTCCCGCCGCAGTCTTCGAACTCTTGTTTGACGACTCCTGCTTGGTCGCGCCGCACTGTGACCGAGAGCATCTGCTGGTGGAGTTGTGGCTCGTTTTCGACTCCAGCAGTCTCTCCCGTGGACGCCTGCTGGAGGTTCTCCTTGGGAACGACCAGCCGACTCCAGCGGTCCCGAGCTTCGGCCACCGCGTAGAGCGACCCCGCCACGAGCACGAAGTCGTCTTCGCCGGCCGTAGCTATTGCTCGTTCGGTGGCTTCGGGGACGGACTCAACCTGCTGTATCTGTGCTGCCTGCCCCTCAAACGCGGCAGCGAGCGATTCGGTGCTCGCGGCTCGGTCGACCGCCGGTCGCGTCGCGAAGGCCGTCTCGACAGCCGGAAGCGTCGCAATCATCTGCTCGTACTCCTTGTCCTGCATCGCGGCGAAGACCACGTGGAGGTCGTCGTACTCATACCGCCCGATGAGTGTCGTCAGCGTCTCCATCGCACCTGGGTTGTGAGAGCCGTCGAGGACCACCATCGGGTCGGTCGACCGGACTTCGAACCGGCCCGGCAGCGTCGCGGCCCGCAGTCCCTCGGAGATGGTTTCCGTGTCCACGTCGATGAGTTGTCGGGCCAGCGTCGCAGCAACGCCGGCGTTCTCCGCCTGATGCTGGCCAAGCAGCTTGAGGTTCGATTCGAGGGCCCAGTTAGAGCCCGTGAGTGAGATGCGGTTCTCGACAGCCGAGCGCATGCCGTTCTCCGTGGCGGTCACATCGGCCGCCTCACTACCGACAGTGATAGTGTCGGTAATCTCTTGGATTGCATCAAGGGCAGCGCCGGCCGTTCCCGTCACGAGCGGGGCGTCGCTTGGGGCGACCTGCCCTTTGTCGCGAGCGATCTCCTCGATTGTGTCGCCGAGCAGGTCGGTGTGCTCTAAACTGATGCTAGTGACAGCGCTTGCGACGGGATCGACCGCGCTAGTTGCGTCGTATCGGCCGCCGATACCGACTTCCAAGACTGCCACGTCGACGTCTTCGACATCGAAGTGATAGAGCGCCAGCGCAGTGAGTACCTCGAAATGTGTCGGCTTGTCGTCCTCGGCAGCCAGTTGGTTGATACAGGGCTCTATCTGTTCAACAAACTCCGTCACCCGCGCTTTCGGTACCCGACCGCCGTTGACCGTGATTTGCTCCCGAAAGCCGTTCAACCCTGGCGAGGTAAATAGGCCGACATCTAGCCCGGCGGCTCTAAGCACACTCTCGGTCATCCGGGCGGTGCTTCCCTTTCCGTTTGACCCGGCGACCTGTACGCTGTCGAAACTGCCGTCCGGGTCACCGAGATGTGAGAGCATCCGCGCCGTCGTATCGGTCCCCAACTTGGGCCGACGACGCTGTAGCGACTGCAGGTAGTCCGCCGACTCGTGGTACTCCATAGCACAATTGGGCGGCGGCAGCCTGATTAATTTATCCCCAGAGAGGACCTGTTTCGATAGTGCGAACCGATGACAATTCGGGCTGAATCGGTGCAAACGCCCGATACTGGGCCTGAGGAACCGGTCAAGTATGCTCCCAAATCTCGACTTCGCGGCCGCTACTGTCCGGCCTGCTCTTGGGTCTGAGAACTACTCTCGTAAGCCGAGATACATGATGTGGCTTTCGGGGTCCGCAACGGCATCTCGAACACATCCTATCCCGGTAGTGTCAGCTTCACTAACATTATTACGACGGTGCAGGGAAATGCTATTCGAGATGTCTTCACAGGATGAGCAATCCGCGACCGAAGAAACACAGGAGCCGATTCCGACGGACTACGACATCGCCCAGTCGACCGACATGGAGCCGATCTGGGAACTGGTCGAACCGTGGGGACTCGGCCTCGACGACCTCCAGTACTTCGGCGAATACACCGCGAAAGTCAAACAACACGCCATCGAGCGCCTCCGCGAACAGGCCGAAAACAGGGAGCAGAACCTCGTGCTGGTAACCGGGATGACGCCGACGCCGAAAGGCGAAGGGAAGACGGTAACCACCGTCGGTCTTGGGCAAACGCTCAATCACGTCGGCGAGGAGGCGATGATCGCGATCCGAGAACCGTCGCTTGGCCCGGTGTTCGGGGTCAAGGGCGGCGCAGCGGGTGGCGGCCGGTCGCAGGTCCTCCCGATGGAGGACATTAACCTCCACTTCACCGGCGACCTCCACGCACTCACCTCAGCACACAACCTTATCGCCGCGATGCTCGATGCGAAGGTATCGCAGGGCGACGACCTGGATATTGATATCAACAACGTCTCCTGGCCGCGGGCTATCGACATGAACGACCGCGCACTCCGTGAGACGGTCGTCGGCCTCGGTGGGAAGACCGGCGGGACCCCGCGAGAGGATAGCTTCATTTTGACGGCGGCCTCCGAGTTGATGGCGGTCCTCTGTCTGGCCAGCGATATCGGGGACCTGAAAGAGCGCGTCAGTCGAATCATCGTCGCCTACGACGAAGACGGCGACCCGGTGACCGTCGAGGACATCGAGGCGACCGGCCCAGCAACCATGCTTCTCCGGGATGCGATCAAACCGAACGTCGTCCAGACTATCGAGGGGACGCCGGCACTGGTCCACGGCGGACCGTTCGCGAACATCGCTCACGGGACGAACTCGCTGGTCGCCGATAAGACAGCATTCGGCATGGGCGACTACCTCGTCACTGAGGCCGGCTTCGGCTCCGACCTCGGGGCCGAGAAGTTCATGGACGTGGTCTGTCGCAAGGGCGACATGACGCCAAACGCCGTCGTACTCGTAGCGTCGGTTCGTGCGCTCAAATATCACGGACTCGACCAGTGGCCCGTCGACTACGACGAGATCGACGAGGCCGGCGTCGAAGCCGTCGAAGCGGGCTTCTCAAACCTCGATAAGCACGCGCGGAATCTCCAGAAGTTCGGCGTCCCGGTCGTCGTCTCCGTCAACCGCTTCCCGGACGATACTGACGAGGAGGTTCAGGCCGTGCTGGACCACTGCCGCGAGGACCTCGGCGTCAGAGCGGCTGAGTCGAACGTGTTCTCCGACGGCAGCGAGGGCGGCGTCGACCTCGCCGAGAACGTCATCGAGGCGACCGAGGAGAGCAACGAGGAGGACTTCCGGATGCTGTACGACGACGATGACAGCATCAAGGAGAAAATCCACACTGTTGCGACCGAGATCTACGGTGCTGACGACGTGAAATACACCGGTGGCGCGCTTGACGACATCGAGCAGATGAACGACCTCGACTTCGACGACTACCCGGTCGTCATGTCCAAGACCTTCCACTCGCTGAGCGACGACGCGAGCCAGAAGGGTGCGCCGGAGGGCTGGGAACTCGAAATCAGCGAAGTGTACCCATCCGCTGGCGCGGGCTTCCTCGTCGCACTTACGGCCGACGCGCTCACGATGCCCGGCCTACCGGCCCGTCCGGCCGCGGCCGACATGGATATCGACGGGGACGGCAACATTTCGGGACTGTTCTGAAACCCGGTCCTACGTTCCAGGTTTCGCGTTTCGTCGTCTCGACGTTGAATGGACGCCATTCAGCTGTCAACGAATGGACGGCGCTCACCGCTCCGCGTTTGCGACCGCTTCGTCAAGCGCCGCTTCGCCGGCGGCCGCTACCTTGCCTGCCTGCTGCTTCATCGCTGCCACGACTGATTCGTCGTCTAGCATGTCGAGATTAGCCCGGACAGTTGAGACGGACGCCTGCAGTGCTGCCGCGGCAAGCAGCGCCCCAACAGTTGCGTCCGGGACGGCGACCGGCGCCCCCTTCGCAGTCACCGTACGGGCCTGCTTGACCACGTCGAGACAGACCTCGGCCGTCTCCAGTGGCACCTCGGTTGAGCGTTTCGAGGCCGCCTGAATCCGATCAGCGTCCCCAGACTCGAATGCGGCCCCGACCGCATCGACCGCTGCTGCATCCTCGTCAGCAAGGTCGAGCAGCCGTTCCCGCTGGTCAGCTAGAGCCCCGCCAACATCGATGAGCTCATCGGCCGCTGTCTCGGACCCGTCTGTGTCGACGGTGTGAATGCAGACCATCTCACAGAGCGCCGCGCCCATCGCACCGCCGACAGGTGCGACCGCACCGCCGCTCGGGGTCACCTGCTCCGACGCAACCGCGTCGAGAAACTCGCCGATTGGCTGGTCCGCGAACGTCATCTGGCGGGCACAGTAGTTTCAGGTAGCGGTTGTCTGTCCATACTGCAGCTATCCCGACGTGTCACCTAATTGTTTCCCCGTCGGTGTCCGCGGAATCTCGATGTCAGCTATCTCCACGACCTTTCGTTCTCAGACCCGGCTGTGGTGGCTACTTTATCGGGACCCTGACAGTCCCGCGGTCAGTCCCGGTTGTGTCTCTTGGCCCGCGATGGGCACACCCTCACGTTCTGGTGCTATACGGAACAGGCACACACTCAGACAGTCACTAGTCTAATACGATGAGTTTTGACCCTCCGCTAGCACTCAACGGCCGTTGGGACCGCCGGTGTGTCGTCGAACCGACTCCCTGAACTGCGTGCGGTCCGCTTCGTTGATGGTTCCGACGTGCTCTCTGGTCGTCGTTTTAGTCTCCGTCTCGATGCCTCGCATGACTTCGCACATGTGCGTTGCAGTCAGTTCAACGACGACTCCGTGAGCGTCGAGTTCGTCGGCTAGGCCGGCTGCGATATCCCGCGTGAGTGTCTCCTGTGTCGTTAGCTGGCGTGACTGCCACCGGACGTATCGAATGAGCTTTGACAGCCCCACCATCTGATCCCCGGGTCTGTACGCCACATGGGCAACGCCCCGGAAAGGGAGCATATGATGTTCGCACATACTGTGAAGCGGAATTCCGGTTTTGACGATGAGACCATCGGTTTCCGCGTCGAAGGTACGCATTATCGGTTTCGACTCGGACCGAGCGCCTTCTGTTAGCGTCTCGAACATGTCCGGGACACGCCGACTCCACGTATCCGATAGTCCTGCCGAATCGGGGTCACGGCCAGCGGCTTCAAGTAGGAGACGAGCACCACGTCGTGCCTTCTCTTCGTCAAAGCCGTCTGTCGGTTGGGTTGCAGTATCGTGCTGTTGTGTAGGCTCCTGTTCCCGGGAATCCATTACAAACAAACAGGAGGGCTCAACGTACAAAGCCTCTGTTCCCCAGTAGTTCAGTACTGGAATAACAGTGGTAACATTGTGATTTCGTACCACAACGTATCACCGGCTATGAATTTCATGTATTGCAACAACGTTCAATAAGTCCTTTTGCACGGCAGTCAACACGGTTCTTTTGACCGGCGAGTCAGCCGCAATATTGTTTTCGAACCGCTGTTTCAATCGCCTTCCAGCGCCTGTACGGTCTGTTGGGTGGCTGCTGACGCTGAACGGGCGAGTGCTGTCGCATACCAGTAGTCCGCAACGCTTCTATCGAGAGTGGACGCCGCAATCTCTCCCTGATGATGGGTCAATTTACGGTCAGCGGCCATCACCTTGTGGCCGGCGTCGACGAGAACCGTCCGGGCCAGTGCTGACCGTGAGCTCGATTCAAGGGCCGCAGTGAGTGCATCGTACGCGGTCTGTCTGATGTCTCGAACCGTTTTCGCATCCGATGGCCGAGCGAGTTCCTCCGCCTCCCGCCGCGTCTGAATGCGGTCGAGCGCTCGGAGGCGAGCGAGCTGACTGTTCGCATCGACAACAGCGCTCGCGGGCCCGATAGCATACGCAAGACGGCTGATACCGCTCTGGGCTTCCCGACGGAGTTCGTCGAAAACCATCCGCCCAGGGGTGCGGTCGTCCGTGTTCGGTTCCGGCGCCAGGGTCGACTGCTGGTCGCGGATGTCTGCCAGCAATGCTTTTGCTGCGGCGGTCAGTGGTTGCCTGACTGACCCCGCATCGGGTGGAAGCGAGGCAGTGAACTGCGCCCGGATGTGGCGAGCATCACTAAGATACACTTGGGCCGCCTCGGCTGTCTCGCCCCATTCGGCGACAGACAGCAGCGCTGACTCCTCCCGTGGCCTGACATCCGTGTCAGTGGCCCGCTCCAGTCCCGCTTCAATTCGGGCGTGAACCAGCGCCGCACGCACCGGATCTGCCCCGACGTATTCGTGCTCCTGCCGGGTTTCGCGTGCTCCAGACACGGTCCGGTTGTACTCATCCTGGAGTGGAGCGGCGGTGAGGCCACGGTCGACGACGCCCCACCCCGCAGCGGCATAGCGGGCGTTCTCACGAGCGCGCCGCAACGACCGGAGCGCCATCAAGCCGGTTCGGGCCGTCCGTGCATCACCGAGACCCTGTGTTGCATCGCTTGCGGCGTCAGTCAGATGCTTGCGAATGTGACCGTTCGGGATCTCTTCCGGGCCGAGTGGCGTGGGAAGCGTCGCCAGAAGCCAGCGAACCCGCTCCCGTGTGGCGTCGAAATAGCCAGATGTGATAGTAACCGGGACCGAAGGGGGGACAGGAGACTCTCGCTCTTCGTCGCGCGAGATGTCGGGCAAATTGTAGGTATTAACAGTTGCCTTACTTCCTCCACCCAGACTGTCGATACTGCTACAGCCAGCGATGGCGCTGGTCCCAGCCAAGGCGAGCACACCCCGCCGGGTCAGCTGAGGGGATTTCCCGCCAGTCTCAGACGCCTCATCTGTCATGCCTGCTCACCACCGATCTGGGTGCGTCGGTCACTACTCGGTGCTGCCTCGCTTCCGTCTCCACTTTCCCCCTCTGCACCGACTCGCTGTCTTTCGCAGCTGTTGCCTCCAATGGAGGAGGAATAACTGGAGATGTCGTCTGCGTTGACCGTATCGGGAATCCGAATGAGCCAGACCGCGTACACCTCCTTGTCTGCTGTGCAGGGTTCGTCGTAGGGTCGACTCACCCAACCGTAGTCGGTCGTGATGTTATCCGCCGTCCACCGGATCTGACAGAGCGTTAGTCGAAAGCACTCCTCGATCATCACAGTCTGGACGTAGACTGTTTCTGTGTCGAAGTCAGTCTCGTCGAGGAAGGTCCTGATCAGCGACCGGTCCACGTCTTCAGCAGCGGTGACCCGGTCGGCCTTGGATGTCGTGTCGATAACCTCGGACTCCAGTCGACGGGTGTGTGGGCTTTCGGTCGGCCGACCGTCTCCATCATCGAGCCAGACTGGCCGACGGTCGGCGTCCACACGTGTGACAACTGTATCCGGGTCAGATACCGACCAGTTCCGGGGGCACTCGAATCGTTGTTTTTGGAAGTGGTGCGTGTTGATTCGCCGCTGCTCTCGAAAACCCCGCTACAGCCGGCCAGAACTGTCGCTAGCCCGCAGACGCTGTGGAGGAGGGTGCGTCGGGTGGAGGGGACCATCGTGTAATGTTTCGCTTGTAATGTCATGTATAAAATTCTCGTGGTTGTTCAGATCACAGCAGACCATTCAGAGGAAGGTTCAGCTACAAATTTCGATACCGGTAGATGCTGATACTCTCGCAAATGCTGACAGTATACCACTATACCGAGGGATATTAGTCTATATACCACGTATTTAGGTTCAAATCCGCATATCTGGGTGACAAGGGCTATAATAAATAGATAGGACCACGGAACAGTGACCAGACGAATCCGTTCGCAACAAAACGGCTAAACCGGACCGGCGCATTCTGGCGATAATGGGGTCAGCGCAGTCCAAAGTCGCACAGCTGATCGAAACGTATGAACTGGCGTCGATGGGCGCGGAGCTGGAACGCGCCTGGCTCGGGAACACCGGGGAACGACAGAGTCTCCGTGACCTCGCTGATCGGTTCAATCAAGCTCTGCTCATGGCTGCAATCCGCGATGCGGGCATGGATGTGATCGACGGCGAACCGACGAACTTCTATCGGCTTCTGACGGATGACAATGTCAGTGCGGGGAAACGGATCGAGGCGCGGAATCGACTCGACCGAGCCGGCATCGACGTCGATACGTTGGAAGACCAGTTCGTCACGTATCAGGCGATTCGATACTACCTGACAGAGGTTCGCGGTGTGAGCTATGACTCCGAATCAGAAACTGAGCAGGTTGAGCAGGAACGCGAGACTATCGACCGCCTCCGCAGCCGCGTCGAGACAATCGTTCGGGACACGGTCGACCGACTGAACACCGCAGACAAACTCACTGTCGGCGAGTATCGAGTGTTCGTGAGCATTGATATTCGCTGTCAGGACTGCGGAATGCGTTACAGTATCAGCGACCTTCTCGACCGCGGCGGCTGTGACTGTGAATAATCGCTCAATAAATCCGGTCTTTGGGGAGAGCTACAACCGGGTCAAATATCGGTAATCCGGTTGTAGCTATCTGAGAGCGCCTGTGCGTCCTCGAGGAGCAACGCGACAACGAGATAGGAGGGGAACTCAGCGAAATACTCAACGAGTGAAGCGATACGCTCCGAGTCGATTGCTTCGAGCGAGTCAAGCAACATGAATGGAACCTCCTCGTACACATCGTGAACAAGGTAGCCGGCGAGTGCAAACACCAGCCCGGTCACTTCGCGCTCACTTTCGCTCAGATGGCCGACAGTGTCCTCGTAGACAGTTCCGCTGTCGGTGCTCCTAACGACGTGGAGGGTGAACGTCGACCCCGTGACGCTGTCGTCGCTATTATGGACTGGGTCATCTGGTGTGTCGGTCCGTTCAAGCCAGATCCGTTCGATATTACCATAACCGAGGATGTCGAGCAGGTCGTCCATCTTCTCGTTGAACTGGTCGGTCGCTTCGGCTTCGAGACGGTCGATACGCGACCGGAGGTCGATCAGTTCGTCAACCACCTCTTCCCGTTGCGCGGCCAGTTCGTTGTTCCGGCGGATCTCTGACTCGATGTCGGCGATTTCTCCGCTTACCTCGTCTCGTTCGGATTCGAGCCGGTCCAGTTCCAGTTCCAGTTCGTTCGCTTTCGTATGGAGGTCGAGCACCTTATTGAACTCTTCCGTCCGGAGCGTCGTGACCCGCTCCTCAAGTTCCTCGACGCGAGCCGAGAGGTTGTTGCGTCGCTCTCGGCGGTCAGTAACCGTCGTCTGCCGTCGCTCAATTTCTGCGTCAACGTCCTCAATCGTCGCCGTGAGTTCTTGTGCCCGCGTGCGTGTCTCCGCAATTTTGTCACGTTGGCCGGTCAGTTCATCGAGTTCATCTTCGATACTGCCGATCTCCGACACCATCTCCTGAAGATGGTCACGCATACTCTGGAGCGTCGACTCGATACGCTCCGGCTTCACCTGCGAGCCACAGGTCCAGCAGGTCGTCTTTGACCCCTTGTACAACTGATCAGTGATGTCACCCACGCTCTCGGGCTTTGCATCGATAGCGTCGGTTATCTCACGGTGTTCGCCGGACAGCAGTTCCTCGTTGAACCCGATAACGTTCTGCAGTCGGGTGGTGTACTCTGAGAGTTCCCGCTTTCGTTCCCGAAGCCGGTCGATGTCTGATTCGAGCGCTTCGAGTCGTTCGGTCGGCGATTCCGGGAGGCCAGACCGTTCGACTGCGAGGTTACCCCGCTCGTCGCGTAACGCCGCAATACTCTCTTGCTCCGACTGAATATCATCTCGAACGCGTTTCAGTTCGGACCGAGTCGCCTGGAGTTCATCGAGAGCCGTCTCGAGTTCGTCCCTGTTTTTTTGAGTCGTCTGGAAATCTGCGTCCCGCTCGTCGATTCGGTCCTCCACTCGCTGGAGTTCATCTCTGGTCTCAGCAATCTCGTCGCGTAGATCTGCCTGTTGCCGCTCGAGATCCGGGAGCTCACGCTTGAGCGACGCGATACGGTCGAGTTCCGCATCGATCTCTTCCTTGCGCTGTTCGGCCGCACGTATCTGTCGGTGGATAGATGCCACATCGACTGGCCGCATAATGATCTCCCGGAGGTCCACATCCCGTTCGACGGCTCGCCTGGCCTCGTTGTCTTCGAGCAGGAACGCGAACAGGTCCGCAACTGTCGAGTCAGTGAGAAGGCCGAGGCCAGACCCGGCAACCCCGTCGTCAGTTCTGGTCAGTGTTCGGGTGTACGTTTCCTCTCCCAGTGAGAGTTCGACGCGCCCCTGGTCTGAGTCACCTTTCACGCTCGCCCACTCGCTCCCATGGGCGGCCATCACCGACTGAAGAAATGACGTCCGATTGGTCGCATTCCGGCCTCGAAGCACTGTCACCCCTGGTGGAACCTCGACTGTCGTCTCGTCGATCCCCCCGATCTTCTCGACGGTGACGGTTGCCACCTCCCCGGATACCGAGAGTGAACCCATATTTCGGTGTGTGCGAGTGACGGGCATAAGTACTATGACGCGCGTGGCACCGCCCATTCGGATTTTCACCCCAATAGTTGCCGGCGACTAACAAGCATATGTCTGTTATTCCATCGAATTCATGGCTATAGTTCCATGCAGAAACAATCGCCCAAATACAGATATCAAACAGTTTCAGTAAATAACACGCTCAAACGTGTATCTTTATATCACACAATAGGCGTAGCTGTCGATGTCGTTGACCATGACAGATCAAAACCGGGCCGAGAGTGCGCTTCGCGCTCACGTAACCTCCGTCAAGGAGGACCTGATGACGGGCGTATCGTTCATGATTCCCTTCGTGACTATCGGGGGTATCTTCCTCGCCGTCGCGTACGCGATAGGGGACACACAGGCAGTGTTCGAGAACACCGGCTCGGCAGGCTGGTTCCTCGCGCAGATCGGCGTAGCCGGGCTGACAATTATGGTTCCGATCCTCGGCGGGTACATCGCGTACGCCATCGCCGACCGTCCGGGACTCGCCCCGGGGTTCCTGCTGGCGTACATTCTCCAGCAGGGAAACGTCGTCGCCGAAGCGGCAACAGTAATCGGTATCTCCGGTGGCGAGGCCGGTGCCGGCTACCTCGGTGCAATCGTCGCTGGGCTGCTGGCTGGGTACGTCGCACGCTTCTTCAAGAACCTCGATGTCCCCGAGTTCATCCAGCCGATGATGCCGGTGTTGCTAATCCCTGTCGCAACGATGGCAGTTCTGACGCCGATCATGTTGTTCGTTCTGGGCGTCCCCGTCGCACTCGCTAACGAGGGGCTGACGTCCTTCCTGCAGTCGATGCAGGGCGGTCAGGCTATCGTCGTCGGCCTCATCCTCGGCGGGATGATGGCCTTCGACATGGGTGGCCCGGTCAACAAGGTCGCCTACGTGTTCGCGACCGGACTCATCACCGAAGAAATCTACGCGCCGATGGCGGCGGTGATGATCGGTGGGATGATTCCGCCGATCGGCCTCGCGGTCTCGAACTTCATCGCCCCGCACAAGTACGCGGCTGAGATGTACGAGAACGGAAAAAGCGGCGTCGTGCTCGGTCTGTCGTTCATTACAGAGGGTGCGATTCCATACGCGGCCGCGGACCCGCTCCGCGTTATCCCGGCTATTGTCGCTGGCAGTGCTGTCGGCGGTGCGACATCGATGGCCCTCGGCGTCACGATGCCTGCGCCCCACGGCGGTATCTTCGTTGTCCTCCTGTCAAACCAGCCGCTCGCATTCCTGGGCAGCATCCTGCTGGGTTCGCTTGTGACGGCTGTTGTTGCGACAGTTATCAAGCCGGACTTCGAGGACCGCGTCGACACCGGGGCAGAGACGAGCAGCACGCAACCAACGGATGACTAATTACGGTGAGTACAATGACAGACGCAATCTCAGCGGACGATATTGAAGAACTGATTCCGGCAAACCACATCTCGCTGTCCGAACCACCAGCGGAGAAGGAGGCGTGTATCGAGTCTCTGCTAGACCTGTTGGTCGACAGTGACAGGGTCGAGGACCGCGACCGCGCACTCGAAGCACTGCTTGAGCGTGAATCGGAGACCACCACGGGTGTCGGCATGGGAATCGGGATTCCACATGCGAAGACTGACGCTGTGAGTCGCCCGTCGCTCGCGTTCGCCCGCTCGCAAGAGGGCGTCGACTTCGGCTCCATGGACGGCGAGCCTGCGACACTCGTCTTCATGATTCTCGTCCCGGAAGCCGGCGGCGAGGAGCATCTCAATATCCTCAGCTCCCTCTCTCGAGCCCTGATGCACGACGACGTTCGGGACCGACTCCACACGGCGGCGGACGAAGCGACCGTTCAGGACGTACTCCGGGAGGCCATCGCATGACGGTCGAGCGCACTGTGACGATTGTTCCAGAAGCCGGTCTGCATGCCCGGCCGGCGTCAGCGTTCGTCCAAGCCGTCAACGACCACGAGGCTGAGGTCTCAGCCGGGCGGCCGGACGATGATCTCGTCCAGGCGGCGAGTATGATCGCCATCACCAGCCTCGGCGTCGGACAGGGCGATGATATCAAACTGGTCGCCGACGGCTCGGATGCAGAATCCGTACTCGATGAGCTGGAACGAATACTGACAACGCCGGAAGCGGAACTGGACACTGACGATGGCTGAACGCACGCTTCACGGGACCGGTGCCACGCCGCGCTCCGGCGTCGGGACAGTTGTCTGGTACGGTCGCGACATCTCGCTCCCGGACCCAGACGACGTGGAAGTCGATCCTGAGACAGAACGCCAGCGGTTCGCCGACGCGGTCGACACCGCCCGCGCTGAACTAGAATCTGAACGTGAGGCGACTGCCGAACGCGTCGGAGAGGACGAGGCCGCGGTGTTTGATGCGCACATCCAGTTCCTTGAGGACCCGACCATTGAGGACGCAGTCGAGACGATGATTGCCGATGGGGGCCCAGCACCCAACGCCGTGGACGCCGTGTTCGGCGAACACATCGAACAGTTCGAGGGAATGGACGGTCGAATGGCCGAGCGCGCAGACGACCTTCGTGACGTGCGTGACCGACTCCTCCGTCTGCTGACGGACGGCGAACGGGTCGACCTCGGTGACCTACCGGCGGGCAGTGTCGTCCTCGCCGAGCGGTTGACTCCCAGCGACACGGCACAACTCGACCCAGAACGCGTCGCCGGCTTTGCCACCGTCACTGGAGGGCGGACGTCCCACGCAGCTATCTTCGCCCGTTCGCTCGCTCTGCCAGCCGTCGTCGGTATCGGGACAGATCTCGACACGCTCGAAGACGGAGCAGAGGTCGTGGTCGACGGCGACAACGGGACCCTGCTGGTCAGTCCTGACGACTCCGAACGAGCGGCCGCAGCGAACGAGTCGGGAGCCGCTGTCGTCAATGATTCAGTCAAAACAACTGACGGACGACACGTCGAAGTGGCGGCAAATATCGGCCAGCCGGCGGAACTGGAACCCGCAGCAAAACGGGGTGCTGACGGCGTTGGCCTCTATCGGACCGAGTTCCTCTTCCTCGACCGCGAGACGCCCCCCTCGGAGGACGAGCAGTACGAGGCAATCCGCCAGGCGCTCGACACGTTCCCAGATGGGCGCGTCGTCGTCCGGACGCTGGATATCGGTGGCGACAAGCGTATTCCCTATCTCGACCTGCCAGACGAGGAGAACCCATTCCTCGGCGAACGCGGAATCCGGCGCTCACTCGCACCGGATTCGGACCTGTTCGCCACACAGCTCCGTGCGCTCCTACGCGCTGCCGCGGATGGGGCGGGGGACCTCGCCATCATGTTCCCACTGGTGGCCACTATCGAGGAACTCGACGCCGCACTCGACGCGCTAGAGGCGGCGGCCGGTCTTGACGACTACGACGCCGACGCCGTTGATCCCGAAGTCGGCGTTATGATAGAAACACCGAGTGCCGCCTTCATGGCCGACGAACTCGCCGCACGAGTCGATTTCCTCTCTATCGGGACGAACGACCTCACGCAATATGTGATGGCCGCCGACCGCGAGAACGAGCGCGTCGGCGACCTGCACGACCCGACTCATCCGGGCGTCCTCCGCGCCATCCAGCAGACAGTCACCGCAGCCCACGCCGAAGACATCTGGGTCGGGATGTGTGGCGAGATGGCAGGTGACCCAGATTTGACAGAGTTACTTGTCGGTCTCGGCCTCGACGAACTCAGCATGAGTGCCGTGACGATTCCGGAGGTCAAGACGGCCGTCAGCGAAACCTCGTACAGTTCCGCGAGCGAGCGCGGGGACCGCGCCCAACTCGCCGCAACGCGCAGCGAAGTCCACACCACACTAGACACATGAAACTCGTCGCAGTCACCTCCTGCCCGACTGGGATCGCCCACAGTCAGATGGCAGCCGAGAACCTCGAACAGACAGCCGAAGGACAGGGTCACGATATCAAGGTGGAAGTTCAGGGAGCGATGGGCGCGGAGAACGAACTCTCCGATTCCGACATTGAAGCCGCCGACGCCGCCATCATCGCCTCCGATACGTCGGTCAGTCAGGACCGATTCAGCGGTGTCCCGCTAATCGACGGAACCGTCAAAGACGCTGTTAACGACGCTGAAGGAATGATTGCTGACGCTGTCGAAGCCGCTGACGGCGACACGCCCGCCACAGAGACCGACGTTGGCAGTTCCGAAGCCTCGGCGGGGCCGGACCAGCAGCGCCGGCGCGGCGGCGATCGCTCGAAGAGCCTCGTTGCGCGGCTGAAGCGTCTGTTCAGTTGAGGCGCGGGTTTTCACACCGAGAAGTGACAGCTCCGATTGACAGACCGAACACGTCTCTGGTCACCAAACTGACCGTCTCGGTAGCGGTCCCGGCTAGCTTATTTGTCCGCATCTAAACAGCTAGACGCTCTGTGGCCACCAGCAGACGGGTCGAGGAGGTACCCGAAGGCCGTCGTCCCAGACTCCGGGCCGGCCTCCAGTTCTAGCGTCTGTCGCTCCTCAGTGACGCCGAACTCAGGGAAGTACTCGGTCGTCGTCGTCCGAACGTCACTGACGCCGAGCGGATAGACGCTGAGTAGGGCCGAGCTCTCGTCACTGCCAGTCGCCCGCACCGTTCCCGAGTCCTCGACTGTGACAGCGACTTCCGGATGGAAGTGGAGTCGGGAGACGCTTGGTTCGGTTTCTGTGTCGGGTCCCTGAAGTTCGTCCCGAACCAACCACCAGTCGTCGCTGGCGAGAATCGTCCTGTCGTGCCGGTACGACGCCGGTGCTGCGGCGGCTGTCTCATAATGCCCCCTGAAGAGAGTTGGGTCGGCCCCCTCGTATTCGGCCGTCGGTTCCGTCCGCGCGCCCATCAGGTACTTGCCGCCGATTTCGATAGGCTCCGTCTCGCCGACCTGAACGGTGTTATGGCCGGCAACGCTTCTGGCGTACTGCCGCCGCTCGTTGTCGGCGTAATCGTACACGCCGGTATCCGTGAGCACGCGCTGTCCGTCGACCCAGAGCAGGACGCTCAGCATGTCGTTGTGGGAGTGACCCGGCAAGTTGGAGGGCCCCACCGGCCCACCGTCTACCAGTAACTGCCCGTGGTCGGTGTCGAGCCAGTAGTACCCCGTCTCGCCGCCCATCGGACTGTGTGACGGGACCGGGCGGTCGTCGGCCCCGAACCCGACGGCCCCGGCGTATCCCAGGCAGGCCGTCAACGGGAGCGACTGCCCGAACACGGCGTCGTTATACAGCGGGAGCCGCTCATCCGGCGGTGAGAGGTATCGCAAGTACGCTACGGCCTGTTTCGTCATCGCTATCAGCCAGTTGGGGGCTGACCGATCACTGGCTGCCAGTAGCGAGCAGGCCGTCACGAACCGCGTTGTAACGATTGCATGGTACATCGGCGACCGTTCATAATGGCCGCCATCAGCAAGGAACTGTTTAGCCCCTGTACGGCCGAGGACAGAGATCCCGTCCGAAATCCAGGACGTGTCAGCCTCTGGGAAAGTGAGTCCAGCCATGAGCAGTGCGAGCCCGTTCTCGATGAGGGGCTGTGTTGAATCGCCATAAGGCGGTGGAATTCACTGTTTGACGGCACGTTTGATGTTATAGACGACACACATCAGGGCGATTTCTCGGAACTCACGAAACCAGGAACGCGCTCGCACGGCGAAGCCGAGCGAGCGCTTCACGGCCGAATTAACGGTCTCAGTCATAGAGCGCTGATTGTAGCGTTGTTTGTCGATTCTGGCGTTGTGAGCGTGGTCGTAGGGAGCGAAGATGCGGTGCTTGATGAGCGGTCTGATGCCGAGTTCACGCAGTGCTTTACGGAGCGCTTGCTTGTCGTAGCCTTTATCGGCCGCTAGAGACCGCAGATCGCCCGCGTTCCGGCGGACGATCTGCTCAGCGAGGTCTGCGTCGCTTCCTTCCCGAGTCGTTGAGCAGTGTACGTCAAGGATTGCTTGGGTCTCTGTATCGACGAGTTTCGTGACTTTCAGCTTCTGGACGCGGTAGCTTATGCGCTGGCAGTAGTGACGGCTCGCTGCTGAGCGTTCGTAGAATGTAGCGTCGATAGCAGCGTGTTTCGATGGGTCGTGCAGCTGCGCCGACTGGCGCAGCAACACTCGGCAGACGCTCATTTCGATTCGGTCGAACGCTTTACACAACGTAGATGGAGAGGGGAGATCGGCCGCGCTGAGGCCGATCTCCCCGATTATTTGTGGCATCTCTTTGAGCAGGTCAATCGTCATCCGGTAGGATGTATCAAGATAGATCCGCAGACAATGCAGGGAAACGATGGCATAGTCGGCGAATCCGCCGCCGCCTTCCGGGGCGGCGGATTCGTCTCCATCACCGGTAACAACTTGAGCAATCGGCACAATCTCACCAGTGAAGCGGGAGATTTGTGTCATAGGCAACCGAATCATCCCGCTTCAACTCTTTTGATTTAGCGACCTATCCCGACGCCGTCTAGTGATTCAACAGAGCCCTTCATCGGGAGCCATCTGGCGTCGGCACTGGCTGTGGACAACCATGTGCGAGTCCTCGACGACTTCTCGACAGGACGGCGGGCGAACCTCCCCGATGACGTGACCGTTATCGAGGGTGACGTTCGGGACAGGGAGACGCTCGATGCGGCGATAGAGGGCGTCGACGTCGTGTTTCACGAGGCGGCGATGGTCAGCGTCCCAGAGTCAATCGAGCAACCGGTCGACTGCCACGAACTGAACGGCACGGCGACCGTCAACGTGTTCGACTGCGCTCGGCGGCAGGACACGCGGGTGGTGTTCGCGTCCAGCGCCGCCGTGTACGGCGCCCCTGACGACGTTCCCATTGGGGAAGACGCGCCAACCGAATCAAATAGTCCGTACGGTTTCGAAAAATACCTAGGGGAGCAGTACGCGCAGTTTTACACCGAGGAGTACGGGCTACCGACGGTTCCGCTACGGTACTTCAACGTCTACGGTCCACGCGGGCTTGACGGAGAGTACGCCGGTGTCATTGGCACATTCGTCCGTCAGGCCCAGGCCGGTGAGCCGCTCACGGTCGAGGGCGATGGGACACAGACGAGGGACTTCGTCCACGTCGACGACGTTGTGCGTGCGAACCTGCTCGCAGCTACGACAGACGCCATCGGCCGGCCGTTCAACGTCGGGACCGGACGGAGCATTAGCATAAACGAACTCGCCGAAACGGTCCGAGACGTCGTCGGTACGGACATCGCGGTCGAGCACGTCCCCGGTCGCGCGAACGACATCCAACAGAGCGAAGCAGACCTCGGTGACGCACGCGAACTGCTCGGGTACGAACCGTCCCTGCCCCTCCGGAAGGGCCTCGAAGTGACGCTCGACGCCGAACAGACGTGAGTCACTTTTCAACGAGCACACCTGTATCGCAAGGACGCTGCGAGAAACCCCATACGCCGACCTCCTCGAGTGCAATGTCTTGTTAGGAGTTTACTTACGATAGCTGTTCGAGGAGGCGATTCTCAGCGGTGGAATAGAATCCAGCTAACGGCTTATAAGACGGTCTTTACCACGTTCGCACATCGAAACCATTCCTTCGGCTGGAGGGGACACACTCACTGCAGACCGGAAAAACCTAATCGATTAGCCGGATATTGGCTCGTTTCAGAGGGCCGTGGTGAATCGCCGGACGTAGCTTGATTTCACTGTTTCAGAGACTGCTTGATGTTGTGAACGACACACATCAAAACGAGTTCACGAAATTCACCGTACCAAGTTCGCGCACGCACGGCGTCGCCGAGCGTGCGCTTAATCGTGGAGAAGACGGTCTCACACATCGCTCGTTGGCGGTATCGAGGCCCATCGATCCGCGCGTTATGCGCGTGATCGATGGGCCGGAACTCACGATGTTTGATTAGCGGTCTTACGCCCTCTTCGCGGAGTTTTTCACGTAACTCCATCCAATCGTAGCCTTTGTCGGCAGCGAGGCTGGCGAGGTCGCCCGCGTTGCGGCGGGCGACCTGCCAGCCGAGCTGTGTGTCGTGGCGTTTCTCGGTCGTACAGTGAACATCCAGAATCGCTTGGCTTTCTGTGTCGACGAGAGCTGTCGCTTTGAGGGTCTGAACCCGGTAATTCGTCCGGCGACAGTAGTGCTTGCTAGCATTTTCTCGGTCGAAAAATGTCGCGTCTATCGCGGCGTGACCGCTCGGCTCGTGCAGTTGCGCCGAGAGGCGCAGCAGCACTCGCCAGAGCGCTGTCTTGATTCTGTCAAACCACTTCACTAGCGTGGAGTGGTCGGGGAGATCGGCCGCGTCGAGGCCGATCTCCCCGAGTATTTGTGGCATCTCGCTCAGCAAATCGAGTGCTTCTCGGTAGGATTTTTCCAGGTAAACCCGGAGACAGTGCAGCGACACCACCGCATACTCGGCGAAGCCGCCACCCCCTTCGGGGGCGGCGACTTCGCCTCGCTCACCAACAGCATTTTTAGCTAACTGGACCGCTTTCTGCGTGAAGCGGGAAATCTTAGACATGAACCATCGGCGGTTTCCCGCTTCATACTCCCAGTTCTAACGGTCGAAACCGGCGCTGTCAAGCGATTCACCAGAGCCTTTCAGAGGAAAACTCATCCGAGAATCTACGTCCTACCAATTTCGAATCACAGTAACCCTGCTGCCGAGTGCCTGTCCGCGTTTTTGGCCGTCTATCTTTGAAATATAGACGCAAGTA
Source organism: Haloarcula quadrata (assembly GCF_003634715.1). NCBI lineage: Archaea > Methanobacteriati > Methanobacteriota > Halobacteria > Halobacteriales > Haloarculaceae > Haloarcula > Haloarcula quadrata. The sequence goes on from NZ_RBWW01000002.1 coordinate 461,396, forward strand.
CCGGATGGAAACTAGTATCCGTTCCACGACCACACCTGTATATGAATTCTAACTATTTATTGGAACCATCGAACACTGTTATCCACACTCTTGCCTGCGACTACCCGACGTAGAACGTTCGATATCAACAGGTGTGGTGCGGAAAACAGTGGAACCCACGACTGAGCCAGACTTTTACTGGTCTGGTCGGAAGCAGTCGTATGATTCGCAACCGAGCCGAGGTCGTTGGTAATCGTGTCCACGAGGTCGCACTCGATTGTATCGAGGCCGCCGTGGACGCGGCCGCGCCTGAGGCGGCCACCAAGTCAGCCATCGGCCGCGAAGACCAGACGCTGACGGTCGGCGGGACGACATACGACCTTGACGAGTACGGCGAGGTCGTCATCGTCGGCGGCGGGAAAGCCGCAGGCGGTGTGACACGGGCGCTTGAATCTATTCTCGGGGACACACTCAGCGGTGGCCACGTGGTCGTCAAGCAGGCTATTGACACCGAAACCGTCCGGAGTTCTGTCGGAGATCACCCGTTACCGTCGGACCGGAACGTTGCGGCGACGGCCGATATTCTCGAAACCGTTGACGAGGCCGATGCGGAGACGCTCATCCTGTTTGTTCTGACCGGCGGAGCCAGCGCGCTTCTATCGGCTCCGGCCGGGGACCTGACACTGGAGGAGCTCCAGACAACGACCGACAGGCTCCTCAGTGGCGGCGTCCCGATTGCGGAGATCAACGCGGTTCGGAAACACCTCTCAGACCTGAAAGGTGGGCAGATAGCACGGCGCGCGGCTCCCGCCACTGTCGCTGGGTTACTAATCAGCGACGTTGTCGGAAACGACCTCTCAACCATCGGTAGCGGTCCCTCAGTTCCGGACGAAACCACGTACGAGGACGCCCGTGATGTGTTCGAACGATACGACCTCACGCCACCGCCGGCCGTTTGCAATTATCTCGAATCCGGGCGAGATGGCCGAGTATCGGAAACGCCGTTTCCCGATGACACAGTCTTTGACCGGGTGACGAACCATCTCATCGGGGACAACGCAACCGCACTTGACGCCGCCGCGGCCGTCGCACGGGAAGCGGGGTACGAACCACTCGTGCTCACGTCTCGCCTGCGCGGCGAAGCCCGCGAAGTGGCGAAACCGCTCGTCGCAATTGCCGAAGAGGCAACAGCGACGGGAACACCGGTCGAACCGCCGGCCGTTCTCCTTGCCGGTGGCGAGACGACCGTCACCGTAACAGGGGACGGCGGACAGGGAGGTCCGAATCAGGAATTTGTTCTCTCCGGTGCACTGGCCCACGACGGCGACGCGGTCATCGCGGCCGTCGACACTGACGGCGAAGACGGAAGCTCCGATGTGGCCGGTGCTATCGCGGATGGGGCCGCCATTAGCGACCGCGAACGGGCCCGCGAGGCGTTGCTTGCAAACGATGTCGGCTCGTACCTCTCAGAAATCGAGGCGACAATTGAAACCGGACCAACCGGGACAAACGTCAACGACGTGATCGCGCTCGCTATTCCGGGCCCAAGCGAGTAACGGAGGCCCCGGTACACGGTGGTTGCTTTCGAGTGGGACTACCGAACTGCTGAGTGACGATAGGGGTGGCAGCCGCAGTTTGGACCGTGGGTCACGTTTATCAATAGACGGACTGATATGCCGCGTATGAACGCATCAGATCAACAGATCGCGGCGGACGCACTCTCGGTCCCGGAAGAGACGATCGTCGACGCCTGCGACGATCCACCGCTCCCCGAATTCGGTATCATCGAACAGAACTGGGAGACAGACCCGATAACCCCAGCACATGTCGCAACACACGCAGCCCGAGCGGCCGAATCCCTGTCCTTTGCGGACGTGCCTGACGGCGGTGAAGTCGCGCTGGGTGTCGGCAGTCGCGGTATCGCGAATCTGCCTACTATTGTCGCTGGTGTCGTCGACGCAGTTTCCGACGCCGGCTACGAGCCATTCGTCTTCCCGGCGATGGGAAGCCACGGTGGCGCGACCGGCGAGGGGCAACGAACAATGTTGAACGAACTGGGCGTGACCGAGTCGACCATCGGCTGTGAAATCCGGTCGAGTATGGACGTGGTCGAGGTCGGACGAACACCGGACCGTAACGTGCCTGTCGTCGCCGATGACAACGCTGTGGCGGCTGATGCAATCATCCCAATCAACCGCGTCAAGCCGCACACGGACTTCGACGGCCCCGTCGAAAGCGGGCTCTCGAAAATGCTCGTCATCGGCATGGGCAAGCAGCGCGGCGCACAGATTGCCCACAAGTGGGCCGTCGACTGGTCGTTTCGCCAGATGATTCCAGAGATTACTGGCCGGCTGCTCGAAGAGTTGCCCATCGTCGGCGGCGTCGCAATCGTCGAGGACCAGCACGACGAGACAACGCTGATAGAGGGCGTGCCGCCGAGTGGCTTCCTCGACCGCGAAGAAGAACTGTTAGAGACCGCCTACGAACTGATGCCGACGCTCCCGTTCGAAGAGCTGGATCTCGTGGTGTTCGACCGTCAGGGGAAAGAAATCAGCGGTCAGGGACTCGATACAAACGTCATTGGCCGCCGACCGTTCTCGATAAACGAGCCGGCCCCAGAGACACCGGATATCAAACGCATCTTCACACGCGGGCTGACAGAGAAGACCCACGGCAACGCGATGGGCATCGGCTCAGCTGATATCATCCATGCTGATATTATTGCGGAACTTGACGCGGAAACGTCGCTGATCAATGCCCTTACTGCAAGCACGATCCGTGGCGTGAAACTGCCGCCGGTGGTCGAAACCGACCGCGCCGGCATCGTCGCTGCGCTGTCGACGATAGGGGTCGTCGACACCGACACCGTTCGAGTCCTCCGTGCAGCCGACACGATGCATCTCCACCAGCTCTACGCATCGCCGGCGCTGGTCGAGGCCGCACGCGACCGTGACGACCTTCGTGTGGTCGAAGACCCGTCACCGATTGAGTTCGATAACGGACAGCTCGTCGCGCCGTCGCTTCGCGAGTAGCTGCCGGTAGCGGACCTGTGGACTTGCACTGCAGAGCATGAACAGGACAAGCAATGGTACATAAAGGTCGTCAGAGCACGGATGCGCGACCTCAGATCCCGGGATCCAATCCGACGTACGCCCCCGACATACAGATGGGTATAAGCACGGTATAAATAACGGGCGTACACGCGTTAGGTGCAATGTTTCCTGCCTGCACGCAAATAACAAGCCGCAGCGGTCGCTTACGTCGCCAACAGCTCGATCGGATGGCGCGGCTGCCGCTCCAGTAGCGCGTCGATCTGCTCCAGACAGGAGGTCCCACTGGCGACGACGGGCCGGTCCTGTACGCCGTCGTCTTCCAACTGGGTCCGGAGCCGGTCGCCAACGTCCATGCTCAGTTCGTAGTAATCGGACTTGTACCCGAAGCTCCCGGCCATGCCACAGCACTCCACGTCGGATGTAACAACGTCGTAGCCACATTCTTCGAGGACAGCGACGGTATGAGCTTCAAGACCGAGTGTTCGCTGCTGGCAGTGGCTGTGATACGCGATTTCCGCGCCGGTGACGGTCGAGAGTGAATCGACGGATGCGCCGTTGTCGAGTAATCCGAAGACGTATTCGAACACCTCGTAGCTGTTCGCCGCGATGTCAGTGAAAGACGACTCATCAAGGAGTCGCTCGTATTCGCGGGTGAACATCGCGTGGTCGCTCGGCTCGATAACGACCACGTCGCGGCCGTCTGCGATATGTGGTTTGAGGGCGTCTGTGACCCGCTCAGCGTGGTCTGTCGCCGTCGCAACCATACCCTGTGATAGCGGCGCGCGGCCGCTGGACGGAGCCGGCGGCACTACCACGTCGACACCCAGCGACTCAAGCACCCTTACCGCGGCTTTGCCCCGCTCTACCTGCACGTGATTGGTGTACAGGTCCGGATACAGCACCGCCCGGCGCTCGGGATTTGTGACCTGTGAGTCACGGTCGCCAGCCCAGTCGACGAGCGTCTCCCGTTCAAACGCTGGAAGGTCTCGGCGCGGGTCGATGCCCAGAACTCGGGACATCGTTTGCCGAGCGAGTGTCGTGTCCGCCAGCCAGTTCGACACCGGCGCGGTGGCGCTGCCCAGTTTCGCCACGGTCTCGAAGTTACCGAAGAAGCGCTTCTGCAGTGGTGCGCCGTCGTCTTCTTCGTCAGGAGTGAGGCCGTCGACGAGCCACTCTCCAGGGGCCTCTTTGTCGCGATTGATGCGGTCCCGGACGACAGTGTTGATCCAGGGAATATCGATACCGACGGGACAGGCATTCACACAGCGCGTACACCCGGTACAGAGGTCATTGAACTCCTCGGCCACGTCCAGCCCTTCGATACCGGCCTCCCAGCCCGTCGCAATGCCACCCGAATACGTCTCCCCGCCGAAGGCGTGGCCGCCGACGCTCTGAAAGTTCGCACACGAGTTCGAACAGGCGGAACATCGGATGCAGTACAGCGTCTCCCGAAGCTGCTCGTCATCTCGCATCCCCAGTCGGCCGTTGTCGATCAACACAAGATGGAAATCGCGGTCGGAATCGAATTCCGACAGCGGTGTTTCGTCGTCGGTGAAATCGACGACCGGCGTGTCAACCGGAGGGGTCAGCAACGAGACGTACGATGTAATGTCCTGCCCGGTGCCCGACCGACCGATGAGTTCGATGAACGGGTGGAGGTCTGCAACTGTCGGAATGACTTTTTCGACGCCAGCGACGGCAACGTGTGTGTCCGTCGCAGCCACCGTTTTGCGAGCGTTGCCCTCACTAGTGACCAGCGCCATCGTCCCGGTATCGGCTGCGATGAAGTTCGCGCCGGTGATCCCGACTTCTGCGTCGATGATCTGCTCACCCAGTTTCTCGCGGGCGAAGTGGGTCAGTTCCGCCGCTGTCTCTAAAGGCTCGTCGGGGTTGAATTGTTCGTTGAACAGCTCCGCGATGCTCTCGCGTGACTTGTGAATGGCCGGGGCGACAATATGAGAGGGGGCTTCGTCGGCGATCTGCAACACCCACTCGCCCAGATCCGTTTCCACTACGTCCACGCCATCCGCTTCGAGCGCTTCGTTGACCTCGATCTCCTCGCTGGTCATCGACTTACTCTTGACGACCCGGTCAGCCGCGCGCTCGTCGGCCACATCACGGATGTACTCGTTCGCGTCAGCGGCGTCGTCGGCGATGTACACTGTCCCGCCGTTGGCTTCGACAGTCTCCGTTAGCTGGTCGAGAAGCTCCGGTAGCTCCTCGATGGCGTCCTCCTTGATACCCCGGGCCGCTCGCTTGAGGTCCTCGTAGTCCTCTAGATCTCCGACAGAGTCGTAGCGTCCCGTGTTGAACCCCTGCGTGTTCTCCGCGATTGCCGCACCTTCGGTCCGCATCAGTTCGCGGATTTCATCGGCAGTCGCCATTGTCAGTCCTCCTCCTCGACGACGATGACGTGGACCTCTTTGGGACCGTGTGCGCCCTTGACCAGCGCGCCCATGTCGGCCGTTGCACTCGGTCCTGTTGCAATAATCGCACTCCCGTTAGTTTCGGTAAACCGCTCGTCCAGTTCTGCCACTGCTGCGTCCATATCGGGCTGGATGTCTTCCTCGTAAAGAATGGCGACGTGGCGCTCGACAAATAGGCTCACGAGTTCACTAGCCTGTTCAGTCATCGAGAGGACGAGTGAGCCGTAATCGCCGACACCGAGTTCGGCCCCCGTTACGCCGGTGGTCGCCTCGCGGAGCGCGGCCGGCGTCGGGTCGACGGTTATCGGCGTCTCCACGAGCGAAAACGTCCCGTCCCCAACCGTCTCGTCGAGCGCGACCCCGACTGCAGGCTCCGTGACTGCTTCCGTAACAGCGGCTTCGAGTTCAGACTCAGAAGTGCTTGAAACTGTCACACCCAGTGCTTCGAGAGCACCCTCGAACGACGCGCGTTTGCTTTCCATCTATACGCGAACCGAAAACCTACATCATCATTTAGTTTTTGTCTGAAACGGGTGACTCATCAGGTGGCCTAAACTGGTTGCACTGTTGATGAACTTGGCTTCTATTACGGTCGCTGCTCATAGAAACGACACTCAGTATATAACCAAATTTTGGTATTCCGTATAGAGATATTCGATAAGTAAATGTGGCAATGATGCATCCACTGCCAGATGATGGCTTAATCACGGTATAGCAGCTTCACCGGTGAGCGGTTGTTATCAGATCGGGCAATAACCGGGAAGCAAGGGGTTTTGTGAGTTCTCTGAGAAGCACCGACAACGGACCGATGGACGACCAACCCAGTGGACCTCCAGAGACAGAGATTGCGACATTACTTGAACAAGGGAACGAAGCTGACGCAGTTGCGGCACTTGAGCGGCTTTCGACAGCCGGACCGGCTACCCAACAGGCGTGCTTGCGGTCACTCAAAGCGGCTGCCGACGAGCAGCCGGAACTGTTCGACGGCGTACTGCCATCGCTCACCGATTTTTTACAGGACAGCGGGCGGCCAACACGGCTCACGACAGCGAAATTGGTCGTCACGATCAGCGAGGGCGCGCCGGACAGCGTGGTTCCGGTTGTCCCAACGCTTGCCGAGCGACTGGCGGATGAGTCAGAGTTCTACTACGTTCGTGCTCGGTGTGCAGAGGCGCTGGGCTACGTCGCCGTTGACCATCCCGACGCCGTCGTCTCGCCTGCGGTCGTGGCAGACCTTCGTATCGGTCTAGAGTTCGACAAACCAGAAGTAACAGAGAAGTTAGCGAAGGCGCTGGCCCACGTTGCCTTGGGTAGTCCCGAGAGACTCCGTTATCAGGTCGACTCACTCGCCGAGCATCTTCACTCGGACAGTGAAGTTGTCCGATATCACTTAAGCACAGCTCTCGTCGTTATCGGGTCTGCGTGCCCCGAACGGCTTGCAGACGCCAGGGAAGCACTCGTCTCGTGTCTCGAAGACAAAAGCAGATACGTCCGTGGGCGAGCGGCCGAAGCGCTGGGGTTGCTTGCCGGCACTGATAGCACAGAATCGTTTCCGCAAACACAACTTGACGATCTCACCGTTGCCGAGGAATTTGTTGCAAAACGAGCGCAATTCGCTCTGTCCCGGCATCGCGGGACGGAATCTGAGAATGGATTCACAGGCATAGCCACGAGAGATGCAATCCGCACGCAGACAGCCGAGATTGTTTCGGAAATCCGGACACCAGAAGGAGTTGATGGATGTCCACACTGCGGGCTTTCACTCCCCGAATCCGGCCCTCCGCTGTGCCCGGGCTGTGGCACCCCATTGTGAGGATACGGTCGGTTTTCCTGCAGTTTACACAGAAATCGCATGTCTCAGTCTCTGGCAGGGCCACGGTTGCAGTAGGTTCTCTGGTGCTGCGTCGTCTCGTAGCGGGACACATCAGATACATCTACTTCCGTGGGAGACCGGACATCGCCAGTGGACATACCGACTTGGATAAGACAAATATATATCTAGCATTTCTATACTCAACTTCGGGACATATGTCTTGAGTCTACATCATTATAGGTTTATATTTGATGAGAGGGCGAAGTTAGGGACCAATAGCCGCTGTGTAGCTGGTTCGGCTGTCCTCACATGGCACCTTGCTATTCAAACCTGCTGTGTGTTCTGCTATAGAGAACAGCACGCGATTGACAGCAGTGGCATTCACGCGGTGATGCTTGATCTCACAGTCAGTGGAAGGGAGGATAAAGTAAGCCACGATCCCTTGGTGAGATTGCGTCTGATGCCGAGGTGACCGCGAACAATCCTTTCAACGCATGAAGATCAGGCGTCGCCGGTAGCGGTGTGTAGCAGTGAGGTCGTTTGTCCACTTCGATGGCGGCCACCGATAGAATAACAGTGGTACGTCCGTTATTCCAGAATCTCTTAATTCGATGTAAGGGCCACCTGAATGGATTTTGTCGTGCTGAGGACTTGCCCGGTGATATCTTCCCTGAGGTATCGGCCGTTCAGGCGTTCAACAGGGCCAGCGATCCCCAGCGCAGCGACCCGATTGCCACTGACATCAGGGAGCGGGGCGGCAACACCGATGATCCCTTCGTACTGTTCTCCTCTGCAGAACGCTATGCCGTCGTCGCGGATTCGGCGCAGTTCCTCGGCGAGTTCGTCCTGATCTACGATCGTGGCGTCAGTCGGCGCAATAAGTTCCGTCTCATCGAGAATCGATTCGACGCGGTTACTCGGAAGCGACGCCAACAATGCCTTTCCCATGGCGTTGACGTGGAGTGGCAACCGTTCGCCCGCGTGGAACGGGGTTGACCAGCCGTCCTCAGGTTCGGAGATCGACACCGGGACACCGGACGTTTCTTCGAGGACAAACAGCGTCGTTGTCTCCCCTGTCGCCGTCGCGAGGTTGTCCAATTGCTGCTCCGCTGCCTGATAGAAACTGAGCCCGTCACGCGTTCGCTCACCGAGAGCCAGCGGGCGGAGCGATGCCTCATACTTCTCTGCGCGCTTGACAACGTATCCAGCCGCACGCAACGTCGAGAGATGGTTGTGAGCGACGCTCTTGGATACCCCGACGGTATTGGTAACCTCTGTCACACCGATGGGTCCCGTCGCGTTGACAAGCGCTTCGAGGATAGCAACGGACGTTTGGGTTGCTTCGACCGCATACTGTGGTTCGTCAGTCATTGGGTATCATTTCAACTTATGCTGTGAAAAGTCTGTTCACTAGAGCAGAACAGTCATGGTTTTGTGAACTAGTAACACAAATTATTCTACATTATCTATTGGCCCAAACGAGATTGCTACGATGTCTAACTGCCGAAATTTATTCGTTCTGCTCTACAGAACAGATGTGTTCAGCTCGCAGCTAACTCACGAACGCGTAGAAACATTCGCTTCAGGGCGGCCAGGCTACTCCAGGTGCATCAGAGTCGTGGACGGTTCCGCGGAGCGCGGACACAAAAGCGGCTGGGTCCGCAGTCTGCCAGACGCTGCGTCCCATCACTAGAACGCGGGCCCGCAGGTCTTCAAACCCGACGATTGCGCCCATTCCGAGACCGTGGTCAAGCGCCACGACGACCGCATTTCCGGACGCAGTATCAAGGAAGGCGTACTCGCTCACTCGGAGTCCCCTGGAACGACTACTTTCTTCAGTCCCTCAGCGTTGCCCATCCGTTCAAACGCTGCTGGGAGGTCGTCAAGCCCGATACGTTCGGTGATGAGCGTCTCTGCGTCGATGCGTTCGTGTCTGAGCAGTGTTATCGCTCGCTCGAAGTCCTCGGTCGTCAGGGAGAACGAACCGCGGTAGTCGACCTCGTCGAAGAAGACATCGAACGGACTGACTTCCATCGTCGCTTCCTGATCCGGGACGCCGAAGATGAGCGTCGAGCCGCCGGGCGCGGTCACAGCGTTAGCCTGCTTGATTGTCGGGACGAGCCCGATGGCCTCAGCGCCGACGTCGACCGGTCCACCGGCCGCCGCCGGGATCGCTTCCTCGGGATCTTCTTCGTTGGGGTCGATGACGGCATCTGCGCCGAGGTCGGCGGCCAGCTCTCGCCGTTCGTCATCGAGTTCGGAAACCACGATTGGAGCAGCGCCCGCGTTGCGGAACGCTTGCAAGAGTAGCAAGCCGATCGGGCCAGCGCCAATAATACCGACACTGTCTCCCGGTTTGATGTCAGTCTGTTCGACGCCGTGAACACAGCAGGCGAGCGGCTCGGCGAGCGCGGCCCGCTCGAAGGACATATCACCGATGTCTTCGACGTTGATAGCCGGGACGCGGACGTAGTCGGCGAAGGCACCGTCGAGAATGGTGTCACCGGCACCACCGATGCTCGTGTTGTTCTCACAGAGGTGCGTCTCACCCCTCTTGCAGTACGAACAGGCGTTACAGGGGACGGTGGGGTTGATTGCGACGCGGTCACCGACTGCGAAGCGATCGACGTCAGCACCGACTTCCGCGACGGTCCCGGCACCTTCGTGGCCAAGGACCAGGGGTGTCTCGGCTGCGAAGGTGCCGTGATACATGTGATAGTCGGTCATGCAGACGCTACAGGCGCCCACCTGAACGAGAACCTCGTCATCCGCAGGGTCCGGTCGGTCACGCTCTTCGACAGTAATTTCGCCGTCATCAGTCAACGTGCTGGCACGCATCAGTCGTCCTCCAACGGTCGGATCGCGGTCGTCACTGCAGCAGTACCTCTTTCGTGAGTTGGTGTGGGTCGGGTCATGGGTGGTCTGGGCCGTAGCCCGTTGTCACTAGTCCAACTGAGCTGGACACACAGCGGACTTGGCTACGATCCGTACTCCCGATATTTTCGGACCGCGTATTAAAATCTTGCCACGGTTCCCCGTACTCCGGAGACAGATGAGTTCGTGGATGGGGGCTTCCGTACTGTATATCGTCTGTTCTCGCCCAGTGAGATGGGTATTCTACCTTACAGATGATTACCTTTATTATGCATCGGTATTTCGATAGTGACGAGGCAAACTGGCATGACCAACTCCAACAGGCGGAAGTTCCTGAAAGCGACAGGTGTCGGACTACTCGGCGGCCTCGCTGGCTGCACACGAGGCGGCGATAGCTCGGGCGGCGACGGGAGCGACGGTTCGAGCGATGGAAGCGACGGAAGCGGTGGCAGCGATGGCGGAACCAGCGGCAGCGACGGTGAACTCGCAATTCCGCTCAGCGAGTACGAGGACGCCGATATCGACTGGCGACAGTTCGAGGGGTCCTCGATCAACATCGGAGCCGTCCAGCACCCCTGGGTTTCGGCCATCAAGCCCGCAGTCCCCGTCTTCGAGGAACTGACCGGAATCGACGTCGTCTGGAACGTCCTGCCCGAACAGCAGTTCCGAACCAAGCGCCAGACAGACGTTAGTACCGGCGCCGGGCAGTTCGACGTCTTCTACATGGATCAGGTCGTCAACCAGTTCCGTGAAGAGGGCTGGATACAGCCGCTCGACCCGTTCTTTGACGACGACAGTCTCTTCGACGAGGACTGGTACGAGCCCGACGATCTCTTCGAGGCGTCGCGCTGGCAGGCCCACGGTGGCGGCTACAGCGACACGTGGACCGGGATGCCGATTACCGTCGAAGTTCAGACGCAGTTCTACCGCGAAGACCTCTACGACAAGCACGACCTGGAGGTCGCGGAGACGCTCGAAGAGTTCCGTCAGAACGCACAGACCATCCACGAGAACGAGTCCGACGTCGTCGGCACCGTCGGCCGTGGCGACAAGGGGTACGGGATGAACATCTACATCCTCAACACGTTCCTGCGCCAGAACGGCGCGGAGCTCTGGGACAGTTTCCCGGATGATTCCGGCCTCGACTCCGACGGCGTCATCAACGCGGCGGACTGGTACGTCAGCCTGCTGCAGGACTACGGTCCCGAAGGGGCCTCAACCCAGACCTGGTCGGACGTGCTCTCGACGATGCAGGAAGGGCGCGCCGGCCACATCGTCTCCGACGCAAATCTGTTCTGGCCCGGACTCACCGGCTCTGACTCCTCGGTCGCCGACAACATCGGTATCGCGAAGGCTCCCAGCCCGGCTGACGGCCAGTTCTCGCCCAACGCGTTCAACTGGCAGATTTCCACGTCCAAGAACGCACAGAACTCCGAGCAGGCGTTCCTGTTCATGGTGTGGGCGTCCTCGCAGCCGACCAACACCTGGATGCACGTCGAGGGCGACGCCGCCTTCTCCGTCCGACAGTCCGTCTGGGAGAACGACGAGTTCCGCTCTCGTGTCGGCGAGAACTTCGCACAGGTCACCCTCGAATCCCTGCAAGCGGCGGCACCGGACCCGTTCGACCGGAAGTACCCCGAATGGGGACAGCGGTACTCCGAGGAACTGCAGCGCGCCATCGCCGGGCAGAAGTCCGCTGAGGAAGCGATGACTCAGGCGGCGTCCATCGCGGAAGACATCTACAGCAATTAAATCTAAGCCACACCTGCGCCACAACACATCCCACAAATGAGTACACCAACGCAAACGGAAACGACATCTCAATCGACCTTCGCTAGGCTGCGGGACCTGTGGAACGACTACCTCCCGTACTGGTTCATGGCACCGATGGTGGCGGTGATGGTGATGATCACCTTCTTCCCCGGTGCCTACGACCTGTATCTCAGCCTGATTGCGGAGCCGACACTCGATGTATTCGCAGCTGATTTCGTGGGGCTGCGTAACTTCGAGACGGCGTTCACCCGCGGCGGTGCGATCCACTCGTTCGTCATCACGATTACTGTCGTCGTCAGCGCGCTGCTCCTCGAAACGGCCCTCGGGTTCGTCCTGGCCGCGCTCGTCGCCGGCGTCGGCTCCAACCGGGTGAAGTCGTTCTACCGGGTGTTGTTCATCATTCCGATGGCCGTCGCCCCCGTCTCGCTCGCGACCATCGGCCGGATCATGCTGAACAGCGAAATCGGCATCATTCCGTACATTATAAACACCGGCACGCCATTCGCAGCGCCGAGTTTCCTCTCTGAGGTCCCGCTGCTGACGGTGATCCTGCTTGACGCGTGGAACTGGACCCCGTTCATGTTCATCATCTTCTACGCCGGCCTCTCGTCGGTGCCGAAGACGCTCATCGAGGCCTCGCGGGTCGACGGCGCGCCGATGTGGCGGCGCTACGTACACGTCATAATCCCCTACATGAAGCCCGTCGTCTTCGTCGCGACGCTCATCCGGTTGATCGACCTGTTCCGGACGTTCGGCGTGGTGTACGGGCTCACGGGCGGCGGTCCCGGGACGGCAACCCAGCTCGTGAGCATCAACATCTACGAACAGATGTTCATCAACAACCAGATGACCGTGGCCGCAGCAATCGCCATCGTCTACCTCGTCCTCGTCGTTGCACTGTGTAACGTCATCATTGCGAAGGTCGGCTTCGAGGGGGTGTGGGACTGATGGCGACGGCGGATAGCGACTCCGCGACCGCGTCACAGCGACTCGACAAGGACACGCGGAAGACGCTCGTCACGGTGGTTCGACACACTATTCTCCTGACGTGGTCGTTCATCGTGCTGTTCCCGCTGTACTGGCTCGCTTCGATGTCGCTGAAACCGCCCGGAACAGCGAACTCGCTGCCGCCTGACTGGATATTCCTGCCGACGGTGTACAACTACATCCAGCTGATTCAGGACTCGGGGTTCGTCGCAGCCTTCGCCAACAGCCTCGTGATGGTGTCAGCGTCGGTCGTCCTCGTCTTGCTCATCGGCGTGCCCGCCGCGTACGTCCTCTCGCGGTATGACATCCCGATGGAGCGGGACGTTCTCGTGTGGATACTCTCTTCACGGATGCTCCCGCCCATTGCCGTCGTGCTCCCGTTCTTCATCATCTTCCGAGAGCTCAATCTGTTCGACACCCGCGTCGGGATGGTGCTGATGTACGTCAGCATCAACCTCTCGCTCGTCGTCTGGGTGATGAAGGCGTTCTTCGACGGCATCCCCGAGACCTTAGAAGAGGCCGCCCGCGTCGACGGCGCGACCCAGTTCCAGGGCTTCAGGAAGGTCGTTCTGCCGGCGGCCAAGCCCGGCATCTTCTCGGTCGCCATCATCAGCTTCATCTTCGCGTGGATAGAGCTACTGTTCGGACTCGTGCTGACGAGCTTCGAGGCTGTGCCGGTGACGCTGTTCGTCTACTCGTTCATCGGCTCGCGCTCGATCGAATGGGGAATGCTCGCGGCCGCCTCGACGGCGATGATCGTTCCGGTCGTCATCTTCCTCATCGCGGTCAACAAGTACCTCGCGGCCGGTCTCAGTTTCGGCGTGGTGATCAAAGAATGACCACGCTGTCCACACCTCGACAGGTATCGCTCGCAAACGACGCCCCTGCGGCGGCGGTAGCTTCACTTAGCCGCACATCGGAGAGAAAATAATGGCAAAGATCACAATCGACGACGTTACGAAGCGATTCGGTGAGGGAGATGAGTCAATCGTCGCGGTTGACGACGTCTCGCTGGACATCCGCGATGGCGAGTTCATCGTCTTCGTCGGTCCGTCCGGGAGCGGGAAGTCCACGCTCATGCGCATCGTCGCAGGGCTGGAAACGCAAACCGAAGGCGACATTCACATCGGCGACGACCTCGTCAATCAGCTCGGCCCGCGAGCCCGGGACATCGCAATGGTGTTCCAGAACTACGCGCTATACCCCAACATGACCGTCGAAGAGAACATGTCCTTCGGGCTGAAGATGTCGACGGACATGTCCGCCGACGAGGTTGAAGAAGCCGTCACGTCCGCCGCCGAGATGATGGACATCGACATGCTGTTGGACGACAAGCCCGGCGAACTCTCCGGGGGACAACAACAGCGTGTCGCGCTCGGCCGCGCTATCGTCCGTGACCCGAACGTCTTCCTGATGGACGAGCCGCTGTCGAACTTAGACGCGAAGCTTCGGGCGGAGATGCGGACCGAGATCAACCGGCTCCAGAACGACCTTGACGTGACCACGCTGTACGTCACCCACGACCAGACAGAGGCGATGACGATGGGCGACCGGCTTGTCGTCCTCAACTACGGGGAACTCCAGCAGGTCGGGACGCCGCTGGAATGTTTCTACCGTCCGGCCAACCAGTTCGTCGCCGGCTTCCTCGGCTCGCCGTCGATGAACTTCTTCGAGGGCAACGTCGAGGGCGGAACGCTCCGCGCGGACGGCTTCGACTTCGACCTGACCAAGCGGATGCAGTCCGCTGTTAGCAGTCGAAACGAACTCGTCCTCGGTATCCGGCCGGAGGACATGACGCTTCACGACCGGGCGAACTCGGGCCACGAGTTCGAGGCCGTCGTCGACGTCGTCGAACCGATGGGGAGTATCTCCTACGTCTATCTCCGGGCGCGGTCACAGAGCCACGACCAGACGTTCATCGTCGAGACGGACGGCCAGCGCCCGATCAGCGAGGGCCAACACGTCTACGTCGAGATTCCGGATCGGGACGTACACCTGTTCGACGCCGCCAGCGGCGAGACGATCCACCAGCGCCAGCTCGGTGACGACGCGGAGATAGCGCTCGAAGAGCAAATAAAACCCGCCGAGTGACGGCGATACCCGTCGTCGCCTCACTCGCCGCAACCGACAGTTATCGACACACGACACATGACAGCTCAAGATATTCCACACTACGAGACGCGTAACGCTATCTGCGAGTACGGCCGGAGCCTGCTCGACGACGACCTGACAACCGGGACTGGCGGGAACCTCAGCGCCCGGCTCGACGAGAACCACATCGCGATCAGCCCGTCGGGAATCCCCTATGGAGAGATCGAACCGGAAGACGTTCCGATCGTACACACGGACGGCACTGTCGTCGAGGGCGACGTCGACCCGTCGACGGAGCTGCCGATGCATCTGGCCGTCTACCGCGAGCGACCGGCGGTCGGCGGCGTCGTCCACACCCACTCGCCGTACGCGACGACGTTCGCCTCGCTTGGGGAGGCGATACCGGCATCGCACTACCTCCTCTCGTTCACCGGAACAGAGGTGCCCGTCGCCGAATACGAAACGCACGCGACCGAGAGACTCGGCGAGGCCGCCGTCGACGCGCTGGGCGAGTCGTTCAACGCCACGCTGTTGCGCAACCACGGCGTGCTGACCGCCGACGAGTCGCTGGACGACGCCTACACGGTCGCGCTGATGGTCGAGTACTGCGCCCGCATCCACCATCAGGCCCGGGCCATCGGCGAGCCGGAGATCCTCCCGGACGAGGAGATCGACCGGCTGGCCGATAAGCTCGACAGCTACGGACAGTGACCACTCGTGCGAACCACACCTGAGAGCATCCCATGAACCACGTCGCAATCGACATCGGCGCGAGCGGCGGGACGGTGTTCCTCGGCGAGGTGACCGAGTCCTCGTTCGCGGTACAGGAGGTCCACCGGTTCGACAACCGACCCGTCGAACGGAACGGCCGCTACGTCTGGGACGTCGACGCGCTGGTCGACCACATCGGCGACGGGCTCCGTTCGGCCGAAGACCGCGCCGACGGCCTCGATACGGTCGGTATCGACACCTGGGGGCTCGACTTCGGACTCCTGTCCGACGGCGAACTGCTCCGGGACCCGGTCTCTTACCGCGACCCCGAGTCGACGGCCACGCGCGAGCAGGTTTTCGAGGCTGTCGGGAAGCGGCGGCTGTTCGACGCGACCGGCATCACGAACTGGAACACACCGAACACGCTGTGGCAACTCCACACTATCGCCGACCGCGAGCCCGAACTTCTCGAAGAAAGCGACGGCTTGCTCATGATGCCACAGCTCCTCTCGGCACGGATAGGGGGACAGCCGGCGGGCGACGTGACGATTGCCTCGACCACACAGATGGTCGATCCCGAGGCGCGGACGTGGGCCACCGACCTGCTCGACGAGCTGTCGGTTCCGATGGACCTGCTCCCGGATCTGTCCGAACCCGGTCAGCGCCTCGGTCCCGTCGACGACACCGTCATTTCGGGCCTGTCTTCGACGCCGGAGATCGTGATGCCGGCGAGCCACGACACGGCGGCGGCCGTCGCCGGCCTTCCGCTGGCCGAGGACGCCGCGTTTCTCAACACGGGGTCGTGGTTCATCCTCGGCGTCGAGCGAGACGAACCAGTACGGACAGACGCCGCCTTCGAGCACGCCGTCTCGAACGAACTCGGCGTCGACGGGACCGTTCGGCTCCTGAAGAACATCAACGGGTTCTTTCTGCTCGAAGAATGCCGCAAAGCGTGGCGCGATGCGGACGATCCAGCCGATTACGATACGTTACTGTCGGCAGCCGAAAAAGCCCCGGCGCGGACCGCACTCGTCGATACGGACGCCGACACCTTCGGCATCGACGAGCCGATGCCTGACCAGATTCGGGCCTACTGTCGACGAACGGGCCAGCCCATGCCGACGGGGCAGGGCGGTATCGTCCTCTGTCTCCTCGACAGTCTGGCGGCGAAGACGGCGCTGGAACTCGACGCGCTCGCGGCAGTCGTCGAGGACCCACCGTCACGTATCGTTCTCGGCGGCGGCGGTGTCAGAAACGAGCTGTTCTGTCAGTTGCTGGCTGACGCTACCGACCGCCCAGTGTCGACTGGCCCAGTCGAGGCGACAGCTGTCGGCAACGTCCTCACACAGGCTGTCGCGGCCGGGACAGTGCCGGACATCGAAACCGGGCGGCAGTTGGTCGAGTCGGCGTTCGAGACGACGACCTACGAACCACAGGCTGGTGGCGAGTGGGACGACGCCAAAGATCGGTTGGCTGCACTGACCGACGATTCGTTGTCCGGGGCCTGACGCTTTTACCGCGAGGTGTAGCCGCCGTCCATCACGACGGTCGACCCCGTCATGTACGACGAGGCGTCCGACGCGAGGTAGACGACGAGCTCTTTCAGCTCCTCTGGTCGACCGAGACGGCCCATCGGCGTGTTCTCCAGCCAGGTCTCCTCCATCTCCGGGTTCTCTTCGAGCACCTCGTCGACGAGTTCGGTCCGCATGTACCCGGGCGCAATAGCGTTGACGCGGACGCCCTGATCGCCCCACTCGACCGCCAGCGACTGGGTCAGCATCCTGACGCCGGCTTTCGTCGTGTTGTAACTGGCCTGTTTCTGTGGGATGTTCACGTCGAACCCCGACATTGAGGAGATGTTGACGATGCGTCCCTCACCGCGGTTGAGCATCTGTTGACCGACGTGTTTGGCACAGAGAAAGACGCCGTCGAGGTTGACCGACACGACCCGCCGCCAGGACTCGACGCTCGTCTCCTCCGCCGGGGAGTTCTCGACGATGCCGGCGTTATTGACCAAGACGTCAATTGGCCCCAAGCGGTCGGTCACGTCCTCGACCATCGCCTCGACCGAGGATTCGTCCGTCACGTCGACCTTCGTCGCGATGACGTCCGTCTCGCCGTCCAGTTCCGAGGCCGTCCGCTCCGCTTTCTCAACGTTCACGTCCGCGATAGCGACGTCGGCCCCCATATCGGTGAGACCGGTCGCCATCTGTTTGCCGAGCCCCTGCGCCGCACCGGTGACGATAGCTGTCTCTCCGTCGAGGGAGAAACTGTCAAGTACACTCATGCGTACGCTTGGTGCTCTGGTAGCCTCCAGCATAAATGTACGGCTATCTCTGCCACACCTTTCCGCGGCCGATATCGGCAGCCAGTCATTACAAGTACTCCCTCACAAATAACATAGCTATGCAAATCACCGATTTCGAACTGTTCGCCGTGCCACCGCGGTGGTTGCTTCTAAAACTGGAGACTGACGAGGGGATCGTCGGCTGGGGTGAGCCCATCGTTCAAGGCCGGTTGGAGACGGTCCGTGCCGCTGTTACCGAGCTTATCGAGGCGTATCTCCTCGGGGCCGACCCGCTCCGAACCGAGTATCATTGGCGGAAGCTCTATCAGAGCGGCTACTTCCGCGGCGGCCCGATACTCATGAGCGCGCTTGCGGGTATTGACCACGCGCTCTGGGACATTAAGGGGCGACACTACGGTGCCCCGGTGCACGAACTACTCGGCGGGCACGTCCGCGATAAGCTACTCGTGTACCAGTGGCTCGGTGGCGACGACCCCGAGGATGTGGCTGTCGCCGCAAGAGAGGACCGGGAACGCGGCTACAGAGCGTTCAAGTTCAATTTCGCCCGGGAGTTTCGGCCGATTGAGACGCCGAATGCTGTCGATCATGCGGTTGAACGGGTGGCCGCAATCCGTGACGCCGTCGGTGACGACGCCCTCGTCGGCGTCGACTTCCACGGCCGCGTCTCGAAACCGATGGCCGCAGATCTCGTTGAGCGACTCGAACAGTTCGATCTGATGTTCATCGATCAGCCACTGCTCCCCGAACACGACGACTCGTTTGCCAGTATCGCAGAGCGGACGACTGTTCCGATAGCGACTGGCGAACGGTTCTATTCCCGCTATGACTTCAAGCGCCTCCTCGTCGACGACGGGGTGTCGATACTCCAACCCGACGTGACTCACGTCGGTGGCATCAGCGAGATGCGCAAGGTCGCATCGATGGCGGAAGCGTTCGACGTGGCCGTCGTTCCGCACTGCCCGCTCGGCCCTGTCGCGTTCGCAGCGAGCCTGCAGGTCGGGTTTTGCGCCCAGAATGTCGTGTTGCACGAACAGGACCTCGATCTACACGACCCGGCGACGAGCCAGCGACTCAAGGTCCTAGAGGACCCGGAGACGTTCCAGTTCGAAGACGGCTACGTCAAACGGCCGACCGGCCCCGGACTCGGTATCGAGATCGACGAGGATCTCATCCGTGAACTGGCACAGACGGAGGTCAATTGGTACAACCCGGTCTGGCACCACGAGGACGGAAGCGTCGCGGAGTGGTAACTGGACACGGTACGAATGGGGCGACCCACCCTGTGTATTTTTATGGCTCTGTTCCGTGCCACCAGGTATGCGAACTGCTGTACTGGTAGAACCAACTGAGTTCGAGCTGGAGGACCGTCCCAGACCGTCGCCCGGCCCCGACGAGGTACTTGTAGCCGTGCGAGACGTGGGTATCTGTGGCTCCGACGTCCACTACTACGAACACGGTCGTATCGGGGACTACGTCGTGGAAGACCCGCTCGTCCTCGGACACGAGAGCGCCGGCGAAGTCGTCGAGGTCGGCGAGAACGTTACTGATCACGAACCGGGGGACCGCGTCGCGCTCGAACCCGGCGTTCCGTGCCGTCGCTGTGCCCACTGCAAGCGCGGCGACTACCACCTCTGTGAATCAGTTCGGTTCATGGCGACGCCGCCACACGACGGCGCGTTCACAGAGTACGTCTCGTGGCCGGCCGATTTCGCCTACACGCTTCCGGAGTCCGTCTCTACAGCTGAAGGGGCACTGTGTGAACCGCTTTCGGTCGGAATCCACGCCTGCCGCCGCGGTAGCGTCGGAACCGGAGATACAGTGCTGATAACCGGAGCGGGACCTATCGGGCTGATGGTGCTTGAGGCCGCGCGCGCCGCAGGCGCGACGGACATAATACTGACCGACGTTGTCAAGGAAAAACTAGAGTTCGCCGAAAAGCGGGGAGCAGACCTGACAGTCGACGTTACCGAGACGGATCTCGATACGGCAGTCGCCGAGTACACGGACGGCGTCGGTGCTGATGTGGTCGTCGAAGCCTCCGGTGCGGAGCCGTCGATCAAGTCGACAATCGACGTGGTCCGTCGGGGCGGCACGGTCGTTCTGGTGGGTCTGGCCAGCGAAGCGGAGGTCCCATTCGACGTGCTGGAACTCATCGACAACGAGGTCGACGTCCACGGCTCCTTCCGGTACAAGAACACCTACGACGCGGCTGTCGACCTGTTGGCCGACGGCGAAGTCGACGTCGAGGGCATAATCGACTTCGAATCCGAACTTGAAGACATCGACGACGCGTTCCGCCGATCCATGGAGCCGACTGTGGTCAAGGGCATGATATCACTTGATTCGTAACCGGCACTGCATTGGGAAGGTTGTTCCCAAAGAAGCGTGATATAATAGCTATACAGATATTACTGAGTATTGGAAGGAATTTCAGCAGGTTCGTTGTACGCACGACCCCGCGACGCGACTCTGAAACAATCATTGAGGCGGTGTATTATCTGAATTGACGGCTTGATATCGCTAAAAGCCCACTGATTTGGGATTCCAGAGGGTTTCGGAAGGTACCCGAGAGATAACTCTCCGACTTTCACACTGCCCAGAGATAGCCAGTAGAGCGAAGTAAGGTATTCTATTTGAGAGAGGCTTTCGCAGAACAGTTGGTTTCCTAGATTTTAGTTATACCCTGGCGGGACGTTCCATCACAGTGGTGTGTCCGAGTGAGATAGCCACGCACTGTGAGTAGCCGAACGGTTAAACCTCGCCACCGTTGTGGGAGGATATGGACCTCTCAATCGTTGACCTCTCTCCGGTCCCAAATGACGGAACTGCGACTGACGCGTATACGAACACCGTCGACGCAGCCCAGCAGGCCGAACGCCTTGGCTATTCCCGGTTCTGGGTGGCGGAACACCACGGGATGGGTCATAAGCTCGCAGGAACAACACCCGAGGTACTGCTCGGCAGCCTCGCCGCCGAAACCGACTCAATCCGCCTCGGATCGGGAGCGGTCCTGCTCAATCACTACAGTCCGTTCAAGATCGCAGAACTGTTCGGTTCGCTCGACGCGCTCGCGCCGGGACGCATCGACGCGGGGCTTGGGCGGGCCAACGGCTCTCCGGCCGTCGACCGGGCACTCGGGACGAACCGACGTGTCCGGAACCCCGACGAAGGCCACGCCGAAAAAATCGAAGCCGTCGTTTCGCACCTCTACGACGGCTACCCGGATGGACACGCGTACAGTGATCTTGAAATCCCCCGGTCAGGTGGGGAGACACCAGTCCCGTGGGTTCTCGGGTCAAGTCCGTCGAGCGCCGCGCTGGCCGGCGAGCTTGGTCTGCGCTACTGTTTCGCCGCGTTCATCCGACCGGGGTTAGCCACCCGTTCCTTCGAGGAATACCGAACCCACTTCGAATCCTCGCAGTTGGCCGGCGGCGTCGACGAGCCACAGGGAATGGTCGCGGTAAACGCGGTCTGTGCCGAAACCGACGAGGAAGCGGCGCGGCTCCGCGCCGTGGCGGAAGCGTCATTCAAGCGGATGGAACGCGGGGTTGTCGGCACGACACCATCTGTCGAGGAAGCAATCGACGAGCTCGGGGCTGTGCCCGAACCGACGCCTGCCACGCTGGATGCCGGTGAGTGGCCGCGGGCGATTTCCGGCAGTCCAGAGACACTCAGCGACATACTCGAACAACTGTCTGACCGTGTTGGCGTCGATGAGGTGATGATTCAGCACGTCGTCGGCAACCACGCTGACGCACTCCGCTCCCACGAGTTGCTCGCAGATGGTGTCGGCCTCACACCACGCTAACCACTTCTATTGGAGTGGAACGGGAACAGGTCACTGTGTTATCATCCCGTACATCTACGTTGTACCAGTAAAATCCCACTCAAAAGCCCGATTTGTGTTTTCTATACGTTAGCTACCGAGTTCGAGTGTATACGCACCCAATTTGAGGGTAGCCAGTGGTATAATCTCCGTCCAAAGCGATTTATAGGTTGAGATTTTATTATATAGATATAAAGTCCACTTTCGAAGGACTAACTGGCCCCAAACGGTTTCAGATACAGCCTGTTCCGACCGACTCAGTCGTCTGCGACTGCAGTGGCGGTCGGTTCTGCTGGGTCAGCTTCGGACACCTCAGACACAGTCGACCACTCCAGATCGCGCTCGTACTGGAAGGCATGGTGGTCCTGCGTGGGGTCGACAACGGTCAGCGAGAGCCAGTTGTTGTCGAGCAGGGTCGCCAGTTCCGCGTGGTCAGCGAGTACGTCGGTGACACGGTCGACCGGAGCGTGAATAACCGTCGAGAGGCGGAGCGGCTGATGGTGCGGGTCGTCGTCGGCCGCCATGAGCGACTGTAGCGGGAGGCCGGTCATCAGGTCGCCGCCGTTGCCCTGGTAGACGCCGACGTTGCCGACAGGGTTGTGAGTCACCTTCGACCCGCTCCCGTAGACGGCGTTATCGACTGTCGAGAAGTAGTACTGGGTGTTGATCCACTGCGTGACGACCATCGGCCCGGTGAGTATCGCCTCCAGCGCCTCGCCGTCAGGGTCGGTCGACCAATCGTAGGAGTGGAGGAAGGCGCGGCCGTCAAGGTCGACATCGCTCGTCAGTTCGCGGGGGCCGATAACGAAGCCGGCGTTGCCAGCCAGGCCCCACTCGGGGCGGGTCTCTGCCCAGTCGGCGGCGCGGCGTTGCGTTTCGCTGACCCCCGACGATGCATCGCTCCCCATTGATTCGGCACGCTCTGCAGCCGCGTTCTCGCGGGCGGTGGCGAGGTTGGCGCGCAACTGCTTGAGGTCGTCGGCGTGGCTCTCAGGCACCTCGCTGTCGTACAGCTCTACTTCGTCGGTCGTCGTGTTGTGTTCGCCGGCGATGAAGACGGTATCTTCAGGGATTTCGAAGCCGCGGTCACGAAGCGCAGACCGGACTTCGGTGTCGTTGCAAATCGTCGCCAGCACGCGGGCGTTCGGGCCGCCGGGGTTGCCGGCGCAGGCACCACAGTCCAGACTCGAATCGTAGGGGTTGTTCGTCGTCTCACTGGCGTGCCCGGTGAAGACGACGAGGCGACTGAACGTCTCCCAGCCCATCAGGTCGAACGCGGTGGCGGCGTACTCGACTTTCTCGTCGGTGGTCAGCCCCACCGGCAGGTCACCAGCGTAGGTGTGCTGGTGGTGGACGAGCGGGTCACAGAACTCGTGGTCGTCGGGCACCGAGCCGTCAGCCGCATCGAACAGGTCGTGCACGCGTCCGGGAACAAGCGTGCGGGCCGCGAGCGCGAGGCCGTACCCGCTCCCAGCAGTTTCGACGAAGCCGTAGGCCGTAGCGGCGTTGGCCTCTAGCGTCTCGATGATTTCGTCGGCGGTGTCACGGATGCCCGACCAGCGGTCGTGGCTCTCCTGCGTGTCGTCGTCGATCGGCACGTCGGTGACGTGGTGCTGTGGATCGAGAATCGGGGGGCAGGCGTCGACCGACACATCGGTGTCGTAGCCCTGATACTCCATTGGAATGCCGAAGAAGCCGGCGTACCCGTGGGTCTCGTAGTCGCCCGTGGCCTCGATGTGGCGGCGGATGATCTCAGAGCGGGTGTCAATACAGAAGACCATCTGTGCGTCCGGGCGGCCCGAACTGTCGCTGTCAGCCAGCGACTGGCTCTCCGCGGCAACGGTCTCGACGAGGTCGCCGCGGTAGCTCGCTTCCCAGGCACGCAGGAACGCCCCGGCGAGTTCGGCAGCCGGGTCCGGGTCGATGCTGTCGTTCGAGGGAGCGAGGGCAGCACCGACGGCGTCTAGCAGGGCCAGACGCGCCGCGAGGTATCCAACCAGTGAAATCGGGTACGTCGACTGCCACGCGCCCTCGTCGTCGGCACGCTGCTTGATGAGTCCCGTCCAGCCAGGGAGAGCGGCCAGTTGCTCCTCGAAGATGGGCACCCACTGATTCTCCGGGTGGGATGCAAGTACGGTCTCGATAGTTTCAATGGGCGATTCAGGCAGCTCAGCGATAATTCCTGCATCCGGGATTTCGCTGTCGTGCTCGGCAACCCCACGGAATGCAGCGTAGAACCCCGCTTCGCGGTTCGGCATCGACCAGTGGGCGCTCCCCTCATCGAGGAATGCTGACAGCCATTTCGTCAGGACCTGATCGACGTGGTCGGTTGCGGTGTCGGAGTCACTGTCCGCGGCATCGGTCGCTTCGGCCATTCGGTCGAGCAATATCTCGGGTTCCTTCTCGTACCCGGCCTCGGAGAGTTCCGCGTCGAGAATCTCCGGGTCTATCTGGCCGCGCTGCAGCGCTGCACGGAACGTCCTCGTGCTGGGGTAGCCACGGCCGCCCAACAGGTCGGCTGCCTGTGTGACCGCCTCGCTGAACGGCTGGTCCTCGAACCCCGCGAGGGGGTTTGCCGTCACGAACGAGTGGATGGGCCAGAGGGAGCCGACGGTGGTCGCAGCGGTGTCGATACTGTCGTGGATGGTGGGTTCAGTACTCATTGTAGTCCTCCGTCGTGGTCAGCACGGTGTCGGCCGATGGCTGGCCGGCGTTCAGCAGCGCCACGTAGAGGCGCTGGCTGCGCTCATGGATCCCAGTCTCGATGCCGATGTAGATGCCGACGAAGAAGACGGCGATTATGCCGTGGAGCAGCGTCAGTTCGGTCGTTATGGGGCCGACAGGCATGAGCCCCGAGACACCCGTATAGACAACAGCATAGACAACGATGGCCGGGAAGAAGACCACTGGGACGGCCCCGTAGCGGGCCGCCATCGGAAGCGAGGTGTGCTGGACGGCGTTGCGCGCCGCATGGAGGGTCGTAAACACCACGAAGAAGGTCAACAGGAGCCCGCTGTCGACATGCGTTCCCTTCCCTGTCAGCACTGTAAACACCGCGCCACCGGCGATGCCAGTCAGCAGCGTGACGACGCCGCCGACGATGCTCGTCGTCATTCCGATAGTGTGTGGCGTCCCCTCACTCGGGGTAGTGTGTTCGACCTGTCCGCCGGCACTGAGGAACTGGTAGGCCTTGTAGAAGCCGTGCAGGATGAGATGGGTGATAGCAGCCCCAAAGAAGCCGAGGCCGGCTTGCATAATCATGAATCCCATCTGACCGACAGTCGAACAGCCGAGCTTACCCTTGATGTCCGTTTGAACTGATTTCAGGAGTTTTCCGCCAATGGCGCTAGCACCGCCGACAGCAACGATGCCGAGCATGAGCGCGGGGTCGACGGTGATGACCGGAGCAAAGCGAGTCAACAGAATGCCGCCCGCATTGACGAACCCGGCGTGCATCAGCGCGGAGGCGGGCGTTGGTGCGGTCATCGAGGAGAGGAGCCAGCCGTGGAACGGAACAAGTGCGGACTGAATCATTGCGGCGAGCACGAGTGCGCCTGCGGCGACCAGCCACACTGGACCGGTAAGCGTGTCGGCAGCCGCCGCAATTCCGGAGACAGTAGTCGCGCCAGTCGCCCACCACAGTGCCGTCAGCGCGACGCCGAGAAGCGCGCTGCTGGCGATGAAGTACTTGCGGGCAACCGTCGCAGCCGCCTGTGCCTGGTCCCAGCCGCTGACGATACCGATGAGTTTCGCCATCAGCAGCCCCATCGCGAGCCACAGCACGCCGAACAGGGCGAGGTGGTCAGCCGCGACCAGTCCCATCACAACCACCGTGAAGCCGAACACGGTGGCGAAAAAGCCGGTTTTGAGGCGACTGCCCGCCAGATAGCGGCGCGAATAGCTGTGAACGATACCGCTGAAGAAGGTGACGACCACCCACATCAGGACTGTCAGTCCGTCGACGGCGACAACGCCGGGTATCTCCCACGCGAACCCAGTTCGGATTCGGACGGCAAGCACAGCAATGCTCGCGGCAAACATCGACCACACGAGCCATGTGAGTGCGACGGGCACGAGCGGCGAGTCAGCCGTCGTGTCCGGGAGTGATCCAACCGTCTTCGGTGAGTTGCGTCCTGACATCGTTGTTCGTGGCCGATCACGGTAATCACGGAATGTGATCGACCGATTCTGGTTGTCTTCACCCCTACTGCGAACGTACTGGTTATTAAATCCTTCTATACTACCAATTTGTTCCAAAAGAAGTAGATTATAGAACATTATGTTTTTGCGTCTGATGCTCCGGCGATAAGCACTACCGTGGTAGCAGCCAGGTACTTCACAGCCTGTGTCGGCAATCTTCTTGGACAGCGGGTCCACTACTCATGTGCACACAGGTTCGGCTCTCAGGAGCGAATTGGATATCGAAAAGGGGCGAGATTACCAAACTGTTCGTTGGGGCAGCTCGAAAATCAGCCGGTGATTGAAGCGCGGCAGTTACTTCGATAACGTGTCAGGCCGTGTAGTCCCGTGGGCGCAGTCGTCCGACAAGCAACTCCGCAACAGCAGCAGCCCCGCTCGCAGCTAGCTCTCGTTCTCGGAATCGAACTTACCGAAGGGCGTCGTCTCGTGACTCCGGACAAGTACTTCGTCGGCCACCGTCAGGCCCATATCGAGAAGTGCCTGCGCAACGGGCGTGATATCGCTATCCGATTCGCCGACAGCCGTCACAAGGAGGTTCTCCTCGCCAGTGACCAGTTCCTGTACCGATACCACACCGTCGATATCGAGGATTTCGGGGATTAAATCGCCTCGCTCGGGAATCGACGCAGTGCAGTAGAGCAACATCCGGAGCGGGTAGCCCGCCTGCTGATAGTCAACATCAGCGCTGTAGCCTTTGATTACCTCGCTGGACTCCAGATGGTTGATGCGCTTGCGGACGGTGCTGTCGGACGTATCGGTTCGCTCTGCGATGTCCCCGGACGACATATTTCGAGCATCTTCCTGTAATGCGTACAGAATTGCTCTGTCCACGTCGTCGATTTCCTCGTCAGCCATACTAGTGTGTCCACAGCAAGGACACTTTACTGTTGTACGTTCCCCCAATAGCGCTGTTGTGGCTGGACCACTGGCGAGGAGATTTCGACGTCCCTTGACACATTGTCAATCGATGGGTCAGACCTGAGTCTGGTATGACAGCACGGAGATTGTACTGTCCATGAGCAGGTCTGAGATGAAAGCGCAGCAAGCGACCAGCAGTTGGGATGGCTGGGCTAAGTCTGTCGCAGGCTTTTGTTTTCAGGCGCGCCTAAATTCCGAAGCAGTTATGTATTTTTAGGCTGGCCTAACATTTATGTCGAGATATGACATGAATCGCGAGGGCCCGACAAGACGTGACTACATGAAGTACAGCGGCGCGGTGGTGGGTGGTAGCTTGCTAGCGGGCTGTGCAGGTCAGTCCGGATCAGAAGCAGCCCCGACACAGACAGGCACAGGAGGCCAATCAACGGCCGAACCGACGACGGCTGAGGATAGATACGCCGTTACGATGTCGCCCATGGGAACCGTCGAGTTCGAATCGGTTCCCCAGAGTGTGTTCACGATACTGGGCCACCACGTGGATATGCTGGTCGCACTCGGTCGAGGGGGTGCGATCAACGCAATGCACGCACCCGAATACCATCAGTCGCTGTATCAGAAGTTCCTCCACCGACTGGAAGGCGTCTCAATCGACTGGGAGGGCCTGTACTCTTCGTGGCCACCGTCAAAAGAGAAGCTGTACGAACTCGATAGCGATGTCCACGTAGCTGACCCGGCGAAGATTGCGACAGCGGAGGGATGGGACAACAACAGCCTCCAGGAGATAGAATCGAACGTTGGCCCGTGGTTTGGGAACACACTCAGCGGCACGCAGCAGGAACCACCGTCAGGGTGGGGCGATGCGTACAAATACTACACGCTCTGGGAAATCTTCGGAAAGATAGCACAGGTGTTTCGGGAGGGTGCCCGGTACGAGGCGCTCGCCTCCGTTCGCAAATCGATGCTGCAGACTATCAGCGCGGGCCTGCCGTCGGAAAGTGAACGGCCGAGCGCGGCACTGGTCCTGTTTTCCACATCCGGGGAGAAAATCTGGGGCTATAAGATGAACCACCCGGGCTACTACGCTGCTCACACCCGCCCGCTGGGTGCGACCGATGCGTTAGCCGATGCTGTCGGTGACGGGTACGGCGACGACGGTCGGAATATTACACTCGACACCGAACTACTTCTCGAAGCTGATCCAGACGTACTGCTCGTCCTCGGGCCAATGGCGGGGTCCCACAATCTCGACGATATTCGGTCACAACTGGCGGACAACGAGGTTACAAGAGAAATCACTGCTGTCCAAGAGGGGCGGATATACGCGCAAGGTGCCCGTCGGCAGGGTCCGATTCTGAACCTGTTCCAGACTGAGATGACCGCGAAACAACTGTACCCCAACCAGTTCGGCGAGTGGCCGGGCTACGTCGACGGTGATCCGTACCCCGAAATCCCCGCCGAGGAACAGCTGTTCGACCGCCAGCGGGTCGCTGACATAATCACGGGTGCGGGACAGTGACTGACGACGAGAAAACGCCGCGTGAACGGCCGACACGTAGGGACTATATCAAGGGTGCTGGGATAATTGCGGGCGGCAGTTTACTCGCCGGGTGTGCCGGCGATGCAGTCTCAGAATCCACCGCTACCGAGGATAAAGCGACAGCCACGGCGACCGAGACGGAATCATATACCGTCTCCATGGAGCCGGTTGGCGACGTTACGTTCCAGACGGTTCCCGAGCGATGGCTTCCCTACGGTGGCGCCTACGCCGATATGGGCGTGGCCCTTGGACAGGCCGATGGCCTCACAGGTATCGGCGGGGGAGATCGCTATTACACGTACGTCTACGATGAGCTTCCCGGTGTTTCCGTCGATCAAGAGACGATTGACGCGAATCCGGAGGTCCGAACGAAAGAGGAATTTTACGAACTCGACAGCGACGTACACCTCTATGACCCACAGATGCTCGTCAACTGGTTCGACTGGTCGCAGTCGGACATCGACGAAATCGCCGAGAACGTCGCTCCGTTCATCGGGAATCTGATATTCCGTCGTTCGGATAACTGGCACGACTACCGGTATTACACGCTCTATCAGGCCTTCGAGAAGGTCGCGGAGGTGTTTCAGGAACAGGCACGGTACGAGGCGTTCAAACAATTACACGACGACTACATCGCGGACCTCCAGAGTCAACTCCCGCCGGCCGAGGAGCGTCCGAACGTCCTCCTCACCTACGAGGGTACCAACGAGCCGGAGTCGTTCTCTCCCTATCGACTGAACGACAAGGGCACGAGCAAGAAGCAATGGCGTGACCTCGGCGTTACTGATTCGCTTGCCGGAACCGATATTGAGAACCTCAGTACGACCAATCGGGGCGAATACGACTACGAAACGCTTCTATCGGTCGATCCAGACGTTATCCTCATCCGCGGCCACGAGCGGAAATCAGCGACTGAATTCCGAGAGACCATCTTGCAGTTCATGCAGAACCACACCGTCGGCAGTCAATTAACTGCGGTACAGAACGAGCGCGTGTATCGCGGTGGCTACCTCCGACAGGGGCCGATTCACAATTTCTTTTTGACCGAACGGGCGGCCCAACAGCTCTACCCAGATATCTTCGGCGACGTGACCTCGGATACCGAACTGTTCGACCGGCAGCAAATCGCCGATATCGTCACGGGTGATTTCGAATGACTGATCCAGATAGAGCGGCGTGCGAATGGCCGACGCGGAGAGATATAGTCAGAAGTAGCGGGGCACTCGCTTTCGGCGGCTTCCTCGCCGGTTGTTCGGGCGAGAATGGTCAGGAGTCTTTGGTGACCGAGGGCAGCGACATGACCACAGCTACCGGAGCGGGCGGTACTGAGACCGATCCAGCGACTTCCGGCGGGGCATATTCAGTGACGATGGAGCCAGTCGGAACCGTCGAATTCGAAACGGTGCCCGAGACAATCGCCCCGTTCACAGCGGACTACATCGATATGCTGGTCGCGCTCGGTCACGGCGACGCAGTACAGTCGATCTGGTACCGTGGACGGTACAAGACGCTGCACTACGAGGAGCTTGATGGAGTGTCTATTGACCTCGACGGGCTCACACAGCTCTGGAACGACGGCGTCTCGAAGGAGCCGTTCTACGAGATGGACGCGGACCTGCACCTCATTGATCCCAACGCGCTTATCGACTGGCTCGGGGCGTGGGATCAGTCTGACCTCACAGAGATTCGGGAGAACGTCGCACCGTTTCTCGGGAACCTCATCTTCCGGCAGACTGACGACTGGCACGACTACCGGTACTACAGCCTGTACGAGGCGTTCGAGAAGGTGGCTGAAATGGTTCAGGAACGGGCACGCTTCGAGGCGATCCGTGCAATCCACGACGAGCTGGTCAAAACGGTGCAGGCTCGGCTCCCGGCGCCAACGGATCGGCCAGACGCCGCGCTCATGTTCGCCGGCGAGGAGCCGGAGGCGTTCACGCCGTACCGGATCAGCGGGAACGGGGCCAACAAAGAACACTTCCAGACGCTCGGCATTTCTGACGCCTTTGCCGATACCGGAGTTGAGGGGTACTCTGGCTCGGAGTCGCTCGATTACGAGACGTTACTGGAGATAGATCCGGACTCACTCCTTCTGCGATACCATCGCGAAGGGAAGACCCGGGAGGAATTCGAGAACTCCGTACTCGCCTCTATGAAAGACCACGAAGTGGGCAGCCAGTTGCGGGCCGTCCAAAATGACATGGTGTTTCGCGGCGGCCCGATCTACGCCGGCCCGCTGCATAACCTATTCATGATCGAACGGTACGCGAAGCGCTACTTCCTAGAGGAGTTCACAGAGACGCACCTGTTCGACCGAGATCACCTCGCGACGATTATCACCGACGGTAGAGACGAATGACGGCACCATTTTCCAGCACAGCCCGTTACAGGCGTCTCCCAGTGGCTCCGCAGTCGTGCGAATAGACTTGGAAAGACTTTTACACAGATTCGAGTTCAATTTTACATAGATGTCCACAGCGACCATACGTAACGTCCTCCGCGGTGACGGCGACCGGTTCGTCTACATCGTCTCCGCGTTAGCCGCATTGAACGGACTGTTGTTCGGGTTCGACACCGGGATCATCTCGGGCGCGTTCCTGTTCATCCAGGACTCGTTCGTCATGTCGCCGCTTGTCGAGGGGATCATCGTCAGTGGCGCGATGGCCGGGGCCGCGGCCGGTGCAGCCGTGGGTGGCCAGTTAGCCGACCGCCTCGGTCGCCGTCGACTCATCCTCATTGCGGCCATCGTATTCTTCGTCGGATCGTTCACGATGGCCGTCGCGCCGACCGTCCCCGTCCTCGTCGCCGGTCGGCTTATCGACGGCGTCGCTATCGGCTTCGCGTCGATTGTCGGTCCGCTGTACATCTCCGAAATCGCACCACCAGAGATCCGTGGCGGACTCACCTCGCTCAATCAGCTCATGGTTACCACCGGAATCCTGCTCTCGTATTTTGTCAACTACGCGTTCGCCGACGCTGGCGCGTGGCGCTGGATGCTCGGTGCCGGGATGGTCCCGGCCGTCGTGCTCGCTATTGGTATTCTGAAAATGCCCGAAAGCCCACGCTGGCTCTTCGAACACGGGCGGACAGACGAGGCCAGAGCCGTGCTCAAGCGAACGCGGTCCGGCGGTGTCGAGCAGGAACTCGACGAGATCCAAGAGACCGTCGAAACACAGTCCGAAACCGGCATTCGGGACCTGCTAGCTCCATGGCTTCGCCCAGCGCTCGTGGTCGGACTCGGACTCGCCGTCTTCCAGCAGATCACCGGTATCAACGCGGTCATCTACTACGCCCCGACAATTCTCGAGTCCACTGGCCTCGGAAATGTGGCCTCGATACTCGCGACAGTCGGTATCGGGACAATTAACGTCGTGATGACGGTCGTGGCAATCATGCTCGTCGACCGCGTCGGTCGACGCCGACTCCTGCTTGTCGGTGTCGGTGGAATGGTTGCAACCCTCGCCGTCCTCGGCACCGTGTTCTACCTGCCCGGGCTTGAAGGCGGCCTCGGCATCATCGCCACGATCAGTCTGATGCTGTTCGTGTCCTTTTTCGCGATCGGCCTCGGTCCAGTCTTCTGGCTCCTGATCTCAGAAATATACCCGCTTTCCGTTCGTGGGTCGGCGATGGGCCTCGTCACCGTCGCCAACTGGGGTGCAAATCTCCTCGTGTCGCTGACGTTCCCCGTCCTGACTGACGGCGTCGGAACCTCTGCGACGTTCTGGCTGTTCGGCCTCTGCAGTCTCGCGGGACTGGTGTTTGTCTACCGCTACGTCCCCGAAACCAAGGGCCGGACGCTTGAGGCAATCGAAGACGACCTCCGGCAGAACATCTCACTGGCTGACTGAGCCGACCATCGGAACGGCCGGCGAAGCCACCGGTTGCGTCTGTTTCACATTCCAAGACGGTCTAACGCACGTTCGAGCCTCGGGAGTTCGTCTTCGCCGAAAAACCGGACGTTCTCCAGCGCGTGAAAGGCGACATACACGTCGCGTCGCTCTTCGAAGTATCCCGCAGGGATGTCGCGGTGTTGTCGGTATTCATCATAAAACGCCGCCCCGATCGAATCCAGTCGGTCGACGTACGCCAGATCAACTTCAGCGTGACCGAAATAGATCGCTGGATCGAGGACGGCCCGAACAGTTCCGTCAGCCACCACAGCGTTTCCAGGATGGATATCGCCGTGCAGCAAGGACGGCGTGGCCGGTTCGACGAGGCGAGCGTCGAGCGTTTCCGCCAGTCGCTGCACTCGGTCGAACTCGCCGGCTGGCAAGGCCCCTTCGTTCCGTGCTGCTGTTGCAAAAGGGAGGAGCCGTTGCGCACGGAAGAAATCGATCCACGAATCGGTCCACGGGTTCGACTGACTGAATGGGCCCGAAAGGGTATCGAACGGAAAGCCGAACGCGTCAGCCGAAGTGTCGTGGAGAGCCGCAACGTGTCGCGCGAGGTCGCGTTCGGCCCGCTCGTCGAATCGGCCGTCGCCGCGAATAAACGACAGTACGAGCAGTTCCGGTTCGACGTGGAGGGCTTCCGGAACCGGGAGAGGCGTGTCACGGTCGAGGTACTGAAGCATTGCCGCCTCGATTCCGAGCGGCGAGTCGTCGACTTTCACCGCCACATCAGGACGGTCGTGAAACGACACACGGTAGACCGACCCGACTTCTCCGCCGTCAAGCGCCGTCGCGTCGTGAACGTCGGCGTTCAGTACGCTCGAAACCCGCTGTAGGACTGTCGCCTTCGTTCGTTTCGCGCCCGTCCCGTCGTCCATATTCAGCGTACGAAAAGCGGTCCAATAGGTCTGTTTGTCTCTGTCTCGGCAGGGGAAACAAAGCTGTCCGAACCTGACTGCAGACTTCCGAGAACAGGCAGTGCTCGAAACGGCTGGATACTACACGGACCGGTCAGCGCTGGCCCCAAACTGCACGACGAGTCGCTCCGTGGCGAGAGCGTACACGGTCATCTCCGTCCCCTTCTCCGAGTACCACGTTTCTGCGGGTTCGATAAGGTCAGCTTCACAGAGGCGGTCGAGGTGATAGGAAACGCTCTGGAGCGAGCGGTCGACTGCGTCCGCGATATCCGATGCTGTCCGCGGGTTATCCCTGACCGCCCCAAGTATCTCCTGAGCGGCCTCAGATGAAAGGATCTGGAGGACATCAGTCGGCTCGGTACCGTTGACTACGATGTTCGTCTGCTCTCGGGGTGCATAGTCAACCGGCGGGTGGTGGGGGAAGACGCTTGCCATGAATTGTAGGGTGGGTAGTGACGGTCGTTTCTATTTGTTCGGCTCAATCCGAACAAACCAATCAAACAGTTTAATACTTACGGAAGCAATAGGCAGAGGTATGACGCAGCAGGGTACGTGGCAAACAGGGCAGCCAGTTCGTATGCATGAGTGATGCTGACAGTTCGGTCGCACGAGAACGCGTCATCGAATCGATGGAGCAATCAGCCGAGGTGTACGGTCTCAGCCGAAGTTCTGGGCGTATTTATGGCGTGCTGTACTTCGCTGCAGAACCGCTCTCTATCCCAGAACTGGTCGACGAAACTGGCTACGCGAAATCGACGGTGAGTAACGTCACACGGACGCTGTCGCGTGTCGGCCTCATCCACCGCAAGTCGTCTGCAGGCGGCGGCAGACGCGTCAGGTTCGAGGCCGAACGCGATGTCTGGTTCATCCTGCAGGACGTGTTCCAGCAATACATCCAGCGGGAAGTCCAGACGACGCTCCGGACCATCCGCCGAGCGGAAGAGCAGGTCCCCCCAGATACTCACGAGCAGGAGCATATCCAGAACCTCCGCGAGACGTACGAAGACCTAGAAGAAATCGTACAGCTCGCGTCGGACTACTCGGCTGCCGAACTCCGCGAGGCGCTCGAAGCGTACGAGCAGTAGTCGCCGCGTTACCAGTAGACCGTATAGGTACACACATCGTCCCCGTTCCGGCGACACGTGTCGCCCGTCTCCTCGATAAAGACGAACGCGTCGACTGGCGCGTACTGCTGGGCAACCCCACGGATGAGGCCACGGTTGAACGGACACGGATACGGGTTCTCACAGGTCACCTCGCCGGTCCGGTCGCCCACGGATTCGAAGCGGTACTGCCCGATGTCTCCGCCACGGTGATTCCGCTGGTAAGCCTCGTCTATGGACCGGAGGCCCGCCGGAACAGTATCAAAGTCGTCCGGCCAATCCGCGACGTGAGGGATCTGTTCGCCGAGTCGGTCGAGGACGTGCGGTTGCAGGTCATCGGCAATCGTCTCGAACGCGTTCAGCCAAGCCTGCTGTGGGTACCACTCGTCAGCCGCTGGTTCGGTGATTCCCTCGGCAGCGAGCGCCGTTAACGCCCGTTCCCGGTACTTATCCGAGAACTTCCCCATCGCCGCCTCGACTATCGTGAGTACGGTTTGCCCGTTGATTTCGACGGCCGGGTCAAACGCGTCGTAAGATGCCATGCTGTCCGGGCGTTCACAGGGAGAAAAATAAAAACCGACCATACACACGGCAGAATCGCACTTTCAGCTCGTGGAGAGAACGCCGAAACGCAGTTGCCACCCTGCTGCCTGCATCCCCAGTCTCGACAACGCCTCGTCGTCACTCTCGCACGGTTCGCAAGGGCGTGACGGCACCACACAGACCGTACGAGATAGCCTTTCCGTACGATGCGCCCCGTGACTGTCCGGCCTCCGCTCCGGTTCCGACCTCGGTGACCCACGCCGGCCGAGTCACTGTCGTCTCGCTCGACTCGAACTGGAAGGAGATGTCGATCGTTTTCGGGTCATCACCTGTCAGTCTGGCCAGAGCAAATTCTGCATACGTCCCCGCGGGCCTCGTCTGGTCCCACGTAACCGTCGCGGAGCGAACGGCAGTCGTGTCACCGGCTGTTCGCACTGTGCCTGTCGCTCCGGTGATGTGGTACGTTTCTCTCCCCTCGTACCAGCCGTTTTTCGGGTTGTAGACGGCCGTCGCCTGAGAGGTGTCGGTATCTCGTTCGTATCCGACGGGGTACAGGCTCATGACGACTACTGACGCCGCTCCCGAGACCTCGTCGGCCACATTCTCTGACTCCTGCTTGACAATGAACGTGACAGCCCCCTCAGTCTGGTTCACCCGGAGGAGTTCTCGATCGGTATCGCTCTGGATCTGTGCTCGTCGGCGGTCGGTACTGCCGTCATCCTCGACAGTGATACGACTGTAGACCGGATCGTCCGATGACGCTTGATACTGTTCTGTTCGGACAGCACCTTCGTCAATGGACAGGTAGCGCCCGCCGTCAGCAGTCACAACACCCTCGAATTCGAGCGCGGTCACACTGTCCGCAACAATCGCTCCCGTCGCCCGGTACTCGTCGGCCTCAGGCACTGTAAACCGCTCATCGACCGGTTGCTTCGAGTGCGGATCGACAGTGGTAAACGGATACACAGCGGCGAAGACAAGCGCGAGACAGCACAGCGCCAGCGCACCGTTGAGTAGCCTCGCGGTACGACGGTCCATATTTCAGTGCCAAGACTGATCAACTAAAGCTATTCGAAAACCGCAGTGAGACCGCTGCTGTCCGTTCGGATTATCCCAGCCGGATTAGGGCACACAGGCAACGGCAAACCCGATGATGATGGCGAGTCGGTGCTGGGGCCGGAGCGGACGAACCCAAGCGGCCACTCACGCCTGCTGATATCGCGTCGACCATTTGGGTAACGACCGACGGTAGAGGGCGACGCCGACAACAGCCATGACGCCACCAGACCCCCCGAGGGCGGCAAGCAGGGTCCCAGACAGCGGCGAGATGGCGAACCCAGCGATAAGGATCGGGACTAGCGGGAGGACCATTGCCGCGCCGAAAACAGCGAACAGGGCCGTATCGAAGAGGAACTCGTTCGGAGAAAGGCCAGTGAGGTACACGGTGGTGCCGAAGATGTAGCAGGCAACGCCGACGAGCAGGACGCCTCCGACAGCCGCCTCGGCGACCGACCCGCCACGCCAGACGAGTGCGAGTCCGTAGAACGCGAGTCCAACTAGCGGGCCGAGCAGGAGGAATGCCCGGAATTTCCCCACAAAAACGGCTTTCACAGAGAGTGGATGGGCGAAATACAGGCTCACGTCATCGGATTGTGTGAGCCAGTTGTAGGTTGTAAACCCAGAGAGCCCGAGAATCGCACCGAATGAGATACCAGTGGACGGCGGCACACCCGTAATCTGTCCGGCGAAATCGACCAGCGCGGCGGTGACACCGAACAGCACCGCCGCCGAAAAGAGGACTTTCCCGAACCCGCCAGCGCTCCGGTGGATGTCAAGCAGGCTCTTGGTCGCAACTGGGTCACCGATCCGTCGCCACCAGCGGCGGAAGGCCGGTGTGACCGTTCGAGCGGGGCGGGGGGCGGTCGCATCGAAGGTCCCGGCGCTGAGCAGAAAGACGACGAGGATACTGGCACCCGTAGTTCCGGCCCGCACAGGGGTCTGGGCGAGAAACAGACCGTAGGGGGTGTAGAAGACGATATCGACACCACTTGCCAGCGCTGCACCGACGGTGACGAGTGGGGCCGCGAGTAGCGCCAGTCCGGGAACGCCACGGCCAGCGAGGCCGAGGGCCGCAATCGTCGTGCCCATTCCGAGGACGAACGTCAGTGCGAGGGTCGTCCACAGAAGTGGGACCGTCTCAGCTACGAGGAGAGGCCCGGCGGCTCCGCTGACTGCAAGCACCGTTCCGAGGGAAATCGGCAACAGGAACAGCACTGCGTAGTAGACACTGTCCTTGACGACGAACAGTCCCAGCAGCGTGTTCTGCGATAGCGGGAGCGTGCGAGCCGAAAAGACCAGCAGCGTCACATCACCGAGGAGGTTCCGGAGAGCATCCCGTCCCACAAAGCCGATGGACCCCGTGTGGAGACCAAAGACGAACACCAGTGCGTGGAGGCCGGCGAACACGGTTTTCGGCTCGGTCCCGGTAACAGCAAGAAGCTTGGCCGCGGCTCCAGCGAGCAGACAGATAAACACCGGAAACAGGGAGAAGTGACTGCCGCGGAAGAGCCGACTGTGGAGTCGCCACTCCTCCCGGAGCATCTCGACAAACACCCTTCGCGCTCGTCCGTCACTCATGTGTCAGCGATTTCGGTCCCTGGTCCACTGTTGCGTCAACGTTGTCCAGAAACACGTCGAGGAGCGTCACATCAGCGTCGAGTTCTGCCGGCCGGACATCAGCGACGAGTTCGCCGCCGTACATGATACCGACCCGCGAGCAGAGTTCGGCAGCAACGTCTACGTCGTGTGTCGTAACAATAATCGTGTTGCCGTCGTCCCGGTACGAGCGCAGGAAGCGCTTGACCCGCTCC
This sequence comes from Haloarcula quadrata, assembly GCF_003634715.1. Taxonomy (NCBI): domain Archaea; kingdom Methanobacteriati; phylum Methanobacteriota; class Halobacteria; order Halobacteriales; family Haloarculaceae; genus Haloarcula; species Haloarcula quadrata. Next base: position 499,176 of record NZ_RBWW01000002.1, read on the forward strand.
TGAACGATTGGGTCGAGATTGGCCAGCGGTTCGTCGATGAACACGACATCCGGCTCGTGGAAAAACGCGCCGGCGATCATCACTTTCTGCTGTTGGCCCCGCGAAAGGTCCGAGGACAGCGTGTCAAGTTTCGCGGTGAAGCCGAGACGGTCGGCCCACGACTCGGTCTGCGCTGTTACCGTGTCGTCGGACATATCTCGGATAGCACCGACAAAGTCGAAGTACTCGCGTGGCGTCATGAAACTCGGCGGTGACTCTTTTTCAGGGAGAATCCCCGCTCGTTCGCGGACCGCTGTTGGCTGCGTTGCCGGGTCGACACCGAGTACTGCTGCCTGTCCACTATCCGGACTGAGCTGCCCGGTGAGTATTTCCATTGTGGTGGTCTTGCCGGCCCCGTTCGGCCCGAGCAGTCCGAAGAACTCGCCATCGTCGATGCTGAGCGAGAGGTCCGCTATCGCGGTCATGTCGCCGTAGGCCTTCCGAAGCGACTCGATCTCGATTGCTGTCACGGCGTTCTTCCGACCATCGTAGTTCTGTCCGTATAAGCTATTATACTAGATAAGAACATTCCAGATAGTCTGACAGCGGTTTCGGGGACACGTGCATCTAAATTGACGAATCTGTGCCCTGCAGTATCGACCTCATCGCCGGCGGGACCACGTTTCTGACCATTGACCGCGAACGTAACAGTGGATTCGACAGTTCCACTGGACGCCTCCCGATGTGGTCGAGTGGGCGTCAGGGATGCTCGACGAAGCAGCGACGGCGTCTGCTCCGCCCAACGACCACGCTGACACCGCCGAAAGTTGAATCTGGCCGGCATAGCGGACGCGATATGTATTGAGCGGCATACTTGTCAGATATGTATCGGCCGAACTGTCACCTGTAGTCCGTGTTTGTATAACCATTCTTTGAGTAATCGATATCTCTTAACACATGACAGGATAGATATGCGACATGGCCCCGCATCGACTCCACCACCTCGCCCTCCTCTGTCTGGTCTGTGTGTCGCTCCTCTGTACCGCCATGCCAGTCGGCGCAGCGCCCCCGCCAAGGCCGCTGTGTGACGCCTGCGGTGACACCTTTGAATCGACGGCCGAGTCTCACGGTGTGTCGGTCACTGTCACACACAGCAATGCAACCGTCGCCGTCAACAGCAACGGAACCGCAACGTGGGTCGTCCACAATCGTCTGTCTAACGCAGAAGGTGTTGCACAGCTTCGAGCAAACGAGAGCATCCGGACCGCTATCGCCGACAGGGCGATGTGGGACACCGAACTCCTGAGCGCGAACGTGTCCGGCGATGGCGTCATAACGCTACGGTACCGCGAGGCCGACTTCGCTCAGCAGTCCGTCGGCGGGACAGTCCGGACTGGCGAGTTTACTGAAGCCTACGGCTATCGAAACCTCAATGGCCTCGGTGCTGATCGGCTCGTCGTCGTTGCTCCCGACGGGATGCGAGTCGAGCGAGCCATCGACGGCGCAACCGTCTCAGACGACGGACAGCGGATGACGCTGACCGAACTCAACGACGGGCGTATCGTGACGTTCGTTCCCCGTGACACGGCCGTTGGGCCGCTGTTGAGTCTACTCGCGGTCGGAGCACTGCTCGGACCCGTGATGGCGGTGAAGGCGCTCGCATACACCACGCTCCCCGCAGCGGTGTTTACCCTCTTGATCGGCGCTGCCGCCGGGGGTGTCGCCCGGCTTGATTGGGACTTGAAACGCGTCCGGGACTCCGCGGGCATCGTCTTCGCCGGCGTGGGCGCGCTAGCGACTGTTCTGTCGCTTCTTGGATCGACGGGCGTTTTGCGGTTGGGTGGCATAGCGGCACCGCTGTTCGGCGGTGGCACCGCGCTGTTCATCTGTGGCATCGCACTGTCACAGCGGCGCGTCCGTGAGCGCACGAGCTATCGGACGGTCGTTGGCGGCGCAGTAGTCGGCGCAGGCATCGCGCTCGGAGTGACGATAGCGGCGGCGCCGATGGTTGTCGGGGACGGGTTCACGTTCCCGGTGTCAGCGCTGTTGGTTCTTGGACCTGCGTTTGTGCTTCTCCCGGCCGGGTACGCAGTCGGCCATGGGAACCGCCGGCTGGCGTTGAAGACCGCCGCCATCGGGTTCGTGCTGTCGATGCTACCAGTCCTCCCGATACTGCCTGCGCCGTTTGGACTGGGCGTGCTTTTCATCCCTATCGCAACGGCCAGCGCTGCTGCCGTTGCTGTCGCCGGTCTCCCTCTCTTCCTTGCCGGCGTTTCGCTCGGCGTTCCCTCATCTGGCTGTTGACCAGTTCTCTGGCGACAACCGCAGTGCAAACACGCCATTCGGTTCGGCTCTGAGTAGACCGGTTTAGACGTGTCAGGACAACGTGGGCGACCACGGCCGTGCCCTGATTTGATCGGCAGTGTGTTCCCGCGTTACTCTATGCCATATTCTTTGATAATTACCCGAGGATAGCATCGATGTTACCTGGTTGTGCTTATGTTGCCATTAGTACATAAGCGCGTGAACCGAACAGAAATATACGATGTCACAGACGAATACTGGTCACAAGCTCGACGATGAAGTTGCTGAATACCGTGACCCCGTCCACAACGTCGACCCGCTCTTTGTCAATCGCTGGTCGCCGCGTGCGATGACTGGTGATTCGCTTGCTGAAGATGCCCTCCATTCGTTGTTCGAAGCCGCACGCTGGGCCCCGTCCGCGTTCAATAACCAGCACTGGCGGTTTGTTTACGCCACCCGCGAAGACGACGAGTGGGACTCCTTTCTCGACCTGCTGAACGATGCCAACCGCTCGTGGGCACGCGACGCTAGCGCGCTCATCGCCGTCTTCTCGAAAGTCACCCTCGACCACAACGGCGAAGCTGCTGTGACGCGCTCTTTCGATACCGGCGCTGCGTGGCAGAATCTCGCTCTCGAAGGCGCTCGGCGCGACCTGGCTGTTCATCCAATGGCAGGCTTCGACTGGGACCGGATTCACGACACTCTGGGCGTCCCCGAAGACGAATTCGACGCCGAGGCGATGGTCGCTGTCGGTGAACGCGCCGATCCCGAGACGTTGCCTGACGACCTCAAAGAGCGTGAAGAGCCGAGCAATCGGAAGCCGCTCGACGAAATCGTCTTCAGCGGCCGGTTCGAGTGAGCGAGCAGGTGCGTTCTGCACCCAGCTGAGAGCGTAGCGAAACCCAGGTATCTCTTCGTTACCGCCAACCATGGACAGGGAGTCGGCACCCTGAAACAGAGCGCTGAACCGAGTCGTATCGTGCGCCCTTCGGTGCTGTGCTAGTGAGTGCCGAACTGTGTTCGAGTAGCTCTCGTCTCCAAGTAGCTACGCTTATAACTGTGGCCACGAGAGGTATCGTATAGGCGGCCACAGCGGCGGGGTTGCCTCCCGTACCCATCTCGAACACGGAAGATAAGCCCGCCAGCGTTCCGGGGAGTACTGGAGTGCGCGAGCCTCTGGAAAATCCGGTTCGCCGCCACCATTCATACCTGATTTGAGTTCCAGTGAGCGACGCGGCTTTGCTGTAGCTCGGCTTGAAATCCTCCTAAATTCGGTAAGCACTACCAGACAGTTCTGCCGTTGCGTATCGAAGTGTTCGCAGCGACATCGTTAGTCTGTCGCCGTCGATGCTGCGAAACAACGAACGGTCAGTCGCTCGCGGGGCAGGCACAGCGGCCATATCGCTCACAGAGTGAATGGGCTCTGTGGTCATGCGTAACGCACAAGTTCTGTTTTGAGTCTTGAGCACTTACTTAGTGGTGCTGTGATTTGATTCGGCATGGACCGTCGCTACGTCATTGGTCTCGCCGTCGCGCTCGTAGCAATCGGTATCGGACTGGCCGCTTTCACGGCCCCCTGGTCCCCGCAAACGACCTCACCTGGGCTGGACGAGACGTATCCTGCAGGGGCAGGTCCGGATCACATCAACTTCTCGGCGCTTGAGGAAGACGATATGAACGTCTCGCACACCCCCCGTGAATACTGGGACTCGTACGCTATCATCTACACCGCACCACCCGACCGCCCGCTCATAGAAGGCGATTATTATATCAATTCCAACACGGGGGAGATACTCGCTGACCGGTGGCACAACGCCACGGTCTATCGGAACGGGACGACGTATGCGGCCGTTCAACCGGTTGACGATATTCCGAACGAGCGCCAGAGGGAGGAACTGGAATCGGACGACAGCTACGTCTACCACGACGCCACCGACACGTATTACCGGTACGACCCACGCTACGGACAGATTGCGCCCACAAACATCGGCCGACATCCTGACCTCCTCGACGGGTACACGTGGACGGCCACCAACAGGACGACGCACCACGGCGTCTCCGTCATCACGTATCGCGTCACGGGCAAACGAGCGACCGCCGCCGACGACGCCCCACCGCTTCGCAACGGCACGCTCTCGCTCGGAGTCGAGGATGGGATCGTCTACGCGTTCGATATCACGTTTGGCAGAGACGGACGCACCGACCGATACACGTACGACGTTCGTCCCGCTTCCTTCCCGGACCACAGTTGGGTCGACACAGCCCGAGCGGTCGCTTCTGAGAACGCGACCGAGAGTTCCGCCCGTTGAGGCCCGTCAAGGTCCTCGTGACTTTGCGGCGTTCCGGTTGGTCACGACCAGTCAGGGGGTCACGATCAGGCTAAACCGATAGACGGTGCCTTGGTATTCGGCGACGACACCCCGGAAGTCGACTCGGTAGTCGTAGCTGTCTATCGGCTGGAGGTCGCCAGCGATGCCGAGCGCGTCCAAAACCTCAGCAAGTCCGTCAGAAGGCGGTGCGCCCTCTTCGTAGCGGCGAGGCTCCTCGCTGATCGCGTCGTCGATCACGCCACGAGCGGCCTCCGAGAGGTCGAGTGAGCTCAGATCGAGTTCCAGAACCGCCGTTCGTGCGTACTCCTGGAACGCTTCGCGATTGTTCGAGATCTCGTCGATGGTGTACGTCCATTCTGGGACAGTTACCGTCCGCTGCTCTGTGACGGGGCGAAAGTATTCGTCTTCGTACTCGATGTAATCGAACGGCGGCAATGGGACGAACTCACTGGCTTCAGCGTCAAGATGCTGGTGATACTCGACGGCCTGCAGGTTTTCGAATTGAGGGTCGCCGAGAAACCCATCGTTGCCCGCGTAGACCGCGTCGAGCGCAGCCTCAAGGACGCGTTTGTCCTGTGTCGAGCGGTCGAAGGGCCGTCTCTCGACCGTCGCGTCGTCCGGCGGCGTCTCCTCGGACCGTGTGACCGCAAAGTGCCAGCGGTCCCGTTCGAGCTGCCGTGCCTCGTTTATCTGGACCTGATAAAAGATCCCGTCCTGCCGGAGGAACGTCGGGCGCGGCCTCGTGTCTTTGCCCCACCGGTCTCGTCCGACGAGCGGCCACTGTTGGACGGTAACGCTACCGGTGTCGAACAGTTCTGACGTATACTGCTGTTTCGTCTCGGCAGTAAAGTCGACCCTGGTGGTCGCATCAATTGCGGTCGGGTCGGGCCAGAGATACGGCCGACCGATTGATGAGAGGTCCTGTTCACTGGCGATGAGCGCGTAGTTGTCGAGACTGCCGGGATTGAGACAACCGGCGGTCGCGGTGATCACCCCGGACGCGCCGATGAGTCGGAGGGCGTGGCGGCGAGAACAACGCATTGCTGTACCGAAGTAGTTAATATACCGATAAATTGCTTGTGGTGTAAATCTACGGGCGGACAGGCCGAATGCGTCGGGGCTTGACCTCGAGGCGGGTCACATCTCTCCGTGGGAATGCCACACGAGTCCGCATTTTTCGGGGCCAGCCCCCATTCGACTGAATTAGAACACGCCGAGTTCGAACACGGCGAGGTAAATCTGCCCGCCACCGGCGAGTATCATCACGACGGCTGCGATCTGGTGTATCCGTTGCAGGTACGTGCCGACGGTGTGCCAGAGGCTGATTCCAACCCCCGCAAGGAGGGTCACGCCGACAAGCGGAACCGCGACGCCGAGTGCGTACGCTGTGAGGACGAGAATACTTGTGTGGCCTGGCAATGCGAGCGCCTGGGTAACCACGCCGAAGAACAGCGGCACGACACAGCCCGCTGCGGCAACCGCGTACACAGCACCGAACACGCCGAACCCGGCTACCGACGCCGGTCGCTCTGGCAGCGGGACGCGGAGTTCGGGCTCGCGGTTCAGGAGCATCACGACGCCGAACACGACCAGACCGAGTCCGATGACCGGTTCGAGCAGCGGAAGTGCGTTCTTGAGCGGTTGCCCAAGTGCGAGGACGAGCAGCGCAACGAGGGTGAGCGCAGCAAGCGCTCCGCCAGCAGCGGCGGTGGCCGGTGGCAGCATACTCACATCCCCGCCGCTTTCACGCAGGTAGTACCCGATGTAGCCCGGGAGAAGCGGGAACGCACACGGGGCAAAAAAGGTCGCGATGCCAGCGCTCGCGGCGAACGCAAGTGTCCCGAGTACGGCAACATCCGCCATCTTACACCAGTGCGTCGAGTTCGTCTCGGAGCGTCTCTTTCCCGGCGAGCCCACTGTGACCGAACTGGACGGTCCCGCGCTCGTCGACGATCGCAATGTACGGAAGTCCGTCCGCCCCAAATGCCGCAAGCAACTCACTACCGGGGTCAATGCCGACAGTCCAAGCACCGCCGTTCCGGTTCCACCATTCACCAATGTCAGCCCTCGTCAGAGTCTCGCTCGGGCGCTCGTTCGTCACTGAGATGAACGAGACATCGGTGTACTCGGGCCGAATCGAATCGAGTATCTCGAGCTGGTCGTCACAGGGTGCACACCACGTAGCAAAGAGGTCGACTACCGTGACGGTTCCCGGCGTCGGTACGGGCGTCTCGCCTGCCGACGAGCCGCGTGCATCGAGCGTCTCAACGCGAACCGGAAGCTGGTCTGTGTTTTGGGACCGGATACCTGACAGCCCGTTCTGGGCAACCCACAGGCTTCCCCCGGTGAGACCGAGCCCGGTCATGGCCGCAACAACCTGCCGGCGGTTCACGCGGTTCTCACCGTTTCAAGGTCAGCAATAATGGTTTCTTCGTCCGGTGACTTCGAGCGGTAGGCACGCTCGACGAACCCATCGGCGTTGACCAGTAGCGTCAGTGCTGTATGCGTGAACATGTACATATCCATGTCCTCCGGTTCAGTTCGCTGGAACATAACCCCGAACTGGTCCTGTATGACAGCCTTCGCCCGCTGCTTCGACGCCGGTCGAAGGAACTGCCAGCTTTCGCTATCGGCGTCGACATTCATTTTGTCGGCATACACCCCGAGTCGTTCTGCGGTATCACGAGCGGGGTCGAACGTCATCGGGATGAACCGGACGCCAGCGGCGTAGCCGTTGTTCTGGGCGTGGCTCTGAATGTTTCGCTGCGTCGAGATGAGAACTGGACACACCGTCTGGCAGTGGCTATAAAAGAATGTGAGGAGGGTCGGCGTTTCAATATCCCGCAGTCGAACCTCGCGGGATGCGGTCGGTGTGGCGACACGCACGTCCGGAATCTGCTCACCCCATGCCGGGTACGGAAGGTCACTGCTCTCGAACTCCCGGTCGGGCTCTTCGAGGACGACGTCGGGATTCGAGTCGCCGAGCCGACCACCACCGAGACAGCCGGCGACTCCAACAATTGTTCCAGCCGCACCCGTCGATTTGAGAAGCGTCCGTCGGCGCATACGCAGTACTTGTGCCCTCGAATATTTGGAGAATCTGGTGTGACTCTCGTAAACCGTCGTTCGCCTGCTTTCGCGTGGTTTTGGACTGTGGGTGTGAGCAAAACCACAGCACAGTGAAAAAACAGTTCCCAGACTCGGACAGACGGCGTTGAACTGAGGCGAACCGCACATTGACATTCTCATCACGTGTTACCGGGGCACTGTGTACCGCGTACTCTCTGGCAAGTTCCGCTCAAATCACGTCATAGAGGACAGCGTCTCGTTGATTTAGGAGAGCAGTCGTGTCTCAACTGATACGCCGTGATAGTTGGCGTGTTATGAATGGGCATGTAACACTATCAAAAACAAGACTTTTCCATATTATATCCGTATTTTGGTGAGGGTGTCTGTACAGATTTTCTCTGTATTAAGATGAGTATGTAGCTATATCTCGAAGAATACGGAGATAAGATTTCGTATATTGTATCAGAAGTGGACATTCTAAACGTCAACCGTCCGAACACTTATGTGTAATCTATTCGATACTGTAGTCGTAATGCCAGAAACGAAGTTCGAGGTTGATGTCGACAGCGCGCCAGACGAACAACCGGGCGCGAACCCGTTCAATCGGTGGCACCCGGACATTCCGGCGGTCGTCGAAGCGGACCCTGGCGAGAGTATGCGATTAGAGGCACTCGACTGGACCGGCGGACAAATAACCGATAACGACAACGCCAATGAGGTCCGCGACGTGGACCTCTCGCAGGTGCACTATCTCGCAGGGCCCGTTCACGTCAACGGTGCCGAGCCGGGTGACCTGCTGAAAGTCGAGTTCCACGACATGGGGCCGCTCAACGACCGCTCGGAGTTCGGGTTCACTGGCACGTTCTCCCAGCAAAACGGCGGCGGCTTTTTGACCGATCACTTCCCGAAGGCGGCCAAATCCATCTGGGACATCGACGGCTACACAGTCTCCTCGCGCCACATCCCCGATGTCGAGTACGAGGGGAAGATCCATCCCGGTCTCGCAGGCTGTGCGCCAAGCGAGGAACTGCTGGAAGCATGGAACGAGCGCGAACAGGAACTCATCGACAAGCACGCCGAGGACCCCGAGTCGATACCGAACCATCCGACCGGGAAAGAGGAGCCAGCCGTGGCGAACCCGCCGACACCCGACGGCGCGCTCATGGGCGAGATGGACCCCGACGAGGCCGAGGAGGCAGCAGAAGTCGCGGCCCGAACCGTGCCACCTCGAGAACACGGCGGGAACCACGACATCAAGGACCTCTCCATCGGCTCAACGGTGTATTTCCCAGTCTACGTCGAGGGAGCGAAGTTCGGTATCGGGGATTTCCACGCCTCGCAGGGAGACGGCGAGATTTCCTTCTGTGGCGCGATCGAGATGGCCGCCTACGTCGATCTCGAATTCGACCTCGTGAAAGACGGGATGGAGAAGTTCGGCGTCGACCACCCGATCTTCGAGCCAGGTCACCGCGGGCCGAACTTCGAAGACTACGTCACCTTCTGTGGCTACTCCGTCACGGAGGACGGCGAACAGAAGTACATCGACTCCCACACCGCGTATCGGCGGGCCTGTCTGCAGGCTATCGACTACCTCAAGCAGTTCGGCTACACCGGCCAGCAGGCGCTGCACATTCTTGGGACTGTCCCGGTCGAAGGGCGTCAGAGCGGCGTCGTAGACGTGCCAAACGCCTGTTCGACGCTGGCGCTCCCAACGGGCGCGTTCGACTTCGACGCGTCCCCCGAAGGTATCGAGCACAACAGCGCCGACCGCGGTGACCTCTGTGTCACTGACGACCCGCTGTAATGAGAGCTAGAGACAATACGGGCTGTCGACACTGATGTTGGGAGAGACGACCGATGGCGACAGCAATAACGAGCCGAACCCCACACAGACCGCCGCAGGCGAACTCGCCGACGCAATCCGGACAACACTCGGGCCCAACGGATTGGATAAAATGGTCGTCGGCGAGAACGGGACGGTCATCGTCACCAACGACGGGTCGAAAATCATCGAGTGGATGGATATCACGCATCCAGTCGGTCGGCTGGTCGAGCAGGCCGCGGCTGCACAGGACAATACCGTCGGGGACGGGACGACGACGGCGGTTGTGCTGGTCGGCGCGCTTCTTGAGGAGGCTGCAACGCTTCGTTCAGCCGGGCTTCATCCAACGACAATCATCGACGGCTACGGCAGAGCCGTCGAGGCCGCTCTTGACCAACTTGCGCAGTACGAACGTGGCCTGCACAGCCGGCAGGACGACCGACTGACACAGATTGCGAAGACTGCCGTCACAGGACGGTGGGACGACGCTTCGACCGACCGGTTCGCCGAACTGACTCTCAGTGCGCTGCAGGCAATCGGGTTCGACAGGTCGCGGCTCACGCTCAAGTCCTACCCCGGCGGCGAACTCCGCGAGTCCGTCTGTCTCGACGGAGTGCTGGTCGATCTAGAGACATCATCGACATCCCTCAACGCCCTCAGTCACCCGCGCACCCGGACCCATGACGAGCCGGCTATCGCGATGGTCGACGCCGAAATCGGCATCGAGGAACCGAACAATGTCGAATCGGTGGAGCTGCAAGACGCGACACAGCGGAACGCGTTTCAGGCCCACGAACAGGACCGGAGGACCGAACTGGTAGAGCAGGTGGTACAGTCCGGTGCGACCGTGCTCCTCTGTCAGAAATCCATCGACGAAGCAGTCAGGACCGCGCTCGCCCAGCGGGGTGTCCTCCCTGTCGAACGGACCCGGCGAGACGAGTTCGATGTTATCGCCCGAGCGACAGGAAGCACGCCAGTCATGTCTGTCGACGACCTGACCGCGGACGACACCGGCACTGTTGGGTCGGTCACACAGCGGACGGTCGGGACTGCACAGACGCTCGTGCTGCAGGGCTGCCCCGAGGAGCACCGAGCAACGCTACTGCTCCGTGGCGGCACGCCACACGTCGCAGAGGAAGTCCGCCGCATCGTGGCAGACTGTATCGACGTTACTCGTGTCGCACTTGACGACGGCGTGTTCGTGCCGGGTGGTGGTGCGGTGCCGACCGCACTGGCGATGGACCTCGCCGCGCTGTCCCGTGAGATCCCGGACCGGACACAGCTCGTCTTCGATGGGTTCAGAACCGCACTGGAAGCCCTCCCCCGGACACTGGCCGCGAACGCGGGCACGGACCCACTGACCACGCTGACGGAGATAAAACAGCGACACGACGCCGGCGCAGAGACGGTCGGTGTCGGCCCCGATGGCCATCCCCGCGACATGATCGACGCGGGTATTCTGGAACCAGCCGCGGTGTTCAGGAGTGCACTGCAACGAGCAGTCGCCGTTGTGACACAGATCCTTCGGGTCGACGACGTTGTGCGAACCAGCACAAACGAGCGCACAGCGGACGGTGAACACGACCACGCCCACGCGGCGACGGGTGGCTATCCGTGGGCGGTGGGGCACTGAGAAGCGAGCAGACACCGACAGCCCTCCAGCCGACCGGCTGCTGGATCAGGCTGTGTTACTCGTCTTCATCCGCTGAAGGGCGTTCGCGCTGGGCCACGAACACCGGCCCGAGAAACCGGTTGGCGACCTGATCAGCCGGCATCCCGAACACGAATGTCGCCAGCGACGGGTCAGTTTCACCCATCACGACCGTGTCAAACCCATCAGAAACGTCCACAATTGCGTCAAGGGGGTTCTGGTCGCGGTCGATCCGCGTCTCGATAGTCGAGGGGTCCATGCCGAATTCTGCCAGCCGGTCCGCCAGCCCGCCGAGCAGTGTCTGGATATCGTCGTCGGTTGTGTCTTCATCCGCGACGTGATATAGCGTCACGTCAGCGTCCATCTCTCCGAACACACTGGCGACAACGCGGGCAAGCCGGTCGACCCCGATGGCCCCACGGACTGGGACCAGTACGTCTTCGACCGGCCCTGTGGCGTTCGGAACGAGAACAGCCATGCAGTCGTGCTCAGCAATCATACGGTCGATAGTCTTCTGTCCGTTATGAGTGAACACGAGTCGCCGCTCGACGGTGGCTCCGGCGTCCTCGAACATCTCCTGGTACTCGTCGAGCCGTTCCGTTGCCCGGTCCTCGAACTGCATCCGTGCCTGTCCGGGGGCAGTCTGTTCCGGGATGACGTGGTATCCCAGCAGGACGACGTGCGCATGGGCGAGCAGTTCGGGGACACCCTCCGGGACCGATTCTCCCTCGAGGACACGGATCGGGACGAGTATCGATAGACGGTCAGTCATACTCAGATATCTCCCTTGAGTGTCACGTCCCCAGCGTAATAACGGTACCAGAGGTACGAGGCAAGCATGACCACGACGCCGATACCGATTGACGCGGGCTGCATGAAGACGATCAGTCCGAAGCTCGCGAGCGCGCCCACGACCGGGACCAACGGATAGCCCGGTACTCGATAGCTTGGCGAGTACCACTCTGGGTTCCGACGGCGCAACACGAGCAGGGCGATACACATCAGCCCGTACATAATCAGGTGGAGAAACGAGGCGACTTCCGCAAGGAGTTCGACCCGGCCAGTCGCGACGAGGACGAGGATCGGGCCGCCAGCGGAAAGCAACGCGACGTGTGGCGTGCCGTATCGAAGGTTGACTTCGCTCGCCTTTCTGGGAAGCAACGCGTCGCGGCTCAGCGCGTACACGGCCCGCGAGGCACTGAGAATCGACGCGTTCGCGCTCGAAAACGTCGCCAGCAGCCCGGCACCCAGAATCGCGACCGCACCGGGCAACCCAAGGAAGTCACGGGCTACTTCGACCATCGCTGTCTCCCCGAATTCGCCGAGTCGTTCAGCGCCAAACGCGCTGGTTGCGACGAAAATTGTGACAATGTAAAATACGGTCACGATCAGGACCGAGCCCACCATCGCCAGCGGGAGGTTCCGACTCGGTTGTTTGATTTCACCTGCAACAGTGGCGACCTGTGCGAATCCCAGATACGACGTGAACACCAGCGCAGCGGTCGTCAACACCCGGAAGTACCCTCTGGAGAAGAACTGCTCCGGAACGGTGCCGCCGCCGAACACACCAACAGCATCAAGAACGCCGTAGGAAAGGAAGCCCGTCAACACCACGAGGAGAACCCCGACTACGACGTTCTGGAGCTTCGCGGTGTTTTCCGTGCCGCCGATACTCAACGCCGTCAGTGCGACCCCGAACAGCAACCCGATGCCGATGACCGGGCTGAACGGGAGCCCGATGCCGAGCTCGGCGAACACAGCGCTCGCGTAGTGGCCGAGCCCAACCAGATAGAACGCGGACGCGAACATCAGGCCCAGCCACAGCCCAAGGCCTACGATTGCGCCATAGGCCGTCCCCATCCCCCGCGAGATGAAGTAGTATCCGCCGCCGCTCCGTGGCATCGCTGTCGCGAGTTCCGAAGTCGGAAGCGCCACGAGCAACGCTATCAGGCCGCCAATAGCAAACGAAAGGGTAGCTGCGAGCCCAGCGTTTGCGGCCGCCAGCCCCGGGAAGACGAAGATTCCGGCTCCGATCATCGTCCCAATCCCGATTGCCAGCCCGCCGACCAGCCCGATAGTCCGTTCTAGTTCAACGTTGTCGTCATGGACGACTGTGTCGTCGGTGACGGCTTCCGGCTCCTCAGCAGGTGCCTCACCGGCGATGTTCTCGCCCGCAGGGTCAACGTCGACAGGCTGTTCAGCCATGTGACAGAATATCCCCACCTGTCTGATAAAACCGCCGGCAGGAGACATAGCAGACACCGGGGATAACAGCGGTAACTGTCCGTAAGACGGATTGAACAGGCCGTTATGAGGATATCGGGCCGTATCGGAGTCTCTCGGTAGTCGGGTGAGACCCCAGTTGTGGCTTCAGAAGCCAGTCATTTGGTTAAGCAGCACACCCAGCCAGTCGAAACAATTCTATGCGTAGGTCACCTCTACGTAGTACTGTGCGGTTCAGTCATCATCCTCAGGCGCTCATCATTCCCGACGATATCCGGGACACAATGGCGGCGCATATCGCGGCGCGTCACCCCCACGAGGCCGGTGGATATCTGGCGTGTACGCGACGGGACAGTCGGTTGTACGCGACCGACCATGTTCCGCTCGACAACGTTTCCCCCAGACCGCGGCGTCGGTTTGTCGCCACAGACACCGGTGCCATTCCAGCAGGGCCACGAGTGTTCTATCACTCACACACAGCAGCGTCGACACCATCAGGGTTGACGGGCACTGACCGACAAAACATCCGTGACCGGTTCGCGCTCGTCGTGTTTGCCCCACATGGGGAGCCCTACAGTTACCGGCTGTTCCGACTGGGGTTGTTTAATTGGCAAGAGGTTCCAGTGATGGGAGAAGCATCCCAAGAAGAGCCAGCCAGATTGCCACGGCTTGTTTGAGGGGCTGTAGGGGCGTATCGCTTCGAGACTGCTGTGTGCCGGGCGAAAACAATTATCAAGTGGGGTCGAATACGTCCGGTTAGTCTTCCTCGCCGCCAGCTACAATGTTGGGGTTGCTCTGTTTCTCGACGCTGTAGATCGGGTAGTCGTCCTTGGTCGCGTAGGCGATGACGAGGAACGACACGAGCCCGACCCCGGCGGCGATGAACGTCGGCAGGCCGTCGAAAGCGGCGGTGAAGATGTCGTTCGGGATATACAGGAGCGTGTTTTCGTAGGCGTAGGTCGTCGGCACCAGCACGAAGAGCACGAGACGGGTGGCGGAGCCGGCGATCATCGAGCCGAGTGCTGCCGGCGTGGTCGCGATATCGGACCAGTATAGCCCCATCACCAGCGGGACAAACGCGCCGGCCAGCATGATGTCGAACGCCAACACGAGCAACATTCCCGTCGCAGAGACGCGTATCGCAAGGAACACACCAAGCAGCGTAATCGGGACAGACATCAGGCGCGTGACGGTGAGCAGTTTGTCACTCTCCGAGCCAAAGAAGCCTTCATCGACGCCGCCGTCCGCGGCGGCTGCCGGACTGCTGGAACTCTCCTCGTCGACGCGGATGTTGCCGATGTTACGGGCGATGACGGCCGACGTTCCCAGAATCGCCCCGTCGCTCGTCGAGAACGAGGCGGCGACGATGCCGGCGAGCACGAGTGCAGCCAGCCACGGTGGCACAGCGTTCTGGAGGAGCGTGTACAGCACAGCCTGATTCCCGGCTTCCACACCGAGCGAGGCAAGAATCGGGTTCGCCGACAGCGCAACGACGGAGAACGGGACGCCGATAATCAGCGTACCGGCGGCCCCGATGAAGCAGGCCTTCTGTGCGGTTTCGGGGCTATCAGCCGCAAACACCCGCTCCATGAAGTCGATAGCGACGATGTCACCGAGGCCGAGAGCGACGATGGTGGCGAGGTTGATGTACGCCCCCTGACTTGGGTCGGTGAGCTGTCCGAGGTTCGTCGGTCCCATGCCGGTGGGAATGGTGATGCCGTAGTTCGTCGTGACGTAGATAATAAGCGCGATGGAGCCGATGAACGCGACGCCTGCCTGTAACACGTCGGTGTAGGCGACCGAGAACAGACCGCCGGCGACAGTGTACGCGAGCACGAGCCCGGCGATGATGAATACGCCCAGCTGGAAGCTCGTTCCGACGAAAATCTGGAAGAGGTACCCGCCGGCGACAAGGTTCCCCGCAAGCAGGAACGCGTAGGCGACGGACATAATGATGCTTGCGACGATCTCAGCGGTCCGACCGTACTTCCGGCGGTAGAAATCCGGTAGCGTCGTGAGGTTGAGTCGGTTCATCGGTTTCGCAAAGAACAGCCCGGTGAGGAACAGACAGAGCGCCAGCCCGACGGGCAGTGCCGCGCCGGCCCAGAAGCCAAAGCCTGCTGCGAGGTCGGTATTCCCGAGCGTTGCGTTTGAGTCGAGCGACTGCGCCATCAGCGTCGCCGCAGCCAGCGGAAGGATAAGTCCCCGACCGGCGACGATGTAGTTGATGCTGTCGCCGTTGACTTTCTTGGCAACATAGAACCCGATGGCCATCATCGTCACGATGGTGGCGGCGAGTCCGTAGAGGATGACGCTCACGGCGAACCACCACTGTTGACGATTGAACAGGTATCAACGTTTTTTACCCTACTTCTCGCACTTTTCTTCCCGATACAGTTTGGGTTTGGGTAGTATTCAGTCACATGAGTTCCGTTTTGAGGACCACATAAAGACGTTGTGACAGTATTGTTTACACAGTGGAGTTATCCCGCAACGTCCATGGACTGTAGGCGTAGGTGAATGGACATATGTACAGTACCTTATTGAATATGTTCCCTAAAACTGTTTTAATACGCATCCCAAAATTGAGTGAAAATCTGTCTACTTCTACGCCCGCTTGGAGTATTTGTTCCAACCCAAAGTAGAAAATGCGGCCTGACCGGACACGAAATAGAGAAATAAATGCACGAAGCTCGAAATCTCAGGAGGACAAGGCAGTGACGCCCGACCCGATTCGAATGAAACGGAAAGTCCAGCAGTTGGGCTCCTCCACGCTGGCGGTGACAGTGCCCGTCGACTGGGCGCGCCAACACGACATCTCGAAGGGTGACGAGGTCATCGTCCAGCGCGACGAGAACGGCGGGTCGCTGCTCGTCGTCCCTGAACAGCCAACCATCGAGGATGTGGAGGCGACCATCGACGCCGACGCCCTGACCCCCGATGCACTGGAGCGGGCCATCATCACGCAGTACGTTCTGGCCCGACAACTCATTCGGGTTGAGGCGACGGCACCACTGGGGATCGAACACCGTAATGCCGTCATGAACGCCGAGCGCCGGCTAATGGGGCTTGGCATCGTTGAACAGGCCGAAACGACAGTGACAGTACGGTGCTCAGTTGCGCCGGAGGACTTCGACCTCCCGACGCTGCTGGGCCGACTCAGTCGGACCGAGGCAGTGATACGTGGAGATGCGATTTCCGCGCTCATCGAGGGAGACACCGACCTCATCGAAACAGTAGAAAGCCGTCAAGAACAGGTCGAGAAGCTGTTTTATCTGTTTCTCCGTCTGGTGTTTACCATCTACCGGAACCCACGACTGAACCAGGCCGTGGGACTGGAGACCGGATTCCCCCTTATCGGATACCGCTCGGTCGCACAGGACGTGGTTCTGATGGCTGACACAGCCGTCGAGATCGCGAGTCTGGCGACCGACTCGGCGACGCCCGATCAGTTGACTGCGTCAAAGCTCACCGAACTTGGGGACGCACTTGACGACGCAGCCAGCGCAACCCGGTCGGCGGTGACGACACCCGACTACGACGCGACCGAAGACGCCCGCGCCGCGTTCGACCTGGTCGACGACAGGATCGCCGACCTGAACGCACATCTGGAATCAGAGCGTCCCGAACCGCTGCTGGCGCTCCAGCGCGCTGTGGTCCTGCTTGAACGCAGCGCTAGACACGCTCGCGATAGCCTCTCGGTTGCGACGCATCTGGCCTTCCGGAATGACCCCTCGCTGGTCACCGGGGAGTAACTGCTGACCGAGAGGGGCGAGCCAGCATTAAATTCCTTAAGGAAACTCGAACGGTACATGTCCACTCGTGGTCATAGGAGTGGGTTTTACACATCCGAAGGAACGCTTATCCGTAGTTCGCAATCATCTACTTTTGTCGATACACACGCTGGGTTCGACCAGTTCGAGCCCGGGAAACAACTATATCATGACTGATCGAAACGGCGACGACATCTACGGCGAAAAGCACAAAGAAGCGAACGAACCCATCTTCAGCGGCATCCCAACCTTCCTCAAACTCCCGGAGGTCGAGCGCGACGCGCTTGACGAAGAGAACGTCGACATCGGCATTCTCGGCGCGCCGCTGGACACGGCGACGACTATTCGTCCGGGCACCCGCTACGGCCCACGTGCGGTCCGGGCTGCCTCAACGGTCCCCTCGCCACCCTACGAGCACTTCAATATCGAGACCGGTATTGACCCATTCGACACGTTTAGCGTCGCCGACACCGGTGACGCTGCTGTCTCTCCCGGTGACACGCGCCAGAGCCAGTTGAACATCGAGGATGCCGTCTACGAGATCAGCGAGCAGGCAACGCCCATTGTCATCGGCGGCGACCACTCTATTTCATACCCCGATATCAAGGGCTGGGCCGAAGCGAACGACTACGACGACATCGGCCTCATCCACTTCGACTGTCACGCGGACACGGGCGACGAAGGGCTGACCGGCTTCGAGTACGACCACGGCGCGTGGGTCAAGCGCGTCTTCGACGACGACCTCATGGCCGGCGAGAACTACACCCTGATCGGCCCGCGTGGCTTCTGGCCCGGTCCGGACACCTACGAGGAGATGCGGGAGGCCGGCATGAAGTGGTACACTTCCATGGAAGTCGGTGGGATGGACCTCGACGACATCGTCACCGATGCCGTCCAGCGGGCTACCGACGGCACTGACGCTGTGTGGGTCTCCTTCGACGTGGACGTGATGGAGCCAGCTTACGCGCCCGGCACTGGCGAACCCGAACCCGGCGGCCTCATCCCGCGTGAAGCCATCTACATGGTCCGTGAGGTTGTCAAGGCGCTCGACCCTGAGGACTTCGGCTTCGACGTGGTCGAGGTTTCCCCGGCCTACGACACCAGCGACAGCAGCTCCTACAACGGTGGTGTCACCAGCGGGCTTGCCAACCGACTCATCATCGAGGTGATGGGGAGTATGGCACTCGCCGAAAAGGGACTGGAATCTGGCGACCCGATCAAGCCCAAGGAACCGCTCGGTCCCACGGAAGAAGCCGAGACGCCCGCCGACGACTGAGATAACGCCGCGGTATACGCCTCAATCGCTATTGTTGTACTCCGTTGGTGGGCGGTACTTGAGGGATGGTGTGTCGGCCGATGGACGCTGGCTCGGATGACGCAGGAATGGTGTCACAGGATAGCCATCGGCGATACGTGGACGCATCAGTACGCTCGGTGTTGAGATGGGCCCCATTTAGACCGTCGTTCGGGTTTTCTTGATGGAGTTCTAACCGATAGTATGGCGTCGGTCCTTACCTCACTGGGGCGATCTCGGCGGGATGAAACCGACGACGACAATTTCTACGATAGCCCGCGGTTCGTGACACACGCCGACGATGGATTCATAAACAAGTTGACAAACATCTACGCGTCGGTGCTGTCTCCCGGCGACCGCATCTTCGATTGTATGAGCAGTTGGGTCTCACACCTGCCGGACGAGGACTACGGTCGGACTGTTGGTCACGGACTCAACGCAGCCGAGCTTGCGGCCAACGACGCACTCGATGAGTGGTTCGTGCAGGACCTCAATCGTGAGCAGTCGCTGCCGCTTGATGACGATGCGTTTGACGCAGTATTGTGCGCGCTATCGGTCCAGTACCTCCAGTATCCGGCTGCTGTGTTCAGTGAGTTCGACCGGATTCTGGCACCGCAGGGCCGTGTCATCATCAGCTTCACGAACCGGATGTTCCCCACGAAAGCAGTCCGAGCGTGGCGCGTTGCCGACATGGACGAGCGCACGACGCTGGTTGAGGCATACTGTCGTGCAGGTGGGTTGACGGTAACAGAGACGGTTACAGCGCAACCGGAAAACGACCCACTTGTCGCCGTTATCGCGCAAAAAGAGTGAACAGACGGCGGCCGACGCGGCAGTAGCGAAGCGCGCTCTTCATAGCGGAAATCAGCACGGCCGGGACAGAAAGTCCGGACTGCCCGGTGCCGGCAGATGGCAACTACTGGAGTGGCGTTCGCTGTGGCCGCCTAGATGGTTAATTCGCTTGGTGTTGGCCGTGCGACAGCATTTGTATCTACAGAACATACTGCCTAGTATGGCATCGGAACAGCACGACGCCACGGAGACGCCAGCTACTGAGCCGAATCCTGCGGCGCTCTCGCTTGTCGGCGGGTTCGTCGGAACGGTGAGTGGGCTGAAGCGCGGCGGGCTCCCCGGCGCTATGCTCGGCGGACTCGTCGGTGGGACCACTGGGTACGTCGCTGGTGCTGCAGCAAAGGACGCAGCGACCGGCCACGAGACGCACAGCGATGAACCGATTACGATTGAGACGACAGACGCGGAACACGAGGATGACGGCACCAAGAGTGGGTCAGAGGAAGACGTAGCAGGAAACGAGCATGAAGACGCGTCGGCCGACCCTGACAGTGATGCTGAGGCTGACAGCGATGACGACAGTGATAGCGATGGCGGACACAGCGACGCTGACGAATCAGACGCCTGAGACACACTGAACATAGCCCTGTCGCGCACGGAGAACTCGGCACGCGAGACCCCCGATCAGCAGTCCTGTGATCTCACTCGACAGTCAGTTTTCAGTTGGAGCGGACGATTGTACATCGCCGAGTGGCACATCGATTCCCAGTAGGTCAGCGCTTCGCCGCCAGAGCCGGCTTGCAGCCGTCCGGTCCCGAGCAGCGTGTGAGGGTGTCGCCGGGCGTTGGCCAGCGAAGTACCGGCCAGAAACATCGCCGATTCGGCTGGACACGGCGAGATGCAGGATTTCGGCTGCGCCGTCTTCGACAGACGTGATTCCCGGCACAGCATCGAAGAGCTTGACGAACTGCGGGATCGGGCCGGGAAGGAACCGGCTGAACCCGCTCCCGGGGATCGCACCTGGGTGGAGACAGTTCGAAACGACATCCCGGCCTGTGGTCTCGAGTCGGCGCGCCAACTCCGTCGCAAACAGCACGTTCGCGAGCTTCGAATGACTGTATGCCCACGTCCCCGTGTAGCGGTCGACAGTGGTTACCCGGTCCAGATCAAGTGAGGTCCCTCTGTGCGCGCTTGAGGCGGTTGTAACGACACGAGCGCCAGCGTTGAGATGGTCAAGCAGCTCTGTGGTTAGTAGGTACGGCGCGAGGTGATTGACGTGGAACGTGTATTCAACACCGATGTCCGTAAGCCGGCCCTGACGGAACAGTCCGCCGGCGTTGTTAACGAGGATATCGAGCCCGTCTGTCTCGTCACGGACGGTGGCTGCGAGAGACCGAACCTCGTCGATAGCAGCGAAGTCGGCTTGGACGAACGCCGCGTCGACGCCCAACCCCGACAATTCAGAGACAACCGCCGCACCTGCGTCAGCGTCCCGACCATGCACGATAACATCCGCCCCGAGGCGACCCAGAGACAGCGCCGCCTCGCGCCCGATACCGCTGGTCGAACCGGTGACAAGTACCTGCATGCCCGTGCAATCGATATCCGCGACACCGGCCCGTTCCGCAGGTCGTTTCGCCATGGTAGTACTACTGTCTCTCCAAGTATAACGGAACGGCTAGTACGGTTATTTGCGACCGAGCGACGTATCGAACTCACGAGCCGGTTGCCAGTACGAGAAGAGCTCATGACCGGACAGCAGCCAGTCATCGAGAGTTGTGAGTACCCGCGCATTTTTGATGGTCACAGCGGTATATTGAGAGGTGGTAGCAATTCAACCGGAGCTAGACGGGCGCACTGCTCTTGTGACAGGGTCTGCGAAGCGAGTCGGCCGAGAGATGCTCCTTGAGTTGGCGGCTGCCGGTGCCGATGTCGCCGTGCATTACCGGACGAGCGAAGAAGCGGCGGCGGAGACAGCAGCCGACGCACGGGATCACGGCGTTGAGGCAATGACTGTGGAAGGTGACGTAACTGAGCCTGACGCCGTTGATTCGCTGTTCTCGGACTGTGAATCGGAACTGGGGGATGTCGATATCTTGGTCAACGCAGTTGGTCCGCTCCCACAGGGGCGGTGGGATGAGCTGTCCCTCGATGAGTGGAAAACCGCTGTTGAGGGGTGTCTATACTCGACGTATCTGTGCTCGCAGCGAGCGCTCCCGTCGATGCGGGCAGCCGGCTGGGGACGGATTATCAACTTCGGCGTGGCAGACGCGCGTGATGACAGGGCAGTCCCGATGAACTTCCCGTACTTCGCGGCAAAAAAGGCAGTCCTGCAGTTCACGCGAACGTTGGCGTATGATACACAGGACGACGGGATTACAGTCAACGCTGTGTCGCCCTTCGCGGTCGAGAACACGGTTGTAGATGTCTCGGAGTTTCCGCGTGGGCGGGCAGCCACGTTCGAGGACGTTGCGGCACCGATTCTGTTTTTCTGTAGTGACGCGGCTGCGTACATTTCTGGCCAGAACGTGGCCATCGACGGTGGTCGACTGCAAGAAGCGTGACCGGTCAGGTAGCGGTCCGTGCGCGGCCAGGTGTGGTTTTACGGGCCGGTACAGCTCCGCGGAACCGTCTATCTCGTCCTGAGAGCAGCGTCTATGTTTGAGCTATCAGACGCTATCAGCGGCTTCCGGCTCATCGCTATCCTGGCGGGCAAGTACGATGCCAGCAATGAAGCACGCAGCTCCCAGCCCGTACAGGCCATAGCTCAGTGGTGCCGAAACGAGGAACCCTGCGACGATCAGTACTCCGAACGCGGCGTGCAGAATCGCAGTCTGATTCACGGCCGGTTTAGCGGGTTCAGAAGCAAAAATGACCCGGTCCGGAGCTTGCGGTTCGGGACTAAACGATGCAAATCTGTGTGGCGTTTTGCGACTAGAACGGCACCGATGCGACCGGAGCGGTATCCAGTCACCGTTGCCGCACCTCTCCCGCACCAATTAGACCCTATGCACAGGTCGCCGGCCCCACACAGTTGTCGCCGAGTCTCCCGACTTAGGCGGGCTGGAGTCGGACAATCGGTGCATTCGACGCATCAACGACAGCAAGGATATGTCCGCTTCCGGGTTCAACCACGACATCGCGGATGCGCCATCCGCGGTCGGCGAGGAGAGGTGTCGCCTCTTCGACCGTTCGCCCGTCGACGGTAAACCGGGCCAGGTACTGCGACGCCAGTCCGCCGACGAGCAAGTCACCAGTCCACTCAGTGAATGCGTCGCCGGTGTAGAAAGTCGCGCCGCTGGGTGGGAACCCACCGGAACCACAGTCCCACGAATACACTGGTGCGACGACATCGTCGCGGTCCGCATGGCTGACACCGATCGGGTCCCCGCTGCCGTAGGTACAGCCCTCGTCGGCGACCGGCCAGCCGTAGTTCGCGCCCCGTTCGACGATGTTGATTTCGTCGCCGTCTTGCTCGCCGAACTCGGCCTGCCAGATAGCGCCGGTGTCAGGATGGACGGTCATTCCCTGTGCGTTACGGTGGCCGTAGCTGAATATCGAATCGACCGCGTCCGGGTCGTCGGTGAACGGGTTCGCATCGGGAATCCCGCCCGAAGGCGTCAGTCGAAGCGTTGTTCCGAGTTCGTTTGTCCGGTCCTGCGCGACGTGGTCAGGCCCGAAGTTCTTGAACTGCCTGTCGCCGACAGTCATGTACACCAGCCCGTCAGGGCCAAACACGACGCGGGACCCGAAGTGGCCGTCAGAGTCGACGAACGGCTCGGCGACGTGTAGTTGTTCGAATTCCTCGAATTGCGCGTCAGTCACGTTCAGGCGACCACGCCCCAGATGTGTGGCCGACTCACCGCTGTCGTTGGCCTTCGAATATGTCAGATACACCCACGCCGGGTCCGGAAAGTCTGGATGCAACGCCGCATCAAGCATCCCGCCCTGGCCGCTCGCATACACAGACGGTGCGTTACTGACCGGTGTGACTGTACCGTCGGCCGAGTCGACCAGCACCACGCTGCCGACGCGCTCCGTGGCCAGCAGTTGCGAGCCATCAGGCAGCGGCGTGATGCTCCACGGGGATTCGAGCCCATCGGCGACGGTTTCGACAGTCACAGCGGTCGCTGAGTCGTCGGTCTGTCTAGAATCCGTGGCTGTATCGCCGTCCCCTTGTTGGTTGTCACTGAGGGCACTACAGCCCGCGAGTGTCCCTGCGACCGTGAGCCCGCTCGAAGCAAGGAAGGTCCGTCTGTCCATCGTGGCCACAGCTACGGTCTCAGTGCTGTTAACTGCGGTCCCAACTGCGGACAGTCCGCTGCAATCATACGCTTTAGGACCGGGCGTGTTCGACGGCGTCCTTGGCGGTATCGCCGACGTACTCGTAGAACTGTCCGCGCAGGCTGTCGCTGTGCTGTGACATCTGCGTGATGACTGCGACGTGGTCGCTTTCGATGGCGAACACGATGTCAAGCGGTAGTCCGTAAAACTCACCCCGCAGTGTAAATTCGTTGTCCGGGTACAGGTCGTCGTGGTTCGGTGACGCGCGTCGGCACACGTACCCAGTGTGGTCCCGCAGTACGGTCTTGAGTTGTCCTGGCGTGAGATATCGGTCGGCTTTCTCTGCAGCGGTGTGACTTACTTCGATTCGGTCGACGGTCATCAGATATCTATCCGGTAGGCAGCGACGGCTTATTTGGGCTCCCATCCGTCGCGTCCAGTCATTGGAGCAAGCAACGCGGCAACCGCTGGGTAGCTGTACGGTATCTGCTACTCGAGTTTTCCACGCCACCGAAGCGAGTTATTGTTCAGTTCGACGACTGCGGACCGTCCCTCGTCGAGCATCCGGTCGGCGATGTCGATAGCTAGCGTGAGTTCCGCCACAGAGAGGTGTTCGTACGCCGGCCGCCCGTTGACGTGGTCGTACCACTCGTCTTCAAACACGGTATCCAAGACGACGCGGCTGAAACAGTGGTCTCGGTGAATTGGCCAGTCCCCGCTCGCCCGTGCTCGCGCCGGGAGGGTTTCAGTGACCTTCCGAAGATACGTCTCCCGGAGCGACGCAATGTCGACACCAGTGAGCGTCGTCTGGCCCATACAGGACATATGGTTCTCCGGGAGAATAACACTGTTCGTGCGGGAGAGCAGACAGTACGATTGTCGTCGCTAATATAACTGGAGGCGAGGCCAACGCGACCAGACAAGTGCGTCAAAGCTAGTGCATCACTCACTGGAATTGTACGGCTGTACATCACCGTCGACTTCCGAGACGCGGCGGTGAAGGTCACGTGCTGTTGCCTGTGACACCTCCACACGAACATAAATCGCATCGTCGTATTCAGTTGCGTGCACGGTCGCTTCCCCGTGTAAGTCCGACACAAGCGCATGTGCGGCGTCACTGTAGGGGAGTTTGACCGCGAACTCCGACGTTTCGAGCAGTGTGTCGAGCGCGTCGCGGGCCGCGGACTCGGTGTCGGATGGCAGGGTTCGGCACCGGACATCGAACTCCTCAGCAACCGCGGTGAGCAGAGTCTCACAGCCCTCACCGACGCCAAGCACGCACGTTGCCTGTTCAATTGCCGCTGTCAAGCCGGGGATGGCGCTGCGTAGCCAGTCCGGGACACCGTGGCTACCGAGGATTCCGGGCGTGTCGGTCACCGCCAGCGTATGCGGCCCGACTGTCGCCGTCGCAGTCGTCGGCTGGGCCGGTCGGCCAACAGTAGCGGTTGCAGTTGTTTCAGTGAGGGCAGCCCAGATGGGGGTCGTCGGAGCGCTAACCCGACCGAGCAGCACTACCCGGCCGTCGACGGACGAGTAGCTGGTCTGGACCCGCTGGCGGGCCACTGTTCGTCGCTTTTCGAGTGTGTCCCGTAACTCCTGTATCCGTTCGTCATGCGCTGTGACGGAGCCACTTGTCCCGGATGGGCCCTGTTCCGCTGCGTCGCGTTGCTCGGCGGCGGCCGCGCGGCGGGCAATCCGAGCCTGCTGGAGTTCCAGACACGTCGCTGCAACAGGGTTCGCTTCGCCAAGCCACTCCCAGACTGCGGCACGCTTATCTCGAACCGTGACCGGCGAAAGTCGCGTCTGCAAGTCAACGCTCTGTCCCGGGTGCATCTCACCGTCAACAACCACAGTCACGGGCCCGTTGTCGGAGTCGGAACAGCGCTGCTCGACGGCTTCGACAGTTGTAGGCGAAAGGTAGTACTGGTTGTCCTCCGGGCGGTCGGTGACGAACGTAGTAACCGGTCCGTCGCTGTGTGGCGAAACAATCGCAGACAGCCCCTGCGTGAGCTGTCCGGACTGGCTCACGAGTAGCGTTGGCGCAGTCATCACCCAATAGCCGTAGTATGTGTTCGGCCGTTTTGGGCCTGTCGCGGCGAAGTGTCTTTTACTCGCCCGCAGTTACACTCTACTGATGGACCGTCACGATCAGCCGGCAGGTGACAGAGAGCGTCTGCCAGCCGAGACGCTCTCGCCGCTGGCAACACGGGTCGACGAGCTGCTTGCGCTGTATCGCTACGAGCTCACCCCCGCTATCGATGCGATCAATGCTGCCGTTGCCGGCTACGGCGGCCTGTTCGACCCGGACACGTCTGCTGCTGAGATACGGACCGCAATCGATGATCTCCTCGAATCCAGCCCACCCCCGACACAGCAAGAAACGACCGACGACGCCGCGTCACGAGTCGTCCTCTATGTGGACGGCAGCGCACACAGTAACGGCCCAGCTGGTGCTGGTGCTGTGATTCAGGCTGATGAGACACCGATTGCCCAACTCGGACGACCGGTCGGCTCCCGGACAAACAACAACGTCGCCGAATACGCTGCCCTCCACCTTGGACTGCAGGCGCTGGCGACACGGTGTGACCCGGAATCGGTTGAGATACGCATCGATTCGATGACCGTCATCAATCATATCTGGGGTGACAGTGAGAGCACCGTGAAGGCGACGCCGTACAGCACCGCAATCACGGACCATCTGTCGGCACTGCCTACCCACGAGTGGACGCATCTGGCCGACAGTGACCCGAATCCGGCTGATGCACAGGCGACGGTCGGGGCCGACATCGCGGCCCTTGGCCCGGGGTGAGAGAGGACTGCCAGCGAATCGGTCGTTCGCGTCACTCATAGCGTGGCTCACCAGCGTCAGATTGCTGTGTCGGTCGCCGCCGTTCTGCTGTTTTTATTCCTTGAGCACGTACACTACGGTAATGTATACTGACGGGCAGTACGATTACGACGTGGCCGTTGTCGGCGGCGGGCCTGCCGGACTGACGAGCGCACTATACACCTCCCGGCTGGGGATGGACACGATTGTTATCAACCGCGGTGGGGGCCGCGCTGCAATGATGACAGACACGCACAACGTCATCGGCGTGACCGAGGATGTCTCAGGGAACGAATTCCTGGAGACAGCGCGCGAACAGGTGCAGGACTACGGCGGAACCTACGAGCGGGGCTTTGTCGAGTCAGTGGACCCACTCGCTGACGAGGAGGACGGCTTCACGGTGACGACGAGCGACGGCGAACTGGCGGTCAAGCGAGTCGTGCTGGCGACCGGGTTCGCCGATGAGCGCCCGGACCCGCCGCTGCCACGGACCGGCAAGGGGCTGCACTGGTGTCTCCACTGTGACGCGTTCATGTTTGTCGGTGAGCCGGTGTTCGTCATGGGGACCGGCGAAGCCGCGGCCCACGTCGCGATGATTATGCTGAACTACACCGACGACGTTGACATCCTGACCCGCGGCGAAACGCCGGAGTGGAGCGACGAGACGCAGACGATGCTCGACAATCACCCGGTCGAGATCGTCGAAACGGAACTCTCCGGGAAGCAGACCGACGACGACGGCTGGCTATCCGCCTACGAATTCGAGGACGGAAGCGTTCGGGAGTACAAGGGTGGCTTCCCGATGCTGGGGTCGGACTACCACGCGGAACTGGCCGATGAACTGGGGCTCGATAGAAACGACGACGGGACGGTGGCCGTCGACGACCACGGCGAGACCAGTGTCTCCGGTGTCTACGCTGTCGGAGACCTGACGCCGGGCCACAACCAGATCCCGATCGCCATGGGTGAGGGCGCAGACGCGGGTATTGCGATCCACAAAGACCTCAGGAAGTACCCGCGTTCAGTCGACGACATCGAGTCCGAGGGAGCGGTCGAAGATGTGGAGGTGCCCGCTGTCTCGGAGGAACTGTTCGCCACGGCGCTGACCCACGAGGGGCATGCTGCCGGGCCACGGTCAGAGGAAGCGCCAGAGGCCCGCGCTGACGACGACTAACATTCCGAAGGATAGTTCAATCAAATACGGCAAGGCAACCGAGTATCGACTCCGGAAAGCAACTATTCGTCGTCGGTGTCGCGCTGTCGATAGGATTCAAGCAAGTCGTCAAGCAGCAAGCAACGAGGGTCAGTGACGGGGTAGGCAGTGTCGATGTACTCTTCTGCCGTCTCGATATCACCGCGAATAGCGAACTGCCGGACGCGCGCAGCGTTCTCGTAGAAGTTCTCGTTGATCTCCGGCGACATCTCGGCCCGACTGGAAACCGCCTGGTATTGAAAGACCTCTTTCTGGAGTTCGTCGAAATCAACCATCTCCGGTTCGTAGTCCTCGATTTCCGAAAGGACGTACTCAACGGCGAACCGCTGAAACTCGGACTTGTTCGAGAAGACACCCTCTTCTACCATCTCCTCGACGCAGTCCATCACCGCTTCGGGGAACCGGACCGTTGACTTGACCACGTATTACTCATCAGACTGTCGACCCATATAAAATATACTCCCGTGGGGCCTGGCACACTGTGTCTTGGCTCTACTGAAGCCCTACTTTTCAAATAGAAAACAGGGAGAAACAGTCGGTCAGTAAGGGGCGCAGTCTCGACGCAGTACTGGACGATTGGGAGACAAAACTAGTACTTGCTGCAGATTGTAACAGAGCCTGTGTGTCGGGTTTCTGTCATAGTCCCAGACGTGACCCGTTGCCTCGAAATGGTGGGAAAATCGTAGCCGGTGTGCAACGGTAGCAAGAGTTGACTCTGGCGCTTACTGACAGAAGAGTTCTCCGCCGGCAACCGTCGAATAACCGACTGGCTCTCCGGGCATTCGATGTAATTCCCAGACGTATCGATATGACAGCCAGTCTGTCGTGAAAGAGAACGGTTACAGAACATACTTTTGCCGTGAAGACTTCCTAAAGCCTGACAATGGGTCGGCCAAACGTGTTACTCGTCGTTCTTGACTGTGTACGCGCGGCGAACACTTCGCTGTTAGGTCATCGGCGCAAGACCACACCCTTCCTCGAAGAGTTTGGTCGTGAGGCGACGGTGTACACGCAGGCACGAACGACCGCGAGCTGGTCGCTGACGGCCCATACGAGCCTATTTACCGGTGTTCCGTCCGAGGGTCATAAACTCCAGATAACCGAACGGCTGCAACCCGGCCAGACCATCTTTGATTTCCTCGATGGGGAGGGCTACGAGACCGGCGTGTTCACCGAGAACCCGTATCTCACGGTTCACCCGTCCGGGCTCAGTGACAGCTTCGAGACCGTCGTGACGGAACGGCCCGATTCGACGGACGTTGACGACCCATCCGAGACCCGCAACGGTGTCGACGGCTTCTGGTACGCTGATAGACTGGCTGAGTGGATCGACGAGCAAACGGAGTCCTGGGCTGCGTGCCTGAATCTGATGGATGCGCATATGCCGTACGCAACGCGGGACGCCTACGATGAGTGGGGGGCGGACTTTTACTGGGCAACGCATGACGAACTCCCGATCAAGTGGGAGTGGAGTGTCTATGGGGAGCAACTCCCGGCGGGCGTCGGACAACTGCTTGAGCCGCTGTACGACGGCGCGATTCGCCAGACTGACGCCATTCTGGAGCAGGTCATTGGTGCTCTGGAGGCACGTGGTGTTTTAGACGATACGCTCGTGGTCATCACGTCGGACCACGGTGATGGGTTCGGAGAGCCGCCACAGGCCGCCACAGAACCACCGGCCGTCATGCACGGGATGGGCACGCAGGAGGAACTGTTTCACGTCCCACTGGTCGTCCGCGGACCGGGGCAGACCGGGGGACGGCGAATCGAGTCCCTGGCGACGTTGGCACAGTTTCCCGACGCTGTGCTGGCTGCCTTTGACGGCGAAGCGGACGACTCTGGGTGGTTCGTCGCACCCGATGGGCAAACAACTGCATATCAGGCACCACCGACCGGGCAGACGGCGGAGTACGCCGAACAGTACACTGACGAACCGGACCGATTCCGACAGTCTGCATCACTGGTGTATCGTGATGGGCCCGGCGACACCGTATACAAGCGCGCAGCGTGGGGGGATGATGAGTACGAAGCGGTCGTGCGGGGCCGGCGGTCCGAGTCGAGCGACGACACACCTATTGACCGCCCGCCATCGGACGTTGTCGCTGACTCCGCAGAGCACAGTGAGACGCTCGAAATCACCCAACTCGCCGCCGGGGAGGATGAAATGGCAGAATACGACATCGATGGCTTTGAGGACATAGATCTCCAGTCGCGGCTGGAGCGACTCGGCTATCTCTAAAACGGTGCTAATCAGGCCGAAACCGAGCATCGTCCGCCACACTCGTCCTCTAGCTGTCGTATTTGCGATGCCTGAACAGAATCGAAAGGGATGTTTGTCGGAACTTGATTTGTACGAACGATGTATAGCGATATTCTCGTTCCAACGGATGGGAGTGCGTCAATGGAGCAGGTACTGGAACACACGATCGATATTGCCGACGGGCGGGATGTCACCGTCCACGCGCTGTATGTCATCGACGACCGGGCGTTCCTGTCGATGGATGACGAGATGCAGGACGAAGTGCTTGAGAACCTGCGAGCGGAGGGCGAAGAAGCCACGTCGGCAGTCCGGGACACACTGGAACAGGACGGAATCGAAGTCTCGACAGCGACCCAGCGGGGCAAACCGGCAGACAA
This sequence comes from Haloarcula quadrata, assembly GCF_003634715.1. NCBI lineage: Archaea > Methanobacteriati > Methanobacteriota > Halobacteria > Halobacteriales > Haloarculaceae > Haloarcula > Haloarcula quadrata. The sequence goes on from NZ_RBWW01000002.1 coordinate 529,374, forward strand.
CATTGTGTCGTACGTTGAAGACGCCGATATTGATCTGATTACGATGGGAACGCAGGCAGACAAATATGAACAGAATATGCTCGGGAGCACGGCACAGAAGGTCGTCACGAAGTCGTCCGTTCCAGTCCTCACTGTTGGCGTTTCCGAGTCGGAGTAAGCGCGCGGTTCGTCAGTGGTCGCAGGCTGCGGTAGTTGATGTAGGCGGAGACTAGAAATTCGGGTCCCTAATTACTGTGACTGAGCGACATCGGTTCTGACGCTGAACGACCCGACCAGCGTTTCGAGCTGTTGTGCCTGGTCAGACAGCGACTCCATCCGATTGCTCACTTCGTTGATCGAAGCAGTTTGTTCTTCGACTGTCGCGGACACGGATTCCGTTTCGTCTGCCGACTCAACACTGATCTCCGCTACCTCGTCGATCATCGACACAACACCTTCACTGGTCGCTGCTTGGCTATCAGTCGTGTCGCTAATTTCTTGGACACCAGTATCGGTTTCCGCGGCGTTCTCAGCAACCCGTTCGAACGCAGTAACGGACCGCTCAACGGCTTCGATCTCTTTTTCCACTAGCTCACTCGCCCGTTCAACCTGACTGACGACAGTGCCGGTCTGGGCCTGAATGTTCTCGATTCGGGTTCGGATGTTCCCCGCAGATTCCTGGGTCTCGTCGGCCAGTGTCTTGACCTCGTCAGCCACAACAGCGAAGCCGTCGCCTGCATCTCCAGTCCCGGAGTTCCCAGCGCGGGCCGCTTCGATGTTCGCGTTCAGCGCCAGCATATTCGTCTGTTCGGCAATATCGGAGATGAAATCAACAATTGTCGCGATCTCTGCCATCTGGTCGTCAAGTTCGGTTACTGTCTCCACCGTTTCGTCGATAGACGCCTTGACATCTTTCGCATCAGTTAGCGTGTCTTCGGCGAGTGACTGCCCATCAGTCGCGATTGTTGCGGTTTCGGCAGAAGTCTGTGCGACTTCATCAGCTGACGCCGCGATCTCTTCGACCGCCGCTGAGAAATTCGAGACTTCGGCGCTCGCCTCTTCAACCATTTCCCGCTGTTCATCAGCGCCGGCAGCGATCTGCTGGATAGAGCCGCTCACACCGTCGCTCGCTGTCGCGACTTCCTGCAACGCTGAGTCCGACTCCGTGACCTGTCTATCGACGGCAGCAGCGAACGACTGAATCTCACCGAGCGTCGCTTCGAGTTCGTCCGCCATACCGTTGAACGCAACGCCGATTTCAGCCATCGAGTCGTTCATACTGTCCGAATCAACACGCGTTGTGAAGTCGCCGTCAGCCATGTCCTCCATTGCGTCTTTGTACGTCTGTGCCTTCAGTTCGAGATGGCTGTTGAGCGCAGCGACCTCTTCACGCTCTTGCTCGGCCTCGTCTCTAAGGCGTTGGGCTTCCTCGCGCTGCTGTTCAATTTCGGCTCGCTCTTCTTCCAGGTTATCGATCTTATTCGCCCGTTCGCGGGCACGTTCAATCTCTGTCTGTGCCTTTTGTCGGGACTTTTCGATGGAACTCAGGTGGATCGTCAGTGAGATAGCCAGCATTGCGACGAACCCGCCGTGGACGGCGCCCCAAGCGATGGGGTTCAGCTGCGCCGCCGTGTGGTTGTAGACTGACGTGGGATCGATGATGCCGAAGATGATGTGGCTCGCGACAACGTATCCAATGCCGATGCCGAACGGAATCCAATCTTCATAGATGGCGGCGATACCGATTGCGATGAAGAAGTGGAAGTGTGCCTCGATGTACCCGCCGCTGAAGTGTACAAGCGTGCCGGTACAGAACGCGAGTCCTGTGACCGCTAGCACAGTTCGCACTCGACGGCTGAGTTGCGGTAGGGCTGCGGCGAACGCAAACCCAGCAATAAGGCCAATCTGAAGCAGCACCCGTCCGGTTGGTATCGAGGGGATGGTTGCGCCAATGATTGGGCTCTGCGTCGTCTCAACGAGCCCGAGGGCCAGTAAAAACGGAATGTGCGACAGAACTGTGATTATGAAATATTTGTGGCGGCGCTGCCACGTCTCGTCAGGAATTGAACTCCCATCCGGGATGGTCGAGAGGAAGCCACCATCGCCGCCGGTGGTGTCCTGACTTCCAATGTTTCCAGCACCTGTCATGTTGCCATTTGCCATATCTCTTAAAAACGCTCAGAAATTATATCACTGTTCATGAAATTATCAAATTTGATTAGTACACGCTGGATAGTGCAAGGATATACACTAATATTCAATATGATTTGTTCACTATTTGCGCTGTTGTCATGCGGTCAGGTATGCGCTAAGGGTCAACAGCTACGACAGGCGACCGTGTGTATTCACTGGGAGACAGTTATCACACTTTGTTGCTTGAGTTGGACGGCAGCGACTGCAAGCACAGTGCTGCGGTAGCGACCCTTGAAAACACAGGTCTTGGTTTACTCACAACAACACCAAAGTCGGCACATAACAGTCTCTCTGTCAATAAGGGAAGACACACTGACCGCAGTTCTGGTAAAACGAAAGGTGGGTTGCTGGGGGTGGGGTGGGAGAAACGGTATGCAACCCACCGTGGGAGTCGCCATCCACGACGACAGGTTCTGTGCTCCGGTACGTCAGTAGCCCGGGGGAGACACACTGACTGTAGGGCCGGGTAGCAGAACCCACGTGCAACGTTACCAAGCAAGTAAAAAGCTCTTGTGACTCTCAGTTACAACACAAACAGTTCCGTCCAGATTCTGCCGCTCCTGAACAAAGTTTTTGAAGGTCTGAATCATCGTTTGCCTGAAACTATTTGCTAGTGTTTTGGTAGTTACTTCGTAATCGAAAAGTTCCATGCCGTCCTTACTTAAATCACTATGTCCACGGCACTGACCGTCGAAGGGATGAGTTGCGGTCACTGTGAGCAGACCGTCGAGGAGGCCATCGAGGCCCTTGACGGTGTCAAAGACGCTGAAGCCGACAGAGACGCCGAGCAGGTGTCTGTCGACGGCGATGTCAGCACGGAACAACTCATCGCCGCTGTGGAGGATGCGGGGTATGACGCGGGGACCTGAGACAGCCAGTGGTGAATAGTGTAGTTGTTGTTGATACGGCTTTGTTGCCACTGCTGGGTAGCGGATGGCTGTCACCCCGTAGAGAGGTGAGACGGAAAATCCGGCTCAGTCAAACAGTCCTTCTTCCCGAAACCCAGTCATCAGATCGTCAATGAGGGCCTCTGCCGTCTCGTACGGGTACTCTTGATACTCGGCGTATTCTGCACCGAAATCCATCACCCCGACGCGTACATCACCCGCCTCAAATGTCGTACCGGGACCGTCCGGCAGGGCTGGCACCAGATCCATCGGTTCTTTGACGGGGTACTCTGCGTTCGTGAACACCGACTCTAATTCCGCTCTGAGCTGCTCAGCAGTATCTGCTGTCATGCCAAAACGTTGGTTGAGAGGGACAAAAGACTTGTTCTGTGTCAACAGGCAGCTAGTGCCGTATTACTCAGTATAGCCAAGATCGCGGAGGTTTTCTAAGACTGCCTCATCCTCAATGGCAGTGTCGATGGCTTCGTCGATGATATCCTGCCGCTGTTGAACGACTTGCAGAAGTTGTCGCGCACTTCTGAGTTTATATCGGACTTCAGGGTCGTCCACGTCATTTAAAGCGCCTTCCAATAATTCGTCCATCGTCGCGAGTGTCGTTTCGGCCATGGAAACGCTATTGCGAACGGTTCACTAAGCTTTGCTGGATTTATCACAGGCAGAGCCGCCAATACATGGTAGAACGGGTTTCATCCGACTATTGGCTTGGAGATGACTGAACGGTCTGTGTCCCCAGGAGAGAAATTCCTGCTCGTCGGGATATCTTGTTAACATTTTTTGTGCAGGTATCGAAACGAACAGTCGATGCCCTCCACATCGCGGCGGACATTCCTCGGAATGGTCGCCACCGGAACAGTCGCCAGCGTCGCTGGCTGTTCGTCGACGTGCCCCGATGAGGGCGCGCCAGACCCATCACATACCGTTGAATCGGGTATCGAGAACCCCGGCTTCGAGACGGTACCCGATGGCTCGTGGCCCTTACCGCGGTTCGATGCAGCGAACACGGGCTATGCACCAGTCCAGATGAAAACGACGGCACCATCGGTCAGCTGGCAAGCAGATGTTTCTCCATCCGCTACTGGCGGTGAAGACACGAGTGTAAGCGCGGTCGTCGTCGCGGACGAAACTGTCATGCTAGCGACTCCAACCGATGTCGTCGCGCTGTCGCTCCGTGACGGGACAGAGCAGTGGCGGCGCGAATTCACACCAGCAACAGTCCCGTCAGCAGTCGACATTGGAGACGGCGCAACGTCACCAGTGATTGCTAACGGTCGTGTCTTTCTCGCGACGGCGGACGGTATCGCTGCACTCGAAGTTGCGGACGGCGCTGTTGCGTGGCGAAACACCGACACGGCCGGGGCGGGCGTTCCAACAGTGACTGATGACGCCCTATTCGTTCCCACGACTGATGGAGTAGCGAGATTTGATACCGACGATGGAAACCGGCAGTGGACGGCAGACGCCGACGGGACGAGGCTGGCCGTGGCAGACGACACTGTCGTTGTGGCCGGTACAGAGATAGTTGCGATAGACGCCGCAACCGGGGTGGTCCAGTGGCGACGCTCGGACCGGCCCGGTGGACATCCTGTCGTGTCCGATGGGACGGTCTACGTGAGCAACACGTACGGCGACCTGCTCGGCCGGTCACTCACAGACGGGACCGAGCAGTGGCGTCTCGACAACAGGCGGTCACTTGAGTTTCCGGTCGTGACGCCCGAAGGCGTGTACGCAATCGAGCGCCCGGGTGAGGCATCCAGCGCGACGTTCGCGTTTGACCGGGTCGATGACGGCCCACCGGAGCCCCGGTGGTGCTCGGAAATCAAGCTCGGTGGAGCGGTGACTGCCGCGGCTGATGACGCTGTGTTCACGTTCCAGCGCGAAGATGGTCTCACCGCATTCACAACGCGTTTCGGCGAGGCAGTGTGGCAGTATCCGGTCGAATATCAGGCTGTTTCACTGGCGATACTCGATGGCGGAGTCGTGGGCGTCTCTCCGGATGGCACTGTTGTGGCTCTCGGAGGTGAGTGACCTGTTATGTGGCGTCGCTCATCTCAGACCGCCGGTTCGCTCCTCGGCCTAAGTGCAGTCTGTCTGCTCGTCACCACAGTGCCGCTTGAACTCTGGCCGACACCGCGACCGGGAGATTCGTATGTGTTCAACCCGCCGCCGTTTAGCGCAATTTGGGTGCAACAGACGCTCAGGCCCGGACTCATCATAGGCGCAAATGCACTACTAGTAGTCGGTCTAAGTGCAGTGCTCAGGCGTGACAGCACCTCGATGTCACGCTTGCAGCGCGCGTTCGCATTCGGCGCTCTCTTTGGGACTGGGGCCTGTTTGCTTGGGACACTGTTGTTCACCACAGCTGGAACGGACGATATCGGGAGAGAACTCACCGCCTTCCTCATCTGGGCTCTTGCGATCCCGTTCGTAATCCTGGGACTCGTCGGCTGGGGCATCGGCTACCTGCGGGCAGACAGTACTCGACTCGGTGCCGCCCTCACTGTCCCACCAGTACTCGCTGTTGCGTACATCGGTCTCTCGATGGCCGGCTTCTCACCCGTTGGCAGACTGCTGTTGGTCATACCGACGAGTGGCATGGCGCTTGTCGTCGGTTATGACCTGTGGACCGGTGACACCGTCTCCAAGGATAGATAACGACCCTTCCGCGGGTCACGCAGACGACTCACCCGAGTAGACCAGCCCGACCGGGGATTATCGGTTCTGACCGCTCGGGTTGTCGGTCAAACGCCGCGACAACTGCGGCGGCATCAGGTAGATGTGGCAGTAGATACTCGCCGTCGGCGTGTTTGATAGTAACCGTCTCTGTTCCGAGCAGCGAATCGAGAGGGGTCTTCTCAACGCGCAGGCCGCTTTCCGCCCACGACTCGATGCGCCAGAGTGCTGTGCCAAACAGACGATCATATGCGACGAGGACACCAGCATCAGGGTCAATTCGGTATTCGATCGTCCCGTATCGAAGTAGCTGATCGAGACACAGCAGGAGAATCGGGATGCTAACGCTTGCAGCAACAATGACGGCGACGGTATCCCACGCACCCCCAATTGCAAACAGGGCCGCAACGAGAAGTCCTATACCGCCGATAGATGCGCTTCCCGGGTGGTATGGGAGTCTGAGGAGGCCGCCGATGACCCGCCCCAACCGAACCGGGCGAGCGCACTCAGGTGCAGCAGTGCGTGTCCCGTCGATAGACCGTGCCTTCGGCGGGGCCGTTTGCCAGCCGTATTCCTGGTCGTATGACTTAAAATAGACGGCAAGGCGGTCGCTATAGACGCCCAAGAGGTCAGACATGAATTTGAAGCAAACGACCATAAGTAATAGCGGCAGTCCAACGACAGATGGATCAAGACTGCCGAGTTCCGCTTCAGGCCCCTCCGTAGCGGCCGTTAGCAGTGTCAGAGTGAGTATCCCACCGAAAAAGACGGTGCATATCCGAGGTAACAGGCCACGAAACGCCGTCGTCGAGTTGTGGTTCCGATACTCCCCGTTGTAGAAGTACTTCCGTACCGTTGTAACGCCCGTCAGAACGAAAATCCCGACAGTTGCCAGTAGCACACCAGTTAGCCTCTCTGGGCTGGGTTCCGGCAGTGGCCCGACGAGCAGGGCCCCAGTAAACAACCAGACGGCCGCCAAGATGAGAATGGTAACTGGGAGCACGAGCAACGTCGTAAGGTAGACTCGCAGGCCGGTTCTTGGGACGGAGAGAGAGTATTGTCGTGCCGCCAACGGTCCTATGAGTAAGGTGCCGGTCTCAATCTCCGGCGGGCGACCAGCGAACACTGCCCGGACGAGTGCCCAGACTGAGTCGACACCAAGCTCAAACCAGTAGAGAAACAGCAATGCAGCCGCACTCCAGTCGAGGAACGCAACACCAACAATTGGAAGCGAATTCGAGGCGATAGTGCCGAGGAGGTCTGTCCGACGGCTATCCGCTGTCCGGAGGAGCTGTCCGGTGGAGGGCATTATTCCGTGGTGATAGCTAGTGCCGTATGAACGAACTGATTACGAAACAGTCCAAGGAAATAGACAGGCAAATTACTGTTCGAACTGGCCGCTGACACTACCTACAGCCCTCCCAATCCAACAATATATCCAGCGAGAACCCCTAGTAGATGTATGGCCCGCTTTAGCTCGGTTCTTATCTACGACGGTGAATGTCCGTACTGCTCAGTGGCTGCGAAAGCCCTCGAACAGGTCGACGATATCGGCGCGATCTCGTGGTACGATGAGTCTGCCCAGTCGTTTCTGACGGCCCAGTTCGACGAGCCGCCGTTTGCAATGGTTTTAGTCGACCGGCCGGCACAGCAGGTGTACGCGGGCCGTGCAGCCGCCGAGGAACTCGCCGGCCGCGCCGGGCTCCCCGATCTCGTTGGCTCGCTCGTCAGAGATAACTACGAGAAAATCGCTCATGTCGTTGGTCTGGCAAGCGGGCGCGGCAGAGAGCCGGATGATGTCCACGAGCGATACGTGCTGGCAGACGACGCACAGGACCGCTTCGACACGCTTGCGAAGGACGCCGTCGATCGGGATATTCGCGCCGACGCGTAGCCGTGTGGTCATAGCCCGGCGCTCTGTAAGGCAGCAGTGCCCAGACGACAGCAGGAAGGAGCGACTGTACCTTACTCACTTGCTGCCCTTGCAGCAGCCGTGAGCCGCCAGCGGCGAACGCCTCTGTGTGTGTTGAATCCGACGAGTCCCTTCAAGGCGAGCTGCTGGAGGTGTGTCGTGACATACGGTTTCGGGGCCGCAAGGCGTGCAGAGATATGTGCTGTCGGGACCGCCGTCGCCTCACAGTCTTCGAGGGCCGCCAGAACTTCGTCGTTTGTCAATGGGTCGATCGCCATACCTCCCATTCGGGCTGACAGGTAACAAACGCTTGCAATCAGATAGCAGGTGACAGGGGCCGGCGTCGGCTGTTACCTATTATATTGATGCTCTGTGCTCCTGTGCGTCCCGGGTTCGTTAATCGGGAGTCGGATTCCGAGTTCCCGGGAATCTTATCCAGCTTTAATTCAGTATCAGGAACATATCTTAGCTATGAGTTCAGATTTCCAGCCCTTACTGGGCGCGGAGTTGGAAGATTCGGTCATTGATGAGGTACTAACTGAGAGAGGTGTTGGTGTGCTGTCGATGGCCGCTGAGGGAGTGCCATACGGCGTGCCGCTCTCCTTCGGGTACGACGGAGAGGACACCCTGTACTTCGTGTTTCTGGGCGCAACCACCGAGCTCCGAAAGGAGACGTATGCGGAGCAAGCTGACGTAGCGAGTTTCACCACCTTCGATATTGGTCCGGACGGTGCATGGCGGAGTGTGATCGTCGCCGGCCCGCTCAGCCGTATTGAAATTGACGAATGGGACACCGCACGTGAGTCACTCGCCGATAACGCATACCAGTCAAACCTACTCTCTGAGTACGAACTGCAGGAGAATCCCAACGTGTGGGCACTGAAAGCGCAAAAACGGTCAGGCCGCGCTGTTGGCCAGCAGTGACCGTCGGCATCTTTTGACCCTGTTTTGACTGGCCGCGCTGCTATCGGCCTCACTGAAGTAGGGGTTGTAGTTGTGCGTGTACAAATGCACTATTTTGTGCCACGCACAGCAGATTATATGTCTTTTCGCACACTGATTGAGCTGTTTGAGTCACATTTACCCCAAATGCTAAAATAGCTGGCCGCAATACTACGCTACATGAAGAAGCGGCTACGAAAAGCACTGAATACAATACCTGTCCCACAGGAAAAGCCCAGCGCAGGCCTTGATGCGTGCACAGAATGCGGTGGGCCCTCGCTACCCGGCGCTGGCCGCTGCACTGACTGTGTAGAAGGCTAACACCGAGTTACTGGCACAGCAGGACTAAAGCCAGTTCTGAGTACAAAAAAGCGAGGCAACAGTGGATCCACTGCCGGTTGATGGATGATCGTCTGCAGGTTTCGGCAGGTATTTGTTTCAAGACAGAAAACTGACACCAATGTCTTCTCGCAGGTCAGTGTGTCTTGAGGAGATGGCATGGCCAGAAATTGAGTCTGCCCTCGAAAACGGAACACGGACAGTGGTCGTAGCTGTCGGTTCGATCGAACAGCACGGCCCACACCTGCCGCTGAATATGGATACGCTGGATGGGGATGAACTCGCACGGCGAATAGCGGCCGAGATGGGTGATGCGCTTGCCGCCCCCACAATCCGCCCCGGATGTTCGGGGCATCACATGGAGTTCCCCGGGACAATAACCGTTCCACCCGAGACATTGATGGATGTCATCCGGTCGTACTGCAGGTCACTCGATACCCACGGCTTCGAACACATCGTGCTGGTCCCGACCCACGGTGGGAACTTCGGACCGGTCAAAACCGTGGCACCCGATATCGCACGTGAACTCGAAGCCGCCGTAATCCCGCTCGCCGACCTCGACGAACATATGCAACTGCTGAATCAGGGACTCAGCAAGGCCGGTATCGAGTACGAGCAAGATGTAATTCACGCCGGGGCCGCCGAGACAGCGATTGTGCTGGCCATCGACGAGGGACTCGTCAGGATGGAGGATGTCGAACCCGGGCCTGAAGGTGATATTTCGCCGGCTCGGTTGCTAAGTGACGGATTCAAATCAATTACTGAAAACGGCGTCCTCGGTGATCCGACGGCGGCAACCGCCGAGGCCGGCGAAGCGATTATCGAAAATGTCGTCGAAGCGTACGTCAAGCAGGCCACAGCCGAGCGCAATGCCGTCTAATGGAGGTATAGGCGTGTGTCAGCCTTGCCGGGCAGTGATTTGAGGTGAGAAGAGATGCCGCTGTCCGAGAGACTGTCGATTTGGTTGTTCTGTTGGCAGAGACTGATTCAGTCCAGCAGTGTCGGTAGTCTCCATGCAGCAACGATTCGGGGCTGTAATGCGTGCTGTAGTGTACGCAGGAGCAGAGTCGGTCAATCGATCCGGTCCCGCGGGCCAGCACGGGCGCTTCTTGTGACGTGCCTGATGAGCAGCCCCGCGGCAGTCAGCCAGAGCATAACTTCGAGAAAAAACGATGGACTCCAGAGGTAGTACAGGAAGAACGACCCCGGTGGGAGCGCCAGTGGGTCCGTCGGAGTGACAGCAGGCCAGAGCAGAAAGACCGCGTCGCCGGGGCGGCCGTTGAGAACAACGTGAAGCGCATCGAGGGAGAGATGCAGCGCCCACCCGAGTGCTGCCGACAGTCCGGCGCGCCCAGAAAGCGCTAGAGGGAGAGCCACAATGACGAGCAAAACAGAGTGACCGACAGAGTGATACAGGGTGGTGACACCGACCATGGCAAGCGGCTTATCGACCACATCGGGCACGGCGGTCCCGACCACCAGCCACAGCGGCGACAGCCGTGACACACGTCCCAGAATCGCGGCCGCGAGCAGGTGTGTCAGAAAGAGCATATGGAATGATGGGTACAGAGACGTATCAACGCTGCCGGTCGAACCACTCGCGGGGGAGTCGCCCACTGGCAACGAGGAAATCACGAAGGAACACCGCCAGCGACGGTGCGAGGACGACCGGCGTGAGCCTGAAGACGAGTTCTGTCGGTACCACAGGGACGAGTGCGGCAGTGATAAACACCATCTGGACGCCGGCGAGATACTTCCCGAGGTTGCTGTCGGGCCGCTCGAAAACCGGTCGGTCCCGGTATCGCCGCCAGCGGATACCGCCGACATAGGCGTACCGGGCCGCCGACAGCGAGAGGTACAGGACGGGGAGTTGGCCCCAGAAGACCGCGACGAGTGGTGCGACCACGAACCCAAAGGTGTCGAAGGCCATGTCCAGCCGCGTGCCAAGTTGCGTCTGTTCGCCGACTGTTCGGGCGACGGTGCCGTCGAGTTTGTCCAGCACGACGCCGACGCCGTAACACGCCGCCGGGACCCAGGCGAGGTCGGTCGTCGCCGGCACCACGAGAAAGCCCGCAACGACAGCATAGAGCCCACCCCGGAGTAGCGTCACGGTGTTCGCCATCCCGAAGATGTAGCGCCAGGGGTTACCGGCAGCCGGCGGGACGCTGAGCTTTCGGCCGACGTACCAGAGCTGTCCAGCCCAGCAACAGCCCGCGACGACCGCCGGGTGGAACATCCAGCGCGTCATCGCATCGGCGGGAAACAGCATGCCGACGATGACGGCTATGAGGAACCCGCCGACCACAGAGAGTTCGACGGGAACTGGGCTGTCACCGTGTTGCTCGGCCATCGAACCCTCCTGGTTCCCGGCTGTTCGCCGCCGTGCTAGCTTCGCTCATCGCAACAGCGCAACGAGGACCGCAAGCAGGACGAGCTGTGCGAGCTTGTCGGCTGCGCCGAGAGTCCCGACATCAGCCGGGAACGATTTCGGCCCGGCGGCGAAGTTGACGTAGTACCACAGCAGTATCTGGACGAGCGTGAACGGGATACCGACAGCGTAGACGAGGCGACGGCGGATACCCAAGGCGACCAGCGCGATAGCGCCGAGAAACCCCAGTCCCGCGAGGATGAAGCTGATACCGAGCCCGGATGGAGCCAGCCTGACGCCGAGAAGGAGGTGTATCGCGGCTGTGACGAGTGCCGCGATGATACCAAGCCAGTGTCGGCTATCCAGTGAGGCTACGTCGAGGGAACGTCCCTGTGTCTCCGTCGCGGCCATGGGCTAGGTTCGGCGTTCAGTCACATAATGATACTGCCAATTGCACCGCTTACCGCTCGAAATCCGGCTGTCGAAGTGCCTCGATGCGGGCACACGCTTCTGCGTCGAGTCGCTGCCCAGCGGCGGCGAGGTTCTCGACGATGTGGGACGGTGTCGTACTGGACGGAATCGGAACGACGCCCTGTGTGACGTTCCAGGCCAGTACCACGCCGGCTGGTGATAGGCCGTACTCCTCCGCGATAGCCGCCAGAACAGGCTCGTCGAGCAGTCCGGGGGCTGACAGCGGGGAGTGAGCGACGACCCTGATGCCGCGTTCGTGGCAGTATTCAATGAGGTCTGTCTGTGGCTGGTACGGATGGCGCTCGACCTGTACCAGCGCCGGCCTGACAGTCCCCGTTTCGATGACTGTCTCCAGTTGTGTCTGCGAGACGTTACAGAGCCCGAGCGTGCGCGTCCAGCCTCGTTCGTGGAGGGCCTCCAGATTCTCCCAGACGCGCTGGAGCGAGACCGAGTCCGTCTCGATGTCGCCACTATCGTCTTCGGGGAAGGTCAACGCCTCCTGACGCGCGACCGATTTCTCGGCCAGTCGCGTTAGCGACCCGCGATGAGCTAACGCCTCGGGCCAGTGCAGGGCATAGCAGTCGAACGCGTCGATACCCAGTTCGTCGAGACTGCTCCGACAGGCCGTCAGCATGTGCTCTCGACGGTGGTTCGTCCGCCAGACTTTCCCGAGTATGAACACCCGACGCCGGTCGGGGGCACCGGGGGCAGCCAGAATGCGGCCGATACGGTGTTCGTTCCCGTACAGTTCAGCGCTGTCAAGCAGTCGGTAGCCGGCGTCGAGGGCCGCCGCGATAGAGTCCGCACGGTCGATGTACGTTCCGTCACGATATCGGGAACAGCCAAAGCCGATAGCCGGGAGCCGGATCGCTTGCTCCCGGCTCCCGTCCCAGTCTCTGTCCGGGGTGACGGTCGGCGGTGGCGTTGAGTCCGCCGCCGTGCCGTAGTCGGACACAGTCTCAGACTCGCCCGTCTCGGCAGCCGTCTCAATCGCGTTACAGACTGCAACAATGTGGGCACCGCGGCGACCCGTCATCCGCGATGGGGTCCCCCGAATGACACTGGCCGCAAGCGACTCGACCGGGCCGAGATAGCGGTAGGGTTGCGTGGGGTGCTGTGCGGGAGCATCGATGTATTCGCGGCCGACACGACCGTACTGCACGGCGGTCGTACTATCAGCCATCGCGCCGGTCCCACGGAGATATAGCGACCCGTCGTCACCGTGGAGTTCGAGCCCGTAGAACTCGCGGCTCCGGTGTGGCGCGTAGAAGCTCGCGGTCAGCCGGACCGTCAGCCCTCCGTCGAACGAAAGCATCGCCTCGACGTGGCTGGGCGCAGACGGTCGCTCTGGCTCTCGCTCGGGCCAGCTATCGAGTGTCGTTGCGGTCTGAACGGATTTGACAGGGCCGAACCACGAGACCAGCAGCGCGAGCGGATAGACGCCCCCGTCGTACAGCGGCCCGATAGAGAGAAACGAGCCGGGTCGGTCGTGCCAATCTGTCACGCGACCGACGTGGGCGTAGGCGTACCCCAGCTGAACGGGTCCCATACGGCCGTCGGCGAGCATTTGCCCGGCGCGACGCTGTGAGGGCGCATCGGGCGTCCCCGGGGCACAGCCCAATGCCAGATTCCGGTCCTGGGCCAGCGCCAAGAGCTCCGCGGCCGCCGCCTCGTCCAGTGCGAGGGGCTTTTGCGAGTAGACGTGCCGTCCCGCTTCGAGCGCCGTTCGGGTCACCGGTGCGTGGGCGGCGTGGTTCGTCAGGTTCACAACCAGCGGCGCGTCAACGGCAGAAAGCGCGGTGTCGAGGTCGGTAAAGGCCGGGCAGTCGTGCGCCGCGGCGAGTGCTGTCGCCCGGTCTTCTTCGAGGTCGCAGACGCCCGCCAGCGAGAGCGGGCTGTCTGCCAGCTCGGCCGCGTACTCCGTCGCGATACTGCCCGCACCGACGAACAGACAATGCACACTCGAACGCGGGCGTCCTCGCATATATATCATATCGCCAGTGGGATTTTATTGGCCGCCGCCGAACACCAGACGTGACAGAACCGGGAATGAGCCGGCTCGGGACAGCGTACTTGCGCGCATTGCAGGCGCTGGGCCGGCGGGTTCCGTACGGAACAAACGTCTACCAGCGCGAGTGGGACGTTCTCGTTGTTCTCGATGCCTGTCGTGCTGACTTGTTACGGGCTGTCGCCCCCGACACCAGGCTGTTCGATACCGTTTCGACGGTCCGCTCGGTCGGGAGTTCCTCCTCGGAGTGGCTGGAAAACACGTTCCCCGGTCATCCAGAAACAGCTCAAACCGTCATGGTCACCGGCAACACGTGGACCGACCGGTATCTCGATGCCGACGCCTTCGCTACGCTGGACGAGGTCTGGAAGTACGCGTGGGACGAGGACCTGAACACCGTCCCGGCTGCAGCCGTGACCGACCGGGCCATCGCGCTATCCCGGCGGCTGGACCCCGAGCGGCTGGTCGTCCACTATATGCAACCACATCACCCGTTCGTCCCCGACCCGCTCGACGGCGACGGCGGTCTGGCCCGTACTGGACGCCACAGTAACACGGCAAATCCGTGGGTCGCGCTCCGTCGTGGCGAGGTTTCGGCGGACCGCGTCTGGAACGCCTACGAGGCGAACCTCCGGTATGTCCTCCGGGAGGTGGAAGCGCTGGCTGAAAACGTCGACGGCCGCATCGCTGTCACCGCCGACCACGGCAATCTCTTCGGGGAGTGGGGGTTGTACGGCCATCCGATGCACACGCCAGTCCCGGCGCTGCTGGCGGTGCCGTGGGCCGAGACCGACGGCGTCGACAGCGGGGAACGCGAGCCCGACCTGCGTCCGCCCGAGCCGCTCCCAGTGTCGCGCGTCTACGGCGCCGAAAGCGACAGGGACCGACTGGATTCGTTGGGATACTTGTAGTCAATCAGGAGGTACTTTTTAGTCGGAGAAAGCCTGGATAGGAGACGTGCATTCCCGGAGCCGTCGCCACGTCCGAAGGAGCTGGCATCGAAACATCGGCACCGGCCGCCCACGTCCTCAGGAGACGGTGTAATGTCCGCCAGAACGCTGTACTTTACCGGCGGGAAGTCGGTTCGGGTTGACGAAGAGGCGGTGCCTGACCCCGGACCATCGGAGGTCCGTGTTCGAACCGAACTCTCAGGAATCAGTCCCGGAACAGAGCTGTTGGTGTACCGTGGTGAGGTCGATTCGGAACTCGCGACCGACGAGACGATCGACGCCCTTGATGGTACGTTCTCGTATCCACTGCAGTACGGCTACGCCGCAGTCGGCTGTATCACGGCCGTCGGGGACGCGGTTGACGACGACTGGCTCGACCAGCGTGTGTTCGCGTTCAACCCACACGAAAGCCACTTCCTCGCCGAGCCGTCGTCGCTTATTCCCACGACGTTACCGCCGGAGCAGGCGGTGTTCATCCCGAACGTCGAAGCGGCGGTCAACTTCGTGATGGACGCTCGACCGCGTATCGGGGCTCGGGTTGTCGTCTTCGGTCAGGGGCCGGTGGGCCTGTTGACGACCGGGCTGCTGGCCGATTTTCCGCTGGCGTCGCTCGTGACGGTCGATCCCTGTGCGGGCCGCCGTCGGCTCTCGGAAGCGCTCGGGGCAGACCGCTCAGTCTCTCTCGGGAATCTCGATGACGACGACGCCGACATCACGTTCGAGCTCTCGGGGAACCCAACCGCACTCGACAGAGCGATCGACGCTACTGGCTATGCCGGCCAGGTCATCGTCGGTTCGTGGTACGGCTCAAAGGATGTCTCGCTTGACCTCGGACATCACTTCCACCGGAGCCACATCCGCCTTCGCAGCAGTCAGGTGAGCCGCATCGATCCGGATCACGCCGACCGCTGGGACAAGGACCGGCGGCTGGATGTCGTCCGGTCGTGGCTGAGCGACACTGACCTCTCGGCGCTACTGACACATGAGATCGATATCGAGCGTGCAGCCGAAGCGTATCAACTGCTAGAGAGCCGGCCAGACGACGCTGTACAGGTAGTGTTGACGTACAACGGACACCCGTGATTTAGGTGGGTCCCGGCCGTTCGTTCGGGTATGTACACGACGACGGTTCGGACTGAGTTCGTGGCACAGCATTACCTCACTGTCCCGAACCCGGGGCCCGAGGGTGACCCGCACTCACACCACTACAGGGTCGAACTATGTTTCCGCGGCCCCGAACTCAACGAGTTCGACTACATCGTCGACATCGACAATGCCGACGCAGCCCTGTCGTCACTCGCCGACCAGTACCGGGACACGATGCTCAATGACCTTCCGGAGTTCGAAGGCTACAACCCCAGCGTAGAGCGGTTTGCCCGTGTTATCTTTGAGCGTGTCACCGAGCGTGTCACCGACGAGACGGTCACCGAACTGTCGGTCACCATCTGGGAGGACGAGGAAGCCGCTGCGAGTTACAACGCCGCCGTATGAGGGTCGGCCTGACCCTGTACGGGAGCCTCGACGAGCAGTCAGGCGGGTTTCGATACGATAGAAAACTCGTCGAGGGACTCCGAGCGGCCGGCGACACTGTCGAGTGTATCCAGCTCCCCTGGCGTGACTACCACAGAGGGCTGCTCGACAACGGGTCGCGAAAGCTCCGCCAGCGGCTGGATGTGGATGTCGATGTCATGTTACAGGACGAACTCGCCCATCCGTCGCTCGTCCGCACAAACCGTGCCCTCTCGTACCCGATTGTCAGCATCGTCCACCACTTGCGGGCGAGCGAGCCGCGCCGACTTGCACCGCTGTACCGGGCGGTCGAGCGTCGCTACCTCGGGACTGTTCAGGCCGTGGTCTGTAACAGCGCCACGACCCGAAACGTCGTTACCAACCTCGGCGTCGACCCCGAGGACACCGTCGTCGCGCCGCCGGCTGGGGACCAGTTCGACCCTGATATCGACCGAGCGACAATCGAGCGACGGGCTACCACCGAGCCGCTGCAGGTTGTTTTCGTCGGAAATGTCTCGCCTCGAAAGGGGCTCGATACGCTCGTCGATGGTGTGGCTGCGGCTGCTGTCGACATCGACCTCACCGTCGTCGGTCGCCACGTCGATGCAGCCCACGTGACTTCGGTACAGGAGCGCGTCCGCGAACACGATTTAGCTGACCGCGTGCAGTTCGCGGGTCGGCTCCCAGACGGCGAGTTGGCGAAAACCCTCCGGTCGAGCCACGTCCTTGCGGTACCGTCCCGGTACGAAGGGTTCGGCATCGTCTATCTGGAGGGGATGAGCTTCGGCCTCCCGGCGCTGGCCACCCGGGCTGGCGGAGCGGCCGACATCGTAACCGACGACGAAACAGGGGTACTCGTCGACCCGGACGACTCGGCAGCCGTCGCTCGCGAACTGGAGCGGTTCGCCACCGACCGGGACCGCTTGGCTGAGATGGGGTGGGCCGCGAGACGGAACTACGAGACGCACCCGGATTGGGAAGAGACGGTCGGGCGGGTTCGGGACCTGCTGTCTGATATTGTTCAGCCCACGGAGGTACCGGCGTGACGGAATCGTTCCAGCGGTATCTGCGGGCGAAGCGGACTGTCGACGACCGCGCGCTGGACCGCCGGCTGGTCGAGATGCTCCGCGAGCAGTTGGCGGCCCGGGCAGCCGACAGCGACGGGCCGCTACGTGTCCTCGAAATCGGGGCCGGCATCGGCACGATGCTCACCCGGTTCCTCGAATGGGACGTGCTTCCCGCGGGAGAAGTCCACTACACTGCAGTCGATATTCAGTCGGAGAACGTAGCTCACTTGCCCGACCACATCCGGGACTGGGCCGTCGACCGTCAGATATCGATAGGCGACAGCCCACTCGTCCTGAAAGCCGAAAACCGACGAATCGAAATTGAGACGGTACAGGCCGAGGCGGTGGCCCATGCGGCGGCCGCCGACGGCAAATACGACCTCCTCATCGGGGCCGCCCTGCTCGATATTCTCGACCGTCAGAAACTGCCGACGTTGCTCGAACCGCTTGCACCGGGTGGCCTGTACTACTTCCCGATCACGTTCGACGGGGCGACCCGCTTTCAGCCGAGCCATCCAGCCGACCGGGCAGTCGAACAGCACTATCACGACCACATGGACGCGAAAGAGGGCGGTGACAGCCGTGCCGGCGGCGACGTGCTTGCCCATCTCCAGCGCCTCGACAGCATAACGCTATCAGGGGTGGCCGGGTCGGACTGGGTCGTCCGGCCTGTCGACGGGAGCTACCCGGCTGACGAAGCCTACTTCCTCAGATACATTCTCGACACTATCGAGGACGCGGTCGGCGAGATGACTGGTAGCGACTTCGAGGAACTCGACGGCTGGCTGGCACGCCGACGTGCGCAGGTCGCTGCCGCCGAACTACTGTACCATACGCATCAACTGGATTTCCTGGGCCGTGTCGACTCGTGAGTCGCCGCGCTGTTAAGCCCTAAAACCCGGCTAAAGTGATTGTATTTCTCGGAACGACCGGTCTGCCACACAGGTATCACAGACTGCCTGACCCTGTCGTCACTCGTCGGTCTCGCGGCGGATCATGGCTGTCGCCTCGTATGAAATGACGAGTTCGTCGTCCTGATTCAGTCCTTCGTGGCGGGCGGTGAGGTACCCCCGGCTCGGGTCACTGTCGGAGGGTCGCTTGTCGATGATTTCGGTTCGTAATCGTAGCGTGTCACCGGGCTGGAGTGGCTGATGCCAGCGGAGATTGTCGACGCCGACGCCAGCCTGTGTCGCCATGTCCTTGCTGGTCTCGACGTTGAGACGCATACAGATCGCGGCGGTCTGCCACCCAGAGGCGACTAGTCCGCCAAAGACTGAGTCTTTCGCTGCCTCCTCGTCGGTGTGAAACGGTTGCGGGTCATACTTTTCGCCGAATTCGGTGATTTCGGATTTCGACACAGTGTATCCATCCGACTGTCGGACGTCGCCGACCACGATATCCTCGTAAAATTGCATATAATTATGAAGGTGATGGATAGATAAAAATCCGACGTGGTACGACCGCTGGCAGGGTGAGTGGCCGCAGGCGTATCGACGGCATCAGGCACATGGATAACATTGCAGCCAGTGGCGCTGCAGACGACAAGAGCAATTAAACGACGAGATTGCAGAACTCGAAGCCCATAACGAGGAGCTACCCACGTTTACTCGGAGCCTTCTATCACACCTCATCAGTAACTGCGTACCCATCATCTTGCTCTTGTCGAGCTGCTACCGTCGTTGGAGTTGCCAGTTATTTCGGGGGTCGGAACTGTTCGTGACCCGGACAACGCCATCTCTACGAAGTTGGTCAACCGTCTCATCAAACTCCGCCATGGAGAACTGGGTCTCCGCTTTCTCTAACTGGTCAAGCACGAACATCACAGATGCCATTTCGTTTCCTTGTGCTTCCAGTATCTTGAGAATCTGCTTCGCTAGGTTAGGCATGAATAAGTAGCAATCACCGGGTAGTGGTTGTGCGCATATATGTGAGTTGCAGACTGCCGACGTGTATCTTCGCTATTTATTCTTAAAATATATATTTCAGCTATAACATAGGCACGATGTCGACATGCCCTCCAACAGTCGAACACTCCTCTCGGCGACCAGTGAAGAGTGGCGCTTAGCACGCGAAGACCTCCACATCAGAAATGCCACCGACGCCGAGCATGATATCCAGATAAAAATATACGATGACAAGGAACGGTGTCATACAGCACATTATCACCTTCTGGCAGGTCAGTCGGGTTGTTCGGTTAGCTTGTTACAGGATGGCGTTTATAAGGTCAAGGCCGTCCTCGACGGACAACACAAGTCAGTCGCTGCCGTCACAGTCTCTGATGAGCCTGAACAGACCATCTTCATCCACATTCAGAACGACGGGATCATTATTGAAGAGGGAGTGACTCCCTCACGTCCCTGAACCGACGTGTCGCCTTGCCCTGCTTGAGACCCTCCCGTGCTGAAGCGCAGGGATTCCCACGTTCGGAGAGCAGGGTTCAGCGGACGACCTGTTCTCACAGGCATACTCTGCCCGTAGATTTGTCGAACAGGCGTGGAAACGCCAACTGTCGGCTTTATTTCCGCCGTGAATGGTGCGTCTTTCGCCTCGAAGTATCGTAACAAAGTTTGAGTGACATGGGGTAAGCTCATCTTTAACACCCATCCGAACAAAATAACAAATTGAATGAGCCCTGCATCTACATCGAACAGGTCCCCTGAATCTGCCGATCCTGTGTCGGGCTATCGCGACAGGCTCAGGTCGATTTATCGCGATTATATCGGCGAACCGGATAAAGAGCGAGACATCTATATCGGGTTTGGCCTCTTCTTCGCTGGAGTCACGCTTGCCGTCGTCGGATTCGGCCTCTTTTTGTACAGTAACGTCCTAGAATCCGGGAGTACGCTGTACTGGCAGATCCGGGAGATTGCACTCGTCGTCGGGTTCATTGGACTGCCCTCCGTGCTATTGAGCGTCGTCGTGCTCCTCCCAGTGGGCTTCAAAACCCGAGTTGTCAGTGCCGCTGGCACAGTGTTCTGTCTCGCTGCAACTGTGATTCTGGTTGATGTTTTTCCGTACGGGTGGACGACCAGTGAGGGCATCAACGGTAGCGTCTGGACTATCAGCGTCTACGCTACTGGCCTAGTTACACTTGTAGCGTCGACAGGAGCGGCACTGGTCGCACATTACCTCGAGCGAGCAACAACGCCAGCTGAGTCAGCCGAGCCGGTTGACTCGGCCGAGAGTGAGTCAGAGTCAGTCAGCAAAGCAGACGTAGACAGCGACATAGAGCAAGCCATGGAGGGGGCGGAACTATCCTGGGGCGGCGTCGAACAACAGCCCAAGACCAAGCGGCTGAATCTAGATATGCCGGACACAGACTCCGACCTCGACCAGACGGCTATCGAGAACTCCGAGGCGACCACGACACGGGCCGACAGCAACGATGTTGACGACGCAGTAGATGGACTCAGGCAGCTGCAAGGTGGCCAATCAAATACGGATCGAAGCACTGGAACCGAAGAGCAGGTCAACGCTCTTACCGAGTTCCGGAATGAGCAGGCCGAAGACGATGATGTAGAGACTGGTGTCGAAGGGCAGAAAGGTCTTATGAGCCGCCTTCGGTCATTGTTTTTCGAGTGAACAGTCTGATTGGCCCATACACGCTCTACTGTGGCGGTTTTGTTGGGTTGCTTTTATCATGTTAGCATATCCTTACACTTCTTTCGCTCCAAAGTTGGTACGTAAGTTGTAATTTGTTCTATATTATAGGCTAGTTTTTTCAACTTGGTAGGAGGAATACAACTGTATGCCCCAAGGTCTTGATGTCGGTACGATGAACCTCCTGTCTGCACGTCAAGATGGTAACGAAACAGTATTCGTGCAGCAACGGAACTCCTTCGTTGAAATTGACTACAGCGATATGGCCGAACAAATGCTGTCGAGAAGTGACGTTCTCCACATCCGCAAGGATGATCGGGTCTATATTGTTGGCGATGACGCCCTGAATTTCGCGAACATCTTCAGCGAAGAGACGCGCCGACCGATGCAGGCCGGGATTCTCTCAAGCGACGAGCAATCAGCAATTCCGATGATTAAGCTCATCACTGAACAGGTGGTGGGACAACCGGAGTATCCGAATGAGCGTCTGTTTTTCTCGGTTCCTGCGGACCCTATCGACGCCGATGTTTCGACGCTGTATCATCAAAAGACGGTTGAGTCACTCCTTACTGATATGGGATACAGCCCAGAGCCGATCAATGAGGGGATGGCCGTCATCTACTCGGAGCTTGCAAATCGTGAGTTCACTGGCCTCGGCATCAGCTTTGGCGCTGGGATGACCAACGTTTGTCTGTCGTACTATGCAGTCCCCGTAATGAAGTTCTCCATCGCACGCGGTGGTGACTGGATCGACGAGCAAGCTGCACAGGCGACCGGCACGCCCGTAGATAAGGTTACTTCGGTCAAAGAAGAAGACTTCGCACTCAACTTTGAGACGGATGTCGGTGGTATTGAAGGTGCATTGAGCATCTATTACGACAATCTCCTCGACTATGTCATCGAAAACATCATCAGTGAAGTTGATGAGGAAGATGTCGAGGAGGGATTGGATGTCCCGGTCGTTGTGACTGGCGGGACATCGAGTCCTGATGGCTTCGAAGAGTTGTTCGCCGAACGGATCAATGACTCCGAGATACCATTCTCGATCAGCGATGTCCGCCAGGCCGAGAATCCACTGTATAGCGTCGCACAGGGAGCACTCGTCGCAGCGCGGTCGGAAGAGGAGCGCGAAGGGCAAGCCGAGCAGCCCGAGGAACCAGACGCCTCCGCTGAGTAACGGGTACTCCCGCACCGACACAATACTCGCCGACATCAGCCAGAATCTGTGCCTGGTCCTCGTTCCAGATAATTCAACCGACGTTTGGCGTTACTCAGTTTCGTCCCCGTTTTCGTCAGCTTCAGTGTCCGCGTTTTGACTGTCCGTATCGTTCTCATCAAAATTGGCTGTACCGTCTCCACTTGATTCACTTTCGGTCTCGTCGATAACGCGGTTCAATTCGTCAGCAGCGTCCTGTCGGAACGTGTTAGCATCAGACCCCAGAGAGATGCCGACCGCAACACCAGCCTGTTCAAGCGAGAACTCTGGTCGGTCTGTGGATTCGTCACTCTCTGGAATCGGGACGCTGGGTGTCCGGCCAGTATTCTCGGGTTTCCCGGGGGTAGAATCAGGATGCTGGTTGAACCGGGCAAAAGCGAGTTCCCAGGACTCTGGAGGAGATGCCTCGTTGTGATGGGACGTAGAGAGGTCTGCGAAGCCGCACGATTCACAGACGATCGCTGTCTGGTTGCCGGTCGCAAGCGTGTACGTGCTGAGGTCGGAGTCGCAGCGGGGGCACCGCATACCAGAGTATGCGTGTCTCTGCTATACAATGGTTCCGTCAGTTCTCCCCCTCTAGGGAACGAGTTATGAGTTGGGCGACCGATGTTTGAGGCAATGCCGGAGATCGAGATTACGGACACACAACAGGCGGATTTAACGGCAATTCAAGAGGACCTTGAAGAGGCGTTCATCGAAACGTACGGTCATATTCGTACGCAAGATGTCGTGGACTACCTCCTCGATACATACACACCACCGGACCAGCTCGAAGGCGAGCAAGGCCTGAGCCGTCCCGACTACGAGCGAATCGCCTCAGCTGAGTATCCGGAACTCCAACGCATCGCGTCCGAGGTGTCGGAGGTTCCCGGAAGTGGTATTGACGCCGACGAGATGCGAGGGAAGCTGCTCTCGGCGCTTGGGACAAGTGAACTCGCCACTCGCCTCGCAGATGTCGAGTCCGAGACGAAAGCAGACGAAGGTGATAAAGAAGGGGCAACTGGTCCAGATAACTCGGCGGATGCGGCCGGCGACGGACACGATAGCACACAAACCGATACGTCGGGACAGGCTGGTCCAGCACCCGATACCGTCGAAACCGGTGACGCAGCCGAGCCCAACAACGCTCCGGGAGACACCCTGTCGGTCGCGAACCGTTTGCTGACTGAACATGACGAAAAGTGGACTCGGTCAGATGAAACCGACGAACCATACGAAGTCACGCTCCCCGACGGTTCAACGGTGAGCGCACGGACGAAAGATGACGTGCGAAAACTGCTGTTCCAGAACTATTGAGCGGGCGCTCATTGCAAAACTACTGTTCCATAGTGACCATCTCTCTGGGGGGTCGTCTCGTCGAAGGCTTAGGACTCGCTGTCCGATGTGTCCTCGAGGTAACCGACTCGACACTGTGGACAGACATCACCGCGAAAGAACGACGATTCATTCACTGGGAGTTCGAACTCACATCTTGGGCACCGATATGTGGGGTCTGAATCGGTTGTCGTACTCTCTAGGTCGTCCGCTGTGTGCAAACTCTCGTCTTGGCCGTTCCCAGTACCTGATCCTTCGGAAGTTTCAGACGACGGATTCACAGTGTCTGAAGCACCATCGATGATGACTGCATCGTCGCTATTCGGCGGCGTGGAGCCGTCGTCATCTGGTTCTTGTGTCGCTGATTCAGACAGTATCACGGCATCGTCAGTCCGCTCCGGTGGTGTCGATGCGGTCACCGCCGATGACGCATCACTCATTTCCGTATCCGAGGATGGATTTGCGACCGTATCCGAGGCATCCGCAGTCGATTCGGGAGTATCGGTCGATTCCGTTTCCGCCGGCTGACCCGTGTCCGTCGCCTCGGTCTCGTCCTCTGCATACTCTCTCCGTCCCACTTGCCGCTCGGTTTCGGCTCTGTATTCGGCATCGTCCGACCGCTCGTCATTTGCTTTCGATTCCGCTATGGTGGATATCAAGCCTCGATTCTCAGAGATATGGCGGATATGTCCACATCGCTGGCAAGACCTGTATTCCCGAACGGTTAGAACAGTGCCGCGCTCGCCTTCATCGTACGACTCCTCTATTTTCGAATCTCCAAATTCATGTCCAAAGAGTTCACAGCGCATCCCCATACATGGCCATTCACTTCGTGTAGGTAAGAAGGTATTCACACTCAATGACACCTATATCTCAGTCGGCCCAAGGAAGCCATCCATGACTGTCCTCGCGCCATCGCTAGACGCCGTTGCTGATAGTGACGGGGGACTTGCCCTGGTAGACAGCCCGACACCGGTCTTGCTGTTCCCTACTCACAGTCTAGTGAGTGGCGTGTCACCGTCGAAGGCCGTCTCTGGCAAGGTATAGAGCCAGCGTGGACCGGCTCGAGTCGAAACCGAACGAGGGCGGTGTCTTGAAGTCGGTCTGGGCCTTGGCAGAAGTATGTCGATGACTGAGGAGTGGGACGCCGCCAGTGTTCGTGACCTCCACGACGACCTCGTCTCGCTGCACGGCCCGGTCGAACGCACAAGCGACCACGGCGCCGACGCCAGCGCCGACCCTGGCGAAGGAGTTCGACAGTTGGTGACGACGATTCTCTCACAGAACGTAGCCGACGAGAACACACGCCGAGCCTCCGAGGCGCTGTTCACGGCATACAGCGACTTCGCAGCCATTGAATCGGCAGACCACGACGAACTGGCCGACACCATCCGCGTCGCAGGGCTCCCCGACCAGAAGGCCGCCCGCATTCAGCGGGCGCTTGCGGCCATCCGCGAGGAAACCGGTGGGGCCTACTCTCTTGCCTTCCTTGACGCCATGCCAACCGACGAGGCGAAAGGCTGGCTCACCGATATCAAGGGCGTCGGCCCAAAGACCGCCAGCGTCGTCCTGAACTTCCACTTCGGGAAGCCGACAATGGCTGTCGACACCCACGTTGAGCGGGTCTCCAAGCGGTTCGGGCTGGTAACCGAATCAGCAACGAACAAGCGCGCCCACGACGAGCTAGACGCAATCATTCCCGACGAACTGACCTATCCGCTGCACGTCCTGCTGATTACCCACGGCCGGGAGTTCTGCTCAGCGCGCAGTCCCGACTGCGCTAACCCCGTCTGCGAGCGCTACTGCAGTTGCGAGGAGTGCTAGCGACAGCCGACGACAGAACGTCGAAAGGCATTGTCTGAACAGGGCTGATCTCAACGGCGAGTTGGTGACAGGGAGAGTCGTCGACTTGTGCTCGGTGGGCAATTTTACCGTCGTTTCAGGCTTGAGTGGTTGAGCTTGTCGTGGTCCGTAGTCATGCGTGACACGGACACCGATTAGACGGCTTCTGGAGAAGGACTGAGTCAGGACAGTCAGACTAGTGCGAACTCAGCCGGTCGCTCCGGCTTCCGTTTCGAACGACGACAGCCAGAGCAACAGTGCCGATGACAGCGATAATCACCCGACCGCCAAGTCCCACTGAGATCCCGGCGAGCGACGCGAGCGTGTTCGTCAACAGGAACAACACGACGACGGGGAGAACCCAGCTAACGGTCAGAAGCCACGGCTTGGCTAGCCATTCGAAACGGTCAGTTCCAGCGCGGAACTCGGCCAGCGCGTCCCCGCGCAGCAGCCAGCCGACGATGACAGTGAATGCGAACAGCCCGACGGTCAACATCAGGTCTGCGAGCGTGCCGGAGACGAACTGGAACACCGAGCTTGTGAGTGCCAGCCCGCTCCCAGTGGCCGCAAGCAGGACCGTGACCAGTACCGTGGCCCGGCGTCGCGGGACGCCAAAGCTATCGACGAGCGTTGCCACCGGCGTCTCAAGCAGACTGATACCGCTGGTCACCGCAGCCATCAGCACGGTCACAAAGAACGCGGTCGCGACGAGTTCCCCGCCCGGAAGTGTCGCGAATGCCGTCGCGAGCGCGACGAACAGCGCACCGGGGCCGCCCTGTCCGGGGTCGACACCCTGTGAGAAAAGCAGCGGAATGACGACCAGCCCGGCGAGGACACCAATGAACGTGTTCGAGACCGCGATGACAAGTGTATCCCGCGGGAGCGACGCGTTGTCGTCAAGGTACGAGGCGTACGTTAGCATGACTCCAGCGCCGAGTGAGAGGGTGAACAGCGCCTGGCCTGCCGCTGGCCCGATAACGCTCAGGAAGTTCGCGGCGAGGTATTCGGCGTCAAAACTGAGATAGAACGCGTAGCCGGCGGCCGTCCCCGGCTGGGTGGCTGTCCACACAGCGAGGCCGAGCAAGATAATTACAACACCGGGAAGCATCACCTTCGAGACGCGTTCGATACCGTTGCTTATGCCAAAGAAAACGATGGCGGCAACGATACCGAGGAATAGCAGGTGAAAGGCGACCGCTTCGAGGCCAAAGCTCATTGTCCCGAAGTACTGCTGGGGCTGCCCGAAGTACGTCCCAACCGGTGAGACGAGCGTGTAGCGAAGGATCCACCCGCCGACGACAGAGTAGAACGAGAGGATAACGAGCGTTGTGAGGACGTTAAACGCGCCCAGCCACGACCCCCAGCGGGAGCCGGTGAGCGAGCGCAACGCCGCGGTTGGCGTCTGTCGGCCACAGCGTCCGAGGACGAACTCAGCGAGCAATCCCGGGACGCCGATGCCGACGACAACGAGCAGGTAGACGATGAGGAACGCACTGCCACCGTTTCCGGCGGTCAGCCACGGGAACCGCCAGATGTTCCCCAGACCTGCCGCACCGCCGACGGCAGCAAGCACGAAACCGAGGTTCGATATCCATGAGTCACGATCGGACATTCGTGTACAGGTCTGTTCAGTGGGTACTCAAGTTCCTGTTGATTCGGTTGCTTGCGTGTAATCAGGAAGGAATTAGGTAGCCGACAGTCCACCCGCGTCCGAACCGCCACGCGTCATTCCGCAGGCGACCGTCCGAAAGCGGGTGCCAGCAGCGTGGAACGGCGACGGCAGTCCGTCTCAGACCGCGAGGTACTCCGCAATCGCGTCCTCGTCGGCAATAGTCGACGGACCGAGTTCGTCAACGACCGTGCCACGCTCCATCGCGTAACAGCGGTCGGCCATCTCGCGGATGACCCCGAGGTTCTGCTCAACGAACAGAATCGTCGTCCCGAGGTCGTCGTTGATCGTCTGCATATCCTGGCTGATCTGGTCGACGATAGAGGGCTGGATGCCCTCGGACGGTTCATCGAGCAAGAGCAAGTCAGGATTCGAGACCAGTGCGCGGCCGATGGCGAGCATCTGCTGTTGCCCGCCCGAGAGCGTTCCGGCTTCCTGACTGGCCCGTTCTTCGAGCACGGGGAAGTAATCGTATATCTGGTCGTACAGCGTTTCGTCGCTCTCCGACCGGATGGTCTCGCCCATCTTGATGTTCTGCTCGACGGTTAGCTTGGGGAACACGTCCCGGCCCTGCGGGATGTAGCCGATTCCGGCCCGGGCGCGCTCGTCGGCACTCGCGTGAGTCACGTCCGTGCCGTCGTAGCTGATGGTCCCCTCGCTGGGCTCCAGCAAGCCCATCACCGTCTTCAGCAGCGTCGTCTTGCCGACGCCGTTTTTCCCCATCACCCCGACGATTTCTCCCTCCTCGACGGAGAGGTCCACATCCCGCAGTATCGGCGTTGTGTCGTAGGCTGCAGAAACCTCGTCGAGTTCGAGCATCATGACTCACCTCCCAGATATATCCGCTGGACCTCTGGGTCGGATTCGATTTCTTCAATCGGTCCCTCTCGGAACACCTCACCGTTGTGCAGGACGGTCACTTCTTCGGCGATGCTCGCGACGAAGTCGGTGTCGTGTTCGATAACAATGAAGGCGATCCCTTCCTCCTCGTTGAGCCGCCTGATCCGCTCGGCAATAGCTTCGCGTTCGGCCACGTCGAGGCCGGCGACCGGCTCGTCCAGCAGGAGCAGGTCGGGTTCGAGCGCGGCGGCCATCCCGATTTCCAGTTGCTGCTGTTGGCCGTGTGAGAGTTGCGACGCAGCAACGTCCTCGTAGCCGGTAAGGCCCGCAGCCTCGATAGCCTCGGCGACCAGCCGCCGTCGCTCCTCCCCGTCGGCGAACTGCTGGACGGGGAGCCTGACGTTCTCTCTGACACTCAGGTCACCGTACACGGACGGGACCTGGAATTTCATACTGATACCGCGAGAAACCCGCTCATGTGGGTCGAGGTCAGTGATGTCGTGGCCGTTGTAGTAGATACTGCCGTCGCTGGCCTCGTACGTCCCGGTAATCAGGTTCAGTAACGTTGACTTGCCAGCGCCGTTTGGGCCGATGAGACAGCGTAGCTCCCCCTCGGCGACCGAGAAGTCCACGTCGTCAGTGGCGGTGAACCCGCCGAACTGCTTGACGAGCCCGTCGGTCTGTAGCAGTGTCTCCGTTCTGTCACCCGTTGCCAGTTCCGCAGCGGTTTGCCGGACGTTCGGTCCAAGCGGGTCGATGTCGGATTCGGTTTCAGTATCACTCATTAGTCACTCACCTCACTCGGCGCGTCGGGTGCGTCGGCCCCGTCAGCTTCGCCCGGACCGAGTCGAGTTTCGACAATCCGCTCGTGGAGCCACGGAACGAAGCCGCTCGGAAGGACCAGAATCGTCACCAGCAACAGGGTGCCAAGCAGGACTAACGCCAGCTCACCCGCCATCGAGATGCGGAGGTATTCGATGGCGAGCGTGGCGACAACGGCCCCGAGCAAGCTCTTTCTGCCGCCGATACTCACCCAGATGACCGGCAGCGTCGCGAACAGCAGCGAAAACACGGTCGGGTCGATGTAGACGTTCCGTGCGGCGTACAGCACACCGGACAGACCCGCAAGCGCGCCCCCCAGCGTGAACACGACGAACTTGATGCGGGTCACGTTGTAACCGAACATCTCGGTGCGGTCCTCATCCTCCCGGACAGCGACCATCACGCGGCCGTAGTCGGAGTTAACGAGGACCCGCAACCCGAGGTACGTCCCGACCAGCAGGAGGAGGACGAGATAGTAAAACGGGCTGATTTCAAAGGATCCGATACCGATAATCCGCATCGGGAACGGGTTGTAGATGAACTGGTAGGAGGCACCTTCGATGCCGAGCGTCAGCAGCGGGATGTCCGGCATCCCGTTGAACCCGCCCAGTGCCGCCTCACCGATGGCCCATTCGGACCCGGCGGTCTGGGCCATGAAGGTGTGCATGACGATCGTCGAGACGAGCGTGATGATGGTCACGTAGACATCCCGCACGCCACCGTAGAACATGAAGTAGCCCAGTATGGCTGCGCTGACACCGCCGCCGACGATACCGGCGACGACAGCGGCCGTGATACCCCCCGGGGTCGCAAAGTTGATCGAGACGACGCCGAACGTGTAGGCCCCGATACCGAAGAAGACGACCTGTCCGAAACTCAGTACGCCCGAGTAGCCCCAGACGACCGACAGCGAAAGCCCCAGCAGGGCCAGCACCATGAACAGCGACAACTGCGAGCCGTCACCGAAGGCCGGGTAGACGACGAGCGCCGCCACAGCGACGGCGAAGCCGACCCAGAACCCACGCGATTCCCCGATAGTGTTTGGCCCCTCGAACCGACTGCGAAGCCGACCCGGGAGCGACCTATTCGCCTCGCCGTTTGCACTGTTTCTCGACATCTAGTCGCTCTCCTGTCTCCGTTTCCGCAGTTGTTCGATGAACCCGGTGATGCCGTCGGGGAGGAACCGGAGGGCGATGAGCGCAGCGACGAGTAGCGCGATACGGCCGATGAACGTCCCGTAGAGGTTCGAGAACGTGGCCAGAATCGCCCCGAGGACGCCCCCCGACAGCGCGGTCCCGAGAACGACGCTCGGCCCGCCGACGACGACGGCGACGAACGCCTCGACCAGGAACTGGTCGCCAAGCGTCGGCTGCATCGAGATGACTGGGGCGAACAGCGCACCGGTCAGCCCGGCCAGCGCCGAGCCAATGCCGAACGTCAGCATGTACATCCGGTCGGTGTTGACGCCCATGGCCTGTGCCGTTTCCTTGTCCTGTATCGTCGCCCGGGCGCGCATCCCGAAGTCGGTCCGGGTGAACAGGTAGTAGGTAGCCAGGAGCAGCCCGATGCTAACGCCGGCCAAGACGATCCGGTACGTTGAGTAGGAGAACGCCCCGTACGAGATCGCGCCGAACGGCGTGGCTATCTGGTCGATTGAGTTGCCAAAGCTGATTCGAGCTCCCTGAGTCAGTATCAGACTGAGCCCAAACGTGGCGACCATGGAATCGGCCAGCCGGTCGTACAGCGGTTCGATGATATCGCGGCCCAAGGTCTGTTGACTGATGTAATTGGGCCAGGCTCCGGAGATAATCACCCGCTCGGTCAGAATCCCGAAGAGGCCGGTAACCAGACCGCCAACGAGCATCGCCACGACGAGCGGGAGGCCGAGTTGCGTCACGGCCAGCGTCGCGGTGTAGGCACCGATGAGGATGAACTCCCCATGTGCCAGATTAATGACGCCCATAATCCCGAAGATGATGGCCAACCCCGCCGCGGCGAGCACGATGAACGCGAAGCTATCGAGGAACTGAAGCGCGAGGTTGATCCCGTTTACCATCCCTACTCGGCCTCCTCGTAGTAGTCCACCGGGGTGTACTGGGTCTGCTCCGGGTTCTCGGGGAGGTTGCAGCCGGCCGTCTCCGAGAGGAACGTCTCGGGGATCTGGCGGTTCTCGACGGCTTCGACGTTGTGGTCGTCGTCGGCGCGCATAATCCACATGTGGTGGTCGACGTGGTGGGTCGCGCCGTCAAGACGGATTGTCTCACCCTCCGGTGCTTCAGGTGCCTCCTCGGTGCCGAGTTCGATGCCCGACTCCAGAGCGTCGATGACTTCCGGCTGTTCGGTGGTCCCGGCCTGCTCGACGGCTTTCTTGTACATATACGTCGAGAAGTAGTTGGTCTCGGCCTCCTCGTTGAGGTACGGGGCATCAGGGTACATCTCGAAGTATCGGTCGACGAAGCCGCCATCGCCGGTGTTGCTGTCGGTCGGCACCTCCTCCATGTAGTTGACGCCCGCGTAGATGTTGGCCATCGCCGGGGCGTCGAGCCGTCGGTGCTCGTATCCCTGTGCCATTGCCGTCGAAGTGCCGATTGGCACGTCGAGACCGGCCGAGGCCTTCTGTTCGTAGAACGACGTGTGGTTCGCCCCGACAAGCATCGACATGACGAAGTCCGGGTCGGCCTCCTGAATCCGGTTGATCGTCGAACCGAAGGAGGACTCGCTGAGCGGGATAAACTCCTCACCGAGGACGTTCGCGTCGTTTTCGTTTGCCAGCACCTTCACCCAGTCCGCAGAGAGCTGGCCGAAGTTGTAGTCGGCCGCGATGGTGTAGATGTCCGGGCCGAACTCCTCGACCAGATACGGGAGGACGATACCGAGTTGCTGGCGGGCGGTCGGGCCGACCGCGAAGGTGAATTCGTCACAGACGCCGCCCTCGTACTGGGTGGTGTAGAAGTAGAGCTGTTCGTTGCGGTCGATTATCGGGCGGATGGCCTCCCGGGTTGCTGAGGAGTAGCCGGCCCACAGGGCGTCGACGTTCTCCTCGTTGATCGCCGTGCGGGTGAGTTCCTGATAGCGCTGATTGTCCGACTGTGGGTCGCGCTGGAACGTCTCGATTTGCTTCCCGTCGATACCGCCGTTGGCGTTGATTTCCTCGATGGCGAGCATCGACGCCTTTGCCTTCGGGTCGCCGACGAGGGCGAAGTTCCCGGACTGGTCCTCCAGCACCCCGATTTTGAGCGTGTCGGTACTGCTCGCGGTGTCCGTCGAGGTCCCGCCTTCACCGGCAGAACAGCCGGCGAGGCCGGTAACGAGTGCGGCCCCGCTCGCGCCGAGGAAC
Source organism: Haloarcula quadrata (assembly GCF_003634715.1). Taxonomy (NCBI): domain Archaea; kingdom Methanobacteriati; phylum Methanobacteriota; class Halobacteria; order Halobacteriales; family Haloarculaceae; genus Haloarcula; species Haloarcula quadrata. The sequence goes on from NZ_RBWW01000002.1 coordinate 561,330, forward strand.
TGACGGCGGCTGACAGACGAGCGATTCATGCGTCCCCCTCCGATACTAGGTTCTTGTTAGGATTATTATGTCCATTATCTTTGGCCATCTCTCGTTCTTTACTCACAATATCCAAACGTTCGTCCATGATTTCGTTCACAGTGTTGCCGTCTGGGAGGGAGAAAATAAGGTTTACCACTCTTATCTTATATTGTCCACCACATCGTCTTGATAGTATAAGGTCGTCAAAGGATATGACGAATAGTCAGCGAAAGCAGTAGTGCTGCCGGTAAAATTTGAACTATTCCGCTATTTTGTGCCGCTATCGGTCAATGGGACAAAAGAACAAACTGCTGGCGTTGTTCCGGTCCAGTGACCTGTACGGCCGTTGTCAGTCAAATCTGGCTTCTGCGTCCCGAAATCACCCGCTGTATGCTCGCCCGCGCTGTAAGTGTCGCCGGTCACCGAAACCACCGGCAGACTGGACGTGAGTCGTGTTGGCTTCGGGAAGTAGGACAGTTCGATAGTCGAACCCCTTTATGTAGGGTCGAAACTTTAGCATTTAATCCAGTTCTCGATATAGAGGCGTCACTTGCGCAGAGAGCAATCATTTTAGTATGTGTATTCAAAGAGAAGGGCAGATGATAGACAAACAGTCAGAAATACTCGGGGCGGTGGCGCGATGAGCGATGGACTCGTGCCCGGTGAGGTCATCCCGGGTGAAGGGACAGTGACGCTGAACGAAGGCCGAGAGACGACGGAAGTGACTGTCGGGAACACCGGCGACAGACCCTCACAAGTCGGGTCGCACTTCCACTTTTTCGAGGCCAACGCGGCGCTGGAGTTCGACCGCGAAGCGGCCATGGGGATGCGGCTGAACATCCCTGCCGGCACGGCTGTCCGGTTCGAACCTGGTGACGAGCAAACGGTCGAACTCGTCGAAATTGGTGGGAAGCGACGCGCCCACGGGATGAACGGACTTGTCAACGGGAGCGTCGACGGCGAGACGGGCGACGCGGTCGAACGCATGCGTGCGGCAGGATTTGGAGACACAGGCGAGGCGGCACCGGACGACGGCGACACGGAGCCCGACCAATGACACGCGACATTGACCGCGAGAACTACGCCGAACTGTACGGGCCGACGACGGGCGACAAAGTCCGTCTGGGCGATACGGAGCTGTTCGCCAAGGTCGAAGAGGACCTACGCACCCACGGCGACGAGGCAGTGTTCGGCGGCGGGAAAACGCTCCGGGACGGGCTGGGAATGGCTCCCGGCGTCACACAGGCGGAGGGCGCACTCGACTGGGTGCTGACGAACGCGACGATTATCGACCCGATACTGGGTATCGTTGCCGCCGATATCGGCATTCGAAACGGGGAAATCGCCGGCATCGGGAAAGCCGGCAACCCCGACACAATGGACGGCGTCGACATGGTCGTCGGCCCGTCGACGGATGTCTATCCGGCTGAGGGGAAGATAGCAACCGCCGGCGGCCTCGATATCCACATTCACTTCAACTCCGCACAGCTTCACGAACACGCGCTGTCAGGCGGTATCACGACGATGCTCGGCGGGGGGTACGGCGGCGGCGCAACCACCTGTACTACCGGGCCAGAGAATGTCAAGCGCTTCCTGCAGGCCGCCGAGGCGTGGCCGGTCAACGTCGGTTTCTACGGGAAGGGCAACGCCTCCGACCCGGGCCCGCTCCGCGAGCAGGTCGAGGCCGGTGTCTGTGGGCTGAAACTCCACGAAGACTGGGGGTCGACCCCGAAAACCATCAACACCTGCCTCGAAGTCGCCGAAGACGAGGACGTGCAGGTGTGCATGCACACCGATACGCTGAACGAAGCCGGCTTCCTCGAGAACACCTTCGGGGCTGTCGACGGGCGGACGATGCACCTGTTCCACATCGAGGGTGCTGGCGGTGGTCACGCGCCGGACATCATGGAGATGGTCGGCGAACCGAACATGCTGCCGTCGTCGACGAATCCATCGATGCCGTACACCGACAACACGTTCGACGAGCATCTGGACATGGTGATGGTGTGTCACCACCTCAACCCTGACGTGCCGGAAGACGTGGCCTTCGCCGAATCCCGCGTTCGCGCGGAGACCATCGCCGCCGAGGACGTGCTCCACGACATGGGCGCGATTTCGATGATGACCTCCGACTCCCAGGCGATGGGGCGGATGGCCGAGGTCATTCCGCGGACGTGGCAGACAGCCTCGAAGATGAAATCCCAGCGTGGCCCGCTGCCCGAAGACGAAGGGACGGGCGCGGACAACCACCGTATCAAGCGCTACATCGCCAAGTACACCGTCAATCCTGCTATCAGCGCCGGCATCGAAGAGCACGTCGGGACACTCGAACCCGGCAAGCTTGCCGACATCTGCCTGTGGGACCCCGCGTTCTTCGGCGTCAAGCCGGCGATGACGTTCAAGGGCGGCTTCCCGGTCCATTCGGAGATGGGCGAAGCCAACGGGTCACTGATGACCTGCGAGCCGATTCTCCAGCGCGAACGCGCCGGTGCGGTCGGCAAAGCCAAGCACGCCATTTCGCTGTCGTTCGTCTCTCCGGCGGCTGCCGAGGCCGGCATCGACGAGGAGTACGGGCTCGACTCCCGCGTCGTGCCAATCGAGGGCGCACGGACGCCCGGCAAAGACGACATGGTGTACAACAGCTACTGTCCGGATGACATCGAGGTCGACCCGGAGACCTTCGAGGTCCGGGTCGACGGCGAGCACGTCACCTGTGAACCGTCTTCCGAACTCCCACTTGCGCAGCGATACCTGCTATGAAACTCACAGCCAAAGAACAGGAACGACTCACGGTCTTTACCGCCGCAGAGGTCGCGCGGCGCCGCAAGGAACGCGGTGTCCCGCTGAACCACCCCGAAGCCGTCGCTTACATCAGCGACTGGTGCATCGAACGCGGTCGTGACGGCCAGTCGGTCGCCAAAATCCGGTCCGGTGCGTCGAAACTGCTCGGCCGCGAGGACGTGATGGACGGCGTGCCGGAGATGATAGACATGATTCAGGTCGAACCGGTGTTCCCCGACGGAACCAAACTGGTCACGGTTCACGACCCGATTCGGTCCGACAGTGTTGGGTCCGCTGACGACGAAACGACGGAGTCAGAGGCGGCGACCGATGGCGGGGACTCGGCGGGGACAGACGAATGAGTCTCACACACCGCGACGTGGCGACGGTCGGTATCGGCGGGCCGGTCGGTTCCGGAAAAACCTCGCTGTTGACCGCGCTCGTTCCCGAACTGCGCGACCAGGGGCTTAATGTGGGTGTCATCGCCAACGATATTCTCACACAGGAGGACGCGGACGTGCTCCGCGAGCGCTTCGCCGGGGTCGTCCCGGAAGACCTCGTCGCTGGCGTCGAGACAGGCGCGTGCCCGCACACAGGTATCCGTGAAGACCCATCGATGAACCTCCAGCAAATCGATTCCTTCCTGGCAGACCACCCAGAGCTGGACCTGGTGCTGGTCGAGAGCGGCGGCGACAACCTCGCGGCGACGTTCAACCCCGAGCTCGCCGATTACTCGCTGTACGTCATTTCGGTCGCGGAAGGTGAAGACATCCCCCGAAAACGCGGCCCGGGGGTCGTCGACTGTGACCTACTCGTCGTCAACAAGACTGACCTCGCGCCCCACGTCGGCGCTGACCTCGACGTGATGGAGCACGACGCAAACGAGGTTCGGGACGGACCCGTCGTCTTCACCAACTGCAAAGACGAGACGAATATCGACACGGTGCTGTCGCACGTCCGTGACGGGGTGCTGTTCGCCTGATGGCCGCTGACGCGCCCCATCCGGCGTTCGAGGGGTATGCGACCGAGGCCGTGCCACAGGCCGCTGTGGGGTCCCCCGGGAAAGACGGCGTGCTCGAACTGACCTTCGAACGGACAGCCGACGGGACGACCCTTGTCCACGATTACGCGACAGTCCCGTTCCACATCTCAGGAACGCTGGGCTACGACCCACTCCCCGAGGCCGATACCGTATTCATCCAGTCACCGACCGGCGGCGTCGCGCAGGGTGACCGCCATGACGTGTCGATAACCGTCGGGGACGAGGCCGTCGCACACGTCTCGACCCAGAGTTCGACGAAGGTCCAGACGATGACGTGTAACTACGCCGCCGCCGACACGACGCTTAGCGTCGGCGCTGGCGGTCATCTGGATTACGTGCCCGAGCCGACAATCCTCCACGCTGACTCCCGGTACCTGCAGGAGCTTTCGGTCGATCTGGCCCCCGGCGCGACCGCCGTGGTCAGCGACGTGGTCGTCCCGGGCCGTCTCGCCAGAGGCGAGCGCTTCGAATTCGAGCGGTACCTCTCGCGCGTGCGAGCGACCGGACCTGACGGGCACCTGTTCGAGGACGCGACACACCTGACGCCGGGAGACGAGGACCCCACAGCCCCCGGCGTCCTCGGTGAGTTCACCGTCTACGGGACGACGTTCGTCCTCGCGCCGGACCACGACGAGGCCGAACTGAGCGATGCGCTCCACGCGGTCGTCACCGACGGTGATGCTCGGGCCGGTGCAACAGCATTGCCGAACGGTGCCGGGGTCGCAGTCCGTGCCCTTGGCGACCGCGCTGAGACCGTTCAGGCAACGCTCCACGCGGCCTGGGACCACGCGCGCATTGAGCTACTGGACGCCCCTGCGCCCTCTGGGAGGAAGTACTGATGCTGGTCGCAGACACCTATCTCGGCCATCGCGATGGCGATGCTATCCCTGAAACCGTCGAGGCATCTGCCCACGCTACTGTCGTGCTCTCGGACACCGAACGCCAGCGCTCGCGGGTCCGGACTGAAACGACAGCCGGCCGGGACCTCGGTATCGTGGTTGCCCGTGACCTCGCGGACGGCGACGTACTTGAAGCTGAGGACGGCACTTTCGTCGTTGTCGAACTCGCCGAAATCGAGGCCCTCGTGCTCGATTTCGCCGACAGCGATATCTCACCGGCCGCGGCGCTGGAGCTCGGGCACGCGGTCGGGAACAAACACTGGAACCTCGCGGTCCGCGAGCAGGAGGCCCTGTTCCCCGTGACCGACTCGAAGGAACGAATGGAAGACACAGTCGCCGACCTGCTCCCCGGGGACGTACCGATGCGGTACGAGCACGTACCGCCGACGACGTTCGACGATGACGGGGTCGACCACACCCACGGTGACGGGACAGGCCACGAGGGTAGTGGTCACAGTCACAACGGGACCAGTCACGCCCATGACCACGGCGTTCGTACTATTGACGGAGGGGACCAATGAGCGACGTCGCAACGCTTGAATCGTTCCGCCTCGCGGATTCGTTCCTGCCAGTCGGGACCTACACCGTCTCCTACGGGCTGGAACAATTCATTCAGGACGACCGAGTCGAAGACGCGACAGACCTCGAAGGGCTCCTGTCGACGTACCTCAGACGGCAAATCGGCCCCGCCGAACTCGTCGCGCTCCGGGCAGCACACGCCGCTGCGACCGACGGTGATATCGAGGCGATCTGTCATGCCGACCAACGCCTGTCGGCCGTGACGCTGGCCGCAGAGTTCCGCGAGAGCGCCCAACAGTCCGGCGACCGGTTGCTCTCGCTCCAGACGGAACTACGTGACGAGGCGCTCCTGAACCGCTACGCGGAGCGCGTTGATGCCGACGACGCACCTGGGAACTACGCCGCCGTACTCGGCGTTGCGACGGGGCTGGCCGACGTGGCTGTCCGGGAGGCCTGCTTGCTGTGCTGTCACGGGTTCGTCACCGGACTGCTGGGCGCGGCTCAGCGTCTCCTCTCACTCGGCCACACGGATGCCCAGCGAATCCTGAACGACCTGCAGCCAGTGATGACGGCTGCAGTCGATGATAGCGCGGACCGAGGAATAGATGAGATGACGCCGTTCGCCCCACTGGTAGACGTATTAGCCGCCGAGCATGAGCGGGCAGAGCGCCGGCTGTTCGCCAGTTAACGCCCAACAGGTTCGAGCGTAACAGTCCGACCAGTCCTGTTCCCGAACCGGCTCTTGGAGGAAAAAATCGGGCGTGTCCGGTGGCCAGTGCCGCCCCGTTAGTCAGCACTAACAACGAGCAGGAACGTTTCCGGTCGCACCGCCTCAAACTCGACCGTGAACCCGTGCTGGCGGAGCGCATCCGTCGCCTCGGCAGCGGAAAACCGCTCATCGACGGGCGGGCCGTTGCGACCGCTTCCAGAAGCCGCCCAATCGGCGATAGCAAACGTCCCCCCAGGCTTGAGCACTCGTGCGACCTCGCGCAGCGCCCCGTCGCTAGCGAACTCGTGGTACGTCATCGTCGAGAACGCCGCGTCGAGACTGCTGGTGTCGAACGGGAGGTCGTCAACCGCACTCGTCACGAGGTCGACGTTGTCGGGGACGCCTTTCTTCCGGTAGTAGTCGTGCATCGCTTCCTGGATATCCACGGCGTACACGTGGTCGACGGCCGGTGCAACATCGTCGGTGTAGAAGCCGGTCCCGCTTCCGAGGTCTGCGACCGTCTCGTCACTACTGGCCGACAGCGCCCAGCAGAGCTCTTCAGCGGAGAGGGAACGGTACCGTTCCTGAGCGTCTTCGAGCTTGTCGGCCCGGCCGGCATCAAAGGTGTGATAGCCCATGTTAGAGGTTCTGGAACGCCTCGTCAACGATGTCACCGGTGTCGGCGACGATATCTGCCATCTCCTCGTTGTCGGGTGCCATCCCGACGAGGCGAGCGATACGCATAATCGAGACGTGATAGACACGCTGTTGCCCGGGCTCTTCTTCCCAGATGACGACGTTACAGGCCATGAGGCCGCCGAGTTTGTTATCCGTCGCATCGAGGGCACGGTCGGCAACTTCGGGGTTACAGGCCCCCAGCACGTAGTATGGGTCACGGTCCGCGTCGATCTTCTCGTTGAGCATTTCGGAGGGCGAGAACTCGACGGGGACACCAAATCCGGCGTCAGTGAACACGTCCCGGACGTGTTCGATCGCGTCCTCGTGGCTCATTTCGAGCGTCGCCTGTTGTTCGCCGATGTCTTCAGGGTCGATCTGGCTCGGGTCGATTGGGAGCGTCATTCGTGTATTGTATTGTGCCTATAGAGCAAAATCTCTTCGGATACACTCTCAGTAGTGTGGCGCGATCTCGGAAATACGGAATCGAACAGAAGGGCGGCTAAGCGTCGAAGACGCGACTGTAGCCTGTAGGCTGAATGTGGATTAGTGTCCAATTCCTCGGGACCGACACGGGTAGAGAGTAGCACGGAAACTGCGCCGGTAGCGAGTGCTTCCATGGGCTCTGAGCCGAGCCCGCCCATGGAACCCCGCACGCCTCCCCGGTGGCTTACATGTGACTGTCCAGCACATTTAGCGTTCGAGGAGTCTCACACTCGGGACGCCGATAGCGGGAGTCCGCGGTCGGAGCCGCTTCACTCTTGGACCCCGTACTAACCCTCTTAATGTGGGCTAGTAGTGTAAATAGTGTGCAAACATAACTTGTCCGGAAGCAACACCACAGAGACGGTTACGTGGCGCTGTAGAAACACTCCAGAGTTGATAGGAATAGAGTCGTAAATGCTGGGTATACAGTCACCAATCTCCAGATGCGGTCAGATGAGGATGATGACTGTTCAACATGGAGAAGACAGAGGGAGATCGACGAGAGAAGACAATCATTCAGTCTCGCGTCGAACAAGGTTCCCGAGAAGAGCGTCGCCGAAGACAAGAACGAGAATTGCGCCGACGAGATTGGAGACGAGATCGAGCAGTGTGTCAGTCTTTCCGTAGGAGACGAGTATTGGTTCGAGACCGACTCGGCGCGACGAAGCGTGAATAATGTACTCCATGAATTCCCAGAGGATGCCCATGGTAACGACACCGGTAATGACCCGCTGCTCCGGGTCTACGCCCAACCGCCGCGAGAGTACGTGAATAAGCCCACCAAGAACCGTCGCCGAGTGAATATGGGTCAGATTGTCCTACCACCAGATATTGTCGTACGGGCCGAGCATCCCGACAGCGTGTGTCAGCATCGCTGTCTCTACGTAAATCCGCTGCCACGGCCGAAATTCAACGGAACACCGCCGTTCCAAGATGTCTGGCAGATACGCTCCCCCGAAAGCGATGAGAGCATTCACAACCGCCCCAGGGCTCCGCCTCCGGATTCCCTCGGCGAAGGATACAGCGATACCCGTGCGGATCGCACTCCTGAGTAACCCTGTGACGCCCGGGGAAGGTGTCCGAGATGCAGACCTGCTCATACCTCACTGGGCCGCATGTGTCGCGTGGCTGCCAAAGCAGTGTGATCGTATATCATTTCCGAGAGCCTCGTTTTCTATTTCTGTCAGTGAGGAGGGAGCTACCGCAGAAATACTTTGTGTCGCTAATTCTACAAGTTGGCCGAGACTTCCAGCGAACCGTTCGCTGGCAGCTTTTGCGTGCAGTTGTGCGAACCGTACACAAGTCTTATAACTGCGTAGCGGGTAGAAAAAGGTGATAACGATGCCAGATTCGATGTCTGAACAGCTCCGGCGGGATATGCAGTGTGAGGGCCTATTAGAATGTTTCCACGGACTCAAGGAACTCGACAAGGAGTGCTTTCGGGCGCTTGTCGAGGCTGAGGAACCACTGACCGTCGACGAACTCGCCGATGCAGTCGATCGTGAGCGCTCAACCGCGTACCGCGCCGTCCAGCGGCTTCTCCAGACGGGCTTCATCGAAAAAGATCAGATCAACTACGACCAGGGCGGCTACTACCACGTCTACTCGCCGACAGACCCGTCGCAGATAGCAGACGAGATGCAGCGGATGCTCAACGACTGGTACGCGAAGATGGGCCAGCTCATTCAGGAATTCGAGAACAAGTACGAACAGTCCGAGTCCACAGCCCCGGCCGTCGAAAGCTAACGCCGCGTCCTTCTCTCTATCATACTCTGTCGCCCCCGATCCAGGCGGATTTCTCTCTGTGAAGCGGTAACTGACCCACTTCGTCTGGCCGGGTAGCAGTATTCATAGTATTGTGCAATCTGTACAAAGACTTATCTGACGCTGCCGCGTACATTCAGGTGATGGCAACTGATACTGCATCCGACGCTGGAACCACCACGACAAACGAGCCACTTCACATCGACGGAGCAGACCAGCTTGATGATGTCGTTAATAAGTACGACCTCGTCCTCACGGACTTCTATGCCGACTGGTGTGGCCCGTGCCAGATGCTCGAACCCGTCGTTGAGACATTGGCCGCAGAAACTGACGCGGCTGTCGCCAAAGTCGATGTTGACGCCAACCAGCAACTCGCTCAGTCGTACGGCGTCCGGGGCGTGCCGACGCTCATCCTGTTTGCCGGCGGTGAGCAGGTCGAAGAAGTCGTCGGCGTCAAAGGAGAAGATGACCTCCGGGCGCTTATCGAATCCTACGCGGAATAACGAACCGGTGACACACAGGGCTCGTCATCGTTGGCTCTGGAAGCGTGAGAGTTGGTCACCTCGTCCATATGCAGTCGTCACAGCGGGAGACAGGCAGTTTTTGCGGCGCGGAAAGACCAACGAATAGCGTTGAATCCGTGTCGGGCACAGCGGCATCACGGGTTACCTACACCACACTCAACCATTAGTACCGTAGCGAGACGAGAGTCTGTATGACTGACCCGTTCGTGGTCATCGGTGGTGACGCAGCCGGGCTCAGCGCTGCGAGCAAGTTCGCCCGCGAGGCACCGGACCGTGACGTGATTGTCTTCGAAAAAGGCAAGTGGGTGTCCTATGCCCACTGCGGGACACCGTATTACGTGAAGGGGACTGTCGAGCGGCTGACGGACCTCCTCTCGCTGTCGCCCGAACAGGCGGCCGAGCGGGGTATCGACCTCCGCCGGAACCACGAAGTCGTCGGCGTCGACACCGACGCCGAGACGGTTGCCGTCGCCCACGACAGCGAGACGTTCAGCCAGCCATACGGCGACCTGCTGGTCGCGACGGGGGCACGCGCGATGACTGGACCGATACCGGGGACAGAACTCGATGGTGCGTTCACGATGCACGGACTTGATTCGGCTGCTTCGGTTCGTGCCGCGCTGTCCGAGCCGGGGGAATTCGCCGTCGATACGAGTATCGAGTACGTCGACACGGCGCTCGTCGAGAAGTACACCGACTGGGAACCACCGGAGGGAGTCGCCATCGTCGGCGGCGGCTACGTCGGCGTCGAGATGGCCGAGGCGTTCCGGGATCACAACATCGAGACACATCTCTTCCAGCGGTCGGGCCACCTCCTGCCGCCGTTCGGGGAAGCAGTCGGCGAGCGCGTTGCCCGCCAGCTCCGGGAGCAAGGCGTGATACTGCATCTGGACACCGCCGTTGAGGAGATTGTCGGAAACAGAGACGAGCGCGTCACGGCGGTTGCCCATGACGGTGGCACCACCGATGTGGACCTCGCGCTGGTCGGTATCGGCATCAGGCCGAACACTGCCCTCCTCGCGGACACGCCGGTCGACCTTGGCTATTCAGGCGCGATAGCGGTCGACGAGTACGGGGCGACGAGCGTCAACAGGGTCTACGCCGCCGGGGACTGCGCCGAAGACCGCCACGCCGTGACCGGCGAGCCTGACTGGGTCCCCCTTGGACTGACCGCGAACCGGGCTGGTCGCGCAATCGGGCAGACCGTCGCCGGCGACCCCTCACTTGTCGGCGACATCGCCGGAACAGCTGTCGTGAAGGCGTTCGACCTCGAATGTGGCCGCGTGGGCCTTCTCGACCACGAACAGGCCAGCGCCGCCGGCTTCGACCCGGTGTCGACGACGGTCACGGCTGGGTCCCGGTCAGGGTACTACCCCGGCGGCGACGACACTGACGTGACCCTCGTCGCCGATCGAAATAGTGGTCGCCTGCTGGGCGGCGCACTCGTCGGGGAAGACCGGGCGGCGATACGTATCGACACGCTTGCGACGGCCATCGAGGCAGACATGACTATCGACGAACTCGAACGGCTAGACCTGGCGTACGCCCCACCGTTCAGCCCCGTCTGGGACCCGGTGCTAGTCGCCGCGAAAGTGCTCAACGGACAGCTGGAGTGAGGGCGGCCCGACCCGTTACAGCCGCTTCACCCCGCTGGCAACCGCGAGATACAGCGGTAAGGCGAGTAAGAGGACGCCACCGATCAGCCCCCAGTCGACGAGTCCGAGTGGGACCGTCCCGAAGTAGACGTTGAGCGGGGTGTACAGGACGGCAAGCTGCAGGAGTATCGATCCACCGACTGCGGACGCCAGCCAGCGATTTGAGAGGGTCGGTGTCTCTCGGAGCCAGCGGATCACGTACAGCTTTTCGAATTCGAGGAAGACGAAGCCGGTGAATACCATTGTCATCGCGTAGGGCGTGACTGCGGATGCGCCGGCAAGCGTGACCAGTAGCAGGCCGAGCATTACCAGTGTCGAGATGACCCCTGTGCCCCCGATGAGGGCGAGCATATCGTGGTCAACGATACCGCGATCCGAGTCCCTGGGCGGTCGCTGCATCACGTCACCGCTTTTGGGGTCGGCCCCAAGCGCAAGTGCTGGCAGCCCGTCAGTCAGGAGGTTAATCCACAGCAATTGAACTGCCGGCAGGACGAGGTAGCCAAAGAGCGAGGCGATGAAGACGATGGCGACTTCGGCCACGTTGGCACTCAACAGGTAGCCGACGAACTTCCAGACGTTATCGAAGATGGCTCGCCCGCGCTCGATTGCCCGCTCGATTGTCGCGTAGTTATCATCCAGCAAGATAACGTCGCTGGCCTGTTTAGCCACGTCAGTCCCACGGACGCCCATCGCGACACCGATATCGGCGTTTTTCAGCGCGGGTGCGTCGTTGACCCCGTCGCCCGTCATTGCCACAGTGTGACCGTTTACCTGCAGCGCCTGCAGAACCCGGACCTTGTGCTCCGGGGACGTGCGTGCGAACACGTCGACAGACTCGACACGGTCGCGGAGCGTGTCCTCGGAACAGTCCTCAACATCGCCGCCTTCCATCACGCGCTGGCCCAGGCCGAGTTCGCCGGCAATGGCTGCGGCGGTCCTGACGTTGTCGCCGGTTACCATCTTCACACCAACGCCTGCACGCTCGGTCGCCGCAATCGCGTCGGCGACTTCCTCGCGAGCCGGGTCGATCATACCGACCAGCCCAGCGAAGGTCAGGTCGTCACTGACATCGTCGGCATCGCCAGTTGTGTCATCCCGTTCCACTACGTCGACATCCTCTGTGTACGCCACTGCGAGCACCCTGAGCGCGTCGTCAGCGAACGTACCGACCTGTTCTTTGATCTGCTCAGCTCTATCAGGGGTGAGGTCCGCCGGACCGGTATCGGTGAGGACGCGGGCGCACTTCGAGAGGATGACTTCAGGCGCGCCTTTGGCGTAGACCGTGTCATCGTGAACAGTGCCCATCCACTTGCGCTCCGACGAGAACGGGATCTCGTCCGTTCTGGGATAGTCTTGACGGAGGCGTTCGACGTCGATTCCGGACTCATCAGCCGCCATGACAATGGCTCGCTCTGTCGGGTCGCCTGCTTCGAGCGTCGCATCGCTGCACAGTGTCCCTGCGCGGAGCACCGTAGCAACGCGGTCCGGCAGGGCGTCCCCGTACATTTCGTCACTGTCGACAACGGCGTCGTTGACCCAGATCCGACTGACTGACATTCGCCCCTCGGTCAGTGTCCCGGTCTTGTCTGTGCAGATGACATCGACGGAGCCCAGCGCCTCGACGGCGGGCAAGCGCCGTACGAGCGCGTTCTCGTCGGCCATTTTCCGGACACCGAGAGCCAGCGTTAGCGTCACAACCGCTGGCAGTCCCTCGGGAACCGCGGCCACAGCGAGCGATATCGCGGTGAGTGCCGCCTGAACCAGTTCGGTCCCCCGGAAGACTAAGAGTGGAACCACAAGTGCAGCAAGCACTATCACGCCGATGCCGAGCGTGCGCCCGAGCGTGTCGAGTTCCGTCTGCAGCGGTGTGTCGGTTTCCTCCGTCCCCGCGAGTTGGCGAGCGATGGCCCCGACCTCGGTATCCATCCCGGTTGCCGTGAGGACGGCCACGCCCGAACCGCGTGTGACGTTCGTGCCCTTGTACACCATCGATTCGCGCTCCGCAAGCGGTGCATCGGCGTCTACTGGGTCAGTTCCCTTCGAAACCGGGGTACTCTCACCAGTGAGCGCTGCTTCGTCAACCTCCAGAGACTGACAGTCAATCAGCCGAGCGTCGGCTGGAACGACATCGCCGCTCTCCAGTTCGATAACGTCGCCCGGGACGAGTTCGGTCGCGTCGACCTCAACGGACTGGCCGTCGCGTCGGACTGTCGCTGTTGGTGCGGTCAATTCTCGCAGGGATTCGAGCGTGCCCTCTGCACGGTAATCCTGAACGAAGCCGAACAGCCCGTTCCCGACCACAATCACGGCTATCAACACTGCGTCGATTGCGTTGCCCGCCCACACGGACAGTATCGCGGCCGCAACGAGAACCCAAATAAGGGCGCTATCGAACTGGGCGACAGCGATGTCGAGTGGTGTCCGTTCGCTCCCCCGTGTAATCTCGTTCTCGCCGTATCTGTCGCGTCGAGTTCGGGCTTCCGATGCCGAGAGCCCAGCAGACTCGCTGTCGAGCCGCGAAAGAACGTCGGTAGTTGGTTGCGTGTGGGCGGCTTCGGACATGGAACTCTGATCTGCCGCTGTGTTGATATGTGTTTGCCTCCACAGTACGGCGGTTCTGCGTTGAGACGCTGGTTTCGACGGTGGGACGGTCGTGTTTGGTTCGTGACAGCCGCATCAAAATGAGCGAGCAAGACCAACTTCGAGACGCCGATGTGACGGTGAGTCCTGAAGTCGTGTAATGTAGCCCCCAGTGATGAGTGATGCGTGGGGGGCCGTCTCGCACTAGGGTTCGGTCCGTCCCGTGAGGTCATCCGGCACGAGACGGTAGAATCCGAAGTCCACTTCGCGGAGTGGGCGTTCGAAGATGTCGATAATCGGAATTTCGACGTGTTCGAGCCCCGCTAGCGTTTCCGTCTCGATTCCTTCCCGCTCGATGTCTTCAAGTCGACCGCTGGCGACCACACTCTGCCATCCGGTCTCCGTCTCGTGATAGGTCACGAAGGTCGCTGGACGGTCGCTGAGTTCGCCTTTCGACTTCTCCGTCCCAACAGCCAACCGGAAATAGAAGGTGGTGGTCGGCGTGTCGTACCCATATGAGACCGGAACCGAGTGTGGCGGCGCGTCACCGGCGGCGAGCGAGAGGACGCCCGTCCCCCCGTTGTCCAGAAGCGCGTCCCGTTCCTCGTCGGTCATCGTAACCGGGTTTTCCGCGGACATAGTTATTGTCACGACAGGAACAACAATAAGTGCATGGTCGTGTCGTATCTGCCTGCCGCCCCGCTGGACATGGCGGACAGCGTACGCAGTCGGACGCTGACAGACAGAAACGAGTGTCCCTGTTTCAGGCCTCGTCGACACGCTGGTCTCGGGCGTTGACTGCCAGCACAGGCATGTCGGCGTGTCTGATGAGCCGTTCTGTCGTGCTTCCCATGATGAACCGATTAAGCCCAGTTCGACCGGCCGTCCCCATCACGATCAGATCGATGTCGTTCTCCTCGGCGTAATCGAGGATATCCGCCGCCGGGAATCCATCGACGACCTGTGTGACAGTTTCGACGCCGGATTCGCGGGCTCGCGCTGCAATCCGCTCGGTGACTTTCTCACCCTGTGCTTCCAGCGTATCAATCAGGTCTGTCGGCAACGTGTATTCCGAACCGGTCGCAACATCGCCAAGATTGACGACGTTCAGAGCATGAAGGCGGGAATCGAACTGCGCCGCAATCTCGCAGGCCGGTTCGACAGCGGCTGTTGCGGCCGTGCTTCCGTCCGTCGGGACGAGAATATCATCGTAGGAGTCGGTCTTGCGACTCTGTTCGGTGGCGCGGACAGTGAAAACGGGGACATCGGCGTGCCGAACAACGCTCTCTGTCACGCTCCCGGCGAGATATCGCCCGACACCTGTGCGACCGTGTGTGCCCATTGCAATCAGGTCTATATCGTGGTCGTCGCGGTATGCACATATCTCGTCGGCGGGATTGCCCGTGCGGATAGTCGTCTGTATCGCTCCAGCGGCGTCCACTGCGTCTGTGATGGCCGTGACTGTGTCTTCGGCGTCAGCCGTCATGCGGTCGAGTGTCTCGTCTTCGAGATCGCCGCCGCTGAATGGCCCGCCTGCTGTTCGTGTATCGATGACAGCCATGACGTGCAGGCTCGCGCTGAACGCACGTGCAAGCGCTGCCCCGTGTTCAGCGGCCCGGGTCGCGTGTTCGCTGCCGTCGGTCGGAACCAGAATTGAATTAAACATCGCTGTGTTTACACCTTGTTGCTGTCAGTAAATAAACTGCAGTCGCGATTCTCACGCTATTAGAAATCCAGTTGTTGAGGGCGGCGTCTCGAGTGTCTCGCACGCGTTCACAACAGTTTTTGTTGGTATGCCTCCCAGAGTTTGAGCGAACGAAACAATCGGACAGAGAAGAGCAGAATGTATCAGAAAAATAGTCATCTGGAAAATACCATGAGATGGGCTACTGGTTGTCCATCTGATAGTCTTCAGCGAACTATTGCGGGCCACCGCCAGTTTGCGCCTCTTCGGCTTCACCCCAGCCACCGGCATCAACCATTCTGAAGAGTTCACGCCAGTTTTCAGCGCCCTCGCTTTCAGGCAGTTGGTCACGGAGGTCCTGAAAGTCAGCGGCTGGAACCACAGCGTGCGTCAGGTCAACAACGACGCGTGCGTGATACGCTGCGTCCGACGGGTCAACACCCTCTATGTCGGCAACGCGCTCAACCAACTCCGTCCAGTCAAACCGCTGGCCGTGGTCGTGGACAGCACCGGTCATGTACCAATTGATTTCCATCGGGAGCGAGGCGGCAAAGTCCTCGGAGTTTTCCTCCGGGATGCGCTGTCCCAGCGGCAGCAGTGTCGCGCGAATCGCACGAACGGCCTCACCAGTGCCGGGTAGTTCGAGCCTGTGCTGTATTTCGCCGGTGAACTCATCGTAGTCCATGCGCTAATGTTGGGATTGCAACACTATAGATGCGCATGAAACTTCCCACTGGATGAAAATGAGTGGGCATACGTACTACCGGTCGACGAGTAACGGGCGGTTTTGTCGGTCCAGCAGTCTTTGCCACATGACAAGCTGCCCTGAATCGCCCGCTCTACTTTTTTTAGCGTGGGGTTGCATTCGTGATACGTAACTGGATGATCAGACGCGACCTATGACAATCGACCAACTAGCGGAGTACGGACTCGAACAGATGGACGACGACGAGATTCAGGCATTTCTCGCGACACACTCAACCGGAGTTCTGGGGCTTCCGACAGCAGATGTTCCGTATCTGCTGCCGCTATCGTATGGCTTTGACGACGGGGCGTGCCTGTATTTCACCTACCTGCTGGGCGAATCAAGTCAGAAAGCGGAACTGACTGAGCGGGCCGGCCGCGGCCGGTTTCTCGTCTATGACATCGACACCGCGTTTGAGTGGCAGAGCGTGATGCTGGCTGGCGATATCAGCAGTGTGCCAGAGGACGACTGGTCGGAGATCACGGCGATGACACAGAACGCCTGGCGGCCCAACACGCTCCAGACGGCTACCACCTCCGGCGGGGTCGCACTCTACGAGTTCGAGATAACGGAGCTTGCCGGTATCCGACAGACCGGATTGGCGCCCGACTTTCGGGAAAATATCGAACCATGACTGCGCTGGCTCATGACAAAAGGCCGTATGCGCTCTTGAAAGCTCGATAGACAGCATCTCGACGAAATCTAGCCGCTGATCTGTAGACGGCCGCAGTATGTGACAACAGATTATTATCATTTGAGATTCGTCAGCGGATTGAAATAGGAGGGTGCCCCTTACTCTAGTATGTACGACACGATTGTGGTTGCGACCGACGGGAGCGCTGACGCGAACCGCGCAGCGACACACGCACTTGAACAGGCTGAGCAACACGGTGCCGAGCTTCACGCCGTCTTCGTTGTCGACACGGACCGACACGCGGAGCCGGCCCTGAGCAGTATGGAGCTGGAAACCATCGAGGTCGAGGAATGGGGGAACGATGAACTCGCAGAAGTCGCCGAAAGAGGCGACGCAGTTGACGTTGAGGTCACGACTCGTTGCTGCCACGGGAAACCGTACGTGGAGATTATCAGCTATGCCGACGAAGTCGACGCCGACCTGATAGTGCTCGGATACCACGGCCATTCCCACAGCAAAGGCGACCAGATCGGAAGTGTGACCGACCGGGTCGTCCAGAACGCGGGACGCCCGGTTCTGGTGGCGACCTGAGAGGACCACACACCTGTTCGAACGGGTAGTCACTGGGATATCGGTGTCCAGAACACATCCTAGACTGGGATTCAGGCGCGACAGCGACTGCGACCGAAACCGATTCCAGTGCGACCGCTCGAAACGTACTCTTGAGAGATGCTCCAACCCACGGCTGATTGGATCGGCCCCGGTCAAACGGCGCTGTTGATCGCCGTTCTGAGCCTCTCTGCGCTCGGAACGCTGGCGCTGTTTTCCATCGCCGCAGTCAGTACATACCGCCGCCGGTCGCGGCCGTACGTGCTGTTGACCGTCGCTATCGGGTTGCTGGTATTTCGGTCCGTAGTCGGCATCGGGACCGTCCTCGGTGCTGTCCCAATGGTCGTACACCACCTCACTGAACACGGGTTCGACTTCCTCATCGCGCTACTGGTACTGAGTGCGATCTATTCAGTCGCGCCGCCGAGCCTCCCCGACTGACCGCGTTTCGACAGTCGCACCATGAACCATTTGGTGTCGTTCAGCGTAGCATCTAGTATGTCTGAACATGCAACAGGCCTCACACGACGATGCTTCTTGGCCGGGACTGGGACTGTGGCAGTCGTGTCACTCTCTGGATGCCTGGGAAACAGTGAAGAAATCGACCCGGTCAGCATCGAAAGCGGCCAGAACTGTGACCAGTGTGGGATGGTCATCGACCAGCACCCGGGTCCGGTCGGCCAGACGTACTACCAGGACAACACGCCCGAGGGCCACGACCCGCCGGCACGGTTCTGCAGTACGACCTGCACGTATCGCCACCGATTCGCCAAAGAGCAATCGGGGTGGACCCCCGCGGAGACGTTCTTGACCGACTACAGCACAACCGATTACGAGATTCGGACCGACGGGGGCAAGACAATTATCTCCCGGCATCTGGAGGCCGAGGCGTTCGCGCCGGTGGGGCAACTCACCGTCGTTGCGAACTCCGACGTGGAGGGCACGATGGGGACGGCTATCGTTCCGTTTAGCGACAGCGCGGACGCCGAGTCATTTGCCGAAGAGTACGGCGGTCAGACCCTCCCCGCAGAAGACATATCGCGAGAACTGGTTGGCGGGATGTAGGCGAGTTCCCACGCGGTGAGAACGCCCGATACCCTGTTGTCTCGGTGGGTGGAAAGCTATCTTGAAGACTATGTCCACGGTTACTGAGCAAGTGCGTTCCCATGTCGATTCCAAACCGGGAGTACATTTCAACGCACTTGCGGCCGACCTCGATATTGCGACCGGGCAGGCACAGTATCACCTGCGGAAACTGCGCCGTGCCGGCGATATCGTCGCCGAAGAGATTCAGGGTAAAACGCACTATTACAGCCGGGAGTACGACCCCTGGGAGCGACGTGTGCTTGCCTTTGCCCGGCGGGAGACCGCGCGGACGATTCTTCTACATCTGCTGGAAGCGGAGTCCCTGTCGGCAGACGAACTGGCCGACCGACTGGGCGTCGCCCGGAGTACTGTCTCCTGGCACGTTTCGGCACTGGCCGACGCGGAGATACTCGAAAAGTCGTACGGCGAACGGGGGCGTGTTGTCGTGGCTCTGAGCGATCCGGACGCGACACAGCGGCTGCTCGCGGTGGTCCGACCATCGCTTACGGACCGTCTCATCGACCGGTTCACGCGGCTGGTCGACGAAGGGCTCGCAGCCGCCTCGGACGACGACTGAACTGCTACTCTCGGCCGTAACTACTGCGGGATATTCAGAGGACGTTATTCTTTCCGGGCTTACAGCCGTCAGTATCAGGCCGCATCCGTCGCAAGCATCGCCCCCACAAACGTGAGTCCCCACCAGAACAGGAGCGAGAGGGCGGCGACCCACGTCGGGACGAACGCTGAGCGGCCCAGGACAGCGACATACAGGACCTGATCGAACACGAGGCCGCGGTACGCCCCCGCCGGCGTCATGGCGAGCGCGCCGCCGAGCGTGCCGGTGGTGACGCCGGTGTCAAGCGCCGCGAACACCGCGAGGTCACTTCCGACAGTGAGGACAAGCAGCCCGGCGAGTGCAAGCACGAGTGCTCGGCCCCGGCTGCCGGCGAGCGCTGACAGCAGGAACGCGATAGTCAGCGACGAGAGCGCGTACAGGACTGTTAGTGCGATGAATCGGATGAACAGGAACGGGGAATCGACACCGCGGTGGCTCGCAAACACCGTCGTCTCCGGTCCTGCAGTCGTCGCTACGTTGATGCCCAGCGCCAGCAACGGGACGACGACAATGGTGAGCAACAGCAGGGCACGGCCCGCGTACACCCCGCCGACGTACGACCACGTCGAAAGCGGGTAGGTGTCAAGTATGTCGAGTTCTCCCCGGACGGCGGGGTCGGCGATGGCGCGATAGCCGACAGCGAAGGCAAGCGTCGGTACGAGGACTTCGACGGCAACGAGTGTA
The DNA here is from genome assembly GCF_003634715.1 of Haloarcula quadrata. Taxonomy (NCBI): domain Archaea; kingdom Methanobacteriati; phylum Methanobacteriota; class Halobacteria; order Halobacteriales; family Haloarculaceae; genus Haloarcula; species Haloarcula quadrata. Next base: position 581,043 of record NZ_RBWW01000002.1, read on the forward strand.
TCAACGACGGTGGGAACGTAGCCGCCGGCGGGGCCGCCACCGGCATGAGCGAGCCCGAACAGGACAATCCCCGTGACCAGCCCGAGTGCGAGATAGGTGCGTGTCCTGACCGCACTGCGGACTTCCCGCACGAAAACGGTCCAGAACCGGTTGCCCTCCGTCATGCCTGCTCTCCCTCCGGCGCAGCGATAGTGGCTCGGTCCTGTTCCAGAAGCGCTGTGAACGTCTCGTGGAGCGGCCCGCCGGTCTGTTCCCGAAGCGATTCTACCGACCCAGTCCGCACGAGACGGCCGGATTCAAGCACTACCAGCCTGTCGGCTGTCTCCTCGACGAGCGGCAGTTCGTGCGAGCAAAGAACCACGGCACGACCGGCGTCGGCAATCGACTCGATGATGTCGAATATCAGTCGGCTCATTGCCGGGTCGAGCCCGCTTGCCGGTTCGTCGAGCATCACAATCGGCGGGTCGCCGGCCAGCGCCTGTGCGATTCCCAGAAGGCGCGTCATGCCCCCGGACAGCCCGGACACGGGGCGGCTGGCCACTTCTTCGAGGCCGACGCGTTCCAGCAGTCGGTCCGGGTCGTCGTCGACGAGGTCCGCGTAGAACGCGGCAGTCTCCCGGACGCTAAACCCGGGCCGGAAGGTCGGCCGCTGTGGCAGGTAACCCAGTTGCCGCTCGGCATCAGGTCCGCTGTACGAGACGGTGCCGCTGGTGGGTCGCTCGACGCCCAGAAGTATGCGCAGAAGCGTCGTTTTCCCGGACCCGTTCGGGCCGATGAACCCGGTCACGGCGTCGGACGGCACGTCGAGTGACACTTCCGAGACGGCTGTCACATCACCGTACGTTTTTGTGATTTCGTTTGCCGTGAGGTACGTCTCGCCAGTCATGCTGCCCCCTCCATCGATGTCTCGTTTCGAAGACGCCTGACGGTCTCAGGATTCGCAGGGTCTGCCAGCGGAGCCCTGTCGACAATGCTGCCCCGGCGGAATCCGGGCGTGGTGCCGCGGAGCGCCCGGAGCCCCCGGACACTCGGTGCCGCCCTGAGGACGACCGCAGCGTCGGTCTGGTGGAGACGGCGGTCGACAGAATCGGTGGGCGAGTAGGACTGGGCCAACACCGGGCCAGTCCCGCCAGTGAGATCGTACGCACCGCTCCAGTAGTTCCCCCTGCCGTCGTGCGTGTACACGCGCAGTGGGCCGGGTCCCGAAATGGCGTGGCGGTCGTTCGCGATGAAATCGTTCTCGGTGACTATGTTCGACGGGACGACTGTTGAGGCCCGCACCCCGATGTCATTCCCGTAGAGGACGTTGTGCTCGTACAGTGACCGGTCGGCGTTTGTCGACATCGCCTGCGTAGTGTCGACTACCACGTTGTGCGCAATATAGCTCCGGGACCCGGCTAACATGACGCCGCTGCCGGAGTGGCGCACGTCGTTCCCGACGATGGCGTTTGCCACGGGATTCGTCATGACGACGACGCCGGCGTACTCCTGTCCCCGAGCGACGTTGTCCGCAACGAGCGACCGGGAGGTGTACATCAGGTGGACGCCAAAGCGGTTGTCCCGGAACGTGTTGTTCCGGACGGCGGTCCCATCAGCCCGGTGGAGGTACACGCCGTCACGCCCGCCGTTGAAGACCGAATCCTGCACGACGATCGGCCCGTGCATCCCGATAACGCCCATGAACCCGTCCTGCCAGTCTGCCGTCCCGTTGACCGTGACATTCTCGACGACCGCGCCGGGTGTCCGCCGCAGCACGACGCCGCTGGCGGGTGTCTCGACGCTGAGGTTCGCAACGTAGAGCCCGGACGCGTTCCAGCCGGTCACGGCGGCATCGCTGTTGCCGTAGGCGGTCGTGACGGTGGCGTCCCAGGCGCTGTCGTTGCTCTGTGTCGGGTCGCCGACCGTCGTGTTGCCGATGCCAGTGATTTCGAACCCAGTGACGCCGACGCGGTCGGCAGTCACGGTCACGACAGTTCCGTTGCCGCCCCCGTCAAGCGTCGCTCCGGGACCGCTGAGGGTGAGTGGCTTGTCTATCATCACCTGTTCGTTGTAGGTGCCAGCCGGGACAACGACGGTCGTATTCGGCGGTGCCGCATCGACGGCGGCCTGAACCGTCGGGGCGTCTGTTCCAACTTCGACCGAGACAGGTCGGTTTCGGTGCTGTCGTGCCGCCTGTACAGTGGCGTCCGCATCGCTTCGTCGTGGGCCAACCTGTTCTCGGACTGCTGCCGCCTGTTTGAGGTCGAACGAGTAGGTCTTGAGAGTCTCCCAGTCGATTATTCGCCCGCCGCACGTCTCGGTGAACGCCGCGGCATCGTCCCGGTCAGCGAAGGGCACAACTGCCGGCCCGGACGGGACTCGCGCCGAGCCATCGACAACGTAGTGGGCCTGATTGGCTTCGACCCAGTCCGGCGGTGTGGCGGTCCGGAGCGAGCCGTCGTCGCCGCACCTGACCGGCCTGTCACTGTAGTCTGAAACGTACACCGCGAGTGGATAGCCGAACTGCTGCTCGTGGCCCGGTTCCGTGAGCGCGGTCACGGCCTGACCGATACCGACGTAGCTGACGACGTAGCGGTACTGTGAGTAGAAGACTTGCGCGCGGGGGACGCTGATACTCCGATTCCGGGCGATCTGTTCGTCGGCCGCCGTAACACCGCGTTGCACAGTGTTATCGATCGCCACTGGTTCGGGGCGGGCGCTGGTGGTGTCGACGGCGAACGACGCAGCGAAGACCAGTGTACTGAGAGCTACCGCGAGTAGCGCGAAAACTTGCACAGTCGTCAGAGCTGGTCGCATCTACCGGCACTACGAGCGAGGTCCCATTACAGTATGTGGTGTGGCTCTCGAAACTGGCGGCGCACCTGCACACAGGGCCAGCCACACCAGTCCAGACCCCAGCTCTGACAGCGTTCGAGTGGTGTGGGTATCCTCACGGTTATAAAATCGCCTACGTTTTACCGCCTGACTACTTGTAGCTGCGCTTCTATTATGTTACGTAGAAATGGGCACCGACCAGAACCGAAATCCCCGGGCCGAGCAGACAGTCTGTCCGTACTGTGGCGTTGGCTGTACGATACAGTACGCGGGCAACGGGAAGGCGACCGGCACAGCGGGGCCAGTGAACACGAAAGGAGAGATCTGCCCAAAAGGCGGAGCCGCATTCGACGTAGTCGAACACGAAGACCGGCTAACCGAGCCACTGGTCCGGGAGAATGGGCGTTTCGTCACCGCACTCTGGGAGACCGCCCTCTCTCGCGTGACCGACCAACTCGGGGAAATCATCGACCAGCACGGGCCAGACGCCGTCGAGTTCTTCGCGTCATCGAACTGCACGAACGAGGAGAATTACGTCTTTCAGAAGATTGCGCGGATGCTCGGCACCAACAACGTCGACAACTGCGCTCGTCTCTGTCATTCGTCGACCGTGGCCGCGATGAGCGAGCGCCTCGGTGCCGGGGCGATGACGAACACACTCGATGACCTCGCCGAAACCGACTGCCTGCTCGTCACCGGCGCGAACCCGGCCGAACAGCATCCTGTCATTTTCCGTTCGTACTTCCTGCCGGCGATTCGCAACGGCGCCACGCTCATTCATATCGACCCGCGCGAGACAGACACGACCGAGGCCGCCGACATCCACCTCGACGTTCGCCCCGGATACGATATCCAACTGCTCAATTCGATGGCGAAGGTCGTCCTCGATGAGGGACTCGTCGATGAGTCCTTTGTCGAGGAACGGACGACCGGTTACGCGGACCTGACAGCACATCTCGATGATGTCGACGTCGGGTCGGGTGCCGACGTGGCCGGCGTCGACCCGGAAACCGTCCGAGAAGCGGCCCGAGCATACGCCGAGGCCGATACAGCGGCAATCGTCACCGGGATGGGAATGAGCCAGCACACGTGCGGGACCGACAACGTCCACGCGCTGTTGAACCTCGCGCTGTTGACCGGCAACGTCGGTCGCCCGGGCACGGGCGTGAACCCGCTCCGTGGCCAGAACAACGTCCAAGGGGCCGGCGACGTCGGCGCGCTTCCAAGCGTGCTCCCCGGATACGAGCCCGTTACTGATGCGGATGCCCGACAGCGTCTCGCCGACGAGTGGGGCGTCGAACCGCCGAGCGAGCCCGGCCTGACAGAGACGACTGCAACACACCAGTTCGGTGACTCCGTCAAAGCTGCAGTCGTCTTCGGTGAGAACCCGGCTGTCACGGAACCGAACGCCAGTTCTGTCCGGGCCGGTTTCGACGACCTCAATTTCTGCGTCGTCATCGACCTCTTCGAGACAGCGACCGTTGACCACGCCGATGTCGTGCTCCCGGGAAGCAGTTGGGCGGAGAAGGCAGGGACGGTGACCAACACTGACCGGCGGGTGATGCGGATGCGGCCGAACGCTGACCTGCCCGGAAACGCTCGCCGTGACCTCGACATCCTCACCGGCCTCGGCCAGCGGCTGGTCGGCCGGTCAGACGCGTTCGACTACGACGGTCCGGAAGCGGTGTTCGAAGAGCTAACGCGGGTCAATCCGCTGTACGCCGGCATGAGTTACGACGGCATCGGCGACAGCTACCAGCGGTGGCCGTTCCCGGCGGACGCCGATTCCGGCACCGACGTTCTCCACACGGAGACGTTCGCTTCGGGCCAGCAAACCGCGCCGCTGCGCCCGGTCTCGCCGACGCCGCCAGCCGATGCCGTCTCCGGGGAGCAACTCGTCCTCACTACGGGGCGCGCGCTCCAGCACTTCAACAGCGGGGCGCTCACCCGCCGGTCGGAGACACTTATGCGAATGCGTGGAGAGGACGTGCTTGAGATCCACCCGGACGACGCTGCCGCTCGGGGTATCGAGGACGGCGATACTGTCATTGTTGAGAACGACCGCGGCAGCGTGACAGTATCAGCGGCTGTCACGGCGGCTATCCGGCCCGGGGTTGTGTTCTGTACGTTCCACTATCTGGACCCGCTCGCAAACGCACTAACCGGTGATGCCTTCGACCCTGTCGCCGAGATTCCAGAATATAAGCATTCGGCGGTGCAGGTGCAGAAGTCATCGGCTAGCACAGACGATAACTAACGGGTCCGGAGACGCTCTGGAGAAACTCTGAAGACGCCTGAGAGGGGCGAAGACGTAGGTCTGGAGAGTAGCATCCAACTCGGTGAGTTCCAGCGGTGTGGTTTCATACTGATTGCTGTAACTGGGTGTCGGGACGACCGCACGGCGTAGTACGGTCGATGCAGAAATGACAGATAGCAGTCACTATTAGACAGCTGTCGGTAGACAGAGAGCCAGCCTGCGGAGTACTAGAGCTACTGGCTCGCTGTAAGGGAGGATAAAACAATTTCTACGTTTCTCACGGCAGTGGATTAGGCGCAATGGTAATCCCACTTGCAACTATAGTTATACGTATGATGGGCAGTCAAAAGAACCGGAAACTCACTGCGGCAGTGGTACTCGTTCAGGGCGTCGTAACTGCGCTCTTCCCACAGATCAGTGTCAAACTTATCAAGCGTATGATCGGGAAGAACTTCGAGAACGCGTCCCAGCTCACGGTGAAGCCAGCGTATCGCCGACAGTTGCGCGCGGTTGGTGTCGGGATGGTCGCCGCAGCCGGGACCGATCTCCTGCTACAGAGCGCTGAGGAAGCGGACGATGGCCCGGCAGCGACTGGTGGAGACAGCGAGTAACGAGGGCGGCTACACCGACAGCGGTGGGTCGGCGCGCTTCTGGAACAGCCTGCTAGCAGTTCAGTCGTCGCTGTCGACTGTCGCCTCGGTGCCGGCGTCGCGGACCTGTGTCGCTTCACTCTCCACGTTGATGCCTTCCCAATCTTGGTCCGTGTGGAACCCTTCGCGTTCTTTCGCACTCTGGGCGACACGAATGAACTCCGCCTTGTCGCGAGCCGCAGCGATGGTGTGCCCGCCACAGTAAGAGAGCCCGGAGCGGATGCCAGCACAGAACTCCTCGGCCACAGCAGCGACCGAGCCTTTGTACGGGGTCAATGCTTCGACTCCTTCGTCGGCACTGACGTTGTTCTGCTTGTCATCACGGTCCTCGGCCGCCGCGGTGGTCGCCATCCCGCGTGACCGCTTGTACCGCGTCCCATCGACTTCGACGACAACACCGGGGGCCTCCTCTGTGCCGGCAAAGAGGCTCCCGAGCATTACGGTGTCTGCCCCGGCCATGAGGGCCTTCACCGCATCACCGGACGTGCGAATCCCGCCATCCGCGCAGATAGTGACATCCAGGTCTTCGGCGGCCGTGGCACAGTCATCAACGGCGGTCAGTTGGGGGACGCCAGCACCCGCGACCTTCCGGGTGGTACAGTGGGACCCGGGTCCGATACCGACTTTGACACAGTCGGCCCCGGCGGCAGCGAGGTCTTCGACACCCGCTGGCGTCGCGACGTTGCCAGCGATGATATCGGCGTCAGGAAATTCGTCTGCAAGGGTTTCGACGGCGTCGAGCGCGCGGTTGAGGTGACCGTGAGCCACATCAACGACGAGCGCATCGACACCGGCCGTAATCACGGCCGCGCTTCGTGCGACGTAATCCTCATTGATGCCGACGGCTGCGCCGACCTGTTCACCTGCCTCCGTCACCTGCTCGACCTGCTCGGCCTGTTCCTCGGGCGTCAGGAACCGGTGTAGTACCCCGAATCCGCCAGACTGTCCAAGCTCGATTGCCAGTTCTGCCTCCGTAACGGTGTCCATCGCCGCGGAGACGAGCGGCGTGTCCAGTTCGACGGTCGGAGTAAGCGGCGTTGAGAGGTCGATGTCGCTCCGACTGTCGACCGGTGATCGTTTCGGGACGAGAAGAACGTCGCCATAACTCAATCCAGTGCGTAACTCGTTCATACCCCGCTAAAGGAACTCCTCCTAGCACAAAAGGTCTCGGATTAGAATTCCCGAAGGCGAACAGCTGTTCGACCGCGAGGAACTCGCGGATATCCTCACTAGAGCGAGCGAAGCTACCGACTCACAGTAACAGCAGTTCCCTCAGAAGCATGGTTGGAAAAGGTAGGTGTTGCGCTCCTGCAGGAAAGCGGATGACGGGTGGCGATGGGCACCGTGTGTGCCACCCACTGCAGTCAGAGGCACGGATGGGTTCTGGACCCGAGACATGGGGTGGGGCGAGTGGGCGCAAAGTAGGAAAGGGCCCAAAGCGGGGACCAGAACCCGTATAGTTGTAATTCACCGTTCGACATATTTTTTGTGGTAACTCCTAGCATAGTGGTAATTTCAGTGCAGTCATCACCGGAACGCACGGCTCCGCCAATCCCGTAAAAGGATGGGACGTTGCTGTGGGGGTGGGAGAGATGGGGTGCAACGTCCCATCGGAAGTCGTCGGTTTCGACGACGGATTCCAGCCCAAAGCAATCGTGTGGGTGAATCCAGTGCGATTGGGCAGGGCACAGAACCCACCTAGCTCGGATACGAGTGTATATAAAGTATTTATGATATCCCCACGCCGTCTGTTGATTTGGTTGCAAGCCGCTCATTTTTACTGGCGTTGTTTCCATCTGATAACGTGAGAAGTACACCCCATGCAATAGCACAGGAATGGTGGGCAGCCGGGGGGAGTGGTGTGCACCGCACCATTCGGAGTCGGTATCCGCGTCGACGGGTCCTGGACCCGGACCGCTTGATGAACGTGATCGGATTCAGTGGGGGAGGTGGCGCGGGGACCAGAACCGCATTAAGTAACATACAGTTGGTACGAAATAACGATTGTGACGTTTTATGCCATTTTATTAGCTATGCGGTCACTGAGCGTCCGCAATTGCGGCATCGAGGTGGACGATGACCGGACAGTTGGATCTGTACTAGTTCCTGTAGTTCCGAGTCCCTGAATGTGTAACGGAAGGGCAATTCAATCCAGCAGCACGTGGCAGAGAAGTGGGAAATCGTAGCCAGCTCGGTGGGGATAAGTAACTCAGTAGAGGTGAATCCACCAACGCACAGGAAGCCCGATGACCGGTTCGAAACAGTGCGGTTCTAAATAGTGAGTTATTCCACGAGTTCGAGGCCCGTTATCTCAAATCGTGTCCCACCCATCGAACTCTCAGTTGCGCAGATATCCCAGCCATGGGCGTCAGCGACTCGTTTGACGATGTTGAGGCCCAGACCAGTCCCCGATTCGGAAGTCGAGTAGCCAGCCTCGAACACCTTTTCGCGGTCCTCGGCAGGGATTCCAGGGCCATCGTCTTCGATGTAGAATCCGGTGGCGTCACCGAAAATCCCGCCCACAACGACAGTGACATCCCGGCCTGCGTGGTCAATCGTGTTCCTGAACAGATTTTCGAGCAGATGCCGGAACTGATCGGTGTCAGCTTTGACCAGTGGCTGGGTATCGGCCCCGCAATCACAGTACAGTTCGGCTTCGTCTGCAGGGTCAGAGACGAGCTTCCACGCGGCCTCAGCGGCTGTGTCGATCGAGACAGGTTCCAGTGACCCGATTTCTTGTTGCTCTCGCGCTAGCCAGAGGAGGTCCTCGACAATGCGTTCCATCCGATCGGTCGCTGTCTCGATCACAGCGAGATGCTCGTTTGACTGTTCGGCCTGCAGGAGCGCCAGGCGACCTTGTATGACTGTTAACGGGTTCCGCAGGTCGTGGCTGACAGTTGCAGCAAACTGCTCTAGCTGTTCTTTTTGATCCTGCAGTTCCCGTTCACGTCTTGTCCGTTCGGAGATATCTCGACCGGTGCCGACGAGCCCTATCAGGTCACCGTCCTGATCAGTTAGCCGGTCAGCAGTGAACTCGTGGGGAACGCGCTTTCCCGCTGCGGTACGGAACTCCGCTTCGATGGTTGATTGCCCCGTTGTGAGCGCCTCCTCAATCGCCTCGGAGACTCCCTCTCGTTCTTCTTCCCGAAAAAGACTGAGTGCGTCGAGATCAGATATCTCCTCGTCGGCGTACCCGGCCAGCCTTTCGAATTGTTCGTTACAGCGCTGGACGTTGCCTTCGGAATCGAGCACGTAGAATATGTCGGCAAGCGAATCGAGCGCCTGATCGATAAATGTCCGCTCTGCACGCAGTTCGTCTCGGCTCTTCAGCGAATGCATGGCGTGTGAGATGCTATTCCCAAGTTCACTGAGTAATGCCTGTTCGTCCTCGGCAAAGGCAAACGAACGGGATGAATAGACGCACAGGAGACCATACAGCGTGTCATTGTATTCTAGCGGAACCGCAGCACTGCTTCGATAGCCGCGGTCGAGTGCTTCCTCTCGCCAGACCTCGAACGCCGGGTCAGCTTGAATGTTCTGCGACGTCGCAATACGTCGTTTGCGGACGGCCGTGCCTGCAGGACCCTGTCCAGTCGGAGAGTTATCCGCAGTGACAACAATAGTATCGAGATACGCGTCCTCGACGCCGGCCCAGGCCTGTGGCTCGATTCGGTCTGTCTCAGGGTCACGCTCGCCGATCCATGCGAAACGATAGGGCTCAGAGTCGCTAATGATCTCACAGACACGAGTTTTGATCTCCGAGAGCGAACTCGCCCGGATGAGCGCCTGGTCGATGTTGCTGACGAGCGCGCGAACCCGTTCAAGTTCGGCAGCGCGCTGATTGGTGCGGTACTGTTCGACGGCGTTTTCGATACGATTTGCGAGGAGTTCGTATCGTTCCGTTCCGTGCCCTTTTCGGAGATAATCGGTTGCACCGGCGGCAATTGCGTCGCTGGCGACCGCTTCACTCCCCTCCCCAGTGAAGAGGATAAACGGTAGGTCAGGGTACTCTGCACGGACAGCTTTGAGGAGTTCGATACCGTCTTTCTCAGGCATCCGGTAGTCGCTGATAATACAGTCAACAGAACGTGTAGCAAGTTTATCGAGCCCTTCAGCGGCACTCGCTGCGGTTATAATCTTGAGTTGATCGGATTGCTGTGCAAGTATTTCCGATGCCACGTCCAGAAAATCGGGTTCATCATCAATATGAAGCACAAGGATACTCGTCATCTCTGACACAATATCGGATGTACCTAACTTCGAACGATAAACTTGCTGACCCAAGTATCAGATTATATACTTTGATGGTGTCATAGTGTGACTCAGTAGCGGTATGAGCCGGTGGCATGCTGGACGCCGAATATCCAACTAAACCGGGCAGTACAGAGCTATATGGGGCACCTGAATATCATATATAAAAACTGGCGCGGTTGATTCATGAAATCTCGATGCATAGTTGTAATAATGGCCTATGCCGGTGACGGGACTCCCGATACCATTCACGTTTTGTATGTAAACGACGATGGCGACTTTGCTGAGTTAGCGCAGACGAAACTCCGGAATATCTCATCTGACTTTGACGTCACAGCAGTCGGGACTATAGAGGCTGCTCTCGACCTGCTTGCAACTTCGGCTATCGATTGTGTGGTCACATCGTACTCATTGCCGGACGGGACGGGAATTGATCTTCTGGACCGGTTACAAGCGGAACAGGACGAACGACCGACGATCCTGTTTACCGGCCGGGGGAGCGAGCGAATCGCCAGCGAAGCGACACAGGCGGGTGTCTCCGATTACGTTCCGGTCCACGCAGGTCAGAACAGTTTCGAGTTGCTCGCGAGCCGTATCCAGACGCTCACCGAGGCCGCTCGCAAGCAAGCGGCCGCCGAGCGACTGTCAGACCGCTTCCAGCGAACGCTTGAGCGGGCAACTGACGGGATTTATGCTGTCGACGACGAATGGCGTATCGAATACGTAAACGAGAAGATGGCAAAGCGCGTCAACCGCGACCCCGACGCTGTCGTCGGTGCAGTCATCTGGGAAGAGTTTCCCTCCATAGTTGGAACGGAACTCGAAGAGAAATACCGAACCGCAATGGAGACCGGCGACCCGGTGTCGTTCGAACAGTACCTTGGCGAGCCGTTGGATTACTGGGTTGAAATACGAGCGTTTCCCAACGATGACGGTCTGACCGTCTTTTCACAAGAGACCACGGCGGAGCGGGAACGAGAACTGGAGTTAGAGCGCAGTGAAGCCATCCTCGAAAATATCCACGACGTTGTGTTCGTTCTCGATGACGAAGGGACAATCGAGTTCGCGAACACCGCTTCGAGACGACTGGTTAGCGGAGACAGAGCGACCAAAATAACGGGACAACAGCTGGAAGCGGTCGTTGGAGACCGGATGTCCAAATCCGATACGGAGCGGTTCACAACGGCGGTCGAATCAACGGTCGATGATATCGAGACCGACGGTGGCGTGACAGGATTGTACGACACGGACCTGCAACTCGATGTGACGACCGACGGCGGCAAGCGGACGTTAGATGTCCGCGTCACACCGTTCCGGGGCAACGCTGACCGGCAGGTGCTCGTCGTTGCCCGAGACATTACCGAACAGAGCAGGGCGAAACGACAGTTAGAGCAGGAGCGGGATGCACTGCGGGAACTCCAGACCGTCATGGCAAAGGGTGATATCTCGGCCGAGACGCGCCTCGAAGAACTGCTCGATCTGGGCTGTCAGACACTCGGGCTCGACATCGGAATCGTCTCACACGTTCAGGGCGACGATTACACAGTCAGAGCAGTACACGCCCCAGATGCGGAAATCGAATCCGGGGACCAGTTCGACCTCGAATCGACGTACTGCGCGGAGGTGGTCGGAACAGATGCGGTCTGTTCGTTCGCAGACGCTGTCACTGAAGGGAAAGAGACCCACCCTGCGTATCGTGAGTTGGAGTTGGAATCGTATATCGGCGTGCCACTCATCGTCGATGGGGTCCGGTACGGGACAGTCAACTTTTCGAGTCCGGCAACACGAGTCGCACCCTTCGGGGCGCTTGAGCGAACGTTTGTGAAGCTACTCTCAGAGCTTGTAAGCGCCGAAATATCCCGGATGCAGGACCAGACCGATCTTAAGCGCCAGGAGTTCCTGTTCGAGCGGGTGCAGAACATCGCGGATATCGGTGTGTGGGAGTATTTCCCGTCGACGGACAGCCTCGACTGGTCTGACGGCGTCCGTCGGATTCACGGTGTTGCCGACGAGTACGAGCCGTCACTTGATGACGCGCTTGGTTTTTATCATCCTGACGACAGAGACAAGATTTCGAAGGCAGTGGAACAGACGATTGCGGACCGGGAACCGTATGACATCGATCTCCGGATCGTTCGGACCGACGGCGACGTGCGCGACGTTCGGGCGTGGGGAGAACGCGTCGACGACCCACAGGACGATGAGCCCGTTCTTCGAGGCGTTTTTCAGGATATTACGGAGCGGAAAGCCCGGGAACGAGCGCACCAGGAACTTGCTGAAGAGTACGAGGCACTGCTCAACAGTTCCGGTGACGCCATATTCATGCTTGACGTCGATACGGCGGGTGACGAGCGAGCGTTCGAGTTTGCTCGACTCAGCCCCGGCTACGAGTCACAGACAGGACTCACAACCGAGGACGTTCGAGGACGGACGCCACGAGACATCTTCGGTGATGAACGTGGTGCTGAACTCGCGGCGAACTACACGCGCTGTGTCGAGGAGCGTGCGCCGATCTCGTATCGGGAAGAACTGGATATCGCTGACGACGCACGGTTCTGGGACACGAGCCTCGCGCCAGTTATCCTTGACGATGAGATCGTCCGGATCGTCGGTATCGCCCGCAACGTAACTGAACAGGTCGAGCGGGAACGTAAACTTGAGACGACGAACCAGCGACTTGAATCACTCATCGAGGCGACGCCACTCACCGTCATGGAAATCGACACGGACGGAACGGTCACCCGCTGGAACGACGGGGCCGAGAATATGTTCGGCTGGTCACGGGCGGAGGTGCTTGGCGAGTTCAATCCGATTGTCCCGGACGAGCAGCAGGCTGAGTTTGAATCCCACCGAGAGCGCGTATTGAGCGGCGAGCCGATTCGGGGCAAGGAGGTTCGACGGAAGACGAAAGCCGGTGAGGAACTAGATCTGCTCCTATCGGTTGCCCCGATCGCTGCTCCCGACGGGGAAATAACGAACGTACTAGCTGTTCTAGAGGATATCACTGAACAGAAACAATTAGAGTCGAAGCTCCGCTCACTGCAGGAAACAGCACAGCGGCTCAGTGCCGCACAGTCGAGTGCGGAAATCGGCGACATCGCTATCGAGGCTGCTGTCGAGACGCTCGGATTCGAACTCACCGGGATCTGGGAGTACGCCGACCAGACAGACGAGCTTGTTCCACTGACGGCGAGTGCTGCCACGAGCGAACTGCTCGGTGAACTGCCACGGTTGCAGTCCGATGAGTCGCTTGCCTGGGAGGCGTTTGCGGCGTCAGAAATGCGTCGCTACGACGACATCCAGTCCGTGGCGTCGGTCGGCGAAGCTGACAGGAGCCTCAGAAGTGGCCTGTTCGTGCCACTGGGAGAGTTTGGGCTTATTGGTGTCGGAACGCCACAGGAACAGATCTTCTCTGAAGCAGACGTAGACCTGTTCCAGATACTGGGCGCGACCGTCGAGGCGGCATTCACCCGCGCAAGCCGGGAAACCGAACTACAGCGACAGAACGAGCGGCTCGATGAGTTCGCCAGTGTCGTCGCCCACGACCTCCGGAATCCGCTATCCATCGCCATCGGATTTCTCGACATCATCGAGGAGTCGGGCGACCTCAGTCACGTAGACCGGATCGAGGCGGCACATGACCGCATGGAGCGGCTGATCGACGACCTCCTGACGCTGGCGCGTGGTGAGACCACGGTTACGGATACGAAACAGATCGACCTTGCGACCGTGACGACGGAGGCCTGGGGATACGTCGACACCGTCGAAGCAACGCTGACGGTTGCTGAGACGGTCCCGACAGTGGCTGGTGACGCCGGCCGGCTGACGCAACTGTTCGAGAACCTCTTCAGAAACGCTATCGAGCATGGCGGGGAAGCTGTCACGGTAACCGTCGGGCAGCTAGACGGCGGTGAGGGGTTCTACGTCGCGGACGACGGCGATGGGATCCCCCCGGCAAAGCGTGGGGACGTACTGGAACACGGCGTTACGTCTACCAAGGGAGGCACTGGCTTCGGGCTCTCGATCGTAGAGGACATGGCCAAAGCGCACGGCTGGACCGTCCGTGTGACGGAAGGGGCTGCTGGCGGGGCACGGTTCGAGTTTTGCTACTGAGGGAAGCGCCGGTAGCGGTTTCTCGCCCCCGACTGACGGTGTGGCCCCCGTATGAAATCAGCGGACCCAGTGTTACGGCCAGAGCCCCCGTGCTTCGTGGGCCTCCGCGATGCGGGACAGGGCGACGATGTACGCCGCATCGCGCCACGTGATATCGCGGTTTTCGAACTCCGTTCGGACTGCGTCCCAGGCCGCTCGCATCTCTTCGTCGAGTTCGTCGTTCACTCGCTCGAGAGACCACGACCGGCGGTTGATGTCCTGTAGCCACTCGAAGTAGCTCACCGTGACGCCGCCGGCGTTCGCCAGAATGTCCGGAATCACGACGACGTCCCGGTCAGCGAGGATCGAATCAGCGGTAGACGTAGTCGGGCCGTTCGCCCCTTCAACGACGTACTCCGCAGCGATGTTGTCCGCGTTTGCCTCGGTAATGACGTTCCCGAGCGCTGCCGGAATGAGGACGTCGACATCCAGCGTCAGTAGTTCGTCGTTCGAAATTACGGTGTCGGCGTACTCGGTGACCGCCTCCGGTTCCTCGTCGTGTGATGGCACTGTCGCCGTATCGATACCGGCGGGGTCGTACATTGCCCCGTTCACGTCGCTGATCGCGACGACAGTCGCGCCCTGTTCGTCGAGCAACCGTGCGGCATTCGCACCGACACTGCCGTAGCCCTGTACTGCGACCGTGGTCTCAGACAGCGGCTGGTCGTAGTACTCACAGACCTGCTGTGTGATAATCGCGACGCTCCGGCCGGGCGCGTCTTCACGCCCCTCACTCCCACCGACAATCGGTGGCTTACCGGTGACGACCCCCGGTATCGTCTCACCCTCCTGCATGGAGTAGGCGTCCATCAGCCAGGCCATCGTCTGTGGGTCTGTTCCCATATCCGGGGCTGGTATGTCCCGGTTTGGCCCGATCACCGCACGGAGTTCCTGTGCGAACCGGCGAGTGAGCCGTTCTTTTTCGTCTCGGCTCAGCGTTTTCGGATTGACCGCGATACCCCCTTTTGCGCCGCCGAAGGGGAGATCCATCACCGCACATTTCCAGGTCATCCAGATCCCGAGGCCGACGCATTCGTCCCTCGTCACGTCGGGGTGATAGCGAAGCCCGCCTTTGTACGGTCCCCTGACGCTATCGTGCTGGGCTCGATAGCCGGTGAACACTTCCACTGTGCCATCGTCCCGCTCGATCGGGACAGTGACCTCATGGACGTTTTGCGGATGATTGAGTCGTTCGACGATGTTCGGGTCGATATCGAGGTGGTCCGCGGCCCGGTGGAGCTGCAGACGGGCCGTTTCGAGCGCTGATTCGGGCTCGGACGGCGTCGACGAATTGTCCGACGAAGAGGCGGAGCTCAGTTCTGGTCCCATCGTTATTCAAGTGGTGTCAGTCGGTTGCGCATTTCGCCGCCACAGTCCTGACAGCTCTCCGGTAGGCTCACTGCAGTGATGACTTTGCCACACGCAAAGCACTCGTACGGTGTCTTCTCGCCGTGGTCTTGCTCTACATCTCTCATATGTATTCACGAGTGGCGGTGTCCGACCGCCAGTACTCGATTAAGGAATAGAAGGACATCAAAGGAATATTCAGAGGTTAAACAAAGAGGCAGGGGTGGAGTTAGTTGTTTATTATTGAACCCCTTTAGTACTCCCGGCCCGAAACGCTCCGTTCTTCGAACAGTGCTGTGAACAGTTTCCGCTGGACGGTCCGCACGTGCTGATAGAACGCTGGTGACGAAATCGCAAGCATCGATGCGATGTCCTCACCGGAGTTTGTACGCGGTGACTCGAAGTAGCCGCTGTAGTAGGCGGTCTGAATCACTTCGAGCTGTCGCTCCGTGAGGTCCGTGAGAAACTCCGAACTGCGGTCCTGCTCGATACCCCGTTCAAGCGTTTGTTTGCGCTTGAGTTTGACGCCGGAGAACGTACTGTCGACCAACTGTGCGATGTTTCGAACGTCAACGCTCTGGGGCACATCGACGACGAGTGTCGTTCCCTCCGGGTCTGCGGTCGCTTGCCGGAAGATAGCGCCGTGGTCGGCGAGTTCCAGCGCGAGGAACGGCTGTGACAGCTCCAGCCGCAGGACGCCGCTGTCAGTGTCGTCGTCACTTATCTGTGTCACGTCGTCGATCGTCGTCATGTCAGCCGCAGCCGCCGCGACCGCTTGCACGTCAGCGTCTTCGACCGTCACAAACACGCTGTTACCGACCGGTGCGTGCTGGATGCCGCCTTCGTAGGCAATAGTACATCCCGTTGACTGGGCGAGTCGCGACAGGAGGAACCGCTCGTCATCGATGACGAACTCGACGCGGGCCACCGACGTCGTGAGCAGCGCGTGTTTCCGTTCGATGCCGCTGAGTGCCGAGGCGATCGTCTCGCCGAGTTCGTGTAACACTGTGCGCGTTGTCTCATCGAACGCGTCTTTCGTGTCCGCATAGATGGTGAGAATCCCGTGCCTGAGGTCGTTGTACACCAGCGGGATACTCAGGACAGAAAGGAAATCACGCGTGAGCGCGTCCGACCGCCACGGCGCGTTCCGAAGATCGGCGGCGACGTTGGATATCATCGTCACGTCGCCGGTCGCAGCCGTCTGGCCCGCGGGGTCGGTTTCGGAGGCCGCGACCGCGATTGACTGACTGTCGAGATACCCCTGTTCGGTGCCGGCCCACGCTCGCGGTTCGACGGTAGTACCGCCCGGATTGACGCTCCCGATCCACGCGAATTTGAATCGGTCTGTGTCAGTGAGCCGTTCACAGACAGTGTGGGTGATCTCTTCCTTCGTTTCGGCGCTGACAATCGTCTGGTCGATCTCCCGAATCGTATTGTTGATCTGATTCAGAGCAGTCAGCTGCTCGTTCTGTCGCTGAAGTTCGCGGTCCTGTTTCCGGAGCTGGGATTCCCGGGCGACCCGGTCGAGGGCAGCCTCGGCGGTGGCGGCAAGCAGGTCGGTGAGTTCCTGTGTCACGTCGTCGAACGCCCCGACGGCCGTCGACCCAGCAACGAACACGCCGTGGTTGCCGAGCGGAATGAACATGACACTACGGAGGTCGGTTGCCCGGTTTTCCAGTCGGTCCGACGTGTGGACATCGTCGAACACGAGTGTCTCATCCTTGACGAAGCTGTGGCTTGGAAGTGTGTCGGCATTCGTTCGGACGGCCGGGAGCGGCCCGTGGTGTTCGGTCATCGCCTGTGACTGTGCGACCGGGCGGAGTTCGTTCGTCTCGGCGTCGTGCAGATAGATGGCACTCGCGGAAACGTCGAACACACTGAGGACGTCATCGACAATGTGCTGGGCGATTTCCTGATTGGTTTCCGTGTAGAGGAACTTCCGTGCGGTCTCCTGTAGCGTTGTCAACGCTTCCTCACGCCGTTTCCGTTTCGTGATATCCCGACAGCTATACAGCAGTGTGCCGTCCTGAATGGAGACTTCGCGGACGTTGACCAGCAACGTGTGCTCGTGACCCGCTTTGTCGGTGACGGTACACTCGATGTTTTTGAGAACGCCCTTCTCGGCGAGTTCCGCTCGGTCGAACAGGTCCTCACCAAGGAGCGTGTCGATCGTTCCCTGCTGGCGGATCTCTTCGTCGGTGTAGCCGAAAATGAAGTGCACGTTCGGACAGACGTAGGTGTAGTCCCCGGCCTCGTTCGTCATGAGGACGGTGTCGGTCATATTGCTGAGCGTGACCCGGTGGAGTTCCTCAGATTGACGGAGGTCACGGTCGAGGGTGACCTGCTCCGTGGTGTCGATCCCTTCAATCACGATCGAGGTGACCTCGCCGAAGTCGTTCTCGACCGGCCGGACTGAAAGCTCGATAACGCGATCCGTAGCCGTGGCCGGCCGGTGAACGACTGCGTTACCGAACTGTCCGTCGCGTGCAGCCGCGACGAGGTTCCGGATGTCGCGTTCTGTCGCGTCGGACTGTGACCACCACGGCAGCGTCCAGAACAGGTCACCGATGACCGTGTCTGCGTCCGCATCGAGCATTGCTCGTCCCGTCTGATTCACACGGGTGAGCGAGCCGTCCGGATCGAGGACCCACGTGGCCGTCTGTGTGTCGTGAAAGACGGCGTCGAATTGCCGTGCCCGTTCGCGCTGCGTGATCGCTTGCCGAGCGGACTGGAGCGCCTTCCCGGTTCGCTCAATCAACTCGTCTATCCGCAGGCCGTCCGTTCCTGTGAGGGGAACGTAGTCGGAAACGCCGGCCTCGATTGCCTCACTCGCTAGGGCTTCGCTTCCATCCGTGGTCCCGAGAACGACTGGGAGGGCCGGAGCCGACTCTCGGAGTTGTCGGACCAGCCCAATCCCACTTTCGTCATCGAGTGACGCTCCCGCGACGAGACAATCGACCGAGCGCTGCCGAACGGTATCGAGGGCTTCCGATGTCGTCTCAACAGTGCGGATAGTGGCCTCGGTGCTTGCTGTGAGAGCTTCTGAGAACGGCTCGCTCCAGGTCGTCGAACCGACAACAAGAACCTGAGCCGTGTCGAGTGGACTCCCGGCGTCTCTCATCTGCTGCTCCCGGGCGCGAAGCTATCGCTATGAACGGTGGCGCTAAGCGTGGCCGCTCGTTCAGGACGTCGACACCTGTCGGGAAAGGTATGGTTCAGTTGCCGCGTGCTGGATGAATGGTTCAATAATAAACACCAGATTTCTGAACTCATTTGTTGGTGAATGATTTAATATTTACTTATTTCTGCGCTGATTTCGGGTGAGCGCCATGGGCCGGCGGCTGGGCCTCACGAAGACACATCACGGACATCCCGCAGACACTGACGCACTGGTCTCGCTGCCATGCTTGAGAGCGCTCTGTCACCAAACAACACGATATTAAGGCCATCCAGTGAGGAGGGGCACTATGCCAACCGACCGCGTCACCGTCTCTCTCGACGAGGAGACCAAGGCGACGTTAGAGGGGCTGACCGACCGAACTGGGGAAAGCCAGAGCCAGCTGATCCGCGAGGCAATCGCATTCTACGCGGCAAACTTCGACTCGGCACACGCGAGTGACAGCGACCACCTCCAGACGTACTACGAGATGCTCTCGACGGGCGAGCACGTCTTGCTGGACGTCGACTTGCTTCACGCACTCCTGAGTCAGTTTAGCGATCCGGCAGAACAGGACGAGGAGGTTCTCGAAATGATCGATCAGGTGGCACAGTACCACGCTCAGGAATACGCTGAGCGGTTCGATTCGCTCGAAGATGTTCTCGAATGGCTCTCGCTGTGTGGGTTCCTGACCGTTCGGCGGGACGAAAAAGGGAGTTTCCACGTGGTGTTCCCATCCGAGTCGGTGCGGTGGTTGATGATTCGGTTCATCCGTGGTAGCATCGCCGACCTCCCGTTCGAAATTGAAGTCGACGAGAGTGTTTCGAAAGTTCTACTGAGAGAGCGAGAACGGTGAATACCCCCGGCACGGGACGTAAACAGACTCAAATCGGTGGGTGTGGGGGTTCTTACTAGTTCACACACTTGGTGACACAGACACAGGGTTCATACGACCGATGTTCCGGCCACACACAGGTCTTAACAATGTTTTTCATTACCTGCTGGGACCGTGACAGTGGCTATCAAAACCAACAATCATGAGCATTACAAAACGACTCAAAGCCGTCGGCCCGGGAGCGATGGTCGCCGCCGCGTTCATCGGCCCAGGCACGGTCACAACTGCGAGTGTTACCGGGGCGGAGTTTGGCTACGCACTCCTGTGGACAATGGTCTTCTCAATTGTTGCAACGATCGTTCTCCAGGAAATGAGTGCGCGACTGGGTCTTGTCTCGGGGGAGGGGCTCGGCGAAGCACTTCGAGAGCGGTTCGACAATCAGATCGTCGAGTACGTGAGTATATTCCTCGTTGTCGGCGCGATCGGCGTCGGGACCGCCGCCTACGAGGCCGGGAATATCCTCGGCGGTGCCGCAGGGCTCGCGACGATTACTGGTATCGACTCGACGGTGTGGGGGGTCGTGATGGGACTCGTGGCCGGACTCCTGCTCTACACTGGGCGCTACAAGCTGATCGAGCGAGCGCTCATTGGTCTGGTTGCCGTGATGGCGTTCTCGTTCGTAGCATCGGCGATCCTCATCGGTCCCGATCCCGGTGCGATTGCGATGGGGTTCGTCCCCGGTATCCCCTCGGGGTCGCTGTACCTCATCACCGGCCTCATCGGAACGACCATCGTCGGGTACAACCTGTTCCTGCATGCGAGTAACGTCCAGGAGCGGTGGAGCGGGCCCGACGATATCGGCCACTCCCGCATCGACACGGTGCTCTCGATCGTCGCAGGCGGCGTCATCACGATTACGATTATGGTCACCGCGGCTGCAGCGTTCGAGCCAGGGACCCAAATCAGCGATATCGGCCGGATGGCCGAACAGCTGCGACCCATCGCGGGTCCGTACGCCGAACTGTTCTTCAGCATCGGCATCTTTGCCGCCGGGTTCACGAGCGCGACGACAGCACCGCTTGCGGGCGCGTGGGCAACCACAGGTGCACTCGGCTGGGATTCGGATATGCAGAGCACACAGTTCCGTGCGGTCTGGGGGACGATCCTCAGTGTCGGGGTTCTTTCGGTGTTGCTGGGCGGCAGCCCCGTCCAGATCATCGTGTTTGCACAGGTGGTCAACGGGATTTTATTGCCGATCGTCGCGGTATTCCTGATATACGCGATGAACCAGCGGGACCTCCTCGGCGAGTACACGAACGGGTCGATAGCGAACGCCCTCGGCGCGATTGTGACGCTCATCGTCGTGTGGCTCGGCGTTCGGACGCTGCTCAGCGTCGCGGGGGTGCTGTAGATGGGAGACCGGCGGATCGGCGTCGACGTCGGTGGAACGTTCACCGATGTGACGCTGTCGCTCGACGGCGAACTCGTGACCGCGAAAGTCCCGAGCACTGAAGACCAGAGCGAGGGCGTTATCGCCGGGATCGAGAAGGCCTGTGACGCGGCCGACATCGACCCGGAGACTGTGAGCGAGTTCTCTCATGCGATGACCGTCTCAGTCAACGCGCTCCTCGAAGAGAACGGCGCAAAGACGGCACTCGTCACAACCGATGGATTCCGGGATGTTCTGGAAATCGGCCGCCAAGACCGCCCGTCGCTGTACGACCTATCCGCCGAAAAGCCAACACCGCTGGTTCCCAGACGCCGACGCTTCGAAGTGTCCGAGCGGACGACCACCGACGGCGTCGAACAGCCCGTCGACGAGGACGAAGTGCGGTCAATCGCCGAGCAGTTGCGCGAAATAGATATCGAGTCCGTTGCCGTCTCGCTCTTGCATGCATACGCGCACCCGGAAAACGAAAGCCAGGTGGCAGAAATCCTGCGCGACGAACTCGATGTTCCCGTCTCAGCCTCCCACGAAGTCCTCGCTGAGTTCCGCGAGTACGAACGAACGTCAACGACGGCCGTCGACGCATACGTACGCCCGGCGATTGACCACTACGTCAGTCGCCTCACCGACCGAGCGCGGGAACTCGGAGTCCCACAGCCCCGAATTATGCAGGCCAACGGCGGCATCACCGATGCCGACACTGTCAGGCGGAACGCCGTGACGACCGTCCTCTCGGGCCCTGCCGCCGGGGTCGTTGGGGCAGGGTCGATGGCGGCCGACGAACAGGACGGGCTCGTTACGTTCGATATGGGCGGGACCTCCAGCGACGTGAGTCTCGTCCGCGATGGCGAAGCCGAACGGACGACGGAGGGCGTCATCAACGAGCGGCCGATCAAGACGCCGATGGTCGACGTCGAAACAGTCGGTGCAGGTGGCGGGTCCATCGCCTGGGTCGACGCCGGGGGCGCACTCCGCATCGGACCGCGCTCTGCCGGAGCCGACCCCGGCCCTGCCTGCTACGGAAAGGGCGGGACTGCGCCGACCGTCACCGACGCCAACCTCGTGCTGGGCTACATCGGCGAAAGCACCAGTTTGGGTGGCGAACTCTCGCTCGATTCGGATGCGGCCTACGACGCGCTTGCAGATCTCGCCGACGAGGCGGGTTTCGACGGGCCCGTAGAAGCCGCCCGTGGCGTCTACCGCGTCGCAAACGCGAACATGACCAGGGCCATCCGTTCTGTGACCGTCGAGCGTGGGTACGACCCGCGGAAGTTCGAGCTCGCCGCGTTCGGGGGTGCCGGGCCGATGCACGCGGTATCCATCGCGGATAGCCTCGATATCGACCGGGTGGTGATTCCACGCGCCTCAGGTGTGCTGTCGGCATACGGTCTGCTCGCGGCCGACGAGAAGCGCGACGCAGTACGGACGTATCAGCGGTCACTCGACGCGGTCGACCCAGAGGATGTTGACACAGTCTACGAGGAGTTGTCCGAAGAACTGCTGGCTGAGGTCAGTGACCGCGAGGCGGCGACGGTACGGTACTCCGCCGATTTCCGGTACGCCGGCCAGAGTTTCGAGCTTACCGTGGATGTCGACCGACCGTTTGACACCGCGGACGCCCGCGAGCGGTTCGCCGAAGCCCACGAGTCTGCCTACGGCTATCGAGCGGACGAGTCGGTCGACCTGGTGAACTGTCGCGTGACGACGACCGTCGAACGGAGCGCGCCGCCGGTCAAGTACACTGCCGAAGGCGACCCACAGAAGGGCTCTCGGGAGGCGGTGTTCGCCGACGAGGTCCGCGAAACCCCGGTCTACGAGCGAGCGAAACTGCAACCACAGAATAGCATCGACGGCCCCGCGATTGTCGAGGGCGATGAGAGTACAATCGTCATCCCACCGGCGTGGAACGTCCAGGTGCGCGATGACGGGACACTGACAGCGGCGGTGAGCGACATATGAACGACGAAGCTACGACATCGAGTGACGGACAGGAGACAATCGACCCTGTAACGCTGGAAATCCTCAGGAACCAGCTGGAGAGTGTCGCAACCGAGATGGGCCACGTGCTCATCCGCGGGGCGTACTCCCCGAACATCAAGGAGCGACAGGACTGTTCGACGGCGCTCTTCGACGCGTCGGGTCGGATGGTCGCACAGGCGGAACACATCCCGGTCCACCTCGGCGCGATGCCCGATGCGGTGGATATTGTCCTCGAAAAAGACCCGAAACCGGGCGACGTGTTCATCGTCAACGACCCGTTCGCCGGCGGGACGCACCTTCCGGACATCACGCTCGTCTCGACGATCGCACCAAACGACGAGATAGTCGGGTACGCCGTCTCGCGGGCCCATCACGCCGACGTGGGCGGGAGTTCGCCGGGAAGTATGCCACCGGGCGCACAGGAGATTTACGAGGAGGGGCTCCGCCTGCCTGCTGTTCGGCTCGTCGACGGCGGCGAACCCAACGAGGCGGTCCACGACCTCATCCGTGCTAACGTCCGGACGCCAGACGAGCGCGAGGCGGACCTCCGGGCCCAGCGCGCCGCCAACGCACGAGCCAAGGAACGCATCGGTGAACTCCTCGAAGAACACGGGCCGACGCTGCTCGACGCGTTCGATGCCGTCATCGAGTACTCCCGCGAGCGGGTCGAGGCTGAACTCGATGCTCTCCCGGACGGAACGTATCGCGCGAAGGATATCCTCGAAGGTGACGGTGTGACCGATACCGACATCCCGGTTGACGTGGCCGTCACCATCGATGGGGCCTCGATAGCTGTCGACTTCACCGGGACTGCCGACCAGGTGGCGGGCAACCTGAACGCGCCGCTCTCGGTCGCAAAGAGCGCGGTCTACTTCGTCGTCCGAGCCATCACCGACCCGGAAATCCCGCCGAACCACGGCTGTTACGAGCCGGTATCTGTGTCCGCACCCGAGGGGTCGGTGCTCAACCCGGATGCGCCAGCCGCAGTTGTCGGTGGCAACGTCGAGACGAGCCAGCGAGTCATGGACGTCACACTGGCGGCGCTCGCCATGGCAGTCCCCGACAGAGTTCCCGCCGGTGGACAGGGAACGATGAACAACCTCATCATCGGCGACCGAACTGGTGAGTTTACTTACTACGAGACCATCGGCGGTGGGTTCGGTGCCCGCCCCGAGAAAGACGGGATGGACGGCGTGCAGGTCGGCATGACGAACACGCTCAATACGCCCGTCGAGGCGATGGAGACAGAGTATCCGCTCCGGGTCGAGCGGTACGCGCTGCGTCCGTCAAGCGGCGGCGACGGTCGATACCGCGGCGGGTTGGGGCTCGAACGCACCGTCACCGTCGAGACCGACGCCACCGTGTCACTGCTGACGGAGCGCCGGCGGACGGCCCCTGCTGGAATCGCTGGCGGCGAGGACGGCACGACAGGGGAGAATCTGGTCGACGGCGAGCCAGTCCCTGCCAAGGCCTCCATTGATGTCGAGGCTGGGACGACCGTCTCCGTCCGAACGCCCGGCGGCGGCGGACACGGCAACCCAGCAGAGCGGGACCCGGAAGCGAGAGAGCGTGACCGACGCGATGGGAAGGCAGACGAGGGGTAACGTCTCGATTCGGTTGCTCCCTGATAGAACGCGACCGGCCTGTGGAGTGGCGTGTGTCGAGCGCTACGCTCATACGAGTGGGATACAATACTGTGTATTGATATGAAGGTCTCGGTCGGAATCACGACCCTCCACCTTTCACAGAAGAGCGCACTTTTGCTGCTCCTTGCCACCGGTCTGCTCGGGTTCGGCGGGTACGACTACGTCCAGCAGTCACAGGCGGTCGACAACGCCGTTGCCGTCCAGGCAACCATCACCGATTCCAGTGTCGATCGAATGGACGGCGGGCGAGGAATCGATTACGAACCGGAAATTCAGTACACGTACAAATATCAGGGGGAGACCTACACCAGCGAGCAGGTGTTCCCGAGCACAGGCGTCCGGACGTACTCCGACCGATCGAGGGCGGAGTCGGTGGTCGAGTCCTACGAGCCGGGAACGACGGCCCGCGCATACGTCTCACCAGCCGACCCGGACGACGCGTTCCTGATTCGAGAGCGGACGCCGTTCCCACTGCGAGCCATCGCAGTCGGTGGTTTCCTCTCCGTCATCGGGGTACTGGCCGGGCTGGGGGCGAAGAACCCGGGTCAGCAAGAGCTCCGTCCGGCAAGTGAGGGGCAGCCAGCGCCACGAGAGACGTGGGTTGACAGTCACGGCGAGACACTCCACCGGCTATCGAAACAGGGACTCGGTGTCTGTTTCGTCGGGTTCTGGCTCTCGATGGTCGCGCTGGTGTTCGGCCTTCTCAACACCCCCGGTGAATTTGGAGGCCCGCCACAGGAGATTCAGGCAGAACTTCTGGGGCCGATCGGGCTCCCGATGCTCGCGGGGTTCAGCTTCTGGGTCGGGATGATCCTCTCACTGTGCCTGTACGGCGGCTGGTCGTTCGCCGAGTACCAGCAACTCCGGCGGCGACTCCCAGACCCGAAGCCGCCAAGTCCCTTCAGACAGCCGAGTCGGCTCGTCACGATACTCGGAACTGAAGACAACGACCTAAGCGAGTACGGGCAGCGTGTCCGGCGGACTGGATGGGCGTTGATGATTGCTGCCGGGATGACAGCTGCGCTGGTGCATCTCCTTTACATCGCAAGCTGACCGGCCAGCCGGTCAGAGACGCGTTCTGAGCGGTGCCACCGGCAGTCAGGTGTCCGGCGTGTCGATAGCTTTCTGCACCCCGAGCCAGTTCGTGATGGAACCATCGGGGCCGGTAAGTGGCACTATCGTCACTCGGTTTCTGAAGCGTGTCCCGTCCGCTCGGTAGTTCCACAGTTCGACGGTCCGCTGTTCCCAGATATCGATCCCTTCCTGAAGCGTTGCGATTGCATCGGCGTCAGTTGCTGGCCCCTGCAGCAATCGAAGGTTCTCGCCGCGAAGCGCTGCTAGCGAGTACCCGGTCATCTCCTGAAACGTCTGTGTCGCGTATCGGACTGGATTATCCTGATACGCCGGGCCAGTGAGCGTCAGACCCAGCGGGACCGTCCCGAGTCGCACCATTCTGGCGATGCGTTCCCGCTCAGACGCCGTCACAGAGCTGGGCTCGAACCCATCGAGGTCTTGGAGGATGTCAGTCGGTGACTCGTCAGCGAGTTCCAGGTCAACACTCTGGAGATTGTGTGTTTCGACAATGTCTGGAAGCCGACGGCGAAATCTCTCCTCATCTAGCAGCATACAGTCGATAAGTGCGTCCCTGAGTGGGGCCATGTTCGCAGTTGGCTGTTGTAGTTAGCGGTAACACAAACTCCCGTCGATGTCCGGCCTATGGCTGCTCAGGCGTGCCATTCATGCTGATACAGCACCTGTTGCAGGTACGCGCTCGTCCCTACGATACCAATGTCTGAACGCGAATATCCGGTGGCCGACCTTCCGACGCCTCGTGAGACGTACAGCCCCGGCGACGCCGTTTCCCTGCAGCTTGACGCGCTGGAAACAAATGACGACCCGTTTGAGAACGCGGGAATCATGACGGCGTACAACTTCGCCTCCCCGGCCAACCGCCGCTCTACTGGCCCGCTTGACCGGTTCATAGCCATGGTCCAGTCACCACAGTACCGGCCGATGATCGACTTTGAGGAGGCTGTGCGGGGCCCTGTCGAGCGGGATGAGAACTATGCTGAACAGCGGGTGACGGTGACAGGGCCGGATGGCCGAACAACCACGTACGAGTTCGGTCTGTCAGTGCAGTCCGTCGGTGAGTTTCGAGGCTGCTGGCAGACCGACCGTGTTGTGGTGGTCTGAACGGGGCAGCAACTGAACCAGTGCCCGGTAACGTGTTGTGAACTGGGTTGCAGTAGCTACTGTCAGTGCGGCCCATTCAAGTGCTACTGCCACCTATTTCAGGCGTTTTCACGCGGCGAACAGTTTACAGGTGTCGACCCGCCAGCCACAAAGCAGTGGCATGAGTAAAACACAGCCTCCTTCAAGCAGCACGTTCCATTCTGTAGTCGTGTAATATTCCAATATAAGTAAGATATGTTATTATTTGGAGAACAGTTCCGTTCATTGTGCCGTCTCACGTAACGCGACGAGACACTAACTCAAGTTCAACTGGTCTATCAGCACCGAATGAAATTGCGTCATTCAGTTCGTTCAGCGCTCCTCGTGCTCTTTTTATACAGATTTGCTCACAACGTTACTTTTCCACTATACCTAGTGGCATTATACCATTGAGCTGCTTAAATCGGCATACTGAGCGTAAAACTCGTAATAGTTGGCAGTAGGACGCTAGATTGTGAGATGCCGCAGTTTTAATCTTCAAAGAATAGCCGCTTAATTCTACACGTCGCAGGCGTGTTTAGTGCATTTCCCAATTAATCAGATATAGTACCAAAACCTATATTTTCAATTTTCCCAACCTTTTCGGTCAGGCTGTGTCAGTTACTGTATTTCACTCACTGCTACACTCGACCCAATAGGCAGCAGGTTGCGAGACCGGAGGTGCACTGTGTATTCCAGATAGGATCTGGGTTCTCACATGCTCACTCTTCGAATAGTGTGATCAGTCACTATCTGCCGGTGCAGCCACGTTACTCGTCATATGGTCGTCAGCCTCAGCCTCAGTGTATGTGATCTGCCAGCCGGTAACTCCCATGAGGATGAGGATGAGCGGCGAGAGGAAGCCCAGGAAGTAATACGGCGCATACTGGAACGTGCTGACACCAAGCGTGCCAGCCATGAACACTGCGCCGCTATTCCATGGAATGAGCGCACTTGTGACGGTCCCGGAGGACTCAATCGCCCGCGAAAGGTTCTCTGTCTTGAGCCCCTTCTCCTCGTAGAGACTGCCCAGCGTCACGCCGGGAACAACGATACTGATGTACTGTTCTGCCGCAAGGACGTTCATCGAGACTGACGACAGGACCGTAATACCAGTGAGACTACCAACGCTCTTGCTGAGCTGGCCGAGGTGATGGGCTAGAACGGCGATAATTCCAGTACACTCAAACAGCCCACCCAGTGCGAGTGCGGCGATGGCAATTGTTACGGCCCATGCACCGCCAACCATGCCACCGCTTGCGAGGAGGCCGTTTACGAGTTCCATCCCTGTTTCCGGGCTTGTCCCACTCTGTGCGACGGTCCAGACCGACGTGAACGAGTTGCCCTGAAGCACGGCCGAGGTTATCGCGCCGGCAAAGACACCAGCACCGAGAGCTGGAATTGCAGAGATGCCGTAGATGGCCAGTCCGAATGTCACGAGAAGCGGGAAGAAGGCAAGCGGTGAGATCGTGAACGAGCCCGTAAGCGCCGTCTGGATCTCAGCGATCCGGTCAACAGGAATAGCCCCTGATGCGCGGATGCCGAGGCCGGCGTATAGGACGACAGCGATGGAGAAGGCAAGGAACGTCCCTGCCCGCATCGCATTGATATGATCGTACAGATCAGTGTTCGTCACCGCCGAAGCGAGGTTTGTCGTGTCCGAGAGCGGTGACTGCTTGTCACCCGTGTATGCGCCGGTGAGGATTGCCCCTGCAGTCATTGGTTCAGGGAGTCCAAGTCCAGAACCGATTCCGATGAAGGCAACGCCGAGCGTCCCCGCCGCGGTCCACGATGACCCGATAGCAAACGTTATCGCCGCAGTAATGATCGCTGTGAGCGGGAGGAACACTATCGGGTGCAGCAGGTCAAGGCCGTAGTACATGAGCGTCGGAATCGTTCCGGCCTGTATCCAGGTCGAGATGAGCGCATAGACGATAAACAGGATGAACACGACCTGAATGCCCATCAGCAACGTGTGTGTGATCCCGGAGTACATCTCGTCCCAGGAGATGTCGAATCGGAAGTAACTGAACAGGCCAGTGAAGGCAATCCCCCAGAGGAGGGGGAACTGAGGGTCAAGCCCGTAAATTCCGATACCTATCCCCAGTGCGGTTAGCATCCCAATAATCGGTATCAGCGCCTCTACCAGAGAGGGTCGGTCCTCGGGGTCAATGTCGTCGTACAGCTTGATGTCGAATTCAGAACTCATTCTTATTGATTCGGTTACGTATCGCCATTCCGCTCGTTGCGCAATGCTGTATCTGCATCAAAATCTGTTCCTGCCGATGAGGTCCGTATCGGCTTTTCAGTCGCTATACGGCCAGTTTGGCGACTACACCGACTATGGCAACAGCGCATGTCGTTTGCTCCATCGACATCATCATTAATAAAAGTTCATGTAGGGGAGTGCTGCTGACAGTCGATATATCCGGTTCGGATTGGATTGTGCTTCGAGATCCAGTCCACTGAGGCGGACCATCCCAATCTGGCGCATATATCTTAGACGAAGAGGGCTACAGCAACAGACTGTGCATTCGATATACCGGCTCAATTGAATCCACAGACGGCGCCGGGATAGGTCGTTAGAATCACGGGTATGAAGCGGGAGAGTAATGTTATGCACAACACCCTCTTCCGCTTCGTGAAGCAAGTGGCTTCGCTCGCTCAAAAGCTTACTGACGCTGCGCTGATGGAACTGAGTGATCCAGCCGGCAACGGGTTTGCCGGCTGGAAGCACGCAGTCTTGCTCTATCTGCGCGAACACATGAGCGCGGAGTACGAGGAAATCATCGACTGGGCCGAAGAGATGGAACGTGTTCGAGCGGTATTGAATCTTCAACGCGGGGAGTTTCCCGCGCCTTCGACGCTGTGTAAGGCGTTCAAACGGGCATCGATAACTGTCTGGCGACAGCTGCTCCGCCGGTCGGCGGAGCTGCTGGACCAGAATGGTCACGCCGCAATTGATGCCACCTACTTCGACCGTCAGCAGGCATCGTCTCACTACTTGCGACGGATTGATCGTTCCGTCAAAACGATCCAGACGACGTTTCTCGTAGATACAGCTGAGGGAGCAATTCTTGACTTACACTGCAGCACGAAGTGGCCTGACGAAACCAAGATCGGCCCGAAGGTCGCCCTGCGGAACGCGGGCGACCTTCGAAGCTTGGCCGCTGACAAAGGCTATGATGACATGAGCTTCCGTGAGGAGCTTCGAAACGCCGGGATTCGTCCGCTGATAAAGCACCGTGTTTTCGCTCCTTACGATCACGCACACAACGCCCGAATAGACGACGAGCTCTATGGTCAGCGATCACAGACCGAGTCCGTCAACTCCTCAATCAAGCGCTCGCACGGCTCCGCCGTCCGAGCGCGTGACTGGTTCCGCCAGTTCCGGGAGATAACGCTCATAGCCGGCGTTTACAACGTGGAGCAGGCAATTGAACGCTGAAACGCCGAAATTCGCCGGATTCAATTGAGCCGATATACCAAAATCATATAACCATGATAAACGAGAATCAGCACATGACTGAACGCGAGCCACCAACCCGACGAATCAAGTCAATGCAGACTGCCAGTGAGGTCCTGCGTGAACTTCAGTCACAGTCTGAGGCGACGCTTTCCGATCTCTGTGGGAATATAGATGTTGCCAAAAGTACACTACATACGTACCTACAGACACTCGTTGCTGAGGGCTTTATCGATAAGTCAGACGGGGTATATCGGTTGGGGCTGCGGTTCATACCACTCGGTGAAAGCGTTCGGAATCGGATCGACCTCTATCAGCTCGGAAAAGAGGAAGTAAATCGCCTAGCCGAAGAGACAAACGAATGGGTCCATCTCGCAGTTGCGTACCGGAGCAGGGAAGTGACGCTGTACGAGCATAATGGGGGCGAAACTGTCGCTGTGGACTATCAACGGCGGACCAGGGAATCCCCACAGTACCTCCACTGTACTGCGACCGGAAAAGCGCTGCTGGCATATTTCAATGACAATCGGGTCACTGAAACAATAGCTACCGAAGGACTTGTTCAGCAGACAGAGCAGACAATCACTGACCCCGACGAGCTACGGGAAGAACTCGAAGAAATTCGAGAGCGGGGGTACGCGGTAAACGATGAGGAGGAAATTCGGGGCATGCGGTCTGTAGGCGCTCCGATTCAAGACGTGGACGGTACGGTCTGTGGAGCAATCAGTGTGACCGCACCGAAAACGCGGCTCTCCGGTGACTACCTCTACAATGACCTCCCTGAACTGGTAATGGAGGCAGCAAACATCATCGAGATCAATTTGGAGTCCGCAGCCGCCAGCGGTGAGTAGTATTCACATATCTCAAATACAATGGGCACCTTTGCAGAGCGTTGTTACAGGTATATGTCCCAGAGACAGCACCGGCGACTCACCGATGTGGAGTCGCGTTTCAGACGCCCTCTACCTGAGTCAACCAGTCGTGGCGAGTGCTGTGAATCCCCCTGAAACCCCTTCGAGCGACTTGAATTTTAGCTATGTTCGTTACATCGTGTTCAGATAAGCTGATTCCATGCGAAGCTGAACGATCTGATCCAATCATCGGCTGTTTCCGCTTCGGCGTTGCTGAAACAGTTTGAGAAACAGACAGTTCGTCGTTTTATTTCTCTGAAGACACGTTCAACAGCATTCCGATTTCCATGTTTTTCGTATCTGAAATCGAAGCCATGTCGTTGACACACAGCTTGTAACGATCTGGAGCCATCGACGAGAAACACGGCGTCGTCGACGTCGTGTTTCTCAGAGAGTTCGGTGAGAAATGCATGGGCGAGAACCTTTGTTGTAGTTGGTCTAAGCTTCGTATGAAGCAATTTGTTCGTTTGTGGATCGACAGCGGCGTACAGCCAATATCTCTCACCGTTGAGTTGGATCACAGTTTCGTCAACCGCAACGTGATCCGGTGACTGTCCATCTTTGGGCTGTAAATCTGCTTTGTGAACCCAATTATAGACAGTTGATCGAGCGCGTTGGACACCGAATATTTCAAGAACCGAGACAGTATTCGAAAGTGATAGTCCAGCCAAATGCAGTTGAATACTCAGCTTCATCAGCAGTCGCGGTGTCGCTTCTCGCTCCACAAAATCTAAGTCGATTTGGTCGATACTACCGCCGAGGCCGGCGTTTTTGGGCATAGACACTTCAAAACCGCCGTGCCTCACTCTTCAATCCTTATCTGAACACTACGGTTCGTTAATTCCGAATCGGGCTTGCTTGCTAGCCCGGGGAATACTCCTGACGACAACAACATACCCTCTGCGCTCTGTCCGTAGGCCTCAGCCACGCACCGGCCAGCGCGTCAGGAACCAGAGCAACCGAGATTCTGTTCGGTATAGTCAATATACAAGATTGAGCAGAGTGTGATCGGTTCCCTGCTCGATAGTATCGTCGATAGGTTGTCTCCAATCCACCGGATCAGCCAGTCACAGCCTGATTGCGCAGATACCACTCATAGACCATACCAGTCGCTTCTGTGCCGTTCGTCAACAACCACGCTTCCGGCCTCTCAGTCGGCTCCTGTGATTACATCGAAGGAACGTGACTCTAATGGGAACTAGGTATTCGGAAGCAACAGATTAGCACGTCGAGCGTGTCATAGAATCCTCCTCATAGTGTGAGCTTCTCACGACCCGGGTCGTCTCCTCGCTCGAAATTTGTGATTGCGACAACGATGCGGAGACACAGCGCAATGAACACCTCTGTTCGTGCGTGGACGCGGCCTCGGGCGCGAACGTGCCCGAGGCCGCAGTCCTTCACCGCATCGTTGGTGCGTTCGACTCCTGTACGGCGGTTGTACGTCTCATCCAAGACTGATTGCTTGAGCTGAACCTCCTCACTGTGTTCCTTGATACGGTCTTCGACCCTGTATTCGATATCGAGCGGGTCATCAGTGTTTCGTGGGTTGTACGGGGCGACTGGTACAATCCCTACTTCCAGCAGGAAGTCGTGCCACTCAAGAATGTCGTAGGCACTGTCTCCAAGCATCCAGATCGGTGTCCCGACGGCGAGCGCGTCTTTTGTGACGCGCATCGCCGTCTCAGCGTCTGCCTGCTTGCGTTGGGTGAATTCTGCTGCAATCGGGATCTTTGAACCGGTCGAAACGATCGTACAGCCGAACCCGTAGTAGTGCTCTTCGGCCGTTGAATCGTAGTTCCACGACGCATCGTCGTTGTACTGGATCGCTTCAACGTGCGTCGAATCGATAGAGTACGTTGAGTTGAGCAGGCCGCGGGCGGCGGCCTGCTCGACGAGCCTCTGGAAAACATCATCGATGACGTGTTCTAGGTCGGTGAGAAACCGGTCGATTGTGTCTCTGGATGGCGGTTTGTCGAGCCCGCAATAGTACCAGACGAGGCCGTGCTGAAGTTCTCGTGCAACCGGGCGTGTACCGTAGACATCCTCGTAGTAGCAGTGCAGAAAGCCGCGAAAGAGGTCTGGTGGCTGATGCACCCGTGTTCGCCCCCTCGAAGCGGGGGCGAACACGTCGTACTCTAGCAGAAACTCGAACTCAAGATGCTCAAACAGCGGTACTGTCTCGGTAGCCGCGACATTCAAGAAGGCGTCTACCGAATCCAAATCTTGCAGGGTTGCGGTTGTGCTGGACACACTTTCCGCACCCTGCTGCTTCGTATGTGACCCTTTCTATGACACGCTCACGTCCGCAAGACAATAACAGTGGTACATTCGTTATACTCCCGCACGGTATAATTTGAATACGAAGATAGCAATTCGATATCCTCGCGGCATCTCAATGTCCACTGCTACACTCTAGACAACGGCTATAAGTTTTAACATTATATTTTCTTATCTACTGTCATACGTAGGTATTTTACTAACGAATACCGCATATTTGGTCCTCGTATTTCTGAAATAGGTAGACAGTTGGCTCTTCAATTATAATACTGTCAGTGAATAACCAAGCTTCCCTATTCATGAGTTAGCTACTCGATCTGTATGCGTTTTTCCGGGCAGATGCTGCTAAGTTTCCGGTCCGATATCCTGCAGGTGAAGACGTGACCGAATTGCCGACACGATCCGGCACTACGCTTGTCACATGGTTTGTTAGACCTCGGTCATCGGGTCCCACCTCATCCACCATAGCAGCCATTCTGGTAGACATCGGTTCTGGAGTTCTAAGATGCAAACAGTGCCGCCAAAGCAGGATAGCAGGCGAATACCCCGTTCAACGGACAGCGTAGCCGTTCACGGCGTTCGGAAACCGGCGCGAAAGACATGCGGGCAATAGGGTATGTTTGAAATAGCTACCGCCAAAGTGGACAATATGAGGGTTTCTATTGTCGGCGGGGGCTTCGCCGGATTAGCAGCAGCGCAACTGGCAGAAGAGGTTACATCAGACGTACATCTCTACGATAAGGGCACATACAGCGGTGACCGAAGAGGCGCCTGGGGAGAGATGGTCTGGGACTACTCACAATTGCCACTAGATCGGCACGTTCCGGGCTACGTCAGGGAAGCTACAACCGGGATATTTGTCGGTTCCGACGGGAAGACTGCGATAAATGTCCCTGATGGTGTAATACTGAATAGAGGGGAATTAGAGAAACACTGGGCAAGCACGCTCGAAGAAACAGAGATTATAGCGGACGCAGAAGTTGACGAAGCGGAGTTTCGGAAGCTGTCTGCGGAATCAGATCTGCTAATTGATGCCACCGGGCAGTTCCCGATCTCAAGGCGGTTCACGTCCCTGTCATATGACGTGGCGTGTCCGACGCTGAGCGGGAGGATAGAAGCCGACTTCTCACACCTGTATCCAGAACCAAGAGCGCTTGCGTACGAGAATTACTTCCTCTGGATCGTGCCACAATCGCCAGACGAAGCAACTGTCGGGCTTGGTTGCCAGGAGGACAAGTCTCCTGCCGAACTGTATGAGGATATGCGACAGTTGCTTGCAGAAGTCGACATTGAGCCCCCGGAACGTGAGACCCTGTACAGCGGAACCGACGTTTCAAACGGCCTACGAAGTCTCTCAGACTGCTCGTACGAGCTAAACGACTGTACAGTACATATCGCGGGCGATGCAATCGGACTGGCGAACCGCCTGACGGGCTTTGGAATGGTACATGCGGCACAGTCCGGCCAAGCTGCTGTGAGGTCCTTTGTGCAGGGGGAGTCGTATACACGCAGGTTGTTGTGCCAGAACTTCTGGACGAAAGCTGTCACTGGTGTGGTCTCGCCCGTCCATCACACCATCGGGTTGGACGGAATAGCTCGTCTGGCAAAGTCTGATATTGAGTATCAGGAGAGTTTCGAGCCCCAGCAGCCGGCAGATATTCTGAGTGCTGTTCGAACCTTCATTTAACCCCGCAAGTCAATGTTAGACACTCAGTTGGCCTGAGACGGGTGGTCGGTCAGGAGCGGTTGATACTGGGGTCGTCACATCATTGGTTACTCTATGGATGAGTACCCCCAGCGGATAGCTCTGCTCTTGGTTTCGCACCTGACGCAACCTGCTTCATATCCCGGCGACGGCAACCGTCTGAGTGGTTGAGTGGCTCGGATAGAGATTATTCGCATCAGCTCGCCGCAACACCTACAAAGGCTAACGAGGGTCTTCAGCTATTAGGCCCGACTGCCTTTTTATAGCCAGAAAGTATAGCTAATCAAAATAGCTAGTCAACATATCTAGATAGTATAGCTAGCTATTGTAGCTGCATTAAGTAGTCAAGGAGACCAGCGAACAGGAATAGTCAGCTAACACAACTATCAGTTCCAGTTTTGTTCGATAGCCTACCGAGTCAGGGCTAGGGGCACATCAAACGGAGCGACAAGTAAGGCGCAAAGACAAGGCTTCGTCGACAATTGTGCTTACGAACAAAAATCAAAGCAGATCTTATCGGGAAGCCGCTGACTGCTCCCAGTCGTACCCCCATTCACGGAGCTCTTCTGCCACAAGGTCCGGGTTGTCCATGGCAACGACGAGGGCAGCCTCCAGCGCGTCAGTCTTGTACACGTCCTCTCCAACTTCATCCTCCAGATTGCGGAGGAACGTGGACTCGCGTTCCGCAACTTCGGGCCGGATGAAAATCGGTCGCTGCTTGCGGTCCTGTTTGACCGAGTCACGACGGAATTTATATGGAATGTCGGGTTGGGTCGTAGCTTCTACGTCGGTGGACTCGGTTTCGACAGCCATCTCATCCTGCTGGTCGTCTGATTCTGGCTCTGGATCTGCGTCCGTCTCTGCAAACGGATCGTCGCCGGAGCCGGATTTCATGCTGTTGCCTCCTGTTCGCGGGTCTGGCGGAGGTGTGCCGCCAGTTCCTCGAACTGTTCCAGCGTTTCGATTTCGTAGTCACGTTCCCGACTCCGATGTTCTTCGATATATTTGAACGCCGAACACTGCTTGCGCCAACACCCTTCGAGCAAGGACGTTCGTTCACGAAACACTACCGGGATGTCGTACGATTCCGCCTGGAGTCGTTTGAGCATCTCTTCTTGATCGTTCGTTCCTTTGAATCGGTTCGGTACTGCAGCTAACACGCCCACGTTAATGTCCAGCGTGTCTTCAAGGCCGGTAACGAGGTCTGCAAGTCCCGCAACGGACTGCTGTCCCTTCCCACTCGGCTCGAACGGAATGACGAGGTTCCGCGTCGCGTGCAATGCGTTGTACAGTTTCACGTCCGCAGTCGCCGGTGGATCGATGATGACGGTGTCATACTCGGACGGAACGCCCGCGTCTTTTAGCACACGTAGGAGCTGGACGTTGGGGTTCCAGTTCTCGCCGAAGTCCGCTGCTTCCTCCTCGCGACGCCGGAGGTGTTTCGAGAGCACTTCCAGAGAATTGTGTGCGGGAAGGACATCGACACCCTCTGAGGTTTCAATGAGGTCAGAGAAGGGACCGCGTGGCCGCTCGACAAGATGCCGAACTAGGCTATCGGCCTCTGAGTCAGTTCGGTGGTCCGCAACGTCAAACAGGAATGAGAGGCTCCCCTCCTGTGGGTCCATATCGATTGCGAGTACGTCGTGACCAGCACGGGCGTCGGCGACAGCGAGATTCGCCGCCATCGTTGTCTTGCCGACACCGCCGGCCTCGCTGTACACGGTGTAGGTCAGCATACCTTACCGAATACACTGCACAGATATAAGGATTAGTCAGACGGTATAGCTATACAGTATAGTCATTTTATTTTACCTAACTACCAGCCCGGCGAGGCCAACTACTCATCAAACAACCCCGCGAGCGCCTCTCGCATCTCTGCCCGACGGTGCGACCGTGCTTCAGACTCCGACAGATAGTTGTCGAGCACAACTTGCGCAGACGCCGACCCCTGCTCAGCTGCGACGTCTTCAAACCGCTCTGCAACCCGCCGGACAGCGACGCCGTACGTCGTGTACCAGAATCGACGACCCGTTTTCGGCGTCGGCCTGTCACCATCAACGGTGATATCCGCGACTTCTGCCACTGACTTGAACCGTCGGCGAACGGTTTCAGCGGTCAGGTGGCCAGTGGTGGCAGCCGAGGAAGGGAGCAAATAGCCGTTCCAATCCGGATCTGAGAGTGCTTCAATACGCTCAGTAACCGTCTTCAGACCAGCCAGCAAAGCTACGGTCCCAGGACCGTTTTTCCGCTCGCCGTCGGCGAATTCTATGTACGAGTGAGAGTTATCATCCGGATCAAGGTTGAGCTGCCGGATATGGAGCGAGGCCACTTCGCTCGGTCGAAGCCCCCACCCGCAACATGCGACCACGATGAATCGGTCGCGTAGCTCAGTCGCCGCTGCATAGAGACGCTGAACGGCGTCTCTATCGAGTGCCTTGTTGTCCCAGGATGGAGTCGTATCCCACCCAAATCGGATTTCGAGGTCAGCAAGCGGATTGTACGCGGCACCGCCAAACATCACCAAGTGCTTGTAGAACTGCCGTGTGTCCTGAACGTATTTACGCCGTGATGCAAGCGTCGTCAGGGCTTCGTCCAGTTGGTCAAGTGCGTCGAAGGTCGCTGCAACCCGATTCATCTCAGCAACGCGTTCATCGGGATTCTCCAGCGGTGCGAGCAAATCTTTTGTATCGTGGATATTGGTATATACTTTTGCGTACCGTCGCAAAATCGACCGACGTGTGTCGATTGTCGCATCAGCACGCCCACGTCGGGTCGAAAGCTCGGCGAGGTACTCCTCGATGGCTCGCTGTGTGTTATCAGAGAGAAAATCGAATGGCTCCGACGCCTTCTCGTCTTCCGGCACTTCGATCTCGTCGTAGAACTGCCCCGGAGACAGGTCGAATCGGCGCTGGAGGTGCTTGACAAGTCCCGGAAACCGTCCGTTCAGCCACGCATATGTGGGGGTTTCAGTGGTTGGATTGAGGCCGTCGTCTTTCATCGCCGGCACAACAGTCTCATGGTAAAATGCTTTGCAGTCAGCCAAGTCCATCGTCGAATAGCGGGTTTCAGTCATTGATCTGAGTGTGTGGACAGCGTAACCGACGTACTGTCCCTGCTGGTACTCTAAACCGCCGTAATTTCGTATGTAGCGTATTTCAATCGTACTACTAATAGTTTGTCTTGTATTGTTTTCTCATGCAGAAACCCACAACAAGACAAGCACTGGCAAATTCATTACTACAACACATAAATCATATTTTGCTATACCAAATTGACGCGGACCACAGTTTCGGAGGATGAGTTAGTTTCGGAGAAGATTGGCGACTAATTGGGGTATTCGTGTGGTTAGTCACCGAGACCAACACCTGATAACATCGACACCAGAACGTGTATCAATAAATGCGCGGATTTTGACGACTCTGGACAGCGTTCCCACTCATCCCCAGTAAGCGTTCGAGTGCTAGACGCTCAGTCGGGCAGGATCAGCACCGAGGCGACGAATTCGACACACTCACCAGCGGTCAGGACCGGTGCGACCAGTTTGAGAGCTGTTTCGAGCGCTGCTTCTGTACCCATACATCTCTCGCAGGACTCGGTGTCGGGATAGAGGAAATCGAAATGCAGTACAACGACGCCTGTGACACTGGCGGTTCTTATTAAACACTGGTAGCGATATCAGTAAGTTCTCACTCCGCACTTAGACAGTATCGGCTTCAGACGTAGCCGATGAGAGCTTTGAACTTCGTTCTGGAGATTAGTACGACTTTAGATAATTGTATAGAAGGCACGCATCAAACCTATCCGCCGAGGTTGTGTAGTTCGGGGAAGTCCGTTTTATGCGGTTTAGATCTTAGATGCACTGAATTCTGTGTAGTGTAAGGAGTTGAGCAATGCTTTCCCGACATTCATGTGCTGAGAACAGTACTCTCAGTCGATCACATCGGGTTAGAGGAAGCGTCTACTTGGGAAGAGTGTGGAAGCCACCCAAGCAGACAGCGAGATAGA
Source organism: Haloarcula quadrata (assembly GCF_003634715.1). Lineage (NCBI taxonomy): Archaea > Methanobacteriati > Methanobacteriota > Halobacteria > Halobacteriales > Haloarculaceae > Haloarcula > Haloarcula quadrata. The sequence continues at coordinate 620,154 of NZ_RBWW01000002.1, forward strand.
AGAAGAGCACCTGCTTAATTTTGTCGTCAATAGTCTTGACGAGGAACTTTCATTAGATCTCGGCGAGAATGTCAAGGTCACGGCAGAGACGCTCTATGAGGTCCTCGCCGGCGCCAGCGCCGGCGGGACCTCGATCAATCACGTCTGCGAAACGACTGACGACTCACCACACGCTAATACCGTCCGTGGACATCTCAGCGATCAGTTTGAACTGGATTCGGTTGAATCGGTTGGAGACACGCTGCTTCAACGAGATACGCTTGAGACACTTCCAGATCGACCGGTGGAGGTCTGCGCAGACCTCCACCTCGATCCCTACTACGGTGATGAGGACGAAACCGAGGCTCTGTACTCCTCACAGGCCAAGCGTGGAACAACGACGTTTCACGCCTATGCAACGCTCTACGTGCGCGTACGCAACAAGCGATACACGCTGGCGGTTCGCCAGCTCGTTGCTGGCGAAACCACCAGCGATGTCCTCGGTGAGTTTCTTGAACTCCTTGACGGCCTTGACCTCGGCGTCAAGGCCGTCTACCTTGATCGAGGTTTCTACAACAGCACCTGTCTCAAGCTGCTGTACGCGCACAATTACGCCTATGTGATGCCGATCGTCAAGTGGGGTGAGACGATTCAAAACAAACTCAGCAAAGGCTGGAGCCGCGAGATCGAACACGATCTCGCTGGCGAGGTGGAGTTCCCTGTGTTCATCGACTGCGTGTACCAGCAGGGACGGTACGACGAACACGGGGTGGCGCGTCACGGCTACGCCGCTGACGCGCCCTTTATCGACACGCCACGAGATGCACGAGATCACTACAGCAAGCGCTTCGGCATCGAATCAAGCTACCGATTAGCCAAGCAGAGCCTCGCTTTCACTAGTTCTCAGGATGCTGGACTACGGTTGGTAATGTTTGTAGTGAGCCTACTGCTTCAGAACAGCTGGCGATATCTCCACTGGAGGTACGTGGCGGCGCCCCGCCGTGGGGGGCGCCGCCTCTTGCAGTGGTCGTTCACGGAGTTTTGCGAAATGACGCTTCGCGCAGCTTGGACAGCACTTGGTGTCCGCAGGTCTGTTCCAGCGAATCAACCACTTGACGGCCGGTTCTTCCGGTAGCTGTCCATCGGGCCGGACGGCGGTCGTCAGTGGTGACACTGTCGCGTCGGCGGCAGTCCGCCGCCGACAGCGACGGTCCATCCCGAAAATCATGCTCACCAGCGGTTCGAAGATGCTCCACAGCTAGTTCGGTTTAGTTCACCGTAATCAAACGGGGTTACGCGGCTGTCGATGTGATCGACTGAGTCTATGTGCCCTCACAGAATGCTTCGAATCCGGGCCAGCGGTCCGGTGACTCGTCCGGCACACGCCGGAGGCGCTCATGCACATCCTGCCAGATACCTGGGTGCGTTTGTAGATATTCGCTGAGCACCCACGTTGAGCGGTGGGTGCGTATTTGGACACACTGCCGATGGCACACTCGTCGCAGATGTACTTTCTACGGGCCAACACATCGACTTTCGAGGTCGCTGCTGGCGCGTCCTGCACGACCCAGCATCTGTCCATCTGTCTTTAGCTAAGAGACGAACCACGTGACAGCAGCGGCTTATCGAGGCTACTTTTCGAGAGGAATGAGGAGGAGTCCGCTGTGCACACTGACACCTCCTCGTCGAGAATCATGCGTCGGCTCACTACACTGTTTCCCTCCGAGTTCCTCGAAGAGCACGCCGAGGAACTCGGCGTGGTCGAGCGAGAGGGCAAGCTTCAGATTCCTGTCCTCGTGTGGGCGCTCGTGTTCGGCTTCGCCGCAGGCGAGAGCCGAACACTCGCTGGGTTTAGACGCTGCTACAACGCTACAGCTGACGAACCGATCTCTTCTGGCGGTTTCTATCACCGGTTGACGCCTACTCTTGCAGAGTATCTCCGCGACCTCGTCGAGGCCGCGCTCGACGAGGTCGCTGTCCCTGATGCTGTTGACGCTGATATCGACCGATTCAGGGACGTGATGATCGCTGATGGAACCGTGTTGCGGTTGCACGAGTTCCTCTCTGATGAGTTTCAAGCCCGCCACGAGGAGCAGGCTGGAGCGAAGCTCCACCTGCTCCACAACGCCACCGACCAGACGATTGAACGGATCGATGTGACTGATGAGAAAACGCACGACAGCGCGCTGTTCAAGACGGGATCGTGGCTGCAAGGACGACTGGTTCTGTTTGATCGGGCGTACTTCAAATACCGCCGCTTTGCGTTGATCGACGAGAACGACGGCTACTTTGTGAGTCGGCTGAAGCAGAACGCAAATCCGGTGATAACGGCGGAATTACGGGAATGGCGCGGCCGCGCCATTCCCTTGGAGGGCAAGCAGATCCACGACGTGGTCAATGATCTCTCGCGGAAGTACATCGACGTAGAGGTGGAAGCAGAATTCAAGCGCGGCCAGTACGAGGGAACTCGGTCGCTGGACACGAAGCGGTTTCGCGTCGTCGGCGTCCGCAACGAGGACGCCGACGACTACCACCTGTACATCACGAATCTGCCGAGAGAGGAGTTTCTCCCGGCGGATCTAGCGACGCTGTATCGGTGTCGATGGGAGGTAGAAACGTTGTTCCGTGAGTTGAAAACGCAGTACGAACTGGACGAATTCGACACGAACAACCCTGATGTCGTGAAAATTCTACTATACGCTGCGTTGCTGTCACTGCTGGTGAGCCGAGAGTTGTTGGATCTGGTCACCGAGCAGGCCGACGATGAGATCGTGTTTCCGCCGGAACGCTGGGCGGCGACCTTCCGGTCGCACGCCCAGCTCATCCTCCACGAACTCGGTGAGTACCTCGGCTACTCGCCACCGCCGTTGCTGGAGCGGCTGATCGAGGATGCTCAGAAGATCCACCAACAACGACCGATCTTACAAGAGACGCTCGCTACCGCTACACAACCGAGGTGTGAGTCTTAGCTAAAGACGAATGCACGCGCCCTTTTGGGAGATCCAGCCGCGGTGTTGGATTGGCTCTCAAGCCTCTAGACGGCACTTGGCTCTAGCTCAGTTGACTGCTCTGTTGCGTAGCGGCGTTAGTCAAAGTAGTCAGATTTGAGTTGGGCCCTCAGGGGTTGTGCCGGTGGTCTAAAGATCGGTGTCACTTCAGCGTCGCTCAGAGGGCACTATTTAACACAGCCGACAGAATGCTTCCTGATCAGTGGGCATTCTATATTTACTACTGGTGAAACTGTGCTGGTTTTGTATGATAGGTTGGTATCTTCACGTACTCTTTCACTTTGCCGGGCATCAGCACTCACCTGTCTTCTTCATTGTCACCCCACCTCCGCACGGCGCTGAGCCCCTAGTTGCGCATACTTAACACGCAGGTGTAGTGAACGGATAGTTCATCTCGATTGCAGCGAAAGGAATACGATTCGTATCGTTCTATGACATCCTCGGTCGTAACAAAAGTATAGCTGTCCGAGTGCGAAGCCAGCCAACTCTTCAACAATGCCGGAGACACAGAACGGCGGGTTACAGTATCATTTGCCATACAGTCTGGACTCCGCTCGAAGGCAGGCGCTGTCGTACTCATGATCTCCTCTGGCTCCGAGGGAGACACAAAACCTCAGCTGTTCACCGGTCGGTCATGGACGTCGAACACGAATCGTATCGTAGCCAAATTGCACTCCCATCTACGAGAACAGACGTTTTCGACCGCACAGGTGAGACTACACGACGCCATATGCGAATAGCGCAGCCAAACACTCAATAATCGGGTTATCCAACAGACGAGTATGGCTACTATCGAAATTGACGAGGAGGTGTATGAGGCGCTCCAAATTCCTGAGGGAGAGCGGCCGCAGGCAATGAAACAAGAGTTGGCTGTCTCGCTTTACGCACGTGATGTCCTTTCGTTCGGGAAAGCGCGTGCATTGGCAGAACTGTCCCACCGAGAATTCCAGACATTACTCGGAGACCGCGAAATCCAACGCCATTACACCGACACTGAACTTGCTGAAGACCTCGACTATGCCGAATAACGAGCTTGTAGTCTCGGACACGTCACCGCTGCTGAATCTTGCACTTATCGACCAACTCACCCTTCTCAAATCGCAGTTTTCGAGCATCACCATTCCGCGTCAGGTGTGGGACGAACTCACTGATGGAGAGGCAGGTGTAGACACGCTTCGCTCGTTGCATGACGATGAGTTCCTGACGATTACCGAGGTCGAACAGTCGCACCTCTTCACTGAAATCTTCCACGAGCTGGATCTCGGGGAAACAGCTGCTATTTGTCATGCCATCGAGCACGATCCTGACCTCATCCTTTTGGATGAAAAAGACGGTCGACAGGTCGCTCGGAGACACAGCCTGACCGTAACGGGAGTCATCGGAATACTACTCCGCGGAGCCAATGCTGGAGACATTGAATTAAAACACGAACTTGACGCCCTTCGTGACGCTGGCTTCTGGATCTCTGATGAGCTTTACTCAAAAGTCCTCTCTGAAGCCACAGAATAGCTACCGCTCCCACGGAAAGGAGCCAATCCGCTTGCGATAGGCACTAATCTGGTCCTGAAATTCCTGCTCCTGGAAGTCTGGCTCGTCGCCGTGGATGTCTTCGGGAGAGACGCCGTCGGGAAGATGCTCGTAGTCCGTGACGTCCCCCGTGTCATCCTCTTGGTCGGGTTCGTGTCGGTGCTGCCCACACTCCCTGCAGGTCCAGATCAGCCGGTCAAGGTGTGAGTGACACTCGAAACCGTCCAGCCCGTGTGATTCGTGTCCCGTCACGGCGCCACACTGCCGACAGTAGAATCCGATGCCGATTATCTCCGGTTCGGCTCTTGCCTGATGGCGCTTCACAACGCCGGGAACAAGCCAGTACGTCCCATCGTCCTGTCGGAACTCATCCGTGAGCTGCTGGAACTCCGAGCGGTCGGTGACTGGCGACCCGTCCTCGAGGTAGATCCGTGGCTTGACGTCGTCCCCATTCCCGCCCCAGTTGGTCTGCTCGTCGGCTGTCTCTAGAAGCGCCTGTCCGGATTCCTCGTCGATCGTGGCTTCGGTCGGCAGGTCGGGCCAGCCCTTGGTGAGAGTGGCGGCTGGCCCGGTCCCGAAGGCTGCTCGACACTTCACCGTTCCATGGGAGACATCCTCGCCGGTCGCGATGCTGTCGGAAACGGAGAAGGCCGCAGCGCCGAGGGCTCGTGCATGGAAGTCAGTGTTCGCTTCGACGAGCGCGAGTACTACTCGACCGAACGTCCACTCCCCAAGTGGACTACTACCTTGATCGTCGGAAGGTATCTCTGAGACGCCGGTTTGAGCGCAGAACGGACACTGGCGTTCATCCCGTGGGATATCCTGTCCGCAGGTTCTGCAGGTACGAGTCTCATCCTCTGTACGGTCGGGATAGCCGGTGGATTCGAGGACTCGTTCCCGTCCGTTCCCCCTCGTTTCAGGGTCGGAACTCGCTGCGCCGAGGATATCAGCGGGATCGTACTCAGGATTCCGGTCAGTCACACGCTTGGTTGCGTTCGTCATCGTATTTAAACTCCAGCCCCGAGGGAAGTACAAACCGACAGAGACCAAGACAGGACGGGTTGACTACTCGCCGTCCGTGCTGTCTGTCACTTCTGCGATGAACGTGTCCGTTGATCTGTCCAGATCGTACTGATTGATGAGTTCGAGGGCAGCCAGCGCTGCGCCTGTGTCTACGAGGCCTGCGGCGAGCAACCGTTTGAGACGAAGAGTGCCTTTGTCAGCACGGTCGGAATCTGAACCTCGCATCTGGGTAAATTCCATCAAGAGTCGTCGCCACGCAGTCGCCGAGCCGGTCACCGTGAGATTCCAGTCCGGGGCTTCATACCTAGAGGACGATTGCCGGCGGTAGTGGTCTTCAAGTCTGTCGAGCAAGTCGTCGATGATCGTGCCCTTCTCAACGGTCCGTCCGTGTATGGCGTAGTCTGGGTCGACGAGATTGCGCCACTCGTCGTAGGAGGCGATATCGTACTCGACAGCTAGCTCGACCTCGACTGTTTCGAGACAATCGGCCTTCCCGGGTTCATTGACTCGCCGAAGTCGATCTGCGGTCCCCTCGGCGTGGAGTGTGAGGCCTGGGAACTGCGCTTCGCTAGATGCTGGGTGCTGTTCTCCGGTCTGCTCGCCGTTTGTGGTCTTCGATGCCATGGGTACTGTCGGGACGCCCTCACTGGACCGCCCCGCACCCGACCGGGGGATCAAAAAATGGGTCTTGGTCTATAATATCAGCCACTGAATATAGTTTCTTCACCTGTGGAGACGAGTGAAACAGCCGCAAGGTAGACCTGCGAATTGACCGCCGAGAGTTCTACCAACTCAGAGAGATGTTCTGATAGCCGTGCAAGATACGACGCGCATATTCAGCATTACCGCCCTTCGCTCAAGGGATGTCCTCTCGAAATAAAAGGCGCCTTTCAGAATCCGCGCTCGGCAAACGCTTCCTGTGCCCGTTCGTATACTGTCTCTCCACCGCTCGTGTAAAGTGACGGGAGGTTCACGCGGCGTTTACAGGTTGTTCCCCCGTCAGTGTACCTAATGACGAGTCGAGAACGTGTCAGTCCCATCATGCCATCTGTTGCAGAGACCTGCTCAATAGTAGCAAGTCGAATTCGGTCTGGTGATCGGAACCCACATGCGTAATTCACCGCCCAGAGTACGAGGATCAACCCGCCAACGACGGCGATGTGGAGGAAGCTGCCACCGCGGACCGCGCTGACTACCCACCAGATGCCGATTGGAAACGCAAACAAATAGCCGACAAGGGCACTGCTGGACCACCACGTTCCGCGCTGCCAGTAGTCTCGGTAGAGTGACTTAATGTACCCCCAAAACGACTCCTCGAAGTACACGTAATCCTCGGTGAACCGTGCTGTGCCGCGTTTCGTCGGGAACGACTCTATGGAGCACACGCTCAGTCGATCACATCGACAGCCGCGTAACCCCGTTTGATTACGGTGAACTAAACCGAACTAGCTGTGGAGCATCTTCGAACCGCTGGTGAGCATGATTTTCGGGATGGACCGTCGCTGTCGGCGGCGGACTGCCGCCGACGCGACAGTGTCACCACTGACGACCGCCGTCCGGCCCGATGGACAGCTACCGGAAGAACCGGCCGTCAAGTGGTTGATTCGCTGGAACAGACCTGCGGACACCAAGTGCTGTCCAAGCTGCGCGAAGCGTCATTTCGCAAAACTCCGTGAACGACCACTGCAAGAGGCGGCGCCCCCCACGGCGGGGCGCCGCCACGTACCTCCAGTGGAGATATCGCCAGCTGTTCTGAAGCAGTAGGCTCACTACAAACATTACCAACCGTAGTCCAGCATCCTGAGAACTAGTGAAAGCGAGGCTCTGCTTGGCTAATCGGTAGCTTGATTCGATGCCGAAGCGCTTGCTGTAGTGATCTCGTGCATCTCGTGGCGTGTCGATAAAGGGCGCGTCAGCGGCGTAGCCGTGACGCGCCACCCCGTGTTCGTCGTACCGTCCCTGCTGGTACACGCAGTCGATGAACACAGGGAACTCCACCTCGCCAGCGAGATCGTGTTCGATCTCGCGGCTCCAGCCTTTGCTGAGTTTGTTTTGAATCGTCTCACCCCACTTGACGATCGGCATCACATAGGCGTAATTGTGCGCGTACAGCAGCTTGAGACAGGTGCTGTTGTAGAAACCTCGATCAAGGTAGACGGCCTTGACGCCGAGGTCAAGGCCGTCAAGGAGTTCAAGAAACTCACCGAGGACATCGCTGGTGGTTTCGCCAGCAACGAGCTGGCGAACCGCCAGCGTGTATCGCTTGTTGCGTACGCGCACGTAGAGCGTTGCATAGGCGTGAAACGTCGTTGTTCCACGCTTGGCCTGTGAGGAGTACAGAGCCTCGGTTTCGTCCTCATCACCGTAGTAGGGATCGAGGTGGAGGTCTGCGCAGACCTCCACCGGTCGATCTGGAAGTGTCTCAAGCGTATCTCGTTGAAGCAGCGTGTCTCCAACCGATTCAACCGAATCCAGTTCAAACTGATCGCTGAGATGTCCACGGACGGTATTAGCGTGTGGTGAGTCGTCAGTCGTTTCGCAGACGTGATTGATCGAGGTCCCGCCGGCGCTGGCGCCGGCGAGGACCTCATAGAGCGTCTCTGCCGTGACCTTGACATTCTCGCCGAGATCTAATGAAAGTTCCTCGTCAAGACTATTGACGACAAAATTAAGCAGGTGCTCTTCTTCTATCTCGCTGTCTGCTTGGGTGGCTTCCACACTCTTCCCAAGTAGACGCTTCCTCTAACCCGATGTGATCGACTGAGACTTCGTAAGCGTACCCGGACTCTTCCAGTACTCTGAACACGCTAACCAACAGAGAATGAGAACTGTTCTGGCTGTTGGTTAGCTAATCTAAATCCGCTGCCTAGCCGTCCATTGGGTCTTAACTTTCTGAGATAAACGTTGACGGCGAGGGTGCAGCCATCGCAAGAGCCACCACAGAAATCGAAATACGGGACGTTCTGTGAGGAGAGCTACTATAGCTCAAAACAGTTTTAACCGGACTTCAGCGATCAATAACCTCGCCATCCCCAACAGCTAGCTCGGATTCCAACTCAGCAATCAGTTCCGTGCCCTCAGCATGGAGTTCGTTCGCTCGTTCCAGCGCGACGTCTCCGTTTTCGAGTTGTTCAATAATCTGTTCAAGTCGGTCGGTCTTGTCGGCGATTGTCTCGTCTTTCATAGTGGAAGCAGGATGTACAGGAGCAAGGCCACAACAAGCAAGCCCAGCGCTACCAAGATGAGCAGCAGCCGTCGACGCTGGCGGCGATGGGCAGCGACCTCTTGTTCACGTTTTCGCTGCTGGTCATACTGGGTCCGTGCTTGCTCTAGCCGGTTCACAAGATCAGTCAGTTCATCTCGAACGTGGGTGTCGTATGTGCGGTCCAACTCAGCTTCGAACGCAGACAGATCCGACTCAACTGTTCGTCTGTAGGCCCGTGTGAGTCGGTCATCCATCGTTTCCAGCGTCGTCTCGGCAGTCTCTGTGTAGGCTGTGTTGAGACGTTCTTCGAGTGTTTCCAGTTCCGCCTCCAGCGTGGGCCGCTCTGGAACGATGTTGCCCACCTCGGTCGGTGTCATCACCCGCCTGTCGGCCACTTCATCGGCCAGTGTTCGGTCGTTCTCGTGGCCGACTCCAACCACGACTGGCGTCTCGGTTTTGTGGATGACACGGCAGAGCGGTGTTTCGTTGAACACCCGGAGATGCTTGTCAGAACCGCCGCCGCGAGTGAGAACGATAACGTCGACCCGCGGGTCGTCATCGAGTTCACTGATCGCACCCATGATCGACATCATTGCATCGTCGCCCTGAACACTCGTGTTCTGGATGACGATATCAACGTCAGGATATCGCTCGTGAATGCTGGTAATTGCATCCATTCGGGCATCGCTTGTTGCACTGGTGGCGATCCCGATTCGTTCTGGGAAGTCTGGAAGCGCCTGTTTGTGCTCCGGATCAAGCAACCCATCCGAGTCCAGCAGTTGCCGATTTTGCTCGTATATCCGCTGGTACGTGCCTTCACCGACCTCAACGATGTCTTCGACGATGACGGACACGTTGCCCCCGTCTTCGTAGTACGACAGTGAGCCTTTCACGGCCACCTGCATCCCATCCTCGATCGTAGCGTCGATAGCTGACCGCTTGTATCCGAAGAGTACGCAGTGAATCGTCGAGCCCTCATGGACCAGATCAAGATGGACATGGTCATTCGAGGACACGCCATAGTCAGAGACATCACCGACGACGTAATCGAAGGCAAGCTGGTCTGCACTCTCAACAACTGCGCCGATATCTTCATTCAGCGTATCAACGTAGGTAATTCGCTCCGTTTGGAGTGCTTCCTGAAGTGTCTCCAGCGATGTCTGCGTCAACTCCGGCCCCGAGCCCATTCGCCTCTTCTGTAGTGCAGTTGTGTACTTAAGCCATGGTGGTTCCGTCAGGTTACGTTCGTCATCTAACCGGGGTCATATAGGAAGTAGCGTCAACGGACCAGCTCAGGCTGTCCTTGCAAGGGCATGGAACTGTCACGATGGCAGTCTGACGGCAGTGTGAGAAGCAATTTTGTGACCCCCGCTGGGTGAGGGGTTTCCAAGACCAGCCTCACGGTGGCAAGTAAACCCACGCCACTGGGTTTCTTCCGGCGACAAAGCACAGCACAATCGCCGCGCCAATCTGAGTACCGTGGCCAGCAGTTCAGTGTCAGATTTTGCTGACTCCAACGCAGGAGGTTGTTTTAGGTTGACAGCGCGGCGAACTCGTTGGAGGTGTGCGGTTCTATTCCAGCCGCGCACAGCTTAAAGTGTAAATGGAAGTATATTTTTTAGTATGGTGGAAGATTCCGATCAGACACAGGAAGCAGGTCAGTCGCCAGACCATTCGACGGTCGCACTAAGTCGGCGAACACTGCTTCAGTCGACCCTTGCAGGAAGTGCGATATTAGCCGGAGTCGGTCTACCTATAGCAACTGCCAACGATGAGCAGTCCGACGCGAAGGGTACTGGAAATAGCACCGATAGCTTGGAGGGCTTTCCGCCAAGTGGAATCACTGAGTATGGACGAAGCGTTACCCTCGGAAACGGGCGAGTCCGAACCTTTACGAGTGAAACACCGTCAGGAGAGGCGAAGTATCACGGAATTGAGTTCGATCACGCCGCACTCGAAGGGCTTCCAGACGAGACGGATATAACTGAATCAGACAATCGGGCAGAGACTGATAAGTATCGGATTGGCGGACAGGCAGCAACGATCCACTTCAAACAGTCGCTGCAGTTCTTTGTGCCGTTCCCGGACGCGGCTAATACGCCATTTACTTTCTTGGGACTCAACTGGAATCCAGACGGCCATTTTGGTGGCAAAGGAGCGTGGGAGAAGCCCCATTTCGATATCCACTTCCACATGCTTGACCCGGCAACGGTGGACAACATTGCGGGTCCGCAGGTTCCACCATACGATGCCAAAACATCGGACGGAATCGAGACTAACTTCGACTTCGCTCAACTTCCAGAGGGGTACATGCGACCACCGCCGCCCGTCGCTGATGAGCGGTATATTACAGACATGGGTGAACACGCAGCGCCGACAGACGCTCCTGAGCTCCCAAACGGTCCCGACGAGCAGGGTGACCCCACGAACTTTGACAACACACTCATTCAGGGATTCATCGGGGACAAAGAGGGGTCACAGCTGGCGTTCGTAGAACCGATGCTCACCCGAGAGTTCTTGAGCGGTTTCCAAGGCACCAAAACATACGATATCCCGCAACCGGATGAATATCCACATGACCAGCACCACCCACACGAGTACAGCGTCCGAGACGTTCCATCGACGGACAAAATCGCAGTTGTTATCGAGAGCTTCAAACAGGGTTCCAATCAAGCGAAGGAGTAGTCTTCTCTGCACGGTCTCACTCATAGATGAAGCCACGAGGCCAGACTTCACCGGACTTCAGGAAACCGCTCCAATTTGCACCGTTCAACTCTGCGAAGCGGCTTGCAAGAGAGTCCGCAGAATCCGGACTCACGCTGTGTCTCTGAAATAACGGCAGTTATTTCGGACGCACCGGGATTGAACCGCCAGATTAGGCCTTCAAGCCACGCCGCCAAGTCCTCAGGTGGCATCGAAGCTGTGCGCCACAGTTTCACACCAGTCACTCTCGACGGACGAACACCACGGGACAGGGGGCCTGAACGAGGACATCTTGCGTGGTGGAGCCGAAGACGGCTTTCCCCGTCGGTGAGCGGTTCGCTCCACCGACAATGATGAGATCTACGTCGGCAGCTAGGTCCATGATGCTGTTCGCGTGTGGCCCAGTTGCAGTGCGCAGTTCGTACTCGACTTCTGCGGAGTCGAGCTGTGAGACGATTGACTTGAAGAGCCCGTGTTGGGCCGCTATCTGTCCGGGCGACACCTCAGAGGCGTCGTCGAAACCCAGACTTGTTTTGCTAGTTTCGTATTCCTCATCAGTGAATATTTGGCCGACGACCACTCGGGCATCCGCCGGCTTCGCTATGTCGATCGCCGTCGATGCGAGTTGCTGCCCGTTACCCTCGTCACCGGGCCTACCAGCGACCAGTACCGTTTCCAGTGCCATGTATCAATGATACACCGGTCCAGCTGTAAACGTTCCGGTACTGGCACACAGGCGCTCCCCGTGGCGGACCCACATACTGGGGAATCATCCGAACCGACTTCGGGAACCCAGAGTTATCCGAGCCGCCCCGGATTCTATTGCCCACTATCCCGTTGTTGAGCGTCGGCGACGGCGACGCCAGCGAGGTTTTGCCGCCCGGACGGGACGTTTCCAAATATCGCCTTGTTCGTGCCCAGTATCGCCGTGCCATACACCGCACCGAGGACGAAGACACTGCACAGCAACAGTCCGTACGTGTCCGCGACCGGGACGAGCAGCGCGCCCCCGGCGAGGCCGACGAGGCCCATCGAGAGGGTTCTGTGTTCGCCGTACCGGTCCGTGACCGCACCCAGTGGCAGTAAAAACACCGCGTAGCCGAGCGTCAGTACCGTCACCACGAGTCCGGCTTTCGTTCCGGTCAGCCCGAACTCGTCCCGGAGAAACGGCGTGGCTGCGAACACGGCGTAGTAACAGATGCTCGCGGCGAGTTGCCACAGGAAGACGAGGGATATCGTTCGGTGCTGATTCCTGTCCAGAGAGAGGGGTCGACACTCCAGTCTCGCTGTGTCACCAGAGGAGATGCGGCCAGACGAAGGTGAACAGCAGCCAGATGAGCCCCGTCAGCACTGCAGTCATGACGATGTTGAGGATAACGCCGGTTCGCAGCATATGGCTCTGCTTAATGTATCCGCTCCCGTAGACGATGGCGTTCGGCGGCGTCGCCACGGGGAGCGCGAACGCGAAACTGGCCGCGATCGCCCCAGAGACCGAGAGGAAGATCGCCGTCTTGAAATCCGTCAGCCCGAGCGTGGCCGCGAAGACACTGCCCAGACCGATGAGTATCGGGACAAGAATGGTCGTCGTCGCAGTGTTTGAGGTCATCTCGGTCAGGAACACGACGACGAGCACGACCGCGGCGATGATGAGCACGACCGGCATCCCGGTGAGCCCGCCGAACACCGTGTTCGCTATCCACTCGGTCGTTCCGGTGTTCGCGAGCGCGTCGGCGAGCGAGATACCGCCGCCGAACAGCAGGAGCGTTCCCCAGTCGATGTCGACGAGTTCGTCCCACTCCATCGTGTCGGCCAGCACGAGCGCGGGGATGGCCATCACACCGACCATCACGTAGTAGAGGAGTCCCTGGTGGCCCTCAAGTCCGAAGATCGTCATCCCGCTGCCACCAAAGAGCGTGGTCAGCCACACGGCCGGCAGATACGGGGCCAGGAACGTGCCGAGGCCACCGAGCACCCAGAGCCCGGCCGTGGCCCCGAAGATAATCGCGACACGTCGCCCCCGCGGGTCGAGACTGTCCTCGTCGTCGAGGTACGCCTGTGCCTGTGCCTGTGCCTCGTCGACGTTGTTGATCTGGGGCGGGTACAGGACGTATGTAAGGAGATACCAGACGAGAGGGAGCGTGATGAAGACGACGGGCAGCCCGATGAGTAGCCAGTCGACGAATCCGATTTCGTACCCAAGGATAGCGTTGAGTTGCCCGACGAGCACGGCGTTCGGTGGAGTACCAATTATCGTCCCAACACCGCCGATACTGGCGGCATAGGCCGTCCCGAGCAACATCCCAATCTGCATGTTGGTAAACTCGTCCGCGGTGCCGATGCCACCGTCCGTGGCCGTTCCCGAAGCAGCCCCTTCTGGGGTAGACTCACCGACCGCCGCGACGCCCTCGCTGCTGAGCACCTGAGAGAGGACACCGACCGCAATCGGTGTCATCATGGCTGCCGTCGCCGTGTTCGAGACCCACATCGACAGTCCCGCAGTGGATATCATGACAGCGCCGATGAGGCGACGGGGCGAACTGCCCATCCTCGCCATCGTGTACAGCGCGATACGCCGGTCGATGTCGTACTTCTGGAGGGCGTTTGCCAGCATGAACCCCGCCATGAACAGGAAGATGAGGTGGTCCGCGAACCCGACGAGCGCGGTGTCCATGTCGTCGTAGACCCCAGTAGCAGTGAGCAGCACCGGAATCGACAGCGCGGTCACCGCGAGTGGGAGCGTGCCCGTTACCCACAGCGCCCCGGCGAAAAACATCGTCGCGAGCGTGTACTGACCGGCCAGCGAGAGCCCCGCCGGCGTTGGTGCGGCTGCGATGAGCACCGTCCCGAGACACACAATCCCGAACTTGACCAGCCGTGTCTGTACCTCGCTCAGAGTACGGTGTATCATTGATACACAGGGTACTCCCCAGCCACCGGTCTTAAATCTTGGGTGATGTATAATGACGTTTTAGAAGTTGGTGACTATCGCGTTGATCTGGTCCGGACTGAGGTCGACCGCATACAGGTCGAACAGGACCTGACGACGAGCGTCTGATAGGCCGCGAGTTCCGTTTTCAAGCATTGAGAGGTGTGCCTGCATGAGGTCGTCGACTTCTCGCTCGACGCCCCGTTGCTCGTATCCGGCCGCGACCCGGAGGAGTCGCCACGCCATCGGTGAAATATCGTCCACATCGGCGTATTCGACAGTCTCGGAGTTGTCAGTCACCAAATTCAACACCACCGTGTTGCCCGTATTCCCTAGAACACTCACCGGACCTCGGCCGGGATTCGAGGCAGATGTGCAATGTGTTCAACCTGCCCTCAGTATGACCACCCACAATTTAAATGATGCTGGTTAGATGGGCCACGGGATAGGCAGCCGAAACACGCCCTTCGACTGAGGGAGGTCGATAGTCATGCCACTGACTAGGGTGGTTGGCTGGACGGACAAAATAAAAGTCGCTTTCGGGATGACTGCCCCCATGCCACTGCTACAGTTTGACATCGCACCGACGCTATCGGATGCTGCGAAAACCTCGCTAGCCGAACGCGTAACAGAATTCTACACGACCGAAATGGCGACGACTGCCGGCCACATCGCGGTCACAATCCGAGAGCGCGACCCGGCGGAGATGCATCTCGGACGGGCCGTCGATGGACCGCTGCTGTTCCTCGACGCTGAAATCCGTCGCGGGAGGTCCATCGACCGGAAACGCGCGTTCGCCCTCGCCACGATGGAGTATGCGGCGGAAGAACTCGATATTCCCGACGAAAACATGAAAGTCGTATTCACCGAACATCCCGGATCGGCGATGATGGGCGTCGACAGAGTCGGTGGCGAGTGGAACTCCGACGAGTGAGTGTGTCTCATCGACTTTTCGGAAGCGCCGCCAGAACATCTGTTCGTGACCGGCGTGCATCCCGCCGCGCTTGTGGCCACCGCCATGGTCGCCGTGACCGTCGTGGCTGCTGTGCTCCTCGTGGTGGGTGTGGCCCTCATCGTGACTGTGTTCACGATGGCTCACGTCACCTGAGTCGTGCGAGTCGGCCACCACTCATTCACCGCGTTGCAGTTTCCGACGGCGCGCGTCGAATTCCTCCTCGTCGATTTCACCGCTGGCGTAGCGACGCCGCAGGACGGTCAGTGCGTCGTCGGTCGTGCCACCACCGGAGTCACGCTGGGTGAGAAACAGGTACCCGAGGCCGAGCGGGATACTAATCAGGACCACCGTCCAGAGCGTCATCCACAGGAACCCACCGCCTACGCCCGTGGTGAACTTCCTCGCGTTCATGTTCGCCTCGACGAACCTCATCGTTGAACTCGGGTTGATGATTCTCAGAAACCCATACTGACTGTTCCATGGCATCTTCGGACTGCCACCCAACAAACCTCACTGAGGGTCACACCGACGCACCGGCGAGCATTATTCGAAGCTTCGATGCGATCAACCCATTAAACAGTATTGAGGGTGTCATAGAACTCTTCTCACACCGTGATGATCGTGCTTCCCGGATTGTCTCCGCGTTCGTAGTTGGTGATTGCGACGACGAGACGAAGGCACAGAGCGAGGAACACTTGTGCTCGTGCGTGAACGCGGCCTCGGGCGTGCGTTCGCCCGAGGCCGCAGTCCTTCACTGAGTCGTTAGTTCGTTCGACTCCCGTACGTCGGTTGTACGTCTCATCCAACGTGGACTGCTTCAGCTGAACGTCCTCGCCGTGTTGTTCGATACGGTCTTCGACCCTGTACTCGATGTCTTTCGGGTCGTCGGTGTTTCGCGCGTTGTACGGGGCGACTGGCACGACCCCTGCAGCCAGCAGGTGGTCGTGCCAGTCGAGTGTGTCGTAGGCGCTGTCACCAACCATCCAGATCGGTGTGGCGACGGCGAGCGCGTCACGTGTGACGCGCATCGCCGTCTCTTCTGGCGCTTGCTTACTCTCTGTGAACTCCGCCGCAATCGGGATCTTTTGTCCGGTCGAGACGATCGTGCAGCCGTAGCCGTAGTAGTACTCGTCGTCGGTTGGATCATAGCATTTCGACGCGTCTTGATCGGCGGGCATCGCCCTCACGTCGGTTGAATCGATACAGTAGGTCAAGTCGAGCAGGCCGCGGCGGGCGGCCTGCTCGACGAACCGGTCGAATACGTCGTCGACGACATGTTCGAGGTCGGTGAGAAAGCGATCAACCGCATCTCTGGACGGCGGTGAATCAAAGCCACAGCCAAGCCAGACAACCGTGTTGTGCAGCTCTCTTGCAACAGGACGAATCCCGTATATGTCTTTGTAATAGCAGTGGAGGAAGCCACGCATCATTTCTGGAGGCTCGTGCTCTCGTGTTCGCCCCGTCTCCGTCGGGGCGAACACGTCGAACTCTTCGAGAAACTCGAAGGAGAGGTGCTCGAACAACGCAAGCGTCTCTGTCTCCACGACATTGAAGAACGACTCGACCGAAGGATCATTTTGCAGGGTCGTTGAGTCCATACCACCTCAGCATTCACCCTGCTCTTTGGTGTGTTAACTGTTCTATGACACCCTCAGTATTTTATATGCACTCAATTGTTACCATCCCTGTACATATGTATAGGTTTGCGAGGCTGTGTTGAATCGCCATAAGGCGGTGGAATTCACTGTTTGACGGCACGTTTGATGTTATAGACGACACACATCAGGGCGATTTCTCGGAACTCACGAAACCAGGAACGCGCTCGCACGGCGAAGCCGAGCGAGCGCTTCACGGCCGAATTAACGGTCTCAGTCATAGAGCGCTGATTGTAGCGTTGTTTGTCGATTCTGGCGTTGTGAGCGTGGTCGTAGGGAGCGAAGATGCGGTGCTTGATGAGCGGTCTGATGCCGAGTTCACGCAGTGCTTTACGGAGCGCTTGCTTGTCGTAGCCTTTATCGGCCGCTAGAGACCGCAGATCGCCCGCGTTCCGGCGGACGATCTGCTCAGCGAGGTCTGCGTCGCTTCCTTCCCGAGTCGTTGAGCAGTGTACGTCAAGGATTGCTTGGGTCTCTGTATCGACGAGTTTCGTGACTTTCAGCTTCTGGACGCGGTAGCTTATGCGCTGGCAGTAGTGACGGCTCGCTGCTGAGCGTTCGTAGAATGTAGCGTCGATAGCAGCGTGTTTCGATGGGTCGTGCAGCTGCGCCGACTGGCGCAGCAACACTCGGCAGACGCTCATTTCGATTCGGTCGAACGCTTTACACAACGTAGATGGAGAGGGGAGATCGGCCGCGCTGAGGCCGATCTCCCCGATTATTTGTGGCATCTCTTTGAGCAGGTCAATCGTCATCCGGTAGGATGTATCAAGATAGATCCGCAGACAATGCAGGGAAACGATGGCATAGTCGGCGAATCCGCCGCCGCCTTCCGGGGCGGCGGATTCGTCTCCATCACCGGTAACAACTTGAGCAATCGGCACAATCTCACCAGTGAAGCGGGAGATTTGTGTCATAGGCAACCGAATCATCCCGCTTCAACTCCTTTGATTTAGCGTATGTGTTTACCCTGTGGATTCAACGACCGGTACAGCGCGAGCTCGTGAGATCATCTCGTTGTCCCGAACGACTCGCTTGAGTTCCTCATAGGGATTGCGTCCCTGCTGGCTCCACGTTGCCAGCAGGGAGAAGAGGGTTTCGTGGACGAACATTCCGCGGTCGTTCCGGAGTGTCCCGATGATTTTCCGAAGAACGACTGGTTCACGTAGCGCGTTTTCCGCAGCGTTGTTCGTCGGCGAGACCGCTGGCTCACCGACGAAGGTGAGCCAGTGGTCGAGGCCTCCTTCGATCTTCCCGAGTAGTGTTGCCACTGGTCCGTCGGGGACCGACCGCTCAATCAACGATTCGAGTTCTCTCCGCGCGACACGCTGTAATTCTGCCCGCTCGCGCAGTGTCAAGTCGCTCTCCAGCTGAGTCTGGAGAGCGGCATACAACTGTGTGAGCGCTCGGTAGATCGGTTCGCCTTCTTCCTGCTGTTCGGCAGCATCCTCGGCCTCCCGGAGAATGTGCGCCCAACACCGCTGGAGTTTCTTGCTGAAAGCTGGGTACGCTGTCCACCCGTCACAGATAATCGTTCCTGCGAAGTCCTCCCCGAGGACTTCCGCAGGAACATCGTGGCCACGACTTTCCCGGACGGCGTACAGCGTGTGCTTGTCCGTTCGGAACGTCCAGAGCCACGCTTGGTCTCCGTCGCGCTTGATTCCCGTTTCATCAACGTTGACCACGTCGGCCTGTTGAATCTGTCTACGTATCTGCTCGTACTCCGAGCGACCGGCGCGCGCTGCGCGCTCGGTCGCATGCCACGCGGACGCGCCCGAAAGGTCCAATCCGTGGAGTTGGTTGAAACGATCAGCGATCTTTCGGTAGGGAAGCCGGTGATCGTACCGGGAAAGAGCCGCCTGCGCGATGACGTTCACCCCGAACTGCCCCTCATCGGGGCAGTCGGGGTGTGATGCCACCGTCTCGGTTCCGCACGAGTCGCACTCGTAGTAATGGCGGTTGTACTGGGTAGCTTCCACAGGCTGCGGATCAGGAATCTCTTCGACGAGTCGCGGGCTGATGCCCTCCGACTCATCGAACTGCTCACCACAGTCAGGGCAACAGTCACACGTGACTTCGACCTCCTCATCTGGATCGGGTGCAGACCGCCACTCGGGATTATGGCCGGATTTTCGACCCGGTGTCCCGCCGTCAGTACGAGGTTCTTCGTCGTCCTCGTCGGATGAAGACGAGGACGACTCCTCAGAGTCAGATTGTTTCTGACTGGAGGGGGTGTGCGGTCCTTCGTGCCAGCGAAGTTTGGCTCTGAGCCGCTTGTTCTCTTCGCGGAGGTGTTGATTCTCCTGTTCAAGCTTCTCAACACGATTTTTGAGCGCAAGAAGTTCCTCACGCGAAACCTCAACGCTGTCATCTGAGGAAGTCACGCGACTGCACTCCCCAAAGCAGACGACACGGGATGGTCTCTGTCAGAGAGACCATCCCTCACAATCGCCTTTGTCGCCTGCATTGACCTACTGGCAGGTCAGGGGCAATCTACGAGAGAGTACCGAAATCGTTCTGGGGGTAAACCGATGCCTGTATAAGATACTGCTGTACGAGACGGAGTACACAGGGACTCCCACTCCACTGCTTCCGCTGTTAGACCTGACAGCCTGCGGTGGCCCATTCGAACTGCAACCTCAAATTTTCTAGTGGTAATAAATAACTTCAAGTATATCGCTAAAAAACAATAACATTACTACATTACCACAAAATAGCAAATCACCTCCTCCCACGGGGGTGGTGCCGTCTATTTATTTCCTAACAGCGGAAGCAGTGGGGTGGGTGTGTGGAGCATCTCCAACTACAGATGCCGGGATCACAATCTACCGTTGCCACTTCGATCAGATTGTGACGGTGACGTACGAACCGGTGCGATAGTGACGCGACGACGGTACATATATGCCATTGGAACAAGAGGTTGCTAAGAACATCAGCAGACCAACTGAGGGCAGGTAATGTCGAGCCACTACATCACGTCAACAGACCATCTCCCTGAGGAAGCACAGGCAGAAACCACACTACAGATCACGGACGCGCAGACGAAACGCATTTTCGAGGCACGCGTCCGGATTGCCAAGGACCCTGCTGAGCTCACTGACCCGGAACCGCTTACAATCGTTGCCGGGCCACACGAGAGCGTCAGCGAGACCAGATACGTCGAACTACTTGATGAGACCGATGCGACCGGTATCGATCACGAGCTCGTAGCCCATCTGGCGGCCGAACAGGAGACGGCGTCGAATATCCTCAACACCCGGTCCGACGATCTGAAGGTACTCTTGCAGTATCTCGTCGAGACTGGCGAGTACGAATCAACGGCCGATGCGCTTCGTGAGGTCGCGTTCGACCACCTCGCCACAGAGCGACCGGCCCTGCTGGACGCCTACGCGGAGGTCCGCCGCGAACCCGATGACGACCCACTCAGGCGCGTGCTCGGAAAACAGGAGTGACAGATGGCAGTCAATTCGCTCCGCGAGTACCTCGATTTGCTCGACACGACCGGCTGGCTTCGGTCCTTCGACCAACCGGTGTCGTGGGACCTCGAAGCAAGTGCAGCGACGATGCTTGCCAACATCCGTGACAGACCGGTCCCGGTGTTCGAGTCCATCGCAGGGATAGAAACGGAGTCGAAACTGGTTGGCGACCCGTACCGCGGCCCTCAGACACGCCCCTGGGATCACTTCGCTCAAGCGCTGGGCTTCCCAAGTGGCCTTTCAGGCTGTACGTACTACGACCGAGTGATTGCCCGCCTCAACAGGACGAAAGCGCCTCGAACCGTTGCGAGTCACAGGGCCCCCTGTAAGGAAACAGTGCGGACGGGAACCGAGGTCGACCTCCTGTCGTTCCCGTGGCCATATATCCACGAGGGCGACGGCGGGCGGTATTCTAACCACCACACCATCGTCGCACCGGACCCCGACACAGAGTGGGGGACCTGGTCGAGCCATCGAATGATGATCCACGACAGCTCCCAGGCCAGTCTGCTGTTACTGGCCGGTGAGCAGGTTCCCAACCGCTACTACTACGACTACGAGCCGCGGGGCGAACCGATGCCAGTCGCGGTCGTTATCGGTGCAGAACCCACTGTCGAGAGTACTGCAGATATGTGGATCCCGACAGGGCGGAGCGAAGCGGCCTTCGCGGGCGGCCTGAAAAATGCGCCTGTAGACCTCGTCCAGTGCGAAACCAATGACCTGTACGTTCCGGCGACGGCCGAGCTAGTTCTCGAAGGGCACGTTCGACCCGACGACCGGCTTGATGAGGGACCGTTCGGAGACTACTTCGGCTACATGAACGGCCCGCGGCGCTCCATGCCGGTGTTCGAGGTCGATGCGATCACCCACCGCCACGAACCGCGGCTACCGTTTTGCGTCGAGGGGAGCGGTGTCGGATACGGACAGAACTCGACGAGTACGCTCCGACTCGTCGCAGCCGGCCCCGACGCGACCGTTGGACTCCGAGCCGCCGGATTTGACGTTGCGATGGCGGTCCCGTGGCGCTTTACCTCCCGCACCGTCTGGGTCATCGCGACTGACCGACCGTATCCGGGGTATCTCCACGAACTGGCGAACTTTATCTTCACGACGTGGGGGATGCTCCACATCGACTTCTTCGTATTTGTCGACGCTGCTGTCGACCCGCTTGACCCGCGGGCAGTGTTGACGGCCATCGCACTTGAGGCTGATCCGGACGCCGACTTCCACCAGTTCGGCGTCGAGCGGATGCCGAAAGTCCCGCTCAACATCTACCAGACGCCCGACGAGAAGGGCAGTGCGGATGTGGGGACTTCGAAGGCGAAGACGGCTAAAGCCTACATCGACGCAACGACTGACGGTGACGCGACAGACACGACGGCGACCGCAGAAACACGGAAGCGAGCCCAAGAGCGGCTGGTCGAAGCGGGACTAGACGCTGCGCGGTTCGACCGGCTCGACGAGCGGGAGGGCAAATCACAGTGATACCGTTCACGCAGTACGTCCGTGGACTGGCCGGCGACGACGACCTCGTCCGACTCGACGGCCCATTCGAGGTCCCGGTTGACGTGCTTGCGGCAGAGGCGCTCCGTGCGAGTGGGCCGGCGCTTCGGTTCCAGCGACCCACAGGCATAGATCTAGTTAGCGGTGTGTTCAGCGGTCCGGACCAGACACAGCACCGCGAGGCCCGGCCGTGGTCGCGACTGGCGCTCGGCCTTGGAGTTGAGCCGGACGCCACGCTTGTTGATCTGCTGGAGACAATCAGCACTCTCGGCCCAACCGGCGGGAATCCGGAGCCGACATATGCGGGGCAGGCAGCCTCGGGGACAGATATCGACGTACAGGACCTGCAGCTCCCACAGGGCGAAACCGATATGTGGCCCGCAGTGACGCTTGGTGTCGCATCGGCCTCGACCGCTGACGGCACACACTGGGCACCGGTTCACGGCTCGGTTGTGGGCGGCGACACGCTCAGAGTGCGCGTCCCGGACGCGCTGTCGTCGCTTGTTGCTGACGGGACCACGATGACGATAGCGCTTGGCGTGCCGCCGGCGGCGATTACGACCGCATACCTGCTCGCTGTCACCGAGCAAACGACCACGCCAATCCAGTCCTGTGGGGTAACTGGCACCGTTCCGCTCGTCCCGACCAACGGCGGACTCGTCCCGAGTGCGACGGAGGTTGTTATCGAGACGACAGTTGTGGACCGCCAACCTGACTTCCGCTCCGACCGTCGAGAAGGCTGGGAGTACGTCGTTGCGAGCGGGCCGCTCTCACTGTCGGTTGAGAGCGTCCGCGCTACTGACACCCCAGTCATCCCCATCTCCCCGGTCGGCCGCCCACTCGCGGATGATATCCAGCTTACGGGGCTTGCGACCGCCGCAACGCTCTATCACCGGGTCAACAACTACTGGGGTATCTCACCAGTCGAATGGGTCATGTTACCAGCAGAGGCCGAGCTTGGTATCTGTTTCGTGGCCAGTGACGTGTTGTATGGCGGCTTCGAGTGGCAACTCGCGAATATCCTCTTTTCGTTCTCGTCGCTTTTCGACACAGTGGTTATCGTCGACGAAGACGTGCCGCCACAGGATTTCGGCCGCGTTCTGGCTGACGTCTGGCTGAAATCTCACCCGGCTCGCGACTGGACGTTCAGCGAACCGGACGCACCGGCGGCGACACGGCCGCACTACCGAACGGACAATGAAACCGGTTCGCGTCTGTACGTGAATGCGGCATGGGACCCGCGCTGGAAGGAAACGTACATCGCGCCACGGGTCACGTTCCAGAACTCCTTCCCGGGCAACGTCCGCGACGTGGCGCGTGCTCTGTGGGACGAATCCGACACCGGTCTCGAAGACACGAATGAAAGCGGCGCGTCTCGCTGAATATGTCTCCCGAGTGTGTATATATTCAAGGATGTCGTAAACGCATCTGTTTACGCTATACGTAGTACAAATACTACCTACGAAAGAAGCCAAATAGTAATTGGTACAATATATTTTGCGTGGAAAGTAACCGGTACAGTTATACCGGAAACCGGTATTCCGAGCGGTGTATGGTGACCAGCCATAACCTCCCGGACTACGACACAGCACGGCAAGAATTCTCCTGGGACGATATTTACGCGGACGCGGACTGGGATGCACCGAACGACCTGAACATCGGGCACGAAGTTGCCGACCGACACGCGACCGACCGTGGACAGGTCGCACTCTATCAGGTCGGGACCGACGGAGAGCTGTCGAAGATGACGTTCTGGGAGCTTGCTGACCGCTCAAGCCAGTTTGCCAACGTCCTTGACGACCTCGGGGTTGCGCAGGGCGACCGGGTTTTCTCGTATATGCCTCGAATCCCCGAGCACTACGTGGCGCTGGTCGGAACGCTCAAACACGGTGCGGTCTGGGGAAGCGTCAACGAGCGGTTCGGGCCCGATGGCATCTCGTACCGTCTGGACGACTGCGACGCGAAGGTCGTCGTCACCACGACTGACAATCGAGACACGGTCGAAGACGCACTGGACGATGCGCCCGCGGTCGAACACGTGATTACCGTTGACCGCGGCGGCGGCGCACCCGCTGGTGACGTGGTCTTCAATACTGCGCTCGACGGCGCGAGCACAGCCTACGAGATTGCCGAGACCAGCGGGGAAGACGACGCACTGCTGTACTACACCTCAGGAACCACTGGGCTGGCCAAAGGCGTCCTCCACAAGCAGCGCTGGATCGCCGGTGTCGCGGCAACACAAAAATACGCCGTGGATCTTCAGGATGGCGACCTGTACTGGTCGACTGGCGACCTCGGCTGGCTGACGGGTGCAATCAACACACTCGGTGCCTGGTTCTGGGGTGCGTCGCTGTTCACGTACGAGGGCGAGTTCGACACCGACGAGTGGGCCGCCCTGCTGGATGAATACCCGATCAGCGTCCTGTTCTCGGTCCCGACGGCCTACCGGATGCTCCGGGAAAACGAAGACGTGCTTGCCGATGTCGACCTTGATCTACGGCATGCGCTCTCTATTGGCGAACCACTCAGCGCCGGGGTCGTTGAGTGGGGAGAGGACGAACTCGGTGTCACGATTCTCGATACGTACGGGCAGACCGAGACTGGGAACATGATTATCAACAACTATCCGACGATGGAACTCCGGCCCGGGTCGATGGGGAAACCACTCCCCGGAATCGAGGCCGACATCGTCGACCCACAGAGCGGTGAAGTTCTGGAACCCGGCGAAACGGGCGAGATCGCGCAACGAGGGGACTATCCGTGTTTCTTCGCCGAGTTCTGGAACAAGCCCAAGAAAACCCAGCGGGCGTTCATCGACGGTCCTGACGGGAAATGGTATCTCTCGGGCGATCTGGCACATAAGGACGAGGACGGGTATTTCTGGTTCGAAGGGCGGGCAGACGACGTGATCCTCTCTTCAGGCTACCGCATCGGGCCGTTCGAGGTCGAGAGTTCGCTGGGCGAACACGAAGCGGTCGCTGAGGCGGCCGTCGTTCCCAAACCTCACGAAGCGCGGGGCAACATCGTCAAGGCCTATGTTGTGCCGAGCGAGGACGCGGAGCCGTCCGACCCACTCAAAGAAGACATCCAGAGCTACGTGAAAGAAGAGCTCTCCGCACACGAGTACCCGCGCGAAATCGAGTTCCGCGAGGAACTGCCCAAGACCGTGACTGGAAAAATCCGCCGAACCGAGCTCCACGACGACGCCGAAGCAGAAGCTGAAGTCGAATCCTGACACAGGGTATCAAGCAGTACGAGTGCCAACGCAGACACAACCACAATGAATTTCGAAGCTACAGAGGAACGCTCGATAATTCGGTCGACCGCAGCGGACGTGGCGGCCGAGTACGGACCGGAGTACTGGCGCGAAAAAGAAGAAGCAGGCGAGTTCGGACAGGAATTCTGGGACGAACTGGCTGCAGCCGGCTTCCACGGCCTGCTGGTCCCGCCGGAGTACGAAGGGGCCGGGATGGGCATACAGGAGATGGGGCTGGTCATGGAGACACTCTGTGCCGAAGGCTGTGGCATGGCGGGCACGTGGTATCTGGTGCTCACCGCCGGCATGGCTGCTGTCGGTATCAGCGAGAACGGGACAGAAGCGCAGAAACAGACCTATCTGCCGGACATCGCTAACGGCAAGCGAAACTTCTCTATCGGTATCACAGAGCCCGAAGCCGGGACAAACACGCTGAACGTCGCGACCCGTGCCGAGAAAGACGGCGACGAGTACGTGCTGAACGGGAACAAGGCCTGGATTACCTTCGCCGACCGGGCTGACAACATGATTCTCGTCACGCGCACGACCCCACGTGACGAGGTCGAGCGCGGGACTGACGGCATAAGCCTGTTCATCGTCGACATGGACGACCCCAACATCGACGTGTCTCCGATTCCCAAACACGGTATCAACTACTCGAAGTCCTGTGAAGTCTTTATCGAGGACGTTCGGGTCCCCGAGGAGAACCTGCTGGGCGAGGAAGACGACGGCTGGTGGACCTTGGTCGATATGCTGAACCCGGAACGTATTGGCTTTGCCGCCGCCGGGACCGGTATCGGCAAACTAGCCGCGGACACTGCTATCGAGTACGCCAGCGACCGGGAGGTGTTCGATGCGCCTATCGGGAGCCATCAGGCGGTCTCGTTCCCGATCACCAAGGCGTACGCCCGTATGGAAACGGCGGCACTCATGCGTGAGAAGGCGTCATGGCTCTACGACCAGGGCGAAGAGTGTGGATACGAGACAAACGTCGCGAAGGCGACGGCCGTCAGTGCTGGTATCGAAGCGGTCAAACAGTCGATGCAGGCGTTTGGTGGCTGGGGCTACGCGAAGGAGTATGACGTCGAGCGCTGGTGGCGTGAAATCAACCTGACACGGTTGGCCCCAGTTTCCCAGCAGATGGCGTACAACCATATCGGCCAGCACCTCGGCTTCCCCAGATCCTACTAATGTTCGAGAAAGTCCTTGTCGCAAACCGCGGCGAAATCGCGGTTCGTGTGATGGCTGCGTGTGAAGAGCTGGGTATCGAGACGGTCGCCGTCTACAGCGACGCCGACCGCAACGCCGGCCACGTTGAGTACGCCGACGACGCATACAACGTCGGCCCGGCACCTGCAAGCGAGTCGTACCTCGACCAGACCGCTATCCTTGATGTCGCTGAGCGGGCCGGGGCCGACGCAATCCACCCCGGGTACGGCTTCCTCGCCGAAAACGCCGAGTTCGCTAGCCGTGTTGAGGCTACCAACGGTATCAGGTGGGTCGGTCCGCCAAGCGACGCGATGGAGACGCTGGGCGAAAAGACGAAAGCCCGGACAGTGATGCAGGACGCCGGTGTCCCAGTCGTCCCCGGCACAACGGATCTGGTCGACGAGCCAGCGGAAGTGCGGGAACTGGGTGCAGAGTACGGCTACCCCATCGCAATCAAGGCTGAAGGCGGCGGTGGCGGTCGTGGCATGAAGATCGTTCGGAGCGAGGCCGAAGTTGCGGAGGCGCTCAAAAGCGCAAAACGCGAGGGGGAAGCGTATTTCGGCAATGACTCGGTGTACGTCGAAAAGTATCTCGAAGCCCCAAAGCACGTCGAAGTGCAGGTGCTTGCGGACGAACACGGCAATGTCCGCCACCTCGGCGAGCGCGATTGCTCGCTGCAACGTCGCCACCAGAAAGTCATCGAGGAAGCCCCGAGTCCAGCGCTTGACGCCGAACTGCGTACGGAGATCGGGGCGGCCGCCAGACGCGGTGTCAGTGAAGCCGGGTACACGAACGCCGGGACCGTGGAGTTCCTCGTCGAAGACGGGGAATTCTATTTCATGGAGGTGAACACCCGAATTCAGGTCGAACACACCGTCACTGAAGCAGTGACCGGGATCGATATCGTTCGCTGGCAGCTCCGGGTCGCTGCAGGCGAGCGACTGGACTTTACACAGGACGACGTGTCGATAGACGGGCACGCCGTCGAGTACCGGATCAACGCGGAGAATCCGGCGGAAGACTTCGCGCCGACGCCAGGGCCGCTAACGACGTACGCGCCGCCAAGCAGTATCGGTGTCCGGCTCGACCACGCGGTCTCCCAGGGCGACGATATCGGGGGCGACTACGACTCGATGATCGCGAAGCTCATCGTCGCTGGCGAGGACCGGGAGCACTGTCTGGACCGGTCAAAGCGTGCTCTTGACCATTTCACTGTCGAGGGGGTCCATACCACCATCCCGTTCCATCGGTTGATGCTGGATGACGACACCTTCCGCGCCGGGACGCATACAACAAAATACCTCGACCAGGAACTCGCCGACGATGCCCTCGACGCGGCTGTTGCACGATGGGGGACTGACGAGGTCGGTGGCGACGCCTCGGCGGCGTCGACGGATCAAATCGCTGTCGAAGTCGATGGGAAGCGCTTCGATGTCGTCGTTACGGACGGACTGCCCCGCATCTCCCGTGATGGCAACGCCAGTGGCGGCTCCGGCAGTGGCACTTCGGGCGGCAACTCATCCGGTGGCGGCACGGTGGACGTGACCACGTCGGGTGCGATTACGGCCGAGATGCAGGGCACTATTCTTTCGACTAAAGTTGCACCCGGTGACGATATTGCTGCGGGCGATGTCGTCTGCGTGCTGGAGGCGATGAAAATGGAAAACGACGTGGTGGCATCTGCGGGCGGCACTGTCGCATCTGTCCCGGTCGCAGAGGGCGATTCCGTAGACATGGGTGACACCCTGGTTGTACTGGAGGAATAAGTATGCAAGTCAAAATTTCAGACGACGCGACCGAATCGGAAGCACAGGCCATTGCCGAGGCGCTGGCGACACACTTCGAGGACGACATTACCCTCGTTGTCGACGGCGGCGAAACGGTCAGCAGTGCCACGTACGACGGCACTCGGCAGGATGAATCCACGGACCCAGTCGAGGACGACCTCGGCCCGACCGAACGCGAGGAGGCCCTGCGCGAGGAGATTGCAGAGATCCTCGAAGGCGGGCCGGAAAAGTACAAAGAGCAGTTGCCTGAGGAGGGAAAGCTGTTCGTCCGGGACCGTATCGACCTGTGGTTCGGTGACGATTTCCTGTTCGAAGACGGGAAATTTGCGGAGTTCGACGCCGACGACCAGCTCCCGGCCGACGGGCTCATCACGGGGGCCGCGGAGTTCGAGGGCCGTGACCTGCATTTCATGGCCAACGACTACACGGTCAAACGCGGCAGCATGGCCGCAAAGGGTGTCGAGAAGTTCCTCCGGATGCAACAGCGGGCGCTGAAAACCGGGCGACCGGTGCTGTATCTGATGGACTCCTCGGGGGGTCGTATCGACCAGCAGACGGGCTTTTTCGCCAACCGCGAAGGTATCGGAAAGTTCTACTACAATCACTCGATGCTCTCTGGGCGGGTCCCGCAGATCTGTGTGCTGTACGGTCCCTGTATCGCCGGCGCAGCCTACACGCCCGTCTTCGCGGATTTCACCGTTATGGTCCGGGATATGAGCGCAATGGCGATCGCCAGTCCCCGGATGGTCGAAATGGTCACCGGCGAAGAGATCAGTCTCGAAGAACTTGGTGGCCCTGACATCCACGCACAGCACTCCGGGAGTGCGGACCTCATCGCCGACGACGAGGAACACGCCCGCGAACTCGTTGCGCAACTCATCAACTATTTGCCCGACAACGCCGACGAAGACCCACCACAGACCAGCGGGACGGCCCCGAAGCGCTCGCCGGAGGGTATCGATGCCGTCGTGCCAGAAAAGCCCAACAAGGGCTATGATATGTTCGACGTGATCGAGCGAGTCGTCGATGCTGGGTCGACACTCGAGCTCCGGCCCGAGTACGGCAAGGAAATAATCACGTCGTTTGCCCGGATAGACGGCCGGCCAATCGGCGTCATCGCCAATCAGCCAGCCCAGCGCGCGGGAGCCATCTTCCCGGACGCAGCAGAGAAAGCCGCCCAGTTCATCTGGACCTGTGACGCCTACAACATCCCGCTGTTGTATCTCTGTGACACGCCGGGGTTCATGGCCGGGTCAGGCGTCGAGAAGGAAGGTATCCTCGAACAGGGCAAGAAGATGATCTACGCCACGTCTTCGGCGACAGTGCCCAAGCAGTCCGTTGTGGTCAGGAAGGCCTACGGTGCGGGCATTTACGCCATGTCCGGTCCCGCCTACGACCCCGAGTCGACGATCGGGCTTCCGAGCGGGGAAATCGCCATAATGGGGCCCGAGGCGGCTATCAACGCCGTCTACGCCCGCAAGCTCTCCGAGATCGATGACGAGGATGAACGACAGCAAAAGGAGCAAGAACTCCGCGAAGCCTATCGCGAGGATATCGACATTCATCGAATGGCCAGCGAAGTTGTCGTCGACGACATCGTTCCGCCCAGCGACCTCAGAACGGAACTGACGAACCGGTTTGCGTTCTACGAGACCGTCGAGAAAGACCTGCCAGACAAGAAACACGGAACCATCCTCTGAGCTATGACAGGACTTTATTACGAAGAGTTCGAGGTCGGCGAGACCATCGAACACGAGAAGCGCCGCACGATCAGCGAGCGCGACAATCAACAGTTCTGTGATATGACGATGAACCAGCAGCCGTTGCACTTAGACGCCGAGTTCGCGGCCGAGACGGAGTTCGGCGAGCGACTGGTCAACGGGCTCTACACCATGAGTTTAGCTGTCGGACTGACCATCCCGGAGACGACCGATGGCACTATCGTCGCGAACCTGTCCTACGACAGCGTCGAGCATCCGAACCCGGTATTTCACGGCGACACCATCCGCGTGCAGTCGACCGTGACCGACAAACGCGAGACTAGCGACGGTGACCGCGGCATCGTCACGATGCACGTCGAGGTGTTCAAACTCACAGATTCGGACGATGTCCTCGTCTGTGAGTTCGACCGGACCGTGCTGTCACTGCGACGCGATACCGCTGAGTGACGCCGGGACCGGTTGACGGACGAAGCCCGGGTCCCAGTCGCCTACTCTGGGACACCGATGACCCACCGCCATCGTTGCTCGAACGTCCCATTGAGAGCGCTGAGGAGTTCACGGGCTCGCAGAACCCGTTCTTCGATGTCGAACTTTGGATAGAGCCGTGCGGCCATCGCGGGAATCGCGTGGAACAGCCGGATGTTTTCGGCAGTCGTCGAAAACCGCCACGTTCCTGTCGTCGTTGAGAACTCACCCGCGAGGGCGTCTTGGAGAGCCGATGTGTCAGTCGGGGAGCGTGACTCGCGCTCAAACTGTTCGAACACGTCCGTGCCGTCAGGACGGAACCAGCCAAGCGGCGCGACGGCCCCGACCACCCCACCAGACCGGAGCACTCTGGCGGCCTCCCGCACTGCGGCCGCTGGCTCGGGGACCAAAAAGAGCGAAGCGGTAAACGCCACCCCGTCGACTGACTGGTCACAGAGCGGCAGGTGGTCGAAATCAGCTTGCAGTCGGGCAGTGGACTCGATTTCGCTCAGCATCTCGCGGCTGATGTCGAGCGCAATAGTCTCCGCTGCTGTCTCGGTGAATACGCGTGTGCTCACACCTGTGCCTGCGCCCGCATCGAGCACTGTCCCAAGCCCGTCGTCAGCATGAGTGCTCATCTCGACAGCGAGCAGGCGTGCGAGCGACGTGAAGCGATTGGTCCGCCGCTCGTAGGCCGTGTAGGCGTCGACGCTGGCATCGAAGTTCTGCCGGACGACGGCTTTCATACACGACAGCACAGTCAGGTCCCGGATAGGTGTTGTCGTTGGCTACCGCTGCCCGGCCTCGCGAGCGCGTTCGAGGACACGCTCTGCCTGTGCGATAAGCGGTGCGTCGATCATCTCCCCGTCGACTTCGAACACCCCAGCATCTGTTTCTTCGTCGGCCGCGATGATGCGTTCGGCCCATGCTATCTCCTCGTCACTTGGGGTAAACGCGTCGTTGATGACCGCGACCTGATCTGGGTGGATTGCCATCTTCCCGTCGTACCCGAGTTGGGCAGCGAACGCAGTGGCGTCACGGAGGCCATCCAGATCGCCGTATTCCGGGTAGATCGTATCGATTGCATCGATTCCCGCGGCGCTGGCCGCAACGACGACTCGCTGGCGTGCATAGAGCACCTCCCGTCCATCGCTGGTGCGACTCGCACCGAGGTCGGCTGCAAGGTCCTCGGCCCCAAAGAGGAGGGCATCGGTCGGGTCGGCGGCTGCAATCTCCGCCGCGTTGAGGACGCCGGCGGCCGATTCCACTAGCGCAAGCACCGGGAGATCCGCGCTGTATTCATCGAGGAGCCGTTCCAGTGCCGAGATGTCCTCGGCGGAACTGGCCTTCGGGAGCATCACACTGTCGGGACTGGTGTCCAATAGTATCCCCCCGAGGTCGGCTGTGGCGCTAACTCCCACGGGATTGATACGAACGCAGATGTGGCTGTTCGAGTTGACAGCCGAGAGTACTGATTGAACAGAGTCCCGTGCCTGCTCTTTATCCGCGGGTGCAACCGCATCTTCGAGGTCGAAGACGACGACATCAGCGTCGCCACCGGCCGCTTTCCGCATTAACTCCGCATTGTTTCCCGGCGCAAACAGAACACTGCGACGAACCATAGCTGTGCGTTCACCCCCCAGCAGTAAGATGGTAGGGGATAGACGCCCGGCCATGCACAGGATGACCGTGGGTCTGGCGACTCGTTCCCTGTCGCAGTCAGTACGCCGCTTCGTGAATCAGCTATCGGTATCACAACTATCCGTCTACTTCGGTGGGTCTGCTGCACGGCACAAACAGCATGGATTTTTATGATACTGGGTAAAATCTCTCTCTGTGACAACTGACCTCCCGGGTGTCGCCGACAGGCAACTGTTCGACACGCACGCGCACCAACCGACCAGTGAGTTCCTCCACGACGCTGGCGGCGAAATGATGCAAGACGCCGCCGACCGGTTCGGCACTGATCTGGAGACGTGGGACTACGACGAAATGCTCGCGGAGTACCACGAGGCGGGCGTCGGTGGTGTTGTCCTGCTTGGCTGGGACGCGGAGACGAACACCGGGAACCCACCCGTCCCGAACGACTACGTCGCCGAGGTCCGGGACGAGTATCCCGACTTCTTCGTCGGGTTCGGGAGCGTCGACCCACTGAAAGACGACTGCGTGCAGGAGGCGATCCGGTGCGTTGAGGATCTAGACCTTTCGGGGTTCAAATTCCAGCAGATCGCACAGGGCTTTGACCCCTCCGATGAACGCCACGACCATCTGTGGAGTACCATCGAAGACCTCGGCGTCCCCGTTGTCTTCCACGGCGGGAACTCGACACTGGGAGCCTGTAGCGCCGGCGGTCGCGGCCTGAAAATCAAGTACGGCAACCCGATGCTTATCGACGACGTGGCTGCTGCACATCCGGACCTCGATATCCTCATCGCCCATCCCGCCTTCCCGTGGGAGAAAGAGCAGCTGGCAATCTGCCAGCAGAAGGGCAACGTGTACATGGACCTCTCCGGCTGGGTGCCGAAGTATATCGACGATCAGGTACTCCACTACGCCGGCACGGTCCTCAAAGACAAGGTGATGTTCGGCACCGATTATCCGATGATCGACCCAGAAACGTGGCTCGAATCGTTCGCTCGCGACACTGACTTTGATACGGATGTCCAGCGGAAGATTCTGTTCGAGAACGCACAGGAGTTTTTCGACCGCTAGTCGAAATCCGGGGTTCGGCCGTCCAGAAACGCCTCGACACCACGTGCATGTGCCGGCGTATCGTACGCCAGTGATTGGATGCGTGCTTCTCGACGCAGCCCGGTTTCCAGGGGCTGGCCGATGTTGTCGTGGATCGCTTCCTTCGCCAGCCCGAGGTTCTCCGTTGGCTGTGCCTGAAGCGTTTCGAGCAGGTCAGCTGTCCGCGCATCGAGCTCGGCCGGGTCGATAGCCTCGTTGATCAGATCCATTTCGGCGGCGCTCTCGGCGTCGATCAGCTTCCCGGTGAACGCGAGTTCTTTGGTTTTCCTGAGACCGATCAGCCGTGGGAGGATGGCGGTTGCGCCCATGTCCGGCACGAGGCCGACGCTGATGAACGATGCACCGAACCGCGCGGAACTGGCGGCGTACGCGAAATCAGCGACGGCCACAAGCGACAGCCCGGCACCGACTGCGTCGCCGTTGACCTTCGCGACGACAGGCACGGGTGCCGAGAGGATATTGCTGGCGACCCGGCCCAGTGTTGTCCGGACTCGCTCGTAGGCTTCCGTTGCCGATTCTTCCCGCTCGCTCATCGCCTCGATATCCCCGCCAGCGCTGAACGAATCACCGTCGCCAGTGAGGAGGACGGCGTCGTGCGTCGCCGGGTCGAGATCCTCGAGCGCATCGGCTAATTCAGTAGCGACCGCTGCCGTTATCGCGTTTTTCGAATCTGGACGGTCGAATACGATTCGTCGAACAGCGCCGTCTTCAACGCGCATGGTCGTACTCACACGCCCGAGTATTTAACTCCGAACCCGTCTTTCTCTGTCGTCGCCTGGTCGGCCGTCGTCGTTACTCTCCACCGTCTCCCGGATGGCCGTCACCGACGCCGCCGAACAGCTGTGTGAACAACGAGTGCTGTGCGCGATGAAGTCGTTCGAGGAATGCAGACTTACTGATCCCGAGCTCGCCAGCGACTTCGCTCGCAGTCGTCTGTCGTGGGACGACAAAGTAGCCCATCGCGACTGCGTATCGGAGACTCTCCTCCTGTGCCGGGGTCAGGTCCCATTGCTGTGCGATAGACGCGTCTTCTGTTGCACGCAGTGCGTACACCCGCTGTAGTTTCACGCCGACAGTTTCACCGGCCGTCTCCATGACTGTCTGGAGAATCTCGTGCCCAACCACAGCACCAGCTAAAACCGCGTTCCCGTCCCGATACGTCAGCGATTCTACCATGAACCCCGCGCTAATGAGTTTATGCACAACACACTGCTGGAGTGACAGGCATCGATAGTTATACCGCCCCTCGGTAACTGACTGGTAGAGATAGCGGATCCGGTCGTCTCCGTCGAGGTAGTCTTTGAGGTCGTCGCTCGCCTGTGCGCTGAACCGCAGCAAGACGTTACCGTCCTCCCGGAGGAGCGGCGGGGCCGCCTCGATGGGTGTCCCCGTGACACTGCTCGCATCTGCCAGTGGGCAGTCGTCACCCTCGATGCGAAACTCGACCATCAGGCACTCCTCTATCATTGCCTCGCACATGTGCGGACGTACTTATAAAATCCGCCTATATGGGGGCAAATTAGTAAGAACATTCCTCACGATTTATAGAATAGATATGAACGTCGACGAAGTCAAAGACCGCGCCGGACCCCGGGAGTTCAGCCCGAAAGACGACCTTCCCGAAGAGTATCGGAAGGCAGCCACGCGGATGCTTGAGTTCCACGCCAACAGCGAGATTATGGGTGCGTTCCTTGAACGGCCCTTCATCAGAAAAGCACCGAGTATCGAGCGAAAGATGGCCTTCAGCGCGAAGGTTCAGGATGAGATCGGCCACGGCCAGATGCTCTACCGAGCGGCGGAATCGCTCGGCGTCAAGACCCGTGAAGAGATGCTCGACGATCTGGCGAACGGAGACGGAAAGTTCCTGAACTGCTTCCACTACCCAATGGAGAGCTACGTCGAGACGCCGATGATCGCGTTCTTTGTCGACGGGGCTGCGATGCGTCGTCAGGCGACCCTGAAAAAGTCCAGCTGGGAGCCATACGCCCACGCGATGGACAAGATCTGCTTCGAAGAGGGGATGCACGTCAAACACGGTGAGTCGATCCTCCGCGAACTGATGAACGGCTCCCGGAAGGAACAGCGTATGACTCAGGAGGCCTTCGAAGAGTGGTGGCCCCGAATCCTGCAGTTCTTCGGCCCGACCGACGACCAGAGCACCCACCACGACTTCGCTGCGGAAGTCGGACTGAAGACGTGTACAAACGACGAACTTCGAACCGCGTTCCTCAACACGTACATCCCGAAGGCCAAGAAATACGGCCTGGAGATGCCCGATGAGCCACGCATCCGCGAAAACGGTGACGGGAGCTACGAGGTCGTTGAGGATGACCTCGACTGGGACGAGTTCTTCACGGTCTCACAGAACGAATACGAGGGCAGTATCGAGCAGATCACCGGTCGCCGGCAGGCTCAGGAAGCGGTACAGTGGGTCCGTGACATGATGGACGACCAGACGACGACGAACAGCGGCCCGCAGTCACAGGCGGCGGACTGAGAACAATGATCTGGGAAGTATTCCGACAACAGAGTCCGGACGCGGATTTCGTTCACTGCCGGGATGTCCACGCACCCGACCGAGAGATGGCGAAGCAGTTCTCGGTCATTCAGCACGGACGACGGAAGCCAACCCACGCCCTCTGGGTTGCCCCGCAGGAGAAAATCACGCAGGTCGACCCCGATGCAGAGAGCCGCGACGAGACTGGGGACGGTGCCGAGAAACCGTGGGCCGTCTTCCGGCAGGACAAGCCCGGTGGGTATCATACGCACTGCGGTGATGTCGACGCTGCCAGCGCCGCCGACGCAGAACAGGCGGCGATCGCGGCGTTCACTGACGACGACCCGAACAGTCTCTGGGTCGTCAAGCACCAGTACATTGGTGAAGTCACAGCGGATGACGTAACGTTTGGCGGGACGACCAACAAGTCCTACCGGTTTGCACAGACGTACAACGTCAACCCGGCTGCTGAGGAGGTCGAAGCCTCCGAGTCTGAGCAGATAGAAGCGGAGAAACAACGAGGTGAAATCTAATGGCAACAACAGAATCCGACCTCGGCGGTCCAACCGACCTTTCGGAGGAAGAACAGCGCGCAGTCGAGGCACAGCTGCTCCGGCTTGCTGACGACGAGTTGATTCAGGCCGAACGCTACACGTTCTGGCAGGTGCGTGCGCCGACACTGGAATCGGACCTCTCGATCTCGAACAACGCACAGGACGAGCTGGGCCACGCACGGCTGTGGTACGATGCAGTGCAGCAACTGGGCTATTCCGAGGAATCGCTCATTTACCAGAGCGACCCCAGCGACTTCCAGCACAGTACGTTCGTCGAGCTGCCGTTTGCGGAAGGTGACTGGGCCGACGCCATCGTCAGAGCGTACCTCTACGACGTTGCTGAAGACATCCGCCTCTCCGCGCTTGAGAACTCGTCATACGAGACAATCCGGAACAGAACGAGCCGCATCCAGGGCGAGGAAGGCTATCATCTCGAACACGCCGAAAGCTGGCTGGACCGGATGGCACTGGACGAGGAGGCCAGCGAACGCGTGCAGGCGGCTATCGAGGAGCTCTATCCGTACGCCCTCACGCTGTTCGAACCAGTCGGGGACGTGGAGGCCGACATCGAACGGCTGGGCATCCGGACGATGACTCTCGATGAGATGCGCAGCGAATGGGAGACTCGCGTCGAGTCGTTCCTGACCGAACTGGGATTCGACGTGCCGACCGACGTTGCCCCCGCAACGCCGACGGGCCGGGACAACGAACACACTGACCACTGGCACGACCTTCACGAACAAATGACTTCGAGCTACCGGAATCTGGGACGTGACAAAGCGACGCTGATAATGGCGGACGACGATGAGTAGCGACTACGACCGGCCACGCGCAGACGCTGATGCCACCGCGTGTTCGTACACTGACTATGAGACCAAAGACCACGCGGCGGACGACGTGCCAGCCACGGGCGAAGACGCCGACGGCATCGAACGCGACGTGTGGGCGGCCCTGTATCAGGTCGAGGACCCGGAGATGCCGGTCAGCATCGTCGATCTGGGCCTCATATACGGGCTCGACGTGTCCGACGGGGAAGCCACGGTCGATATGACGCTCACCTACAGCGGCTGTCCGGCACGCGAAATCATCCTCGATGAAGTCGAAGAAGCCGCCGAGAGTGTCGACGGAATCGAGACTGCATCGGTCCGGCTGGTCTGGTCCCCGGACTGGTCCATTGATCTGGTCACCGAACAGGGCAAGGAAGCGTTGCGTGACTTCGGGATGAGCTTTGACGGATGAGCGAGCCGGACCCCAGCGTTACGACCAGCGGCGAACAGACAGGCGCGGAGTGCCCGTACTGTGGCTCGACCGACACCGAACGGAAACACCCACGAGGACCGTCACGCTGTCAGTCGATTCATTACTGTAACGAGTGCCTGCAGCAGTTCAAGAAGTTCGAGTAAGCAGTTATTACTCGCTAGTTCTGGCGTCGCAATTTTATATCGTGAATCAGGGCAATGGTGCCATTGATTGCACTGACTGGCGGTGTGATGCCGACTCGTCGAAGAGAGCTTCAGCCGAGGTTGATGTGGACGTTTTTCACCTCGGTGTAGCTCTCGATAGCCTGTTCGCCCTGTGCGCGACCGTGACCGCTCTGTTTCGTGCCGCCGAAGGGCGTCTGTGGCCACGTGTTGGGCGTCTCGTTGACCATCACCATCCCGTAGTCAAGTCTGTCTGTGACGGTGTGAGCGCGAGTCAGGTCGTTCGTCCAGACACAGGCAGTGAGGCCGAACGGCGAGTCGTTCGCCACGTCAATGGCCGCTTCCTCGTCGCTCACTTCGATTGCAGTGAGAACGGGGCCGAAGATCTCTTCCTGCGCAATCGTCATCTCGTTGTCCACGTCAGCAAAGACGGTCGGCTCGACGAAGTGGCCGGTTTCTTTGTCCGCAGGAACGCCACCGCCGGCCGCGACAGTCGCCCCCTCTTCCTTGCCGGTCTCGATATAATCGAGAATCTCTTGTTGCTGGCCCGCGCTGACGACTGGTCCCATCTGGCCATCGTCGTCGATACCGCCGCCGAGTGGGATGTTTTCAGCGATTTCGGCCATCCGGGAGACCATCTCCTCGTAGACGTCCTCGTGGACGACAATGCGCGAGTTCGCCCAGCACATCTGCCCGGCGTTCATGAAGATCCCGTACTGGATGCCACGGGCGGCGGCATCAAGGTCAGCATCGGGGAACACAACTGCTGGCCCTTTGCCGCCGAGTTCGAGCGTTACGTCAGCGACTGCATCGGCAGCAGTGCGCTGGACTGTCTTTCCGACACCGGTACTCCCAGTGAAGGTGACGTGATCGACGCCCTCGTGTCCGGTGAGTGCGTCACCGGCCTCGGACCCCTTCCCGGGAACGACGTTGACGACGCCGTCCGGAAGGCCCGCTTCCTCCGCGGCTTTCGCGTAGTACAGCGCCGATAGCGGCGTCATAGCGGACGGTTTGAGGATAACGCTGTTTCCTGTCGCCAGCGCCGGTGCTAGGCCGCGGCCGGCGAGCTGGAAGGGATAGTTCCACGGCGCGATGTGTGCGGTCACACCGACTGGCTCACGAGTGGTGTAGTTGAGCCGGCCATTTTCGACAGGAATCTCGTCACCGCGGACCTTGTCCGTCCAGCCGGCATAATGGCGGAACGTATCGATGACCATGTCGATTTCCAGCCCAGCCTCGAACGGCGTTTTTCCGTTGTCGTGGGATTCAACCATGGACAGTTCGTCTTTCATCGCCTCGATGGCGTCGGCCATCGCATGGAGTTTCGCCCGGCGCGTTCCGGGGTCCATCGTCGCCCACTCGGAACCCTCTGCGACGGCCGCCTGTGCCGCTTCTACTGCAGCATCGATGTCGGACGCCTCGGCCTTCTGTACTGACGCGTAGGTCCGTTCAGTTGCCGGGTCCTCCGTCTCAATGCTGTCGCCGTTGGTCGCTTCTCGCCATTCTCCGCCGATATACAGGTCTGTCGGGCCGGTGTACTTCATTGCAGTAACAGAAGGAGTGCGCGGCGTCTTAGTTGTTATTATTGATTATTAATGTCTGGGCGACAAGAGCGCTAGCTTCGAGTTTCAAGCCGCAAAATTGCGGTACTACGCGCTATCGATGCATCGCCTTCGGCCGCGGCAGTAGACTCACTCGCGTTTCTTGATCAGGAACTTCATATCGCCCTCGAAGACGACGGTCCCGTCCTGGTTTTCCATTTCAGTGTCGAGGACGACCAGCCCGGCGTCGTCGCGTCCGACTTCTTTGGTGTTGTCAACGACAATCTCCAGCTGGAGTGTATCGCCGATGTGGACCGGGTTTGGGAGGTCCATATAGTTCATCCCGAGGAACGCGAATGCGGTCCGCTCGACGATCCCGGTCCGGTAGACGAAGCCGGTCGCCTGCACGAACGTCATTGGACCGTGAGCGATCCGCTCACCGAACTCCTGTTCTTCCGCGTATTCCTTGTTCGTATGCAGCTCTGTCCAGTCTCCAGACAGGCCGGAGTGCATGACGAAATCGGACTCGGTAACGGTCCGGCCGACACTGATAAATTCCTGTCCTTCTTCGAAGTCCTCGAAGTGGTGTGGCTCGTAGCTGTATGCCATATTTTTTCATCTAATAGCAGCCATTTATATTTTTACGCTCCGCTGACAGCAGCAGTGACCGGTATATATTTATTATTAGTGATGGAACCACGACCCGTATGTCCGGTGTCGCCGACGAAGTCAGAGAGCGTATCGAATCGGATGCGTACTGCGAAACCCTTGGTATCGATGTCGTCGAACTTGATTCGGGGTACGCCCAGACTGAACTGACGATTACCGAGGACCTGCTGAACTTTCATGAGACACCGCATGGCGGAGCGATCTACTCACTTGCAGATGCGGCGTTCGCCGCGGCGTCGAACTCTCATGGCGAGCCAGCGGTCGCACTGGAGACGAACATCTCGTATTTAGACGCCGTCGACACCGGTGAGACGCTGTCTGCGATCGCTGAAGAAACACATCTCGCAGGCAGCACCGCAGAGTACGAGGTAACGGTGACTGCACAGGATGGCGAGCGCATCGCGACGTTTCGTGGACGAGTCTACCGGCCCTGACAGTCAGTCACGGTGGTCGTAGACGCGTTTTACCTTGCCGACCTGCGTTCGTTCGATACTGCCGGGCGCAACGAGTTCGAGTTCGTCCGGGGTGAACGCGAGTACGTTTTCTAGCCGCTCGATGATTTCATCTTCCAGCGCTTTGTCACCCGGCCCTTGCTCTGCAGTTCGTTCGATGGTGAGTTCTAGGATGTCGAGGTTGTCCTCTTTGTAGAGGTCGATCCGGTAATGCGGAGCAACGCCGTCGATATCCAATACAGCGTGTTCGATTTCGCTGGGATAGAGATTCACGCCCCGAACGATGAGGAGGTCGTCGGTCCGGCCGGTGACGTTGTCCATCCGTACCATCGTCCGTCCGCACGCACACTCGTCGTAGTTCAGTGTCGTGAGGTCGCCAGTTCGGTACCGGAAGACCGGCAACGCTTCCTTGGTGAGTGTTGTCAGAACGAGTTCACCTTCTTCGCCTTCCTCGACCGGTTCTTTCGTGTGTGGGTCGATGACTTCCGGGTAGAAGTGGTCCTCCCAGATGTGGAGTCCATCCTTCGCTTCGTGGCATTCACACGAGACCCCGGGACCGATGATCTCCGAGAGTCCGTAAATATCGATGCCATCAACGCCCAGTCGCTCTTCGATTTCCCCCCGCATCGGGTCGGTACACGGCTCAGCGCCGAAGATTATCGTCGAGATCGGCAGATCTCTGGGGTCGTGGCCCATCTCTTCGGCCGTTTCGGCGAGGTAGAGTGCATACGATGGGGTGCATGTGAACACATCGCTTTCTAGGTCGGTCATCAACTCGACCTGTCGCTGTGTCTGGCCGCTTCCGATAGGAACAACTGAGGCCCCCAACTCCTCAGTTCCGTAGTGGATACCAAGTCCGCCAGTGAACAACCCGTACCCGTAGGCGTTCTGGACGGTATCGCCCGCTTCAGTGCCGCTCGCAGCCAGCGAACGCGCGACAACTTCACTCCAGGTGTCGAGGTCGTCATCCGTGTACGAGACGATTTTCGGCTTCCCGGTCGTTCCGGACGACGCGTGGATGCGGGCGACCTCCTCGTCGTCTACGGCGAAGAGTCCATCTGGGTACTCGTCGCGGAAATCCTCTTTCGTCGTCATCGGCAGTTTCGTGATGTCGTCGATACTCTGGATGTCTTCGGGCGAGACACCTGCCGCATCGAGTTTCTCCCGGTAAAACGGGACGTTCTCGTAGGCGTGTGTGACAATTCTTTGCAATCGGTCAGATTGCAACGCACGCAGCTCTGTCCGGTCAGACGCCTCCAGTGGCTTGTACACCATCTTCAATGATAGAATTGAATGTTAATGATAAAATGGTTTGGGATTGGTCACTGCGCCGCCAGTTGCGTGCTTGGTCTAGGGCTGTCAGCAAACGATGCAAAGCTATTTTTCAGTACCCTCAGAGTTCCATGTATGCGGGATGCGTATCTCATCGGCGCAGGGCAAACGCCGTTTGGCTCGATGCCCGAAGAGAGCTACAGATCACTGTTCGACCACGCAGTCAGCGAAGCCATCGACAGTGTCGACCACGGTATCGATACGAACGCGATAGACGAAGCGGTCGTCGGCTCACTCGGCGTGGGCGGTCGACAGCTCGGTCTCTCTGGACCGGCAGCGACCGAACACGCTGGGCTGCACGGTGTCCCCAGCGTGCGCGTTGAAGACGCCTGCGCCGCGTCGGGCTACGCTGTCCGACAGGCAGTGCAGGCAGTCAAAAGCGGGATGGCCGACGTAGCGCTGGCTGGCGGCGTCGAAGTCATGACAGACATGAGCAGCGATGTGACGAAGTACTGGCTTGGTGTTTCCGGTGAAACAGAGTGGGAACGGCTGACTGGGACGACCTTCTCTGGCGTTTACGCACAGATGGCAAGTGCGTATCTACGGGAGTACGAGGCCAGCGAGGAGCACCTCTCGATGGTGGCGGTCAAGAACCATCGGAACGGCGCAAAGAACCCGAAGGCCCACCTGGGCTTTGAATGCTCCCTCGAAGACGCCGTCGGCGCACCGGTCGTCGCAGACCCCTTAAACCTCTATCACTGCTGTCCGACCTCTGACGGCGCAGCGGTCGCGCTCATCGCGAGTGAGGACGTCGTCGGGCAGTACACCGACGACCCGGTCCGGATCGCCGGGGTCGGCGCGGCCAGCGACCGGGTCGGTCTCTTCCAGCGAGACAGCTACACTTCGATTTCTGCCTCGGAAATGGCCGCAGACACAGCCTACGACCGTGCCGGCGTTGGCCCTGACGACCTCGATTTCGCAGAGGTCCACGATTGCTTCACGATCGCCGAACTGCTTGCATACGAGGACCTCGGGTTCTGTGACCGCGGCGAGGCCCCACAGTTACTTGAAGCGGGAACGACCGAATCTGACGGAGCAATGCCGGTCAATCTCTCCGGCGGGCTGAAATCAAAGGGTCACCCTATCGGCGCAACCGGTGCCGGACAGCTTGTCGAGGCGTTCAAACAACTCACCGGCGGCGCTGCGGACCGGCAGCTAGCGGCCCCGAAGTACGGGCTGACTCACAACGTGGGTGGGAGCGGCGGCAGCGCAGTTGTCCACATCCTCGAACGGGAGGCCGCACGATGACTGCCGCAGGGCTTGCGGCCATCGGTGCGTACGCACCTCGCCTGCGGATCGACGCTGAAGAGTTCGAAGCCGCCTGGGGTCGGTTCGATGCGGCGGGGATCGACGAGAAGGCGGTCCCCGATGCCGACGAAGACGCAGTCACGATGGGTGTCGAAGCGGCCCGCCGTGCGCTCACTGCGGCTGACGCGTCCGGCGCGGCCGTTGCGCATCTGGCCTTTGCGACGACGACACCGCCGATGGCCGAAGAGGACCTTGCAGCGAGACTCTGCAGTATTCTCAACGTCCCCGACGATGCAAAGACGCAGACGATGACCGGCTCCACGCACGCCGGTGCGCAAGCACTGGACGCAACCATGGACGGCGGGCCGTTCGGGGAGGACATCGGCCTCGTCATCATCAGTGACTGTCCGCGGGGCGACCCTGACAGCGAGGTCGAGCACGCCGCCGGTGCCGGGAGCGTCGCGCTCGTTGTCGACGATGACGGTCCCGGAACCGTCATTGAGCGAGCGTCACACACGGAGGCCTACCCCGGAACGCGTTTCAGAACGGGCGGGGACGACCGGACGACCGGTCTGGGCGTGACGCAGTACGACCGCGAGGCGTTCACGACCACACTCGGCAGTGCGGCGGACAGACTGGACGTGCCGATGGAGACAGTCGATGCAGCAGCGGTCCAGTCTCCGGACGGAAAGCTCCCGTATCGGGCAACAGGTGCGCTCGGGGTTGACGCAGCGACTATCGCCGCCGCTGACACAGTTAGTTCGCTCGGGGACACCGGCGCAGCAAGCGCATTTCTCGGGGCGGCGACAGCGTTTGCGGATGGCGCTGAACGTGTGTTGATTGCTGCGTACGGAAGCGGCGCGAGTGCGACGCTCTTCGTCGCCACTGGTCCCGTTCCGGTCAACACTGCGCTGGACGGTGCTGTCTCCCTGTCCTACGCCGCGTACCTCAGGCGGCGAGGCGAGATTACGCGCGACGAACCCGAAGGTGGCGGAGCGTACGTCAGTGTCCCGTCCTGGCAGCGGACGATTCCGCAACGCCACCGGCTTGTCGCCGGTCGGTGTTCCGCGTGTGAGGCGTTGAACTTCCCGCCGACCGGGGCCTGTACGGATTGTCACGAGCGTACCAGCGATTTCGAGGCTGTCGAACTGCCCGGGACAGGGACAGTCGAGGCAGTAACGACTATCCAACAGGGCGGTGCGCCACCGGAGTTCGTCGCCCAGCAGTCGAAAAGCGGCCAGTTCGATAGTGCTATCGTCGCGCTCGATAGTCAATCAGGCGAGCAGACTGTGAGCGTCCCTGCACAGGTGCTTCAGGCGACGGACGAAGTCACGATAGGCACACCTGTCGTGCTGACGACGCGACGCATCTACACGCAGGAGGGGGTCATCAGATACGGCTTCAAAGCACAGGTCGCCAGCCAGCGCCGGTAGCCGGCACTAGCAGGGATTCTCGAACACAACCGCGACACCCTGACCGAAACCGACACACATCGTCGCCAGTCCGTGGGTCGCGTCCTGCCGTTGCATCTCGTGTAACAATGTCGTCGTGATTCGTGCCCCCGAACAGCCAAGCGGATGCCCGAGCGCGATAGCCCCACCGTTGACGTTGAGCCGCTCAGTCGGAATCTCCAGTTCGCGCTTACAGTGGAGACTCTGCGCGGCAAAGGCCTCGTTGAGTTCCACGAGATCGATATCGTCGATTGTCAGGCCAGTGTCGTCCAGTGCGGCACGCGTCGCCGGAATCGGTCCCCGTCCCATGACCAGCGGGTCGACACCGGCGACGGCCCGCGTCTCGATCCGGCCGAGGACATCGAGACCGTGCTGGTCCGCGTACGCCGCTGAGGTGACAAGCATCCCAGCAGCCCCGTCGGTCAGCGGTGATGCGTTCCCCGGCGTGACTGTCGCTGCCTCGTCGTCACGGAACACTGTCGGGAGTTCGCTCAACTGCTCGACTGACGTGTCTGCCCGTGGTGTTTTGTCGGTCTCTATCGCTGCCTCGTCGGTGTGGACTGGCACGGTCTCTGCATCGAACCGACCGCTTTCCATGGCAGCGACCGCCCGCTCGTGTGAACGCAACGCGAACTCGTCCTGGGCTTTTCG
This sequence comes from Haloarcula quadrata, assembly GCF_003634715.1. Classification (NCBI taxonomy): domain Archaea; kingdom Methanobacteriati; phylum Methanobacteriota; class Halobacteria; order Halobacteriales; family Haloarculaceae; genus Haloarcula; species Haloarcula quadrata. The sequence goes on from NZ_RBWW01000002.1 coordinate 665,119, forward strand.
GCTGATATCGTGGGTCCGTGCGATGGTTTCGGCCGTCTGTCCCATCGGGAGCCTGTCGGGGTCGTACCGCTGTTCGATAGCGGGATGCAGCCAGTCGGAGAAAGGGACGGTGCTCATGTGCTCGACACCGGCCACCGGATACACCGCCCCGTCGCCCGCCTCGATGGCGCGAGCGGCGTCGACAAGCGTCGTCAGCGAAGAGCCACACAGGCGGGTCGTTGTCGCCCCGGGCACTGTCTCGGGAAACCCGCCGGCGAGTATCGACTGCCGGGCGAGGTTTCGGCCCTGCTCGCCCTCCTGGTTTGCACACCCGAGCCGGAAGTCATCCCACTCAGCCGCTGGAACACCGGTCCGGTCAACAAGTGCAGTAAGCACAGTAGAGACGAGGTCTTCGGGATGTGTCCCAGCCAATGCGCCATCCTTCGGTACCTGTGGCGTCCGTACGGCGTCGACAACAACGGCTTGCGAGTCGGAAGCAGTCATCCTCACCGACTCCTATCGTGGCCGCCGTATTAAATGCAGGTCACACCGGGGGTGAGACGCAAGCAACGTTTTTATCCTTTGCTACTGTGCTGAGAAATGATGCACGTAGCTATCCTAGGCGCCGGTACCATGGGCCACGGTATCGCTCAAGTATCTGCAATGGCCGGTCACGACGTCTCTCTCCGTGATATCGATGCGGATATCGTCGATGACGGCCTGGCCGCCATCGAGTCAAATCTCCAAGAGGGTATTGCCCGGGAGAAAGTAACCGAATCTACGGCCGAGGCAACGATAGACCGCCTCAAAGGGACGACCTCGCTAGAAGAGGCCGTGACTGGGGCAGACCTCGTCGTGGAAGCAGTCCCCGAAGAGATGGCGATCAAACACGAGACGCTCACTGCGGTCGAATCCCACGTCGACCCGGCGACGCTTATCGCTTCAAACACTTCTTCGCTGTCACTGACTGAGATAGCGAGCGTCCTTGACTATCCCGAGCGAGCTATTGGCCTTCACTTTTTCAATCCGGTGCATATCATGGCACTCGTCGAGATTGTCGTCGCGGAACAGACGAGTGCCAAAACGATTGCGCGTGCCCGGGAGTTCGTGAACGGGATCGACAAGACACCGGTGGAGGTGGCCGATGCACCGGGCTTTGCCTCCTCCCGCCTTGGCGTCTCGCTGGGAGTCGAAGCGATGCGGATGGTGCAGGAAGGCGTTGCAACACCGCAGGACATCGACACCGCGATGGAACTCGGCTACAATCACCCGATGGGACCTATCGAACTCGGCGACGTCGTCGGTCTTGATGTCCGACTCGACATCCTCGAATACCTGCGTGACGAACTCGGTGAACGGTTCCGTCCGCCACAGATCCTGAAACGGAAGGTCCGTGCGGGCAAACTCGGCAAGAAATCCGGCGAGGGGTTCTACGTCTGGGAGGACGGTGACATCGTTGGCACCAGCGGCGAGTGGGGGGACGCATGACGGACCTCGCTGACATTGCGGCAGACTGTGAAACGGTCTCGGTGCGCGTCGGGGACCGCGTGGAGAACGTCGCTACCGTCGAATTACACCGCCCGGAGGCTCGAAACGCGCTCAACACCCAGTTGCGGTCGGAGTTCAAGCAGGTCTTCGACGCAATCCCGGACAGCGACGTTCGTGCTGTCGTGTTGACTGGCGCGGCAGACACCGGCGCATTCGTTGCGGGTGCGGACGTAACGGAACTCCGCGAGCGGGATATGTTAGAACAACGGGAGGCGAGCAAGCGACCACGGGTCTACGAGTACGTCGACGAGTGCCCGATGCCGGTCATCGCCCGTATCAACGGGCACGCCCTCGGCGGCGGCTGTGAGCTGATTCAGGCGGCTGATATCCGGATCGCGCATACGGATGCGAAATTTGGGCAGCCGGAAATCAACCTTGGCATCATGCCTGGTGGTGGCGGCACACAGCGACTGCCGCGCCTGGTCGGCGAGGGCCACGCAATGCGGCTTATCCTCACTGGCGAACTTATCGACGCGTCGGAGGCTGTCGATATCGGCCTCGTCGACGAAGTTCACGATGACGACTCCTTCGATGAGCGTGTCTACGACATCGCGTCGTCGATTGCAGAAAAAAGCCCTGCGGCGCTCGAATTAGCGAAGAAAGCCGTTCGTGCCAGTTCCCGAATGGACCTCGAAGCCGGCATTGAGTACGAAGCCGAACTGTTCGCTCAACTGTTCGCAACCGGTGACAAGGACGAAGGTATCGACGCGTTCCTCGAAGACAGGGAGCCGGAGTGGGCCAGCGAGTGAGCGCATCTCGTCCCCAAAACGGGGTCCATCGTTCGACCGCAGCCACACGCAGCGAAGTACAACTCGAAAACTGCTCGTTGCCCCGCTGGAACTACGCTGGTAGCCTCAAGGATGGGCCATGTTTATCCCGATCTCGTTGACAACGCCCAGTAGCAGCGTCGGCAGTTCGTCCCGAAGAATGGGGCCTTCAAGCCGGCTTGCTGGGCCAGAGACACTGATCGCCCCGATGGCGATGTCGTTCTCGTCCGTGATCGGGGCCCCGACCGCGTGCAGTCCCTCCACCGACTCCTGAAAGTTGAACGCGTATCCGCGGTCACGGATGGCCTCGATTTCCTCCCAGAGTTCGTCCCGGTCGGTGATCGTCTGTGGCGTCCGGCCAGGCAAGCCATGCCTGTCGATGGTCTTCGTGATCTGGTTGTCTGGAAGGTGTGCCAGTATGGCCTTCCCCGCGGCGTGCTGGTGGAGATAGTTCCGATGGCCAACCCGGGCGTACGTCTGCACCGAGTGTTTCCCCTGAGCGCCGTAGATGTGGACGCTCCGGCCGTGTTCTTCAACGGCACACCAGATTTTTTCCTCGGTCTCTTCCGCGAGTTCGTCGACTCTTGGCTTCGCCTCGTCGTAGAGCCGGTATTTGTTCCGTGCCACTTCGCCGTAGTCCAGAAAGCGGATCCCGAGCTGATACTCGTTATCGTCCTCGACGAGGAGACTGTTGGCCGCGAGTGTCTTCATGTATCTGTGTGTTGTACTCTTCGCACAGTCGAGGTGGGCTGTCATTTCAGACACCGTGGCCGTGTCGTGTTCCTTGAGATACTCCATGATCTCGATTGCTCTCTCGATCGTTCCGACCGGCCTGTTGACAGCGGGTGGGATTGCCATACGTACACACATGACTAATCGGCTTACAAGTGTTTTGTTCGAGTAGCTTGAATCAGTGGTGGCCCTGCCAGATCGGCAGGTAAAAGCCAATCCGTGACGACATGGCGCACGCATGACAAAAATCGTTGATTTGCTCGTCCGGAGAGATGGCTACACTCACGAGGAGTTCGCCGACCGATGGCAAGGCGACCACTCGGAGCTAGCGAAGGATCTGCCGGGGTTGCAGCGCTACGTGACATCCGTGCCAACAGACCCGGAGCGTGCGGCCTACGACGGCGTGCTTGAGCTGTATTTCGAGGACATGGATGCACTCAGCGCCGCGTTTGATTCAGACCTTGCCGAAACAGTGCAGGCCGACGCAGCCGAATTTATCGATCTGGAGGCCGGCCCCCGGCTTATCGTCGAGGAAACGGTCCAGCTCGACGAAAGAGACGACTGATAGCGCTCCACCTGTTTTGCCGACCGATGCGTTTTCCCTGAGCGACCTTCTGCAGATATTACCCATCAAGTCGACTTCCATCGACGTAGAGTTTGCCGGCAGGTGGCCGGTCAGCGTCGTAGCTATCGTGATACTCGAACAATTGAAACAGCGCCCCGGTCGGGTTCGATGGTGGCACAAATGCCTCTGTCCAGTCCTGATACTCGCGGTACTCAATGACGCTGTATCCGTTGCGCTCCAGTACCGCTTTCACTGCGTCGACAGCGGCCACTTCGAGCGTGACGTGGTGTAGGCCCGGACCGTGGTTGTCGAGATACGACGTAAGGAATGTGTCCGATGCCTCCGGTGCGATGAGTTCTAGCCGCGACGCCTCCCGACCGAAATCGTACTGTGCCCAGCGAAACCGCCCCTCAACGGACTCTTCGATGAGCTTCCGACAGCCGAGTGCGAACAGGAACGGTTCAGCGTCGCCGATGTCCTCGACAGCGATTCCGATGTGGTCGACACGGATCGGGGTCTCCTGAGACATGGCAAAGACTGCGTCAGGCTCCCCATTATATGCTCGGGTCGGGAGTAGAGGCCGTGATTACGTTTGTCTCCGTGGCCGCCCTCGCAGTGGCAGAAAGCGCTACTGAACTGCGAACCAGCCTTCAGCCGTCCTGTTTTGTGCGGTCACCGTATCAACCGTCATCTGCGCTGGTGGTCCCCGAACTTTTTCCCGGTGCTAGTCGAAGCGGCTGCGTATGTACCACAGTAACGAGTGTCTCGACCGCGCCGAGCTTGGGAGCGTGCAGAGCGAGCGGCTCCGGTCAATCGTGAACTACGTGTACGAAAATGTGCCATTTTACCGAGACCGGCTCGATGCCGCAGGGGTCTCTCCGACGGATATTGACGGGATTGCCGACATCAGTTCGCTCCCGATGACGACCAAGGAGGACTTCGAAGACGAATATCCAGACGGACTCTTCGCCGTCGATGACGACGAGGTCAGCCGTTTTCATGCCTCCTCTGGCACGACCGGGAAACCCAAGATCGTCTCCTACGTCGATGCAGATCTGGAGTTGTGGGGCAAGACGATGGCGCGGTCGCTGTCGGCTGCTGGTGTGGAGCCCGACGATACGGTTCAGAACGCCTACGGCTATGGCTTGTTTACCGGTGGGATGGGTTTTCACGAGGGCGCTGAAGAACTCGGAGCGACCGTCGTTCCGACCAGCAGTGGCGGCACGCAGCGGCAGGTCGAACTCGCCGCTGATCTTGGCACCGACGTGCTGGCCTGTACCCCGTCATACGCACTGTACCTCGCCGAAACGGCCGAGGAGATGGGATATGACCCGCAGGCGCTTCCGATTTCGGTTGTCTCCTACGGCGCTGAGACGTGTACAGAGCCGATGCGAATGGAAATCGAGACCGCACTGAACGCCACCGGGATCAACAACTACGGGCTCTCAGAGATTATCGGCCCCGGTGTGGCTGCGGAATGTCACGAAGCACAGGATGGACTCCACATCTGGGAAGACCACTTCTACCCGGAGGTTATCGATCCACGCACGAAAGAGCCACTCGAGGCGGGCAAAGAGGGCGAACTCGTTCTCACGACGCTTACCAAGCAGGCACAGCCGGTGATACGATACCGAACGGGTGACCTGACGACGCTAAATTACGACGAGTGTGCGTGTGGGCGGACAATGGTACGGATGGACAACGTCACCGGTCGAACCGACGACCTTCTCATTGTCCGCGGCGTGAACCTCTATCCAAGCGAAATCGAACACGCAGTGCTTGACATCAACGGCGTCGCGCCATACTACCGGATCGACCTCTACGAGGAGGACAATCTCGACGTCATGGAACTCACTGTTGAGCGCGCTGAAGGGTCCAGCAAAGACCACAGCGAACTCCGTGACGACGTTCTGTCTCGCCTGCAATCCGTGCTTTCGTTCACTCCGGACCAGCTTGACCTCGTCAACCCCGGGACTATCGAGCGAACCGAAGTCGGCAAGATTCAGCGGGTCTACGACCATCGCAATTGATTGGCAGTTGCCGACAGCTATCGTCTCAGCTACCCGCTGTTAGGGTATCTTGATACGGTCATTGGGAGAATGGCAGCCGCTGGGCGAATTTGTCCAGCGCGCCACGGGGAGTGACCGACGTTGATACCAGAACTGGAGAGCCATGCTGTCAGTGTGGCCAGACATGTCCCCAAATATTTATTAAATATCCAGACTGTCAACTACGGGATGTCAGCACAGCACCAGCAGTCGTGGCAGCACCTTTCACGACGAACGCTTCTGAAGACAGGCGCGGCGGTTACCGGCATGACCGGTATCGGAGCCGTTGAGACGGAGTTGGCGTACGCGCAGGAAGACGATGCCACGGTCACGATACGACGAGACGACTACGGCGTCCCACACATCTACGCCCGCGACGCTGACAGCCGCGCGCCGGTGTTCTACGGGTTCGGATATGCAACCGCGGCAGACCGGCTCTATCAGCTAGAACTGTACCGGCGGTACTATCACGGGACTGTCGCGGCGGTCCTCGGTTCAGGTGACGGGGACACCGACTGGGTCCAGTTCGATATCGAGGCGCGGCGTAACACCGCCGGCGAGCCATCACTCGACGAGCAGGCTGCTGAACAGTTGACAGCGGACCAGCGAGCGGTCCTGCAGGCGTTTACCGACGGTATCAACCGGTATATTACTGAAGTCCGCGAGAGCGAGGAACTGGAATTCCATCAGGCGTTTCAGGAACACGGGTTCGAGCCTGAGGAATTTACCACGACGGACGCCGCCGGGATGTTCGTCGCCAGTATGGCGTATTTCAGCGGCTTCCAGCTTGAGACGCTTAGTGCGACTGTTCTTGACGCACTCACGCAGGAAACCGGGAGCGAACAACGTGCGATGGAGTTGTTCGAGGACCTGCAGTGGGGCGACGACCCTGGCTGTCCGACCTCGACGGTCCAGCCATCGGATATCTATGCCCCACCCTATACTGACGTGGGCACAGGGCCGACACCCAATGTGGCCGGGGGACAGCAGACAGACAGGGTGACGCGCGGGGCCAGCGGTCCGTCTGCGACACCGAGCAACCTGGTGACTGGCGGGGACTACACGCCGCCATCTGATGCCGAAGGGATGCACGACGGAGAGATAGAGCGGATGCGAACGCTTGCGTCCGGACTCGACAGTCTTGGCCTCCCGATCAAGTACGGCAGCAACGCCCTCGCTGTCCAGGGTGATATCACGGCCAGTGGCGATGCGCTACTGATGGGCGGGCCCCAGATGGGGTTCAACACTCCCTCGATAATGTACGAGGCAAGCCTGCATGGCCCGGACTTCGACGTCGCCGGTGTCACCGTTACGGGGTATCCGTTCATTATGTTCGGACACAATCGCAACGGGGCAATGACCTCGACTGCCGGGATCGACAACTGCATCCAGATGTTTACGGAATCGATCACGACCAACTCGTCCGGCCCGGACACGTACACCTTCCGTGGTGAGGAGTACGAGGTTGAAACGGCCGAGCAGACAATCACTGTCGCCGATGGCGAGGACGTAACGTATACAGAGCGGTTCACACGCCACGGTGTTGTGACCCAGTGGGACCCCGACAACGGGGAAGCACTGGCGCAGACGAAGTCATACGCCGGCCGGCACATGAACTGCTGGCGAGCCTTCTATGAGTGTCAGTTCGCGACGGACGCCGAGGAGTTCCGGGAGTCAGCACAGCGCTGTGACTATGCGCTGAACTTCATGTGGGCCGACAAGGATGGTGACATCGCGTATGTCCATCTGGGTCGGTACCCGGATAGCGAAGCAGTCGACTGGGACACTCGGTTGCCAGCCGATGGAACACAATACGAACTCACGTCGGCGGACTACCTCCGCGCGGCTGACGGTGATGTCCCCTACGCGATCAATCCCAATCCGGGGTACTCGGCACAGTGGAACAACAAACCTGCGCCCGCGTGGAACAACGGTGACCTGAGTCATTCATGGTCGACCGACCACCGCGTGCAACGGATCATCAATCTGCTTGAGCAGCGGTTAGATCAGGAGGGGACAGTCGATTATGACTTCCTGAAGACCGTTATCTACGACATCTCTTTCACCGACCTGCGTTCGATTCGGTACAGAGACCATCTGCTTGACGCGCTTGCAGACGCAGACCTCTCTAATACCGAACAGCAAGCACGCGACGAACTGGCCTCATGGAACCACTTCGCGCAGGCCGACGGCGAAGACAACGAAGGCCGACACTCTGCTGGCTACACCATCTGGGATGCGACGTTTCCGTACATCCTGGAGGAGGTTTTCAGCGAGACGTTCGGGAGCGCATACGGGCCAGCATCGTACTTCCTCAACTACGACTACGGTCGCGGCACCCTGATGCGGGTCCTCAACCCGGCGGAGACAGCACTGGCGACACAGGCCGAGTACGCCGATGGAGATATCACGGACGCGCTAATCAGCGCGTTCCGAACCGCCGTGAGCGAACTCGCCGAGCAATACGACGGTGAACCGGCGACCTGGCGGCGTGAGGCGGCCCTGCACGAGTTCGATAACCTCGCGCTGTTCGGGATGCCTATCGGCGTCACGTCCGCGGGGAACACGGCGCTGCTGAACCGCGGGACTGAGAATCACGTTGTCCGGCTCAGCGACGACCCGGAGGCAGAGAACATCCTCCCGCCCGGAAACGACGGCTACGTCGCTTCGGACGGCACTACTGGCGAGCATTACGACGACCAGCTGGCGATGTTCGAGAATTTCGAGTACAAGCAGTTGTTGTTCGCCGACGCAGATATCGAGTCCGCCACAGCCGAGACTCGAACGCTGTCGAGGCCAGCAAATACAGCTGGTGCTGCTATCGGTGACACGCCGACGAGTGACGGCACTGAGACAGACGAGAATACTGTGGCGAGCGGCCCGACAGCTACCGAAGAAACAGAGAGCACAAACACAGCGACGGAGGCAAACACCGGGACGGACGCCAGTGGGCCCGGCTTTACCACACTCACTGGGGTCACCGCGGTACTCGGGACTGTGCTTGCGTGGCTGTACAGACAGGACGACAGCACCAGCTAGTCACTACGGCACCGGGAAGCGTGAGCGACAGGACGCGAAACCACGCGACTGAACGCAGCGAACAGCGTGAGACGCGCCGACAGGGGGCAAGGCTTTAATACGATTTGCTTAACAATAGATAATGAACCTATGTCGAGCGAAGGTACCTCACCAGACAGTAGTGTGGGAATCGACCGTTCACGGAGACAGTTCATTGCCGCTGCCGGGGCAGCCGGCGCGCTTGGGCTCGCCGGCTGTCAAGGCGGGTCAACAGGCGGCGAGGCGGCAGTGACTGTTGCGAGCCTGAACCCAATGACTGGCCCGTTCAGTTCTCTTGGACCGGGCCAGCGTACCGGGGCCGAACTCGCTGTAACGGAGATAAACAACAACGACGACTACGACTTCGAGTTCGAGCTAGTGACGGGCGATACAGAAACCGAGGCCGGCGCTGCACAGTCTGAGGCACAGCGCGTCGTTCAGGAAGACGGGGCGGAGTTCGTATTCGGTGCGATTTCCAGTTCCGTGGCGCTCGGGCTGAATGACTTTGCCGCTCAGTCGGAGCACATCTACTTCCCCGGCGGTGCAGCCGTTCCGATCACTGGGTCTGCCTGCAACGAATGGGTGTTCCGCTTTGAAACGAACACTGCACAGATTGCCGAGGCGATATCGTCGTATTCAGTCAACAATCTGGGGAACAACGTCTGGTTCCACTACGCGGACTACGCGTACGGCGACTCGGTGTACAACCGCACGAGCAGGCGTATGGAAAGTGCCAGCGACGACTACACCGAGGTCGGGACATCAACGTCGGAGCTGGGTGCAAGCAACTACGGCTCGTTCATCACGCAGATCAGCAACTCCGACGCTGACGTGGTCGTACTGGGGATGACTGGTGGTGATCTGGTGAACTTCACCAATCAGGCCGCGGACCAGGGTCTCACCGACCAGATCGCTGTTGTCGGGCCGACCCAGACGTTCCAGAGTGTCCGTGCCGGGACTGGGGCAAACAGCGTCGGCACATTCGGCGGCGCTCGGTACGACCCCTCGCTCGAGACGGGAGACAATCAGGCGTTCGTTGAGGCTTACTCCAGCGAGAACGACAGGCAGCCCGGCAACTTCGCCCGCGTCGGCTATGACTCGATGCGGCTGATGGCCAAGGGAATGCACGAGGCTGGGAGCACCGAACCGGGGGATGTCCGAGACGCTCTGGAAGGTGGCACGTTCACGACAGTACTGGGAGACATTACGCTTCGGGAGAGCGACCATCAGGCCACGAATCCGACGTGGATGGCTGAAATCGTCGAAGGCGATGGTGGTTCAGCGGATGTCGAACTCCTCGAGCAGGTCCCGGGTTCGGAGACGCTGCCACCAGCCAGTGACCTCGGCTGTGAGATGTAGGTAGCACAATGGTTGCTGCCGACTTCATCGAACAACTGCTGAATGGCCTCACCCTGGGGATGGTGTATGTCCTGCTAGCCGCCGGACTGTCAGTCATCTTCGGCGTCATGGACGTGATCAACTTCTCCCATGGCGAACTGTTCGCACTCGGTGCGTATTTCGCGCTGACCATCATTGCGCCGTTCGGAGCTGGGACTGGATTCTGGGTCGCGATAGTGGTTGCCCCGGTCGTCGTCGGTCTCATCGGTGCCGCTATTGAGCGAACGACTGTCCGGCCGCTGTATGGCCGCGACCCGCTGTATCACATTCTCCTGACGTTCGGGCTGGTGCTCGTGATCAACGACGGCATCCGTCTTATCTGGGGGACACAGCAACGGCAGCTAGCTGTCCCGGAGTATCTAAGCCAGCCAATATCCATACTGGGTGTCCAGGTGTCTGTGTATAATTATTTCATGATCGTTTTCGCAGCGTTGCTCGCGGTAGTGACGTGGTACCTGCTGAACCGGACAAAGTACGGGATGATCATCCGTGCCGGGTCGCAGGACCGCGAAATGGTTCGGAACGTCGGCATTGATATCGACCAGTACTACACGCTTGTCTTTGGCGTCGGTGCAGCGCTCGCCGCCGTCGCCGGGATTGTCCTTGGCGGCTATCAGAACGTGAACACCGGGATGGGGAACAGCGTCATTATTCCAGCATTCGTTGTCGTCGTCCTCGGAGGCCTCGGTAGCTTCAGAGGGGCCGTCTTCGGCGGGTTGCTCGTCGGTATCGTCCAGACGCTGATGCGGGCCTACAACGGAACTGTCCTGGCCACGTTCGGTGATACGACGCTGAGCGTCCCCAATCTCGAAGGACTGACTGTGTACCTGCTTATGATTGCAGTGTTGCTCGTGAAACCGCAAGGACTGTTCGGAACGCGAGGTGAAGAGTCGGAAGGCGAGGGCGAGATTCTCGTCGGCGGGTACGGCGGGATACTGGCAGACAGCACACGGGTACGGCTCGGCGGTATCGCTGTTGTCGCGCTCGCACTTGCCCCAGTCGCGATTCTGTTCATGGGCGATCAGTACTACCTCGTCGTTCTCAACGAGATCCTCATCTGGGCCATCTTCGCACTGAGTCTGGATATCGTGATGGGGTACGCCGGACTGGTCCCGCTCGGCCACACGATGTTCTACGGCGTCGGCGCGTACACCGCTGCGCTCGTCATGCTGCACTACTCGCAGTCGGTTTTTGTCGTGTTACTCGGGGCGATTCTCCTCTGTGCTATCCTGGCCTGGATCGTCGGCAGCCTCTCTATCCGGGTGTCCGGCGTGTACTTCGCGATGATTACGCTGGCGTTTGCGGAGTTGCTCTACAGCGCTGTGTTCAAGTTCGACTTCACCGGCGGGAGCGACGGCTTGCTCGGCTTTGAGGCGTTCATCGGACTCGGTAGCCTCGGGGCGTCACTCTCGAATATCGAGTTCGGGCTCCTCGGGTACGAAATCGGCCAACAGTTCGTGTTCTACTATCTGGCCCTGCTCATTGCGGTACTCTCGTTCCTGTTCGCTCGGCGCATGATGAACGCGCCCTTCGGCAGCGTCTTGCAGTCGATCCGGGAAAGCGAAGAACGGGCGGAGTTCATCGGGTACGACGTCAACAGATACAAACGCCGAGCGTTTGTCATCAGCGGCGGCATGGCTGGACTGGCCGGCGGCCTCCTCGCGGTCAGTCCATCGACAGTCATCATTTCACCAGACCAGACACTCAACTGGATTCACTCAGGGGAGGTCATCGTTATTGCGCTGTTCGGTGGGATGGGTACACTGTACGGTCCCATGATCGGCTCCGGCGTTTTCTTCGGCGCCGAAGAATTCCTCTCGTCGTACACCGACCAGTGGCGGCTTATTATCGGGACGATGTTCATCCTGTTCGTGCTGTTCGTCCCACGCGGTATCGTATCGATTCCGTCTCTCGTCGCACAGCGACTGGAGACGGCCAACAACGCGGATGGGTCCGTAGATATGGATGAGCCGGAAGTGAGAAGCGATGACTGAGACTGTACTCGAAACGGATGGACTGACGAAGCGGTTCGGCAAGCTCACCGCTGTTGACGACGTGTCACTGTCGGTTGCGGATGGTGAGTTCAGGAGCGTTATCGGGCCAAACGGGGCCGGGAAGACAACGACGTTTAATCTCATCACTGGCGCACTATCGCCGTCAGAAGGCGTCGTTCGGTTCAAGGGTGAAGATATTACTAACGTCGCGCCACACGAACGGGTCGGCCGCGGACTGGGGCGGTCGTTCCAGATTACGAATGTTTTCGGCGGCCTCACCGTTCGAGAAAACGTGCGTCTGGCAGCCCAGTCCGTCCACAGTGACGAGATCAACCCCGGCGAGGCACTGTTCCGTGACAAGAACGGCTTCGACGAGATCACGGAGCAAACTGGGACGGTACTGGAGCAGATCGGCCTTCGAGACCGGGCTGACGAGCACGCAGAAGCACTGGCATACGGCGACCAGCGCCGACTTGAACTGGGTCTCGTACTGGCGACAGACCCTGATATCATCATGCTTGACGAACCAACTGCCGGAATGAGTAGCGAGGAAACACAGGCCACAATGAACCTTATCGATGACGTCCTCTCAGACCGGTCGCTGATGCTCATCGAACACGATATCGACCTTGTGATGCGTGTCTCGGACCGGATTACCGTCCTTACTCGCGGTGAAGAACTCGCCAGCGGGACACCCGAAGAGATCGCAAACAACGAGGATGTCCGCGATGCGTACCTCGGTGGTGTTCGAGAATGACCGACCCACTGCTCTCTCTTGAAGATGTCCGGGCCGGGTACGGGATGACTGAGGTACTACAGGGCGTCTCAGTGGATGTCGAACGCGGAAGCGTTGTGTCGCTGGTCGGGCGAAACGGGGTCGGCAAGACAACGACGCTCCGGTCGATTGTCGGCAACATCACCCCGAACGGAGGGTCAATAACGTTCAACGGCGAGGACATCACGACACTCACTTCCGAGACGACGATCCGGCGCGGTATCGGGTTCGTTCCCGAAGAGCGGCGGATCTTCCCCGAACTGACCGTCCGAGAGAACATCAGAATGGGTGAGATCGGTTCCGAGTCACCTGACGGGCCGTCAGTTGACGACGTACTGGATATGTTCGAGAACCTTGCAGAGCGCGAACACAGAGACGGGTCGGTCCTTTCGGGTGGCGAACAGCAGATGCTCGCAGTCGGTCGTGCCCTGACTGCCGACCCGGATCTGTTGTTGCTTGATGAACCGACCGAAGGACTCGCACCATATGTCGTCCGGCAGATAGAGGACCTCATCCGTGAGCTGAACGAGCAAGGCATCACAGTACTCGTCGTTGAGCAGAACATCCCGGTTGCACTGGAGGTCTCGGAGTATACGTACATCCTCGAAAAGGGCAAGATAGTCCACGAGGGAACTGCGGCGGAGATCCAGGATGACGAGGACGTACTCGACAGACACCTCGGCGTCGGTGTCACTGACTGATTGCGGCGACAATCGGCAGATATCGATCCAATCTCCGGTCATTGGATCATATGGCGTAGGACCTCGCTCAACGCAAGGCCTCGACCATCGTTCGAGTGCCATGCACCGAGCAGTAGCGACTAGTTTGATGTAAACACACCACATGGAACGTTCTATTCTATTGAATAGGGAGTTGTCGTGTCAGCGCCTTATTGGATGGGGAACAAACGGTCTTGCGGATAGATCGCCCAAATCAGCGGTGTTCGAGTTATTAGAACTATTGGTATGAGAGATTCACCTGTAGTTCGCCGGAGATCCCACGGATGAGGTCGGTCAGTTCGTTCTCGATGCGTTCCGAGTCCAACCGGTTCGCTGGGCCCGAGACACTGATTGCACCGTACGCGTTGCCGGCGTTGTCTACCAGCGGTGCCCCGACACCGGCTACGCCTTCGAGGAACTGGTCAATGCCGTAGGCGACCCCACGGTCCTGAATCTCGTCGAGCTCCGCTTCGAGTTCTTGCCGATTTCGACCGTCCGGAAGGGGGTGGTCGTAGCTTTCGAGGATTGATTCTCGCCGGTGTTTCGGCAACACTGAGAGGATCGCCATTCCACCAGCCAGCCTGTACAGTTCGGTGTACTGGCCGATCTGTGAGTTTGTCTGGATCGCCCGACTGCCGAGTGCTTTGGCCAGGAAGACTGCCTTGCCGTTCTCTTCGACTATCCACCACGCTTTTTCATCAGTTTCGTTGGCTATTTCGTTCAGTTTCGGAGCGACTTCCTGATACATTTCCTGTCGCTCGCGGACTTTCATCCCGATGTCCAGAAACCGTAAGCTCAGCCGATAGGCCTTGTTCTGGTCCTGTACGACGTAGCCTCGACTCTTGAGAGTTGAGAGATGAACGTGGACTGTACTCTTTGGCATCCCCACCCGCTCTGCCAGTTCGGTGACGCCGAGTGACTGCTCCGTTTTCAGTGCTTCAATAATATCCAGCACTCTCCCGGCGGACTCGATTGTGTCTTGTCCTGTCATACACGTATGTTTGGCTAAGTGTTTATAAAATTATTCAACCACATTGAACTCTGACCTCAAGGTGTTCTGCCCGGTGCATTCTCAGTGGCGTCCCGGTGACTGTACTGCGACACGGCCTCCCAGCCTCGCAGACTACTTCCTTGGACTCCGTTCTTTCTGGTGACGTTGTATAGTCACTGAAAACGGAGGAGGACGGTCTCATAGTAGTGTACTAGCTTCGACTGCTGCAGATATTGAAGGCTGGCACGTTTACTGCTCAGTGTCGTGTTCAATCTGATTGAATCTGAACGCAGCATACGAAATGCAGTGAAACCATGCGAAGGATATCAGCGGCAACCGAGACCAGTCCCGCCACCGTATCCCAGTCCGCTTCGGCTGGCCCTGTGCGTACTCACGCTCTCCTTGCACAACTGCAACCGCTTTCTGTAGCGCCTCAATACTGATGAGTTGCTGCAGTCCAACACTGTCACCCGAAATCGGCGATTCTCAGTGCGATACTCAGTTTGAATAATAGCTGCACACCTGTTATGCTATGACGGCTGTGTTGAATCGCCATAAGGCGGTGGAATTCACTGTTTGACGGCACGTTTGATGTTATAGACGACACACATCAGGGCGATTTCTCGGAACTCACGAAACCAGGAACGCGCTCGCACGGCGAAGCCGAGCGAGCGCTTCACGGCCGAATTAACGGTCTCAGTCATAGAGCGCTGATTGTAGCGTTGTTTGTCGATTCTGGCGTTGTGAGCGTGGTCGTAGGGAGCGAAGATGCGGTGCTTGATGAGCGGTCTGATGCCGAGTTCACGCAGTGCTTTACGGAGCGCTTGCTTGTCGTAGCCTTTATCGGCCGCTAGAGACCGCAGATCGCCCGCGTTCCGGCGGACGATCTGCTCAGCGAGGTCTGCGTCGCTTCCTTCCCGAGTCGTTGAGCAGTGTACGTCAAGGATTGCTTGGGTCTCTGTATCGACGAGTTTCGTGACTTTCAGCTTCTGGACGCGGTAGCTTATGCGCTGGCAGTAGTGACGGCTCGCTGCTGAGCGTTCGTAGAATGTAGCGTCGATAGCAGCGTGTTTCGATGGGTCGTGCAGCTGCGCCGACTGGCGCAGCAACACTCGGCAGACGCTCATTTCGATTCGGTCGAACGCTTTACACAACGTAGATGGAGAGGGGAGATCGGCCGCGCTGAGGCCGATCTCCCCGATTATTTGTGGCATCTCTTTGAGCAGGTCAATCGTCATCCGGTAGGATGTATCAAGATAGATCCGCAGACAATGCAGGGAAACGATGGCATAGTCGGCGAATCCGCCGCCGCCTTCCGGGGCGGCGGATTCGTCTCCATCACCGGTAACAACTTGAGCAATCGGCACAATCTCACCAGTGAAGCGGGAGATTTGTGTCATAGGCAACCGAATCATCCCGCTTCAACTCCTTTGATTTAGCGACCTATCCCGACGCCGTCTAGTGATTCAACAGAGCCGCTATGACCGATACTCTGGAACTTGCGAGTAGTAGTGTCCCACAGTGCAACCATCAGGATTATATTGTGTTGTTCATATCTGTTGAATATCAGGCAGGAATGAGTGTGTCTTCCTGCTCCTCTTGTGCGTCTGGTGAGAGATGGAGACCACTCTAATAATACCTGTACGCCTGTTATCTGAACACTCCGCAGATGTCGCATTACGAAACAAAGCAGCGGTGCTATCTTAACAGCTCTCAGCTATGAGAGTTCATTTAGGAAGTGATTCCGCCTTGCTAGCTACTTCTGGCGGTTGTCCGAATAATTTCACATTATGAAACAAACTCTTGTCCTCGCTCGTGGGGAGAGAATATTGAATACTACGCAAGCGCTCATCGGATAGCATCAAATCGTACATTGAGTTTAGCACCTGAGTTACAGCACACCCGTTGTATGTGCATATCTGGTCCAAAGAGTTGTATTCTCCCCAGGTACGCGCATTAAAAATAATTTTAATTGTCTTTGAGACAGGTATGAATGGGTCGACCTGTTGTAGAGATATTTATACCAATGGATATCATTCGGTCAAAATACTTTCCGTGCGTTTAGGTGTAAATTGCTGCTAAGCAGGTAGAGATAAGCTGCTGATCGCAAAATACGAGTAGGGGAACCCCGGCGTAGTGTCTTCAGTACTGCCAACCTCGAAGCTACCGGGTGACAACGATGCGTTGGATTACGCAGTTACTATCGGTGGGCTACGAGGGACTAACTCCGCCGACCGATTCTTTCGCGGGGCGTTATCGCTCGCGCCAGTGACTACGTCTGGGAGTACTCATCAACCCATTCCTGCAACGTGATACCCATCGTTGACTGCGTAATCGCGTTCGAGGACGCGGAGTTTGCACTCTTGACGAGTTCGGCTTCCAGTGTCCGCGTCGGAATCTCGCCGATAAAGTGCGGAATCGCTCGCTGGACCGCCAGCGGACAGCCGACTTCGTGAGCAAGCGCATAGCCCGACAGGGAGTGTGGGATCTCTTCGGTTGCGTATCTTGGGTCTGGGTCGAGTAGCTTCTCGTCCTCGACAAAGTCAACGTACTCATAGCACTTTCCGACATCGTGGAGTAATGTCGCCGCGACGATGACGTCGATATCGGGGTCGGCTCCGTGGAACTCCTGCTGTTCGATAGCGGATTCCCGCGCAATTTTGGTGACACCGCGGACGTGCCTGACGTTGGTTACCTCGTGGATATTCCACGCATAGGGAATGTCCATAATGTCGCGCCAGCCGCCTCGGTCGAGCGCGAGTGTCCACGCTTCGATGACTTTGCTACGAAGGTCGTCCGATGAGATGTAATCGAGTTCCGGGAACGCCTGCGTGACCTGCTCCTCGTAATCGGGCATACTACCCCTCGTCCTTGACGAGCTGTTCCTGTCCGATAAACCGGGGCCGCTCGTCGATAGCCAGGAAGTTATTCACGTCCTCGCGGGCCGCTTTCGCTTTGCCTCTGTCCGGTGCGTAGTCCCGTGAGCCTTCGCTACCGAGAGCGTCGTATAGCTTCTCAATATCGTCGAAATAGAGTTCGGCGACACCGTCGAACTCGGCGTTCTCGGGGTCTGTTGGGATGACCGTGTTGTACTTGACGACGCCCTCGATTTCGCGGGCAATCGGCGTATGGTTGGTCTGCCAGTAGTCGACGAACTCCTCGTGGGTCATGTCGTCCTGTCGGACGAGAAACGCCGAGTGCTTGTAGAGACCGTCAGTGTCGCCGTCGACCTCGTCTTTCTGGACGATTTCTTCGCCGATAATACGCGGCCGTTCCTCGACAGCGAGGAAGTTGTTCACGTCCTCGCGGGCCTTTGCGGCGATCTCCTTGGTGGGGTCATAGTCCCGGGAGCCGGGGCTACCCAGTGCCTCGTGCAGGTCCTCAAGCGTCTCGAAGTACAGTTCCGCCAATCCGTCAAACTCGGCGTGTGCTGGTTTTGTTGGCAGGACTTGTTGATAGCGAACCACGCCCTCGATGTCTTTTGCAATCGGCGTGTGATTGGCCTGCCAGTAATCAACGAACTCCTCGTGAGACATATCGTCCTGTCTGACTAACAGGGCTACATGCTTGTACATCATCAACACATTTCTGACCTATGAGTATAAAAGCTAACGTTGTTGCCTGTCAGAATATTTGGGTCACTAAAGATTAATGTATGCATGACGCTGAATATTGAACTGATATGGATGCAGTCAACCCAGCCACAGGCGAGCGGCTAAACGTGTACGACCTTGATGACGACGACGCAGTCGAACGGAAACTGGACCGTGCCACGTCGACGTTCGAGGACTGGCGTGAGGTCCCATTGCGCAAGCGCGAGCAATTGCTGGTAAACGCCGGTGAGGTTCTACGAGAGAACAAACAGCGGTACGCTGAACTGATGACCCGGGAGATGGGGAAACCAATCACGCAAGCCGTCGCTGAAGTCGAAAAGTGTGCTTGGGCGTGTGACCATTACGCCGAATACGCACACAAGTATCTCTCCGAGGAGCACCACCCCAGTCCACCGGGGACAGAGGTAAAGACAGTCCATGACCCGCTCGGACCAGTGCTTGCAGTGATGCCCTGGAACTACCCCTTCTGGCAGGTCATTCGCTTTGCTGCACCCTATCTCACTGCCGGCAACGTTGGCCTCCTCAAACACGCCTCAAACGTCCCCGGCTGTGCGCTCGCACTTGAGGAAGTGTTTGCTGAAGCCGGCTATCCTGACGGCGCGTTCCAGACGCTGATGGTTGGCTCCAGTAACGTTGACGGCATCCTCGCAGACGACCGTGTCCGTGCGGCGACGTTGACCGGAAGTGGCCCTGCTGGCCGTGCCGTCGCCGAAACCGCCGGCAAACACCTGAAAAAGACCGTACTGGAACTCGGTGGGTCTGACCCGTTTATCGTCCTTGACGACGCAGACCTCGATGCGGCCCTCGAAACTGGGGTGCAAGCACGGACGCTGAACGGTGGCCAATCGTGTATCGCCGCCAAGCGCTTTATTGTTCACACAGACGTCTACGATGAGTACGTTGATCGACTCGTCGCTGCCTTCGAAGGCCTCACTGTCGGCGACCCGATGTCCGACGAAACTGATGTCGGTCCACAGGCCGACCCTGGCCTCATGGCCGAACTCCACGACCAGGTACAGGCCAGCGTCGACGCCGGAGCAACGCTGTTGACCGGGGGCGAGCCGCTTGACCGGACCGGCGCGTTCTACCCACCGACAGTACTGACTGATGTCCCTTCAGGATGCCCTGCCGACACAGAGGAGACATTCGGACCAGTGGCGACCGTCTACGAGGTTGCCGATGCGGAGGAAGCAATCGCAGTCGCAAACGACACCCGGTTTGGCCTTGGTGCAAGCCTCTGGACAGCGGACCGAGAACGCGGCCAGCGGCTGGCACGAGATATTTCCGCGGGCTGTGTCTACATCAACGAGATGACCAAATCCGACCCGCGAGTCCCGTTCGGCGGCATCAAGGACGCTGGCTACGGCCGTGAACTCTCGGAGATGGGAATCAAAGAGTTCGTCAACAAAAAGACGGTCTGGGTCGAATAACCACCGCAGTTGATACTGGACGGTACTTCTATTGCTGGCGTGCCCGGTTTTGACGTGATGGCAGCAACGTACGGTCGGTAGCGATCCGTGTGGCAGGACAAAGCTTCTTGTTTCAAGGGGCGTTATGTAGGTGCATGGAGTTAGCTATCTTAGGCGGAACTGGTGACATTGGTGAGGGACTCGCGATGCGGTTTGCCGCCGATACGGACCATGCGATTACGATCGGCTCGCGGGACGCTGCAAAGGCCGGCGAGCGAGCCAGAGCGTACGAAGAACGATTATCCGATCACGGTGTCGAGACTGAAATCGACGGGACGGATAACAGTAGCGCCGCGGCCAGTGCAGACGTGGTTATCTTGGCCATTCCACCACATCACGTCGGCGATACAGTTGAAGCACTGGCAGAAGATGACGTGCTCTCAGACCAACTGCTCATTAGCCCCGCCGTCGGAATGAACGGCGATGGGGATGGACTTCACTACCGACCACCGTCGACAGGGAGCGTTACTGAGTTTGTCGCGGAGCGAGCCCCTGAATCTGTTCCAGTGGCCGGCGCGTTCCACAACCTTGCAGCGGACCGGCTGGCAGATCTAGAGGCCACGCTCGATGTAGATACGCTGGTGGTCGCGGATGACCCGACGATCAGCGAGCGAGTCGTGGCGCTAACTGCTGACCTCGCAGGTATCCGGCCTATCCCTGCTGGGCCGCTATCGAACGCTACGGAGGTCGAGAGTCTGACGCCACTGCTCATCAATATCGCTCGATACAACGAGGATATGCACGATGTCGGTGTGAGCTTTACGTAGACTCCGGCAGCGGTTCTGTCCTCCGCCGTGATTCAAGTAGTGTCGTCGTGCGGCTGATTGTGTGCTTGTATTGCCTGTGTCCGCAAACAGTCACAAACAGACAGGGAAGTATTTCACCGCGCGTTGTCGATTTCGTCGATCGCGTCGGGGTTCTCGATACTTGAGAGGTCCCCCAGTTCTGCGCCCTCGTAGACATTCTGAATGATTCGCCGTACAATTTTTCCCGACTGGGTCTCCGGAAATTCATCGACGAAGCGGACTTCACGCGGACGGAACGGCTTGCCAAGCGCTCTCCCGACTTGCGCGCGCAGCGCCTCGCGAAGGTCCGCTGACTCCTCGAACCCCTCGTTGAGGATGACATATGTGACAACTGCAGTCCCCTTCGTTTCGTCGTCCGCACCGATCGCAACAGCGGCGTTGACCGCATCGTGTTCGATAAGTGTACTCTCGACCTCGGCCGGGCCGACCTTCCGACCGGCGACGTTGAGGACATCGTCTGAACGACCGTGCAAGAACCAGAACCCGTCTTCGTCTTTCTGTGCCCAGTCACCGTGGTCCCACATATCGCCGAACCGCGACCAGTACTCCGCAAGATACCGCTCGTCACCACTCCACAGCGACTTTGTCATCGACGGCGCTGACGATTGACAGACCAGATACCCCTTCTCGTTGTCTTCGGCAACGGATTCCCCCTGTGCATCGACAACGTCGATGTCCATGCCGAGCGCCGGGCCACCAAGCGTCCCCGGCTTCAGCGAATGCAGCGGGCGTCGGCTGGAGGAAACAGCCGAAGATCTCCGTTCCGCCGGAGATGTTCATAATTGGTGTCGTGCCGTCGCCGACGTTCTCCAGAAACCACTCCCAGGAATCTGGGTCCCACGGCTCACCAGTCGAACCCAGCAGGCGCAACGTCGAAAGGTCGTGGCCCTCCAGCACTCGTCGCCGTGTTTCTGTAGCGAACGGATCGCTGTCGGTGAAATCCCCAAACACCGACAGATTGTGGGTGTCGATCATTTCCCAGAACCGGTCCGGCTCGGGATAGTCCGGGGGGCCCCCTCATACAGGAAGACGGTGCCACCGTGGACGTGATTGCCGATCAGCGTCCACGGCCCCATCATCCAGCCGATGTCCGAGACCCAGAAAAACCGGTCTGCGGCTTGTGGTCGAAGGAAAAGAAGATTTCTTTCGCCGGGTTGGACGAGCCCGCCAGCGGTGTGTGTGGACGATACCCTTCGGTTTGCCTGTTGTCCCGGATGAGTACAGCAGCATCGACTCGTGGTCGGCGGGGAGCGACTGGGTCTCCGTAATCTCATCAAGATTGGGACCCGACTGGCGTCTTGCCCCACCATATCGTCCACCGGTCTGAGTCCCACGAGAGCCCAGAGTCCGTAGAACCCAAGCCGATTATAAGGACAATGGTGTGTTCGACAGTGGCACGCCGCTTCCGGTAGCCTCGTCAGGCGGCCGATTTCAGGTCGATTTTCGCTGCCCCGGCGGGTAGAGAGCCATCGCCGGTGAATCAGGGGAACTGGACACTCGGCGTCTTCGGATACGGGTTGCGTGTCGCGTCGACCCCGAAGCCGGAGAAAATAGGGACAGCAATCGCACCGACTTTGAAACAGCCATACAGCAACGGAACGATTTCCGGGACCATCGGCATATACAGCCCGACGGTGTCACCGGGTCCGATACCGCGCGCTTCGAGTGCATTGGCAATGCGATTGGCCTGCTGGTGGAGCTCGTGGTAGGTTATCTCACGGACTGTCCCGTCCTCACCTTCCCAGAGTGTCGCGATTGTATTTCGGTTCGCAGCGTCGGGGGCTGCATGACGGTCAACGACGTTGTGGGCGATGTTGAGTTCCCCGCCGACGTACCAGTCCGTGAACTGCGGGCCGTCTGTGTCATCGCGGACCTGCTCGTACTCCTCGTAAAACTCTAGGTCGAGATAGTCGACTATCTCATCCCAGAACCAGTCCAGTCCGGATGCCGGTTCACCGTCGATATCGGTGACCGTCCGCCTGTGGAGTTCTTCGAACTCCTCGATGCCGTGCTTTTGCATGAACGCGTAGACGTTGCTCTCGGTCACGAACGTCTCGCTCGGTTCGTACCGTACCTCGTCGAGTGCTGTGAGTGAATCTGACATTGGGATTAGTGGCTGTGACGATGTCCAGAAGCTGTTTAGTTGCTGCAGTCGAGCTACCCCGTCTTGTAGACGCCGCGTGCATCCGCGACCTGTGTATCGTCTTCGGCGTA
>NZ_RBWW01000003.1:0-315057 GCF_003634715.1 Haloarcula quadrata
GGGGTCATGAGACCCCCAGAACTCTGTTCTCCGTCAGCATCCTCGTGACTGTCACCGTTTGCGTCCGGCACGCTGGGCGTCGCTGTGTCTTCGTCGTCTTCCTCGCCGCCCTGGAAGCCAAGTGCATCGCCGGGGGAGTCTGCCTCGGCGATTTCCTCGGCGGAGGGCTGGATATAGCCGTGTTTCTTTGCCACCCGGTTTTTCCGCTGTTCATATTGGCGGTAGAATTTCTCCCGTCCGCTGTGGGTGAACGGCTTATCACCTTCCGGGTGCCCGGGTGGGATACCGAGGGACTTGACCGAGAACGGCGGTGGCACATCCGCACCGAACTCCGGTTCTGGCAGGTCGGCAATCCACTCTCCGCCACTCAAGAGACTCACCTTGTTCTTGATCGCTTCTTTGTCCCGATCTCCGTGAACGAGTGATTCGATGATGCGTTGGCCGGGTTCGATCTGGCCGATGATTTTCGACTGGACGTTGGTGATGATCTCGTTGTAGGTCTCGGCGTCTGAGTGCTTGCGGACTTGCTCGGGGAACTGCATGACCATCCCCAGCGACAGCCCGAACTCCCGGCCTTCGGGGATGAGCGTGTTCGTGACCAGTTCTGTTGAGACGATAGGGGCGGCTTCTTCGATGATGAGACTTGCTGTGTTGTCGATAGTCTCGTGAGATTTCCGATCGTTGTACCGGGATTTCACCGCGCTCCAGAGCGCCGACAGGATGTACATCGAGAACGCACGCTGGGACTCATCACCGACGAATCCGCCGGTGTCGAACAGGACGACCTTGTTGCTATCCAGCAATTCTCGGAAGTCCAGTGCCGTGTACGGCGGCTCTGGATTTTCTTTGTTGTCGCTTTCTTTCGCCTCTTCGTATTCCGCTTGCGTGACTCTGTTGAACTTGTACTCCCCCTTGTCGTCGTCCCACGCTGGATTCTGGTTGAACAGCCGGTAGAGGTTGATGTCTTCTTGGAGGTCGTCAAGCCGGTTGATGACGGCCTGCATCGTGTTCTTGAAGTCCTGCTCGGCATTGTTGAGCTGGTTCGTCAGGATGTTTCTGACCTGGGGCTGGTGTGAGACACGGGGCACTGTCTGGTCGGAGTACATCTCGACGGCCGTGTTGTACAGATCATCGAGCGTGAAACTGTCTGCCCCGTGACGGGCGTCGAACTGGGACTTGATGAGCGCTCCCAGCACACTCTTGGCGACGTAGGCAGTTTCGTAGTTGTCGTCGATCATCTGCATGATGAGGTGGAACTCGTCCACTTTCTGTTGAATCGCGTTGTCGCGGTTCATCCCCTCATACAGATGCGGTCGAATGTCGAAGAATGGGATTGCGGGGAGTACCTTCGGGACCTCAAATATCTGTACGTCGCGGAGGTCGCCAAACTTGGCGGCGTGGCACTTCGCGTAATTTTCGATCATGTCCCCGCTCTTGGGGTCGACGACGATGACCGGGCCGTCGACGTTCTCATACAGGGACAGCCCCATTCCGATGGTGTTGATCGTCTTCCCCGAGCCCGATGAGCCGACTTTCAGCCAGTGGTTCGTGAGTTTGTTCACGGGGATACTCGTCGGTTCATCTTCGGGGACGCCATCTTCGTCGAAGGCGTAGCCGATATCCATCCCACCAGTGAGCTTGTGGTGGATTTCTGGACGCGGCCGGCGGAGGTGGGTGGCGTCTTCGTCGGTCGTGCCGGCAGACCGATAGGCATCGCCGCCGAGTTCTTCGCCACTCGGGATTGTGATGAAGTCGCTGAGTTCATCAGCGTTCAGGATGAGTTCGGGTCGCTTTTTCGGGTCGTTCCAGAGGTTGAATTTGGTGAGCCACCCGCGCCGGTCTTCGCGGGTGACAAGATCGTGGGCAAGGAAGTTCTCTGCGACTTCGCGGGCGGTGAGGTCTGTGCCGCTAGCGCCACTTTTGGGTGCTCTCTCGCCAACGACGTGGTAGTACACGCCATCGAGGGGGTCAAACAGTGGTTTGAGTTCGCCAACGGCTTCTTCAGCGGCGGCGCTATCGCCGTCGACTAGAGGGACTGGGCTCTCAGGGTCCGTAGTAAACTCGTCGTGGGGGAGCAGTGACAGCGCACGCACGTTTGCGTTGAACGTTTTCTTCGGGCGCTTGTTTTCGATGAGTTTGATGCGGCGGTATTCGTAGGCTTTGAGGTCACGATCTTCGTCGGGTTCGTAGCCATTGAGGACGTACTTTTCGAGCCACGGTTGGTCGAAGTCGCCGCTGCGAATGTTTCGCTTGCGTTGTTGGGCGGCATCGCTCCAGTCGTCGCGGGCTTGGAAGACGACTTGGTAGGCGGTTGGAACAGCGGCGTTTTCGAGCGTTTCAAAGAGGGTTTCGACGGTTTCGGGGGATTCGATATCGGCATCTTCGTTGCCGCCGTCTTCGTATTCTGGATTGGATTCGGTCGCTGTTTTGAGCGTGGTCATCCAGTCGCCGATGGTTTCTTCCTGTCCGTACCAGCGGGTAGCTTTCGGGACCATGTACTTCGCGTCTGGCCGGGCGTAGATGTACTCACCATTCGGTCCGACGGCGGGTTGGTCAAGCGTCGGGTCTGCGACAGGAGGAAGCGTCTGCTTGTCGTCGGCGTCGCCGTACTCACTGTCGTCGTCTTCGCCGATGTGGGGGAGCAGTGCTGTTGCTGGGTCGACGAGGGCGGTACCTGAGACTTCTTCGTAGTCGAATTCGATGGGGATTTTCTCTTCGTCGTTGTTGTTTTTGACACTGGACATCCCGATTCTGGCGCTCCCGTCAGTGTCTCCCCCGGCTCCAAACTCTTCGCCGTCGGTGAACAGACTTCCAGTGTCGTCGTCTTCAGGCTGGTCGTCTTCGTTCTGCTCGTCTTCGCCCTGTTCATCCTCTACCTGTTCGTCTTCGCCCTGTTGGTCGTCGTCTTCGGCTTGCTTGTCCTCGTCCTGGTCGTCGTCTGACGGTACGGAGAGGGCTTTGCCACCGGAATCGTCGTCAGCATCTGCGGCATCTCCATGGCGGGGTGGGTAGGTCTCTGGCGGGTCCCGGTCGTCAATGTCGTCGGGGAGATACTCAGGGTCGATCCGTCGTGGGTCGAAGGGGTTGAATCCTTCTGTCTCATCAGACCCGAAGTCGTCTTTGTAGGCTTCGGGCGGCAGGTCGTCTGTGAGACCCAAGATAACTGCTTTCCTGCCGGGGTGCATTTCGTCCCAGTCGTCGGGGTCGATCTCAATTGGCTCACGCCGAAAGAACGAGACAGCCGGCTCAGACGGAACTTCTTGGAGTTCGGGGAATTCGACGGACTCAATCTCGTTGCGCCAGTTAAGTTCGTCACACACTTCTTCCGGTGAGAGGTGGAGGCGCCCGGACAGGAGGCGTGCGACGAATTCCATTTTTCAGGAACGACCTATCTTATTTTCACTCTATTGAACAGGATGTTATGGTTGCTTCGGCGAAACTGTTTCCACAGATTACTGTTTAGTATAGACTGCACTCGCAGCATACACGCACAGTCCTATGTACGACATTCACCGGCTCTCTATATCGCGCCGTTCTGCATTGCTTGTGATTACGATTGTTGGGCTTGTTGCCAGTCCAGTATCAGCCGCTACTGGGTCCGCTACTGACTCTAATACTGCTGGACAGGGAACATCGTCAGCGGTGTCCACGGTAAGTGCAAGCCAGATTACTCTCGTAAGTTCAAGCGTTGAAATAATAAATATAACTACAGATGAGCCTGAGAGCCGTGACGAGTTGCAACGCGGGGGATGGGTTGAAAATAAGACTGTGACAGTAAATGAGACTGTATTCCTGAGTGGATTGACGAATCTTCAGCCAGATGACCACGCAGTCATTGTTGATGTTCTCAACGATGACTTTGAGCGTGTTGCAACCGCAACCGCTGATCGGTGGGAAATGGACGGTGTCTGGACAGTTGAACTAAATACGACTGGGTTAGAACCGGGCAGATACACTGTCGAAGCAACAGCTGCTGGCACAACTGACCGAATTGAACTCCGAATCAGTGAGCCACTGCCACAACAGACTGTTGATAAAACTGAAACACCGATACGAACCACGGCTGAAACTGCAACTGAAAGATCCCAGATCGATAGCCCAACTCCCACGCCGACTTCAACCCCTCTTGTGACCGAAAAGCAAGCAACACAGACACCGATAGTAGGACCCTCGGAAACCCCAACTGAGGGGACCGGTGCTGGATTTGGTATGAGCACGGTACTCGCTACACTCATGCTTATGCTTCTATGGCTTCGGAAGAGCTGAGTTTATTCTGAGAGGGATCCTGTCCGCTCAACAGTAATAAGTCGGTTGAGGTGGGAATCCGGAGAGTGTTTCTTCCATCTGGTATGTCTTATGTCGCCCCCGATTTCGGAAGAGGTGTAATGGATCTGATTGAGGATATCGGCGGTAAGGTCGCGATTGTTACTGGTGCGTCTTCTGGTATTGGTGAAGCAACAGCGAAGTCACTCGCAGATGAAGGAACTCATGTTGTTCTGGCTGCTCGGCGCGAAGCCGAACTTCACGATTTGGCTGATCAGATTGAGTCAAACGGCGGGGACACACTTGTTATCCCAACTGATGTCACCAGTGAGGCAGATATTGAAGAGTTAGTTGACCAGACAGTAGCGGAGTTTGGACAAGTAGACATTCTTGTCAACAATGCTGGCGTGATGCTTCTTGAGGAAGTTCAGGATGCTGATACGGACAACTTCCAACAAATGGTTGATGTGAACCTAAGCGGACTGATGAAGCTTACTCACGCTGTTCTTCCGATTATGCAAGACCACGGTGCCGGTCATATTGTCAATATCTCCTCAGTAGCCGGTCGAAAGTCCTTCCCTGGATCAAGCGCATACAGTGCGACAAAGTTCGGCGTTAACGGCTTCTCTGAGGGACTTCGGCAAGAAGTCACTGGTGAGGACGACATCCGAGTGACCCTCATTGAACCAGGCTATGTTGATACAGAGCTCGCAGAACACATTCCTGATGAAGACCGAAAACAACAGACCAAGGAAGCGCTCGAAACGATGGAGTCACTCACATCAACGGACATTGCGCGCTCGATCACGTATGCTGTTGGCCAACCCGCCCATGTTGATGTTAACGAACTACTGATTAGACCAACTCATCAAGAGCTGTAAGTCAGTCAGCCGCCAAGCAACTATCAGCGAGTTATTCTCATCTATTAGTTTGGCACTATTTTTCGTATCTTTGTTGAGCGACCGAATTATCTCTTGATCAGGGCCGAGGTCGGCAAAGGATGCTACTTCGATAGTGTCTCGGTCAGCATCAGCTTGCATGGCCACTTGGTTGCTGTAGCGTCCCCACAGACAGCTGGGACAACGTCTGAGCGATAATTAAATTCAGGGCAGACTCAGTCGATCACATCGGGTTAGAGGAAGCGTCTACTTGGGAAGAGTGTGGAAGCCACCCAAGCAGACAGCGAGATAGAAGAAGAGCACCTGCTTAATTTTGTCGTCAATAGTCTTGACGAGGAACTTTCATTAGATCTCGGCGAGAATGTCAAGGTCACGGCAGAGACGCTCTATGAGGTCCTCGCCGGCGCCAGCGCCGGCGGGACCTCGATCAATCACGTCTGCGAAACGACTGACGACTCACCACACGCTAATACCGTCCGTGGACATCTCAGCGATCAGTTTGAACTGGATTCGGTTGAATCGGTTGGAGACACGCTGCTTCAACGAGATACGCTTGAGACACTTCCAGATCGACCGGTGGAGGTCTGCGCAGACCTCCACCTCGATCCCTACTACGGTGATGAGGACGAAACCGAGGCTCTGTACTCCTCACAGGCCAAGCGTGGAACAACGACGTTTCACGCCTATGCAACGCTCTACGTGCGCGTACGCAACAAGCGATACACGCTGGCGGTTCGCCAGCTCGTTGCTGGCGAAACCACCAGCGATGTCCTCGGTGAGTTTCTTGAACTCCTTGACGGCCTTGACCTCGGCGTCAAGGCCGTCTACCTTGATCGAGGTTTCTACAACAGCACCTGTCTCAAGCTGCTGTACGCGCACAATTACGCCTATGTGATGCCGATCGTCAAGTGGGGTGAGACGATTCAAAACAAACTCAGCAAAGGCTGGAGCCGCGAGATCGAACACGATCTCGCTGGCGAGGTGGAGTTCCCTGTGTTCATCGACTGCGTGTACCAGCAGGGACGGTACGACGAACACGGGGTGGCGCGTCACGGCTACGCCGCTGACGCGCCCTTTATCGACACGCCACGAGATGCACGAGATCACTACAGCAAGCGCTTCGGCATCGAATCAAGCTACCGATTAGCCAAGCAGAGCCTCGCTTTCACTAGTTCTCAGGATGCTGGACTACGGTTGGTAATGTTTGTAGTGAGCCTACTGCTTCAGAACAGCTGGCGATATCTCCACTGGAGGTACGTGGCGGCGCCCCGCCGTGGGGGGCGCCGCCTCTTGCAGTGGTCGTTCACGGAGTTTTGCGAAATGACGCTTCGCGCAGCTTGGACAGCACTTGGTGTCCGCAGGTCTGTTCCAGCGAATCAACCACTTGACGGCCGGTTCTTCCGGTAGCTGTCCATCGGGCCGGACGGCGGTCGTCAGTGGTGACACTGTCGCGTCGGCGGCAGTCCGCCGCCGACAGCGACGGTCCATCCCGAAAATCATGCTCACCAGCGGTTCGAAGATGCTCCACAGCTAGTTCGGTTTAGTTCACCGTAATCAAACGGGGTTACGCGGCTGTCGATGTGATCGACTGAGACTGGAATGGCAGAACGTTGAAGATGCCAGCACGCTGTTTGTGGTCGCTGTTGATGTCTTCAGTCTAATTGCTCACTAACGGCATCGTCAAGGCGCTGAGCAAGCAGATCGTCGGCATCAACAGAGCCGTCAGTGTCAATCGCATATGCTTCGCCCAGTTTCTCAACCACAACTACCTCTTCCAAAGAGTCGACAGTAACATCATCAACATTCAATTCTTCGACAATGTTGGCGATAGCTTCAAGTCGCTCGTGAGAATTGGACCGTCCATCAGCGCCATCGGCAGTGCCCGCATCAGTGGTATCAGAACCATCTGGCACCGACCCGGTTGTCTCAGTGTCAGCCGGTAAGTCCTCGTCTGTACCCGTAGCCTCTGCCTCATTGGGAGTGTTGTTTGCTTTAGGCGAGTACGTTCCGACGGGCTCGAGACGGCCAGGTGGGAACGCGTACGCGATTCCAGTTGGCGCATCGGCCAGTACAATGGGATCGTTGCCATCCCATTCAATGCCCCACTCTTCCAAGTCCTCGGGGTAGATCACAACCACGACGTTTGCCGTCGGGTCGTAGTCGGGATTATCATCAGCCACGGTGACGGCTTCGCCGTCGACTCGATATGCTTCCCAGTCCTCGGCAACCATTGGCGGGCGGTTCACCACGACGGCAACGTGTTCAGAGTCGTCTTGCTCACGGTCGACGACGGTATCGCCGATCGCAAAGTCTTCTTGTGTGTATTCTGTGCGGTCGGGATCTGAATCGTCTTGTGTTGGCGTCATGGTAGTCTGTGTTCACAACCGAGATTGCGAGCGGTCATGAGTTCGATAGAAATGCTTCACCACACCGGGTCTTGAATTGTCTGACTTCCAGCAGCGGCAGTGCTGCGGTACTGTGGTAGCCTCCTATTCCGGTGCGACGACATCCGCACATGTCGGACACTCCGCCCAGACACCCGCTGTCCCGTCGGCCTTCTCGTATTCGACCAGCGTCCATGCGGCTGTGAGAGGGTCACCACAGTTCGGGCACTGACCGATGGTCTCTGTGTTGTCAGGCATAATTGTATACCAGGGAACTCGGCGATACTGTGTGTGAGAAAATCACACCGCTTTGGACATAACCGTTTGCGTCGTCGAAAACGCAAGTCCACCTTGCCTGATGGTAGCCGGTATGACTGCCGGGACTCCAATCAGTGGTCGGAGAGAGTCCGTCTGTTTCAGTTTCACTCCGGTGGCGATACATTCTAGGTTCCGCTGGGCAAAAGAAACGATATGGGAGAAGCGATCCCTCTTGGACGCGTATGTCGGCGGTGTGGTGAACAAGTTGTGTTGGCCGTCGAAACCGAGCGGGGCGTCTATACAGATGACCTAGAAGCGCTCCTACAGACCGATCCTGGGCATAGAGCACTCATCAGAACAGAGTGTGACTGTCCAACACCGCGAACAGTCACGGTGGAGGGGACGACGGCGCCGACAAATGGCGAGTAGTCACAGACGGAGAGTCCAAGCCAGTTCTTCTCAACAGTTCGCTTCGATACCAGCCACCAGCCGCTCATCGAGGAACCGTTCCCGGAGCGCTTCATCCTCACTGATGCTTTCGAGAAGTTGCTGAACGCGCTCGGGAGAGTGCAGGAGATTATACCGATTGACGAGGGCAGTTGCAGATCGGGGGCCAACTGGTTGACCAGTGACTGCAGCATCGCGAAGCGCGAGGCGAATGACCTGTAGACCGTGACGCGAGTCAAAGCCCCACGCTGCCGCTCGCTCTTCGAGTTCGGTATCGTATGTGTCGAACCCGATGATATTGTGACACTCCCGACAGAGACAGACCCCCTGATCAGGGTCGTGCGACCAGTGATGATAGTCCAGATTCCCGCCGACGAGTGCTGAGTTACGTTCGAGAGCAGTACGTGTGCGCCGACACAGCGGACAGGTAACCTCCCAGTCCCACCCGAAAGCTGCAGTTTTTGTCGCGAACCGGTCGGTATACTCGTCGGTACGTGGTTCGCCCTTGCTGTTGGTGATCCCACTCCAGAGCCAGTCGTCCCAGAACTGCTGGACCATCGTTGTGAGTGTCGCGGGTTCGACGATCTGGAGATAGGCTGCATCAACGGCAACAGCACACCACGTCCGTAGGTCGACATCACACTGTGTGCATGCCGCATCGAAGTACGGGACGACACCTGGGAGGCCTCGTTCATACAGCGTGACTGCCTCACTACAGTTCGGACAACAGATTGCGACGGGCACATCCAGCAGTGGGGACTGTTCGTCGGCTTGTGACAACACTTGGGCACGGTCGCCATACGGTTGCTCAATCGAACGCGTACGGGTCGTCCCGTCGACGAGGTCGTCCAGAGCAGCTGTCGGTGTGGTCTGGGTCATACGCCTACATCTGCATGTCGCTCTGTCTTCGGTGTCTGATCTGGCTGGCTCAGTTGCAGGTCCTCGATAGGCTCAGTGTCGATGGTCTGCCAGCCAGCGCCGTAGCGACGCTCTTCGACCCGCCACATTGTCTCCTCGCCACGACAAGCGAGATATCGAATACGCCGCGGCTGGTCGGTGGCGTCCTGCTCAAACGAAAGGACCAGAACGGTGTGTAGGTTCTGTTCGGGGCGATCTACTGGTGGTGATTTAGTTCGTGTCATACTGTGTGTGAGAAGAGCTGGCACCAGCAAGCATTGTGCTCGGGACCGACGCCGGCGTGCTCACTGCTGACTCTCCCCGGTCTTGCTCGGATGCACGAATACAATTCGACGCAACCCAACGCAGAGAGCCGTTAGCCGGCTAGAATTTGTCCAGTCGCTGTAGCCAAACGGACGGTATCTGGGTCAGCCACGTTCCCTATCGTTTTCCCCGGTCACCACATACTCTTGGCCATGACCTTCGGGCCTACGTGGAACAATCTCCGTGACAACGTTGACGCACTCCAGTCTGGTGCAACCCTCGTTACCCCGCTGTCACGCAAAGCCTTCGGCATTGAGGATGTACAGGAACATCGCGTCCTGATTCAGTATCGGGACGACGACGAGACAATTCCACTCCAGAAAGACCAATTTGAGACGCTCTACGAGCGCGTGAGTGATGCTCGTGGCGAATTCGATGTTGACCGCCTGCCGCCAGACGCGGAACCGTACGCGACTGTCTTGTCTCTCCATCCACGCTTCGAGGTTGACGACCGGGCTGGGACATTGACTGAAAGCGATCAGTCAACGGGGTCGCCGCTAGTAGAAGCCCAAAGTGGGAGTGAGGAACTCGATGAGACCGAGCGCGAAGAGCCGGATCTGGACGTGTATGCAGACGCATTACTGCTGATTGACGCCCTCGAACGTCACGACCTGACGACGCTCGAAGCTGTCGACACGCCTGCACTCGTGAACATTTACACCCTGCTATCGGACGTCCAGCGCAATGCAAACGACCTCCGGACAGACGTTCGGAGCGTCTTGCTTGACCGACTACATCACGACCAGCCGGTTTCTGGACAGTTTGGCTCCGTCCAGCGGACTACGCGTCGGAACCGGTCGCTCAAAGACGACGAGCTGGTGTTGAACGCGTTCGAGGCCGCCGGCATCGAACGCGAGCGGTTGACGACGGTCGACTCCAGCAAAGTCGACGACGCACTTGCGGTGACCGACCTTTCCGAGACCGATGTCTACGATATCGAACCGAGCGAGTACGTTCGCAAGGCCGATGTGGACGAGCAAGAGAAAGAAACGCGCCTGCAAGGACTGAAAGACCAACTTGAGGCGACCGAGGGCGACGAAGCTGACGAACTCCGTAACGAAATCGAAGCGCTCGAAGACCGGATCGCTGAACTGACCGAGTTCCGATCGGGTCTGTCATTCCACGAGTCGTCGGCCGGTGGATAACGTAACTACCGCCTGCAACGGGTGTCTCAATCGTCGTCTGCGAGTGTCTCCGACGCGTCCTCTAGCGCTTCTATCGCGTCCTCCAACTCCTCGGAAACGTCAGCGTCGTCCACTTCCTGCTTGGCAAGTCGGGTCTGTTTGATCGCTTCCTTCACTCTGTCTGTCACTTTCACACATTATCAATCAACCATCGATCACAAAAATCTCTGGGGTCCCTTTCGGTTGAAATTTGCTTTGCGAGACGTGCCCGAACACGAGAGCCAGCCCATTCAGTGACACAGAGCGCGAGCGGTTCGGGACTGAGAGGACCCAGCCTGTCGGCTGTCGAAGCTGAGAGCTAATGTCCGCGCCCTTACTGCCAGACAGAGTGCAGACCAGTGCAATACACTGGAGTTTCGTGAGTGTCCTTACCGTACCCACTTTCGGCCTACCGCATACCCAGCACCCAACGCGAGACCAACGAGGTGTCCGATGACATCTGCGTTTCCAGTGGGAAAGAATCCAACAGACTGACCGAGCAGGTACATACCAAAGCCGAGCGGGAACAGGAGTGCCGCACCCTGCCAATACGCGCGCAGTGCCTCGTACTGAACAGGCCCATAGTCGCTCGTATCCAGTTTCAGTCCCTCTCGATGTGTGAGAGACAGGTGTGCCCCGTAGAAGCCCACAAACGCGAGTACACCGCCACTAGCACCCAACGCACTCTGTCCGGTCACGGCTGAACTGACCGTCACTGCCACCAGCGCTGCCGCGACGAAGAACCACAGCACCTCGATGCCCTCCATATGCTGCTCACTCTCGCCGGCGAACAGCCAGAGAAAGGCAATGTTTCCGAGAATATGCGTCACGTTGGGTGGGAGATCATGTGATATAATTGCCAAAACGAGCCCCGGCGATAGCGCTGGGAACGAGGCCGTCGTGAACAGCCACTGCCACTGCTCGACTGTCCAGCCGAGATAGAGTGTCCCGATCTGGAGGCCGCACCACAGCAGGATAGTCAGTATCAGTGACTGCGTGGCACGCCGCTTCCTGAACGTGAGTCGGCGGTAGAGCTCGTCAGCGAGCGGCAGCTTCGGTAGCGCCCCAAGATGCTTCATCGAGACGTTACACCCAGCCATCCGGCAGTCGCTCTCCATGGCTCTGGCCTAACTCGAGGAACGGTTCAATCTCAGCGAACCGAGGTCCTTGACTAATCTCATAGGTCTGCTCATCCAACACGATGTAGCCAGCGTCGGCCAATTTTGGGAGGTGGAGATGGATATATTCGGCGTGGATCGGCGTCCCAGTGTTTGACTCATCGGCTCGGACTTCTGTGAAGTGGACTGTCTCCGTCGGTTCCTTGGCAGCTAAGCCCGTCAAGACCCGACGGCGAGGTTTCGCTTTGAGACACTCACAGAGTGTGTCCCAAGGATTGTGTCCAGTCATGGCTACACTCCCTCCA
Organism: Haloarcula quadrata; assembly: GCF_003634715.1. Taxonomy (NCBI): domain Archaea; kingdom Methanobacteriati; phylum Methanobacteriota; class Halobacteria; order Halobacteriales; family Haloarculaceae; genus Haloarcula; species Haloarcula quadrata. Next base: position 12,059 of record NZ_RBWW01000003.1, read on the forward strand.
GTGCCGCGGCCACCATCACAGCGATAATCAGCCCTGCGAGAAACGTAGCTGACAGCCACGAGAAGCCGGTTACTGCGGATAGATGATACTGCATCTCAACTACCGCTGTCGCCAGTGGGCTGGCAAGGATGACTGCAATGAACGCCCCAAGTACGTACTGCCTATCAATCTGCCCGCGCTGCCGGTTCTGGTCAGTATACGATACCCTCGCAATCGGTGTGCAGCGGTCTGCACTATCTTCGGTAGCTTCCATCGACACCTTTGCCGACAATGGCAGGGGATAAAAACCGGGACAACCGTTTTAGGTCTTCTACCGTGGGTTTATGGCTATCAAGAGGGCCCTGTATCAGCGTCAACCCATACTTCTTGCCTTTATTACCCAGGTTGTCTAACCGAATCGTATGGCGCGAGTCCCGTCGGCGTTCGCTGATGAATTCGACGCCAAAGGAGACCGGTTTTTCGCGATTGCCGAGCTGTTGTACGCCAACCCCGACCGGCAATACACCCAGCAGGAACTCGCCGAGCGATTCGACTGCTCAACGACGACGATCAGTAATCACACCGGTGAGATGAGTGAGTGGCTCGACCGTCGCGACAGCCAGACCACCTACGCCTGGGACGTCGACGTCCACGATCCAGGCCACACGGAGACCACTATGGCTGTCCAACGGTTCTATGCCGACCTCTGGAGTCTCCTGAAAAAACACTCTCGGACTGGCCCAGGAGCGTTCGCCCTTTTTGGGTTCATAATGCTTCTCACCGGTAGCGTCGTATTCTCCGTGTATGGAGCGTTCACAGTCGGTCTCCTTTCAGAGTCGGCGCTCCCGGAAAGGGCCTATCTGGGTATTGCCATCGGGTGTGTACTCACCGGCATCATTGTGACACTCTGCTCACCGTATATGGCCTGGGTAAGCGGATTCCTGTGGCCACGGCTGCCTGAGGGCCCGTTTGGGAAGGACAAATGATGATAGTCATTACGGACTGTCAAAACCCAGTCACTCCGCTTGATTAGTCCTGGCCGGGCTCGTCGGTATCAGACTCTCATACGAATGGAAAGCAGTATATGAGACCTCAGTGACATCCTCTATTACGTCGTCGAGTTCAGAGAGATTATCCAAGACTGACAACGATATACTCAACCAGTCTCTTTCCCGTCGTATATACGTTGGTTCAACGCAGACTACCCTTTAGGACGGTGTGAGGAGATCATCCATCTTTGCGAGATTCCATAGCGACCAGTGCTCGTCGAGTTGGTCTTCAAGTCCTTCAACGAACCCACTCTTTGAGAACAGTGCGAAGCACTCCTCCCGATCATCTGGCCCCCATCTAACGGTCCCTGCTTTTGCCTGCAGGTCATTGACGAGCTCCGTCCCGACTGGCTCCGATGTCCACTTGCACTCGGCGAACAGGATTCGGTTATCGTTCGGTGCGAGCCCCACAATATCGACTTCGTCTTCCCCGTACCACCACCGCCCGACCTCCGAGTACGGTTCGAATTCACCGCGTCGAATCCCCTCCCACACGGCTTCCTGACACACGTCCTCGAATGCAGTGGCGACGTGCATTGGAAGATCAGGGGCGATCGTACCGTCGTAGACGATATCCGGTGCTTCTTCGATACTGGAGCGGTTCGGCTCAACGTACCGAAACCAGAACCGAAGGAACTCGTCAGCGACGCGGTACCGCGACCGCTTCGACTTCTTTCCGGACGCTGTCACAGGGACTTCCCGATCGATCAGTCGGAGTTGCCGCAACGTCTGTAGATACTTCGATAACGGACCGGCATCGATTCCCGTCGCTCCTGAGATCTCGTTCGGCGTCGTGTGCCCCAGCGCCACCGCTTCGAGAATACTCATGTACCGCGCGGGATTCCGGAGCTCCGTCCGAAGCAAAAACTCCGGCTCGTTGTACAGTACTGCTGACGGCGATAGCACCTGTGACCGGACGTTTTCCGCGAGCGACCGTCCGTAATCGAACAGCGTGAGATACATCGGCGTCCCACCGGTAATCGCGTACGATCGAATCGCGTCCGCGATCTCGTAGTCGATGACCTCACGAGCCTGCTGAAATGAGAACGGCTGCACGTCGAGTTGCCCCGTACGACGACCATACAATGGGCTCTCATGGCCGAGTACCTCAGATTCCATCGTACTCACACTAGACCCACAGAGAACCAGCATCGAATCGGTCTCTTGTAGTTGTTCGTCGACAAATCCCTGTACGTAGGATGGGACTGAGTCGTTCCCCGAGACAAGATACGGGAACTCGTCGATCACAACCACTACCTCCTCAGAACGGAGTTTCTCCCCGAGGTAGTCGAAGGCCTCGTCCCACCCGTCGATCCGTGGAGTCCGATCGTCGAAGAACGCTGCAACTTGGTCGATGAACTTCTCGCGCTGCCGATGCTCGGCTTCCTGCGCCGCGAGAAAGTAAATATGCGGCCGATCAGTACAGAACTCCTTCAGCAACTCCGTCTTGCCGACACGTCGACGCCCGTAGACGACGAATATGTCCGAGCCAGGCGACTCAAACGCAGCTGAAAGCGCATCATGCTCCTCTCTCCGGTCATAGAAAGTCATACTTTGAATAATGATTACTACGATAATGACTTACGTGTTTTGGCGCGACGCTTCAATTTTGACTGTTGAGACGCTTCGGTTCGGCGAGAGCTACCCTCGAACTAGTGACGCGTGGCCCTCGGAAGTTTTCATGTGTATGTCTCTAAAGAGTCACATAGTCGATTCGGCGCAGATTTCGCCGGCGCAACATATTGTCCATCACTACTACGACCACGAGTGTAAACACCGGTAGCTTGTCCTCGGCATAGCTTCTGCGACCACGGTTTCGAGAGGCCTGGCGAGGACGATTCTCGCGTCACTTTGCCCGCTACTCTAGAACAACAGCTCTACGTGACCAATGACCTGCTTCCGAAGAGCGTTCTGGGAATTTTTGAGTGGGTTTACTGGAAAGTTATGGAATGCTCCGCTACACCCTCTGATTACTCGTGTCGAAGGCCGCACTTAGTTTGTCCCGCATGAACTCCCGGCGGAGTTCTCGCTTTCGCTCGTCGGTCAGATAGTCCTCGAAGACCACCTTCGCGCTTGCACTCCCCTGTTCGTCCGCGATATCTTGGACGTGGCCCAGCAGGTCCTCAGTGGTTCGTGAGTAGGCGTCGTACCAGAACCGCCGACCCATGTGTGGCTTCCGGGCGACGCCGTCGATCTCCTCGGGCACGCCGGCCCTGTCGGCGAGATCGTGGAACCAACCCGCAATCGTCGTCCCGTCGACGTGGCCGGTTTTCGAACGCTCTGACGGAAACAGGTAGCCATCGACGCGGGAGAGATGTCGACGGGCCACGTTCTCGCCGAAGACGATGGCGACGGTGCCCGGCCCGTTCTTTCGCTCGTCGAACTGGATGTAGGGGTCCTCGGCGTCGAGATGGAGCTGGTCCTGGTGCAGCGCCGCGACCTCGCCGGCCCGAAGTCCCCAGCCGGCGAGTGCAACGACAAGCATCCGGTCGCGGCTGGTGATATCGGCGTCGAACATCGCCCGGACGTGCTCGGGCTCGAGAGCGACTGGATCTGTGTCCGACGAGCGCGTCCACGAGAACCAGTCCTCCGCACCGTTGGTGGGATTGACTGTCGCCACACGGCGCTCAACAAGCCAGCCGTACCACGTTCGGATTGCATCGTGGACGCGCGCGATGGTCGACTCAGCGAACTCTCCGGACATGTAGGCGAAGGTCTCCCGGCAGCGGTCGACGGCTTCGGTCTCCGTGATGTCGCTGTCGGCGTCGACAGGCGAGAGGAGGTCGTCGGTGCCGTGTCGTTCTCGGTAGGACCGAGCGTAGCGAGCAAGCCGGTAGCGCATGGTTTCACGGGTGCTGTCCGTCCAGTCGTCCGCCGCCGCTTGCTTGGCGTCGAGATACTCCTGAAAGGACTCGCGTGTTTCGTCGTGTTCGATATCCCAGTCGTACCCGCTGGATTCGGTGTCGTAGCCCAGCGTCTGGTTCCAGAACGTGGCGAAGGTGGTGTCGTGGTACTCTTTCAGCGCGTACGTCAGCCCGCGAAAGCCGTTGTCCGAGAGCCACTGGTAGGAGGGCCGGTCAGTCTTGGGGTCATGGCCGTCCGCGCGCAGCGCCGGGACGACCACGGCTTCGTAGGCGTCGGCGAGCTGGCGCTCGGTGAGCAGCGTCCAGGGCACGTCGTCTGCGGAGTGCCACGGCTTCGTCCGCTTAATCCCGGGGGAACCCTCGTGCTTTCCGGGTTCTGAATCTGAATCAGCCGATTTCGGCATACTGAGGCAAACACATTGAAACTTGATAATTCTGTTGCTACAGCAGACTAAAATAGGACTTATGGCTCTACGGTGTCTTGGCAAATATTGCTTTAAACTGTTTTTCGCTATACGAAATCCGCATGGTGGCGCTGCGAATGCCGCCGAATCCGTGCACGAGAACCACCTCTCTCGGTGGAAGTCGGGCCAGTGTACCAGCTGACCAAGAAGTTACGACCGCTACTCAGCGGTGGTGAGTAGCGGTCGGACAGGAGAGACCGGGCAAATCAGTCGACTTTGACAGTGATGCCTCTCACGAAGGGCTACCACGGACCGGGATTTACAGCAATGCGCTCACCTCCCGGCGAAGGAATGCACGAAACCGCGGGGCCGTCACCCGCGGTTTCGTGCGAAACTCCACGACATCGATCAATGTCTGGACCAGAAAGTCCACCAGCAACCACAGATCGTACAGCAGGACCGCGAAGCCGAAGTGAAACAGTCGAACCGAGAAGTCCGTCGACGTCGTCCACGGCGCGAATTCCTTGATTTTACTGTAAGCCGTTTCGATCCCACCTCGGCGTCTGTACCGAGTGATCTGTTTCTTAGTCCAGCGCCGATCGAGACGAATCTCGTCGTTGAGGACGAGATTCGTCGCAAACGTCTGGACTTCGTCGTGATCCTCGTCGGGAGGAAGGCCGACGAGCGTCGTCTCAGCCCGTGTATTACTGACGTCGTGTTTGACTGGACCGTGAACAGCATGGTCGTCTTTGACCGTCACTTGCTTGTTCCCATCTACGTCCTCGTCCATGCGCGCGATGAACCGCTTGACGCGGTCATCGCGCGGGGCCGGGATCACGTACCGGATGTCTCGCCATTCGAGAGAAGTGAAGACGTCGGTGGCGTAGAATTCTGCATCGCCGTAGAGTCGGCGAACATTGATCCGGCACTCCTCGGTGACGTGATCGACGAGTCGGCGAACGACGTCGCCGACTCGATAGGATTTGTCCTCTCCAGAGTAGGCGTCGGGATCGTGGTAGTCGGCGTTCCCAACCGGAAGCATCGCGGCCGCGAAGTGAACGTTGTCCCCGACAACGTTCGCGGTCGCGAACTTATGACACCAGTCGTAGGATTTGTCGTCAGGGGCTCCTTGCACCCGGATCAGTTCCTCGCGATCCCCGTAGAAAGCGACGTAGGTCACGTCGATCGACAGCATAACTGGTGTCTCGAATTCCATCCGGGGCTTGGCCCGCGTCAAGACGCGGGCCGCGCCCTGGTTGACCATCTCGGTGATGTCCGTCGGAGAGAGGTCCTTGATCGCTTCCAGCAGCGTTTCACCGCTCGGGCCGTCCTCGTAGAATGGATCGTCCAAGTCGGGATCGGGATTGACGTAATCGCCATAGGTCTCGGCACCGCCGTTGGCGGCGGTGCCTGTGACCCCGAGACAGGCTTCGAGGGTGAGGAGTTCTTCGTCATCGTAGATGGGATCCTCGGGTCGATCGAACTCGAAGGCCGGCAACACGACCGTCTGAAGTTCGTCGAGGAGATCCCTGGTTTTCCGCCGAAGGAGGCGGTTGACAGTGCGCTTCGAGGAGCCTGTCGGCTCCCCGGAAGCGCGCTCTTCGTAGGGAGTGCCGATCGGACTGCCGCGTTCGGCAGCCAACTGCTGGATCTGGCGAGCAGTCGTCTCGATCGTCGACGTGAGTTCGGCGAATCGTCCAGTATCTGCTCTGGAGATCGTGCTTCTCGACGGGGGATCGCCGGACTCGAAACCGAGTTCGGTCGCGAGGTCGGGATCAGCGTCGAGCGTCCGATGGAGCCAGCCATCGGACGTGTCTTCGAGTTCCTGTAAGAGCAGAGCGGCGAACATCGCCTCGAACGGCTTCGAATCGTGCCAGTCAGGAACTGGATCGCGGCGTTCGTAGCGACTGAAATCGAGTTGCGTGACCAGGTCGGCCGCGACGGTCGTCTCGTCGACGACCGCCGCGGCCTGTTCTGTCAGCGGCAATGTCTCGATGGAGATCGGATCGATAGCTTGTAGACGCTCGTCAATCGATCGCCGGTCGCGACTGTCACCAGCAGCCGCAACCGGATCTGACCGGTTCTTTGTCACATCGGGGGACATCTCGTCCCCCTTCAGTCAGTCGATCGATGTCGAGATCCCGTGCACGGATTCTGTCATTCGTAGCTTCAGCGCATAGATTCTTTCTGACAGGAATAGGCTCTAGAGATAGTCAGACAGTCGATATCGTCCGTTCCGTGATTTAGTCTTTCACTCGGTACCAAGGGTGTCAGCGTTGTCTGACGGTAGTACTAAGTCAGCATAACTTGTTAAACAAGATTAGAGGGTTTAGTTAACTATGTCGAATAAACCATATCGGTTGGCAGTGTCGAACCAGAAGGGCGGCGTCGGAAAGAGCACGGTCGCATTGAACATCGCCGGAGCGCTGGGCGAGCGCGGCCAGAACGCATTGCTCGTTGATCTGGACCCGCAGGGCTACCTGACCAGCGGCGTCGGTCTCGACGACGAGTACACTACTCCATCGCCGAATCTCAACGACGCACTGAAAGCGCCCGGCGAACACGCCGTCGACGATCTCGTTGTCGCCCACGAGGAGTTCGACGTCCTCCCGGCGAACATCGACATGTTCTCCCTGGAGCAGGAGCTCGTCAGTGGGATGCGCGGCCGGGAGCGATTGTCGATGCTGCTGGAGGATGTGACTGGCTACGACTTCCTTGTCGTGGACTGCCCGCCATCGCTGGGGCTGTTGACCGACAACGCGCTACTCGCCTGTGAGAACGTCCTGATTCCAGCCGAGGCCGAGGATACGAGCATCCGCGCCGTCGAGTTGCTGTTCAAGCAAATCGACTCACTCGAAGACAACTTCGGCGCGTCTATTCAGGAAGAGGCGCTGGTCGTCAGCAACGTCGACTACCCACTGGATGGCGAACAACAGGGGATGCTGGAGTGGTTCGACGATACATTCAGTGATCGAATACCGGTGTTCGAAATCCGAAGTCGTGCTGTCATCAAGCGGGCGTTCAACGCGGGCCACAGTATCTTCGGCCACGACGAGGAATGCGACCAGGCTGACGAACTGCTACGAATTGCGGACTACTTCATCGAGGAGCAATCATGAAAGACAGAGACCAGGCCAAAGACGAGATGTCCGAACGACTCGGCCAGCGGTTCGGCGACGAAGAGGCGGATAAATCCGATGAGAGCGATAAGTCCGATAAACCAGATAATGGAGATAAGAATGTTAAACAAGATAAACAAACTATGAAGGCTAAATCAGATAAATCTGCTAAAGACTATAAGGACGTTTGGGGAAGTAAACTGATTCATCTGCCAGACGGGCTCATGGAGCCGGTCGACAACGAGTTCGACCGGATGAAATACGAATGCGACTGGGACGTGAAGAAAGAGCGCCACTACTACCCGGTGGTCGTGGCACGCGGGGTCGAGGCAGTGCAAGAGATGTCCGGTTCGGAGTTCACCGACGCTGTGGAATCGCTCGGATTACGATAGCTGAGACGCTCTTTTTGCGTGTTACACATGAAACAGTGGGGGTATGAACATTCGAAACACGGTGTGGACAAGCTAACCAACACAAACGCTATTCTGCCCGGCACTGTCTAGTTGAGCGAGTTTGAGAAGCGAGGAGGTCGTAGCGAGAAGTGCCTATGCAACTCGCAGGCACTGTCTAGTTGAGCGAGTTTGAGAAGCGAGGAGGTCGTAGCGAGAAGTGCCTATGCAACTCGCAGACCTCCTCAGAGAAACGTTAGATGAGGACAGCCAAGACGTTTGGGAGAATGAGCGCACTCCGACACCCGTCCGGCGATTTGGGGTGCGTCTCCATACTGCGGGGCTGTCGATCAGGGAGACGGTTGCGATCTTAGACTTGCTGGGTGTCGATCGTTCTCACGGCGCGGTCTGGAATTGGGTGCATACACTGTCTGAAGCACAGAGCGACCCGCCGACGGCGTCGCCGTCGCGGGTCGCGGTCGATGAGAAACAAATCGAGATTGACGGCGAAAAGAAGTGGTTGTACGCCGCTGTCGATACCGAATCAAAGCTGCTGCTTGAAGTTGACGTGTTCAGCCGCCGCGGGACTGACCCCGCGGCGGCGTTCCTGCATCGGCTCACTCAGAAACACGATGTCGCCGATTCAGTGTTTCTCGTTGATGCTGGCGGCTATCTGACTGCCCTCTCACGTCACGATTTGAGCGGTCGGCTCGACTACCGAATCCGGAACCACATTGAAAAGTGGTTCCAGACTGTGACCATGCGCATCGACCGCTTTCACTCCTTCTGGAGGGGCAGTCAATCAAGCGCGAAACAGTGGTTACGACGATTCAGACACCACTACAACCACGAACGGCCGAACCAAGCTCTTGACGGCATCCGTCTTTAGCTAAGATGAGAACCGCGTGACAGCGACGGCTTATCGAGGCTATTTTTCGAGAGGAATGAGGAGGAGAAGTCTGTGCACAACCCTCGCTCCTCAACGAGAATCATGCGTCGGCTCACCACGCTTTTTCCCTCTGAGTTCCTCGAAGAGCACGCCGAGGAACTCGGCGTGGTCGAGCGAGAAGGCAAGCTTCAGATTCCTGTCCTCGTGTGGGCGCTCGTGTTCGGCTTCGCCGCAGGCGAGAGCCGAACACTCGCTGGGTTCAGGCGCTGCTACAACGCCACAGCTGACGAACCGATCTCTTCTGGCGGCTTCTATCACCGGTTGACACCGACGCTGGCAGAGTATCTCCGCGACCTCGTCGAGCGCGGCCTCGACGAGGTCGCTGTTCCAGACGCTTTTGACGCTGATATCGACCGATTCAGGGACGTGATGATCGCTGATGGAACAGTGTTGCGGTTGCACGAATTCCTCTCTGATGAGTTCCAAGCCCGTCACGAGGAGCAGGCTGGAGCGAAGCTCCACCTGCTCCACAACGCCACCGACCAGACAATTGAACGGATCGACGTAACGGACGAGAAAACGCACGACAGCACGCTGTTCAACACAGGTTCGTGGCTACAAGGACGGCTAGTTCTGTTCGATCGAGCGTACTTCAAGTACCGCCGTTTCGCGTTGATCGACGAGAACGATGGCTACTTCGTGAGTCGGCTGAAGCAGAACGCGAATCCGGTGATAACGGCGGAATTACGGGAATGGCGCGGCCGCGCCATTCCCTTGGAGGGCAAGCAGATCCACGATGTGGTCGATGACCTCTCGCGGAAGTACATCGACGTAGAGGTCGAAGCGGAATTCAAGCGAGGGCAGTACGAGGGAACGCGGTCACTGGATACGAAGCGGTTCCGCGTCGTCGGCGTCCGCAACGAGGACGCCGACGACTACCATCTCTACATAACGAATCTGCCGAGAGAGGAGTTCCTGCCGTCAGATCTAGCGACGCTGTACCGGTGTCGATGGGAAGTAGAAACTCTGTTCCGTGAGTTGAAGACGCAGTATGAACTGGACGAATTCGACACGAACAACCCTGATGTCGTGAAAATTCTACTATACGCTGCGTTGCTGTCACTGCTGGTGAGCCGGGAGTTGTTGGATCTGGTCACCGAGCAGGCCGACGATGAGATCGTGTTTCCGCCGGAACGCTGGGCGGCGACCTTCCGGTCGCACGCCCAGCTCATCCTCCACAAACTCGGCGAGTACCTCGGTTACTCGCCACCGCCGTTGTTGGAGCGGCTAATCGAAGACGCTCAGAAGATTCATCAGCAACGGCCGATCTTACAGGAGACACTCGCTACCGCTACACAACCGAGGTGTGAGTCTTAGCTAAAGACGAATGGCTCTTGACGGAAAAACGCCAGCTGAAGAGATTCAGAACTAGACAGTGCCCATCAGGGCGACTTCTCGGAACTCACGAAACCAGGAACGCGCTCGCACGGCGAAGCCGAGCGAGCGCTTCACAGCCGAATTGACGGTCTCAGTCATAGAGCGCTGATTGTAGCGCTGTTGGTCAATTCTGGCGTTGTGCGCGTGGTCGTAGGGAGCGAAGATGCGGTGCTTGATGAGCGGTCTGATGCTGAGTTCACGCAGTGCTTTGCGGAGCGCTTGTTTGTCGTAGCCTTTGTCGGCCGCCAGAGACCGCAGATCGCCCGCATTTCGGCGGGCGATCTGCTCAGCGAGGTCTGCGTCGCTTCCTTCCCGAGTCGTTGAGCAGTGTACGTCAAGGATCGCTTGAGAGTCTGTATCGACGAGTTTCGTGACTTTCAGCTTCTGCACGCGGTAGCTGATTCGCTGGCAGTAGTGGCGGCTCGCTGCTGAGCGTTCGTAGAACGTGGCATCGATTGCAGCGTGTTTCGAGGGATCGTGCAGCTGCGCCGACTGGCGCAGCAGCACTCGACAAACGCTCATTTCGATCCGGTCGAATGCCTTACACAACGTGGATGGAGAGGGGAGATCAGCCGCGTAGAGGCCGATCTCCCCGGTTATTTGTGGCATCTCTTTGAGCAGGTCAATCGTCATTCGGTAGGACGTATCAAGATAGATCCGCAGACAATGCAGGGAAACGATGGCATAGTCGGCGAATCCGCCGCCGCCTTCCGGGGCGGCGGATTCGTCTCCATCACCGGTAACAACTTGAGCAATCGGCACAATCTCACCAGTGAAGCGGGAGATTTGTGTCATAGGCAACCGAATCATCCCGCTTCAACTCCTTTGATTTAGCGACTTATCCCGACGCCGTCTAGTGATTCAACAGAGCCTTCTGACACTAGTGTCAACAGTGTCAGCGTTGTGGACGCTGGCCCCCAATGCACGTCGAACGGCATAGCTGGAGCTAACAGGCAGGCCGGTGGCATGCCCGCGGTCGTACTGGCAAGCGGTTCAGTGTGGGTAGTCAGTCCGCGACAGTCCCTCCATCAGTCAGTGCCGACGGCTGCTGGCCGCCACCGTAGGAGCCCAGCGTCGTCTCACCGCTGTCAGCAAGCTTCGAGTCGCCATCGGCGTTCGCGAAGTGTCGAATCGTTTGACCCATATCGGGGTGGTCGATTTCGAGTTCGGTCAGATTCAGGCGCAGCACCTGCTGTCTGTCTGGTTTGCCAGTCCCGATTCCGAAGTGCTCGGCGGCTTCTTGCATTATCTGATGCATCACTGGTCTCGATATCTCGTCGTCGAACACTGCCTCCCGAAGTTCTCGCTCGGGGAGCGTCACGTCCTTTGAGGACGTCGACATTGCGCGGCGGTGAAGACGACGAGTTCCTTGATTGTGCCAAGAGCCAATTCTGGAGCGGACACACCACCATGACATGTGAAACGCCTACCGCCGGACACACCACTCTTTCAAGTGAAGGGCTCACTGGTAACCACACCACGCTTGCAAGTGAAGCAGCGTCCGTCAGACATACCACTCTTTCAAGTGAAGCGGGTTGCCCCGCCCGCTACAAACCTTCACATGAAAAGGTGGAGTCCCCCGTCATCCAACGCTGTTCATAGCGGCAATGTCACGGATTGTATCGATCTCCGTTGTGAGATGAAGGACATCAGACATCGCCTCAATGGCGCTCGTAAACGGAACATCAAGCTCGTAGTTGTAGTAGTTCCCCCGAGAACCGCTCCGATTTTCGTGGGCCGAGAGGATGCCTAACATCCGAAGGTCTGAGAGGTGGTTATGGAGCGACCGCTGACCGAGCGCATCAGTTTCAGAGGACTCACAGAGTGACCGATACTCCTCGTAGAGGTCACGGGTCCGACACGGCGTTTCCTCTTTAGCTGCTTTCGAAATCACTGCCAATAGTGCAAGGCGGCCATGCGTCGTCAACTCGCGCATTCCTTCTTCGACCCGCTCTTGTTCGAGTTGTGAGCGAGCATCCTCGATGTGCCCTTCTTTGATCATCTCAGCTTCCCGGTTTTCCGCGATTTCACCACCCAACCGAAGGAGATCAAGCGCCTGCCGGGCACTGCCACTGTCTCTAGCGGCGAGAGCAGCACACAACTGCAACACACCGGTATCGGTTGACCCATCCGTGACAGCCACTTCGACACGTGATTCGAGAATGTTTTTCAGTTCTGTGGCATCGTATGGCGGGAACTGGAGTTCCCGCTCACAGAGTGTGTCCTGGACACGAGGGTCGAGCTGGTCACGAAATTTGAAATCGTTGCTGATGCCAATAACGCCGACCTTTGCCGAGTCGAGATTCCCATTGGCTCTGGCTCGAGGAAGCTCATAGAGCAGCTCATCTCGGTCGCCGATTGAATCAACTTCATCAAGCACGATGAGAATGGTCCCACCGATGGCCTCAAGCTCCTGATAGAGCTTTTTAAATACGGTTTGCTGTGGATACCCGGTCGTACTGATTTCGCCGCCGGATGGGCGGAGTTCATTGACGAGCTCCACAGCGACCTGATACGAGGAGTTGAGCGTCTTGCAATTGAGCGAAATAATGGAGAGATCGATGTCATCGTACGCAGCGACGTCGTCCTGAAGCCGGTCAAGAAGGTAGTCGGTGACGGCTGTTTTCCCGACACCCGTATTTCCGTAGAGAAAGATGTTGTTTGGTTCCCACCCATCGATCACCGGCTGGAGAGCGTTCATATACTCCTCAATTTCTTCATCCCGCTCCTCAATCCGTTCCGGTTGGTAGGACTCCCCCAGGGCGTCTTTGTTCCGGAAGATGTTTTGCTTCCGCTCGAACCGACGCATAGGGAATCTTTCACAAGAGGGATATATAAAACCACCTCTGCATCTGTTTCAAGTGAAGCCACTCACACACACCACTGTTTCGAGTGAAGAACTAGACTAGAGTAGTTACTAGAACAACAGTCCACTGTTTCATCTAAAGCGCTGACACTAGTCTAATTGGCCAGAATCCCGATTCTGGTAGTAGCGGTATTGAAACTCTTGTTTTTAGCTGTTTTGTGGTCAGTGACTAATTGCTGGGGTTCCACAGGGCCTCCACCCTTTCCCGGCTTCACATGAAAGAGTGGTGTGTCTCTCCCCCCGGGGTTTCGCTGTCCCATCTCGAAGTTGATGCTCTCAAGCTAACCAACCTCTAGCGTCAGTTGGGGAAAGTGTTGGTTAGTTATGGCCGCGACTGTGGAATTTCAGGCGCCACTGTCTTGACGGACTATCTGACAGTGTTGTCAGAAGGAACAGAGGGAGGATGTCAGATAGAATCGTTCGCTCTCAGACTTCTTTTCCTACACCTCATAGAGGGAAGGAAAAGGGAAGTCGTTTCACGTCACTCTAACGAAACGAGAACAAGCGTAGTTTACGCACCACATTCGTGTGGATTTTATCGCAGGGGTCTAGTGGGGAATTCGTTACCGCTCTTGTCGACCACCTCCATCTGACACGCTACTCGCGAGTGTGCTGACAACACTGTCAGAACGCGTCTCAGTCATCCGCGTTCACCGCTGTTGCCTGGTTCAGCTGATCGAAGTCCGTCGTGTTTGACGGCTCTTCGGCTGTATTCTGTTTGTTCTCGTGTTCACTGCCGGTTCTGACATCGGCGTCAGCAGTGTCTGCGTTGTGGACGCTAGCTTTCATCTTCCGCTTTGGAACGGTCAGAGTATGTGGTTTCCCGGAGCGGAAGTTGATCAGTCCATGGTCGGAGCACGTATCGATGTCAACGCAGTCCCTGTGGGCGTCACCATCGACGATCGTGAACCGCTGGACATCGCGCATGACACGCCCGGCTGTCTTGGAATAGGACTGTGGCTTGACGCCATCCAGCAGGCCTTCGTCTTCAAGCACCTCCACAGCCTGTTCAGTGTTCATCGTGAACTTCTGGCCGTCTGGCGTGACGTTCTGGTTCGTCTCGCCGCTGGCCTTATTCACGAACCGCTCGTACAGCGCCGCGGCACGTTTCTGTGACTTGCTGAGCGATGCGTCGACGCCGGAGTTCAGATCAACCATCATCCGGTGCAGCGGGAGCATATTCTCCCGGCTCTTCTCCGAGGTGCCCTGATTCTCAGCAGCCGGCTGGGTGTTCGTGACCGACTCTTTCACCGTCCCGTGCTCCTCGACGAACGGCTCAATGTCGCTTTTTTCCACGTCGGGCTCTGGATTCCCGAACACCAAGCGGTTGAGAGTCTTCCGGCCTGTCTTGTTCGAGGCGATGCTGTTGCCGACCGGCACGCCGCCGACAATCAGGTTCTCTATCTCCTTTGCATCACCGCGATACTCGATGGACTCTTGCTCGGCAACCTCCGTTTCGAGTTCGTCAACGCGCTCGCGAAGCTGTTCGTTCTCCGTTCGTAGGTGTGAGACCTCTTCGACGAGGTCGGCAACAACATCCCGGAGGCCGTTCGGATTCTCGGGCAGTTCGTCGGCAGTTGGTGGAGAGTTGTCGATGCTCATTGGGCACCTCCCGTTCGTGGACCGCTGACTGTACCGTGGGCGATGCCCTCGGACGTTTCACTCAGCACGGCGCGATTGGTAGCAATCGCATTGTAGGTAGTCGGCTCGAGCTGGGAACGGTGGCCCCTTCTCAGGTGCGTTGTGGTCTCGTAGTGTCTTCTCTGTCCTGCGACTTGCACGTGCGATGAGTTAGAACCGCCAGCAGCGTCAGACATTGGTATCCTCCTCGACAAGACTGCGAACGACATCGGCGTTTGACCCGCGAGCGATACTGACACGGTCAGTAGCGACGTTGACCATCTTCTCGGACGACTCGACAAGCACCCGCGGCGGGGCGTCGTACTCCTCGTAGGTGTAGCGCTCGCGAACGATCCCAAGCAACGAGCCACTCTCCAGCCGGTCGACCTTCACGGGCGTGCCGACGTCGGCGGTGTCGTCAGCGCGCGCCTGACGTTTGGCCGGCGCGCCCTGGCTGGCTTTACTCATCGGCCGACCCCCGCTTGCGAACTTTCCCGAGCGCATCGAGCAGCACCGCCTCGGCGTCGGCGTCTTCTTCGTCGGCGACGAGATCGGCGACCTCGACGACGCGGTCGACAGCGGTATCGGACTCACTCTGCATCGTCGCCCTCCTGATCATCGAAGACGATGCGTTCGAGGCGAGCCAGGCGCTGGTCGATATCGTCTTCGGTGATGCACCCGCCATCGGTCAGGGGTTCGCGGACCGGGCCGCCAACAGCCGCGACTGCGTCGGCGTTGGGCCAGCGCTCGTCGAGCGACCGGCCGTCGACGTCGTAGTAGTTGCCGTGGCCAGTCATGCAGACCCTCCCGTGGAGTCTTCGGAGTTCGTAAAGCCGTGTTCTTGAAGCACATCGGCCGGTGACCGACCGGACTGGCCGTGGTTTCCTCGCGGGTCAGGTTCGTCGTTCATCTTCGCCGCACAGACACGACAGAGCCCGTAGCGTTCGCGGTCGCTTTCGTCGGCGACCCGGAACGCTTCGGAACCACTCGTGGTATGGTTGCACAGCGGCTCCGGGTCATCACGGGTGGATTCCGGTGCTGGGTGATGGACTTTGGCGTCGTTCCACTGGGATTTCGGCATGATGTAAAACTCAGTACCTCACAAAGCATCGCCAGTTAACCTGACCTGAGTCACCTGTTCTGTTGGGATGAGTCGTCGATAGCGGTCGAAGAACACTAATCGAGGCCGGAGCTGTCGCTGTCGGCGGCGATCAGCCGCCGACGCGACAGCGTTGCCACTCACGAAGCGGCGTACTCGGTCGGTGATTACCGGTGGAACCGGTCATCAGGTGGTCGGTTCGCGGGGACGGCCCGACGCACTGCGAGGGCCGTCCACGCGGCCCGCCGAACCATATTGACGAACTCCTTGTATGGCCACCACCAGAGGCGACGCCCGCCTCGGCGGGGCGTCGCCACGTATTCGTAGTGGAGATACCGCCAGACGTTCTGCAACAGCAGACTCACCACAACGTACAGAAACCGAACCGTCGCATCTCGCGTTGTCGTCGTCGCTATCGCTTGCTCAGACAAGCGATAGCTCGACTCGATACCGAAGCGTTTGCTGTAATGGTAGCGAGCATCGCGTGGTGTCTCGATGAACGGCGCGTCAGCGGCGTAGCCGTGACGCGCCACACCGTTCTCGTCGTACCGTCCGTTCAGGTACGTACAGTCGATGTAGACGGGAAACTCGACGGTCCAGCTGTGACTGTCGAGTTTCCCTGTCAGGTCGTGTTCGATGACACGGCTCCACCCTTCCGAGAGTTCCTGCTGGATCGTCTCACCCCACCGGATGATTGGGATCACGTAGGGGTAGTTGTGCGCCTGGAGCAGCGTGAGACACTTGCTGTCGTAGAATCCCCGATCAAGGTAGACGGCCTTGACCTCGGTGTCAAGGCCGTCGAGAACACCGAGGAACTCGGCGAGGACGCTGCTAGCGGTGTCGCCGTCTTCGAGACGGCGCACCGCCAGCGTGTAGCGCTTGTTCTTCACGCGTGCGTAGAGCGTCGCGTACGCGTGGAATGCAGTGGTTCCACGCTTGGCTTCTGAATGATAGAGGCCCTCTGTGTCGTCTTCATCACCGTAGTAGGACCGCAGGTGGAGGTCTGCGCAGACCTCCACCTGCTCGGGGAGGAGTTCGACGACATCTCGCCGAAGGAGCGTGTTAGCGACTTGTTCGAGTCGTTCCGGCTCGAACTTCGTCCGGAGGTGGTACAGGATCGTGTTCGCCGGTGGCGACTCTTCACTGGAGTTGCACAGCGTGGAGATCGAGGTCCCGTCGGCGGTCGCGCCGACGAGGACCTCGTAGATGTCCTCGGGATCGATTTCAGCGTTATTCGCCAGGGTAAGAGAAACTTCCTCGTCAAGCCGGTTGACGAGGAAGTTAAGAAGTTGGTCTTCGTGGATTTCACTGTCCGCTTGCTTTGCTTGCTTGGACACAACTCAGCAAGCGGACTCCTTCAACTTGCGAGCTTTGTGAGGTACTGAAACTCGTCTTGGTCCATCAGCAGTCACCTCCCGTCGTCCGGTCGGCGAGGTCGTTCAGGGCGTCAACGGCCGGCCCCGTCTCGGCGGTCGCACAGACCGTGCCGTTGGTTTGGGACCAGCGAACCAGTCCGGTGTTGTCCAGTTTCGCAATGTGCGTCTGATACAGAGACACGTACACACGCTTGCGCTGTTGGGACTGGAGCTGGTCGCGGTCAGTGCCGACTTCCGCAGCGGCGACGATCTCCGCCAGATCGGTGAGTTCCAGTCGGCCGTGTTCGTTCACCGTCCGGAGGCACTGGCGTCGGCGTTCAGACTGGGCGATATCCAGCAGGGCGTCGAACGGGACGCTCACTGCCGGTGGCTCCGGCTCGTCGTCGTTAGAGAGTAGGCGTTTCAGCATCCGGCCACCCCCGCAGCGACGGTGCTGCTTTCTGGGTCGATACAGTTTTCGGGGGCCTCGGCAAATACCGAGGCGCGGTCGTTGGGTTGCTTCATGGCGCTGGAACGACCGCATTGGGTCGGTGTGCCTGCACCGGCCCGCTTTCGTAGACGGACCTTACTGACCCTTGAGCAGTCGTTATGACTATCATTATAGCCGCTGGTATTAGTACTTATGTCACTACTAATTAACTTCTGAATACTAATCTCTATATGTGTAGAAACATCGAACAAATGATATATACGAGCATAGGCAGATTCGTACGTAAGATGGCTGGCCGAAAGCCGACTGTATCTGACTCCGAAATCCTTCAATTCTTTATCAACTCTGACGACCCATTCCTCACTACAGCAGAGGTGGCCGATTTGGCAGGATTTTCTACCAATTCGGGAGCGAATAAGCGGCTTACCGAGCTTGAAAAACAGGGATACGTACACTCCAAAACTGTTGGTCGGGGCCTCGCTTGGTGGATCACCGATGCCGGTCGCGAGTACTTGGAGACGGACGACAGCTAAGAATCGTAGAAGCCGTCGCGGTGGCCGATCCGGAGAACACGAAGGACGGATTCGTTTTTGTCCCAGTCGATTTCGGCCCGGTATTCGCGGCCGATTTTCAATTTGAAGGTTTCTCGCCCTTGTAGCCGTTCGAGGTAGTGATCTGGGTTCTCGCCGGCCTGCTTCAGTTTGTCCCGGATACGTTGTTCGATATCTGGTTGGAACGACGCTAACTCGTCGGTGGCCGATTCGGCCAACAACACATCTGCCATCTGACCTCAGGCCTCGTCGAGACTGACGAATTCCTCTTCTTCGAGCCGGCGGTCGGCCTCCGCAGCCACGTCGTCGGCGAGCCGCGGCCCGACGAGTGCGGTCCAACCCACAGCAGACGCACCGAATTTCTTGCTTGCGACCTTGCCGTCCGACTCCATTTCGCCGAGCCAACGGCGAACTGTCTCGCTGCTGACCTCGATATCGAAGTGCTCGGCGAGTGCGTCGGTAATCTCTTTCGTGGTCAACATTGGCTCTTCCGGGCCGGTTTTGTAGTCGAACGCTTTCAGCACATCCTGCTCGGTCAATTTCGAGCCAAACGTTCCGTCGTCGTTGTGAACTCGTTCGCTCATACTCTATTATATCTGACCGTCCCGAGTAAGTGTTTTGCACGTACCATATGCTGCAAAGCAATAGGTTTATGACCTTGTTGTCCGTGACATATGGTACGGAAGACCGGTCACTCGGGGCACTTGGAGTGTAGAAGTGCCCGCGTGAGTCCACCACGCGGGCCGGGCTTCCGTGGTGCGAAAACCCATGAGCAAATCTGCGATACCGACTAATAAATCTGTCGGCACGACTGACGCACATCCACAGGAACGTATTGCCCGCGAACTGCTCACACAGGGCCGCCCACTCTTCCTGGGCGTCGATGGCGAAGGCGCAGCCCACTACTGGGACTCGTATGAATTCGCTGTGGCCGTCGTCGCTCGCGACAACCGCGCCGAGAAAGTCCCACTCGCAGACACACCGTATGAAACACTCGCAGGATGGTGCGAGTACACGCAGGACGAACGCGGCTGGGCTGTCGGCCCACACGTCGGCGGCAACATCGTCGACGATCTCGCTCGGGGGCTGAACGCATGAGTAAGACCGTTCGCTGTACGGTCGAGAACCGCCAGCGCGTTCGGCGTGCCGCCCGTGCGCTACAAGAGACTGCCCCGACCGCCGTAGTCGAGACAATGCCGCCGGTCAGCTCGGAACACGACGCCTGGACGCTCGATGCCGTGCTTCGCGAGACCGATGGCGTTCCGCCGGAAGTGCTTCGGGAACTCGCGCTGACTGGGCTGACGCTCCAGCCGACGCCCACGCAGGCTGAGCATCAGTATCTCGTGGCGACGGCCTGAGCGAACTGAATAACCTGTTTGGCTCTTACATAACTCAGCGAAACACGTTGACGACGAAGCAGTCAAGAAGGCCGTGTAGTGGTGCTCCAGCGAGGTTTAACGTCCGTACGAACCCGTAGGTTCGGACGGACTGCTCCAATCCAGGCTTGGAGAGGCCGCGGAACTTCTGTAGCCATGGATTCACTAGCGACCAGAGGCATTCGACTTGGTTGATGTGGACGCCGTCATCAGTGACAAATTCTTCGGAGTGAACAACGGTCTGCTCGTTCTTGTAGACGAGTGGCGCGTACCCGCGCCACCCGTCGTGCCAGACCTCATCCAGTTTCCCTGAGAGAATCTCTACCTCATCAAGTGCTGGTTTGAGTTCTTCCGGTTGAGCACCTGGCTCGGCGCGAATTACACGAAGTACATCACGACAGGCACCGATCAGCGTCATGGTATCGCCAGGTGCTCCTTCCCACCGTGATCGCCCCCCTTCCCCAGAGCCGCCGCGGGAAAGCCCATCCCGCGGCGGCGTCTGTCCCTTGTAACCAGAGCACTTGTGGCCGGTTTCGTCGATCTGAGTTGGGCCGTCGATAGCGTGTTGGATGCGCTCCCAGACGAGGTAGAAGCCGCGCTGGAAGGCGGCTTCTACCTCTCGAATCGTGGAATGAACCGTGTCGTAGACCGCTTCGAAGAGCTGGGTGATTTGGTGGATGCTGAGAAGTGTGTCGGCATAGAGGACGAACGCAATGACGATTTCGCCAGGAGAGAGAGTGCGGCCTTCGAAGGGCGTGTTGCGGGTGTAGGAGAAGACATAGCGGCAGTTGGTGCACCAGACCCGGGGACTGCCGTCCCCGGACTGGATGGCGGTTTCACCACACTCCGGGCAAGGAGCTTGTTCCCATGCCTGCTTACAGCGCCGCTCGATTTCCTTATCGAGCGGCTCTGGGCGCAACACTATTGACGTGAGCTCAACAATATCCTGTAGCATCCCGCCGAAGGCTGTTTGATTGTACATAGCAACTAGCCTACGGCGGGATGCTGTAATTCTCGGGGTACTGTTTCACTCAGTTCGGTAAGAGCCACCTGTTTTTATTATCAGGGCATCCGGACTGCCGTGCGGGCGATCGGTCGTTATGATCACTCCCCAACACCACGGCGACCGATTCCCGTTGTCTTACCCCCAATTCCGTCTGTGGTGGCCGGCCGTATCTCAGACATTACACTCTCACCGACGCCGGCCGCGAGCACTTGGAGTCGGCGGATTAACGAACTGCGGGATATTCAGAGTCTGATAGAATGAAATATGTAAAAAAAAAGCGATCTTGCGATTCGCGAATGAAAATAAAATCTGGTTGACTCCAAGCAATATCGCAAAGAGCACTGGCTACGGCACAAATTACATTCACCAAGAATGTCGCAACCTATTGAATAAAGGATATCTTGAATCTGGAGACCAACCAGGCAGTCCATCCTACCGGATTACCGACGCCGGTCGCGATTATTTGAACTCGGAGAGTTGAAGCCCGAAGCGTTTTTTTGTCCGGAGGACTATAACAATCTATTCTTGTTCATTGGATTGATCAATGATTTCTCTTTCAGTTGTTCCAGGGACACGCTGTACACTTCGATTGATGTCTTTCCAGTCTGAGCGAGCGTAGCCGAGGCTATCGTCTGGCGAGAGATAATTCATAACACTGGGATACTCGCTATAGCCGCGCTCACGGCTATCGACACCCGGATCATAGATATCTAAAAGATGCCCAAGTTCATGCATAAATATGTGCCCCGTTGCTTCATCTGAAGCTAACTCAACAAACGCGACTGAGTCGACTGCAAGACCACCGTTTGACATAGCGTTACCAGGTCTCTTGACAGTACTTACAATCTGGATATAATAATATCCAGCATTATCTGGGGAGGTGACCGTCTTCCCGCCACTCTTACAGCCATATCGAATTTGGTCTCTAATATAGCCTGAGGCATCTTCACAACGGAGATTATCGTCATGGTCGATGTGTAGGTCAATGCCGGATGAGCCATCTGGATTCTCAATTGGTGCTTGCTCGAACTCGTCGGTCATATCCCGGATAACACTGCGCGATAGTCTAGATTTATAATCTACTTCAACGAAAATATCCTTCTGCAGTGGATCAGCGCCAGGGAACCGATCGGTCATATCGACTTCCGCACCGTCTGGGAGCCCATCGTCGTCAGTATCACTATCTGATGCATCAGTCCTAAGATCAAGCTCTCGGTCATCATTCAATCCATCACTATCTGTGTCGTTTGCCCGCGGATTGGTACCGTGTTTATTGAGTTCTGCATCATCAGCGAGGCCGTCCCCATCCGTGTCAACTAGTGTTGGATCCGTTCCATGCGTGTTTAGTTCCGCCCCATCGGAAAGACCGTCTCCGTCAGTGTCGGCTATTGTAGGGTCCGTTCCATGCGTGTTTAGTTCCGCCCCATCGGAAAGACCGTCTCCGTCAGTGTCGGCTATTGTAGGGTCCGTTCCATGCGTGTTTAGTTCCGCCCCATCAGAAAGACCGTTCTCATCGGTATCTGAGTTGTTTGGGTCTGTAGACAGTTTTTGTTCGCGTGCATTAGACAACCCATCATTGTCGCTATCGATATCAGCTGGGTCCGGTGTCGCCGTTGCCTGTGTTGCTGTCTGTTCAGTTTGAGTTGGTGGCACCTCGGTTCCACTCTCTTCGATACCGTCTGCCGGCGCCGTTGAATCCTCTTGCAGAATGCCACTGCAGCCTGCGAGAGCTACAGTCAGTAAAAGCAGAGCGATTCTGGTTTTTTGCACACTCGGTGAATATGTGTATAAAATATAATGGCTAACTTACTGACAACAATTGCCGGAGCTGACTCAGGTCGCGACGGCCTGAGCGCGACAGCGATACCTCTACCTTTTTGTTGAACTGCGTGCGTGTTTTGCATGGGTTGCGATGGTTTCCGAACTCACCCGCTGACGGACCGCGACCCCGCGCCGGGACCTGGTGAGGCAGGTCCCACGACGGCGCGGGTACGTACCTGTAGCTGATGGGTGACTGGTATGTAAACCCTGCTTGGACTTCCGGGAGAGAGTTGATAGAATCCCAGCGCGAAAACACAGTAGTTGATGACATCCACGACCTCTTCGAAAATAAGTGGGACTGGTACGACGAGTAGACTACTGATTATCAAGCTCGTTATGAATTGCGACACGGAGAAATCGACGGGGAAGCCCCGCTCCCGATGAACTGTGACAACCCTGATATGCAGCGACACTGCATCGGTAAATCGTTCTGTGCATACAACATTTATCAGAGCTTGCCCTTCCCCGAGTCGATGTACGACCAGCTCGATGACAGTGATGGCACAGGTCAGTATCAAGCATAGATCCGCATAGATAGAGCTCGGGGTTTCTCAATCAGTTGGTCACAGTCTCACAGTCACCACTCTATCGTGCCTGAGTAGGACGCTATCTCAGTGGAGCTGCTGGCCAAGACCTGTTAGAGTTTAGTTTATTTCTTACTGTGAAACTAATTCAGAGATCTCAGCGTGAAAACTGGCGAGTGCCATCGGCATACCCGAAATACCAGCGGTTACGGGGTGAGTCGTAGTGTTCAGATAAGGATTGAAGAGTGAGGCACGGCGATTTTGAAGTGTCTATGCCCAAAAACGCCGGCCTCGGCGGTAATATCGACCAAATCGACTTAGATTTTGTGGAGCGAGAAGCGACACCGCGACTGCTGATGAAGCTGAGTATTCAACTGCATTTGGCTGGACTATCACTTTCGAATACTGTCTCGGTTCTTGAAATATTCGGTGTCCAACGCGCTCGATCAACTGTCTATAATTGGGTTCACAAAGCAGATTTACAGCCCAAAGATGGACAGTCACCGGATCACGTTGCGGTTGACGAAACTGTGATCCAACTCAACGGTGAGAGATATTGGCTGTACGCCGCTGTCGATCCACAAACGAACAAATTGCTTCATACGAAGCTTAGACCAACTACAACAAAGGTTCTCGCCCATGCATTTCTCACCGAACTCTCTGAGAAACACGACGTCGACGACGCCGTGTTTCTCGTCGATGGCTCCAGATCGTTACAAGCTGTGTGTCAACGACATGGCTTCGATTTCAGATACGAAAAACATGGAAATCGGAATGCTGTTGAACGTGTCTTCAGAGAAATAAAACGACGAACTGTCTGTTTCTCAAACTGTTTCAGCAACGCCGAAGCGGAAACAGCCGATGATTGGATCAGATCGTTCAGCTTCGCATGGAATCAGCTTATTTGAACACGATGGGGGTAATCGTCCAAAGAGAAAGGGGGGTAAAAGGGTAAAGTGAGGTGAAGCCAGAGCCGACCGAAAGAGGGCTTCAGGCGAGCGCCAAGGGGGCGACCCCCAAGAGGGGCGAACTATCAGGATGACTAGACAGGTGCGACAGTGGGACCGACAGGCTGGTGACACAGCAGTGGGCCGCCGGCAGTGCAGACTGAGGTCGGACAGTGGACGTCGGCGGCGGTGGGACAGTGGGCCAGGCCAGAGCCAGAGTGGAAGGGAGATCGCGACGACTGGGTGGGCGGCCATCATGGCGACAATGGCGGAGGACTGACTCGAGGATCAGTGGGGAGAGTCATCTTGCACACGGGGTAGTGGGCCCTGAGCGAAGAGGAAGACACAGTGGGCGAGACAGTAGACACTCGATGGCGACGACCGCAATCCTATCAGGTTCACAACACAGGAAATTTCGCGCGTTGTCGGACTGGGTCATCGCCGTCGCGACGGCCCACAACAACACTCGAAACAGGGGGCGCTCTTTCAGCGGAAACGGTGGGGTGTTCTCCATCGGTGGGACTACCGGGAACGCGACCGCGACGACCGTGACCGAGATGGACCAGTCCTCGAAAGCCCGCGGGTGCTCGACCGACCGTTCCGGGGCCCGCTGATATGTCAACTCGAAAATAATCAGATATCGGTACGGAGGAGACATCTACCCACCGCAAAAACGGGTACTTCAGATTCAAGCAGGTCTAGAGGACAGTGATACCGAGACTATATGCCCAAGACTGTGGCCCGATCGCAACGATAACGAGTGCACCGCCGGCTAGTGCAATATTCTTCAGGAACTGCGTCATCTCGGTCTGCTGTTCTTCCTCGGAGACTGCCCAGAAGTCGTGGAATATGAGCGCAGAAACAATAAGGAACCCAGCAATCACCACTGCGCTCACCGCAGGTAGCACACCGGCAATAATCCCGAGCCCGCCTAGAATGAGGAGGACCCCAGAGAGTAGCACACCAGCCTTGGGTGCCGGGAGGCCCTTGTACTCTGCATAGCCAGTCATTTCTTCTGTTTCGAAAAAATGGTTCAGACCAGTAAACGCGAGCACACCCCCAAACAGAATGCGGCCGATGAGAAGTGCCACTCCCTCGGCACCTGTAATAGCCATTATCGACGCACCTCCTGAGATACCTTCGCTCTATTCTTCCTTATTGTTTCAACTATTATGGCCAAGTATACCATATCTAATGCTAAACGGGACGCATTTGTAGGTGTTTGGCGACATCCATACCACTATGTAACACCGGTGTTACTGGCCCAGTTAAACTTCTCAACCCCCTACCCAGAAGTGTAGCTATGTCACACGATGATGACGACGAACGGTACGACGCTTCCCAGCAAGAGTTCGACGACGTGTCTGAACTTCTTCTGCCGGAATCAAGTAGTGTCGACAGTCAGCTCCGACTCCATGATGCGGAGGCAAACACGCTTCTCTACGTTACGGAGAGTAGTGAGGGCATCTCAGTGAACGTCCGCGACGACTCGGCGTTTACTGACGGATGAATCGACGAACATACCTCTCGGCTGTAGCGGCAGCGCTTGGTGTGACCGCCACCTCAGGTGCTGTCACTGCAGACGATGACAATGACCGGTATGAGTCAGTAACTCAAGAGTTTGCGGATGTGACGCAGTTTGCAGCGCCAGACGCTACTGGAACTGCTGACAACTACGTCCGTCTCTACGACGATACAACCGAGACGCTGATCTACGGGACTATACAGGGAACTGACCATGTGGCGATAGCGACTCGCGACGCATCAGAGATCGACTTCACGCCGTAGCTGGTGTGGGGAGCCGATCGTCGGTATCCATGCCAGTGAAGCAAAGTTTACACATCAAGACAAGCAGTACAGTGATTGAAGGCTAGTCGTCTGGTTCTTTCAGTTTTTGCCGGGACTACTACGATCACTCCAAGAATCAGCAGACCTGTTGCCGGAAACCCGGTCAACTAAAAGACTCGGTTAGCACTCAAAGAGTACCTCAGCGAATGTATTAGAGCACACATGGAACTCACGGGCCACCTGCGGGATATCTCGTCAACCACCCTGAAGCCGCTGAGTGACCCAAACATATATTTTCAGAGTGTTCATAATATCAGATATGAACTCTTCAATGGAGGGGCTTGTTTTCGGTCTGGTACTTGTCTTCCTCACATTTGCGTACTATCTCTATACGGTCTATCAGGACGGGTATGATCCACTGGCACTGATTAAGACTGGTGAATTAATCGAGCGCTAATCGTTGCCCAGCTCTTGCAGTTTCTTTGCCGGGATCGCTCTTCTGTAGTGGTGAGTACTTTTTCATAACTGGAGCTCGTGGTTCTATCCAATATGGTCAGCAGAGAGAGTGTTAACGAGGTCTTTCTGCCGGACAAAGAGGACTGCTTAGAGTATCTGCGTGAACAGCGATGGCCGGACGAGGTGACGTGCCCGCACTGCCGCAGTGCGGACACGATCAAGAAAGGAACAACGCGAAAGGACGCTCAACGCTATCGTTGTCAGGACTGTGAGAGCATTTTTAATGATCTCACAGGGACGGTGTTTGCCGAACATCAGCTCACCATTCCAGAGATGTTCCACATCATTCGAGGGATGGAAGAACATACGACGAACGGAATATCTTATTTATGTAGTTGTATTATACTGTACCGAGAATGCAATACTCTGATGATGAGCTCTTAGATGAGATACGCAAGCTAGCAAGTGAACTCGGACATCCCCCGTCGCTTGCAGAGTTTCGCGAGCAGGGTAGACACTCCGCTTCAACATACTATTCTCGATTTGGATCTTGGAATGAGGCTATTGAACAAGCAGGATACGACCCAAATGAGTCGGACTCTAAAGTTTCTGAAGCGGATCTATTGGAAGAGTTGCAACGACTGGCTGACGATCTTAATAAAAAACCAACTGCTTTAGATATGAATAAACATGGTAGATATTGGCGTTCTACCTATAAAAACGAGTTTGGATCATGGAATAACGCCTTAGAAGCAGCTGGCTTTGAGTCCGAAAATGTTGGAGCTACTATTACTGCTGACGAGCTTATTGAGGAAATAAATAGACTTGCGACGGAAATAGGTGGAACACCGAGATTCAAGCACATGGAAGATTTGGGGAACTATGATCCAACCACGTATAGCCAGCACTTTGGATCATGGAATGAAGCTCTAGATGAAGCTGGATTTGAGCCCGAAAATCGAGGCAGCAAAATCACCGAAAAGGAACTACTTGATGAAATAACTAGGCTCAAAAATAAACTGGGGGACCCACCATCTGCTCGTCAGATGGATGAGATTGGTAAATATGCATCAGCTACATACCAACGGCATTTCGAGTCATGGTCAAACGCCATAGAAATTGCTTTTGATTGATGGGTTCTCTGCTCTGAGTTCGTGGTATGAGGGACTTCAGAATATTCCTGAATACTCTCTAGAGCCGCTCTAAGTGGATAAAGCTAGCATTTCAGGACTGAAGACGCACTAGTTCTACTTCAGTTTCTGAAAGAGACATAACCAGTCGATCACATTGGGTTAGAGTAAGCGTCTGCTTGGAGAGGATGTGGAGCACCCCCAAGCAGACAACGAGTTAGAGGGAGAGCATCTTGTTAATTTTGTCGCTAACAGTCTTGAAAAGGAGCTTTCGGTAGATCTCGGAGAAGACATTGAGGTCTCTACGGAGACATTGTACGGGGTCCTCGCCAGCGCTAGCGCTGGCGGGACCTCGATCAATCACGTCTGCAAAACGACTGACGACTCACCGCACGCCAATACCGTCCGTGGACACCTCCTCGATCAGTTTGAGGTTGATTCGGTTGAGGCGGCTGTGTTGAATCGCCATAAGGCGGTGGAATTCACTGTTTGACGGCACGTTTGATGTTATAGACGACACACATCAGGGCGATTTCTCGGAACTCACGAAACCAGGAACGCGCTCGCACGGCGAAGCCGAGCGAGCGCTTCACGGCCGAATTAACGGTCTCAGTCATAGAGCGCTGATTGTAGCGTTGTTTGTCGATTCTGGCGTTGTGAGCGTGGTCGTAGGGAGCGAAGATGCGGTGCTTGATGAGCGGTCTGATGCCGAGTTCACGCAGTGCTTTACGGAGCGCTTGCTTGTCGTAGCCTTTATCGGCCGCTAGAGACCGCAGATCGCCCGCGTTCCGGCGGACGATCTGCTCAGCGAGGTCTGCGTCGCTTCCTTCCCGAGTCGTTGAGCAGTGTACGTCAAGGATTGCTTGGGTCTCTGTATCGACGAGTTTCGTGACTTTCAGCTTCTGGACGCGGTAGCTTATGCGCTGGCAGTAGTGACGGCTCGCTGCTGAGCGTTCGTAGAATGTAGCGTCGATAGCAGCGTGTTTCGATGGGTCGTGCAGCTGCGCCGACTGGCGCAGCAACACTCGGCAGACGCTCATTTCGATTCGGTCGAACGCTTTACACAACGTAGATGGAGAGGGGAGATCGGCCGCGCTGAGGCCGATCTCCCCGATTATTTGTGGCATCTCTTTGAGCAGGTCAATCGTCATCCGGTAGGATGTATCAAGATAGATCCGCAGACAATGCAGGGAAACGATGGCATAGTCGGCGAATCCGCCGCCGCCTTCCGGGGCGGCGGATTCGTCTCCATCACCGGTAACAACTTGAGCAATCGGCACAATCTCACCAGTGAAGCGGGAGATTTGTGTCATAGGCAACCGAATCATCCCGCTTCAACTCCTTTGATTTAGCGACCTATCCCGACGCCGTCTAGTGATTCAACAGAGCCATAACAAATAAAATTCTGTGGAAACCAGGTGCATCCCGCTTCCCCGACGATATATTTGGAGTGGAGATACGTGATTGCTGCAGCATCTTATGGACTGTTGATCCCCATGATCGTACAAAGCGAATACCTCGGGGCTCTCCGAAATGGGTTCGCGAATTTCTGGAATTCATAATAAAATCGGGACTCTCCGGAAATACGGTGGGGGAGCCAAAGTGCAATACTGTTTCGCGTGGACTCGGGAAATCTGGTGTGTGGGCTGCAACCCTACTCAACGAGTTTTCATTTCAAGAAGTCAACTCGGCCGGCGACTCCCGTAGGGTGGGCTACTCATTCTTGGAGGAGCGCGATGAGATCGTTGTCGAAGTTGAAGCAGCCGGCTACCAGGTCCACACATTGGTCCGTCTTTGTGCGGCGTTACTCTCAGAACCGGCGTTTCAGCAGGTCTTAACGCAGAATCGGCTTGCTGGCGGGCCAGACCGGTCTGGACTGGACGGACTCCCGGTGTCTGACCTGTATCTCCTCCGCGATGGGGGGGTGTCTGGGCTATCTCCGGAATCAAGACGCTACCGCCGAAGGCCTCCGGTCCCGGCTTCGAGACGCTCGCGATGAGCTACTCCGGATGACGACCGACGTCTAGGGTAACGACAACGGCGACGACGACGAGAACGAAAGCCTCTCGACGGTGATGCGCAACGCCCACGGCCTGCTGGGAACCGTCTCCCGGATCTATGATATGCTCGGCATCGATATCACTCGCGTCCTCAAGGTCCCTGACTGGGCGGTTGAAGATGGCACTCGCCGAGACAATCTCCCGAAAATGATCCCAACCCAGACTGCGGTGTCCAGCCGCTACGGGCTCTATTCTGCGTACCGAGTGCTCTACGAGGACCGTGAAGAGAAACGGTCTCAACTGCTCGCGACGCCTGATGTCGACGCAGCGGACCCAACCGGTGACACGACCGGCAGCTGGGTGCTTGCTGGCCCAACGGTCGACTCGATGCGACCCCACCTCGAGGATCTTGACGATCATCTGGATCTGCAGGACGGCGCCGATGGGTTCTCAGCGTTCATGCTGAATCTCGATATCGTCGATGGCGATCGTCGCGACGCCGTCGCCACTGCGCTGTCCCGGCAACTGAGCCTCAAATCGTTGAAACCGACCCGAGAGACGGTCTCAATCTTGCACGCCCTGACGAGCGGAACGTTCGCTGCGGCGCGGGCTGTCTTCCACCTCGGCGGGGAGGCGGACCAGCCACGGACCCTCACGACCGACGATCTCCGGTATGCGCTGTCGGAGCTGGATGTCGACGAACTCCTGCCCGATCTCGGACCTCAGTCGGTCTCCGAGGCTGTCGCGATACTGCTGGATGTCGATGAACCCCTGGCGACGGGTGACCTTGCCGACCTTCTGGACGTCTCGACACAGACGCTTCGGAACAACGAGACGTACTTTGCCGACCTCGAGGCCGCTGGCGTCATCGAACGCGAGGATCTTGGACCGGGTCGAGCGACGGAATGGCGGATTTGCTTGCCATTCGACGGTGAGGAAGGCGATTTACGGACTGCAACCCCTACCCCTGAGGTGGACACAACGGCCTACGGGCCGGCGTTCTCCGACGAAATGGCTGTTATCGCGGAAGTTCTCTACGAATTGGGGCATCAGGAGATCGACTACGGCGGTGAACTGACGCTGGCTGTGACAGGACGCGGTGATCGGTTCGACGAGTGGCTGGACCAGCACCCCAGTTGTCGACCGGTCTTGTCGCTGGTCGCTCACCTGCAGGGGATGACGCTGGAAAAACTGACTACTGGGACCGAATCAGTGCGTTACCAATCCCCCAAATCGGTCGTGCTGGGGCTTGATCCCGATCCAACGACGACCCAGGCTTCGCTCGTCAGTTCTGCAAACTAAACGCGAATCTGACGCTCTGGATGTCCCTATTTTCACCAAAGAACTGCATATGCTTTTGATTGAGCAGTAAACTGACAGACTGTCCTTACGGTGACAGTTATTCGATAGTTATATCGAGCGTCTGACTAGTGTTATCTGACGTTGTGGTGTCGACGCTAGCAGGCTGTTCTGTGATACTTCCCGACTCTATGGCTGATTGACCATTAGGTTTGGACACACCACTAATGGTGAAGCTTGGATCATTACTCGTGTCATCATCACTGTTAAGACCTGTCCCTCCTATCTCTGTGAGGAGGCTTGCATCAGCTGCCGCATCGCTCTCGAAGCGAACGTCGAACTCAGTACCATTTGTGTTTGGCACGAACGCAAACAGGTTGCTGAACCCAACTGAGCTACTCGGTGGGAGCCCTTGCTCGTCACCGAAAACGATTGTCACGTCGTTGGCAACAAGGCTCACGTACTCGGTACCGATAGCATTGCCGTAAATACTACCGGCAGACGGGAACAGAGTAGTTGCGCTGACACCCCCTCCGTCCGGTCCTGCGACAGAGATGGACTTGTTCGCTGTATTGATAAGTACATCAACAGCGCCACCAGTTTCATCCTCACCACTACCTCCAGTGATTGTCTCTGCGATATTCGCTTCCTCACCGCTGTTTGCATCGTCAACGAGACCCGTTGTCCCGCCACTGTCGCCGAAGACGTTCACTTCAACTGAGCGTGTTGCACTGACACTCGTGAATGCGCCTGTGCCAAAGAGTGCACCACCACTAATTGCCAATCCACCAAGTCCCGTAAGTACGTTTCTGCGATTCATAGTTCGTTAGTCAGCACGTTATGTGCGTGCCGTACCACTTACAACAGGGTCCGGGGACTTACTATTGGGTTGCTTGAGCCGGGATAAAGCCGTGCTTGACGAATTAATGGGCACCCTTAACCCCGCTCAAGCACGCCAATAGTAACTGGTGGGCTAGCATTGTATCGCATAACAAATGCGAGTAACTCGACGAAATGTCCTGCTCGGACTTGGGTCGCTCAGTGCGACTGTTGGTGGCGTGTTTGGCTCCGGTGCGTTCTCCTCGGTCGAGGCGACCCGGTCAGTTAATGTACAGACCTCTGATGATTCAACAGCGCTGTTGAGTTTTGAAGCGAATAAGCTGAGTGATGCTGATGGTGGTACCCCTGAAGATAAGAACGGCATTATTGTTACGGACTCTCCAGACGGAGCAGACACGTCCGTAATCAAACTCAAACAGACCGATCTCAATGAAAAGGCGACGACCACATTCAAGAATGCACTTAAAGTCACTAATGACAGCAACAAGAATGTCGGTCTTTCAGTAGATTCCAGTAAGACCGAGTACGATGCAAACACATCGACAAATAACCTTGTCGGAAGTGCACTAGATATTAAAACAGGCCAAAGCGGGAGTTCAATCGTCGGTAGCGAAGGCAACAACGCTGTTAACTTAGCCGATGGTGCTTCTGTTACGCTTACAATTGTCGTCGATCTCCAGAACCACACTGGCGCAGAAATCGGTGATATAGACTCAATCGTTTTCGCAGCACGCCAAGAGGACTACAATAGTTCATAGTCGGCAGTCCACCTGATGAGTAGCAGGTGGAGACCGGCATTGGCATTGTCTGCGTAAGTCGTCTCTCTCAGCTATAATATGAAATGGTACGTTGCTCTTGGGTTCGCGCTCATCGTCTGCGGAACAGTCATTTCTACGGCCGCAGTCCCACTTTCAGGACCAGTTGATGATCTCGCTCCAGCGGAAGACACTGGGGTTGCACTGGCTCCGGCTGACACGCCCAATGGTGATCGCTATGCATCCTTCGACAGCAACGGCGAGCTTCGTCTCTCTGTTGATGTCATTTCCGGTACAAAGGCCGTATTCGACAATGTGTTTGTTGTCGGTTTTGGGGGCGTTACCGGTAGTGACGAACCAGCGACGATACGGATTGAACACGATAGTGTGTGGCTGGATATCTACAGAAGCACAGACACAGGCGCACGCGAGTCGGTCGATGAAGCGAATAATACACTTACCCTCGATCCAGACGAACAAGCAACGCTCGGGTTTGCTGTGACAACAACGGCTGACAGCCCGGCGTCTCTTTCGGAGACAGTGACCTACACAATGGAAATTCCAGATGCCGAGCCAAGTACTGGCGGAGGCGGCGGTGGTGGAGGCGGTGGCGGCAGTGTGGGCGGCGGGGGCGGTGTCAGCCCCGGGACTGTGACGCCGGCGGATGACCCGACTGAAACGCCTGCCAGCGGGGGCGGTGGCGGTGGTACTGAGGTCGATATATCGACCGATGAACCGGCCGTAACGCCTGTTGACACCCAGGACGAGGCGGAAGCCGTGGCTGGCGGTGGGGCCGAACCTGTGTCGCCGTCACCCGGAGACCAGCAGTCGGCAGAACCGAGCGGATTTTCGCTCAAGTTTGATCCGATATTTGGTATTGGCTGGGGACTATGGACGACCGTCGCTGGCTTGCTCGCTGTAGTGACGAACTACCTTGTGCAAACGCGATATCATAGTGTCCTCCCGGTGCTCCAGACGCACCCAAGCGACCGCCGTCGCCGATTCCGCCGTGTCGCCGTCCGGGAAGCGATAATCGGCCTTACCGCGCTCGTGTTCACAGTGCTTGCCGTATCAGCGGCTTCAAGCGCTGGTCTCGGCCCGGTTTCGCAGTTAGTCACGGCGCTCACGGTTTCTACCGCCGTCGGTACAGTGACTGGGTATCGACTGGTCCCGGATCTCGATGTACCAACCATTAGATAGCACTGCTACGTTACTGCAGCAGAGCATTGCTCGACCTGAACTACTCAACCAGTATTCTCTTGAATACTGTTTATGTCAGAAAACTATTATACACCTTCCAGAAGACAAGAGATGTTATATTCCTCCGGATTGAAATTATTGCTGTACCGGACACTAGCGCACTTCCATGTCTAAACACCGAAACCGGAGTCGAGGCGAGTCAAGTAGCCTCCTGAGTCGACGAAGATTACTCCTGTCGCTTGTGGGCGGTGGCCTCAGCGGAGCGAGTACCCATGTTACGGGGGCCTTCTCGAATGTGGCTGCTAAACGAGAGACCAATATCGACACCGCTGATGATACGTCTGCGCTCGTTGGAGTTGATGTCGAGAAGCCGGTTGAGGCAACTATTGGGAGCCCACTCGTCACAGTAACGAACAACACAACAGAGCGGTTGCGTGTTGATATTAGTCTTACCGAAGATATCGACGGCGTTACGATTCCTACCGACACCCAACAGCAGCCGATTCCCTCCGAAAGAGAAGCCAAGTTCACTGTCGATGTGAACCCAGCAAAACAACCCGACCAGATTGAGTTCACTTTAGAGGCCGTTGACACAGCGACCGGAGATTTTAGTGTATCGCTGTCACGGTCGACACCAGTTGAGGTAACTAATCCTTGTGCCGGCCCACGTCTGGTAATTCAAGAAGATACTGAAGAGACCATTGACGAAGGCAAGACTGTGGAGCTGTTGTCAAACGTAATAGTTCACAACCATATTAATGCCGCCGGCTGCGTGGTTCTTAATTCAGAAGCGAAAGTCAAGCAGTCTGTGGAGGCTGGTGGAAACGTTTCACTCGGTAGGAATGCAAAAATAAAAGGGTCTGTCAACGCCGGTGGAGACGTTTCTCTCGGTAGGAATGCAAAAATAAAAGGGTCTGTCAACGCCGGTGGAGACGTTTCTCTCGGTAGGAATGCAAAAATAAAAGGGTCTGTCAACGCCGGTGGAGACGTTTCTCTCGGTAGGAATGCAAAAATAAAAGGGTCTGTCAACGCCGGTGGAGACGTTTCTCTCGGTAGGAATGCAAAAATAAAAGGGCCTGTCGACGCCGGTGGAACTGTCTCTCGGTAAGAAGGCACAAATAACAGGGCCTGTCGACGCCGGTGGAACTTTCTCTCAGGCGTAGGATGGAGTACGTAGCTCTGTAGAGAGCCTGTCATACAATAGTTCTCAACAAATATAATTCACACCTTCTATGTTGAATAGAACTAGTGAATGGCGAAACCACGGAGTTAAGCGCGAGGTCAGGGCTGTCTAAACGACGGTTAGAGAGCGTGAGACGTATTATATGACACGCTGCAGAAGGCTACCGATGATATCAGAGAGTATCTTGAAGAGGATACTTCTTGCAAGTATCTACGCGACGTCGACCAACGATACTTAGTCGGTATCGGGACCGACGGTTTGCGATGGACGCTTTGGATGAAAGATTTAGAAACAGGAGAGACGAGAGAGGCAACTCCGAAAGTGGATATTTCTTCCGTCATAGAGAAAGAAGCCATCCGTCTCAACACGACTGAAGGGGATGTCTCTGAGGGTAGAAACGTGGAGCGGGATACACTACTACAGGATTTCATTCCCACATTTGCAGCGGATAATCTGCTCAACTATGTGAAAAGGGAATTCAATGACTAGTATGCTGCTGGAAGCACTTTTTGTCAGTCAGTCACATCAACTGATAATTGGGAATGAATCGGTTTCGGCAGCAGAAGCGTAGTGGTTTAGACGGTCCAGCGAGAAAATAGATGGTTTATATATTCAGTCACGGCCACAAAAAGTATGCTTCTAAGCGGACTGTGCAGTGATGTGAACCGATTTCTGAGCTACTCCGGCAAGAACGCCTAGCCACTCCAAGAATGACCAACAATCCGTTTCATGACTCGATGGACAGGGCCTTACAGGGCAAGTACGCCCGTGTTGTCACCGAGGGGCGAACCTACGAAGGATGGGTCGAACGTGTCCACCACAGTCGGGGCAGTGTCGTAATGCACACTGTGACCGTTGACGACACAGAGGAACTCGGCAGCGTCTTTATTCGCACGCCAGATGTCGTTGAGGTCATTAAACCACAGAAGCGGGTCGAATGGTGGGATGTCAACGAACTCCAGCCGTTCCCCGACCACAATCTTGAGTTCGAACCGAAGGATAGCATGATCCGGTCTTGCTACCGCAACCAGTACGCCAAGAGCTTCCCCGTCGTACGAGAGGATGGAACGATCATCAACGGCCACAAACGTATCAAGGCCGCTCATGTCGCTGGTCTCGACCACCATCCCGTCGAAGTCATCGATGTGACCGATGAGCAGGCCGCCGAATTGTTCGCCGTCGCGCATCGAAGCCAGCTCAAAAACACCTCCGACGACGCGAACGAACCCGAAGCTGAGGACTCTGTCCAAGACACCTCTGGCGACTCTGACCAAGACAGCTAATCGGCACGCTGCACGCTCCGATTTTGAATTGCTGTCTGCTCGATTGATGCGCCAAAACTGACCGTCACATCTGTCGATGTTGACTCGTCGCACAGCAATCTCGCCACTCGAATCCAGGGGTCAAGCCACGGAAGATGGCCTACAAGCGGCTGTATATCGAGCCCCACTCCGAAGAACGGCGCTCCGAGAGGGTCGTCCGGGTCAGCCGTTCGCATCGGTCCGTCGTCGACGACCGCAGCTACCAGCTCATACACAACATCCCGGGTTCCTACACCGATGAGCAGATTCTCAATGTACTTCGGAAAGCAGATCGTCCATTCATTCAGACCAGAAGAGTCGTTGACGAGCTGGGGTGCTCACAGCGGACAGCACAGAAGCGACTGAATCAACCCGAGGGAGAGAGTCGAGTCAGATCAGAAGAGTTCGGCCAAGGCAAGCTCTGGTGGCTCGATGAATCGGAGCCAGATGAGCCCGTCGAGGAAGCCGGTGCGAAGTATTTCCGCCTCAGCATGACGCTTGACGGCTATGCCACCAATATGCTCTATACGTGGCTGGGGCTGTTCGGGATGTCAGGGTTCTTGCTGTTGGTATATCTCACGGCAAGGGCACAAGCGGTGACAGTTCCGGTGTTCGGAGTTGGTGGGATTGCATATACAGCCTTCCCAATTGCCACCGCTGGCGGGATTGGGGTTGGAGTCTGGGGATGTCTCAGAGGAATCAACTCTTTCCTCCGCACAGCACTCAAGCGGGAATGGATTGGGACAGTTGGTGTCTGGACCAGAGTGACTCCATGAGAATCCCGCTAAAGCCCCCTGGAGCGTGAAGTATGCCATGGAGTCACCCTCGTCTGAACGGTTAAGCGTTCAGAGCCTATACACTCCCGCAGAGCTATCATGGCGACCGACTCTGAAACGGACGAACCCCTGTCTCTCGACGAACTGGGCGAAGTGCTTGCCGAGGCGACAGGCACGACGCTGGCAGAGATCAAACAGGGAGTCGAGGCCATCGATATCGAGCCACCTGACAACGCGGAAGTCGTCTCCGAGTAGCAATCCCTCTCACTGATACCGCTACATGGAGCGAGCCCTCGACAGTTACCGAGGGCAGAGTGACACGAAACCCGAGATCAAAGCGACCTGTGAGCGACGACGAGTTCGAAGAGATGAACGAACGTATCCGGAGATCACCTCGCCCGCAGTCGGGGCCATATCGACGGGGGCCTCGACGACGAGTAGGCTGCTTTCTGAACGTGTCTTGCTGCTCGCCGGCAATGTGTATCTACATCAACGAGGCGGGGTGGTGATTTGGGGATGCACCGACCAGGGCACTACGGCACCGCGCTAATCTGCTACGCCCCGATCGCTGTGATAGTGATGGCGCTCGGAGTTGTCGAGATGGCAGTCGCCGGCGGCGCGATCGTCGTCGGTGGGGCGATGCTCCCCGATTACGACCAGCGAGTGCCCGGAATCTCTCATCGTGGGCCGACACACACCGTCTGGTTCGCTCTCGCTGTCGGCGCCGTTCTCGGCGGTGCTGGCGCCCTCATCGGCGGTGTCATACCTGCCGTCGTCGGGGGTGTTTCCGGAGTACTGCTGGTCCTCGCTCACCTTCTTGCTGACGTCCTGACGCCGATGGGGATTCGCCCGTTTGCACCGGTCCGCGACACTAGGTATACACTCGACGTCGGCAAAGCCGCAAACCCGGTGGCGAACTATGCGCTCCTGGTGGTCGGGATTCTCGTCGCAGGGACGGCGCTGTACGCAGGGCGTATGCTTACAAGCCTGAGCTAATAGTGGATGAAGCACTGCTCACGATCTTCACCGATACAGCGTTGAGAATCCATTCCGCGTAGCAGTTGTTGTGAATACGGCGATTCTATTCGCGGGGGACTCTGGTCAATACAGCCGAACACTGTATCACATCGGGGCGTCATCTGCTCAGGCTCTGTCAAGAGCGAGGTGCTGAATAGAGTCGCGGTGATTGTCAGCCGTCGGATCGGCCACGGCGTCAACGGCAGTGATCTCGCTGCTGGAGACGGGGAGCTCTACTGACTGAACCGCTTGCTACCGACCGGTTGCGGTATACAGATATCCAGCACACACTGCGAGAGCTAACTCCGCGGCCTTGGCGACGACCGCCATCGGATTGAGGCTGCCCTGTCTGTAGAACGCCTCAACACTGAAGCCCTGGAACACGAATAGCGCGACGATCGTGATCAGGGCGTACACAGCTGCAAATAGGTAGAGCTCTCGCTGCCAGTACCGACTGAGATACAGGCCGATGCCGCCCAGAAAGCCAAGCCCATTCAGAATGAACAGGATTCCAAGCAACTGGCTGAATCCCATCACTTGTGGGCCGAGGAAGAGATGCAGAACGCCAGTAACTAGTGCTGCCAGAATGGCCAGATATCCTATCGGATGTGAGGGGCTACTCAGAAACGAGTCACTTGCGGTCGATGATTGTGTGGACATCACTTATGCAATCTTCACGGGTGTATTCAGTATTGCCGTGGATTTTCAACGTGGGAGAACAGGCACAAATTGCATATCATTATGCCTTATAGTTGTAACACTCTACTGACTAACGGTCACGGGGAGTGGATACTGAATCACAGCGGCTGCGCCGGTGAAGTTACTCGTCCCGAGCGCGCTGGAGGAACGCGAGTGCTGCCCCGAGAAGTGCGAGATTCTGGAGGAAGGCAGTCAATTCGTCATCGCGTTGGTCATCGTCGACGGCCCAGAAGTCGTGCATGAGCGGGGTCACACCAATAAAGAAGGCCGCTACACTCCCTGCGGAGAGTTTGGGGAGTTTCCACGCAGTGATGCCCAGTCCGCCACCGAGCAGGAGGCCGCTGGCGGCCGGGACGAGCGTGTCGGCTTTGGGGACGCCTTTGGCATTGGCATATGCAATTCGCCCGTTGAGGTCCGTGAGGTTCCGTACAGCCAGGACAATCAGGCCCCCGCCAAACAGCAAGCGCCCAAGGAGTGACGGTGCAGTCGTGTCGTCTACCTCAGTCTCAGCCATTGTCGCTTGAATGTCTGCTGGCAATTTAACCGCCACGTTTGCCACACGTGTCGATTGGAAGTCCATAACCGACCACATACTTTGGAACTGTCCACTCCGCAGACTTACTGAACGGCCGTCTCACAGACTGAACGAATAAAGAAAGTATTTCCAACGACTGACAGAAGTATGGTCTCAAAAAAGAAAGTTGATGTGGCGGATTTGATTATGGCTCTATGCAGGCACTGCTCCTGAATCCACCCCCAAGCAGGTCTGCACAATCCCACACCCAACTTTGCCCCACACCGGGCGTTTTCACCCCCGGTGTGTTTTTCCCGATAATAAGTGTGAGTGAAGGAGCCCACAACTCGAGGCTGCGAATTTTATCAGCGGACCGTGCGAATACCCCTCGGGGGTTCATTATATCTGTCACTGTCAGAGTTTACAACCCAGAACCCGGACCGTGGCGCTACCACACGTTCAAGTGATCTGACCTTCTACATGATGGTATGAGTGTACAAATCGACGGATTTGGTGATCTTGCGGACCAGCTAGACTCTCTTGCCGGCGATATTGAGAGCCTAGATGGTGAGAACGAGATCCCCATTAACGAACTCTTTAGGCCGCAGTTTATGCAGACTCACACTGAAGAGTTCGAAAGTTTTGAGGGGTTCATAGACGCGAGTCCGTGGACCGTCGAGACGGAAGCTGATTTCGAAGCTATTCCAGAAGATGAGTTTGATGCGTATGTCGCTGAGCATACAGTGTTCAAAGATTGGGAGTCAATGCTCTCGGCAGCAGGGAAAGAGTGGGTCGTGCGGCAGATCAGTATTTAGCTGCTTTCTGGATCGTCGTCTTGAGCTGACGCTTCTTCTGGGATGTGTCTATTTTTCTCGTCAGGAGGGGTTGAATCCGACTGCTCTTCGTCCGTTGCTTGGGGGCTTCTCTGTTCAGGGGAAACCCGAGATTGATCGTGAAATCATTGTTTTCACCAGCGAAGGTAACGGCACTCTCTGGCCCACTTTCTGTATCATCACCGTCTGTGGCTTTATTATAGATCCCAACAACGAACGCAGCCAGCGTTGCGAATGCTGTTAGTGCTCTGCCCACAGCTGCGACAGTTCCGGAGACATTCCCGAGATCGGGCTTTATAAGGACTATCTGTACCTCAATGAAGAAGGTGATTCCGGTGAGAACGAGGCCTGCGACCCCTATAATTAGCCAACCCCAAGCGGGGATACGCCGAGTGATCTCGAAACGACCCATCGTTTGAACCCGACAGGCCGGCGTGGTAAAAATCAGCAGGTGACGGTGCTGGAATTAGCCAGCAGCAGATCTTGATCAGGCGCTGTAATCGATGAAGTGACCCGCGTCTCCAAGGCAGCAGATGCAGCCCCGACCGCCCTAAATCCTATGCGATGAAACGTAATGGCGTAGGCTCAGAATCCATCAAGCCCTCGCTTGACGAGCATATTGATGGCGGCGTTGCGAGACACCCCCATCGTCTCAGCGAGTTCGTCGACATCGTCAAGGAGATCATCGGGCATCCGCTGTGTCAGCTGCGTCCGGTCGCTACCTTGGTCGGCGGTATCTTGATCATCTTCCTCGGTCTGTTCTTGATTCGTTTCTGCTTCCTCGGTGATCTTGCGTCGTGCCATCGTTCTGGTTCCAGTCTGATATCACAATGAATTCATTCTGAGTTCGATTCGACTTCAGGCTCGGCGTAATCGATTGCCTTAGCCAGCTCCACGGTGACCGCGTCGCCGGCATCGTTCGCATACTGGTAGGCGGCAAGTCCAACGAGTTCCGCGCAGGCCGTAGTGATCACTGCGGGGACAGCCTGTGACCGCTCGTGGATCACATCCAAGGCCTCAGTCGTGAACGGGCCAGTGCCGACATCATCTAGAACATCTTGGTCTGTCGGGTCCCGCCCCATCGCCGCAGCGAGTCGCCGCTCAACGAGTTCACGCGTCTGTTCACGTCCGAACGGTTCGAGTTCCAGTTGGTAGCTCACTCGGCGCTGGAACGCCCGGCCGTCGCTTCCAAGATCGCCGATAGCGTCCCACTGGCTGCTCATCCCTGTGAGGATGACGTGGATATCGTCAAGATCGTTCAGGAACTGGATCGTGTGTAGTGTATCGGGATCGTTCAGCCCGAATTCGTCGACGCCCACCAAATATGGCTCACGAACATAGCCTTCGACGTGGTCCCGTATCTTCTGCTCAGTGAGTTTCGTCGATGAAGACTTCCCCACGCCAATCTGGTCGGCGACGATTGCAGTCAGCTCGTACGGCGTGACATTGTGCTCACCAATATACACCGTCTCGTAATCCTGTCCATACTCTTCAAGAAGCATCTTCAGAAGCGTCGTCTTCCCCACGCCAGAGTAAGGTGAATGGATGAGTATCGGACCTGTGTACGAGCTGAGGTGTGAGGCGATATCGGCAATCTCCTCGTCGCCCGGCAGTACGTACTCGTCAAGTGTGGCGGCGTGTGCGAATGGATTCACTGTCCATCCGTGGTGGTCTAAGTACTCAGCGAGTTCTTGATCGGTCGATTCAGCGATGTCTCGTATCCGTCCCATGTGAATCACTCTACCATCAGTCTGATACCGATGTGATATCACATTGGTATCGCTGCGAGTTCATAAAGGTACGTCAGACAACGATGATTGCCGTGACAGGTGCCGGT
Source organism: Haloarcula quadrata (assembly GCF_003634715.1). NCBI lineage: Archaea > Methanobacteriati > Methanobacteriota > Halobacteria > Halobacteriales > Haloarculaceae > Haloarcula > Haloarcula quadrata. Next base: position 53,433 of record NZ_RBWW01000003.1, read on the forward strand.
AAGTGGGGTCCCGATACAGCCCTCTCGTTATCAGAACATCCAATCGCGTCAATCGCTCCAGGTTAGGTTCGAAACTCTCGCCCAATCCGGTGAAACAGTTCTCGATCAGACGGCACTGCCACTGATTGTCGTGTAAGATGTAGGCGTGAAGTCACCAGCTGGCTACCGTTGGTTTCGCACTGCTCCGGGTGAACCAGCCGGTCAGTATAGACAATGTACTGAGCGAATTACGGATTTGCGACAAGTCGGTCCTGCTGATTCTAGGGCGAAATCACTAACTCAACCGAATACGTTGTATTCGATATGAGCTCATCAATCCGAATCTCGGACGAAACGAAAGCGAAGCTGGAAGCGGTAAAGCGTGAAGACGAAACGTTCGACGAGTTACTGGACCGACTCGCAATCACTCGGACTGAGGAAGACGTCCGGGAAATGGCTGGATTCGCTGAGGAAGGCATCGAGGAACACATGAAACAGAAACGTGAGGACCTCAACGACTCGTTTGAGGGCCGGACAACAGGCCCAGAATGATTCTCCTCGACAATAATATCATCCGAAAGTACGCCCGCCCGGACCCGGATGAAGCTGTTCTCAACTATCTATCAGAGCACCGAACTGAACCGTGGGGTATCTCAGCACTCGTCCTCTTCGAATTTCTCTCCTACTACGACACGCAGTCAAAACAGCGCACGCGGCGAAGCCAACTGACACAGGCTGTCGACAACGTGGTTAGCTTCGATGCCGACACTGCTGCCGAGGCGGCCAGCATGGAGACCTCACTTGAAGCCGCCGGTGTCTCACTCGACGATGTTGATCTGCTCATAGCCGCGACAGCGCGTCAACACCAAGCGACGTTCGTGACTGCCGACAGGAACGATTTCGACAAGACGCCGTTACACGAACTCATGGATATCGACATCGTCAACACTTCCTAACTCCGTTTGTTTCGCGCCAAAGCTTTTGAGCCATCCGTTCACTACGCACGCATCTACTGAGCAGTCGTTTCATCTCTCTCTCTCTATGAGTAACAAACCGCTTTCGCAACGATTGCTACCGGTACATCTAATCAGAGGTGACTGCTACTATCTCCGAAGTCAATGCATAGGTAGCCGGCGAGTGAAATTGTATTAATCACATATGAGGCGTAATCGACCACCTGGATCGTTAGGAGCTGTCTATGATATGCTGTACGAGGAAATCGAGCCCGGAGACAGCATCGGGGTTGATGCCGCCGTGACCAAAGTGCGTGAGACAGAGCGCTCAGTCGGTACCGCTGAGCACGTAGTTGAACGACTGGTTGACCGTGGCTACCTGTACAAGGTTGACGGACAGCTGTATATTACCGAACACCGGGATGGCTCCCAAGACTCAAAAAGCGAGCAGTAACCTTACGAATCGAGGTCAGTAGTATCGAAGTCACCGATGTCGTCACCCGACTGTGACGTACTGTCTTCGTCTGCTGAGACCTCTGTGGCACTACCGGATGCGTCCTCTGCTGTTGATGGTGTCACGCCACCGGCTTGATCCTGCGAGGTCGGGGCAGTTTCGGCGTCGTCGGTGAGCTCTTCGAGCGCTTGGATCACGGTTTGTCGGTACTGGTCAGGATCGGCGTCATACTCTTCACGAGCCATGGCAGCGTACTCGTTGGTATCGTCGTCGAAGCGTTGGATTCGCTCAAGAGTTCGCTTCGCTGTTTCTGTCACCCAGCGATTGCGGGTGTCTGCATCAACAACGGTCAGGTGCTCTGGTCGCAGCGAGACGTTGGTGTCGCCGTCGTCGGTTTCATAGGTTCGGGGCTTGCCAACGAGCGCAACGAAGACAGGCGGGTCAACCTCTCGTAGCATTGCGGCTGCTTCGGGCTGGTACTGCCCAGCATAGGTAAAGAACGTCCCTGTGGGACCCACAATTCGGCCCTGCCAGTACTCATCATCGCTGCCGACATCGTCGGTTTCGGTCAGGGTGCCGACGACAAACACACGGTTTGCTTTCGCGCCTGTCGGCAGCAGCGCATAGACGGGTGCGCGGTCATCATCTGACTCCCGGAAGGTGTAGCCTGCATCGTTGAATTCCCCAGCGAAGGCTCGCTGTGCGAGTTCACGCATCGGGGCTTGTCCTTGGCTCATTTAGATCGACCTCGCAGTGATGAGGAGTTGTTCTGGATCATGCATCTCGGCGAGTTGCTCGAACTCGTTGACGAGCAAATACCGGCCCAGTTCAGGGCCTTGCACGCGATAGTACCGCCCAAGCGTCACCTCACGTATCTCGTCGGCGACGACGCTTGTATCTAAAGCGTCCATGGCCATCTCTTGTGCTTGAGACAGCGTAATATCGGCGACCTGCTCAGTCGCATCTCTGTCGAAGATGACTTCCTGGACTGTATCGCCGTTGTCAATCACGCCCTTGATGCGGAGGTCGAACTCGCCTTCGCCCTCGCCATGTTCACTGCATCGCCCGTTTTGGAGGACACGTGTGCAGTCGTCTTCGGGGCAGCGTTTGATCAGCCCGCTACCTGACTGGATATCAACGAGTGCCCCTTCAGCGTCGGTGGTGTCGTCGCCGACTTCGATATCCCGATCGAGTGCTTCGATGGTGGTGGTGCGATTGAGTTTGACCGAGTACTGGCCCTGATACTCATCTGTGACAACATTTCCAAGGCGATAGACTTGGCCTTTGGTGAGTGCTTCGAGGTCGGACTTGGCCCACTTGGTGAACTTGATCGTCCCAGTTTCATCACCGAGGAGGCCGACTTGTGCTATTGAATCACTGCGGGGCTCCCAGAGGTCAGCGACTTTCGCGGTAATGTCGACCCACTGTTCGGCTTCGGTAATTTCCTCGAGATCGACCTGTTCGTTGCCGTCCTCGCTGCTGACATCGTCACGGTCGACATCGCTGTCGGAAAGATAGGTACTTACGACACTGCGTTGAGCTTCGTCGAGCGGGACTCTGTAGTCGTCGACAAGTGTGGTGAGCCGTTCCTCAATGTCCTCGGGGGAGGCATCAACTGATTCTGGTAACTGGTCGTGGATATCTTGGGCTTCCTGCTGTATATTAGAGTTGCTCATAGTGTTCTCCGTCTCGTTTGCGATGGGAGACGGCTGGCGGTACGCTTGGCGTGGTCTAAAACCCATGCAAATCGTGGTGAAAGTGAAGCTGCGCCACTCCGACTGTCCCGTGTCAATCACTGGACAGTGGCTGACTGGTTTCGGATGTAAGCCGTCTGGTTTCCGCGTATGTACACACATTCTTCCCTGCCGGGGGTGGACCTTGTGCTCTCTCTGATGAGCGTGGTACAGTGGGTTCACTGGGATTAACCATGCCAGGCTGGTAGTTAGCGGTGAAATGCACGATCTAACCGGTTTCCAACGTGACCTACTCTATATAGTACATGGGCTGGCCGAGCCCCATGGCCTAGCGATCAAAGACGAGATAGATGAGTACTATCAGCAAGATATCTATCACGGGAGGCTATACCCAAATCTGGACACGCTTGTTGAGAAAGGACTCGTCGAAAAAGGAGAGAAAGACGGGCGGACCAATGTCTATGCAACCACACAGCGTGGTGAACGAGAGCTTACTGCTCGGAGTGAATGGGAGAACCAGCACATAACCACTCACCCTTCCTGACAGCTTGTATCAGGGGCAGCATCGTAGTTCACGCAGTAGCTATTTTTTTCAGCGCTGAGTGGTTGAATACGCTGTTCGATAAGTGTGCATATCTAGCACTATCGAACCCTGTTCAGAGGAACAACGACAGCTAATGGAGTAGAATTTCTGACGCAAGTGTCATCACGGAATAATGGCTTATGTTGAGGTAGCAAGGATAAATTACCATGCAGAATCCATGGCGACATGATCAAGTACCCGATGATGCTGCTGTCAGAAGATCCAGACGGTGGGTGAAAATTATTGGATTACTGATGTGGCTGATAATTGGTTCTATTGCCGGAGTATTCATATTCACAGATATCGGTGGAGCGCGAGCGACAGCAGTAATGATTCAGGTTCTGCAGCTTACGACTTATACAATAGTAATTTGCGTAGTCGGCTGGATAATACATTGGATTCTCCGGCGGATTGAACTACTCAACGGGGTGCTGGTCAATCTATTCAGTGTGTTGTTTGTTTTCGGGCTCCCGGTCTTGGTGGGAATAGTAGCAATTCAAATGGGATTCTTGGATGGAGTCCTCTCGAGTGAACTCTCAGATGAAATCTCAAAAGTGGCACCAATCGACCGATGGGAAAGCCAAATCAGTGAGAGAGTTACTGGTCCGATCGAAGATGCTCTCCCGTGGCAGTAGACTACTTACTGCCGCTTCAATCGAGAGCTGACGGATTCATTTTCGTCACGTCTATTGGCCGTACCGACCACTGCATACCGCTTGCAGCAGGGTTCTCATCGATCAGTCAGAATTGCGCGCTTGAACTCGCTATTGCCCTCAGTCAGAGTTTGGCCTCTGCAAAGGCTTGGTCGATAACCTCCTCACTCGGTGCGTTCAGATATGGTTCAATAGCAGCGAAACTGTCCCAACCACCGACAGCCATCACCACGCGGGGATTCATTTGCTCGTCGACGAGGAGTCGCTGGGCATACCGGCGCCGGAGGTCATGTGTACTCACTTTCTCGAAATCGTCCTTGCCGGTCGCTTGTGCTGCACGGTTGGCGGTACGCCTGACAACCGCGCGAACGCCGGGTTGAGTCAGATCGATGAATGGGTCGTTGGGAGCGATGTTGTGTTCGTTCTGATACCGTTTGAGATCGCGCTCAACGCGGTCGGGGAGGTAGGCATCGCGAGGCTTCCCACCGTTACCGCTGGTGTCTTTCCCAGCTGTGACTCTGAGTCGGTACTGGCCGCTGTCAGCTTCTTTCACGTTGGCAGGACACACCTGTGGAATCTCGAAGGCCCGAAGACCGACAAATGCCCCGAGTTGAATGATTATGTCGTCGCGTTGGCTGTTGGTAGCTCGGCGCAGTTCTTCGATTTCACCGTCGGTGAGCCACACCTTATGCTCGTTTCCAGCAGTCGATTCGATACGCATTACGATTACTTTTATTTCCGTTAGTAAAGTATCTAGCGGTTGGTAGATGAAGGGGTATACACACCGGATTTCCGCTGTCAAACACCGAATCTGTTACGACTTATGCAATAAGTCGTAATTACGCTAACGTCGGGATTTGGAATTAACCACGACGTTCGTTGGACGCCGTAACACGCCTCGAAAAGTGAATAAGTTACGCGCGCTCTCTATCTACCTCAACCAAATATTCAATAACAAAATCCCACTCGTCGAGATCATAGTGAATCGTTGCGACGTGGGTCTTTGGCTCATATTCGCCTGGATTGATATTTGCTCGCACTGCGTCCCATGCTGGTGTCTTGAGGTCCATTTTCTGACCGTGGTCGCTCTCATCGCGGATGTCCGGCGGTTCCGAATCAGTGGTTGAACCGAGGCTGCCAGCTTCCCTCACAACAATCTTTTCGTACCTCATACTGTCTTTACTCATCACCTTCCTTCCAGAGATAAATCTGCTCGTTTGACTCTGTTTCGACGGCGTCAATCATCGGCAGGTTGTCGGATAGTGACGCTGGATCGACCAGCGGTCATGCCGGACCAGTATTGCGACAATATGTTTAAGACTAAACAGAACCATGACGAAGTTACTAACACCAACCGGAGGCTGCATGGGTGTTCAACGACGAACCGGGTGATAACGAGACGTTCCTATATAAACTCGAACGGGAATCAGAAGTTCAGAAGCTTATCGCACACCTAAAACGGAGTAGGAAGAACTACGTTCGACGACGAGCGGCCACAATGCTGGGGAACATTGCAGAAATCTCGAACCCCAACGAGCGACGGCAGGCTGTCAAAGCACTGGTCAGCGCTGTTAAATCGGATGAGGACGACAACGTTCGCGCGGCTGCGATCGACGCGTTGTATCAGCGTGGCGAGGACGCGTTCGACTATCTGGTCGCAGAACTCGCTGAGATGGGAGGCTCAGAGGCAACTGAGCGAACCGCGACAACACTGCTAACCGAGTGGCTCTCAGCTGACCACCTTGAGTTCCGGATGGTCGCGGCGACGGCACTTGGCGAACGTGGTGCGACGGCGGCTGTCCCGGACCTGGTTAGGGCGTTAACTGACCCGGCCCCTCGCGTTCGAACCCGGGCTGCGCAGGCGTGTGGGCGACTGTCAGATCCGCGAGTCGTCCCACCACTAAGTGAGCGCCTTTCAGATGATCGACAGCAAGTGCGGGAAGCTGCCGCTAACGCACTGGGGGCCATCGGCACGGACCGCGCGCTTGTAGAGTTGGTTCCCGTAACCCAGGCAGACGAGGAGGGGCTTCGGCTCATTGCGGTCGATGAACTCGGACAGTTTGGGTCGGTAAAACCTATCGTGGTCCTTGTTGATGCTCTCGATGATGACTCATCGACTGTCCAGCGGGCAGCGATGCTCTCTCTGCTGGAGTTACTCACGACGGCCTCCACAGAGGAACTCGAACTCATTCGCGGGACCGTTGTCGACGAACTGGCTCGAGCAGATGTCCAGGCAACAGTGCCGGCGCTACTTGATATCGCTGCAGACGGGACCCGGCGGCGGTACCGGCAGACAGCGATTTGGTTGTTGAGCCGCATTACTGGTGACCGATATCGATCCGAAGTGATTGACTGCCTGCTCTCGGCTCTAGACAAGCCCGACGAGGAAACCGCACAGCTAGCCGAAGCAGTGCTCCCAGAGCTACGGAGTCCCGAGTTAGAGAAGCGCCTTCGGGTGTATCTTAGCCGTGAACGTGGATCCGAAGAGGCACGGGGCCGCGCTCAAGCAGTTCTTGATGAGATATGCGACGGCTCCTCGGGAGAACTTGTGACAACGGGTGTCGACTATACATATGTCGACAGTCCGGCCGACTACACGAACCAGCACAGTTCGCGTGACTGACTGCACCTCTTATACGGTCCTAAATCGTGAACCCTTTACCCGAATCTGCAGGTCGAACAGTTCCTTGAGTACGTTGATTTCTGATTCGGGCTGTGCGTTCGGATTCAGGTAGTAGTGGGTGAGCGCATCCATGTTTGCCAGCCGAGAGTTTAAGACGTGAACGAACTTGAATGCCGTCTCAGTGTCGAATAAACGAAGTAGTTCGCTGAGAATATCAAATCCAACGGTTAGTCGCGAGTTGCTTGTTTGTTGTTCGTCCAAGACACGAACGAGCGTCTCACCAAGTTCGGTCATGCTTACTCCCTTATCCAAGATAGCGATGTCAAGTGGAGCCGCCTCCAGATCAATATCCGTAACATCGGCAAACGGCTGTGCTTTAGTCGTGAGGATCGTCGTCCAGGCTGGCCAGGATTGAAGTGCGTTGTCAAGAAATCGAACGCGCTCTGCTGGGTTATTAGTGACAAAAACTGCGACGTCTGCCGGCGATGTGAAATGCACGCGGGCGTTGTCGGCGCCTGCAGTTTCTAGTGGTGAGAGAATCAGGATATTACCGACCCGATCAATCCGGTCGGCCACATGAACACCAGAGTCGATGAGTGCGGAGACGTGTTTGAACAGGTGATTTTTGAATTTGGCAAGCCCCTCGTCGGCGTCGTAGCTCTGACTGGTCTGGTTGCAGTACGGGCAGTCCCACCTGAGGCTGAACTCGTCCGATTCAACGGTGTGTTTGTAATGGGAGAGTAAGTGGGATTTTACTGCATCTACGAGTTCTGACTGCTTCGACGACCAGACTGTGAACTTACACTCCCGACACTGCCACTGATGGACCATTCGGGTAGGGTATAATTCACTTCGAGTCAGAAATAAACTTATCTATACGTTCTCTGCTGTGATCTAGCTAAACGTAATGAGGGCGATACAGTCGATTAACTCGCCGACTGCTACTCAGCGCAAAGCGGTGGGCAAATATGGTGGTGTGGAAATCTATAGCTTATCGAATAGACTGCTCTATTGATCGCTCAGCTAGTATGCGACGGTATGGACGCTGTGCAGACATCAAAGCTATTTCATCTGAAACCCATCTGAATATCAATACTGATAATCTAGCCAAGCTGTTTTTGCAAATATCATCAAACAGTTACATATGTCGAGCAGTGTTCAAGATGGAATCCAGGTCCTCCATGTCGACGATGAGCCGGGTTTCCCAGACCTAACTGACGAGTTTCTTGAACGTGAAGAGGAGGAATTCAGTGTCGTAATAGCTACCGATGCGAGTGAAGCCTTGGATATAATACACGACAATAAGCCAGACTGTGTGGTTTCAGACTTTGATATGCCCGGAATGAACGGGCTTGAATTTTTGCAGATAACTCGGATAGAGTACCCAGAGCTGCCATTTATTTTCTTTACTTCACGTGACAGCCGGGCGATCGTCGCCAGTGGTGTCGCAGTTGACATTACGGAGAGCGTGTCATAGAAAGCGCCACATGCAAAGCAGCAGGGTGCGGAAAGTGTGTCCAACACAACCGCGACCCTGCAGGACGTAGGTTCGGTTAACGACTTCTTGAATGCGGCGGCTACCGAGACAGTACCGCTGTTCGAGCATCTTGAGTTCGAGTTTCTGCTGGAGTACGACGTGTTCGCCCCCTCGGGGCGGGGGCGAACACGAGTCCATGAGCCACCAGACCTCTTTCGCGGCTTTCTACACTGCTACTACAAGGATGTATACGGCACACGTCCAGTCACACGAGAACTCCAGCACAGCCTCGTCTGGTACTACTGCGGACTCGACAAACCACCATCCAGAGACACAGTTGACCGGTTTCTTACCGATCTCGAACACGTCATCGATGATGTCTTCAAGAGACTCGTCGAGCAAGCCGCCTGCCGGGGCCTGCTCGACTCGACGTACTCCATCGACTCAACCCACATCGAAGCGGTCCAGTACAACGACGCCGCCTCGTGGAACTACGACCCAACAGCTGAGGAACACTACTACGGCTTCGGCTGTACGATCGTCTCGACCGGTCCAAAGATTCCGATAGCAGCGGAGTTCACACAGAGCAAACAAGCGGATCAAGAGACGGCGATGCGCGTCACGTGTGACGCGCTCGCCGTCGATACACCCATCTGGATGCTTGGAGACAGCGCATACGATATCCTCAATTGGCACGACCACCTGCTGGCCGCAGGGGTCGTGCCAATTGCCCCGTACAACCCGCGAAATACCGACGATCCGCTCGATATCGAGTATAGGGTCGAAGATCGTATCACCGAACACAGTGAGGAAGTTCTGCTCAAACAGTCCATCTTGGACGAGACGTACAACCACCGGATAGGAGTCGAACGAACTAACGATGCCGTCAAGGACTGCGGCCTCGGGCACGTCCGCGCCCGAGGCCGCGTCCACGCTCGAACAGAAGTGTTCGTTGCGCTCTGCCTACGACTCGTCGTTGCAATCACCAACTACGAGCGAGGAAACGAGCCGGGCTGTGAGATGCTATGAGATGGATTCTATGACACGCTCATTACGGAGTATGTGGAAAAGGAGGCGTCTCCTGAACAGTACGAACTTTTAGCCGACCGAATTTGCAATGTCATCCAAACACACAGTGAGTAACTGAAATAGTATAGCACTTCTGGGTGTGATAAAACCCTCTACACGCCTCAGCTGTTTTGGAAAACCGGTGTCTGAGAACGAGAGGGGGTATCACCGCTATTCAAACTCTCCATTGTGCCCCTGCACGCGCAGGTGTCAATTGAGATTCAGGGTGAGAAGAGGTAGACATCCCTGTCTTCTCGCCCTGTCGCTGGTGCCCACTCACACCACTCCCCCGAAACACTCTAGGAACAGTAGCTAGTCACCTTGACATATAGGTCAATGACGAACTCTGACCTACAGCCCACGATGCACGAACGCCAAGCCGACCTCGTCGCCGCACTCGACCTGGATGAGTTCTCGCCAGACGCCTACACGTCGGCACCGTATCTCGAAGCGGCCATTGAAGCTGGCTTCACCGTCGTCGACCTCGCCACCGCACACGATGTCTCGAAGCGCTCAATCTACCGAGTGCTGGACCGCCACAATATCGACTACGAAACGCCGCTGAAGAACGGCCCCGCCCGCCGGCTCTGGAATGCCCATCCGGACACGGTGCCCGGTGATGACTGATGGGCGTGACCGACACAACTGAGACTGCCAACGCTCGTGTCGATCCGGCGCTTGTCGACACGATCCAGGCCATCGAGGAGGGTGACCTTCTTGTCGTCAGCGGCGACTCCCGAACCTGGGATGTCACTGATGTCGTCGACCGCTCCATCGAAGACCCGAGTGACGCTCGCGAGTCCAAGCGCGTGTGCCGACTGTCTTGTGGGGAGTCGGTGTTCGGGTTGGAACTCGTCACGTATCCGGACCGCTACACGGCGTCGCTGCATGTGCTTGCGACCGAGGACTGGACCGAGGAGGGCCAGGTGTTCGAGGTCCACGATGTCACCATCTTTTTGCAGGACATCCCGTGGGTAGTCGTGACCGGTGGCGCAGACAAGTACCACTTCCCGGACCCACAGGCAGCCGCGTTCGGTGAAGCGCAACCGGCTTGTGGCGGTAGCAATCAGAGCGCGACATATCGTATCGTCCGCTCGAATACTGTTCGGCCTACATACGCTGGCTGCAAAGATTGTCTGCGCCGCGAGGAACCCGTCCCACTCGACCATGTCACCTGTCCGTCCTGTTCACGGTCGGTCTGTCACGGAATTCTCCGAGGCAGTGCTGTGGGTGCCGTCGACGGGCTGTCGATCACGTGCCCACACTGTGACTTCGAGAGTGTGGTGGAAGCCACTCTCGAACGCTGACCCTGGGGCGTGGTTGCTGCTGTGGCGTTCCGTCGGATAAACCATATCTGGATATATGAAATCTCTCGAGTGCCTACAGCAATCCCTATAGGATATCATACAGCGAATGCTACAGCAAATCCTATAGGAAAAGCTATAGGCCTTTTGTCGCTTGCTTTCGCACCGCTTCGCGGACGGCTTCGAACTGCTCTGGGGCTGCCTCCTGGAAGCCCACCCGCAGCGCCAGCCGAAGAACGGAGCTTCGATCCGCTTCAGTCTCCTCGATATCGAGTTGTTCCTGGAGGCCGTTGCCGACTGCATCCAGATGATCGGGGTTGGCCTCGAGCGCACGAATGAACGCGGCGAGCTGGCCATCCCACACACTGACAGTTTTCTGCTGGTCGCCGGCGTCGATCGCCTCGAGTTCGTCGACGATATCGTCGACGAGGTCCTGTCGGTCCATCTCTTTCGCTGCGGAGTCCAGCCGGTCACCCTGTGAGGTCTGTGCTTTGAGATCCTCAAGATCGGGATCGTCACTCATTGGTCTCACTCTCCAGTTGTTCGACGAGGGCGCTTGCGGCTTCGAGATAGGCTTCACGGGCTCGGTCTGCCGTGGTCGAGGGTTCAGCTATCGCGAAGGCAGTCTCACCGCTCTCGGCCGCATTGCGGATGTCCTGTGAGTACGGGACGTATGCGGGCGCAATCGCATCGGGATATGCCGATTGGAACGATTCGAGATACTCCTCGGCCAGATTGGTCCGCGTATCGACCTTGTTCGGAAGTACCAGCGAGAGGTCAATATCGACTTCAAAATTCTCCGCGATTTTTTCGAGATCCTCGCGAAGAGCGTTTGCCTGCTCGGCTTCAAACGGCCCCATTTCGACCGGCGTGATGACGTGCCGTGCCGCCCAGAGACCGTTGTAAGAGACGTTGTTGGTCATACCCGGCAGGTCGATGAGGACGACATCGTACGAGAGCGGATCGACGTACTCGTCGAGGAACTGTTCGAGCCGACTGTACCGCTCGCGAGCGTCGTCGATATTCCCGAGTTCGGCATCCAGCGTATCCAGCCCCGGGTGGGCGGGGATGAGGTCCGGTCCCTCATCGGTTGCGATAACCAAATCAGCGACGGCGTCGTCACCGAGCTTCCCAGCAATGGTATCCCATGCATCGTCGAAGACTGTGCTGATGTTCGGCCATGCCTCATCAGCGTCGATCTGGTCTCGGTACTGTCCCCAGACCCCGAAGTGCTTCGCGAGGTCGCCTTGCTTCCCGGCGAGATCGATGAGGAGAACTTCATGCCCCTGCTCGCTGAGTGCGACGCCGAGGTGGGCCGTTGTGGTTGTCTTGCCGGTGCCGCCCTTATCGAGGAACGCGGCGGCGCGTAGTGTCTCTGTCATGTGACTATAGTAGTTCCTATAGGATACTCTGTAGGCTTAAAACTGCGTCAGACAAGAGCCAAAACTTGAATATAGAGATTCCTATAGGCGATTACAATTCGTTGCCACAGCCCGGACAGGTTGGGTTCTCACCGCCACCCGATGGTACCACACTGAGCTGGCAGGTGTCACACCACACACGCCGTTCGTGGGTGCCGTCTGGAGTGTCGTGGGTCATGCTTTGGAGTACGCTCGCCGGACGCAAGAAGTCCCGGCGTGGTTAACCAACACTTGCTGCCAATCGACGGCTCTTGTTGGTTAATAATTCGTGGGTAGCCCGTTCGCGATTCTTGTTGATCAGTCCCTGCACCACCACGACACCGTCGAGACGGTCGACAGCGCCGTCGCGAGGACAAGGTGGAAACCGATCAGGTCCTCAGCGCTGGGCTCGTACAATTTTGCACGGTCGATGACGGCAAACAGGACCTGCGCGATGACGACCGACAGCGATAGCTCTCGGCAGTGTGAATCGACAGAGTATATGCCACTACCGTACTGACCCTACTCCGCTAACCAGATGTCCAACAGATAGAGCGGCACCCAAGCCATCACTGCCGTTGATCCAAGGATAGTCAATAATCCAGCTGCGAAGAACCATGAAATGAACGATGCCCCCAACGGCTGCACGTCTAAAAACAACGGAACCAGACTCACAGCGGCACATAGAACACCAGCTGCCCAGAGTGAGAAGGCGATAAGTATCGTTCCAAAAGAGAAATCTAGCGAATTAAGCCACTGAAAAGCAGCTCGTCTGACCCGCTGAAGCCGCCGGTTTGGCCGTCGCCTCCCCTCTCCTTCCCACTGATAGAACGAGCGTTGCTCCGATGTAATACGGTCGTGGCCTGTTGACAGAGCCGAGAGTGAATTTGCGACGGTGTCTTCCGTGCCGGCTGGACAGTCGCTTCGGATCGCCTCGAAAACCGAGTCCGGGTCGTGCTCTTGCTCTGGATTCTCGTACAAAAATTTGACAATTTCTCGTTTAGTCCCCTGATTCGCCCCATCGTGCTCGTCTAAAAGTTCTTCTTTCGTTTTCATCGAAAATCACCCAACAGGAGCGGGTCATGACTATTATCACGGCCGTTAAGAAGAGCTGTGATTATCATCACGATATCTATGCAATATGAACCATTCGTCTTTAGCTAAGACTCACACCTCGGTTGTGTAGCGGTAGCGAGCGTCTCTTGTAAGATCGGTCGTTGTTGGTGGATCTTCTGAGCATCCTCGATCAGCCGCTCCAGCAACGGCGGTGGCGAGTAGCCGAGGTACTCACCGAGTTCGTGGAGGATGAGCTGGGCGTGCGACCGGAAGGTCGCCGCCCAGCGTTCCGGCGGAAACACGATCTCATCGTCGGCCTGCTCGGTGACCAGATCCAACAACTCTCGGCTCACCAGCAGTGACAGCAACGCAGCGTATAGTAGAATTTTCACGACATCAGGGTTGTTCGTGTCGAATTCGTCCAGTTCGTACTGCGTTTTCAACTCACGGAACAACGTTTCTACCTCCCATCGACACCGATACAGCGTCGCTAGATCCGCCGGGAGAAACTCCTCTCTCGGCAGATTCGTGATGTACAGGTGGTAGTCGTCGGCGTCCTCGTTGCGGACGCCGACGACGCGAAACCGCTTCGTGTCCAGCGACCGAGTTCCCTCGTACTGGCCGCGCTTGAATTCTGCTTCCACCTCTACGTCGATGTACTTCCGCGAGAGATCATTGACCACGTCGTGGATCTGCTTGCCCTCCAAGGGAATGGCGCGGCCGCGCCATTCCCGTAATTCCGCCGTTATCACCGGATTTGCGTTCTGCTTCAGCCGACTCACAAAGTAGCCGTCGTTCTCGTCGATCAACGCAAAGCGGCGGTATTTGAAGTACGCCCGATCAAACAGAACCAGTCGTCCTTGCAGCCACGATCCCGTCTTGAACAGCGCGCTGTCGTGCGTTTTCTCATCAGTCACATCGATCCGTTCAATCGTCTGGTCGGTGGCGTTGTGGAGCAGGTGGAGCTTCGCTCCAGCCTGCTCCTCGTGGCGGGCTTGAAACTCATCAGAGAGGAACTCGTGCAACCGCAACACGGTTCCATCAGCGATCATCACGTCCCTGAATCGGTCGATATCAGCGTCAACAGCATCAGGGACAGCGACCTCGTCGAGCGCGGCCTCGACGAGGTCGCGGAGATACTCTGCAAGAGTAGGCGTCAACCGGTGATAGAAACCGCCAGAAGAGATCGGTTCGTCAGCTGTAGCGTTGTAGCAGCGTCTAAACCCAGCGAGTGTTCGGCTCTCGCCTGCGGCGAAGCCGAACACGAGCGCCCACACGAGGACAGGAATCTGAAGCTTGCCCTCTCGCTCGACCACGCCGAGTTCCTCGGCGTGCTCTTCGAGGAACTCGGAGGGAAACAGTGTAGTGAGCCGACGCATGATTCTCGACGAGGAGGTGTCAGTGTGCACAGCGGACTCCTCCTCATTCCTCTCGAAAAGTAGCCTCGATAAGCCGCTGCTGTCACGTGGTTCGTCTCTTAGCTAAAGACAGATGTGCAACGAACTTCATCGCTCCACAGGTCGGGGATAATCTCGGTGTTGGGATCGAGATTGGGAGCGTCCTCGAAGATCTTCTGTCAACAGCGGAAATGCAAGGGCCGGCGACTGACGCGACTCCACCAACGCGCACGCGACGAGTCATGGTTGCGACCGAACCATCGGTTCGTAGTGCGATGCTTGGCGCCGTCCACGCGCGCTGGGACGCTAGTGTCCGGACGTTCACCGATGCCGCGGACTGCTGTCGGCTTTCCGCACAGTTCTGTACCCACATTCAGAACGAGGAACTCTATGGCTCGCTTGATCGTCTGGACTGATCGGACTCGTGGTCAGCCCGGGAAGGCCCCTTCGCCAGATCTGCTACGAGAGTCACCCGACTCTCTAAATTAGATGATCACGCGGTATTCCTAGGTGTCGGTGATGCGAAACCGCTTGTGCGAGAGTGGTGTGATGAGAGTAGCGTCCGAGGGGAGTTCGTCGGCCTCGTCGAGAAGCGTGCGCCAACTCACGCTGAATGGCATATCTGGATGCATGACGCGGGAGCACAAAACTCCGCGACTAACGCTCTCCCCCCGATACACGTTCCAGACGAGTATATTCCGTGAGCTACCGTCCACTGCTGTGGTCGTCGCCTTCGAGCGCGTCCCGAAGCCCGTCCGGAAGTAGGGGGAACAGCTTCTCCGCGTGAAAGGCAACGTTCTCGTAGGCCTGCTCGACGTATTTTCGCTTCGAGTCCACACACTCCTCGGCGAGCGCTTCCAGTTCGTCCATCATCGATCGGAGTTCGTCCTCGGCTTCGAGCATCTCGGCGGTCAGCGCTAGTTCCTTGATCGCCTTGGCGGCTGCGCGTCGTACACGGCCGTCGTCGTCGCGGAGTGCGTCCACGTAGAGGTCCCGCAGTCGTTCGCGGTGGGTCGCAATCTCGTCGAGCGTCCACTCACCCGGTAACGGCCCGTCGGTGAGGTCCGAACCGACCGTTCGATAGGCTAGGCGCGGATACAGACCAGCCGCAAAGCGGATCACGGACTGTCGCTGGTATCCACCGTCGGCATCGTAGAGGTCGCGACACATCTCGAAACACTCGTCGAACAGGGCGGCTCGTTCCTCGAGTTCGGTATTCTCGATTTCGTCGATCGCCCGATTCACGCGCTCGGTATCGCCAGAGGAGAGTGCGTCGGCGAACGCCTCACGAGTGTGATCCATACGCGTTCTTGATCGGATGGCGGCGTAATTCCTCGGATTGGGCTTCGAGAGAATCTCTATTCCTCACCCCGCGGGTCGTCGACATAGTCTTCACGCCACCAGACAGTCCGGCCTGCAGGCGACCTGACCGCTGTCGCCGTGAACACTTCGACGGAGAACGTCTCCGTTACGACCGTATCCGATCCGTGAAGATGGGTAGCGAGATAGCGCAGTGGTTCGGAGAGCGCTTTGTCATTCCACGTATACTTCTCCCGGAGCACGAGCAGGGCGTATGTCCGATCATCGTCTAGCGACCAGATCGTGGCTGTGGCGAGTCTGACGCTGACGTAATCGTCGGCGACCACGTCCGGATGTGTGATGTCAATATGCCAAAGTGTCGCTTCCTCGGACTGAAAGAGGAGAAGCGGATCGAGGTGCTCGGACTGGAGATGTTCGGTCGTCAGTTCTATATCTGTTGTGTCGGGACGAGAGAGATAATTTCTTCCCGGCCTAGAGAATTCTGAAGGGGAGCTCTCGTGAACGAACAGCCATAGCCGACTATATCGTGGACCTGAAAAACCCGGTCATATGCGAGATACTACTCGCTGAGGCGGATTTCAAAGGAGATCGTCAGATTGCGTTCGGCTCGAAAGCGGACGCAGAGGAGTGGGTGGCTGAACAGAACCGAGAACACACGAGCAGGGGGCAACTCCGCTCCACACCGCGCATCCGGCCGACACGTCGGATATCGACGCTACGTCGTCTTCCGGCCGGTGAAAGGCGTCTGGGTTCCATATTCGTAGGCCTACAACCCCCCAACCCCCTACAGTATCACTACGGACTTAGGCCATAGATACGTTATAAGGATGGCGGATTTCGACCCCACACTCACGGAGGCAGCAGTTCGGGATCTGGCACGTTCCCAGTCATACGACCGAGGGGAAAACTACTACGACGAGGGTGCCGTCGTCGAGCTCGTCCGGCGCGGTGAGACGATCCGAGCGGCGGTTGAAGGCAGCCAGTACGAGCCCTACCAGGTGCGAATTGAACTCGACGAAACCGGGGTCGTCGACACGGCGTGTTCCTGCCCGTACAATCACGGTGGAATCTGCAAGCACCGTGTCGCCGTCCTCCTGACATACGTCCGCGATTCCGACGAAATCGACGAGCGGCCGCCAGTCTCCGAACTGGTCGCCGACGCGGACCCCGAGGGTCTCCGTGACGTTCTCGTCGACCTCGTCGAGAGTCGCCCGGAGTTGGCAGAGCAGGTTGAGTCCCGGCTCGAACCACTAGACTCGGGAGATGAGGGCGACGACGCTCGCGACCGTAGGCCCGACATCAATCGGGAGTCGATCCGCCAGCAGGTGCAGTACATTCTCCGTCCCACCGAAGATCGGAGCGCCCACGCGTACGACCCGTATGAGGCGGTCGAAACTGACGTCGAGAAGTTGGGGAACCTCCTCGACCAGGTACGGACAGCCGTCGAGGCCGGCGACGGCGAGACGGCACTGGATATCCTCGAACCGCTGGCCGACGAACTCATGGACGAGGAGTGGCTCGCTCTCTCGTACGACGATTCCAACGCAATCTTCGAGTTTTTCGACGAGGTCGACCGAGTACTGGCCGAGGCATTGCTCACGGCTGACCTCTCGGAAGCCGAGCGTGCCGACTGGGAGGATCGCCTTTGGGCGTGGGAACAGGAGATGGGAAGCTATACCCATCAGCCACCGTACAGCGTCGCCCTCGAAGCGGCACAGCGGGACTGGGACTTCGAACCAGTCCAGCGGGCGATGCAGGGCGACATCGGCTACGCGGACCTCTGGGAGGGCGATCCGCCGTGGTATGCTGAGGACTTCGTCAGGGCCCGACTCAACGTTCTCAAACGCCAGGACCGCATCGAGGAGTACCTGAACCTGGCGGAGACTGCGGACCTGATCGACGACTACGTCACCATGCTCGTCAAGGCGGACCGGATCGACGAGGCAATCGAGTACGGCCGACGCAACCTGTACTCCCCGAAAGAAGCACTCACGCTGGCCAAAGCCCTTCGGGAACACGACCAGTCGGAGGCCGCTCTGGAGATAGCCCAGCACGGATTAACCCTCGACGACAGCAGCGGGCAAGCGGAGTTGGCCGAATGGCTCCGTGATAGAGCTAGCAGCATGGGCGAATTCGAGATTGCGCTGGAGGCAGCTATCGCCGCATTCGCCGTCTCGCCGACGCAGATCGTCCTCGTCATCGGAGTGGTGAACTCCATCCGCCGTGTCGCCCAACACCTCCACACACCGTACGAGACGGTGAGACAGGCCCTCAATCGGCTAGAAGACGCAGGCTACGTTTCCTATGAGACGGGCTCGCTGTAGTCGAAGAACGCGTACGCGACGCAGCCCGCGAGCTCGTCGCTGCCAGCGCCAGCGTCAGCACCCTCTATCGAGGAGGTACGTCGCCCCACAGTTCGGTGACTGGCCGTTCGCGTTTGCGCGGATCAACGCCGTCTACGTGTGGACCCAGTCGACACCTCCCGATGAACTCGTCGATTGTCTTCAGCAGCACGACGGCCCGCGAACGGTCGCCATCCTCGAGGAGGTCGACCTGTCTAAAGATCCCAGCGTCATCTACGATCTTCAGAGTATCGGTGACGCAAAGTGCTAAACAGTCGCCCCTATCGATTTGTTGTGTGAGCGACCACCACAATCTGTAGACCCACCTCTATCGACTTGTTCCTGTCACCGATGGAACTGAGTCATCGATAACACCCTCACCCCTATCGACTTGTTCGATGAATACCCTACTGATTGAGCTGTGCATTCACGACGGTGCGGAGTTCGTCATTGTGGACGTCGTCTAGCCGCGAATCTTCTCGGAGCGTCTCGATGATGGTCTCCGGGTTCTCACCAAACGTGAACTCGAGGTAGCTACCCGAGTGTGGTCCCTGACTCTTCCGCTCTGTCTCGACCAACGAATACGTCGTGAGTTCTTTCATCTTATTCACGTACGTCTCCTGGTGGTACTGATCAGAATCTAGGGTTCCTGTCAAGTACTGATACACCCGGTATCCAATCGGGCTCTTTGCTGCACCAGTTCCGGCCTCACGGGCCACAGCTGCAGTCGCGAACAGACAGAGCTTCTTCTGCGTACTAATCCCACGTGTCACCTCCAACACGCGGTTCTTCTCAACCTTATCCTGGGCTTGTCGAACATGTTCCTCCCGGACTTTGTCTGCACCTGTTTTTTCTGCAATCGACCCCGCTGTTCGCATCAGGTCGATCGCCTTCCGTGCATCCCCATTGGTTTGGGCAGCGAATGCAGCGGCAAGCGGGATGACATCACCGCTGAGTGTATCCTCGTGGAAGGCGTCCTCCCGAGCCCGGAGAATTTCCCGGAGCTGGTTGGCGTCGTAGTCACTAAAGTGAACGTCCTCGGGGGTAAAGGAACTGAGAGCGCGACTTCCCACACTCTCCATCATCTTCGTGTCGTTAGTGATGGCAGTGACAGAGACTTGGGCAGTAATCTCGTCGGTGCTTCCAGCACGAGAGAGCTGGTAGAGAAGGCGGGAGAAGGCTGGCTCGTCTTCATCTCGACGACCGACGAGCATATCGAGTTCATCAAGAATGAATACAACTGTATCGTAGTGGTCGTTGATCAGACGGTAGAGTTCGCGCCATTTTTTCTTGTTTGGAACTCCATGCTCCGGGACATCGACAGTTGTTCCGATGTCGTTCGCTACCTTTCGCGAAAGTTCGTAGACAGCTGCGCCGAGGGTTCCCACGTTCTGGCAGTTCATCTGGATGACGCCGAACCGGATATCGCGGCTTTCACAGAGTTCGACGATGTTCTGACAGACAGCGTTGATGATAAGAGATTTCCCGGTTCCAGAAGGACCATAGAGGTGAAGGTTCGGCGGTCGTTCGTTACTTATTGCGACGCGGAGGTGCTGAGTAATATCGGTGAGCTGCGTGTCACGACCGACGATACGTTCCTCGCCGACGATCTCGTTCGGCTCAAGGAGCGACCGGTTCTTGATGAGACTCGCGGCTTCTTCCTGCTCAAGAATGATATCTTTGATAGAACCCGTGGACTCGGAGGTTTCCTCGGGACCAGGATCCGTGGGCATACCGGGACTCACTCTACGAGGATATTAAAAGATTCCCCTGTCGATTTCTTTTCTACCGGTATGATAGGCAAATCCACGGTATTAGAGGTTTACACTGTTTCCCTCCGTAACCTCCGACGATTTGTTAGGGGTTATCGTCTCGACCAATTCAAAAGAATACCCACACACCCTCTCACCCCTATCGATTTGTTCCACCCTCCAAGGAAGGGGGGGTGACAGAATTCCCGATTGGACTGACGTCTCATCTACGTCACGATTAGGGTGGAATTGAGAGTCTCTTCCACCTTTTCTTTTTCTTCTTTCTAGTTTTAGCTACTAGCTAGCTAGAAGAACACACGTCTATCGATTTGTTCTAATCACTCTTTGTCGCTCTATTCTCTTCCTGATAGAGTATTAAATAAGGAATCGAGAAACCAAGGGACGAAGACCAGGATCGGGGTTCTTGTACACTGTGGTGAGTGATGTCTTGTTGTCCTTTTTGTTTCTTCGGCTAACTGCTCTGAACCCACTCCTATCGATTTGTTCAATCCCCTTTCTGCAAACCGATTATAACAAGAATCGGGCTTATAAAGATGGATTTAGCTGAGGGATATTATTCTGACGAACCATATCCACCTCGGCTCCCCCGTGATTGACTCCCCTCACCACCCTTTCTCGTTAGAACAAATCGATAGGGGTGGGTGTGTGGTCCTATAGTAACAATTGGAACGATTTACACACCGATCGCAGTGCCGTCCTGCGATTGGGTGTGTAATGACTTGCAATGGCTACTATAGCGACACGGTCGCGGTGAATCCACCCGGCTACGTGTAGGAGTGGTCCTATGCTCAATCTTGATCAGAGCTGTCCCGTTTCAAGTTGATAAAGTTCCTGCCTGAATTGCGCCGAAGGCAAAAATCAGTACTTCACGAAGCCGGTTAGTTGAGAGGTCTGCTTGCTGAAGGTGTGCCTAATACCTGGCGACGCCCGCCAGCGCGGACTTCCATCCTTATCTTCGAGTCCCTTCTCGCCAGCAACGACATAGACTTCGTCAGCCTCACAGACACCAGAAAGGTCAAACTCAGGATCCTCGGCAAGCGCGTCTTGTAGGTACGGTCGAGTTCTTGAAAGATCTCGTTCGTCGTATGTTCTTCCATCCCTCGAATGATGTGGAACATCTCTGGAATGGTGAGCTGATGTTCGGCAAACACCGTCCCTGTGAGATCATGGCTCTGGTGAATCACTGGACGGCGTCGGCTTCGACCGTCAGAACTAGGAAGATGAAGCGGGAAACCGCCGATGATTCATGTCTAAGATCTCCCGCTTCACAAGCAACGTCGTTCAGTTAGCTAAAAATGCTGTTGGTGAGCGAAGCGAAGTCGCCGCCCCCGAAGGGGTGGCGGCTTCGCCGAGTATGCGGTAGTGTCGCTGCACTGTCTGCGGGTTTACCTGGAAAAATCCTACCGAGAAGCACTTGATTTGCTGAGCGAGATGCCACAAATACTCGGGGAGATCGGCCTCAACGCGGCCGATCTCCCCGACCACTCCATGCTAGTCAAGTGGTTTGACAGAATCAAGACAGCCATCCGGTCACACCGCTATCGACGCGACGTTTTTTGACCGGGAAAACGCTAGCAAACACTACTGCCGTCGGACGAATTACCGGGTTCAGACGCTCAAAGCGACAGCTCTCGTCGACACAGAAAGCCAAGCGATTCTGGACGTTCACTGTACAACTGAGAAACGCCACGACACACAGCTCGGCTGGCAGGTCGCCCGCCGAACGCGGGCGACCTCGCCAGCCTCGCTGCCGACAAAGGCTACGATTGGATGGAGTTACGTGAAAAACTCCGCGAAAAGGGGGTAAGACCGCTAATCAAACATCGTGAGTTCCGGCCCATCGATCACGCGCATAACGCGCGGATCGATGGGCCTCGATACCGCCAACGAGCGATGTGTGAGACCGTCTTCTCCACGGTTAAGCGCACGCTCGGCGACGCCGTGCGTGCGCGAACTTGGTACGGTGAATTTCGTGAACTCGTTTTGATGTGTGTCGTTCACAATATCAAGCAGCTCTGAAACAGTGAAATCAAGCTCCGTCTGGCGATTCACCACGGCCATCTGTTTAAAACGCTCACGGAAGGGCTCCTTGTATGGCGTCTGGCTCTGCATTTCCAATAATGCAATCGAGAGAACTGGCTAATTTTTTGATTTGACAAGAAGTTCATCAAGCAGAAACTTGAGGCGGTTTTCGGGATTAGTTGTCCTGATATTGTGAACTGAGTCGGCAAGTTCCTCCAGAAGGTAATCAAGGAACGCTGTGAGGAGTTTATTTTTTGTATCGCAGTGGTAATGTACTGCAGTCGTAGTCTTTCCATATTCGTCTGCAATCTGTTGTATCGTAAGATCTGCATACCCATACTCGCATAGTACCTGATAGGTTGCCTTCATTATCGCCCTTTCAGGTTCTGGAAAACTCTGGCTTGCTAAATCGTCCATTAGGTACTGATTTCAAGTTCATCTGTATAATAAATGTGACTTCTTTGACGAGTTGAATAGCAACTAGCTCATAAACAGTTATTGCGTGGTATGTAGTTTCACCAAGATTATATCTGGCAGGCAGTGGGCATAATACATGAGTCTATCGCGGTTCTACTCGACTAAATGGGTAAGCATCGCTATTTGCGCTTGCTTACTTCTCAGCATGGCGACGCCGGTAGCAGCGGATTCGGTAGTCATTGGCGAGCCGGGAATCAGTGCTTCGACACCGGAACCAGTCGTCAGCGCTGAATCAGCCCAATCATTGCAAGTTGTCCTTGTCAATGATGGTGAACTCAGAAAGGGCAACGAAGCAGCGTTTGAAGAGGAAGTACAGCGTGCAAAAAATGTTCAGGTTGAAATACAGGATGATAAGCTCGACGCACCAATTGAAGTAAAATCAGGTAAACAGACAATTGGGACCATTGCTGACGGCCAGCGGGTGCCGCTTGATTTCAGGATTGAGGTCGGCAACGCCAAACCAGGTATATATGAGGTCCCAGTCGTAATCGAATATTCGCACACGCGAGCGGTAAGTTTCGGACCACTTGACGACACGGAACGGCAAACGCGCTCAGGAGAGGTTGTCCAAGACATAACTCTTGAAGTTGAAAATGAACCCCGATTTAATGTCACAAGGGTAGGTAAAGACAGTATCATCGCAGGTGACAACGGTATGGTTCGCTATACCGTTGAGAATACCGGGACACGCGCCGCAACGAACGCTGAGGTCACTTTCACTACGACCACTGAAGGAACGTTCTTCGGAAAGGCAGCAAGCCCTTCACAGAATACCGCTCGTTCGATTGGCTCACTGGCACCTGGGGAAGACACAACGGTGAGTGTTCGAATGGGTGCCAATGAAAATGTAGACTTAGGCACATATCCAGTCACAGCAACAATTGAGTTCGAAAACGGAAACGGCATAACAGAGACAGCTGATACTGCGCGAGCGAATTTTACTGTCCAAGCAGACCGATCATTTGAAATCAGTGAGGTTCAGGCAACCGATTTCAGAGTAGATGAACCTGAAGCAACACTCCAAGCTACCATTACGAACGAGGGGCCAGCACCTGCACAGAATATGGTCGTTCGCATCGGCCAACAGGAGCAGCTTCCACTCACAGTAACTAGCGGTGAAGCGGCAGTCGGTGATCTGGCTGTTGGTGAATCCGCTGAGGTGTCGTTCACAGTTAATATCCCCGAGGAAGCAGAGCCGGGCTCAATTTCTGTTCCATTAGATCTTGAATATGAAAACGATGCTGGCGATGTTCTTCGACCGTTGGCACCACTTCGGCAGCGTGTCGTCATCGGTGAGGAGCGTGACCGATTCCAAGTTATCAGAACAAATACGACAGTAACGCCGGGTGGCAGCGGCGAGATGACAACTACGATCAGGTACACCGGAAATGAAACAGTAACGAACGCGAATATCAAATTATTCACTAATGACCCGCTATCGTCTTCAGACGATGGTGCTTATCTCGGCACTGTTGAGCCCGGTGAGACTGTAACTGCAACGTTTCGAGTGAGTGCTTCCGATACTGCCCTAACAAAAGAGTATAGTTCATCAGTTGAGATTCGGTACGATGAGTCCGACGGAGATACACGCTTTACTGGCTCACTTACCATTGGCGTCCCAGTTCGTGCAGCCGATTCCGGTGGGTTCCCACTAATTCCGGCGGTTGCGGTTGGGATGGCTGCACTTGTCGGTGGCGCTATCGTTGTATACCGACGGCAAAATTAATCTCAGATAATACGATGATGAGCTTGCGAACGATATTTGCACGGCTTGGACGACTCATTCAGAGTCGGCCACTGATCATGCTCACAGCCGTAGTTGTTGTCACTGGGATCGCATTTTCCGGTGCCGCACAGATTGAAAGTGTCACCGGGGACCGCGCATTTGTCGGTGAAAATCCCACATTAAATACGTATGATGATAATTTCGACCGCGGGACGATTGCTACCCTTGTGCGGGGAGAGGTTACAGAACCCGCGACAATGCGGGCTATCGATCGATATGATCGACGAATGTCCGAAGTTGATGACGTTGAACAAGTAATCAGCCCTGCTGATCAAGTGCGAGCAGAGTATGGCCGTATTCCTGGATCACAAGAAAAAATACAGCGGGTTGTTGGGAATCCAGACTCAACGGTAGTTACCATCGTTCTTGAACCCGGGCTTACACAGCAACAATCCCGGCCTATTTATACAGATGCTATTAATGCCAAAGAATGGGGGGAATTTCCGAGCGGCGTGAGCGTTACAATTACTGGTTCAGCAGCGTTCTCGTCGCAACTTTCGGGACTCATTCAGCAGAGCACGCAGCAGTTGCTCGGGTTAGCTGTAGGGCTAATGGTTATCGCCCTATTCTTCTTGTTCCGGGGTGTTCGACTCCGCTTGCTCCCGATAGTTGCGGTCTTTGTCGGTGTAATTTGGACGTTTGGAGCGATTGGGTACGCAGGTATCCCAAACTCAACGTTGACCAGTTCTGTGTTCCCAATTTTGATCGGATTGGGAATTGACTATTCTATACAGTTTCATGAACGGTACGAAGAAGAGCTTGAAAATCACCGCCCACGCGAAGCGTTGCCACTAGCATTGGGTGGTGTTGGCCCACCCGTTCTAGTTGCGATGTTCTCAGCGGCACTTGGATTCGGAGCAACGTGGGTTTCCACAATCGGATCACCAGCGTTTGTCTGGTTTGCACAAACGTCTATTTTCGGTGTGGTGCTAACATTTATCACTGGATTGTTTGTGCTCTTGCCAGTCCTCACACTCTGGGTCCGCTTCCGTAGCACATCTGAAGAGGAGGCCAGTCCCTCCCATGAGTCGGAGTTCCCACCACAGGAACAGACCGGAAGCAGTAACATTGGCCGTCTTGGACAGGCACTCGGGCGGACATCACGCACTCTTGCAGCTAATCCTTTCATTGTTCTCTCTATTGCGATTGTTGTCGCAGCTGGTGGGTTTGCGGTCAGTTCTGATCTAGAAACGACTGCGGATACTGAGGAATTCATTCCACAGGACCTGCCGGCCTATACCGATCTCCAGGAGTTTCGATCTGTCGCTGGGGGTGGTGATGCCGTTCAGTACAGCATTCTTGTTAGTGGGGAACAATTGCGCGACCCAGACGTGTTACGCTGGATGGAGAGGTTCCGCGTCATCGCCAGTGATAAGCAACAAATTACCAGTGTCTCGACACCAGCAACGCTGATTAAACAGCATAATGGCGGAACACTACCAGAGACAGAACGTGAGGTTAGACAGACTTTAGCAGCCATCCCAGACGATCAAAAAGCCCAGTATTACAGCAACGGCCATGCACAGATCCGGATAACTGCTGAACAAGACATGAACACCGACGAGGAACTTGGCTTGTTCGACACTATTGAGACATCAATCGCATTAAGTCAGCCTCCATCCGGAGTCGATGCCAAGCTTACAGGGCAATCACCCGTATCGACACCATCGATCGTTGAGCAGATCGAAAATCGGAATGCAACGACTGGGCTTGGATTTGCCCTTGTTTTTGGGGCATTACTCCTCTACTATCGAAACCTGCTTCGGGCTGTTGCCCCGCTTGTCCCGATGCTATTTGTCATCGGCTGGCAAAATCTCTATATGTTAGCTCTGTCAATATCGGTGTCGCCACTTGGTGCGTCTCTTGGCGCAATGAGTGTCGGCATCGGCGCAGAATACACGATCATCGTAATGGAACGTTACTTCGAAGAGGTCGAACAGACTGGTATTTCCCGGCTTGATGCAGTCGAAACCGCCGGATCGCGTGTCGGCAAAGCGATTACCGTGTCTGGGATGACCACTGTTTTCGGGTTCTCAGCACTCACGCTATCACCATTCCCTATTCTAGCTGACTTCGGGTGGCTAACTGTGGGTGTCATCTTCCTCACCCTCATTGCCTCTCTGGCAACCCTACCACCGACGCTTATAGCCCTTGGGCGTCTCTCGGATAAGATTGAGTCAGTCCGCGCAGATAAAGCAGCTTCACGAAACATAGTGCCATCAGAAACCGATGATTGAAACCATCCTTGTCCCAGTTGACGGATCACCGCAAGCTATTCGTCTTTAGTTAGGCCTCACACCTCGGTTATGCAGCGGTGGCGAGCGTCTCTTGCAGTATCGGTCGTTGCTGGTGAATTTTCTGAGCATCCTCGATCAGCCGCTCTAACAACGATGGCGGCGAGTAGCCGAGGTACTCACCGAGTTCAAAGAGGATGAGCTGGGCGTGCGATCGAAAGGTCGCCGCCCAGCGTTCCGGCGGAAACACGATTTCGTCGTCGGCTTGTTCGGTGACCAGACCCAGCAGATCACGGCTCACTAACAGCGACAGCAACGCCGCATATATCAGGATCTCCATGATATACGTCTTACTCGTATCGAACTCATCCAAGTTGTACTGCGTCTTCAGCTCACGAAACAGCAGTTCTACCTCCCACCGACATCGATAGATCGTTGCTAGATCTGCTGGCAGAAACTCCTCTCTCGGGAGATTCGTAATGTACAGATGGTAGTTGTCGGCGTCTGCGATGAGGACGCCGACGACACGAAACGTCTTGCTGTCGTATGATTGTGTGCCCGCGTACTCTCGTCGCTGAAACGTCGCTTCCACTTCTACATCAATGTGCTCTCGGTAGAGGTTGTCCACGACATCCTGGATCTTCTCCCCTTCCAATGGAATGGCGTCGCCACGCCATTCCCGTAATTCCGCTGTTATTTTCGGGTTTGCGTTCGGTTTCAGCCGACTCACGAAGTATCCGTTATTCTCGTCAATCAGCGCAAAACGGCGGTACTTGAAGTACGCTTGATCGAACAGTACCAACCGATCTTTTAGCCATGATCCCGTAGAAAACTCGGTGCCGTCGTGCGCTTTCTCGTCAGTGATGCTGAACCGATCAATCGTCTGGCCAGTGACATTATGGAGCAGGTGGAGCCCGCGGCGGGGAGGAGGTCATTCAGGGAATAAACAGTTCTCGATGTAGCGCTGGAACTCGGCTCTGGTGTAGTCGATGGGCTCCTCGTCGCTTGTAATCTGCTCTGTCTGAATACCGATTAAAACGGTGTGGAACAGCGCGGCTGTTTGGGATGGATTCTCGACATCGAATGCGCCTGCATCGACGCCCGCCCGGATAGCACGTGCAATTTGTTTCCGAATGAAATCATCACTCCTACGAAAGAGGCGGCCGTAATTGTCGTCGTGTGCTGCTTGCGCTCGCAGTTCAATTATAGCCTGGGTAAACTCGAGATTGTTGTTGCCGTTGGTGCCAAACATCTCGTCAACGATTATTTCGATATACTCTTCAGGCGACTGGTTGGGAAGTGGGACCTGGCTTTCGACCTGCTCCAACATATAGTCCAGAAGATCTACTAGCAATTCGTCCTTATTATCGTAGTGGTGATATATGAGTGACTGGCTTTTTTCGAATTCATCGCCTATTTTTGAAATAGTTAGGTCCGCGTACCCGTGCTGACGTAATGCATAGAATGTAGCTTCAAGAATCTCTTCTTGGGTTCCCTCTGGATTCTGGAAGAAGGATATCTCGTTAGTCATCTTTACCCCGACTATTTTTTGGTTGTCTGGGACGGTTCAAACTGCTCACGGCTCTATTACCCACTGCGTATGACACAGGGTCAAACTGAGTTATGTTTTTTATCATTGTGCTGAATAGCGAGTACAAGCCGCAGATGGCTGTATAATTGATTATTCATTCGGCTAACTTAAGCATATTGTTGACCACTGTTCTATCGGAGTGCACGAGACTGTCGGATCCTCTTCTATGTGGCCGTGACATTGCGCCTGTCCAGATTATAGGGGCGCTTACGTCTAGACCTTATTGGTGAATCAAGGCACAGATCGAACGATTTTCTTGAACGCGTCTTGACTAGATTTGTAAGAGTCCGCCTGTGGAGTTAGAGCCCCTGAGATACGGCCACAGCCTGTCCTTTGAGGTAATTCGGTGCGGCGAGAGGCACCGTTGTTGGTCAGTTGGGTTGCGATTCGCATTTTACTGTTCCTTCTCATCTGACCCTGTGACGCTCCCGTACTCGGAGGTGTCTGTCGTAGGCTGACTTTCACGACTCCATGACGTACTTCAGGCTCCGGGGGTTCAGTGGATTTTTATAGAGCCTCTCTTGATCCGGTTTTATGTGTCGGTCAGTCCGGTGACCGAAACCAACAGGGTAATATGCACCCGCACCTTTTGATTGATTACTTAGTAAACGCAAAATGACACAGAACACACTTCCTAACCCGCCGTCGTTAACCACCGTCCTGACTGCCGTTTTACTCGTGGGATTCGTTGTTAGTGCGGTCCCCAGTATTGCAACTGCTCAGGCATCAGAATCTGGGGACGTTGTTGGAAACCCAGATGTCACTTTTACAACTTCACCTGAGCCGTTATCAGCCGACACCGCCGATGAGCTCACAGTTTCGATTGTTAATTACGGTCAGATTATCCAGCATGGTCCATCGCAGTACGAAGATCAGTCGATCACATCGGGTTAGAGGAAGCGTCTGCTTGGATGCGGTGTGAAGCCTCCCCAAGCAGACAGCGAGATAGAGGAGAGCACCTCCTTAATTTTGTCGTCAATAGTCTTGACGAGGAACTTTCGTTAGATCTCGGCGAGAACGTCGAGGTCACAGCAGAGACGCTCTATGAGGTCCTCGCCGGCGCCAGCGCCGGCGGGACCTCGATCAATCACGTCTGCGAAACGACTGACGACTCACCACACGCTAATACCGTCCGTGGGCATCTCACCGATCAGTTTGAACTGGATTCGGTTGAATCGGTTGGAGACACGCTGCTTCAACGAGATACGCTTGAGACACTTCCAGATCGACCGGTGGAGGTCTGCGCAGACCTCCACCTCGATCCCTACTACGGTGATGAGGACGAAACCGAGGCTCTGTACTCCTCACAGGCCAAGCGTGGAACAACGACGTTTCACGCCTATGCAACGCTCTACGTGCGCGTACGCAACAAGCGATACACGCTGGCGGTTCGCCAGCTCGTTGCTGGCGAAACCACCAGCGATGTCCTCGGTGAGTTTCTTGAACTCCTTGACGGCCTTGACCTCGGCGTCAAGGCCGTCTACCTTGATCGAGGTTTCTACAACAGCACCTGTCTCAAGCTGCTGTACGCGCACAATTACGCCTATGTGATGGCGATCGTCAAGTGGGGTGAGACGATTCAAAACAAACTCAGCGAAGGCTGGAGCCGCGAGATCGAACACGATCTCGCTGGCGAGGTGGAGTTCCCTGTGTTCATCGACTGCGTGTACCAGCAGGGACGGTACGACGAACACGGGGTGGCGCGTCACGGCTACGCCGCTGACGCGCCCTTTATCGACACGCCACGAGATGCACGAGAGCACTACAGCAAGCGCTTCGGCATCGAATCAAGCTACCGATTAGCCAAGCAGAGCCTCGCTTTCACTAGTTCTCAGGATGCTGGACTACGGTTGGTAATGTTTGTAGTGAGCCTACTGCTTCAGAACAGCTGGCGATATCTCCACTGGAGGTACGTGGCGGCGCCCCGCCGTGGGGGGCGCCGCCTCTTGCAGTGGTCGTTCACGGAGTTTTGCGAAATGACGCTTCGCGCAGTTTGGACAGCACTTGGTGTCCGCAGGTCTGTTCCAGCGAATCAACCACTTGACGACCGGTTCTTCCGGTAACTGTCCATCGGGCCGGACAGCGGTCGTCAGTGGTGACACTGTCGCGTCGGCGGCAGTCCGCCGCCGACAGCGACGGTCCATCCCGAAAATCATGCTCACCAACGGTTCGAAGATGCTCCACAGCTAGTTCGGTTTAGTTCACCGTCATCAAACGGGGTTACGCGGCTGTCGATGTGATCGACTGAGTCTGTATCGACCAGACCAAGAAATCCGTGCAAGTCGAGCCGCGTGCCGCGTGGTTTCCGCGCGGCACGCGGCCGAGCGTCGAACTGTCCGGTCAACTCGACTGGACGTGTCTGCTCGGCGCGATCACCGAAGACGGCGACTGCTTTTTCTCCCGATTTACCGAATACGTCACCGCCGATCACGCGAAACATTTCATTCTCGCGTTATGCGAAGAATTCGAAGAAGACTTGATCGTCGTGCTGGATGGTGCGCCGTACTTTCAGGCGTCGGACGTCACGGACCTGGCGGCCCGTGACGACCTCGCCTTCGTCACGTTGCCGGCGTATTCGCCGGAACTCAATCCTGTCGAAGAGTGTTGGCGACAACTCCAAAACGCTCTCAGCAACTGGTTCTTCGACTCGCTTGAGCAACTGACCACCGCGATCGATACCGCTCTCGACCAACTGTCGCTTCCAAAAGTGAGCAATTATTTCTAATGACTACTATAGAACGGATGGCTGAAGACGCACAGAAAATCCATCAAGAACGACCGATTCTCTAGGAGAGGCTCGCTACTGCAACGCAACAGGGGGGATACGTATTAAATAAATACGAATGGTGGGGCCACTAGCACTATCAAACAATGAGAAAACATTCTTAAGGTTCCTAACACAGTCTGTATGTAGGTATGTACAAACAAGCCGACTTGGCCCCAACCCAGGAGATGTTTTCAGCGCGAGTGTGTCCGAATGAAGTTACTCAGGTGAACCGTGATCTATAATCACGTACGTTCTATTGCGGTTGCAGCTATTCTTTCTGCCGTGCTTCTTGGTTCAACTATCGCTCCAGTAACTGCACAAACAGCGGGGAATTCTGGACAAGTAATTGGATCTCCAGATATTGATCTCAATGCCCCCACCCAAGAGTTTGAACCAGGGACTCAGGCAGAACTTAGGCTTGAAATAGTAAATAGAGGCTCAATTAGAAAAGGAGGCCCTGCAGAGTATGAAAATCGCATCACAACCGCTCGTGGTGTCACAGCCGATGTTAAATCTGGATCCGCACCAATTGAAATAAATACTGGCTCAGTCAGCATCGGAAATGTACCAACAGGGACAGCATCAGCTCCACCTGTGAACATCACGATCAAAGATAGTGCGGAACCAGGGACATACCGAGTTCCGGTCAAAATCAGCTATGCATCTACTCGGAGTGTCAATTACGATAGCTTTGGACCCGAATACAACGATTTCGACCGGAGTCGAACAGAATATGTGACGATTCGTGTGCGCAGTCAGTCGCGATTCGATATTGTCGACTCAACAACTACTTCACAAGTCGGTGACCGCGGAAATCTCACTGTAACGATAGAGAATGTTGGTGACCGAGCAGCACGGGACGCGAGCGTTGCTGCAGCGTCTTCCAGCGATGAACTTCTCTTTGGGACCGGATCGAAGAGTTCAACGGCAAATATCGGGTCGTGGGAGCCAGGCGAACAACGCGTCATCGAATATACCGTTGAAATGGTTGACGACGCTACACTTCGAGCATACTCTGTTGATCTCACGGTGAACTACCGCGACATCGACGGGATTGACAGGTCCTCTCGACCGCTAACTACCGGAGTGCGACCGACTGCTGAGCAGTCTTTTTCAGTTACAAACGTCTCAACAAATCTTCGCGTCGGTGAAGAAGGAACAGTTTCGGGAACAGTTGTTAACAACGGGCCCGATGCGGTTACAAATCCAGTCGTGATGTTCTCTCCATCCAACCCAAACATTGTAGTGGACTCCTCAGAATACGCGATTCCTGACATTGCTCCAGGTGAGCGTGCTAACTTTGAGTACACCGTAACGGTAAGTGACGCAGGAAGTGCCAGCGTTCAGCAATTCAATCTCACAACTCGTTATCGGAACACCCGCGGCGATGTGCAGAGAAGTGATGGATTAGAGACAAGAGCAAGAATTGAACCCAAGCGCGACAGATTCATTATTAAAACTGCTACAGATGAAATTGCGGCTGGGAGTGACCAAGCCGTAACGATACAAATTACGAATAACGGTGAGCAACCACTACAAAACGTCGAAGCAAAGGCGTTTGTTGAAAGCCCCCTATCCAGTGATAACGATGAGGCGATTGTCACATCGCTGGCGGCAAATGAAACAGCCGAAGTTACCATCGCACTCTCTGCAGCAAGTGGTGCGTTGCCGAAAACATACCCAGTCTCACTTGACTTCCAGTACGAAATGCCAGATGGCGACTCTGAAGTCTCGAAAACATATACCACCGCAATTGTCGTAACAGAACCTGAAGACAGCGGCTTCCCACTCCCTCTTATTTTGGGCGTGTTCGTCATTATTGGGGTCGCTGGAATCGGTGGCTGGCGGCGGTGGTCAAGCTAATCCATGGATTTCGAGCTCAACTACCAGCGGTATATCGACATTGCAGACCACTGGATTGCGGATCGGCCAAAACAGGTTATCCTCGTTTTTTTGATCCTGTCAGGCGTGTTTGCGACTGGCCTTGGGCAGTCTGGCACAGAGTCTGGGACCAGTCAATTTGTCGACGATGTTCCGGCAGCCGATGCGTTGGACGAAGTAAACAACAACTTTGAGCGAATCACATTTGAGGGTGACACAGGGACGACACAGCTAATCCACTCAGGCCAGAATGTCTTGTCGAAGCCAGAATTACTGCGGATGCTTCGAGCGCAGCATCGGCTGTCAAAGAACCCTGAGATACAGGTCGAATCCACCACAAGCGTCGCACAGGCAGTTGCCAGAACCCTTGATCCGTCTGCAGAAACATTCGAAGAGCAGATCCGTGTCGTTGAAACCGCGGCACCGAGTGAGATTGACCAAGCTGTGCAAACAGCCGCTGAGCGAAATCCACAATTTCGGGCCAGTCTCAGTAACGACTTCAATGCTCGTTCAGCCAGCGCTTCGGCAACAATCGGGATTGTTACACATCAACTGCAAACCGAAACCGACAGCGGTCCAGGTAGCAGCGGATCAAGTCCACTCACTAGTATACAGCAACAAGCAGTCTTTATTGTTGATTCCGTCGGCGGTGACATCACTGTTTTCGGCAGTGGCCTCACATCTGAAGAGCTGTCATCAGTGATAAGCGATTCACTAGCTCTAGTAGTACCCGCTGCAGTCGGACTGATCCTGTTTTTCCTTATCATCGCTTATCGCGACCCTGTCGACCTTCTATTAGGTCTGGTAGCGTTAGCGATGGCAATTCTCTGGACGTTCGGCTTTATGGGCCTGGCAGGCATCGCGTTCTCACAGCTGTTAATTGCAGTCCCTCCCCTGCTACTTGCGGTCGGGATTGATTTCGGCATTCATGCGATTAATCGCTACCGTGAAGAGCGGATCCAGGGATACGGGATTCAAGAGTCAATGCGGACCACTACGGATCAGTTGCTCGTCGCATTTGCTATTGTCACTGGGACTACTGTGGTCGGCTTTGCTGCAAATATGAGTAGCCCATTGGGATCGATTCAAGACTTTGGCATCGTCGCTGCCATCGGCATTGTATTTACATTCCTCATCTTTGGAGTGTTTCTTCCTGCAAGCAAGGTCTATGCTGATCAATTATGCCAGCGATATCCGATTCCGACGTTTGGGTCACAACCGATGGGTTCGGAGGACTCACTACTTGGACGGGTTCTTTTGGCTGGCGTACACATCGGTAGAGCAGCTCCAAAGACCTTCGTCATCGTGCTGGTACTCAGCACAGCGTGGGTTGGTGTCTATGGCTCTGGAGTTGAGTCGCGGTTCTCGCAGGATGATTTTCTGCCACCCGAAGAAAATCCAGAGTATCTGGAATACTTACCAGCAAGTGTACAGCCAAGTGAGTACACAGTGACAGAAACAACGAATTTCCTTGAGGATCGGTTCCAAACTGGCGAGGAAGATACAACAACAGTGTACGTTGAAGGGTCATTAACAGATGATGGAGCGCTTGAATCTATGTACCGCGCAGGAGACTCTCCACCGGATAGCTTCATCGTTGATGACGGTCATGCCCGTGAAACGTCTATTATTACCGTTATACGATCGTACGCTGATCGAAGTCCCGAGTTCGCTGCACTTGTCGCCCAAAATGACCGGAATGCAAACGGGATTCCAGATGATAACTTGGTAACAATCTATGATGCCTTACTTGATTCACCAGCGCGAGGACAGGCGCTGAATTATATCACCGACGACTATACGTCAGCGCGTATTGAGTACGCTGTTGAAGCCGACGCAACACAGGATGAAGTGACTTCTGACACTCGCACTGTTTCGGATCGCTTCCGGTTTAAAGCAACCGCAACTGGCGGCGTAATTGTTCTCAAAGCAGTTTCAGACGTGATTGGTGAGTCAGCGTTGATTAGTCTCGCTCTTGCTCTCGTGGGGTCTGGTATCTTTCTTATTATCGCGTATGCCGCGCTCGAAGGCCGGCCCCTTCTTGGGGTAGTTAACCTCCTACCTATTGCGATCACTGTTGCTGGCATCGCTGCAACGATGCGTTACCTTGGGATTCCATTTAATGTCCTAACGGGAACCATCCTCTCGATCGGGCTTGGGCTTGGAACAGACTATTCTGCGCACCTGATCCACCGGTTCTCAGAAGAATATGAACGAGGTACAGATGTCTTTATCGCACTCACTACTACAGTCCGCGGTACTGGTGGAGCGCTTACCGGTTCGATGTTAACAACAGTATCAGGAATCGGGGTGCTCGTAATTGCAATCACACCAGTGCTTGGACAGTTCGGCATATTGACCGGGCTGACAATTCTTTACTCGTATCTTGCATCGATAATTATTGTCCCCTCTGCACTTGTGATCTGGTCCCAATTCGTTGAATCTGATATCACTCGGTTCCTGTCTGGAAACAACTTTCGGGTGAATCAATGAGCGAACTCCATTCAAATATGATTGGATACACAATGTTCAAAGATCGGATAATAACAGTACACACGATAGTAAAGCATTCGGAGAATCAATAGAATGAGCGATAACGAAGCAACTGAGTCATTGAAAGAGCTAGGGTTATCAACGTATGAGGCACGCGTGTTCATTACACTCGTTGAGATTGGGAGCGGGACTGCCCGTGAGATAGCTTCTGTAACCGACGTTCCCCGGCCGCAAGTATACACGACAGCACACGATTTAGAGAGTCGCGGGTTCATTAGCATCCAGCAGTCGAATCCACAGGTATTCCAACCTGTTTCACTGGATGAAGCAAAAGCACAGCTTGAAAATCGGTTTGAAACTCAGCGTGATAGTGTGTTTGATTATCTTGAGTCGTTGGAACCTGCTACTGGAAACGAAGCCGAAGAGAACGAAGATGTCTGGTCAATTACTGGAAAAACAGCTATTACCGAGAGGATTGCTAAACTCAGTCGATCACATCGGGTTAGAGTAAGCGTCTGCTTGGAGAGGATGTGCAGTCAACCCAAGCAGACAGCGAGATAGAGGAAGAGCACCTGCTTAATTTTGTCGTCAACAGTCTCGAAGAGGAGCTCACGGTAGACCTCGACGAGAACGTAGAGGTCACGACAGAGACATTGTGCGAGGTCCTCGCCGGCGCCAGCGCCGGCGGGACCTCAATCAACCACGTCTGCGAAACGACTGACGACTCACCGCACGCCAATACCGTGCGTGGACATCTTACCGATCAGTTTGAGCTTGATTCGGTTGAGGCGGTTGGAGACACACTGTTACAACGAGATGCGCTTGCGACACTGCCAGATCGACCGGTGGAGGTCTGCGCAGACCTCCACCTCGATCCCTACTACGGTGATGAGGACGAAACTGAGGCTCTGTACTCCTCACAGGCCAAGCGTGGAACAACGACGTTTCACGCCTATGCGACGCTCTACGTGCGCGTACGCAACAAGCGGTACACGCTGGCGGTTCGCCAGCTCGTCGCTGGCGAAACCACCAGCGATGTCCTCGCCGAGTTCCTGGAACTCCTTGACGGCCTTGACCTCGGCGTCAAGGCCGTCTACCTTGATCGGGGTTTCTACAACAGCACCTGTCTCAAGCTGCTGTACGCGCACAATTACGCCTATGTGATGCCGATCGTCAAGTGGGGTGAGACGATTCAAAACAAACTCAGCGA
Source organism: Haloarcula quadrata (assembly GCF_003634715.1). Taxonomy (NCBI): domain Archaea; kingdom Methanobacteriati; phylum Methanobacteriota; class Halobacteria; order Halobacteriales; family Haloarculaceae; genus Haloarcula; species Haloarcula quadrata. Next base: position 89,969 of record NZ_RBWW01000003.1, read on the forward strand.
AGGCTGGAGCCGCGAGATCGAACACGATCTCGCTGGCGAGGTGGAGTTCCCTGTGTTCATCGACTGCGTGTACCAGCAGGGACGGTACGACGAACACGGGGTGGCGCGTCACGGCTACGCCGCTGACGCGCCCTTTATCGACACGCCACGAGATGCACGAGAGCACTACAGCAAGCGCTTCGGCATCGAATCAAGCTACCGATTAGCCAAGCAGAGCCTCGCTTTCACTAGTTCTCAGGATGCTGGACTGCGGTTGGTAATGTTTGTAGTGAGCCTACTGCTTCAGAACAGTTGGCGATATCTCCACTGGAGGTACGTGGCGGCGCCCCGCCGTGGGGGCCGCCGCCTCTTGCAGTGGTCGTTCACGGAGTTTTGCGAAATGACGCTCCGCGCAGCTTGGACAGCACTTGGTGTCCGCAGGACTGTTCCAGCGAACCAGCCACTTGACGACCGGTTCTTCCGGTAGCTGTCCATCTGTCCGGACAGCGGTCGTCAGTGGTGACACTGTCGCGTCGGCGGCAGTCCGCCGCCGACAGCGACGGTCCATCCCGAAAATCATGCTCACTAGCGGTTCGAAGATGCTCCACAGCTAGTTCGGTTTGGTTCACCGTCATCAAACGGGGTTACGCGGCTGTCGATGTGATCGACTGAAACTAGCTTCCGAAGCGAACCGAACAATTCTATATGGTAGCCCAGACCTTGTTGACCCAAGCCCAGATTTGGTAACAGCACTGGAAGCAGCGTGTGAGCGTGGTATCGGCGTCACACTACTTGCAAAGAGCGGTCAGACAATCGATAGTTCGTGGATCGATAATGACAATATCGACATATTTTATTCTTCCCAGGTCAATCAAAGTAACGAGTATGCTGAGCGGATTCTGATAGTCGACCTTGACGTGTTTTTACTTAGTATTCGCGGCGGCAAAGCAGATGATGAAACCGCCGTTTGGAGTGCGCGGACCACTTTCGCACAGATATTCTGCCAATTAACAATTGGGAACTTCGAGGAAATTACCACAGAGACTCAGATAAAGTCACCATAGAGCCTGTCGAAAAATGTTTTTTTTTGCCGGTATATGGGGCCAATTAATGCTATAGCCGGTGCTAAGACCGTAAGATTCGACTCAAAATTGTTTTTCGACAGGTTCCATAACTCCTATCGGTTTCGTTACGGAGCTCATCAGCTTCGTCACCCTCGGTCGCCTCAAGTTGGTCTTTCAGCCCTTGCAGGCGTGTCTCTTTCTCTTGATGAAGTAATAGAACCACTACGGTGTGAACGGGGTTATTACAGGCTACTTGATAAGAATTTTTCGCGTTGGGATATTGGCGCCGAATATGCCTTCCGAACCCTCCAGCGGTCCAACAGCTGCACCGCGACAATCAGGAATAGCGGCCCCGCCCTCACGTACGGAGCGGATTCAAGCATGGATGTCGGCGAATACCCTGCCAGTTGAGATACTACTAACAGCACTATCGGTTGCAGTCTGGGTGATCGCACTGCCGGTCGTAATTTTTGGGTCATTTACCGCGTTAGGTGGCGATACGTCAATCCTCAGCGCCGGAATAATGATTGTCGCTGCTGGCTCCCTTGGCGTAATTGTACTGGCGGCATGGGTACTAATTCGCACCTTCATCGACATCCGAAATCATGGACTTCCACTCCGTGGCGCGGATAGTACCCGGGCTATCGCGTATGACGGAATTCAGAGTCTGAAAGCGGTCACAGCTGGGGTTTTTGTCTTGTCCCTGCTTGAGTATGGCGTACTCTCTCTGACTGTTCAGTCTGGGCCTACGTTAGTGCTCCAACTGATCGGAGTGTGCGGCATTCTCCTGCCTGATCTCGTTCTTATACATGGTCTCGGGGCATTCATTGGATACCTTTTTATTTGAAATAAGTATCAGTATAAAGTGGAACTAAGCACATTCCTGTCAATCATGGCCAGACGAAGAGTTAGTGCGTTCGACGAGCAGCCAACTACGGTCGAAGTTCACGGCGATACAACAGTCCGTTTCACTGGAGCCGCTCTCCGAGCGTAAGACAGATGCCTCGTCCGAGCAGTCTGAGTTAGCCCGGGGCGGCGAGTCCATCGAGCATCTCATCTGATGACCGGTATGTTGTTGGGACCGCTACTTGACATCCTTCAACGAATCAATTTGCATCTCAGGTACAGTAGACAAACTGGTATTGGTTGCGCACCGATAACAAGCCAATTAATTACGGGTGGTACCATCTGTCTTTAGCTAAGAGGAGCGTGTCATAGAAAGGGTCACATACGAAGCAGCAGGGTGCGGAAAGTGTGTCCAGCACAACCGCAACCCTGCAAGATTTGGATTCGGTAGACGCCTTCTTGAATGTCGCGGCTACCGAGACAGTACCGCTGTTTGAGCATCTTGAGTTCGAGTTTCTGCTAGAGTACGACGTGTTCGCCCCCGCTTCGAGGGGGCGAACACGGGTGCATCAGCCACCAGACCTCTTTCGCGGCTTTCTGCACTGCTACTACGAGGATGTCTACGGTACACGCCCGGTTGCACGAGAACTTCAGCACGGCCTCGTCTGGTACTATTGCGGGCTCGACAAACCGCCATCCAGAGACACAATCGACCGGTTTCTCACCGACCTAGAACACGTCATCGATGATGTTTTCCAGAGGCTCGTCGAGCAGGCCGCCGCCCGCGGCCTGCTCAACTCAACGTACTCTATCGATTCGACGCACGTTGAAGCGATCCAGTACAACGACGATGCGTCGTGGAACTACGATTCAACGGCCGAAGAGCACTACTACGGGTTCGGCTGTACGATCGTTTCGACCGGTTCAAAGATCCCGATTGCAGCAGAATTCACCCAACGCAAGCAGGCAGACGCTGAGACGGCGATGCGCGTCACAAAAGACGCGCTCGCCGTCGGGACACCGATCTGGATGCTTGGAGACAGTGCCTACGACATTCTTGAGTGGCACGACTTCCTGCTGGAAGTAGGGATTGTACCAGTCGCCCCGTACAACCCACGAAACACTGATGACCCGCTCGATATCGAATACAGGGTCGAAGACCGTATCAAGGAACACAGTGAGGAGGTTCAGCTCAAGCAATCAGTCTTGGATGAGACGTACAACCGCCGTACAGGAGTCGAACGCACCAACGATGCGGTGAAGGACTGCGGCCTCGGGCACGTTCGCGCCCGAGGCCGCGTCCACGCACGAACAGAGGTGTTCATTGCGCTGTGTCTCCGCATCGTTGTCGCAATCACAAATTTCGAGCGAGGAGACGACCCGGGTCGTGAGAAGCTCACACTATGAGGAGGATTCTATGACACGCTCAAGAGACGAACCACGTGACAGCAGCGGCTTATCGAGGCTACTTTTCGAGAGGAATGAGGAGGAGTCCGCTGTGCACACTGACACCTCCTCGTCGAGAATCATGCGTCGGCTCACTACACTGTTTCCCTCCGAGTTCCTCGAAGAGCACGCCGAGGAACTCGGCGTGGTCGAGCGAGAGGGCAAGCTTCAGATTCCTGTCCTCGTGTGGGCGCTCGTGTTCGGCTTCGCCGCAGGCGAGAGCCGAACACTCGCTGGGTTTAGACGCTGCTACAACGCTACAGCTGACGAACCGATCTCTTCTGGCGGTTTCTATCACCGGTTGACGCCTACTCTTGCAGAGTATCTCCGCGACCTCGTCGAGGCCGCGCTCGACGAGGTCGCTGTCCCTGATGCTGTTGACGCTGATATCGACCGATTCAGGGACGTGATGATCGCTGATGGAACCGTGTTGCGGTTGCACGAGTTCCTCTCTGATGAGTTTCAAGCCCGCCACGAGGAGCAGGCTGGAGCGAAGCTCCACCTGCTCCACAACGCCACCGACCAGACGATTGAACGGATCGATGTGACTGATGAGAAAACGCACGACAGCGCGCTGTTCAAGACGGGATCGTGGCTGCAAGGACGACTGGTTCTGTTTGATCGGGCGTACTTCAAATACCGCCGCTTTGCGTTGATCGACGAGAACGACGGCTACTTTGTGAGTCGGCTGAAGCAGAACGCAAATCCGGTGATAACGGCGGAATTACGGGAATGGCGCGGCCGCGCCATTCCCTTGGAGGGCAAGCAGATCCACGACGTGGTCAATGATCTCTCGCGGAAGTACATCGACGTAGAGGTGGAAGCAGAATTCAAGCGCGGCCAGTACGAGGGAACTCGGTCGCTGGACACGAAGCGGTTTCGCGTCGTCGGCGTCCGCAACGAGGACGCCGACGACTACCACCTGTACATCACGAATCTGCCGAGAGAGGAGTTTCTCCCGGCGGATCTAGCGACGCTGTATCGGTGTCGATGGGAGGTAGAAACGTTGTTCCGTGAGTTGAAAACGCAGTACGAACTGGACGAATTCGACACGAACAACCCTGATGTCGTGAAAATTCTACTATACGCTGCGTTGCTGTCACTGCTGGTGAGCCGAGAGTTGTTGGATCTGGTCACCGAGCAGGCCGACGATGAGATCGTGTTTCCGCCGGAACGCTGGGCGGCGACCTTCCGGTCGCACGCCCAGCTCATCCTCCACGAACTCGGTGAGTACCTCGGCTACTCGCCACCGCCGTTGCTGGAGCGGCTGATCGAGGATGCTCAGAAGATCCACCAACAACGACCGATCTTACAAGAGACGCTCGCTACCGCTACACAACCGAGGTGTGAGTCTTAGCTAAAGACGAATGGTTCGTTGCATTACTCGCCTTCGCAAAGTCGATACTCTGTGTGGCGGTATCCATCTCGTTGAGCGGGATCCCGACGTCGATTGCGAGAAAGGCATTGAAGCCACGGTCACGGAGGCAGTCTCGCGTCTCCTGCAGGAGCCGAAAGACCTCGTCTTCGGCGTACTCGCCGCTGGTCTCGTCCCACGTCGCAAACGACGGGGCATCGGTTTCGACATCAGCGTCCGCCGGCAGCAGCGCATCTACATCGAACGTCCTGTATGGGCCCATCAGATAGACGAGAAACTGTTCCCGCCGGACTGGGGCGAGCGCCTCTGAATCACCGGTGGCACGAGGGAGATTGTCAATAATCCGTTGCCGCATTCGACTCGTCGGTTCGGACCGGTAGTATATAAACACCGGTATTCTCAAGAATATTCTAGTCGAGAACGACTAAGTATGTGGCGTCCCAACGTAGGACCTGAGGTACCCCAAATGTCTGAAACCGGTCGCCAGCCAACAGAGGAGGTTCGTCAGCCGGAACCACCGCTTCCCGAAGAGAGCGGGCTGACGCTCGAGGAGTACCTCGCTATGCAACAGGCGATCGGCCACCCGACGCGGTTCCGGATCCTCCGCACGCTCGTCGCCAACGACGAACTGAGTGCTGCCGATCTCAAGACCGCGGTCGATGTCGAATCCCACAATTTCCACTATCATCTCGACGAACTGGTCGACGTCGGGCTTGTCGACAAGCGCCAGCGACGGACCGCTGACAGCCAGGGTTTTTACACATACTATCGGCCGACAGCAATGGGGCGGGGTATTCTCGAGCACGGTGTCGAGGAGTTGATGCGCCGTGAACGGGAGTTCAACGACGCCTATTCGTAAGCTGTCGTAGGGTTCTCTGTCCGTGTCGTTCCCAATGCCCACCGGAACTTTTGCCGGGTTTCAGCACTTTATATCGCCAACCAACAAACACGGTTTGCTGAATTGGATTGATCTCTTCTGCTACCATCAGAATGTCTCCGCAATCCGTTTCGTAGCTGTCGTGGAACTTCACTACCACGAGTACTGATCCATCGATTACTCAGACGGTCGTCGTCACTGTCCCACTGGTCACCTCCTGTTCCTGTCTAGGGTCGTGTAGATAGTCGAACGACCATCGTGCCTCGGTCTAGCGGGAATCCGAGGAAGTCCACCGTTCTAGTTTCTCATATCGGAATGGATGGACAATGTCGATATCGCACATCATTAGAGTAATGTGGATAATGTTAATAATGTAGTTTTCTCACATTGCGCTCCTCGGCGCTCGAGGCTTGTAGCGATAATTGTGGTGGAAGTGTGCTAAGTGTAGATAATGTAGATTACGTGGATTATGTTCAAATGGTAGAGATCAGGGAAATTGGGATTGGGTCCAAAATTTGAATAATGTCTAAAATGTAGACTGCGTAGATAGCGCGCCCAATTTGTCTGACGCAGAATTAAGATGGATGAACTTCATTAGCCGCGTATGAGCAAGGCAAAACTCACATTATCAACGAAATGTGTAGAATCTCTAAAATCTACACAATGTGGATTATCTATGAAATGTACAAAATTCATTTATCGCGGAGGGGGCTGACCCATGAGTGCTGACAAGTTTGAAGGACTTCCTGGAGCAGCTGTCTCGTTGCTCAAGGGGGGTGTGGGAAAATCTACGATCGCGCTCAACATCGCTGATCGACTCGCTTACCGCGGCCATGAGACGGTACTACTGGATCTGGATAAGGACGGGCACATGACGACCCAGCTTGGGTACGACGATGCGTACGACCGGGATGCGGACCTCGGTGACGCCCTTATCGATGGTGAAGACCCCGAAGACCTGCTTATTGAGACGGACTTCGGCGTTTACCTCCTCCCGTCGAGCAACGAACTTGAGAACGTTGAGACGAGGCTGAAGGACGAACGGTTCGCAGACGTGAAGCTTCGGCGGAATGTCGTTGCTCCGCTCATCCAAAACGGATACGACTACGTGATAATTGATGCGGCAGGTGGCCGAGGGAAACTTTCTGACAACGCCCTCATCGCAGTCCAACGTGTCATAGTCCCGCTGATCCCACGTGCTGGCTCGATTAACGGCCTCAATAAGATGATTGAACGTCAAATTTCTCCAATCCGGGAGAATATCGGGTTAGATATCCTCGCAGTCACTCCGAATATGATTCGCGAAACGATGGGGCAACACAACGAGCATCGGACCCTCGTTGAAAATCTCAATCGAGAGTTCGGTGCGTTCGTCCCTGAGTACGCTCGTATCGACCCAGAGATATTCGATACTCTTGATGATTCTGACCAGACCGTTGAGAGTATTCCAAAGCCCGGAATCCGGGAACGCACTGCGATTTCCCGCGCGTTCAAGCAAGGAATGCCCGTCTCAGAGTTCAACGAAGACTGCGACCAGATCCCGAATTTCGATCACTTGGCGGACCTCGTGGAGGAACACAGTCATGCCTAATGAGGACGACCGTTTCGGAGATGTCGCCGAGCAGCTCAAACAAACGGAGGAAGAGACGGCGTCAGACGACGAACGTACTGACACGGAGGATGAACCGCAACCGGATGAGGAGATAGCTACTGAGGACACAGAGTCGGAGACTGAGTCCGCACCTGATCAAGATAAGGAGGATCTGGACGAATCCACCGGTGGGCCGGCTTTCTCCTTTGACGAGACCGATATGCACGGCTTCTATGTCCGAGAGGAGACGTGGAATGGTGTCACCCGAATGCGATCCTCGGTGACTGCCGTATGCTCAATGTTTGACGTCCCCAAGTTCGAGGGACGAGAGTTTCAAGATGCGTGTCTCCGGGTGATTGCGAACCACGGTGACGAGGTCGCTCTCCAGATCCTCCGAGAGCGCGGTATCGAAACTGATGAGGAACGTGTTCAGGAAGTTGTGGAGATGCTGAGCAAGCAGGCCGCGAACGATTAACCTCAGATTCGTCCGATTTTCTTCACTATCTAGGTTTCATACATAATGTACATAATGTAGATTGTTCTGACTCCCATCCGCTTGCAGTCTCGCGATCATTCACGGAACTGGATCTAGACGGTGGTTGCGTGTAGTCCGAAATAACGATCCCGCTCATTTGTAGAAGTCAGTACTTAGGAGTTGCTCGAACCAGTCATTGGTGTTGAGGACCCAGCTTAAGAAGTTCAAGTAGCCCTGTAAGTGGTGTTTTGAGACGCCTCGAAACCTTCGCAACCAGTTGCGAAGGAAGCTGTATCGATTCTCACAGCTGTTTGTGTGGGCATCACCGACGACGTAGTGTTCGTCGTGATTGATGGCTAAATGGCCATCAATCTCGTCGTACTCGTCGATTCCGTCGTAGATACTGTACTGGTCGGTACAAAGGATCACGGTCTCATCGCCGTACTCGGCAATGTCTGCGTCAACGTCTCTGAGATCATCGCGGACGAGGAATCGAACTCGTCCGTCACGGACCGCACGCCGCGACAAGTAGCGCGGGTCTACAACCACAGAGCACGGATTGAGAAGAGCTACGAGACATTTCGCGAGGCACGTGCCCTGACAACAACACCATCAACGACAATTCGGCTTTTTTACGTGGGCGTTGGCTTCCTGTTGGAGCAGCTGTCGGTACTTCCCAACCGACGTAATCGGTGCAATTGAATCGCCGAATTAACCACGAGAAAGTGTCTGGATCTGGATATGTTCAACCTACCCGATCCAGACGGTTATCTTTCGGCATCGGACGTCAAAGACGTAGCGGAAGAAGTCATTGCCCCTCTCCCGTTGCCGGGTGTCGAGGAGAGTCCCCTCGACCCCGGCGACATCTGGCTCGTCGTCATTTTGGCCTGCGTCAACCAGACATCGATTTGGGAAACCTGCAACGACACCAACGGAACGCCGTGTGACGACACCGTCTTCACGTGGCTCCATACACTTGATCGACACTGGCTTGAGGTTGTCGCCAACCTTCTGCTCGGACGCCTCGCTATGACGATTCTCGACCCTGACCGGTCGAGAATCGTCTCCATCGACTTCATCGACAACCCCTATCACGGCGAGCACTACGCTGACGAAGGCGAACTCTGTTCGATGGCTCCCAAGGACGGGACGACTACCTGCCACCGCTATTGCACGGCGTACGTCGTCTCCAACGAGAAGCCGGTGACGCTGGCGATGACCTATGTCCGCAACGACGAAGACGAGGCCGACGCGGTCGAGCGCGTGCTCGCCCGCGTCGAGAATTACCCCTTCGAAATCGACCTGCTACTTGCCGATAGCGGCTTCTACAATGAGCGCGTCATCCGCCGTGCTCGTGATATCGGCGCAACGGTCGTCCATGTGCCCAAGAAAGGGGAACGCATGAAGGACAAACTCGATGTCCACAAGTCGTACATGACGACCTATCGTATGTACAAGGACAGCGAGCGGGAACTGCGCTTCCCGCTCGCGGTCGCTGTCTCCTACCAGAACGGTGATCGGGGCAAACACGGTGAGGTTGTCCGTGGCTACGTGGCGTGTGGTCTTGCTGATCGCTCGGCCAAGCAAGTCGAACGGCTCTACAGGAAACGCTCAGGCATCGAAACGACCTATCGCTTGCTCCGGCAAGCACGCGGGATCACGACGACACGTGATCCCGTCGTGCGGTTTGCGATCATGCTCGTTGCAGCATTGCTGGAGAACCTATGGCTCGTTCTCAGGTGGGCGGTCGTCGCCCGCCCGCGACGGGGCGGGCGCGACCTGCCCGATGAGTTCACGTTCAAGATGTTCCGTGACTGGATTCGACACGAACTGGAAGAGCAATTACGCCGCCAGTGGAAGATCAAAGCAAACGGGGTCGGTGTGCCAACGTCACAGGCAACGGCCGCGGGCTGACCGGGGTCAGCCCACGGCCTGTCTGGTCGGCGGTAAGCGACAGCTGTCGGCAGATAGTCTCGTGGTTCGGTAGATCTCGCCTGTTCAGAGCGGTGAATTGGAGCTATTTCAGTCTGGGTCGCAGTAGCAGCAGAGACTGACCGTCAAATCATACAGAAAGTGACTGTTTCGTGGCGTTCAGACAGCGCTCTCTCGGCTCGTTCAGGAAGTAACGGCTGTGGATCGTATTTCAGTGGGCAGTACTCGCCCGACCACGACGTGGCGGGCGAGTACTCCCGACAGATTTCACGTTCAACGACGCGTTTCTCCATGGAATCGAAGAGGTACTGGACGATGAACTCGGCTGGAAGGAGAAGCATCAGACGAACGGTGAAGGACTCCCACCAGGATACGAGCACGGACTCGGGTGAGCCGCCTCGCTTCGCATAGTGGCTCAGGGAAGCCTTTGTGAGGCTGGCATTAGTCATAGTACGTGTGGTAGGACGTGAAAGAGAGATTGTGAGGCACCTAAGCGAGGAGGAACTAGATCGACTCCAGTCTGAAACAGACAGTATCAAAGAGTACAAACGACTCACGTTTCTCAAGCGTCTCTACGACGGGGCAGCGCTGGCAGCAGCAGCCCAAGACATAGGGGTCTCGCAAGGCACGGCAAGCAATTGGGTGACACGGTGGAACGAAGGTGGACTTGGCAAACTGACACCGAACTTCGGGGGCGGCAGGCCCCCGAAGCTCGACGAAGCAGAACAAGAACAACTCATTGCACGCCTCCGTGAGGGACAGCCCTGGAAGAAACAAGAGATTCAGCACCTTCTCAACGAGGAGTTCGATGTTGAATATCACCCACACTACCTCCCAACGTTTCTGGATAAACTCGGCCTCCACTACGCCATTCCTCGAACAAAACGCCCTAAGCGACCAGAGAACGCCGAAGAGATTCTCGACGAACGCGTCAGGTACGCGTTCGACGAGGAGGCTCTTGAGCAACCTCACAACAAACGTGAGGATGACGCTGACGACGAAGACTGGGACCGTGATGAGAATATCCGAACAGACGGAGGCACTGTCGTCGGATTCTTCGATATCTCTCACCCGCAACCGTGGGACAATTTTCAGCGGATGTATACGGTTGATGAGCCACACATTGAGCGGAAGCTGGTGAAAATTGACACACCAGCCGCCGGGTTCTACGCTCTCAATGGTGAGAGTGTCCTGTCGTTTCCGCCGAATCAGGAGAAAGAGAAGATTTGTGGGTGTTTCGAGAAGGTCCGCGAGCAGAATCCCGCCAAGCGGATTCTGCTCGTGTTAGATAATTTCTCGTCACATGTGTGTAAGTACACGCGCAAGCGAGCACACGAGCTCGGGATAGATTTGATATTTCTCCCAGTCGGGTCGCCCGATCTCAATCCGATCGAACCAGTTTGGAAGAGTCTCAAGTGGGAGTCTTCGCCGTTCATTGTCGAAGGTGGCGACGAGTATCGAAGACGAATCACAGAACTATTCGGGAATCTAACTAATCAACTTAGCTTCGCCTCCTCGTGGATCGAGAATCACCTTGACAACTATCTCAATAAGTTAGTTTAGCCACTACTGAAGCGAGGCTGGCGAACAGCGACAGCTATCTTTTGACGGCCGTCGAAACAACTACCACAGCAGACAACAGCCAAGTATCTGATATCTCTCTAATCGGTACAGTGTCATGAGGAGGATTCGTCTCGTTTCGACCTTCTCACCGTGTTAAGCCGAACTCTTGTCATCGGCGCTATCGATAGAGTGGACAACTAGCGAAACTAGAACCGATGCCGTAGCCCCGATACACAAAGCATTTATAACACTGGTCAGAAATCGGTGATACCCCTACCCGCCAGCAGCTAATCACTGCTGTGTACAGACTCGGAACCAACATGACGAAATAATAAACAAAAAACGCTAATGAAAACGAAAAGTTCAGGAAAGAAGGTCCGCAGCCTGATTCTAGCAATGATGATGGTACTCTCCGTCTTCGGCGGAACCATCGCAATTGCTGGCTCAGCCGCTGCAAATGCGCCTGGTAATAATCAGGCGTTTGACGCAGGAAACGCTCCTGGGGACAACACACAGACGACAGACACGACACAGGGATTGAACACAGAAATTGCTAACATAACCTTCCAATCCCCCGGAAACGTCACCAATGTCGAGGTTAATGCCAGTAACGGTACTGATGCCACGGGCATTAGCCCTAGTGACATTCGGAGGGTGAATGTCACCCTGGTGGACAGTAACAACAATGCGGTAGAGAGCAATCAAGTGACATATGACTCAGACAACGTAAACGTCTCGTTCGACGGAAACGCAACAGACGGTGACGATGTCAAGGGCCTACGTGTCACCGCAGAGGTCGCTGGCAGTGCATCTGACGGGGATGCCATTGATGCTGGCGTTATCGTTCGGGACACGCAGACTGGTACTGCCTTCGAGGGTACCAGCCCATACGATACAGCCGGTAGCCAGACAGTCGTTGTCACAGACACATTCGCCAGTGCGCAGGTCAAACGAACTGGCGCGCAGGGGTCCTCGGTAAATGATGCAACAGTCCAGTTCATAAACGATGAAACTGGTACGATCATTGCTGAGGATACGACTGACACCAGTGGTGCAACGGCATCCGTACGCGTCCCCCCGAACGTGGACCTCACTGCAACGGCCACGAAGGGCGGGTTCACGCAGTCGAGTTCGCGTGTTGCACAAGTCCCAGAGGGTCAGTCACTTGAACTGGACGTGACGATCACCCCTCAGGGAGTTCCGAAGAACATCACTGTCATTGCAGAAGAGCCTGACAGTGAGACCGCTATCGCCAATGGTACTGACACCGTAACCTACTATGCACAGGTTACCGGTGACTTCGGTCAGCAGACTGACCAGCCACTGAATGGCTTTGACGTCAGCACAGCTGTAACCGACCCTGCCCCCAATGAGAGTAGTGTTGATGTTGTTCCTACCACAGACACTACTCAAGAGGTAGTCCTCCCTAACGGGAGCACAGCAAACGGTACAGTTGAGTTTGCTATCAGTGACTCTGAGGCTGAACAACCGAGCATCGAATTCAGTGTTGACGACAATACCTCCGTCAACACGTCCGTTGAGCCAAACTTCCGCAATGCGCGTGGTAACGCGCGATTGAACGGCGAAGTGACTACTAACGAAAGTGAGATCGTCCAAGATGCAACCGTGTGGGTTGCGTATGATGGCGAGAATCAAACGCTTGCTAACGCACAAGAGTCTGCGCCATTCCTAGTCAGTGGCGTTGATTCGGAGGGCAAGTACACCATCGAAGGCATTGACGCTAGTCAAAACCCTGTTAACATCTACGTGGACGCACCAGGATTTAACGGTGTGAACTTGACAGGCACCTCTGATGATCTTGACTTCGTCGCTGCCGACGAAACAGAAACCGTCACCAGCGGACAAACGGAAAACCACGACATCACCATCTTCCCTGGTGGGCCAGCACAAGAGTTCCGGCTTAACGTCACCGTTGATGATGGGAACAAAGCGGTTGACGTTCCTGAAGATGGCCAAGTCACCGCAGATGTCTCTGTGGAACAGCGACCAGAAGGCAGTTCCACGGGCTATGTGGCTGCTGAAAATCAGGAAATTGCGGTCAGTACCGTGCAGAACGGTACGCTGAGCCCGGAAACGACGAACGTCACAACTGATGACAATGGCTCTGCGCAGGTTACGTTCAGTGCCGAGAACACCGGTGCGACGAACATCACGGCGCTGACTGAGAATCGTGATGGCGATAACTTCAGTGCATCTGGCTCTGAAGAAGCAAAAGTGACGGTGTTCGGCACGGCTGAAATTACCGGCGACGTTGTGAACGAAGATGATGAGCCGCTTGCTGCCGGTCAGGCAACGGTTCAACTGTTCGTTGAGAACGATACTTCCGGCACCTTCGAACCCGTGCAAATTGACGGGGTCAACCGCACTTCTGAGATCGGCTCGGGAGGCTCGTACGTGTTCACCAACGTCCGATCCGGTGAACAGTACCAGATGGTTGCAACGGCAGACAACGTCGGGACAGACAATCAGACCGTCGGGAGTGCAACGACGAACGGAGAGGTTCCGGCCGGAACCACGACGAACGATATCGTCGTTGTCGGAGTTGAACCGGACACTGGTAGCGGCCTGTCCGGCGCTGCGGCTGAATACGATGCCGACCAGGATGGTCAGATATCGATCGGTGAACTCGGCACAGCCGCAACCGACTTCTCAAACGATGAAATCAGTATCACTGAACTCAGCGACGTTGCCACGGCATACTCTAGCTAAACAAACAAGACTTAAATACAGAACATGACAGACGAAATCAAAGGCAAAATTCGCGGCTTGCTGCTAGCTGCGATCATGGTTAGCTCCGTCGTCGCCCTCTCCGCTGGGCCGGCGGCAGCTGCGGTCTCAACTGGAGACCGCACTGCCCCGGACAGTGTTGCAGCGGGCGAGACGGCTACGGTAACGGCTACAGCTACGATGGATAGTAACGGCGGCCCGCTGACTCTGAGCGAATCATTCAGCGGTGTTGCCAGTGCACAAATCACGGACGTGAGCGTGAACGGAGCAAGTACCAATCCGACCGTCAGTGCCGCTGACGCGAACGGAGCGGTCGTCACGCTTGGAGACACCGAAGCAAATGCTGATGTTGAGGTCACCTACGAAGTGACCGCAGCAGACAGTGCTTCGGATGTCACAATTACAGGCGACCTCACGGGTAATGGCACGGTTGACCTCGGTACTACCACCATTACCGTGGAGGACACTCAGACCCCGACCCCGACTCCAACCCCTGACCCAGACGGCCCACGAGGTGCGGGCGAGTACGATACCTCAACCAGCGTCGGTGAGGTTGGCCCCGGTGCAACGGTCTTCCAGGGCGAGGAAGACCTGACCGGCACTTTCGGACCAGACAATGTTGAGCTTGCTGCACTGCAGAAGTCCTCTGGAGACAACGAGGGAATCCTCCTTGAGCAACCGATTCCGCAGGACCAGCCAACTGGTGCATATACCGCTGACGGCAACAGTGGGTCTGCGGGCGTGGTCCTGCAGACGCCACGTGTCACGGACGTCGAAGTGCAGAATAACGACGGCGGCGACGTGACTGGTAGCGTCCTACAGGCTTCGTCTGATAGTGCGTTCGTTCGCGTCGACTACAACTACCAGAATGCTGAGGATCTTGAAATTACCGTCGAGGACGAAGACGGTCTAGATGTGACAGAAGAGATTGTCACTGGCAGTACTGAACTCAACGATGAGAGTGATGCCGGTGCTGGTAGCCCAGGTGACTTTGACGTCGGCTACGTGCTTGACACGCAGGATGTTGACGAGGGTGAGTATACCATTACTGTCGCAGGTGTCGAGGACCTTGACTTCGGAGACGCCTCCGAAACGGTGACGGTCAACATCACGAGCGATCAGCAGGCATCACTTGACCTCGACAGCGATGAAGTTGTGCAGGGCGAAAACCTGGGACTTGAGGTCCAAAATAGTCCTGAGGGCAACTTCCACGCTGTAGTGATTGAGTCGAGTGACTTCCGTGACGGCATCACTGCATCACAGGCTGCAAACATCTTCCGTAGTGTTGGAGATGTTTCGGATCGAGGCCTTGTCAACAGCGACGGTCCTGTCGACGCTGAAGACCTGAATGTTGCAGACGACGAAACGGTGGCGGACAACGTTGAATACGCGTACGCCATTGTCGAGATAGATGGTGGAAATGGCGTCGGCTCCATTGAGACTCAGTATCTTGATGACAGCTCAGTCGACGTTGATCTATACCCGGCAAGCAGTAGCGGCGATGTCCCCAGCTACCTCGACAATGAAGCGCACACGACTGCAGATATCGGTGGCAACAGCCCTGTCCTACCGGACCTGCTGGACACCGATGATGACCAGAGCTTTGAGGTCACCGAAGGCGACGTCACCTTGGATAGCCCGGATGGCACGTATGTCACTGGGTCTCAGGTTGACGTGAACGGATCGGCTAACGAAGGCGTTGATGAGGTCGCTATCTACGTTCGTGACAACAATGACTTCGAGCTTGTCACTATTGATGGCGACGACACTATCAGCGTCGATGGAGACGACACCTTCAGTGAGGAAGATATTACGCTCAGCAACGGTAACAGCCTGCTTCAGCTGCCAGGCACTTACCGACTCGGCGTCATTGATGAGCAGGATGCTGACCTATCCGGCGACGGAAATCCGGACGCTACTCTCACTACGTCTGAGTTCAATAGTGGAGTCAGCAGCACCAGCTCGATTCGGGTGACTGACACTGCACTAAACGGAACGTTTGTCACTTATAACGGCCAGGTTGCCAGTGACGACTCGACAATCGATGTTGAGGGGCAAGCGCCCGGTAAGGACAGCGTTGTCATTGCCTTCGTCGACTCCCGTGGTGATGCCGCTGCCACCGTCCTCTCTGTTGATGATGACGACACGTTCGACGAAGAGGACATTGACATCTCCAGCCTGAGCGAAGGAGCTGTTACAGCACACATCATTTCGTCTGGTCGAGACGGTGTCTTCGGTGATACTAGTCTTGACGACGACGATCTAGCAGATGCAATCAGGACTGGCTCCACCGCCAGCTCCGGTGAAGACTTTGCAAGCGGTGCCGGTACCGGCGACCAAGTCCGTGACCGGATCCTAGCAAATACCGTTGACGACACTGCCAGTGACGATCTTATCGTCAATGAGCAATTCCGCCTTTCTGATGGCCTGACGACGATCGAATCGGCCACCAGTCCGGTGGAAACCAACGGTACAATTGAAGTTGAAGGGACGACCAACCGTGTCCCAGACGATAACACCATTACAGTTGAGGTGCTTGATCAGGAAGACGAGTCAGTTACTATTGACAGCACCGATGAATGGGGCAACAATGGACAGTGGTCCGTTAGTGTCGACCTATCTGATTCCGATGTTGAACCCGGCAATTACACTGTCGAGAGCGATGATGGAGACAACACTGATCGCGCAAGCATTCAGATTGTTGAAGCCGGTTCCCTAGAGGAAGAACAGCCGGAGACGCCAGAAACGGAGACCGAAGCTCCTGACACAGAAACCGAGACGGAGACCGACGCTCCTGACACGGAAACTGAGGCTCCGGACACCGAAACCGAAATGCCGGACACCGAAACTGAAGAGGCCACGACCGAAGCAAGTGGTCCTGGCTTCACGGCAGCTATCGCGCTCATCGCGCTCGTTGCTGCTGCGCTCCTCGCTGTCCGCCGCGACAACTAACTGGATACACTCCAGTCACTACCGTCGAATTTTTTATGTGCTGATCTACGCTACAGCAACAGCTTTGCCACCTTCCCTGCCGTTCACGTGAATCGCCTCGGGGTCAAGCCCCGAGGCTTCCCGTTTCCACGACGCGCTTTGCAGACACACGCTGAAAGTCAGGTGTGTCCGTAGAGAGCGCAGTCTCCACGGGCGTATCTTCGGGCCATCCCAGCCCTAGTTCAGAAAAGCCGCGTTGAAGGACGTTCATCGCCGCGTTCGCGTCCCTGTTCGTCTCAAACCCGCACGACGGACAGGAGTGTTCCCGTACCCAGATGGACTTCGCTGTCTCCACACCACACGACGCACATTCTTTGGTAGTGCCTCGCGCTTCGACCTGTACTACGTGACAACCGTACAGGTCGGCCTTGTATTCGAGGAGGGTGATGAACTGTCGCCACGCCGCGTCCTGCTTGTTGCGAGCGTTGTGCGACTGTTCCAACATTCCCTTCACGTCCAAATCCTCGACAAACACCGCGTCGTACTCACGGACTAGCCACGTCGTAATCTTGTGCTGATAGTCCAGCACCTTCCGCTTGATGTGCCGCTTGACCTTCGCCACTTCCCGACGCTGTTTCTCGTAGTTGTTCGACCCTTTCTGCTTTCGTGAGAGCTTGCGTTGCTCGCGTTGGAGTCGGTCGTATTCGTCTTCGAGGTCGAGCCAATCCACCGTCTTGCCGTCGCTGGTGTGGACGTAGTTGAGGATTCCGAGGTCGATACCCACACTGTTGCTTGAGTCTAACTCGTCCAGCATGGGTTTCTCGGGTAAGTCGGCGTCGTCGGTTTCGAGACCGAACGAGACGAACCAGTCACCGGTCGTCTCTTTTTTGACCGAGACTTCTTTGATGTCCGCTTCGTCAGGGATTTCGCGGTGGTAGCGGATTTTGATGTCCCCGATTTTGGAGAGCCAGAGTATCGCGTGTCGGCCACTCGTGTTTTTGAGTTCGAAGCCGGACTGCGAGTACGTCATACTCTGGAACTCCCTCGGTGACTTCCGCTTGAGCTTCCCCACCTTGTTCCCGTTCTGTTTCTGCTCGGAGAGGCCGTCGAGGTTCTGGTAGAACCGTGTGACGGTTCGTTGCAGAGCCTTCGAGTTGACTTCCGAGAAGATAGGGAACTCATCTTTCCAGTCGGGAAGTCGGTAGTGGTGTTTGTACGCGGAACCGATATTGTCGGCGTCCACGTTCTCGTACTTGTACAGGGTGTAGTTGTACGCTTGGCGATGAGCGTCGATGTGTCGTTCCAGTTCAGCCGCCACCTCTTGTGTTGGGTACGCGGGGTAGCGGTGACTGTACTCCATCGCTGTCTCTTGATTCGGGATATGTTCACTTAATGATTTGTACTCCTGCTTATCGGATTCAACCCCGGGGTCAAGCCCCGGGGCATTCTCCTAGACCGCTTCTGACATCCTCCACACGGCTAAAGCCGTGGGGTTCCCCCGCTGGGGGTTGAATCCACGGAAACAGAGAGGTTCGCAGGTTCGTCGTCGCGTTGGACGATGACCTGCGTTTCGGACTGTGCCAGTACAGCCCCCGCCTCGGACAGCGGTTTCAAGAACTTGCCCAAGGCTCGTTTGCCGATATTCAGCGCACCGTTCTTGTCTGCGTTGTCATCAAGCCCACATTCGGGACACTCGAAACGCCCCTGCGTTGTTCGGACACCTTCGCAGGCACAGCGGTTGCACGTTTTCGACGTGTCGTATTCTTCGACCAGTTGCACGTCGATACCCGCGCCGTGGGCCTTGTACTCGATGTAGTTCAGCAAGCGAGCGAATGGCATCTTGTGGGTCTTGTCGTTGACGTATCGGCCCTTGTCGTTGTCCTTGCGAATCCCGCCAAGGTCGCCCACGACGATGACCGCGTTCCGTTCCTCGGCATCCTCTACAATCGAGCGAGCAATCTTGTGGAGACGGTCGTCTACTTTCCGTGCTTCGGCGTCCCCAATACGCTCAACCACCTGCTGTCCCTGTCGGGGTTTGGCTTTCCCGATGGACTTGCGCAGTTGCTTGTAGTGTTCGCGGATACGGCGCACTTCCTCGCCGTAGAACGTGGTTTTGCGGTCAGAGAGGAACGCGCAGGTAGCGACCCACCGTGCACCCATGTCGATAGCCAGCACGTCGTCGTACTCGTCTTGGACGGTCACAGACCGCTTGACGACGAGATGCACGTACCAGTCACCGTCACTGCGCACCAGTTCGCTGTCTCGAAGATTCCCCTCACGGACGAGTTGTTCGTCCTTATGTGGGACGTGGGCCGGACACCAGATGGAGTTGCCTTGTCCTTTCTCAGGGTCGTAGACAGGGACTTTCACCCACCACGACGAGAGAACGGTGTCTTCGTCGTAGGCCACGTCGAACACGTCGTTGCGAAGGACGACAGGTTGTTCCGTACCGGGATTTGGGTATTTCTGCCGTTGTACTTTCGACGCCTGCTGGTCGGTTGCAGAGTACAGGTCAGCGTCTCCACCGTGTACCTCAGTCTGGAACGCCTCATACTCACGGGCGAGCAGATCAGTCTTTCTGTTTGTCAGTGAGTGGAGTTTGGCCCGAACCGTGGTTGAGACGTTCCGTTTCATGGCTACTCACCTGCTTGGGCGTCGATGTACTCCTCGATGACTTCGCTGGATACGTCGCCCGCACTTGAGACGAAGTACGAGCGCGTCCACAGCGACGGCAAACCGAAGTCGAACTCGTCCCGAAGTCGGCGTGAGGAGTAGCCCTTGACCTGTTGCATTATCTTGTTCGGGGCGAGCGTCGGGTCGCCTGTGATGAACAAGTGTACGTGGTCGGGGCGAATCGCCAATTCCAGTATCTCTAACCCGAGCTCGTCGGCTTTCTCTTCGATGAGTTCCTCGAGGCGGGTACGTACCTCGCCCTCAAGCACCGATTTACGGTATTTCGGACACCAGATGAAGTGGTACTGGAGTTTGTGGACGCTGGTACGTTCCCTGTCGAACCCACGAGGCATCGTCAGTATATAGATATCACTCAGCTAAAGATGTTACGCAAACATCTAACCCCAGTCGTGGCTACAAGCGTGGATAGATTCCCAGTTGTCGGCTTCATCCCACGGCTAAAGCCGATGGGCTTTCGCCTCGCTACCGCTGTAAACTCAGTCGATCACATCGGGTTAGAGTAAGCGTCTGCTTGGAGAGGATGTGCAGTCTGGCGGCGCCCCGCCGCGGGGGGCGCCGCCTCTTACAGTGGTCGTTCACCGAGTTCTGCGAAATGACGCTTCGCGCAGCTTGGACGGCACTTGGTGTCCGCAGGTCTGTTCCAGCGAACCAACCACTTGACGACCGGTTCTTCAGGTAGTTGTCCCAGCTAGGACAGCGGGCGTGAGTGGCGACACTGTCGCGTCGGCGGCGATCCGCCGCCGACAGCGACTCCTCACCGCCAAAACTCACTGTCCGTCTCACTTCGAGAACTGGCCAGGCACCGTAGACACAGATTCAACTTCTACTGGAAGGGTTTGTGAGCTTTCGATGTGATCGACTGAAACTTCTTGAGCGCCCAAAAGTTCTGGGTCTTGGCGTTGCTTTCGACCGACCAGTGCGTATCCAGCACGTCGGTCAAGTCACCGATATACACGATGTTGATACCCTCGGCGTACAGGTTGTTCCAGCAGGTCATGACACAGTGCTCCTCGGGTGTGTCGTGACGACGAGTCTGTTTCCGGTACAACCGCCGGATACGCTCGCTATTGTATCGACCTTCTCGTAGTTTGGACTGCAACCGGGCGGTTTCTCGCATTGTCTCACTGAATGCGTGCAAACAAGATCGGCAAATTGACCTCCTCCTCCGCGTGAACGTGGAGGAGTCCCACCACGGGATTTCAGGCCGAGTGTAGCGGCCTGTTGGTTTCAAGACGCATACGTTCCACGCGTCGTCTGCTGGGGTTCAGCATCAGCGTGGCTGTCTTGTGACCCGATCAAAGAGGCCCCATCCATAGCCGAGTCATCGTCACCGGCCTTCTGCCGGGAACTCCGGTCGCTTCGGCGGTGACTCTCTCCACTACGGTAGCGGTCTGCAATGTTTATCGCCCCGTTTACGTCGGCTTGATACTCACCGACCCAACAGCTGCCGTTCGAGCAGCTGAACGTCGCCTGTCGTGGCCGGGAGCCGTGTTCTCCACAGGCGTGGCACGCCTTCGACGTGTTCTGGGGATCCACCGTCTCGACGGGAATCCCCTTCTCGGCGGCTTTGTAGCGAATCTGTGCGTGGAGCTTCGCAAAGCCCCACCCGTGCAACCGGCGGTTCATGTACTCGCCGTAGTCCATGTTCTCGCGGATGTACGTCAGGTCTTCCAGCACCAGCACTGGGTTCTCGACGGACTCGGCGTACTCCACGACCTCGCGGGTCACACGGTGGAACACGTCGTCAATCTGGTCCCACAGCGAGTCGCCGAACGAGTCTGCGATTCGCTCACTGCCGCGCTGCTGAAGCCGTCGCTTGGCGGTGAAGTAGGTTTTGCGGAGCCGACGAACGGCCTTACCGTCGTCGGCCCACAGTTCGGGGCGAGTAGGAAAACCGCTCTCGTCGCGGTAACACACCGTGACAAGACTCGCTTCTCCGATGTCCACACCTATCGGCTTCCGCTCGTCGGCGGACGCCTCAGATTGGTCCTCCACGTCGCGGGTAACGGTGATGTGGAGATACCACGTTCCGTCCCGCTCAAACAGCCGACTTTCACCCATCTCGGCGTCGTCTGCGTCTAACGCTTCGAGCCACTCCCGCTGTTCGGGATTAGCGCGTGCTGGAATCCAGAGGTAGTAATCTTCGTGGTGCGGGATTTTGACGTACCACTCGATGGCGTTCTGTGGCTGGTGGTCAAGTTGCAATCCCTCGTTGGTGAACCGCACCGGGTGGTTGTCGTGAAGCTCGTCGGCGTCATAGCTGTTCCCACAGAGTTGTGGGACGTACTGCTTGAGGGCGTTTTTGGCGTAGCCGCTCAGGTCGTACTCAACAACCACGTCGTTGGCCGCTGACTGTGTGTCACAGCCAGCGGCGAAAGCGGCTTGAAGTGCCTGCTGGTACGCGTCCTGTGTCTCACGAAGCTTCTGTCGCTTGTGGGTGTTCGGGTCCACAAGCTTCAGTTCGAGCGTTTTCGTGAGTTCGGTCACGCTTGGACCTCCTTGTGTCGGTCGATGTAGTTCTCGACAGTTTCGCTGGAGACGTGCCCGGCTGTGCCGGCGTAGTAGCCGCGCGCCCACCGGATTTTCTCGCCGTCGTGGTCGGTGTGGCGGTGATTGTACTTCCGTGGAGCGTGTCATAGAATCCATCTCATAGCATCTCACAGCCCGGCTCGTTTCCTCGCTCGTAGTTGGTGATTGCAACGACGAGTCGTAGGCAGAGCGCAACGAACACTTCTGTTCGAGCGTGGACGCGGCCTCGGGCGCGGACGTGCCCGAGGCCGCAGTCCTTGACGGCATCGTTAGTTCGTTCGACTCCTGTCCGGTGGTTGTATGTCTCGTCCAAGATGGACTGTTTGAGCAGAACTTCCTCACTGTGTTCGGTGATACGATCTTCGACCCTATACTCGATATCGAGCGGATCGTCGGTATTTCGCGGGTTGTACGGGGCAATTGGCACGACCCCTGCGGCCAGCAGGTGGTCGTGCCAATTGAGGATATCGTATGCGCTGTCTCCAAGCATCCAGATGGGTGTATCGACGGCGAGCGCGTCACCAGCTCAGCAAGTCCACGTTATACCACCATTTTACCGACAAAGATGACCTCATTCTTTCGTTTTTACAGTTCTTATTGAATAAGATGGAAGGAAAGTGCCAGTATAGCCACTTTAATAATCCAAAAAGAAAAATATCACAAATAGTTGACAAGGTGCTTGAGGGGAATATAACCCCACAACCATCCTCTGAAGCGGCGATTATGGCATCATATATCGAATTACGAGCACAGGCTATCCGCAATCCAACACACAGAGAGCCAATCACAGAAGCTGATCAACAGTTTGTTGAGCAGGTTGCAGCACTCATCGAGGCCGGCATCAGACAGGGGGTGTTCCAGACAGTTGACCCCGAAGAAACCGCTGAATTTCTCCTAGCGATGCTACATGGTATAATTATACAGAGCATCACCCGGCACGATGGACCACTTCCACAACTACAGTCAGCCCTCAAAAATTATCTCCGAGCAGAACTGTTTTTGAACCCCTCTCGAGCATAAATTATCCACGATAATATGTAAAACTCTTATCAAGCTACTCTGTTATATTAACACTTTACCAGCCCTGCCTGTTTTGTTTTTATGTATCTCCACCTCGAACTGCCCATCAGACGGATATTTTACTTCCCAAACAATAGTTCCTCGAACCGAATCACCCTGTAATGCAGTCTTGTTTGGGAACGGCTCTCTAATTCCGTTGGTCACGCCATCAGGGCCGCGCTTCTTATCGGTAAGTTCAGTAAACGACCACTGGTCTCTTCGAATCGTAACTTCATTGCCGGGATCAGTAGAGATATGTACGTCTGCAACTACAAATTTATACCCTTCAGATGGCTCTTCTGTCTCTCCATCGGCTTCTTCAACAGATTCCGTGATGTCATAGCTAACCACTCGAAACCGAACCACTGTACCGTTCTGCTCTATCTTCCCCCATTCGCCGACTTCAACGATTACTGGATCTGGAGTTGGAGTCGGCGTCGGGGTCGCAGTTGGTGCTTCTGTTGGCGCCGGTGTTGGGGTAGCTGTTGGTGACTCTGTTGGTGGTGGTGCCGAATCCGCTGTTGGCGACTCTGTTGGTTGGGATACTGGAGTTGCTGTTGGTGACTCTGTTGTTGTCGGCACGGAATTGATTGTTCCAAAACCTGCAGCATTATATCCCGCCGTTATGGCAAGAACTCCAATAGCGGAGATGATGAGTGCTTTCTTCATCGACTGTTGGGTGGTCCCTGCCCCGAATTGTTATATAGCTACTACTGAAAGATGTACCGTATTAAACAGATTCTAAACGAAAAGGTACGTGTTTACCCCGAGGTCTCAACAACCGGCACAGTCTGCTCTCGTGAGATCATTTCGTTGTCGTGGACAACCCGCGTAAGTTCCTCGTATGGGTTGCGTCCCTGCTGGCGCCAGGCCCTCGAAACTCTCAGATACGCGGTTCGCCGAGTTGTGTGATATCCTCGAAGAGGGCCAACCATGGACGCCACGGGAGATACACACACTCATCAAAAACCGCTACGGGGTCACCTACGATCCAGCTCACTTGAGCCGGAAGTTGCGCGAGAGCGGGATGCATTACGCCAAACCACGACCGATGGATTCGTGGAGTCCTGACGAGGCAGACGAGATTCTCGCCGAGCGCCTCGACCAAGCGCTTGGCGAGGAGACTTCTGGAAAGACAAAGGAGGAAGAGCCGATCGTATTCGGCTTCTTTCGATGAGGCATGGCCACAGCCGTTTGATAACTCTCAGCGGATGTGGTCGTACGACCGAACAGTAACAATCGAGAAACCGCTGGTGACAGCCCCATGGCGCTCGTTCGGTTTCTATGCGCTGACGGGAAAGAGCACGATCTCGTTTGGAAAGCGAATTAACAAGAAAACGGTCTGTGATGCGTTAGCTGAAAGTAGGCGCTAAGCCCCCTTCCTCAGCGAGCGCCGACCGAACGGGAGGCGCGAGCAGGGAGGGGATACAGCGCCGCACAGTTCTCATACACGATTCGGTGGCAGGCCCACAGGCCCACGCAGTCGCAATTTTTTTGCAGTAGGGTAGCATAGTATTAACCGAACCCAATGGAGTACGACCTTGACTCGGGAGCACACTCGACGTATTCCCTGCACTACCACCTGATACTCACCACGAAGTATCAGTCGATCACATCGGGTTAGAGGAAGCGTCTACTTGGGAAGAGTGTGGAAGCCACCCAAGCAGACAGCGAGATAGAAGAAGAGCACCTGCTTAATTTTGTCGTCAATAGTCTTGACGAGGAACTTTCATTAGATCTCGGCGAGAATGTCAAGGTCACGGCAGAGACGCTCTATGAGGTCCTCGCCGGCGCCAGCGCCGGCGGGACCTCGATCAATCACGTCTGCGAAACGACTGACGACTCACCACACGCTAATACCGTCCGTGGACATCTCACCGATCAGTTTGAACTGGATTCGGTTGAATCGGTTGGAGACACGCTGCTTCAACGAGATACGCTTGAGACACTTCCAGATCGACCGGTGGAGGTCTGCGCAGACCTCCACCTCGATCCCTACTACGGTGATGAGGACGAAACCGAGGCTCTGTACTCCTCACAGGCCAAGCGTGGAACAACGACGTTTCACGCCTATGCAACGCTCTACGTGCGCGTACGCAACAAGCGATACACGCTGGCGGTTCGCCAGCTCGTTGCTGGCGAAACCACCAGCGATGTCCTCGGTGAGTTTCTTGAACTCCTTGACGGCCTTGACCTCGGCGTCAAGGCCGTCTACCTTGATCGAGGTTTCTACAACAGCACCTGTCTCAAGCTGCTGTACGCGCACAATTACGCCTATGTGATGCCGATCGTCAAGTGGGGTGAGACGATTCAAAACAAACTCAGCAAAGGCTGGAGCCGCGAGATCGAACACGATCTCGCTGGCGAGGTGGAGTTCCCTGTGTTCATCGACTGCGTGTACCAGCAGGGACGGTACGACGAACACGGGGTGGCGCGTCACGGCTACGCCGCTGACGCGCCCTTTATCGACACGCCACGAGATGCACGAGATCACTACAGCAAGCGCTTCGGCATCGAATCAAGCTACCGATTAGCCAAGCAGAGCCTCGCTTTCACTAGTTCTCAGGATGCTGGACTACGGTTGGTAATGTTTGTAGTGAGCCTACTGCTTCAGAACAGCTGGCGATATCTCCACTGGAGGTACGTGGCGGCGCCCCGCCGTGGGGGGCGCCGCCTCTTGCAGTGGTCGTTCACGGAGTTTTGCGAAATGACGCTTCGCGCAGCTTGGACAGCACTTGGTGTCCGCAGGTCTGTTCCAGCGAATCAACCACTTGACGGCCGGTTCTTCCGGTAGCTGTCCATCGGGCCGGACGGCGGTCGTCAGTGGTGACACTGTCGCGTCGGCGGCAGTCCGCCGCCGACAGCGACGGTCCATCCCGAAAATCATGCTCACCAGCGGTTCGAAGATGCTCCACAGCTAGTTCGGTTTAGTTCACCGTAATCAAACGGGGTTACGCGGCTGTCGATGTGATCGACTGAGTATCGGCGTGGCGTGCTAACCGAAGAGCGTACCCAATTCATTCACGAGGTTATCAGCGGGTTCACGGACAACTACGGCGTCGAACTGACGAACCTCGACGGCGAGGACGACCACGTACACATCCTGTTCCGAGCGAAACCAACCACAGACCTCGTGAAGTTCATCAACACGGTCAAGGGCGCGACCGCCCGCCGTATCCGAAACGAGTACGCGGATGAACTGAAGACCGAACTGTGGGGCGACTCGTTCTGGAACGATTCGTACTGCCTCATCTCGACGGGGCAGGTGTCGCTGGATGTGCTGAAACAGTACGTAGAGGACCAACGCGAGTAGAATGTACTACGCCTACAAGTACCGTCTCAATCCGTCCGACGCCCACCGTGAGGAGTTGGACCGCCACCGAGACATTTGTAGGCAACTGTACAACCACACGCTCTACCGTCTCAACGAGTACCAAGACGAACACGGCGAACTGCCGTCCATGACCACGCTACGGTCGGAGCTACCCGACCTCAAGAAGTGGTGGGACGGCCTCTCCGACGTGTACTCGAAGGTTCTCCAAACCGTCGTGGAACGCCTGTTCGACAACCTCAAAGGTCTCTCCAAACTCAAGGAGAACGGCTACGGCGTCGGTCAACTCAAGTGGAAGCCGCCACGCGAGTTCCGCAGTCTCACGTACAGTCAGTCTGGCTTCAAGCTCGACAAGAAGGGCGGTCAGACTGTCCTGTCACTCTCGAAACTCGCGGACATACCGATTTGGCTCCACCGAGCCATCCCCGACGACGCAAAGCACAAGCAGGTCACGCTCAAGAAGGAACCGACGGGCGAGTGGTTCGCCACCTTCGGCGTCCAAATGGACCGTGAACCGCCCCAACCGCCTGAGAACCCCGAGAAGTGCGTCGGTATCGACGTGGGCATACTCAAGTACGCCCACGACACCGACGGCACGGCGGTCGGGTCGCTCGACTTGTCCGACGAACGCGAGCGGTTGGAACGCGAGCAACGGAAGCTCTCGCGCAAACAGCACGGGTCGAACAACTACGAGAAGCAACGGCGTCGAGTCGCGGAGTGTCACGCCGACCTCCGACGGAAGCGCCGCGACTTCTTGCACAAGCTCTCGGCGTACTACGCTCGGGAGTACGACCTTGTGGCGGTCGAAGACCTGAACGTGAAGGGGATGATGGAGTCGCCGTCGAACAGCCGCAACACGGCGTCTGCCGCGTGGCGAACGTTCCTCTCGTTAGTCGAATACAAGTGCGAACGTGAAGGAACGCACTTCATCGCGGTCAACCCGGGAGGGACGACCAAGGAGTGCGCGTCGTGTGGCGTTTCGACCGACAAGCCGTTGTGGGTCCGTGAACACTCCTGTCCCGCCTGCGGGTTTGAGGCGGACAGGGACTCGAACGCGGCGTGGAACATTCTTTCTCGCGGCCTCGAAGACGTAGGAGTGGGATACTCCGAATCAACGCCTGTGGAGACTGCGCTCCCTATGGATATGCCTGTATCTGCAAAGCGCGTCGTGGAAGCAGGAAGCCCTACCCTCAAGGAGCGAACGGCGTCAGCCGTGAGCGAGTAGGGTAGGGTAGTTCACATAGGGACGAGCATGTCTAAATCTAAGTGGGTGTTCATGACTACTGCTGAAAGGCCCATGAAGCCAGACTCACCATCTCTCTGAGCGTCAAGCCAGCAGCGAACACATAGATGGCTTGGACCGGAATATCAAATGTTGTCGCGACCGCTACAAAGAGTGACATAATGAGTGCCATGCTAATCCACGCAATTGCGAACATTCGACCTGACGATGTTGTATACGAGCCCAACCCTGACATAGATAAGATATTAGTTGAGATCATAATAAATCATCTGTCTCTACTAATGATACTTACCCGAGAGAATGGCAGGTTTATTCGTCATTACCTATGGGAATTCTGCTACCTGAACAAGCCACCGTTGACGACATAGTATCTTCGACCGCCGAGCTGATTGGTCCTGAGAGAAAGAAAATCGCCAGACATCAGACGGATCCTATGCTCGATCAGCGGCAGGCGAGAGACATCGTGTGCGGTAGCTGTGGCTGATGCGGCCTGCGACCCAGCCACTGACCGCCGCCGGCAGGCCGTGGATACGCGCCGTCACTCCGTGACACATTCTACTGACTCCGACAGGGCTGGATATTCCACCGCTATCAATCCCAGTCTTTATAAGAAAAGTGAGTATAAGCTATTATACAGACGTTCAGAATGCTGGAAGTCCACCGAACCCATCGAGCGAAAATCCTCAATTACAGTCAGGTAGAGGACTCGCTCAACCGTCACGGGTGGAGTGCCAGCAAACTCTGGAACGTCGCCAACTACCACTCCCGCCAAGTCTGGGAGGAGACTAGGGAGATTCCCGGCCATGAGGAGTTGAAAAACGACTTGAAAGGTCACGACAAGTACAAGGGACTGCACAGTCAGTCCAGTCAGCGGGTTCTGGAGGAACTCGCTGAAGCCTTCAACTCGTGGTACTCCAGTGATGACGAACGGGACAATCCGCCCGGCTATCGCAAACAAAACTACTACGACCAACAGGGTCGTCGCGTCCACGAAGAACACCCACTCAGTACGGTGACGTGGAAACAGAACGGCATCCGCCACGACACTAAGAACAACCGTGTCCGCCTCTCTAAGGGAGCGAACCACAAAGAACATCCGAAAGCGTGGGAGTACATCCTTGTCGAATACGAGACACGCCCCGGCGTCGAGGTTGAGAACCTGCAACAGGTTCGTGCTGTTTACGACCAAACAAAGGAGCGATGGGAGTTACACCTCGTCTGCAAGGAAGAAATCGAGACGCCCGACGCTCCCGGAACCGAGACTGCGGGCATCGATCTCGGTATCAGCAACTTCGCCGCTGTCGCCTACAGCACCGAAGACGCCGACCTCTATCCCGGCAACCGCCTGAAACAGGACGGGTACTACTTCCCGAAAGAAATCGCCAACTGTGACGACAGCAGTGGCGACAGGGCCACGCGACTTCATCACAAATGGTCGGAACGCCGCACCCACTTCTTCCACAGTCTCGCCAAACACATCGTGGAGAAATGTATCGAGCGTAGTGTGGGTCGCATCAATGTCGGGGACTTGGAAGGCATCCGCGAGGACGAGAACGCCAAGTCGAAGAACTGGGGTCGGCACGGCAACCTCGACCTACACGGGTGGCCGTTCGACCGCTTCACGTCGATCCTCGAATACAAGGCGAAGGTTGAGGGCATCGAGGTCATGGAAGTGTCCGAACGCGACACGAGTAAAACGTGCTGCGTTTGTGGAAGAGAGGACGACAGTCAGCGTGTCGAACGCGGGTTGTACGTCTGTGAGTCGTGTGATGCGGCGTTCAACGCGGATGTGAACGGGGCGGAAAACATCCGTCTGGATATCGACGAGGAAAGTAACTCCGAGTCTACCGGGCAGTTGTCCGGGGATAGGAGTACCGGCTGGTTGGCACAGCCCGGAGTCTACCTGTACGACCTCTCCTGCGGATTCCAACCGCAACGAGAGGTGGTAGACTCCAAACCCTAATATCCCAACCTCGGGATTCCTCCGCGTTCACGCGGAGGAAGATGTCAAACCGCTGAACCTCGGAAGTACTGCTATGACACCCCCATAGTAACCAGATACGCGACACCCGTCACGCTGTGACAACACGGCTTCCAGAGCGTTTGAATATTCCCGCGTGTTGTTAAGTCCGATCTTTCTAGAATCAAAGGACCGTTGAATACCCAATCATGCCGACTGCGCTCCGTGTGGACGGCTATACGTGTCTGCAGTGTATGCCAGACGAAAAGTCTCTGGAATTGGTCCAAGGTGATCTACGGTGCAGGCGGTGACAAGCGAAGTACCTTTATTGCTAACTATAATGATTGAGTCATGTGAGTGATTCAGTTCCATTTGCCGAAGACCCGGAAGACACCTATGACGCTATTATGTACGCTACCTTTTCGGCACTCAAAAAGTATGGATATGCGGAGCTATCCATTCAACGGATTGCCAGTGAACTCAATTTCAGCAAGTCTACCTTATACCACCACTTCTCTGATAAAGATGACCTCCTCCTCTCGTTTTTCAACTTCCTATTGGATGAATTAGAGCAATTCTGTAAATCTAGTTCAACCAACGAGCCAAAAAAAGAGCTTTTGGACTTTGTCGATGTCCTTCTCGATGAGGGCATAACACAGAAGGAACAATCAGCGAAAGGTGAAATACTTGCAGCGTATATTGAACTGCGCTCCCAAGCGATTCATGATACTAAGTATAGAGAACGTATCACAAGGACAGACAAGCGCTTCGTCAAACAGATAGCGGTAATTATCGACGCAGGGATTGATAAGGGAGTATTTCAGCCAGTTGAGCCGGAGGAAACAGCTGAGTTCATATTGGCAATACTAAATGGAATACTTATGCAAGGGTCAACTCGAAAGCGTGCGCCGTTCCAGCAGCTACGTCAGAATCTTATTGAGTATATTCAAACAGAGCTATTTGTAGAGTCAGCGACCCGCTCCTAGTGGTGGACTTCTGCGTGTTACAACTGTGAATTTCGTCTCTATCGTTCCACAGGATGTCGATGCCAAAGAGATACGTCAGCAATCCTTACTGTAGGACAAGTTGATGCCGAGGGCGTCGTGGCTGTGGTCGGGGTGCGCGGTCGCTATACAGGACAGTATAGTTGATTAGGGGGGTGTTATAAAACGAGTGGCACACCAAAGAGCAGGGTGAACGCTGAGGTAGATGAGTTCAGCTTCCCTGCAAGGAGACCCTTCAGTAGAGTTGTTCTTCAATGTCGCGGAGACCGAGACGCTAGCGTTGTTTGAACACCCTTCCTCGGAGTTTCTCGAAGAAGTTGACGTGTTTGCCCCGGCGGAGACGGAGCGAACACGCGATCACGAAACTCCAGAGATGATGCGTGGTTTCCTCCACTGCTACTACCACGACATCTACGGGATTCGTCCCGTTGAGCGAGAGCTTCGGAACACGGTCGTTTGGCTGAGCTGCGGGTTCGATCGACCGCCGTCGAGAGACGCGGCCAATCGCTTTCTCACCGACCTCGAACACGTCGTTGACAACGTCTTTGACCGACTTGACCTACTGTCAGTACTTCACGAAGCCGGTTAGCTGAGAGGTCTGCTTGCTGAAGATGTGCCTAATACCAAGCAAGCAGACGGTGAAATCCACGAAGACCAGCTACTTAACTTCCTCGTCAACCGCTTGACGAGGAAGTTGATCTCGGTCTTGGCGCTAATGCTGAAATCGATGCTGAGGATATCTACGAGGTCCTCGTCGGCGCTTGCTCCGACGGGACCTCGGTATCTGAACTCTGTGAGACCAGCGAAGATTCTCCCCATCAAAACACGATTCTGTACCACCTCCGCGAGAAGTTCGAGCTAACGTCGGTTGAACAAGTCGGGAACGCACTCCTGCAAAAGGACGTTCTAGAGGTTCTCCCCGAGCAGGTGGAGGTCGTCGCAGACCTCCACCTGCGGCCCTACTACGGTGACGAGGACGAGACAGATGGCCTCTACCACTCAGAGGCAAAGCGTGGAACCACAGCGTTCCACGCCTATGCGACACTCTACGCGCGTGTGAAAAATAAGCGATATACGCTGGCGGTGCGCCGTCTCGTTGACGGCGACACCGCCAGCAGTGTCCTCGCTGAGTTTCTTGGTCTCCTCGACGGCCTTGACGCTGAGGTCAAGGCCGTCTATCTGGACCGAGGATTCTACGATAGCAAGTGTCTCACGCTGCTTCAAGCCCACAACTATGCGTACGTGATGCCGATCGTCCGGTGGGGAAAGACAATCAAGCAGGAACTCTCGGAGGGATGGAGCCGCGTCATCCAACACGAGCTGACAGGGAAACTCGACGGTCACCACGGTGGGTTTCACGAGACTGGTGACGAGTCAATGTCCGACGACCTATCCGACCAAGCACGATCTACGGCCGTCAAACAGCTCAAAGCACTCGGCCTCAGTACCTACGCCGCCCGGACATTCGTCGCACTTATCAGTCTCGGCGAAGGGACTGCGCAGGACGTGAGTGAAGTTGCCGATGTCCCCCGAACTCGCGTCTACGACGCAGCTGACGAGCTCCGTGACCGCGGTCTCGTCGACGTGAAACAGTCGAGTCCCCGGCGATATTGGGCCATTTCGACAGAGACGGCTGGCCGTCACTTCGAACAGGAGTACGACCACCGGGTGACGGTTCTGACAAACGCGCTCGACCGGCTTGCATCAGCGAATCGTAGCACTGAACAGCAAGGTGTCTGGACGGTAACCGGCCGGGATACCGTGACCGGACGCGTAGTGGATTTCATCTCGTCTGCTGATGATGAGGTCGTTTACATGACTGCCGAAGAGCTACTGACCGACGAAATCGCTGAATCCCTCTCGACCGCCAGCGACCGTGGGGTCACAATTCGGCTCGCAGAGATGTCACAATCCGTCGAAGCCCAGCTCGAACAGGACGTCCCTGACGCGCAACTGTTCGAATCGGCGTGGGAGTGGTCGGATACGCCTGCTGGTCGCCTACTCATGATAGACCAACAAAAAACGCTCGTGAGTGTGCTCGTCGGCGCCAATGGTGGCTACTCACCTGAGCCCTCCGACGAAACCGCTATCTGGGGCACGGGGCAGAGCAACAGCCTTGTTGTCGTGCCGAAAGCGCTGTTCGCCTGGCAGCTTGCCAACAACCGCGAATGAACACTAAGCAGTCACTCAGACAATCACAACAATTTTATTCCAGCCCAGATCGTAGAGATGACACCTGAAGTCATAGCGGTTTCCGCTGCTGTTGCTTCTCCCTACCACAACCAGTGATGGAAAATGCACGACGATACAAATGAGGAAAGTGGCTCAGGTCCAGCCGATCAACCCGAAAGCGAAGATACAGGTTCCACTACAGTGCGTGATAACTGGAAGGAATCGGATCGCCCCAGTGTTGCGACCGTCGAAGCAGTCGCAGCGGCTACCAATCGTGAAATGACTGACCTGCCACCCTTGCACGAGACGATCGATGCCAGTGCACTCGATACACTGCTCAATGGACAGCCATCATCAGTAACAATCTCCTTCCGATACGCAGACACCGCTGTCTCGATGAGCGGGGATGGAAGTATCGAAGTCCACGTCGAGAGGAACTCTAGAGAAGAAGATAGCGGATAAGTTCTGCAGTCTATTGAGCAAATGAGCAATCAGGAGTTAGCTAGCGATGTATCTTTTCTGTGGTCGTCGATGACCTCAAGCAAGGAGAAAACAGTTTGGAACTCTCGGCTCCGATGCACGGTGCCTCGGTTAGTATCGTACTCGAGCACGTTTGCTTCTTGTAACTTCGGTAGGTGAAGGTGATGAAGGTCGCTATCCCAAGATCGCGTGGGGCCGTTACCGTCTGGTTGTAGTGAATCTAACCCTCGCAGATGCTGCGTGAGTTTGTCGACAGTCGTTCCATCGGACGCCTCAGCCACGTGACGGAGGATCTGTCGTCGCTCCTGCTTAGTCAGTAACTGCAGTGTTGTCTCAGTCGATATCCGTTGTTCTGAGTTGCTCATTGGTGTCCTCACCATGTTCAGTTGGGACGTTGGCTCGCGTGAACACGTAAGCGATATCTTACGAGCCTTACAAAAATCTGTGTCGTTAACTCGGATCCTCACAGTGTTCAGCCCGTTCGTGGATTACTGGCTGAACTGGGGAGAAGGGTGATCGCAAAACCGTATGCATTGAGATGACCAGTCTCAACTTCTGGCCTCAGATTCTGACCTCCAAGAAACAACATAATTTTCATCCAAGTAATGGTATGAGTTTTTTATTCACTCTTGTTGTGGACATGACGATAATACTTCGAAGACGGTGTGTTTGGATATCCAATGATACTCCGAAGACGGTGCATGAATTCTATTTTAGTAGATAACGATATTCCGGGTATAAGAGACTGCAGTTGCCAAGAATAGTGAGATGTTACTTCGAACGTGGTGTAGTATACTTATGTGGCTGGGAGATACATCGGGATATATGACTGACAGCGGCCACTCATCAGGAAATAACGTGGGAGATACTGACGATTCACTCACCGTGCGGGAGATGATTGAACAGGCAGGCGAGGAGTCAGTGTTCAGAAATCGGAATCTAGTGGAGCCCGACACGATTATCGACAGAGACCGTATTGTTGGCCGTGACGATCAACTGAGAACTGTCGTCTCTAATCTTCGGAAGGTTCTGAATGAAAACCGCCCACCGAACTTACTACTCTACGGTCCTGCAGGAACAGGGAAATCGCTGATATTTGACGCTGTTGCACGGCAAATCCGAGACATATCTAAGAATCGGGGTTATGAGTTCGGTACACTCCGAATTAATTGCCAAAATCTCAGGAGTCTTGACGAAGCCGTGTACGCACTTGTCCGTGAAGCTGCTCATGACCTCAACGAAGAAATCGGAGTCGCACGGCATGGCGTCTCTACGAGTACGAAGTATGACCGTCTCTACGATCTGCTAGATGAAGGATACGACTCTGTCGTGTTTGTCTTAGACGAAATTGACTTGCTACTCGGTCGGCGGTCATCTTCAAGCGAACCCGCATATTCGGATTTAATCTACCAACTCAGCCGCGCCAGCATTGAGAGCATCGATATTCAGGTATCAGTAGCTGCACTAACCAACGACCCTGAGTTCATGAATAACCTGGACGCACGAGCGGAAAGTTCGTTCAACCCACGGGACATTCCCTTTTCAGACTACGATGCTAACCAACTACAGGAGATTCTCCGGAACCGGGAAGACGCATTTATTCAGGACGCATTATCCGAGGACGTTATCCCGTTGACTTCTGCCTTCGCTGCTCAAAGCCATGGAGACGCTCGGAAAGCTATTGATCTTCTTCGGAAGGCAGGCGACGTCGCGAATGAGAACGGTGATCTGACTGTGACCGAGAATCACGTTCGGGAAGCTCAAGAGGATGTTGAGACTGACCGTTCTCTCAAGCTTGTGGAAGGGCTGACGACACAGAAGAAGATCTCGTTATATGCGACAGCCGCGGTGGCGGAGTTCGGGAAGAGTGGGTCAACGACGGCGTCATCGCGGGTGGCGTTCCCGGTGTACCAGTTTCTGACGGATGTGCTTGATGCAGATGGACGGACACGGGAGACGTTCAACAACTATGTCCGTGAGGTCGGGACGTATGGGCAGCTCGATCACGAGAGGAAAAGCCTTGGCGGAAAACAAGGTGGGGGGATGTACTTGATGTATGAGTTCAAGCGTGACCCCGGAGAAATCAAGAAGCGGTTAGAGCAAGATGAACGTATTGCTGATTTGAGTCACCACGAAGATGGCCTTAACCGAGTGATTCAGGCACAGAAGCGCAATTTTGCGGAGGATTAGCATATCTACATAGGGGGGGGGCCACACACCGTCTTCGAAGTATCTTTGTGGCCGGTTCCACGGATAAGTTGTTCTGAAGCATAATCAGAATGGATAGAGAGAGAGACACCGTCTTCGAAGTATCTTTGCTTAAAATAAGCGAGTAGTGGAGTTATGGGCATACTTTACGATGCTCTTGATGATTCTTAGTCTGTTCATACTATTACTCAAGTAGTGATACGGGTTTGGTTTTTCTCCCTTCTTATTAAATCTATCTCCTATAATAGTCAATTTAATATCTTATCTTCTACCGTTTCAATTATCCATTATTCCTCAAACTGCACCGCATGAGTTGGTTATCGACTATTCTCCACAAACACCAATCCAGGAGGATACTTCGAAGACGGTGTGTGGGTGTCCGAAAAGTGGTTGACAACTGCTTGAGACGCTAAATCTAGTACCCGGACTCGACTCCGATGGGGGTAGGGTAAGTATCAGTTAGCTACGCTTGATTCGACAGTGACAGCCGTACTATTCGAAATAGCTGGAAATTACGGACACTACGTATATTACGGATATTCCGCAACTTCCAAGTCTTACGGAAGTTGCGCAATATATGTCTTATATCTGTCGCACTGGAATTTATGTACATGGCGTAATATACGACATATACGAATGGCCCGAAAACTTCGCAAACTTCGAAAATTTCGAGAGGTGCGTACATGAGAGTCACAATTGGTATGCAGAAAGGGGGAGTCGGAAAGACAACGACAACGATCAACACGGCAGGCGCACTCGCTGAACGTGGCCATGACGTGCTCGCAATAGATGCTGATCCGCAGGGAGCTTTAACGCTCAAACTCGGGCATAAAGAGCAATATAGACGGTTCTCTGACAACCCAAATGAAGACGCGGAGGCACTGATTGATGTCCTAACCCAAGATGGAGATATGGAATTCGACCAATTAGATGATCTCATCATCTCCGGTGGGGAGTACGACATTATTCCTGCGCATATGCGGAATTTCCTTGCCGAGAAGTCTTTGTACACTGATCGGCGAGGCTTTGAGTCTCTAAAAATCGCTCTCAACCGCTCTGACATCGACTATGACTATGTCCTGATCGACTCGCCTCCAAATCTTGGGCCGCTCGCCGATGCTGCACTTCTCGCTGCAGAGAACGTCTTATTCCCAAGCGAGCCGAATGTTATCGCTCAGGAGTCGCTTAAGATCTTGTTTGATGAAGTAGAGACTCTAGAAGACCAGTTCGAGGTCAAGATTAGGGCTATTGGAGCCATCCTAAATCAAGTCCCAGCACAAGGCTCCATCGCAGCAGATATGCAGGACTGGTTCACTGAGACGTTCGGGGAAGATCGAGTTCTCTCAGTCCCAGACAGAGACGCAATTGAACACGCTATCGAATACGAAACATCAATTTATGCCTATGATCCAGACGACGCGGGTTATCCGTGGGATAGTGACCCAATCAATGAGCTTCGCGACTGTTATCTCAGCATCGCAGAGCTACTGGAGGAAATAAACAATGAGTGAAGACCTGAAAGAGCGGTTCAGCGATCATCAAGATCAAAGTAGCGACAAGGACGCTGAAGATACTGAAATCGCAGAAGAAGAAACCGGACAGGCTGAGGCAGAAGCAGCAAACTCTCGACCCAAAGCAGAGATCCCAGTCAGAGATCGGAATCAGGTTACGATGTATCTCGGTGACGACCGAGAAGATGACATCTCCAAGCTGTTTCAAGAGGCCAACGCACAGTCTGTCCTTGCTGATGATGGAGAAATATCGAAAAATGACGAGTTCTACCCTGCACTGGTTGATTTCGTGACTGATCACAAACGGACAGAATTCTTGAAATTTTTGGGTTTAGAGGCAGATGCCGACGAAACCGAGTGACTGCCCATGCCAAATCACGTCACTGCTTGCTATGTGGATAGCTCGTCAATCGGAGCCAGATACTGATTCTCCCACTCTCGGTGATCTTGGAGGTCTCGCACGCCACGCCCTGCCAGCCGATATTCGTTTGTTCGTCCGTTCTTCTTCCCCTTCTTGACAAGCCCTTTCTCGACCAAGTCATCCAGCTGTGGATACACGCGTCCGGCTGTGATCTCTTCAGGATAGTGCTCCTGCAACTCGGCGGTGAGTTCTGTCCCCTTCGGATTATCCATGCCTGCGATCACGACTAACATATCACGTTTAAAACTATTCAGATCGTGCATCCTGTCAAATCAACCGCCACGTCCGGGAGCCATAATCTTACTTATTCGCACTCACCAGAAACCCGCCTTGGGGAGCCTCCTGAAGCGCTGTATCGGCCTTTTGCCTTACTCACAACGCTCTTGTGAAGCACGTTGTTGATTTTCAGAGGGCAGCATCAAGAGCATGTTTGAGCGCTTCGTCACCTGGTTTTCTGTAGAGTTCGCAGCGGAGCTGAAAGGCTCTGAGATACGGTGTTAGCTTGTCCTTTGACACTCCTCGATGGGGCGAGAGCCACCGTCGCGTCAGCGACGCGTGGCTCTCGCAACCGTTGACGTGTACTTCGCCATCAGCGTATTCACCGTCGCCGTGGACGACGTATTCGCGGGAGAATGCGTCGTCTTCTTCGAGCGGCTCGTACGCTCGAAATCCGTCCGTATAGACGGTCAGCGACTCCTCATCGTGGTCAGCAAGCAGGAGTCGAATAGTCGATTCACCAGCGGATTTCGCTGGCACGACGTATCGATCGTCCGAGCCACGATCGACCAGCGTGAACACCGGCGGTTTGTCGCCGTCGTACGAGCCTCGTCCACGCGTGGACAGGCCACGCGAGCGCGACTCCTGGTCGCGCTCGCGGCCTTTGAGACCGGCAGAGACGTACACTTCGTCGATTTCGACCGGTCCAGACAGTGTGATCGAAGGCGCGTCGAGCGCGCTGGCGAAGCGCTCGACGCGCCGTCTCACCGTTCTGTACGAAAGGTCGAGCTCCGCCTCGATCTGGCGAATACTCGTGTTGAACCGTAAGAACACGTAGATCGTGAAGTACCACTCTTTCAGCGAGAGCTTCGAATGAGCGAAGATCGTGCCGGTCTTGTCGTTGAACGTCCGGCCGCAATTCTTACACAGATACCGCTGATACTCCCGATAGCTGCCGTTTCTGACCGCCAGGTCAGAACGGCAGCGGGGGCACTCGACGCCATCACGCCAGCGAACCTGCTGCAACAGGTCCGCTGCAGCCGATTCCGACACGAACCGGCTTATTGGGAACATATCGGGCACCGCTGGCGCGGTGCCCTTGCCCTCTTCGACTTTCAGCCGCAGCTCTCGCTATCAACAATCTCCTTCGCAAGAGCGTATCTGCTTTGTAGAATGTAGTCTGTCGGAGGTCCGCTTCACATAGGTTACTATCAACCAGTGAAGCATTAACAAACATAGATTTTCCAATCAGAGCATTTTGCAGATTTGCATTGTATAAATTTATTCCGAATATCGTCTTTCCATTCAACTCTGAATACTCAAACTGCCCCAGCGTGAAATTACCATGGTTCAACTCAACGTTAGTCAAGTCGTTTTGTGAGAGATCTATATTAATTGCACGTACATGTCGAAAGCTTGCGTCCTCGAGATTCGCGTCTCGGAACTTTGCCTTTGATAAGTCAGCACCCTCAAAATCCGCATTGCTTAGTTCTGCACCCTCAAAATTAGCGGATTCCAGATTGCTATTGGAGAACACGGCATCAGATAGGTCAAGGCTGGAGAAGTCAGCCCCCTGTAAATCTAACTCTGAAAAATTCTTATTTCCGGGCCTCATAGTTATTAATTGGATCTTATTTACATTACTTCAATCCTTCCAAACAGACATAGATCGCTCTGTTGAATAGCGGTGGTCATCTGGACAAGTCGAATCCAAGTTTGCTCGTGAGTGGGTGGGCCGCGTGATCTCAGAGTCGGGGCCGCTCAATCCTCGCTCAGCGGGCGCTATTCAATAGAGCAACATAGATAGAGACTCATTGAATCCTCAGTCTAAGAAGTCAACTATATTATAATTATCGGACCGCTTCACATTCACCTCGCTTGCACGCACACCTAGGCGTCGGGTCACCAAGCCACCCGAAAAAGCTGCCTGGTCACGAAGATAGATC
Organism: Haloarcula quadrata; assembly: GCF_003634715.1. Classification (NCBI taxonomy): domain Archaea; kingdom Methanobacteriati; phylum Methanobacteriota; class Halobacteria; order Halobacteriales; family Haloarculaceae; genus Haloarcula; species Haloarcula quadrata. Next base: position 129,570 of record NZ_RBWW01000003.1, read on the forward strand.
CCAGCCGGCGTCGCGGACAACGTCAAGCGAGCACGCCACATCGCTCGCGAGTACCACGGCTGGGATCTACCAGACGAAAGTGAGCTCCGTCACCAAGCGATGGCGGGCGATGCGTGATGTCAAGTGACTCGTCTCAGTATATGACCTGCAGAACCGACGAGTGCGACGCGCCGATCTTCGACGCCAAGCGCATCGCGTCTGTCGACGGAGAGTACGGGCCCTGCATGGCTGTCGGGCGTCACGCCGGCGTCTGTTCCAGCGGTCATCTCTCTGTCTGGGACGTCGCTGAGGCCTGAGTCCCCGTCGGCCGCGTACTCGCCCGTATTTTGTGTCCGCCGATGGGGTGAGGGTTTCCCGAACATGAGTACCGAACAGCAGTCCGTTAAGGAACAGTCTTCAAGCACCGAAGCCGACGACCAACCAGACATTCGTGCCCAACACCGGCAGGCACAGACGAGTGGCGAGGTGTTTCAGGGACGTCCACGGGGTGAGAGATAGATGTGTTGTCCCGACTGCCGCCGGCCACCGTCGGCGTCGGCGTGTGTCGACAAGCGTTACTACGTCGACGGGCAAGCACATGACCCGATCCCGTGGGGAGAGGGCAGCCAGTATCTCACGTACAAGCTGCAAGTCCTCCAAAGCAACGAACGGGCCGTTACCGTCGACCTCGAACGGTGGCGCGACCAGTCGTGTCCTGCGTGTGGCGTCGAGCACGGCGAGATACATCATCGGCTCTGTGACTTCGAAGAGTGCCCCGCGTGTGGCGAGCTGTTGCTACTGTGTTCTTGTGTCGTCGAGATTGAAGTGCTCACAACATCCGGCGTGAAGGGTCGTCTCAAGCAGTCCCTCGCTCGCCTCCTATAAGCAAGACGCCAGCTTCTAGAGCGGGCTCGATGTCAGACCGGCTTCGTGTGGCGTACTTTTGTGTGCGCCGACGAGGGTGCCGGCGTCGCACTGACTGCAGTGCGTGGAGCGCCGGCAGGTCACGATCTACCAATGCATATGCTCATCTACGCGCTCGTTGAGGCATCGACAGCAGACGCAGCACTCGCCGCTGGCAAAGGCGTTTTCGACAACCTGGTCGGCGTCGACAGGCACTCAAACGCAGTGTTCGACTACTACGTCACGTTCGACGAGAGTTCCACTGTCGCAGGCCAATCCCGGTGGGGCGAGCGTCCGACCGCGGCTCCGGTCGACTCCGAGGCCGGGCAAGAACTCCTTGGCGATGGCTGGGAGACAACGAAGTCAGCGTTCGAGCGTAATCTCCAGACGGTCAAAGACGCCCTCGACGAGCTTTCAGACGAGGAGATTATGCGCGACAAAGACCTCGCTCGATGTGCGTTCCAGAGAGTCGGGGCCGCCAAGGGTCCAGAGATTGCACTGTACGAGGAACATGGATGCGGGATTCGCGATCGGACGCAGCTTGACCGGCTTCTGGACGAGAGTGATACCCTCTGGATCGTCCCCGCCGACGTCCACTTCTGAGAGAGAGAGCTGCGGCAGTCAGTTTTCGTCGAACCCGATTTTGTGTGTTCCTGGCGGGTGAGGAACACGAATGTCGGAGACTCCTGATTCATGCCCGAGAGAGGAGTGTGACGCAGACATCGTCAAGACCGAGACTGTCGTGACGTGTACGGAGGGCCACCAGCGAGTTATGTAGAATCGCTGGTCTGCGTTTCCGGGGAGTGACGACGCGCACGTCGGGGTCGCGCGTGGTTGGAGACGAGAGGGACACGACTGCACTCGCGCTTGTGTCTGAGGAAGATGATATTAGCCTAGTATTTGAAGAAGTGGATTTCGGGGATACTCCATACACGTACTGTTACGTGACCGGAGGTTGGAAAGAATACGATACAGATGATATGACGCTGTATAGCAAAGAGGAAGGAATGCATGCCGTACCACCATCATTCTAACATCAAAAAACTAGGATTGACCAAAGTATAACTCATCAGCCAAGATGCATTTTATAGGGCTCAGTGTTAATCAATAACTATGCCTAACATAATTTCCACATTCAAAGAGGTGTGGGCTGATACAACCAAGTTTGAACATCTACCAATAAAAGTTTTAGTTCTAATAGTCACCACAGCTATCACATGGATTATCACTCTGAGATTATCTACTCTATGGCGAGCGTGTCATAGAATCCATCTCATAGCATCTCACAGCCCGGCTCGTTTCCTCGCTCGTAGTTGGTGATTGCAACGACGAGTCGTAGGCAGAGCGCAACGAACACTTCTGTTCGAGCGTGGACGCGGCCTCGGGCGCGGACGTGCCCGAGGCCGCAGTCCTTGACGGCATCGTTAGTTCGTTCGACTCCTATCCGGTGGTTGTACGTCTCGTCCAAGATGGACTGTTTGAGCAGAACTTCCTCACTGTGTTCGGTGATACGATCTTCGACCCTATACTCGATATCGAGCGGATCGTCGGTATTTCGCGGGTTGTACGGGGCAATTGGCACGACCCCTGCGGCCAGCAGGTGGTCGTGCCAATCGAGGATATCGTATGCGCTGTCTCCAAGCATCCAGATGGGTGTATCGACGGCGAGCGCGTCACACGTGACGCGCATCGCCGTCTCTTGATCCGCTTGTTTGCTCTGTGTGAACTCCGCTGCTATCGGAATCTTTGGACCGGTCGAGACGATCGTACAGCCGAAGCCGTAGTAGTGTTCCTCAGCTGTTGGGTCGTAGTTCCACGAGGCGGCGTCGTTGTACTGGACCGCTTCGATGTGGGTTGAGTCGATGGAGTACGTCGAGTCGAGCAGGCCCCGGCAGGCGGCCTGCTCGACGAGTCTCTTGAAGACATCATCGATGACGTGTTCGAGATCGGTAAGAAACCGGTCAACTGTGTCTCTGGATGGTGGTTTGTCGAGTCCGCAGTAGTACCAGACGAGGCTGTGCTGGAGTTCTCGTGTGACTGGACGTGTGCCGTATACATCCTTGTAGTAGCAGTGTAGAAAGCCGCGAAAGAGGTCTGGTGGCTCATGGACTCGTGTTCGCCCCCGCCCCGAGGGGGCGAACACGTCGTACTCCAGCAGAAACTCGAACTCAAGATGCTCGAACAGCGGTACTGTCTCGGTAGCCGCCGCATTCAAGAAGTCGTTAACCGAACCTACGTCCTGCAGGGTCGCGGTTGTGTTGGACACACTTTCCGCACCCTGCTGCTTTGCATGTGGCGCTTTCTATGACACGCTCCTATGGCAGCAACATTATAGTGCCTCTACAATTGTGGACGTAGTGATATTTTATTTGGTGTTTTTTACAATATACTTTTGTTTCTGCTACACGATAACTTCAATACTCAATCACATGAAATAATGAGAGTTTGATATGCATTATAACATCAAATAGACTAATCTCCCTCAATATACTAGTCCAAGAACTGGAATATTAACTAATGATATGAGGGCGCAGTAGAAAGGTTATTTCGGGACAAAGGTAAGAGAAGCAGATCCTCTACCACCGATTCTTAGAGACAGATTTCTGTCTGACCCCTCTCTTACGGTGCTCTCATGATATTTGGTCATGGACCACCACTCCTACTGTCCACTGTGTCGTATCCAGTTTACTCCATGTGGTGCAACGGGAAGTGCGCGAATCACTCTTCCTTTATTAACATCAATAGTAATAATAATACTCTAGATAACAATTATAACTAGTAGTAGAACCAATCCCGTCAGTTGAGGCACCAGCACTTGTCAAATCCTGCGATGACTAACACTGATATCGGTGGTTTTCGGCGCGCTAATATAATTTTGAGACAAAATACGACCAAAAATCGCGCTCTAATAGTATTATTATGAGTATTAACTAAAAAATGGAAAAGGGGGATTCACCAAGATAGACGCCACATATCGGAGTCGCACGCGGTTGGAGACGAGAGGGACACGACTGCACTCCCGCTGGTAGTCGGTCCCTTGCAGCGTGGGGCAGACGGCCGGGCGAAACAGAGGTATGACTGGTGGATAGCAGCGTGGGGCTGGCAGGCGGGCTGAGAGCGCGAGAGACGGGTGTGTGTCGGCGTGGGACTGACGGCCGGGCAGAGACGGGTGGCTGGCTGGTGTGTCGTCTGACCGCCGGGCAGCCGCCGCTGGGCGGCACGCTCGCTCTTGGTGGAGCCGGTACGTGGACCGAGGGCTGGCGGGGAGGGTTCGGGTGGCGTGTGTCTCGTGTGTGGCGAGCAGGGGATTCTGGCACTGCTGGCCCTAGAGTCGAGTCCTATGGCACTCGTGACGGTGCCGAGGGAGGCGGCGGTTCGGATGGCAGGACTCGTGGCACTGACGTCGGCGGTACGACTGACTTTGGCGGGACTGCTGACGTCGGCGGGACTGATAGCTTCGACGGCACTACTCCGAGCGACATCGCGACGGCAAACTCGGTGTCGGACCAGCACACCTTGAAAGCCCCACGCCGCTGGCAGTCGCTCAGCGACATATCCGCGCAAACCGCACGCGGATAGGGGCCGCTGACGCGACCACGGCAAGCGCCAGCGGCGTGCCCCTTTCAGTCCCACCCGACTGCTACGGCACAGCACAGCAAAATCGAACGCACGCGTCGGAGTCGCGCGCGATCCGGGTGAGGAACCCTCGCGGCCGGCGCTCCCTCGCCGGAACGAGGACGCTCCTTGCAGTCGCTGTGTTCCGGGCTGCTCACTTCGTTGCGCTGCCGGGCTTTCACCCATCCGGCACTCGCTTGGCCGCGCGGGATGCTGGCTCACCGCAACCGCACACGATGGGACCGCCCGCCGGGGTGTCAACCACCTACGGTCCTTATATACTATTCTCCCTCGAAACGCGAAACACAAGACGACGCTTAGAAACCACGCAGACACCCGAATATTGCACTTGAAACAATACAAATGGTCCGTCGCCTTTAAGTAGCCGGCACCCATGGCTTTACGTACGGAAAGACACGACGCACGCGGCGCTGGCAGGGCAGTTTCACGCCGCAGAAATCGGGTGCGGGAACACCCGACAAGTGTCTTTCCGAAGCGAAGTCGAAAGACAATGTACGCTAGCAATTCCAGCGGTAAGAAAGCATCGGCAAGCAATCAGACGGTTTCCCTTTCGGCTCACGTCGAGGGTGGCCCCGAACAGCTTCTAGAGGCGGTCGCAGAGACCGAAAACGGCGACGAACTCGATTTCAGGATGAATCGGGGGAGCGATAGCCGTGGCAACTTCTACGCCCGGCAGGAGGAGGCATACGACTGGACGCGCTCGACCGAGGTTGGTCCGGACCGGCGCTTTGGCGAAACGCTGGAACAGCAGGAAGAACGTCACGGACGCGAAGCCGAGCAAGCCCGACACTCCGAGGTCGCACGCGCTCACGTCGACGGTGCCGACCGCGAAGCCTCAGCTCGCCAGCTCACCGACGCCGAAACCGAACGGGCTGACGGGTTCCGCTCACCGGCTGACCCCCGGCAGTGGATGGACCGCGACACGCTGGCGCGAGTCAACCAGCAGGCCGCGACGCTGGCAGACAAGACCAGTCTGTCACGAGCGGCAGCAGGCCGCCGACTCGCGGCCCTTGTGTCCGGGCAGATGGGCGACTGTAACAGCCTGTATGAGGCTTCCTTTACTGTCTTGGACGAGGCCCAGAACGAACTGGCAACTCCCACGCCTATCGACGAAGTGAGCCCCTACGGCTACGAGTGTACGGTCGAGGGCGAAGTGACCCACATCATCGCGGAGCCAGACGCGCGGAACCAGTACCAAGTCCTCTATATCGAGGACGACGAGGGAACGAGCGCGAAGGTCACGGTCTGGGGCAAGTCCATGCACGGCGGCGAGATGGTGCGCACGCTCCGCGAGGGCGACAGAGTTCGGATTTCCGGAGGCAAGCCCGACGACTACAACGGTATCAAGACGGTGGCGGTCACGAGCGACACGCTCATGTGCATCATCGAGCGCGGCGACGGTCCCGCGCCCACCGGACACGGGGGCGGCTCGTTCGGTTCGTCCGGCGATAGTCGAACGGCGGCGTCGTGGGAAGCAGAATCAGACACCCATCAGTGGGCCAACGAGCGGGATTCTGACCGCGCGGTCGCCGTGACGCTCGGGAAGGCCCGCTGTCCAGAGTGTTCGGACCTGTTCGACACTGAGCATGGGGCCGCCACCCATCAGGGCATGGTCCACTCAGACGACGAGGCTGAGAACGAAGGTGATGGGTCGGTGACGGTCTTCACCTCGACCTACCGGGATGTGAAGAACGGACAGACGGCCGACTGACGCCCGACACCGGGGGCGTCCCCCACCGAGCGGGGGGCTTCCTCGGGCGGTGCGACGGTGCTCGCGCACGCGGCCTCGCCGCCGCCTCCGGCGAGCCGGGCGGCGGCGAGACAACCGCGCGCACGGACTGGCACGCCACCGCACCAGCGCGTCGACGTGGGTCAGTCTGGTGGGGGCTGTGAGAGAGCCGATGTTCTGGTGTGTGCGTGAGCGTGGGCCAGCCGGCCCGGGAGAAACCGGGCTGAGTGGCTGGTGGGTCGCGACAGCGCGCGACGCCACCGACAGACTCCCGCTGGTCGTCTGTCGAGCCCTCGTTCGCTGTCGCTCACGAGGACGACGGGACGCTCCGCTCGGCGCTATCGCGCGCCTCGCGGCGGTCCATCGTGCCTGCGGTAGCGGGCGCGATCCCGGCCTGCCGCCGGGAAGTGGACGGGAACCGATCTTTCGCTAGTCCGTCTGCAGCGTGTGGCCCTTACTGGAGTCAAGTATCTGAGATAGCGGCGGGAGGAGCATCTCATAGAATAGTTCTCAGGCCTATCTGTTCGAGTATTGTCAAGATTGCGTGCAAGATCAAGGCTCACAGCCAGCACAAGATGGAAGTAAACGCAAACAGTTGATTGGTGAAGTATATCCGCGGCGATCAGTCAAGAAAGAATAAATACTGATCCAATTGGCTTCTATTTCCAAACTACTACGAAAACATCGAAGACCTCTATCGGGAGAATATCTACCGATTTGTGATATAGCTAAATTCGGAACAGACGTTCAAGTTTTTCTTGGACCTCTTCCATCTTCTGCGGCGGAACTTTTCCGAGACGCCACGAATCCGAATCATCGCCCTCCGGTCTCACTCGCCCCTCAAATGATACAGTGGTTATCAAATTCAGAATAGCTACTGAGTCACTGTCTAGCCCATCAATTGTTCCAGGAAGTCTGACTTCACGAGAGAAGCTCTGTTTGTCACGCGATGAAACTGGGGCAACGACCACTGCCCTGTCATCGGAATTCGTATATTGGACTACAACTGCTGGATGAGGGTCCTCAAATTCGCCCGGCTCGGAGTCTTCAGAAGGTGTAAAGTCAACGTGAATGAGGTCCCCGTATTCTGGGAAACTCAATTGCTAATCACCTCTGCACCCATTTCGGAGACGCGTTTAACCATTTCCTCATCTAGCGACTGCTCATCATCCTCTCCGTTTCCCCCCGACTCTAGTTTCTCCATATCCTCTATTTCTGGGTCCAATCCTACTGACTCTCTCCTCTCTGCCAGAGAGTTGAGCTCGGCTTTCCATGAGCCGTTCCGGTATTTTTTCGCATTCGTCTCAACCTTGGGACGAAGCTCATCAACATTCTCTCCCCTCATCGTCTCAAGAGAGATTTCTTGGCCCACGAAGTCCCAGACTGTGTTATAGAACTTCCGAATAGCATTATTAATAAAGGCTTGCTGGCTCGATGATAGTTCCTCTTCTGCGTCAGCTTCTGAAATAATACTGGTCAGCAACTTCCGGTATTCTTCAAGCGGCTCTAGAGTGTGTTCCAAGGAGTCAAGCTTCGCTATTTCCTCACTCACCGGAAGGAACTTCTTGTCCAGTTCATAATAGAACTCTGTCGAGTTCTGATGCCAATCTTTCCCGCCCCCAATTGCATCAAGTGTTTGTTGGAGGCGTGCGCTGGCCTTATATAAATCAGTAAATCGAGTGGCATACTCATCTTTTGGCGCATACTCATCGTAGAAGTCTACCAAGTAGACTTTCGTCTCCTCTGTAGTCACGATTCTATCAAATTCGTCGTCAAGTTCTCTCAGGAAATAGTACGCAAATGCTTCTGTCGAAAGATGGTCTTTGCTCGGCAGTCTACTTTCCTCTAAGTGTGCGATGTCATCTCCCGGCTGTGGACCTAACGCTACTCCGGTGTCTGTGGTAACATCCTCTGGGGCAGGACCGTATTTGAACCAGCCGAAAGTTAGCCCCAAGTCGCGGTCCTCGTTAACAATATACTGGAGCTTGTTCAGACGGATCTTATCGAGATAGATTTCGTCTTCAGTAAATCGCCCCTCCTGTTTACCGAGATAGAGTGCATACTGGATTCCCTCTTTTATATCCAAAAGAAGGGATTCCTCGTCTCCGGGGGTGAGCATATGTCTACACCTTAGCACCGAATCACTTTATCTCTTTCATCGTATTTCTTAGCCGGATATGGATGCTTCAGGGTCTCCAACCCATATTATTCTCTTTGTATAAGGGCTCGGCGGTTGGCAGGTATCAACATCAGATAGCCGCACATCAGGTGAAGTTATATATTGAGTACGGGGTGTGCCTACTAGTGGATACTGAATTTCGGGGTTCGACAGGCTTCTATTTCCGACGCTATCTGTTGCTGCATAGAAGCTCTATATCTTGCACTGGCTTTCATACACTCTCTATCTCAATACTTCCTCAGCCAGGGTGCGCCAAAGTAAATCAGCTGTGCATATTTCTATGACCCTCTCTCGAAAAGTACGCGACAAGCTCAGACCCGACCATGTGGTTGTGCTCGGAATCAGCGACGAGCGTGGGAATGCCAACCTGCTCTAACCCACATTAATCGGTTTGACCCCGCTCGTGTTGGTTAGCTGTTTTCTGGGCCCGGTGTCCCGGACAGTACTTGATTCAATTTTGTGTGGCCGCAGGCAGGTGGCGGCCAGACAGGGCCGCCGGGAGGTGATATTTCGAATGGGAGACGTCCAGTGTCCACGCTGTGAGGAAGTCTTCAATACCCGATACAACCCCGTGCGGTTTCGCGCCGGGTCCTTCTACGACCCAGAGCGCGATGAAGAGTACGAGCAGGTCTGTGAGGACTGCCATCGAGAACTGACAGACAAGTAAATCAGTCGTCTACTCCCCAATTTTTTCTGGTACTGGATCGGGTATCGTTCCGAGTTCCATCTTCAGGAGGCGTTCTGCTTCATCAGTGTGGGTATCCTCTTCGATCAGGAAGGCTTCGACGGTTTCCCGATCACTGTGATACTGGATTGCTGTCTCGTATCCATACCGGGTGTTTACGCCTGGTGCTGAGCCGTGCTTGACACGCACCAGAAACTCGCGATCCTCCCATGTTTTGATTTTCACTGACCGCGGTGCATCGAGTTCTTGCCGGGCGATGTCGATTACTTCGTCGACGACCGGCCCAATCGCTTCGATACTCGGAATCTGACGCTGGTTGGATGGCTGTGGCTCTGGAGAAAGGTGTGGCTGTGACATGAGAACGGTGCGTTGCACATTTGTCCGTCATCGCTCAAAAAGCTCCGGGTCGGGGTGGTTCCAGCTGGCACACGTCGAGGTACTGGTCCCACAGAGTGCCAGGTGTATCGCAAGCGTGGGTCTGCCGGCCGGGGCGCAACTGGGGCTGGATGGCTGGTGGAGCGTCCCAGCGCGCGACGCCACTGACAGACTCGCGATGCTCGTCTGTCGTGTCCTCGTTCGCTGGTGCTCACTCGGACGACGGGGCGCTGCGCTCGGCGCGGTCGCGCGCCTCACGCCGGTCCACTCGTGCCTGCAGTAGCGGGCGCGATCCCCGCCGGGAATCGGACAGTCCCCCGGCTGAATGCCGCACTAAATTACGGTATTTGGAGAGTGCGAAAACAAGGCGTGTTGTACTTGTTGGGATTCGGATACAAAGCTCCGGACAAAGTGGTGTGGTCGCCGGCCAGTGGCTGCCGGGTTGTGCGCCACGAGGGCCGAAGCGAGCGAGGGTCGAGCGTGGGTCTGCCAGCGCTGGCTCAACTCGAGTGTGGTCGTGATCGGCGTGGCCCTGGACGTGCGTGGCCGGCGACGTGCGTGGCACAGTGGACTCGCATGACACTCGGTGGGGCTGGCCCGCCATGTGCAGTCCCGGTCGGACTCTGGGGAGTGAGGTGAGATATATCTGTTCTCCAATAGTTATAGCCGGGGCTGAGTGGGCGGGTTTTATTCTACCTGAAGTCCGCTGTTCGTCACCGACTCTTATGTTCTATTTCTTATGTACCGCTGCTTCCAGCGCCCGCCTCACGACTGAATCTCTAAAGGACAAAATAAAGAGTGTGTTACATCGGCGGTTTTCGGTGAATAATTCGACCGCCATCTTGCGATTTGGGTTTGTGTCAGTCGGGGGTGGTGATTCACTGCCGGTGATTCAGACCGGGTGAAAACCGCCGCAGTCTTGCGATTTCAACGGTATAATGGTAGCAATAAAGGTAAGTGTCGAAATTTGATAGAATGGGAGATAGACGTTCTTGCAATCCACTCTTACCAGCGGCGTAGAGAGAATTACAGTCACAGAACAGCACAAAAGTATTAGATATTCTATACAGGGGAACGAGTTCACAACGGCGGATTACATGAACTCAGATACGTCGCGCTCTTCCTCTTTCGACTCAGTTTCGTCCCGCTCTTCAGTCTCGTTTGAGTCCCCCTCTGCATCTGATTCAGTGGGTGATTCACCACCTTCCTGCTCGGCAGATTCCGTCCCTCCTAAGCTGGGATCTGGGTCCGGCTCAGAGAAGAGTCCGCCAGTGTTGTCGTCGGACTGCTGGTCGTGATCGCCACCGTCATACTCATCTTCTGAATCTGATAGGTTCGGGTGATCTGTGTCCGGAGACGTGACGGCAGTGTTTGCTGTTGTCTGGTCGAGTGGGTCGGTCGACTCGTCGTCGCCCAACCCGTCTGTCGCGTCGACGGTCGGCTCGACTTCGGGGTCACGATCCGGGCCACTCTCTCTGGGCTCATCATCTTCGGTCTCACCAAGTGACCCATAGAGCACATCGTCGAGTCGGGCCCGAGTAAACGAGAACCAGCTGTCACTCTCTATGTCGGTATCATCCTCGGTGGGTTCCGGTTCCGAACTGCCCGGCGACTCCGCACCTTGCGCCGGAAGGCTATCGCGAACGTCCGCCAGTTCATAAGACTGCCCGTGGACCCACGTCGTCCGAGAGACGGCAACGCACTCACCGGGCTGGAAGTCTCGGAGCAGGCCGGATGTGACCGGCGTCTTGTCCTTCTCTTTGTACGTGTCCCGAGCCTGTGTTCGGGGGTTCTCGCCGCGCCCCTGGTGGCTCATCGACACCATCTCGGACCGGTCATACTGTCGACTCTCGCCAAGTTCGTCAAGGATGAAGTCCGTCGACCATCCGTCTTTAGCTAAGATGAGAACCGCGTGACAGCGACGGCTTATCGAGGCTATTTTTCGAGAGGAATGAGGAGGAGAAGTCTGTGCACAACCCTCGCTCCTCAACGAGAATCATGCGTCGGCTCACCACGCTTTTTCCCTCTGAGTTCCTCGAAGAGCACGCCGAGGAACTCGGCGTGGTCGAGCGAGAAGGCAAGCTTCAGATTCCTGTCCTCGTGTGGGCGCTCGTGTTCGGCTTCGCCGCAGGCGAGAGCCGAACACTCGCTGGGTTCAGGCGCTGCTACAACGCCACAGCTGACGAACCGATCTCTTCTGGCGGCTTCTATCACCGGTTGACACCGACGCTGGCAGAGTATCTCCGCGACCTCGTCGAGCGCGGCCTCGACGAGGTCGCTGTTCCAGACGCTTTTGACGCTGATATCGACCGATTCAGGGACGTGATGATCGCTGATGGAACAGTGTTGCGGTTGCACGAATTCCTCTCTGATGAGTTCCAAGCCCGTCACGAGGAGCAGGCTGGAGCGAAGCTCCACCTGCTCCACAACGCCACCGACCAGACAATTGAACGGATCGACGTAACGGACGAGAAAACGCACGACAGCACGCTGTTCAACACAGGTTCGTGGCTACAAGGACGGCTAGTTCTGTTCGATCGAGCGTACTTCAAGTACCGCCGTTTCGCGTTGATCGACGAGAACGATGGCTACTTCGTGAGTCGGCTGAAGCAGAACGCGAATCCGGTGATAACGGCGGAATTACGGGAATGGCGCGGCCGCGCCATTCCCTTGGAGGGCAAGCAGATCCACGATGTGGTCGATGACCTCTCGCGGAAGTACATCGACGTAGAGGTCGAAGCGGAATTCAAGCGAGGGCAGTACGAGGGAACGCGGTCACTGGATACGAAGCGGTTCCGCGTCGTCGGCGTCCGCAACGAGGACGCCGACGACTACCATCTCTACATAACGAATCTGCCGAGAGAGGAGTTCCTGCCGTCAGATCTAGCGACGCTGTACCGGTGTCGATGGGAAGTAGAAACTCTGTTCCGTGAGTTGAAGACGCAGTATGAACTGGACGAATTCGACACGAACAACCCTGATGTCGTGAAAATTCTACTATACGCTGCGTTGCTGTCACTGCTGGTGAGCCGGGAGTTGTTGGATCTGGTCACCGAGCAGGCCGACGATGAGATCGTGTTTCCGCCGGAACGCTGGGCGGCGACCTTCCGGTCGCACGCCCAGCTCATCCTCCACAAACTCGGCGAGTACCTCGGTTACTCGCCACCGCCGTTGTTGGAGCGGCTAATCGAAGACGCTCAGAAGATTCATCAGCAACGGCCGATCTTACAGGAGACACTCGCTACCGCTACACAACCGAGGTGTGAGTCTTAGCTAAAGACGAATGGTCCGTCGACTCAGTGTCACCCGGACCGAAGTAAACGCCCTGCGGGCAGTTGCCGACAATGCCAGAGATTGTACTATACGTGTCTTTGAGCTGGCCGATTGTCTGTACACCGACTAGTGCCCGGGCCTTGTGTTTCCGACCTCGGGCCGTGAGGTTCGTTACCTGAGTGAGCGCCGGCAGCGCGTCAATCTCGTCGAGGATATGGACCGTCGGGTTCGAGGCGTTCATCGCGTAGCGGATGGACCAGTCCACGAGCAGTTGGTACATCGGCCCGAGCGTTTCCAGTTCCGTCGGGTTCGAGTCAATGATGAGGACCCGACCTTCCGGGTTCTCGATGTACTCCTGAAGGGAGAACTCCCCGTAGTCTCCGAAGTCGCCGGTGAACACGGGGTCGACGTTCTCCTTGATTGTCTGGTAGACGTTCTGTGCGCCTTTCCCTTTATCAGGGTCAATGTGGCCCGAGTCTAGTCGGTCGAACTCATCGAGTGCCTTCTTGAGCGCGATATGACCCTCGTTGAGCAGCGAGACGATATCGGCGTGGCAGAGCGCGTGACGGCGATTGTTCTTTTTCGCGCTGAGATGGAGGTACATCAGCATCTCCGCGAAGGTCTGTTTGGCAGGCCGATGGAATGGGTCGTGGCCGTCGGCCTCGCCGAAGATCGCGCCGGCGACCTCGCGGAAGTCCGACTCTGAATCGGCGTCCTTGAACAGATTCCAGACTACGTCGCTATCTTCGTGCCGGATGCGCTGAACCTCAAAGCCCAAGTCCTCGTAGAACGCTTGAAAGTCCTCGCCGGTATCGTGAGCGATGACCGCTGTGTCGCTGTAGTACGGGAACTGGTAGGCCAGTAGTTTCATCATCGAGGTTTTCCCGCTTCCAGTCTCGCCTACGACGGCTGTAGAGACATCTTGATCGAGCGTGAACGGCATTTCGGCCTCTTCGTGTTCGTGAGAGACCTCTTCCAGCGGGACGACGGACTCCCCGTCGTCGTGGTCCCACTGGTTCATCGCGAGCATTTCCGGTGACGTTCGGCGGAGTAGTTCCCCGGAGAACACGACGCCGATTGAAACAGCATACAGGATTACCGTGGTCGAGTACGAGACCATCGGCAGTGACAGGCCGGGTACAGTGAAGCCAGCGAACAATGTCCCGACCGAGATGGCAGCCAGAACGTGTGCGAACGGGAACAACAGCGCTGCGCTGGGTGTCTGAACAAGGACGTCATAGAAGAACGCCGCGCTGATCAGTCCAAAGCCGAAGTAAATGTAGCGCCACGCCCAGAACCGCTTTGGGAGAACCTTGTCGCTGTCGACGATCATCGGCGGGAACAACAGCATGAATCCGGCCCAGACGAACCCGACGACGTTGTCGTACTTGAGGCTATTCGGAACCTCTCCGGAGCGTTGTCCCGGTGGTGCAGAGGAACTAGAACTCACTGCCACCACCCGACTTCGCGTTCGGGTTCCTGCTCGCGTTCAAGATCAACTTCGGGTTCGCGTTCAGTTGCCGCCTGTTCTTCGGCTCTCTCCGCAGCACGTTCTGAGAGTGGCTCAGTTTGGCGCTCATCGCTCGCGTTCTCAGCCGTGGGCTGTCCGGCGTCTTTTTGCTGGCCCTTCTCAGTCGCGCGCTTGAGGGCTTTTTCTGCTTCGGGGTTCAGCGACAGTTCTGCCTCGTGGTACTGCTCCCGAGCTTCTTCATCCACGACCCGACCGATGTCCTCCGGAGCATCGCGAGGGGCAGCCGTTGGGTCGCGTGTTCGAGCGGGTTCTTCAAACGCGGTCGCTGCCTGTTCGCGCATCTGCCGGATATCTTCCCGACCCATTTCTAATTCCGCACGCTCGCCAGTCGCCGCGATATGTGCATGGGGAAACTCTGTGTCTCGGTGAACACCATACACGCAGTCGGTTGTCGGCTGTTGAGCCAGCCCGCTATTCACCAGCTCCCGAGTGTTATCACGGACTTCTTCTGGCGAATATTGTCCTGTAGGGTCTGGCGAGACGATTAAATGCCGCTGGAATCCGAACTCGCGGCTCTTGTCGACAAACCGATTCACCTCTGAGTCAGACAATTCTCGCCCGGCGGGGTTTCGGAGGTCGACCGTCGCGCCGGCGTCCTGTTCGCGATCACGCTGAATGTAATCGACGAGGTTCCCTGCACCACCCTCCTGATAATCTGTTTTCAGCATCATGCACTCTCACCTGCCGATTCAGCAGCGGTCGAGGCATCTGACTCAGGGTTGCTTTCCTCGTCTGGTGTTTGCGATTCTATGTCTGGATCTCTCCCAACATGCTCGCCGGCAAATTTCAGCGCAAGCCGTCGCTGTTCAGCTGAGTAGTCATCTTGAATCAGTTTCCAGATCGCGATGGTGTATGCCGTCCGGACTTTTTGGACGGTTTTTACCTCCTCCATTGTTCCAGACTCAAATTCTTCTAACAGCTCTGTCACCTCGCGTTTTGCCTCCTCCAGCAGAGCTTCGATTTTTGTGTTAGTGCTGTACCGCTGATACTGACTCTCTCCAGTCTCCCACTCAACGTAGTCCTCGATAACCTCGTGTCCCATCTGTCTTTAGCTAAGAGACGAACCACGTGACAGCAGCGGCTTATCGAGGCTACTTTTCGAGAGGAATGAGGAGGAGTCCGCTGTGCACACTGACACCTCCTCGTCGAGAATCATGCGTCGGCTCACTACACTGTTTCCCTCCGAGTTCCTCGAAGAGCACGCCGAGGAACTCGGCGTGGTCGAGCGAGAGGGCAAGCTTCAGATTCCTGTCCTCGTGTGGGCGCTCGTGTTCGGCTTCGCCGCAGGCGAGAGCCGAACACTCGCTGGGTTTAGACGCTGCTACAACGCTACAGCTGACGAACCGATCTCTTCTGGCGGTTTCTATCACCGGTTGACGCCTACTCTTGCAGAGTATCTCCGCGACCTCGTCGAGGCCGCGCTCGACGAGGTCGCTGTCCCTGATGCTGTTGACGCTGATATCGACCGATTCAGGGACGTGATGATCGCTGATGGAACCGTGTTGCGGTTGCACGAGTTCCTCTCTGATGAGTTTCAAGCCCGCCACGAGGAGCAGGCTCAGTCGATCACATCGGGTTAGAGTAAGCGTCTGCTTGGAGAGGATGTGCAGTCAACCCAAGCAGACAGCGAGATAGAGGAAGAGCACCTGCTTAATTTTGTCGTCAACAGTCTCGAAGAGGAGCTCACGGTAGACCTCGACGAGAACGTAGAGGTCACGACAGAGACATTGTGCGAGGTCCTCGCCGGCGCCAGCGCCGGCGGGACCTCAATCAACCACGTCTGCGAAACGACTGACGACTCACCGCACGCCAATACCGTGCGTGGACATCTTACCGATCAGTTTGAGCTTGATTCGGTTGAGGCGGTTGGAGACACACTGTTACAACGAGATGCGCTTGCGACACTGCCAGATCGACCGGTGGAGGTCTGCGCAGACCTCCACCTCGATCCCTACTACGGTGATGAGGACGAAACTGAGGCTCTGTACTCCTCACAGGCCAAGCGTGGAACAACGACGTTTCACGCCTATGCGACGCTCTACGTGCGCGTACGCAACAAGCGGTACACGCTGGCGGTTCGCCAGCTCGTCGCTGGCGAAACCACCAGCGATGTCCTCGCCGAGTTCCTGGAACTCCTTGACGGCCTTGACCTCGGCGTCAAGGCCGTCTACCTTGATCGGGGTTTCTACAACAGCACCTGTCTCAAGCTGCTGTACGCGCACAATTACGCCTATGTGATGCCGATCGTCAAGTGGGGTGAGACGATTCAAAACAAACTCAGCGAAGGCTGGAGCCGCGAGATCGAACACGATCTCGCTGGCGAGGTGGAGTTCCCTGTGTTCATCGACTGCGTGTACCAGCAGGGACGGTACGACGAACACGGGGTGGCGCGTCACGGCTACGCCGCTGACGCGCCCTTTATCGACACGCCACGAGATGCACGAGAGCACTACAGCAAGCGCTTCGGCATCGAATCAAGCTACCGATTAGCCAAGCAGAGCCTCGCTTTCACTAGTTCTCAGGATGCTGGACTGCGGTTGGTAATGTTTGTAGTGAGCCTACTGCTTCAGAACAGTTGGCGATATCTCCACTGGAGGTACGTGGCGGCGCCCCGCCGTGGGGGCCGCCGCCTCTTGCAGTGGTCGTTCACGGAGTTTTGCGAAATGACGCTCCGCGCAGCTTGGACAGCACTTGGTGTCCGCAGGACTGTTCCAGCGAACCAGCCACTTGACGACCGGTTCTTCCGGTAGCTGTCCATCTGTCCGGACAGCGGTCGTCAGTGGTGACACTGTCGCGTCGGCGGCAGTCCGCCGCCGACAGCGACGGTCCATCCCGAAAATCATGCTCACTAGCGGTTCGAAGATGCTCCACAGCTAGTTCGGTTTGGTTCACCGTCATCAAACGGGGTTACGCGGCTGTCGATGTGATCGACTGAGGCTGGAGCGAAGCTCCACCTGCTCCACAACGCCACCGACCAGACGATTGAACGGATCGATGTGACTGATGAGAAAACGCACGACAGCGCGCTGTTCAAGACGGGATCGTGGCTGCAAGGACGACTGGTTCTGTTTGATCGGGCGTACTTCAAATACCGCCGCTTTGCGTTGATCGACGAGAACGACGGCTACTTTGTGAGTCGGCTGAAGCAGAACGCAAATCCGGTGATAACGGCGGAATTACGGGAATGGCGCGGCCGCGCCATTCCCTTGGAGGGCAAGCAGATCCACGACGTGGTCAATGATCTCTCGCGGAAGTACATCGACGTAGAGGTGGAAGCAGAATTCAAGCGCGGCCAGTACGAGGGAACTCGGTCGCTGGACACGAAGCGGTTTCGCGTCGTCGGCGTCCGCAACGAGGACGCCGACGACTACCACCTGTACATCACGAATCTGCCGAGAGAGGAGTTTCTCCCGGCGGATCTAGCGACGCTGTATCGGTGTCGATGGGAGGTAGAAACGTTGTTCCGTGAGTTGAAAACGCAGTACGAACTGGACGAATTCGACACGAACAACCCTGATGTCGTGAAAATTCTACTATACGCTGCGTTGCTGTCACTGCTGGTGAGCCGAGAGTTGTTGGATCTGGTCACCGAGCAGGCCGACGATGAGATCGTGTTTCCGCCGGAACGCTGGGCGGCGACCTTCCGGTCGCACGCCCAGCTCATCCTCCACGAACTCGGTGAGTACCTCGGCTACTCGCCACCGCCGTTGCTGGAGCGGCTGATCGAGGATGCTCAGAAGATCCACCAACAACGACCGATCTTACAAGAGACGCTCGCTACCGCTACACAACCGAGGTGTGAGTCTTAGCTAAAGACGAATGACCTCGTGTCCATATTCGGAGGTGGATGTCCCCGCGGCGTCAGCCAGCTGGTCAAACAATTCGCTCTTGCGAAGGAGATTGTTGATAGCGAGAGCTGCGGCTGAAAGTCGAAGAGGGCAAGGGCACCGCGCCAGCGGTGCCCGATATGTTCCCAATAAGCCGGTTCGTGTCGGAATCGGCTGCAGCGGACCTGTTGCAGCAGGTTCGCTGGCGTGATGGCGTCGAGTGCCCCCGCTGCCGTTCTGACCTGGCGGTCAGAAACGGCAGCTATCGGGAGTATCAGCGGTATCTGTGTAAGAATTGCGGCCGGACGTTCAACGACAAGACCGGCACGATCTTCGCTCATTCGAAGCTCTCGCTGAAAGAGTGGTACTTCACGATCTACGTGTTCTTACGGTTCAACACGAGTATTCGCCAGATCGAGGCGGAGCTCGACCTTTCGTACAGAACGGTGAGACGGCGCGTCGAGCGCTTCGCCAGCGCGCTCGACGCGCCTTCGATCACACTGTCTGGACCGGTCGAAATCGACGAAGTGTACGTCTCTGCCGGTCTCAAAGGCCGCGAGCGCGACCAGGAGTCGCGCTCGCGTGGCCTGTCCACGCGTGGACGAGGCTCGTACGACGGCGACAAACCGCCGGTGTTCACGCTGGTCGATCGTGGCTCGGACGATCGATACGTCGTGCCAGCGAAATCCGCTGGTGAATCGACTATTCGACTCCTGCTTGCTGACCACGATGAGGAGTCGCTGACCGTCTATACGGACGGATTTCGAGCGTACGAGCCGCTCGAAGAAGACGACGCATTCTCCCGCGAATACGTCGTCCACGGCGACGGTGAATCCGCTGATGGCGAAGTACACGTCAACGGTTGCGAGAGCCACGCGTCGCTGACGCGACGGTGGCTCTCGCCCCATCGAGGAGTGTCAAAGGACAAGCTAACACCGTATCTCAGAGCCTTTCAGCTCCGCTGCGAACTCTACAGAAAACCAGGTGACGAAGCGCTCAAACATGCTCTTGATGCTGCCCTCTGAAAATCAACAACGTGCTTCACAAGAGCGCAAACAATTTTTTGTTCTCTTCGGTCGTGTAAATCTGGAGTAGAGTGCGTCGCTCAGTCATTCCTGACCCTCCTTGTTTCGGATGGTTTCAACCTCTTCCTCTAGTTTATCTGTCGCTTCCTCCATCGCAGTAGCGCGCTTGTCTGCCGGGAACTCAGAGGCTATTAAATCCCACAGAGCGACCGAGTAGAACAGTTCCTGCTCCGTGTCAACGTTTGTTGCTTCCTCAACGTCTTCGACGACGGCATCAGCGATGTAGTCCAGTTCCGATCCAAGATTTAGTTCCCCCGCACGCTGTTCCTGTAGTTCACGAGATATACGCTGTTCCGTAGCTTTCAGAATGTACTCTGAAACCCCTTCTCCCGTTTTGTTAGCCTGCTTCACGATCTCTTTTCGCTGCTCTGCACTCAACCGAACTGTAACTGTTTCATCTATGTGAATTACTCCGTAGTGTCAAACTCCGCATCAGTCTCTGCCTCGATACCACCGTCAGCGACAACTGCTTCTGGCTGTGTCTGGTCAAGGGCCACAGACACCACGTCCACCAACTCGTCTTCGCTGAGTCCATTGAGGACGTGTTCAGCCTTCTCCGGGGACAATCCACGATTCGCTAGCTCCTGCTCGACTGCTTTGGAATGGACGAACTCTTCGAAATCAGCAGCGCGGGAGTCAGCCTCGTGAGCAACAACGTCGAGCGCATCTTCCGCGTCAGCGTCGAGGTCAATGATCTGCTTTTCCTCCCACGACGTCTTGATCGTCAGCGGGTAATCGCCATGTTCGTCGACGCGAACCAGCGCTTGTGAGTAGCCCTGTCCGTCACCCAGCGACTCCTTGCCGGCTTCGGCGTGCTGGATGTAGGACTGCTGTTCGCTCGTTAGCCCAGCGCTCGTTGCGGTTTCGTCGCCCAGTTCCGGCTCGCGGTGATGCACCTTGATCGGGCACATTCCTGCGATTTCCTCAGCGGCTCCCTTGTCCTCGAACTCAGAGAGCGTCTGAGACAGCATCACCAGTCGCAGTCCAGCGTGGCGCTGGTGGCGAGCAATCTGGTTCAGCGACTCCAGATTTGCGTCGTCGTTGAACAGGTAGTGAGCTTCGTCGATGATGATCTCGACCTTCTGCTGCATATTTTTCGGGCTCTTACCGAACTGAGTGAAACAGTACCCCGAGAATTACAGCATCCCGCCGTAGGCTAGTTGCTATGTACAATCAAACAGCCTTCGGCGGGATGCTACAGGATATTGTTGAGCTCACGTCAATAGTGTTGCGCCCAGAGCCGCTCGATGAGGAAATCGAGCGGCGCTGTAAGCAGGCATGGGAACAAGCTCCTTGCCCGGAGTGTGGTGAAACCGCCATCCAGTCCGGGGACGGCAGTCCCCGGGTCTGGTGCACCAACTGCCGCTATGTCTTCTCCTACACCCGCAACACGCCCTTCGAAGGCCGCACTCTCTCTCCTGGCGAAATCGTCATTGCGTTCGTCCTCTATGCCGACACACTTCTCAGCATCCACCAAATCACCCAGCTCTTCGAAGCGGTCTACGACACGGTTCATTCCACGATTCGAGAGGTAGAAGCCGCCTTCCAGCGCGGCTTCTACCTCGTCTGGGAGCGCATCCAACACGCTATCGACGGCCCAACTCAGATCGACGAAACCGGCCACAAGTGCTCTGGTTACAAGGGACAGACGCCGCCGCGGGATGGGCTTTCCCGCGGCGGCTCTGGGGAAGGGGGGCGATCACGGTGGGAAGGAGCACCTGGCGATACCATGACGCTGATCGGTGCCTGTCGTGATGTACTTCGTGTAATTCGCGCCGAGCCAGGTGCTCAACCGGAAGAACTCAAACCAGCACTTGATGAGGTAGAGATTCTCTCAGGGAAACTGGATGAGGTCTGGCACGACGGGTGGCGCGGGTACGCGCCACTCGTCTACAAGAACGAGCAGACCGTTGTTCACTCCGAAGAATTTGTCACTGATGACGGCGTCCACATCAACCAAGTCGAATGCCTCTGGTCGCTAGTGAATCCATGGCTACAGAAGTTCCGCGGCCTCTCCAAGCCTGGATTGGAGCAGTCCGTCCGAACCTACGGGTTCGTACGGACGTTAAACCTCGCTGGAGCACCACTACACGGCCTTCTTGACTGCTTCGTCGTCAACGTGTTTCGCTGAGTTATGTAAGAGCCTTTTTCGCCTGCTGGTACAGTGTCGACAACAGCAGTTGCATAATGAACGACTGCTTGCCGAGGCCACTCCCCGAGCCTTCGACCTGCTGGAGGTCCAGATAGACGGCCTTGCTGCTGTCGTCGATCAGCCGCAGGTCCGACTCTTTCGAGAGGTTGCCGAAGGTACTCCCCGGGCGGAACGGATGCAGTGCAATCGAGAGTTCGTTTGCGTACTGCTGGATTTTCTGCTGGGAGGACTCCGTCGTCGCTCCCGGGAACATTTCTGGCTCTTCCTGGAGGCGGTCGACGACTTCGAGGAAGTCACTCAGGTCCGGCGAGTTCTCCGGCGTGTGCGTCGACGGGTCCGCTGGGTCGATATCCGATTCAGTGAATATCGTGTCGATCAGGAACGTGATGAGGCCGCTGTGCATCTCCAGATCGACATCCCGAGATTGGAGGAAGTTCTCGATGACCCCGTACACTTCGTCTTTCTTGGCGGAGACGGGCTGCATATCCGGCGATTGTTCGAGGACATGAGGCGGTGTCGGATGCATCTCGCACGGGTTCAGCGGCGTCTCACCGCTGATCGTGATGGTCTTTTGCGTCCAGCATCTTCGCGCTGCCATGCATATCCCCGACCGGGTCGATGTAGATCTGCTTGACGTCCGACCGCTTTTTCAGCATCCGCATCGCCCGAGCCTGCGTTCCGTGCGTCTTTCCGCCGCCGGGCATCCCGGTTACAAGCTCCGAGTGGCCGGTTTCCAGTTCCCACGGGTCGATCAACAGTGAGGAGTCGTTGTGGCCGTGCAGTCCGTACTCGATGCCGTCCTCCATCCGGAGGTAGTTCGACGAGAACGGGAACAGCGACCCGAGCGCTTCCCCAGTCATCGAAGAAAGCCGATTCTGGCCGAGTTCGTTGGCCCCGATCGGCGAGACAGTCACCAGTCCTGCTTCCTGCCGGCGGGTCGTTCGCTTGACCCCACAGTTCGATGGCGAGTCTCGCAGGAGCGTTTCGAGCCGGTTCGTTTGCTTCCGGAGGTCTTCTTCGGTCTCAGCCGTGAGGCGGATGAACGCCCCGACACGGAACAGCGACGTGTGGTTCCGCCGGACCATCTGCCGGATGTACTTTGCCTGGTTGACCTCCTGTTCGATATCCTCCGCTTCCAGCTCTCCCTTGTCGTTTTGCAGCATCTTCAGCGAAGAAATCCACTCCTTCATCACCGACACTGCTGTATCAGCGTCGTATGGGTCGATGTGGATTGAGACGTCGACGGCGAGGTCCGTATCCAGCAGCAGTTGCTCCAGCATCCCACTCGTCGGATGCTCGGGATACGTCTCGATCCAGAAGCACCGCGTATACGTCTCTTGGTCGATGAGGGCGTGGTCAACTTCCCATTCGATATCCGTCGGCGCGACCAGTGACCGGTGGTTCTCACCGGGCCTATGCAACTGGGAGACGAAGTCGGTCTCGTCGACCTCGTAGTCGGTCCCACCGACGTCGTCGGTGTCCATGCCCTCCGCAGCGTCATGGGCTGCGGCACCCTCGCCGTGCTTGATGAGTTCTCGCGCGGAGTACGTCACCGGAGAGACGGAGGCCGCCTCTTCGTACTCGCGTTCCGACCGCGTTTCACAAGCCCAGTAGTCATCGGTCAAGTGCGCCAGTTCGTGGGGGCTGACCGACCGACTACGGCACCGGAACATATTGTTGACTGCTCTGTCGACGGTTTCGAGCCGGTCGTGGAGCTTCTTGGCTTTGAACTCCTCTCGCTCGGCGTCAGTGAGCGTGTCACTGTCGAACCGAGTGAACAGCCGCCCAATGACCGGTATCCCAGTCAGGTAATCCGCGATAGAGTCGCTGTTCATCTGGAGGTCGTGAATGTCGTCGTCAGTGACCCAGACGACGATGTAGTACTTCCGCTGGAGTTCAGTCTCAGTTTCAACGTTGCCGCTGTCGTCGATGTAGCGGTTGACGAACTCCATGAGGACACCCCGGAAGATCGAATGGCTCTTCGCATCGGGGTCGTCGAGTCGGTCGATGTGTGCCTGAATGTGAGACTCGTTGTCGACTTCGGCCGTCGTGACGTGGAGTTTCGCCCGCCCAGTCAGGGATTCAGACAGGCGTGTGAGTGACTTGACGGCTTTCTCCCATTTCTCGTCGTCCTGCAGCGACATATTGGCGGGCTCGACCTCGACCGCGCCGACGTACGCTCCGTCGACGCGCTCAATGCCGTGGGGCATGACCCGCTCTAGTCGCGTGACCTGCCGAGTATCCTGATTCCCTTGGCCGTGAGTGTACTGCTTCTTTTTGACGAGCCAGAACAGTTTGACTCGCAGCCACTCAGTCAGGCGATAGTGATCTGGCCGGACTTTGTGCAGGATGTAGAGGAATACTTCGACGACCGCTGTGAGAGCCAACGTGGGGAAGAACAGCGCCGCCGGCACGAACGGCATCCCCATCGCGACGAGGAAACCAAACGGCGGGATGAGGAACAGGATAAGTTCCCCCAGCGTGTAGTCGCCCCAGAAGTTAGTCGAATCTCCGAGCGATTCGTGGATGATGTTCGTGTTGTACTCTTCTTCTGAGTCAGCCATTAGTCGTCATCCTCCTTGTGCGGCAGGCCGTCGCGGTACACATCCGGCCCTAATATATCGTCATCAGTTGCAAACGGCTCAATTGAATCCGGCGAATTTCGGCGTTTCAGCGTTCAATTGCCTGCTCCACGTTGTAAACGCCGGCTATGAGCGTTATCTCCCGGAACTGGCGGAACCAGTCACGCGCTCGGACGGCGGAGCCGTGCGAGCGCTTGATTGAGGAGTTGACGGACTCGGTCTGTGATCGCTGACCATAGAGCTCGTCGTCTATTCGGGCGTTGTGTGCGTGATCGTAAGGAGCGAAAACACGGTGCTTTATCAGCGGACGAATCCCGGCGTTTCGAAGCTCCTCACGGAAGCTCATGTCATCATAGCCTTTGTCAGCGGCCAAGCTTCGAAGGTCGCCCGCGTTCCGCAGGGCGACCTTCGGGCCGATCTTGGTTTCGTCAGGCCACTTCGTGCTGCAGTGTAAGTCAAGAATTGCTCCCTCAGCTGTATCTACGAGAAACGTCGTCTGGATCGTTTTGACGGAACGATCAATCCGTCGCAAGTAGTGAGACGATGCTTGCTGACGGTCGAAGTAGGTGGCATCAATTGCGGCGTGACCATTCTGGTCCAGCAGCTCCGCCGACCGGCGGAGCAGCTGTCGCCAGACAGTCATCGATGCCCGTTTGAACGCCTTACACAGCGTCGAAGGCGCGGGAAACTCCCCGCGTTGAAGAGGCTCTTACATAACTCAGCGAAACACGTTGACGACGAAGCAGTCAAGAAGGCCGTGTAGTGGTGCTCCAGCGAGGTTTAACGTCCGTACGAACCCGTAGGTTCGGACGGACTGCTCCAATCCAGGCTTGGAGAGGCCGCGGAACTTCTGTAGCCATGGATTCACTAGCGACCAGAGGCATTCGACTTGGTTGATGTGGACGCCGTCATCAGTGACAAATTCTTCGGAGTGAACAACGGTCTGCTCGTTCTTGTAGACGAGTGGCGCGTACCCGCGCCACCCGTCGTGCCAGACCTCATCCAGTTTCCCTGAGAGAATCTCTACCTCATCAAGTGCTGGTTTGAGTTCTTCCGGTTGAGCACCTGGCTCGGCGCGAATTACACGAAGTACATCACGACAGGCACCGATCAGCGTCATGGTATCGCCAGGTGCTCCTTCCCACCGTGATCGCCCCCCTTCCCCAGAGCCGCCGCGGGAAAGCCCATCCCGCGGCGGCGTCTGTCCCTTGTAACCAGAGCACTTGTGGCCGGTTTCGTCGATCTGAGTTGGGCCGTCGATAGCGTGTTGGATGCGCTCCCAGACGAGGTAGAAGCCGCGCTGGAAGGCGGCTTCTACCTCTCGAATCGTGGAATGAACCGTGTCGTAGACCGCTTCGAAGAGCTGGGTGATTTGGTGGATGCTGAGAAGTGTGTCGGCATAGAGGACGAACGCAATGACGATTTCGCCAGGAGAGAGAGTGCGGCCTTCGAAGGGCGTGTTGCGGGTGTAGGAGAAGACATAGCGGCAGTTGGTGCACCAGACCCGGGGACTGCCGTCCCCGGACTGGATGGCGGTTTCACCACACTCCGGGCAAGGAGCTTGTTCCCATGCCTGCTTACAGCGCCGCTCGATTTCCTTATCGAGCGGCTCTGGGCGCAACACTATTGACGTGAGCTCAACAATATCCTGTAGCATCCCGCCGAAGGCTGTTTGATTGTACATAGCAACTAGCCTACGGCGGGATGCTGTAATTCTCGGGGTACTGTTTCACTCAGTTCGGTAAGAGCCGTTGAAGATTCAATACCGCTCGAACACGTTCCATCTCTTCGGCCCAGTCGATGATTTCCTCGTACTCCGCGCTCATGTGTTCGCGCAGATAGAGCAAGACTGCGTGCTTCCAGCCGGCAAACCCGTTGCCGGCTGGATCACTCAGTTCCATCAGCGCAGCGTCAGTAAGCTTTTGAGCGAGCGAAGCCACTTGCTTCACGAAGCGGAAGAGGGTGTTGTGCATAACATTACTCTCCCGCTTCATACCCGTGATTCTAACGACCTATCCCGGCGCCGTCTGTGGATTCAATTGAGCCGTTCATACCGATTCAGAAGGTGGCAGGACTTAATTTCGACTAGCCGACCTGTGGCTTTGCGTACATCGCTAAAGAGATAGTCGCCAAGTCGAGACCAGAAGGTGTCTAAGTCCCCCAATAGAACCCTTCTGTCTGGGTCTACTATACTGCCATCACTGTCCTTGGCGAGGTATCTCTAATGATAATTACTGTCCGGAGTGCAATTCGCCGCTGTTCGCTTCTCCGTAATCAAGTTTGAACGGAGTAGAGAAGAGGTAATAGAACTGTTGTCACACCCAAGCTGAAACGGTCGGTACAGGTAACATACTTCGTATAGGATAAACTCGCCGGTCATTCTGTGAGGCCGGTAGTAGTGACTCCGGGTTGGGTTCACCCACTCCGGATTTGACTGCTGCACGCCGGGCACTGGTACTGTTCGCCATCGGCTGTCAGCCGGGCTTTGGTCCCGCTCCAGCCACAGACAGGACACAGAACTGTCTCAGACTCAACCATACATTTTATACTAGATGTTGGCTGGATAAAATGGTGGTGTTGAGAGTCAGCACACAACTGCTGGGTTCAGAGCCGCTCAACAGCCAGAGTGTACGGCGCGTCGGGGTGATCCGGACAGTCTCTGATCTCTGTCTCGACAGTGGCTTGCTCGCCGACCGTATCGACGTTCGCGATTGGAGTATTACAGACGGTACACGTTATCAGCGCCCGCATTCCCCCAGGTTGGTCTGTATCACTTGTTCCGAACATACCTGCTATTGGTGACTCTTGGATATCAAATTGCGTCAGACACTACGCTTGCTGTGAGTCGTTGGAGCGATCGATCTTCGAGAGTTGACAACGACTATCACGGGCAGTCTCAGTGACCTCTTGATAGAGCTATCAATATGATTATTGTATTACTTGTGGGGATATTTGCATTACCGATACAGATCTCGCCGTCAAGATCATGAGCCACTTTCGAGCCGTCTCAAGAATCGTCTGTTAGTACCTCGTGACTGTTTAGGTGGTAACCGTTCAGGCGTGACAGCCACTCAAGCACCTCAATGAGTCGTGTAGAAAGGGTGGGGTGGTGGGGGTGGAATACAGGCACCAAAGTTGGATTCAAGGTGGTGCCTATGATAGAATCTTCGGCGCTGCTGATATCAGTCTTCTGAATAATTGCAGAGACAAGGCGGTTGCCCTCTTGGGTAATTAAGTACAATTTATTTGTACATTGAACGTAACAAATTTGCACGTATGCAGACGGTCCTTGCAAGCACGCTCTCCAATATGCGAGTAATGAGTACCGACGGCCAAGAACTCGGAACCCTACATAACGTCACGTTCCACACAGCCGGTGGTAGTCTCAATCAACTCGTTATCGAAACCGACGCACAGAACCTCTTCGGAAAACAGCAAGACGGCGACGGCTATGTGCGACTTCCAGCGGAACTGATCGAATCACTGCGTGACCATCTAATCATCCGGCCGCCTGATGAGTACCTTGGATAACATCGGTGCCATACAGTCAGAGCCGGGCTCCGTCAACACAAAGACCAGTCACAAGACCGTTACCCATCGAACTACTGAAAAGAGTATGAAGACGCTATAGAAGTGGTGTATAGGGTGCTGAATACCGCCAAAGAAACGAGTGGTACAACCTCGTACGCGGTAGTTATGCTACCCGCCGGCCGAAGATTCATGAAATGACCGGCCTGACCGGAACTCGGTCAGCTCAGCAATCCGGTCTTCGAGCTCTTCGATTTCGCTGCGGAGTTCGTCAGCTTCGTCGCCCTCGGTTGCCTCAAGTTGGTCTTTCAGCCCTTGCAGGCGCGTCTCTTTTTCTTGCTCGTCCACATCGGCTTTGCGAACGTACTCGCTCGGTTCAATGTCGTACACGTCGGACTCGGACAGTTCTGTCACCTCGAGTGCTTCATCAACCTTGCTGGAATCAACCGTCGTCAACCGTTCGCGTTCGATGCCGGCGGATTCGAAGGCGTTCAACACCAGTTCGGCATCTTTGAGCGACCGGTTCCGACGCGTGGTCCGCTGAACGGACCCAAACTGTCCAGAGACTGGCTGGTCGTGATGCAGGCGGTCAAGCAAGACACTGCGAACGTCTTTCCTGAGGTCGTTTGCATTGCGCTGGACGTCCGAGAGCAGGGTGTAGATATTCACCAGCGCGGGCGTGTCGACAGCTTCCAGCGAACCGACATCATGGCGCTCAAGCGCGTCGATCAGCAATAATGCATCTGCATATACGTCTAAATCTGGTTCCTCACGCTCGGTCTCGTTAGAGTCCTCACTCCCACTTTGTGCTTCTACTAGCGGCGACCCCGTGGACTGTTCGCTTTCAGTCAGTGTCCCGGCCCGGTCGTCCACCTCGAAGCGTGGATGCAGAGATAACACAGTTGCGTACGGTTCTGCGTCCGGCGGCAAGCGGTCAACATCGAATTTTCCCTGGGATTCGCTCACGCGCTCGTATAGCGTCTCAAATTGGTCTTTCTGGAGGGGAATCGTCTCGTCGTCGTCTCGGTACTGAATCAGCACTCGGTGTTCCTGCACATCCTCAATGGCGAAGGCTTTGCGTGACAGCGGGGTAACAAGGGTTGCACCAGACTGGAGTGCGTCAATGTTGTCACGGAGATTGTTCCACGTAGGCCCGAAGGTCATGACCAAGAGTATGTGGTGGTCGGGGAAAACGGTAGGGCAAGTGGCTCACTATGTTATTCGACGAACTACAGAACAACTCACAGCAGAGGTAGTCAAAAGAGACTACTCCGGCGCAACGACATCCTCACACGTTGGACACTCTGCCCAAATGCCTTCTGTCCCATCGTCTCGTTCGTATTCAACCAGCAGCCACGCAGTCGTGATACGCTCGTCACAGTTTGGGCAGCGACCGAGACTTCGCGTGTCATCAGGCATGGAAAGGGGATGGAAGGAGCGTGTGACAGTGTTCCTTCCACGCAAAAATTGCCTGTCTTCGGAAATAAGTGTTAGCCAGGGTCTCGACCTCCCGACACAACGCTGGGGCACGGGCTCGCCGTACTGTCCCGGTTGCGAACGGCGCTGGCACTGTATCGGCGATTGGTCCGAGGCAACCGAGGACGGGAGCTGCCAGAACCGACGACCTGCCCCGAGTGCTCTAAAGTAGCTGAGTAGTTCGTGAAAGTCGTCTTCGCCCATCGGCGGGTATGTGGTCGACATCGAGACGAACACTGACACACCGGCCTGCTGGAGTTCGTCTACCGCCTGCCAGCGAGTCATCGGCGACAAGGATATCGACAAAGCCAGAGCTAACCAACGCACCGGGGGATACCGGACCACTGTTGGTTAGCCGTCGACACCTGTCCGACAGCGTCGACTTTTCAGCGCTGTTTCCATCTACTGCTTGTCAGTTATTGCCGGAGGGCGGCCTATTGGTTTCCCCTAGGTTCTTTAGCGTACCTGCTACCGTCTAGAGTATTCACCTATGAGTCAGGCCACACTCGGGTCCCCCTACCGGAATTCTGACCTCTTTGCGGGCTACTATCTCGACGAACGAGTCGCCGACCTGGACGACTGGGAATGTGACGACGACGCGGCGCAAGCCTTCGAGGACCTCCAAGCGCTCTGGGAAGCCGAAGGCGACCTGCTGCCGTCGTACAACGAAGACGAACTGCTGGGTGCATGGATCGACGAAGTACTCGATATCCTCGGCTTCGACACGCTGCAGGAGACGACACTCCCGGACAGCGGCGGGTACAACGACCGCTTGCTGTTCGAGTCTGCCGACGCCCGGCGAGATGCGGCGCGACAGAAACGCGACGGCAACACCGAGGGCATGTACGGGCTGTCGGCGGCTGTGCTTGAGGCCAAGCAGTGGGACGCCGATTTCACCGAGCGGTTTAGCGAACAGCGCTTCTATCGCGATGCCTCATACGGAGTAGTGTAGCAATTTACCGGTGTCCACCCACCTCGGAGCCGGTGTAATCTGAAAATAATCTACACTAATCCGTATCACACCAGATCAAATACTAAGCCGTTTGTGCCGGTCGCCGTAGACGAGGTCGGTGGTAACGATAACCTTCGATAACTGTGATGCGGGCGAATTGCTTCAACCGCCCATGGGTCCGTCTGTAACAGAGTTTTCTTTCAGCGTTTTGTGCTGGTCCCGCCAGCTTCAACCCCACGAGGGTCCGTCTGTAACCCGCAAACAGCGCGCTCGGGAGTGTCTTGGGGCAGCTTCAACCCCACGAGGGTCCGTCTGTAACCCGCAAACAGCGCGCTCGGGAGTGTCTTGGGGCAGCTTCAACCCCACGAGGGTCCGTCTGTAACGCTGAACGCGTAGGACACGGCCAGTATACGGCCGGAGCTTCAACCCCACGAGGGTCCGTCTGTAACGCGCGGCGCTCAAGGATGAAGTCTTGCAAACCGAGGCTTCAACCCCACGAGGGTCCGTCTGTAACCCCGAGAGACAGGTAAACTGCCTTCGGCGGAGCGGTGCTTCAACCCCACGAGGGTCCGTCTGTAACTGGGAGTTCTCAGTGAGAGTAAGGCCAGCGCGACGGCTTCAACCCCACGAGGGTCCGTCTGTAACCTCCCGTCTCTTTCACCGCCTTCTCTGCCTCTATCTGCTTCAACCCCACGAGGGTCCGTCTGTAACTAGGGCTTCGCGAGCGGCGGTGATTTCCTTTGCGTGGCTTCAACCCCACGAGGGTCCGTCTGTAACCGTGTTTTCGACTTTCTCGCGCAGTTCGGCGACCTCGCTTCAACCCCACGAGGGTCCGTCTGTAACTCGAGACGCCAGAACTGAATTTTGATTGAGGTTAGTCGCTTCAACCCCACGAGGGTCCGTCTGTAACGCCCAAGCTCGCCGAAATCGCCGGCGAGCGACGGCGCTTCAACCCCACGAGGGTCCGTCTGTAACCAGTGACCAACAGATACACGACGACTTCGACCGGCTGCTTCAACCCCACGAGGGTCCGTCTGTAACCGGAGGATTCTGTCGATGAGTGACCATGTGCCGACTGCTTCAACCCCACGAGGGTCCGTCTGTAACCGGAGGATTCTGTCGATGAGTGACCATGTGCCGACTGCTTCAACCCCACGAGGGTCCGTCTGTAACATGGCGTTGTGCGTGGTGAGGTCGCCCACCGTCGAGCTTCAACCCCACGAGGGTCCGTCTGTAACGCGAACTCTGGCCTGACAGCGGCGGGCAGACGGTTGCTTCAACCCCACGAGGGTCCGTCTGTAACCTGCCACGGCCACGTTCGGGCGGTCGAACAGTACGACGCTTCAACCCCACGAGGGTCCGTCTGTAACCGTCGGCGAGGCCGTCGCAATCGCGGCGGCCGACCTCGCTTCAACCCCACGAGGGTCCGTCTGTAACCAGATCACATCAACACGGAGACACAACATGACAGACGCTTCAACCCCACGAGGGTCCGTCTGTAACTCAACGAACCGCTGCGCGTTGTCGATGCTACTGCCGCTTCAACCCCACGAGGGTCCGTCTGTAACGTCTTCGGGACTGGTGTCCTCCACGACTTCGTCTTGGCTTCAACCCCACGAGGGTCCGTCTGTAACTTCCGAGATGTAGAAATCTCCTACGGGGAATTCGAGGCTTCAACCCCACGAGGGTCCGTCTGTAACGCCCCACGACCACGCGATAGCCACGTCGTCCCAGTCGCTTCAACCCCACGAGGGTCCGTCTGTAACCGCGGCCGGGATCGCTTCGGCTCGGCTTGTTGATAGCGCTTCAACCCCACGAGGGTCCGTCTGTAACCTGCGGGGATCGGGACGGCGGCGGCCGTCTCAACAGGCTTCAACCCCACGAGGGTCCGTCTGTAACTTACCTCGATAGGATTGCCGACGCGATCAGGAGGCTTCAACCCCACGAGGGTCCGTCTGTAACTCCGTCGAGGAGGTAGCTGCTGGTCAGCGTGTTGCTGCTTCAACCCCACGAGGGTCCGTCTGTAACTCGAGAGGCGCCGCGATGGAACCGTGATATGTTGTCGCTTCAACCCCACGAGGGTCCGTCTGTAACCCGGCGAGCGGCACCCACTCGGGGAGGGTGTCGGTGTGCTTCAACCCCACGAGGGTCCGTCTGTAACTCCTCGGTAGTCCCATGACAGGCCGGTGACGTCCCGCTTCAACCCCACGAGGGTCCGTCTGTAACCGAGGGGCGCGGGTGGGGCGCCGACACTATCGACGAGCTTCAACCCCACGAGGGTCCGTCTGTAACTCGATGTTGACGTGCTTGACTGATTATCCATGCCAGCTTCAACCCCACGAGGGTCCGTCTGTAACTTGTTATGGTTGCGTCTAAACAGTCGACCATGACCGCTTCAACCCCACGAGGGTCCGTCTGTAACGATTAGCTCGCCTATCATCGACGGCAACCGGTTGATGCTTCAACCCCACGAGGGTCCGTCTGTAACTGCCCTGTGCCAGCCCCGTCAACACATCGGCCAAGAGCTTCAACCCCACGAGGGTCCGTCTGTAACCGTGGTCCTTCGCCCGTGGCAAGATGCCCGGCTTCGCTTCAACCCCACGAGGGTCCGTCTGTAACTCCACTCCTTGACTTCTTCGCGGTCCCACTCTTGCTTCAACCCCACGAGGGTCCGTCTGTAACGCTTCGGACTCGCGGAGACCACCAAGGAGATTCGCAAGCTTCAACCCCACGAGGGTCCGTCTGTAACGCCGTCGTCGGCCGCGTCGTCATGCACGTCGCGCTGGCTTCAACCCCACGAGGGTCCGTCTGTAACACGGTGGACCTCGACGACCCGTCGAAGGACATTGATGCTTCAACCCCACGAGGGTCCGTCTGTAACCATGCCCGATTTCCGGGACACAGCCTATTTCTAGCCTGGTTTCACTTCACTATTTTCGTCGACCGCCAATACCCCCGCAACCCCCCGGGGGTCGACGAAAATACCTAGAGGAATTGTTGGTCGTCCATCGGATCGTCACCGTACACGGATCGCTCGACATAACTCCCCGAGTCCATCCGATAAACCATCACGGATTCCCCTTCCTCAAGCATTGATTGGAGGGTCTCTTTGACTTCAACGAGCGTCCCCTCTGTGAGCTCGCCCTCGAATACAGAGTTCTGTACGTGCGTGAGATACCGCCGGAGATATTTGAGAAATTTCGGTGTCCGATCGGCCTGTACGTCGTAGACGATTATCGCGTACACCATGGTTACCACCACCGCTTGAACGGGACATACTCCTCACCAGTGAGCAGGTGCTTTTTTAGTTTGTACACCTCGACTCGGAGCAAGTACTGGTAGCTCACCTTCCTGTTCAATCTCGGATGATCAACGGTCTGCTCTAGGCTTTCTTCGAACGCTTTTGAGAAGGTTTTCCGTCCGTTTTCGTTGAGTAGACAGCCGTTGAGATCCGACTCGAAATCGTCGAGTTGTAGCTGATTGCGGTTGACGACGCGAAAGATGATTCGGTCGGCCAAGAGCGGCTTGAACAGATCTGCGATGTCGAGAGCGAGCGAGTACCGCCGCTCGCCGGGTTCGTGAAGAAAGCTCACAGCGGGGTCAAGCGCGGTCGCTCGGATTGCCGAAACGACGTTGGCGTAGACTAATGAGTTACCGAACGAGATTAGACTGTTTACTTCATTGTCTGGCGGGTTGTATTGCCGACCGCCGAAATTGAACCCATCTGGGAGTACATCGTCGAAGATTGAGTAGTACGCCTTTCTAGCAGTTGCCTCAACCCCCATCAACTCGTTTGTATCCATCTCGTCGGAGAGCGATTCAGCTTGGGCTTCTAAACGGTCGATGATGGCATCGAAATCGTAACCACGGTCGTCGTAGTACTTGACGTTCGCTCGCATGTTGTGGATGCTTCCCTCGATGAACTGACGGGCGATGGCACGTCGCCGGGTCGAATCGTCATAAGCTCTGACTTGTTCGACCAGCGTCTGTCCAGATGTCTGCCCCCGCTCAGGCATGATCGAACCTGCGTAGTAGTCATTCCAGCCAAAGACGTGTATCGCAACGCCGACGTCGTTGAGAAACGAGACGAGCCGAGTATTATAGTCAATCTGCCCGTGTAAGAACAGCGCTTCGGCGTTCTCGATTGGCAGGTACTTTTTTTCGCCGTCCTCAGTGACGAGGCGGATCGTGTCGTTGTGTCGTTCAAGACGGCCGTCGGTGAATACGTGATAGTTATCGTTCATGACTAACAACTCCAACAAAAGTCGTGGTATGCACAGGATTCACAGAATGGCTTTTCTTCCGCAGGCGGTGGCGAGTCACTGGTGGTGACGTCGTAGATGCCGCGGATTGCCTCTTCGACCCACCTGGTGTTCTCATCGGTGAGTGCCACAGTCTCGCGTTTGCGCTCCGTCGGATGGGCAAGTACGCCCTCCCGTTCGACGCCGACGACCTGATCAAGATACCAAAGATAATAGAGTAACTGGAGTTTTGCTGGTTTGATGAGTGATGAGGAGGGCTTCACCTCCATCACTCGGCCGTCGTCCAAGACATCGATAGCGATGGTTCCGTCGATGGATACGTTACGACGCTTGTCGTCGTATGCACTCTCGTCGACCTGTGTACCGCGGACGACTGCGGTGTTGTCTCGGTCGATTTCGAGATGCCGCGAGGCGAACCAGAGCTCCCGTTCACAGACCTCATAGTACTGCATCATCACGCCGGTAACGTGAAATGGGTCGTTGACGGCCTCATCACGAGCTGAACGGAGCAGTTTCTCAACTGGATCCTCACTATTGTCTGTCCTCGATTCAGTCATATGAACTGATGTGCTACGGTGCTATCGGGAACGATGAACCCCGTTCGTTGATCGAAATGGTTCTCGAATCGGCGGACGTCGAGCACGCGGACGCCAGTTGCCCGATTGAATCGTTCGTTCTTGACCAGCGGGACGAGGCTGTTGAGTGCTTCTTTCGTCTCGTCATCGCCGGGATACACCGGCACAGAGATACGGAGCGGCTTCGTCTCGTCGATCGCATCACTGAACGCATCGAAATCGTATGCATTGGCGGCGTTTCGTACTGATTCAACGATTTCGTGGTCTGCATCTGTCCGGCAAATCACTACATCGACAGATGGCCGTTGGTCGATGAGCGATAGGTCTGAAAGTTTGTCGGCCTGTGCGTTATCGACGTAGTCGGCGTAGGCCTGTTTCCCGACGCACTTGTCGTCGTGGAGCCGGTCGTAATACCGTTCGACGGCGTCCCTAGCAACCGCTCGTTCCGTCAGTTCGCCGTCGTCGGAGCGAACCGACGCCAAGGTGTCGGCAGCAACAGGGAGTAACGACGTGCCACGATTGTAGACGGCTTCTGCAGGCGTCTTTTCGACGTCGGGCGGTGCTGCTAGCCACCAGACGGTGACGTGGCCACGGTCACGCTCGAACGAGCGGTTGCAACGTCCGGCAGCCTGCACGACGCTGTCGATGGGTGCCAGGTCCCGGTACACACGATCAAAGCTGATGTCGACGCCTGCTTCGATGAGCTGTGTCGAGACGACGGCGACCGGGTGTCCAGCCTCTGTAAGTTCTTTTGCGGCGTCAACGAGGGTCAACCGATCAGCCGGCCGCAGCCGCGTGGAAAGATGAAGGATGGCGCGGTCGCCGACAGATTGTACTCTTTTCGCGACATCCTCACCGGTGGTAAGTTCCTTCTTGCGGAGTACATCGTCGTACTGCTCGGCGACATCGACCGCGTCTGGGGCGTTCTCGACAAGCCTCTCGGTGAGATGCCGAGCGCTGTCGATGGTGTTACAGACTGCTAGTGCTGAGGTACCCGCTATCAGTTGCTCGGACAGGTTCGTAGCGGCGTCTTCGTAAGATTTCGGGTCTCCCTCATTCCGTGCCTCAATGTAGCGGTCGGTTGACGCGTCGAGGTGGTACGATACCCGTGAGACTTCCTCGAAGTACTGTTCCGGGTCCTCGACAAGTTCCGGTGATTCGGGGAACAGCTTCGGTTGGGTCGCTGTCATGGCAATGACGGTCGCCCCGAACTGCTCGGTCAACATCTTGACGAGGCGCGGGACGATCTTCCACCAGTCAAGCGGGAGACTCTGTGGCTCGTCCAGCACGACAACACTGTCCCGTAGCGCTGGCAGCTTCATCGACTGACGGTTTCCGGGTCCCGCGAGGCTTTCGAACAACTGAACGAACGTCGTCACGGTCAGCCCGGCGCGCCAACTCTCGCCGAGCATCCCTGCGACATCGTCTGAGCGGTCCGCCTCATCCGCGTCGGCGTTGTCCTCAATGCTGGCGTCGGCGAGGTGGTGGTGGGCCGTAAGTAGGTGCGGATGGTCATCGGTATCGTATATGCCCGAAACATCGTCGACGACTTGGTCGATAACGCTCGTGAATGGCAGCGCATAGATAACCCGCTTGCCACCGAGGTTATCTCGGATATCCAGTGCCGCCGACAACCCAGTGAGGGTCTTTCCCATTCCCGTCGGGAGCGTCAGCGTCGCCACACCGCCACCCGCTTTGGCGAGGTCGGCTGCATTATCGAGAACGTCCTCGCGAGCCATCGACCGCAAATGGTTGAGCCGTTCTGACTGACTCCCATCGGGGTCGGCACTCACAGAAGCCTCAATGTCCGCGATATGATCGTTGAGGCGGTCGAGCGACGGCTGGTCTTCTGTGTATGTCTCAGCGACGTTTCGCGCACCAGCAGCGCTGGTCTTGTCTGCGAGAACTAGTGACCCCCAGCACTGGATAACGAGTCCGTAACAGGACGAAGAGAGGGCGTCTCGATTGATACCAGTGGTGGTGCCGGTCGCGGCAACCGTGTCTGCGATGTCATCAAGGAGTTCGCCGAACCCGTCACGAAACGACGCCCACTCCTCTGCACCGGCGGTCGCCGCCTCGAAGACGGTGCTGACCAGCTCTCGGGCATTGTCGTCGATATTCTTTATTTGCTTGGCGACAGCGTTCTGCCGCCGCTCCGCCGAGTTCCGTTCCCTCGGCTCGACACCCTCACGGCGGTGTGCTCGGGTGTGGATGTAGTCCGTGATATCTGGGAGGCTCCCGTGGTGTTTTGCAACCGCGACGAACCCCGCCAGGCACGTCTCGGTGTCGAACCCGCGGGCATCGAGTGCGAAGTACGCGGCGAACGCACCCAGCGGCGCGTGGTGGCGCAATAGTTCATTGTCTGGCTGCCGGTCATCGAGAAGGTAGTCCTGAAAAAACGTCGTCGCCTTCCCGAGGTCGTGGACGTACCCGAGCGTCTTGACTACTGGTCGAAGCGGTTCCCCGGCGGGTGTCCGCGCGCCCGGCGGGACCACGTACTCGACACGTGCAGCCACGTCATTCAGGTGGTCATCGAGCACCACTCCCTCAGATCCGTTCTCCGGCGGATGTGAGTAGATAGTGGTCATCTCAGACGAACACCACAGTCCGTCCGTCGACTCGGGACGGTTGCATATTTCGCACCCTGAGGGGTTTTGCATCCGGGTTGTATGCGTATGTAGTGAATGCTGTGGTCGTCCGACCGCCCGCATCAGTCGTCATGAATGCCGGTGACTCCTCGATGCCACAGCGGGTATCCGAGTCAAGGACGACATCGTCAACAGCGTTGGGGAGTGTGGAGTCGACTGAGACGACAGTGTCATCTGGACCCTCTTCGATGGTAAACTCGCCGTGGAATGATATATTCGCGAGGTGTTCCGAGAGGCCGAGGCTTGGGACGTAGTGGGACCGACCGGCCTCTAGGGTCTGCCGAAGCTCTCGGTACGTTTCGCTGTCGGCGAGCGCAACGTCGATTCGGTACGCCGGGTCAACGAGCACTTCGTAATTGTGCTGCTGTCTGAGATCCATCGGGTCCGGAAGCTTCACGCTGAGTTTCCCGCGGCTGTTGAGGGATTTGAGGTTATCCGCTGCGGTCGAAAGAGCATTTACCGGCATGTTGAGCGTTCGCAGTCCTCGAACTGGTTCGATGGCGATAGCCGATCGGCCGGGCGCGAACAGATCGTAGTAGCCATCTCGCTCGATTCCAAGAACAGCCGCGATGAGGCCAGCAACAGTCGTTCTGGGCATCACCCGATACGTCTGCTTGACCACGTTACCCTCGACGCGCCGGAAGTGCCCCCACGGTCCACGGACTGTCAGCGAGAGGCACCGCTCCGGAGACCAGTCGGAGTCCGTCTCCGACCACTCGTCGAGCGATTCCTGCGACATCATCACTCCGCCGCCGGCAGCGTCTCGAGGTGTTCGTCGTACACGTCGATGATCTCAACGCGGTCAGCCCCGACGGCATCCCGGAGCGCGTTGTATAACAGTTCCGGCCCGCCCGGCTCACCCTCATGCGTGAATTGCAACACGTCACTTGCGACTACGCGGATGCGTTCGACTTGAGCACCCGCTCCGTCGAGTCGGTCGACGAAGTCGTCAATCTCGACAGCGAGATCCCGAACGTTCCGGAGATCCTCGTCGTCCTTCGACGCTTCCTCGTCGAGTCGAAGGTCCTTGTCCAACCCACCGAGGTGGAAACTCTCGTCAGCGTACTCCACGCGGCAGTAGAGGCGTGGTTCCTGTCCGACCTTACTCCGGCTGATGGTCTGATTCTTGATGGCGCGCCAACAGAGTGTATCAAGCCGTTCGACGTCTTCTTGAGTGAGTCTTGTGTCGGCTGCGCCGTGTTCGTCGACTAATCCGTGGAATCGGATGAGTCCGTACTGGATACGGTGGTCGTCGAGATCGAATCCTCCCTGCTCTTTACCTTCTTGAGTTGCGATGACGCTGGTCAGACTGTCGTACTCCTCGTTTTCATTGACTGCGTGCATCGTTTTGCCGGGCGAGAACTGAACCGGCCCGGTAAAGTGATCCGGGAGATGCTTGGCGTACACGTCATCCGTATCGACGGACATCGTTGCCCCGAAATACCGGACATCGGCACTTTTCCGTAAGTACTCTCCGAAGACATCCTCACGGAACTGTTCAGCTTCCTCGTCGTCGTCGAGGTCGTAGCTGTCGTAATCGACGGATTTGAGACGATCTTCGAGCAGGTCGGCCCGAGTGTACTGCTCACCCTCCTCTTGGACGTTCCGGATATAGACTCCGTGCCCGTCGTCGTCCAGTTGGTCCCTGAGATATCGTTTCAACCGGACATCAGTGACGATTGCCTGCTGAGTCTGTGGGTCGATGCGTGGCCGGTTCGCGCTGCTCAGCGGGTTGCCATTCGGATTCGCGTCGACGGCGTCGTACAGAAAGACGATTTCGGAGCGATGCTGGGCGATGTCGGTGGTGTCTGTCATATCAGATGTCCTCCTCAGTGTCGTCAATTGCCGTGCTATCCCACTCCGGATGGTCGTTCATCCCATAGGTGACCCCCAGCGCATAGTAGAAGCGGAGGTCGTCGGTATCGAGATCCCATTCGTCGGGATCAGGTTTGAGGATCGTCTCGCGGAGCCGCTCGACGACGTGCTCGGCCTTTGTTCCCGGGTAGCTCTGACCCGCTTTCTTTTCTTGGCGGGTGTATGTGAGCGTCTTGCCGATGGTCTCCTGTGTCACCTTCTTGATTCGCGACTTGGTGATTGATTTGACTGGGAACTGATCAACAAGTGTCGTAGACCGGTCTTGGTCGTACTCCTGATAGCTCCCGATCTCGCCAACCAGCGCACCGAGCAGGAACGCACCGCGTCGCTGGTCGTTGTGAGGTGCGTCTTCGTCAGGAGCGAGTGCCGGCGTATCTTCGATGAACGATTCGAGCTTTGCCGCCGCGGGATGGCCGCCGTCGGCGGCGAGTATGTCTGTTGGTGGTTCCATCGTCTGTGTATCGTAGGTCGGTTCGCGCGTGATCGGTTCTTTGGCCGCGTCGTCGGATGTCAGTAGGTCGAGTTTGTCTGTCGCGAGTGCACATAACTGGGCGAACTGACTGGCGACGCGGAACGACGGGAAGCCTTCGACGTCGTCGTCGGTCTGTTCGGTTATAATGCGTGCAACATATTCTTCGAGCAGCGTTTCGACCGAAATAGCATCGCCGCTGAGGACGCTGACGAGCGCCTCAATACGGGGATCATCTGCGTCGGCATCGTCGTCGTCGCGCTGTGCGAACGTCTGAGCGAAGTACCACCCCGTCGAGACGGCATGGAGTTGCTCGTCACTGCCCGCAAGCAGATCCCAGTTCGGGTGTGTCGGCATCGGCGGTGTCCATTCCGCCCCGGAGTGGAACGCGGCTGACTGCTGCACCAACTGGTTGTGCTTGGTTGCGAGCTCTTTGGGATAGAGCAACCGGCCGTTCAGCGTCTCACCGAAGACATCGTACCGCGACATCTGGTGTGGCATGACAGCGGAGACGTAGAACCGGAGTTGGGCGTCACCAAACAGCGTATTCCGGTTCTCGTACTGACGTTCGATAGGTGTCATGCCGTCGTCTTCGGTCGTCGCATCGTAGAGTAGTTTGTATAGGTCGAACGCATCTGACGTTGAGATGGTCCCCCAGACGTACGGAAGACAATACACCTTCGTCCCAAACGTGCGGTACGTACATGCCTCGACGAACGTGCCGGCATTCATCACCGTCACTGCCGCGTCTTCGGAGATCGGATGGGTTCGCCACGCCTCCTCGATGTCTAGGCCGGGGAATTTCTCCAGTTGTTTGCCGAGGTAGTAGTTCTGAGGGTCCTCAGAGGTTCCGACGGTCCGAGTCGAAGCCCCGGTGACGATATCGGTGGCCTGTCCCGAGGAGTCGTCGGCCTTGTTCTTCGTGACCAGTTTCGAGAGCTTACGGCGGCGCATCGCGGCCAGGAACACGTCACGCTCTGCAGGCCAGAGGTAGTCACCGTCTGGGTCAACTTTCACCTGCACCGTGAGTAGCGCCGTTGTCGACTCGCCGGCCAGTTCTCGCTTGACCGCCTCCTCGATGGCATCCAGGGTGGCCTCGTCCTCGCTGAGTTCGGCGAGTGCTTCGACGATATAGCCGTCCTCGTGTTCAGTTGCTGCCTCCTGCACAACCTCGTCTTTCGCCCATTTTGTTAGCCGCTCCTTCGCGTAGCGGGCAAGCTTCTCGGGACCACTGTTACGGCCAGCCTGATGCGTGACGCTATGGTCAATACCGCGTGCTGCTGGGTACTTGCAGTGAGCTACCTTCTCGACGCGGTCGTCAGTGTATTTTGTTACCCAGACCGGGCCTCGATCGTCGGTCGCCAGCTGCGGTTCATCACTTGAAAGATCCACACGGACAACGATGAGGCTGTCTTCGCTATCGACGAGGTCGCCTGCCTCATCGGGTGTGAGATATGCGGCGTAGTCGCCACCGCCTGCTGTCGCCAGCGTATACAGTTTGCCGTAGAGATACTGGAGCGAGCGCAGCGATGTGACCGGGCCGTCCGGTAGTTCATCAGCCAGCGTGTCCGCGTACCGCTCGCGGAACTGCTCAGGGGAAAGCATTCTCCCCCTCCAGTTCCGTCTCGTCAGGGCGCGTTTGATCGGTGATGTTGATGAACCCAAAGCCCAGCGAGTTGCGCTCGCCGAGGCCGACATCCAGCGCGAGATTAAGATGCCGTCGGTGGTCGTCGTTCCGGACAGTGTAGTCGAAGCGCCACTTACTGAGCACCCACTCTTCTGTCCGACCAGTCGTTGGCGTCACGGGAATGGCGAAAGTCTTGATCAGCTCGTAGCTGTCGAAGAGGTCGCCATCGACATCGGAGGGGCCCGCCAGATAGTCGGGCATGTAGAGCCGATGCTTCTTATCCAAGTTCGCTTCGAGTTGGGTCCGAAACGGTTCTAGAGTATGTTCTGGCCGCCAGAACTCGGCTTGGTCGTGGTTGACGTCCATCCCGTAATCGTCGAAGCGCCACGGCGGAATCCGGACAAGCACGCCCGTTCCGGTTTCGATGGTGCCGCTGGTGCCGGGCTCGCCGACATCGGGGGCAAGCGGCGAGACATCGTCGACGTGGAAGGGCATCTCGCCGATATTTAGCTCCCGGTCGTGCGTGAGGTCCTCGGCGATGTGGGCGAGCAGGGATTCCTCGGGCGAGGCAACCAGGAGCGTTCGTTCGTCACCCTCGTCCATGTCCTGCGGGGGGAAGGGATTGCTGTATACGAATGGTTTTGGCTGGTTTTTGTCGTGGAGGGCGTCGTACTCGCTGTCTTTGAGGGCCTGCCAGATGCGGCCCTGAAGCTTGTTGTGGTACGTGTTGTCGTAGGCGGCGTCTGTTCGCGCAGAGAGTCGTGTGAGAATCCGCACTGGTTACATCACCAACCATGGAGGAGTTGCTTGCATATCACTATATATATCAGTTGGGTGGTAAATAAATGCCAGCTTTGCGGAATAAAAGTGGAATTAGCTTGTAGGGGCTCTGTATACGTTTAATT
Organism: Haloarcula quadrata; assembly: GCF_003634715.1. NCBI lineage: Archaea > Methanobacteriati > Methanobacteriota > Halobacteria > Halobacteriales > Haloarculaceae > Haloarcula > Haloarcula quadrata. Next base: position 171,823 of record NZ_RBWW01000003.1, read on the forward strand.
TCTACACTCCCACTATATTAACTGTTGTATGGATATGTCTGCTGTTGGGATATTTCTCCCTGCGACACGAGTCCGTCTGCTTCAACCGCCCAAGGGTCCGTCTGAAACGCGACTCCGAACAAGAACAGCTACTCGAACATCTGAAGGCTTCAACCGCCCAAGGGTCCGTCTGAAACCGTCGTGATCTCGACTCGGTGATCGGGCGGACCATGCTTCAACCGCCCAAGGGTCCGTCTGAAACCGTCGTGATCTCGACTCGGTGATCGGGCGGACCATGCTTCAACCGCCCAAGGGTCCGTCTGAAACCTCGGTCTCCTGCTCGCGGTCCTGCTGATCGCACAGCTTCAACCGCCCAAGGGTCCGTCTGAAACTCGTGCCCGACCCACTCCCCGATATTGAGGACGAACAGGCTTCAACCGCCCAAGGGTCCGTCTGAAACGAGCCGCACTCGCTCGGGCGGCTCGTCCTCTCCGGGGCTTCAACCGCCCAAGGGTCCGTCTGAAACTCGTGTGCCGGCCGCCGTCGCCGTTCCGCCGGTCGTAGCTTCAACCGCCCAAGGGTCCGTCTGAAACAGTTGCACATCAGCGCTGAATCCAGATAGTCCGGTGCTTCAACCGCCCAAGGGTCCGTCTGAAACGCCAGTCAACACGACATACGGATCGTCAAACTCACCGCTTCAACCGCCCAAGGGTCCGTCTGAAACGCCAGTCAACACGACATACGGATCGTCAAACTCACCGCTTCAACCGCCCAAGGGTCCGTCTGAAACCCATGTAGTCAAGCACATGACCGAACCCATCAACGCTTCAACCGCCCAAGGGTCCGTCTGAAACTTCCTCAATCCCTCCGCGCCGAGCCTGTTCCAGCCGCTTCAACCGCCCAAGGGTCCGTCTGAAACTGGTTGTCTCTGGCATAAATTACTCTGTTAAACGACTGGCTTCAACCGCCCAAGGGTCCGTCTGAAACGCCGGTTCTGTTCAAGTGACTTCAACAGTTCGCGCTGCTTCAACCGCCCAAGGGTCCGTCTGAAACCAGCGCGTTTTCGATGCCTGTGGTAAGCGACGAGCTTCAACCGCCCAAGGGTCCGTCTGAAACGTCTCAGGCGAGCTCCTCGAGGAAGGTGTCGCGGTGGCTTCAACCGCCCAAGGGTCCGTCTGAAACTAGCCGCGACCTTCGCGGACACCCCGCTTGGTTCGGCTTCAACCGCCCAAGGGTCCGTCTGAAACCCGCAGCGGTCTTAGTCAGTACCCCCCGCCGAGTGCTTCAACCGCCCAAGGGTCCGTCTGAAACCCGAGGGACGAGGGGTCATAGGTCTGTCCGGCCTGCTTCAACCGCCCAAGGGTCCGTCTGAAACCCGTCGATTCCCTGTCGCTCGGTGGTATACCGGGCGCTTCAACCGCCCAAGGGTCCGTCTGAAACCAGCTTACCACTTATCATACCGACAGGCATCTAGCTGCTTCAACCGCCCAAGGGTCCGTCTGAAACTCAGGGGGATGTTGTTGTTCGCGATTGTGCGCATCGCTTCAACCGCCCAAGGGTCCGTCTGAAACCTGTTCGTCTGCCGATGATGCTGATGGACGAGTTGGAGCTTCAACCGCCCAAGGGTCCGTCTGAAACACCAGCAGCGACACACCCAACAGCGACAATCGACAAGCTTCAACCGCCCAAGGGTCCGTCTGAAACTGTACGTCAGCCGCTTGTCGACGGCGTTGTAATCGGCTTCAACCGCCCAAGGGTCCGTCTGAAACTCTCCAATCCGTCGGTTCGTGAGCGTTCGCAAGCTGGCTTCAACCGCCCAAGGGTCCGTCTGAAACTGGAACCAAAGTTGATGAGAACGGCAACGAGGTTCCGCTTCAACCGCCCAAGGGTCCGTCTGAAACGACGCCGGGGCAACAGCCACGCCGGTCCTGACGGGGTGGCTTCAACCGCCCAAGGGTCCGTCTGAAACTCCGGGGTCGGCCAATTGCATACGCCGGACGCATTGCTTCAACCGCCCAAGGGTCCGTCTGAAACCAGGCGTTCATGCGTGCGATGCGACAGTACGAGGCTTCAACCGCCCAAGGGTCCGTCTGAAACCCGCGACACCGTCGGCGACGGGTGGGCGGAGGGCAAGCTTCAACCGCCCAAGGGTCCGTCTGAAACAGATTACAGGCAACAGTATGCCGTCGGAACCTATCGCTTCAACCGCCCAAGGGTCCGTCTGAAACGCGGCGGCGATGATACCCCGGCAGCCGGACAAGGCTTCAACCGCCCAAGGGTCCGTCTGAAACAAGACATCGACATCGGCGAGCACAAAGCCGAGTTCGCTTCAACCGCCCAAGGGTCCGTCTGAAACACAGGCGTTCATGCGTGCGATGCGACAGTACGAGGCTTCAACCGCCCAAGGGTCCGTCTGAAACCGTGGTTGTCGACGACCTCGGCGACCCCGCCGATGCGCTTCAACCGCCCAAGGGTCCGTCTGAAACCGGTGCATGGCGGGAGTGCCCCGCAGGTCAAGCGGCTTCAACCGCCCAAGGGTCCGTCTGAAACGTCCAGAAACACGAGCTCCAACACTCGGGCTCGGTTGCTTCAACCGCCCAAGGGTCCGTCTGAAACCATGCCCGATTTCCGGGACACAGCCTATCTCTAGCGTGGTTTCACTTCACTATTTTCGTCGACCGCCAATACCCCCGCAACCCCCTGGGGGTCGATGAAAATGTGGGACTGTTGTTCTACACCGTCGCCGCCACGTGCTGAAACTCAGCCCGCGACGGCGTCGGCCGCAACGTCAACCCAGCCAACGCCAACTCCCGTAGCACCTCTGGCGGGACACCCTCCGAACCACGCAACACAGCATCCAACGTCCATTCACCGTATTGGCTCGCGCTTGGCGCAAGCACATCCACGGACTCAGTCGCCACCTCATCTCGAATAGCCCGCGCTGCACGTCGCACCCGCTTGCGCTCCTCGACGGTGCAGCTCACGCCTCAGCACCTCGCACAAGATCGCCGACCAGCGACCCACCGACGTGCGGCCCAACGTCCCAGCCGCGCTCACTACGAGTGTATTCACACCACTGTGCGAGCGTCTCGAAGGGTGTCTCGGCCAGCACAACCTTCTCTGCCTCACCATCAGCCACAGCGAATTCGTAGCTGTCCCAGTAATGCGCCGCACCCTCGCCGTCGACGCCAAGAAACAGCGGGCGACCTTGGGTGAGTGGCTCGTGTACGGGACAGGCAGTACAGGTTACGTATCTATCGATAGGAAGTGCGAAGGCAACAGGACTCCAGAAAAGTTAGAACAGCCACAGTCCGATGTCAGTACGTGACTACCAATGGCCCTCCTCCCCAGTGGAGACATCCAAAATACGTCGCAACTGTCATCGGCGTTCTTGCCACTGGTGCTCTCGTGTTCTACAGTTCACTAACTCAGTCTGGCCCGACTGTCGATGAAATCATATTCGTAGTGCTCGCTATCACTATCCCTGTTACCATCGCTTACGAACTTGCTCGTCGGTTCGGATGATAGGTATACTTCCTGAACGGTTGGTTCAGGGGATCGAGGAGAGAAACAAATGACGGTTAGAAATCCGAGTGGGTAGCTAACCAACAGCTTTGGGTTCTGCCGGGGCCTTGTTGGTTAGCGCTTTTTACGACACCGTGTCCTGCCACGTACTAATACTCAGCTTGTGCCGGCGACGGCCGTAACGTCAACCCAGCCAAACCCTGACGCGGTGCCTGATAGACACGTTAGATGAGATGCTCGATGGATTCGCCGTCCCGGACCAACTCGGACTGCTGAGGCTCGGCGTCCGTAGCACGTGTAGAAAATGACTCCGGTGAGACAGCCTGTTGCATTGCTGTGAGCTTCGACCGAAGTTGGCCGCTCGTCGAGCGCACCAGCTCATCGTCTAGCCAGGAATGCACTTCGAGCCCGTCGAAGCGCGTTGCAACCTGCTGGACTGTATTCAACTGTTCGAGGGCGTACTCGACCCAGTACTGGTGGTTGTCTTGCATCCGCTGGAGTTCGGTGACAACGTCGTCGTAGCCGGCTTCTTTGGCGGCGGTCAGACACTGCTGGAAATTCGCGCCACGGGGATTGATTGGTTCGTGGAAGACGACAACCTCACCGAGCGCTCTAAAGTAGCTGAAAGACCTAACCCATGGGAGCATGGCATAATAAGACATTCGACGATACTAGTGCAGTCACTGATAGCCCTCCCGAATATTTAATTTGCATATGTCCAATAGAATTCAGGTACTTTATGTAGAGGATGACCCAGAATTTGCAGAAGTCACTGCAGCCCATCTTGAGCGTAAAGAAGACTGTCTCAATGTCGTAACCGAACAAAGTGTAAACAAAGGGATTCAGCGTTTAGAGAATATTAGTTTCGACTGTCTCTTGTCTGATTATCGGATGTCAAATAAAGATGGCCTCGAATTTCTTGAGATAGTCCGCAAGGAACATTACAATCTTCCGTTTATATTGTTCACTGGAGAAGAAATTGAAAATGTAATAGATGGCGACATTCCAGAGGGTCTTACCGGCTACCTCAAGAAGGGGACTAGTAACCAGTATACTCTACTCGCCACCCGTCTCGTGGATGCTGTTGAACGCTACCGTGCATCGCAATACGAGATTCCTGAATAAGCAACTGAAGTCTCCCGCTTCAACTCGTTTGATTTAGTGGTCTACCTCGCTGCTGTATGGCGATTCAACACGGCCCAAAATTCAAATTGTCTTACCGATAAGGGTGATACGGGAGTAAGCGAAATATAGGAATGTTAGATGTGCTTCCGTCTCTGTGCCGCAAGCGGGGAAAGACTCCATTCCCGATCGGGAGCAGCCGGTAGATATTCAGTTCGGTGGTCGTGGTCGACGAACGAGTTCTCCATTACAGTTCGGGCATACTGCGTCCTGCTGATCAGTGCAGCTTGGGCAGAACGTACACTCATAGTGGCAGATATAGCACTCATCTGTGGGAGCGAGTCCGTTACCGCAGCGTTCGCACGTGGATTTCATTTTGAGGCTCATCGTTCGAATTAGATTTCTGTCGAAAGGAAGTCTTCGTAGTACCGTTCCATTCGCTCTTGTGAGTAGAGTTTCACGGCTTGATCTCGCAACGCTGACAGGACTGTGGAGTGGTCGAAGAGAGCAAACTTGCCGATCTGCCGAGACTTCTGCTGCACATGGTCCACTCGGCTGCGGCGGCGGGTGACGTAATGGTCTAACGCCTGTCCAAGATACTCAGAGTCGGTTCTGGTCAGCTCATCAGCGATGACTGCCGCTGACTCCATCGCCATTGATGCCCCAACACCTGCAGTCGGTAACGGTGCATGAGCGGCGTCACCAATGAGAACAACACGGTTATTTACCCATTGGTCCATCTTCAAATCATAGAAGTCATCATGCCAAATATCTTCAGAGTCCTGACTTTCCAGTTCATCTAAAACATCTGGGATGAATCCACCCATCCCTTGGAAGTTATTGCGGATTCGTCTTTTCCGCTGATCGACGGGGTCCGACGTTCCCTCGGGAGCCGCTACTGCAAGGAAGCAAGCGAGACCATCGTCCGTTGGATATAGTCCGGCGAATCGGCCGTCGCCCCAGTGTTCTTTTGCAACACCCATCTCAACCATCTCCGGGTCCACCCAGAATGCCCAACTCGTCATCCCTTGATAGGTCAGATCAACGTCTGTGAACGTCAATTCACGGACTTTCGAGTGGATACCATCAGCCCCGATGACGAGATCGTAGGTGCTGGTTGTACCGTCAGTGAACGAGACATCTACTTCGTCGCCGCGCTGGTCGATCTCGGTCACGGTCGTTCCCATCCGGATATTGTCGTCTGAGACGGTGTCTCGGAGTACATCAACGAGCCGTGGCCGCCAGATAAGATGGGGTTTCCCGTACTCATCAGCGAGACTTGTCAGATCGTAGCTGTGAAGTTCCTCGCCGCTATCGCTGAGGAGGGTGTAGGTGTGCATCGGATCGGCGTATGAGCAGAACTCTTCATACTTACCAAGTCCTTTGAGAATATTCGATCCAGCGGGCCAAAGACCGAGAGCGTAACCGAGGCCACCGTACTCGTCCGTCTTTTCCACAACGTCGGGCGAGAACCCCCGCTGTTCAAGTAATCCTGCACAACTCAATCCTGCGATGCCGCCCCCAACGACGAGGACCTGTATGTCGTTTCCGTATCGGACTTCGTCCATCAGTGAGCCACCTCAGACGTTTCAGTGGGTTGGGCGCTCAATTTCCATTTCATGGACCACATTATATCTCGCAGTATGCCGACTGGCGTTGTCTGTGTTTCTTCTAGCAATTTAGAACGGTTTTTAACATAGACACAGAAAGGCTCGGAGGACCGGATTCACAACTAGAGGGAGACTCAATAACATACTTCACACTCCAGGGGGATTTAGCAGGATTCTCATGGATTCAGGCTCTAAAACGCTCTAATATGACGGCATCGCCCAAGAGCGTAGTCCGGTTAGTAATTACTATCACGGGTAGTCTTTTAAAACGAGAGTGTTAATCACAGATACTAGACGCGGGCGCGTCTCTGAGACAATACGGCCGCTTATTACGATTACAAAATCATGAGATACACAACAGTCATTATATCTTGGGAAACCGCTCGATTACATCCGCTGGATAGAGCTATCGCCGCGGCACCTGAAGTCCAGTTCGAAGCGGTGCACTACGTCAACCCAGTGGGCGATGGGACGTATGTGGAACTGACACAGTTTCACGGTGAGACTGCGACTCTCGTAGAGCAACTCGAAGATGCATCCGATGTTCTAGACTACAAGCTATCAGAAGACGAGAATGGACTCGTGTATGTACACTTCGAATCCACACCTCTATTCGACGCCTTTCTAAAATCCATCTTCGAGCATACTGTCGTTCTAAGATGGCCGGTCCAGTTTGTGACCGAATCGGCCAGTCGAGGTGTGCAAATAACGCTCATGGGGCCAGAAGGCGCGCTCAGCGATGCCCTTGACGCGCTCCCGGACGAGATTGATGTGTCCCTTGTCCGAACTGGTGAGTATGATAAGGCCCTCGCTGGACCAATGCAGGCGCTGAGTCAGAAACAACGCGATCTCCTCAATGAGGCGCTCCGCGCTGGCTACTACGAGGTTCCACGAGAAACGACCCAAAAGGAGTTGGCGGAGACAATGGGAGTTACCAACGCCACCATTAGCAACCGGTTACGGCGACTCGAATCGACACTGGTCAAGTCGGCTACCCTCCACCAGACAACGAGAAGCTGTATTAAAAAGAATACCAGTAGCGGGCCTATGTCTGGATTGTCACTTCGGCCCCTCACCGCGAGGTTAGTCAAGTATGCCGAACTGTTCTAACAACCCGAGCCTGTCCGCCTCCGTCCAGATTTCAGCAATTTGACCGTCTTCAAGATGGAAAATCGACATCGAGGATAGCTCGAACTCTTCTCCAGTCGGCTTGATCCCAAACAGTTCTGCTTCGTGAGTCCCGTGGAGTGTAAATCGGGCCACTGCCCAATTTTCGCCTCCAAATGACTCTTCCACCGCATATGTAAGATCAGGAACGGCATCAAATAGACCAAAGTCGTGATCGGCAAACTTCTTGACGCCGGTTACGGTTCCGTTAGGCCCATGATGCGAGACATCGTCTGTATGGAGTTTCTTACTCTTCTGCATATAGTAACGTCCGTTTGCACTCAGGACAGACATATGGAACCGGTGTGAGACTTCCCGACATTAGTCGGTCAAAAAAGCCGCCTTCCGTTGGAACTATCGATGGCTGTCCGTGGCTTTCATTCAGTTTCATTTGCTCTAATGACTCGTCACAGTCTGGGCACTGCTTCTCAGAGGGCATAGAAATGAAAACAGCACTCATTCAAATAATGTCCACGATAGTAGTGCTTCGCAACTTGCTATGTCCACACGCTGTGTCTCAATAGGCACATTTATCGAACAGCGTATTCAACCACTCAGCGCTGAAAAATAGCTACTGCGTGAACTACGATGCTGCCCCTGATACAAGCTGTCAGGAAGGGTGAGTGGTTATGTGCTGGTTCTCCCATTCACTCCGAGCAGTAAGCTCTCGTTCACCACGCTGTGTGGTTGCATAGACATTGGTCCGCCCGTCTTTCTCTCCTTTTTCGACGAGTCCTTTCTCAACAAGCGTGTCCAGATTTGGGTATAGCCTCCCGTGATAGATATCTTGCTGATAGTACTCATCTATCTCGTCTTTGATCGCTAGGCCATGGGGCTCGGCCAGCCCATGTACTATATAGAGTAGGTCACGTTGGAAACCGGTTAGATCGTGCATTTCACCGCTAACTACCAGCCTGGCATGGTTAATCCCAGTGAACCCACTGTACCACGCTCATCAGAGAGAGCACAAGGCCCACCTCCGGCAGAGGAAAGCGTGTGTATATACGAGGAAACCAGATCGACTCACATCCGAAACCAGTCGGCCGCTGTCCAGTGATTGGCACGGGACAGTCGGAGTGGCACAGCTTCACTTTCACCACGATTTGCATGGGTTTTAGACCACGCCAAGCGTACCGCCAGCCGTCTCCCATCGCAAACGAGACGGAGAACACTATGAGCAACTCTGATATACAGCAGGAAGCCCAAGACATCCACGACCAGTTACCAGAATCAGTTGATGCCTCCCTCGACGACATTAAGGAACGGCTCACCACACTTGTCGACGACTACAGAGTCCCGCTCGACGAAGCTCAACGCAGTGTCGTAAGTACCTATCTTTCCGACAGCGATGTCGACCGTGACGATGTCAGCAGCGAGAACGAGAATCAACAGGTCGATCTCGAGGAAATTACCGAAGCCGAACAGTGGGTCGATATCACCGCGAAAGTCGCCGACCCATTCGTCTTTAGCTAAGACTCACACCTCGGTTGTGTAGCGGTAGCGAGTGTCTCCTGTAAGATCGGCCGTTGCTGATGAATCTTCTGAGCGTCTTCGATTAGCCGCTCCAACAACGGCGGTGGCGAGTAACCGAGGTACTCGCCGAGTTTGTGGAGGATGAGCTGGGCGTGCGACCGGAAGGTCGCCGCCCAGCGTTCCGGCGGAAACACGATCTCATCGTCGGCCTGCTCGGTGACCAGATCCAACAACTCCCGGCTCACCAGCAGTGACAGCAACGCAGCGTATAGTAGAATTTTCACGACATCAGGGTTGTTCGTGTCGAATTCGTCCAGTTCATACTGCGTCTTCAACTCACGGAACAGAGTTTCTACTTCCCATCGACACCGGTACAGCGTCGCTAGATCTGACGGCAGGAACTCCTCTCTCGGCAGATTCGTTATGTAGAGATGGTAGTCGTCGGCGTCCTCGTTGCGGACGCCGACGACGCGGAACCGCTTCGTATCCAGTGACCGCGTTCCCTCGTACTGCCCTCGCTTGAATTCCGCTTCGACCTCTACGTCGATGTACTTCCGCGAGAGGTCATCGACCACATCGTGGATCTGCTTGCCCTCCAAGGGAATGGCGCGGCCGCGCCATTCCCGTAATTCCGCCGTTATCACCGGATTCGCGTTCTGCTTCAGCCGACTCACGAAGTAGCCATCGTTCTCGTCGATCAACGCGAAACGGCGGTACTTGAAGTACGCTCGATCGAACAGAACTAGCCGTCCTTGTAGCCACGAACCTGTGTTGAACAGCGTGCTGTCGTGCGTTTTCTCGTCCGTTACGTCGATCCGTTCAATTGTCTGGTCGGTGGCGTTGTGGAGCAGGTGGAGCTTCGCTCCAGCCTGCTCCTCGTGACGGGCTTGGAACTCATCAGAGAGGAATTCGTGCAACCGCAACACTGTTCCATCAGCGATCATCACGTCCCTGAATCGGTCGATATCAGCGTCAAAAGCGTCTGGAACAGCGACCTCGTCGAGGCCGCGCTCGACGAGGTCGCGGAGATACTCTGCCAGCGTCGGTGTCAACCGGTGATAGAAGCCGCCAGAAGAGATCGGTTCGTCAGCTGTGGCGTTGTAGCAGCGCCTGAACCCAGCGAGTGTTCGGCTCTCGCCTGCGGCGAAGCCGAACACGAGCGCCCACACGAGGACAGGAATCTGAAGCTTGCCTTCTCGCTCGACCACGCCGAGTTCCTCGGCGTGCTCTTCGAGGAACTCAGAGGGAAAAAGCGTAGTGAGCCGACGCATGATTCTCGTTGAGGAGCGAGGGTTGTGCACAGACTTCTCCTCCTCATTCCTCTCGAAAAATAGCCTCGATAAGCCGTCGCTGTCACGCGGTTCTCATCTTAGCTAAAGACGGATGGTCGCCGACCTCTGGGAGCCCCGTAGCGACTCGATAGCACAAGTCGGCCTCCTCGGTGACGAAACTGGAACCATCAAGTTCACCAAGTGGGCCAAATCCGACCTCGAAGCACTCACTGAAGGCCAAGTCTACCGCCTTGGAAATGTCGTCACTGATGAGTACCAAGGCCAGTACTCGGTCAAACTCAATCGCACCACCACCATCGAAGCACTCGACCGGGATATCGAAGTCGGCGATGACACCACCGATGCTGAAGGGGCGCTCGTCGATATCCAGTCAGGCAGCGGGCTGATCAAACGCTGCCCCGAAGACGATTGCACACGTGTCCTCCAAAACGGGCGATGCAGTGAACACGGCGAGGGTGAAGGCGAGTTCGACCTCCGCATCAAGGGCGTGATTGACAACGGCGATACAGTCCAGGAGGTCATCTTCGACAGAGATGCGACTGAGCAGGTCGCCGATATTACGCTGTCTCAAGCACAAGAGATGGCCATGGACGCTTTAGATACAAGCGTCGTCGCCGACGAGATACGTGAGGTGATGCTTGGGCGGTACTATCGCGTTCAAGGCCCTGAACTGGGCCGGTATTTGCTCGTCAACGAGTTCGAGCAACTCGCCGAGATGCATGATCCAGAACAACTCCTCATCACTGCGAGGTCGATCTAAATGAGCCAAGGACAAGCCCCGATGCGTGAACTCGCACAGCGAGCCTTCGCTGGGGAATTCAACGATGCAGGCTACACCTTCCGGGAGTCAGATGATGACCGCGCACCCGTCTATGCCCTGCTCCCGACAGGCGCGAAAGCAAACCGTGTGTTTGTCGTCGGCACCCTGACCGAAACCGACGATGTCGGCAGCGATGATGAATACTGGCAGGGCCGAATTGTCGGGCCCACAGGGACGTTCTTCACGTATGCTGGGCAGTACCAGCCCGAAGCAGCCGCAATGCTACGAGAGGTTGACCCGCCTGTCTTCGTTGCGCTCGTTGGCAAGCCCCGCACCTATGAAACCGACGACGGCGACACCAACGTCTCGCTCCGACCAGAGCACCTGACCGTTGTTGATGCAGACACCCGCAATCGCTGGGTGACAGAAACAGCGAAGCGAACTCTTGAGCGTCTCAAACGCTTCGACGACGATACCAACGAGTACGCTGCCATGGCTCGCGAAGAGTATGACACCGATCCTGACCAGTACCGACAAACCGTGATCCAAGCGCTCGAAGAACTCACCGACGACGCCGAAACTGCCCCGACCTCGCAGGACCAAACTGGTGACGCGACACCAACCACAGCAGAGGACGCATCCGGTAGTGCCACAGAGGTCTCAGCAGACGAAGACAGTACGTCACAGTCGGGTGGCGACATCGGCGACTTCGATACGACTGACCTCAACTCGTAAGGCTACTGCTCGCTTTCCGGGTCTTGCGAGCCATCCCGATGCTCGGTAATATACAGCTGTCCGTCAACCTTGTACAGGTAGCCACGGTCAACCAGTCGTTCAACTACGTGCTCAGCGGTACCGACTGAGCGCTCTGTCTCACGCACTTTGGTCACGGCGGTATCAACCTCGATGCTCTCTCCGGGATTAATATCCTCATACAGCATATCATAGGCGGCTCCCAACGAGCCAGGTGGGCGATTACGCCTCATATGTCGTTAATACAGTTTTACTCATCAGTTCTTATCCAAGGGCGTTGGCTTCAACGATGGTAGCACTCAAAAACGATTAGATGTACCGGTATCAGTCGTTGCGAAGACAGTTTGCACCCGTGAGAGTAGATGAAACGACTACTCGGTAGGTCCGCGGATTGACTGCATCAAACAGTTTATTACATTCTATAACATATTGCTACACATGCCAATCAACATTGATCGGTTCGAAGATGAGTCCGAAGATACCCTCAACATTACCGAGGGAACACAGCCCCACAGGATTCTCACTTTTTTAACAGCCAATGACGACCAAGCGTTTACACAGACTGAGATTTACGAGGCAACCGACATCCCTCGCGGGAGCGTCGGTGTCGTGCTGTCACGGTTGGAAGACCGAGGACTAGTCCGCCATCGTGGCCGCTACTGGGCTATCGCAGACGACGACCGGCTCGCCTCGTTCGCAGCACAGCAGGCTGCAAGCTCGGCATCAACAACTGACGACTACTACGCTGACACAGACACATGACCGAGCAATACACCCGGGGCACGGTTGTGAAAGGACCGGACCTTTTGGGACCACACGAATATCGCCCATACGTCTGTCTGAGCACAGAAGATCCACCATTTCGTGATGAAGAAGCTGTCTATACGGTTGTCACGACGACACGTCGTTCCGCTGCAATCCCGCTTGCCGAAACAGACTTCACAAGTGGCGGACTCTCTCGTGAAAGTTACGTCAACCCGTGGGTTCTGGTCACGATTAAGCACGCCGATGTTGCTGAAATTGAAGGGCAACTGAGAGCAGACACCGTTGATACTATCGCCCGAGAGGCAGCAACGCTCATCGGAGGACTAGATTGAAACTCGCCCTATCAGTTTATTTTCAGCACTTAGAGCGACCCACTAACTTCCACACCCCAATTGCTTGAGGTAGCGAGTAACGCTCCTGTTTCGTTCAACGACAGTATATCCCTGCGCCCGTAGCGCCGCCTCAAAGTACCGGTCAGCAATAAGCCGCTGTGGAAGACGGCGTAATCCAAGGCGCTGGTCAGCCTCGTACTCGTACTCGATTTCGGCCTGTCCGTCTTGGTCATAGACGTCGACAGCGTATCTCGACCAAGGAGTGCCGTCCATCCGAAGTTGGAGGTTGATACGGTGACTTCCGTCGGATATCGATCTACTGTCTCTGTGTAGTGAGATTTCGACCGAACGGAGGCCGAATAGATACGAGAGTGTATACACTGGAATACCGTCTTCAACAACAACTTCGTCTGCAGTGCCCCACTGAAGCGGGAGGATTGGCGGGACCGGACTGGTAAACGAGTCGACTACGCTCGTCACATCAGTGTCTGTTCGGAGCCGAACTGTACCACGGGGCTGAATAAGTGGTACAAGAAACCCAGTGGTCAGGAGGCCACCCACAACGATGGCGGGTAGAAAAGACGTGACGGCAAACACACCGGCAACGACAAGCAAAGCAGCTACAGGTAGCAATGCAGTCGCTGGACGCTCGCGCTTGAGGTAGCTGTTGGCGATAGTTAGCACCTGCTGGGGGCGCGCAAGCTGCTGGTTGGAGGGCATCACAATCAGATGGATAGGCTCCGTTGGTAATTCTGTCGGACTGTCTCAGGCTGTGCTGCAGCCATGATGCGTATGGCTTCCCGCGAACTCTGGACTCCCCACGATAATAGAAACCAGACATATCAATACAGCGGCTGCTACGTCACATATAGCCAGCATGAACACAGAGACTCCATGGCTCCCAAGCGATATTGATGAGTCATTTGCCCCGCTTTCGCATTTCGATATCACCACAACCGATGATATGCCAATGGCCGTCACGCCGAGGGGCGGCGGGCGCGAAGTCGGACGGAGCTGCTACCAATTAGATACGCAGTATGGGACGTACCTCATTGACTGTGGGCTCTCACAGGGCGGAGGTGACAAGTTCCCTGATCTGCGTGGGCTTTCGCCCGACGATGTCGATTCTGTCTTTCTCACCCATGCACACATCGATCACTCTGGTGGGCTCCCTGTCCTCGAGAATAGGGGGCTGCTTGATGACGATGCGAAAATCTTCGCGACGGAGCCGACGATTCAGATAGCCCAGACCCTCCTCCAAGATTCGCTGAAGCTGCACCTCCGCGAAACCGCTGATGGACCTGCAGAACAACAGTTCACTGAAGCTGATGTCGAATCCGTGTTCCGCCGGTTCAGCGCTATCGAATACACCACTGATACCGATACTGAGCCACTCACAGTTCGAAATCTCATCCCGGAAACCGACGAAGTTGAACCGCTCACGCTCCAAGTGGGGAATGCAGCGCATCTGCTTGGTTCAGCGTGGTTCGCATTCGAATCCCATGGCCACCGAGTCGTTTTCTCAGGAGATATCGGCGGTCGGGCAAAACAACTCCCCGATATAGATGTGCCGCCACAGGCAGACCACCTCTTCATCGAAAGCACATACGGTGCAACGCATAGCCATCGGTCACTGAGCGATGCTGGCACGGAGTTGTTCGAACTGCTCGGTGACGCAATTCGAAACGGCGAGCCAGTCCTCATCCCAACCTTCGCGACTGGGCGTGCACAGACGCTGCTCCTGATGTTCAACGACCGAGGCCATGCCCTCCCTGGAGAGATTGGAGTTGACTACCAGCTTGTTGTCGACGGCATGGCTCAAGACATTACAGATCACTATCACGACTATGTCACCGATAATATGTACTATGACACTGGTGTCGTCAATCGCGCTACTGAGACTGGCATGACGACGCCCTTTCTGCCAAGTGGGATCACAACGCCGCGGACAGACCGAGAGCGCCGACGTATATTCGAACGGTTCGCGCCTGCAAGAGGCGAGCAAGTCCCAATTATCCTCGCTCCGTCCGGTATGCTCAGTGGCGGGAACTCCCCTCGCTATCTTGGTGAACTGATCGCTCGATATGACGACGGTCACGTCGTGCCGACCGGCTACCAAGCAAACGGCACGCTCGGGAACGCACTCCAGAACGCAAAGAAAAGCGGGACTGAAAAGGCGACACGGTTAGTCGATACAAATCCATTTGGCAACGATTGGCCGGCTTCAGACCGCATTTCGTGGGTTGAAACGGACGATGGAACCAAAACCCGAATGACGGTTCCGACCCGCTGGCTCCACTCATTGTCCGGACTGAGCGCCCACGCTGCACAAAATGGGCTCCTCTCGTTTGCTCGCGACATCTCACCAGAGACTATTACACTCATCCACGGGCCTGCATACGCCCAAGAGGGCTTTGGAGCTCACTTGATGGACAATGTGGAATCGAGTGAGCAACTGTCTCGAGCGCGACTCCTCACACCGATTCCGATCGAACGAGATCCAGATATAGACGCAGCAACGCTATCAGAAGACGTGACCAGTTCCAGTGGTGAGATCCGAACACAGATTGACGACCTCCACGACACCGTCACCGCCCTGAGCGAAGAGATTGCTGATACCCGCAATGATGGACTCTCTGAGGCGGAGGTCAGAGCCATCGTTCGTGATATGATTAATTGACCGCCACAGGTGTCTAAGTATATTTTCCTTGTTCGGATTAGTAGATTGGAGCTGTCTCGATCTGAGCCGCAGTAGCACCAAAGACCGCCGGTTAAATCATACAAAAGCTGACTGTTTTATGGCGTTCAGACAGCACTCCCTCTACTCGTTCGGGAAGTAACGACAATCCGTATCAATGCGATGACTGGGGCTACACTGGGAGGTCGTCAGCGATTGAGCGAAGGTCGCTCTTTGTCGGCTGTCGCCCAATGTCGACGGAGTAGTCGCCGACCCAGAACCGAAACTGCTGGTGGTCAACATCGAAGTGGAGTCCACAGGAGACATCTGGGTCTGCCTGCTCGTACTCGGACTTGCTCACGTTCTCGCCCTCTTGGAGCGTTTCAAGAAGGTATTCAGCGGCGTGTGGGCGTTGCTTCATCGCCAAGATATGATCGGTTGCCACGTGTTTCAGCACTTCTCCACCTGTGTCGTATCTGTCGCCAACCAGATAGAATTCTCCGCTGAACTCGTAGGATTCAACGTGGATGCTGAGAGCATATGTCTCGGCCATACGTGATTGTCGTCATTCTGAGACACAAACATTACGCCCCAGTTGGTGTTAGGACAAGTAATGACAACAGACCGCCGCCCTGACAAAATTGAACTGGATGGGCTTGATAAGAAGGATGCTATCAAAGGAGACACGACTTGCAGAACGCGGGAGAGGCATTTTAATTGTCTGTCTGGGTCGACGCCACATCGAGACCAGTAAACTCAATCTGTGCTCCGCCACTGGGACTCTCTGCTATGGTTGCATCCCAGTCATGGGCGTCAGCAATCTGCTTGACGATTGAGAGTCCGAATCCGGTACCGCTTCTTGTGCTTGTATAGCCGTCAGTGAAAATCTGGTTACGCTCTACTGGATCGATCCCTGATCCGTCGTCACTAACGAAGAATCCATTTGTAAGTGTACCAACTGTGACGGTCACGTCTGTACCAGCGTGAGTCACTGCATTGGCAAAGAGATTCTCAAGAAGTTGGCGGACGCGTCCTGAGTCAGCCTCAAACTCCATATCGTCATTTATCATCAGTTCAGCATCAGCGGTCTCCAGAACGTCCCAGCAGTCATCAGCGAGTGATGCAAGCGAAACCATCTCTGTGTCGTCGATTAGTTGTCCATCTTGGGCGAGCATGAGCACATCATCAATGAGTGTCTCCATCCGGTCAAGTGCCCTATAGCCCCGGTCAAGATGGTTGACATCAGTCGTTTTGCGAACGCCATCAAGTGTCCCTCGTAGGACCTGCAGTGGATTCCGGAGATCATGTGTGACAGTCTGTGCGAACTCCTCAAGCTGCTGGTTCTGTCTCGTAAGCTTCTGTGTCTGGTCACGGAGGAGTCTTTCTCGGTCGACACGCTCCAACGCTGTCTCAAGTGTCGAAGCAAGAATCCAGCCGAATCGCTTATCTGTCCTGTCAAACGCGTCTGGCGCTTTAGCTGCGAACACGAGGAGTCCGTACGACTCCAGTGGATACAACAACGCACTGCGGGCTGGGGTATCTGATGGGAGCGCTGGGTGCTCGCTCGCGTCACCCACATATTCTGGTGTGCCCGAATTGTACACATCCCACAGAAAGCTACTGATGGGGTCACCATCTGTGTCATATACGAAGCCATCGTACGTGCTAAATTCCGCTGCGAGTGCGTCAGTCGTAGAGAGGGGGCGTAAGACTTCTTCGCGCTCGTCTTCCTGAATAAACCCAGAGAGACTCGTTCCAAGGATCTCAGCTGCGGCATCAACAGTAAGATCAACCGTCTTAGCCGTGGTCGTAGTTTGCATTAGAGCACTTGTTCGCTCTTGGAGAAGCGCAAGCCGCCGCTCTCGTTCGACACGATCGAGTGCACTCTTTGCATTTTCCGCAAGGAGTTGCCCTAACGAGACATCAGTATCATCGAAATCGCCACGCTGGGTTGAATTCGCGAGTAGAATACCGTGTTCCCCAAGCGGGAAATACAATCCGCTTCGGAATTCCGTTTCAGGATTGTATATATTATCAGCGGTGTGGATGTCGTCGTATTGTCTGATTTTACCAGACTGAAACGTTTCCCAAGCAATCCCGTGATCAAAGGTCACTAACTCATCAGTAACGCGCTGTGTTCGGTCTGACACTGCTACGGGTTTCAGCCCACCTGCCTGTTCATCGTAGAAATGGACACCGTTCAATTCAAAATCAAGAAGGCTCTTACCGAACTGAGTGAAACAGTACCCCGAGAATTACAGCATCCCGCCGTAGGCTAGTTGCTATGTACAATCAAACAGCCTTCGGCGGGATGCTACAGGATATTGTTGAGCTCACGTCAATAGTGTTGCGCCCAGAGCCGCTCGATGAGGAAATCGAGCGGCGCTGTAAGCAGGCATGGGAACAAGCTCCTTGCCCGGAGTGTGGTGAAACCGCCATCCAGTCCGGGGACGGCAGTCCCCGGGTCTGGTGCACCAACTGCCGCTATGTCTTCTCCTACACCCGCAACACGCCCTTCGAAGGCCGCACTCTCTCTCCTGGCGAAATCGTCATTGCGTTCGTCCTCTATGCCGACACACTTCTCAGCATCCACCAAATCACCCAGCTCTTCGAAGCGGTCTACGACACGGTTCATTCCACGATTCGAGAGGTAGAAGCCGCCTTCCAGCGCGGCTTCTACCTCGTCTGGGAGCGCATCCAACACGCTATCGACGGCCCAACTCAGATCGACGAAACCGGCCACAAGTGCTCTGGTTACAAGGGACAGACGCCGCCGCGGGATGGGCTTTCCCGCGGCGGCTCTGGGGAAGGGGGGCGATCACGGTGGGAAGGAGCACCTGGCGATACCATGACGCTGATCGGTGCCTGTCGTGATGTACTTCGTGTAATTCGCGCCGAGCCAGGTGCTCAACCGGAAGAACTCAAACCAGCACTTGATGAGGTAGAGATTCTCTCAGGGAAACTGGATGAGGTCTGGCACGACGGGTGGCGCGGGTACGCGCCACTCGTCTACAAGAACGAGCAGACCGTTGTTCACTCCGAAGAATTTGTCACTGATGACGGCGTCCACATCAACCAAGTCGAATGCCTCTGGTCGCTAGTGAATCCATGGCTACAGAAGTTCCGCGGCCTCTCCAAGCCTGGATTGGAGCAGTCCGTCCGAACCTACGGGTTCGTACGGACGTTAAACCTCGCTGGAGCACCACTACACGGCCTTCTTGACTGCTTCGTCGTCAACGTGTTTCGCTGAGTTATGTAAGAGCCTCAAGAATAGCGTCTGCTGTGTCGCTGGTGATCTGTGCGACTTCTTGTTTCGTTTCAGCATCGTACAACTCGTGAGTCGCTTCGTGAAGCTTCTCAAGGCGGCGCTCGCGTCGGTAGCGATCGGTGATGTCTGTGAGCGAGCAAACGACACTCTCCACGGACCCTTCATTCATGACTGGTGCACCGTTCACAGCGAGTACACGCTTCTTCCCATCGGGCCACCTGATTGTGTGCCGGTCCCGCACTTGTTCACCGTCATATAAGACACGCGCGAACGGTAATTCATTATCAGGGATCGGGTTCCCGTCAAGGTCTTTGATATCCCATTCAGGATCGTTATACGCACGCTCCTCTAGTTCTGCTTGTCTTAACCCCAAGACGGTCTCGGCCCTGTCGTTTGCAAAAACAAATTGTCCGTCCCGATTGAGTTGAACTACACAACTCGGGACAGTCTTCAGTACCTGTTCGAACCGGCGGCGCTCCCGAGTTGCCTCAATCACAGTTTCGTTGGCTGTGACAGCGTTACTGATACTATCTGCTAGTAATTCATAGTCGTCGTCGGCTTCCGACTTCTGAAGATAGTCAGAGATACCCGCAGTAACAGCGTCACCGGCAATTGACTCACTCCCGTGCTCAGTAAACAGTATAAATGGGAGATTAGGGTAGTTACGCTGAATCTGGTCAAAAAGTTCAAGCCCTGTACCATTTGGGAGTCGATACTCTGAAACGATGCAGTCGTATTCATCATTACTGAGCGTCTGGAATGCAGAGCCCGATCCAAGAACAGTCGTGACCTGTAGCTGACTGTTTACTTGCTCAAGTTGTTCAGCTGTTCTACGTGCGAACTCCAAGTCTCGTTCAACGTGTAACACCTGAACAACATCATCCATAGGGTCAAATCGGATGCAGACTACTAGTATGTTGCTTCAGATGTAGCCTGAGACGAAAATATATGATATAAACACGACACTATTCGGTGGTTAAGTTAGCGGATGCGTGGGACTGTTTGCTATCGGTCTGATGCCTATTGCTGGTGGCGGCGAATCTCGTCGCGAACGATAGTGCGGATCTCTTGCTCTGGAAGGGTTGTCTCACTGGGGATATCAGGTTCCTCAAGCGGATTTAGTTGTTGTACAGCGGCTTGAAGCCGGTCATCGGTAGCCTCACCATAGAAGTAGAGATCACGCCGGTCGTCGTAGAGGGACCGGAGCGTTGACTCAGCGACTGGGGTGCCATCAGCGGCTTCGGGATAGGTGTAGCCTTGCTCGACGCGCTCGAGCGCTCGTCGAACGGTCAGGAACTCGTCGGCGTTGATCCGAAGATAGCCATCTTCGATATCGAACCCAGCTGGGGGCCGCCCAGTCCATCGGCCAGCGGCTTTCGCAGCGTCGATACCGGATTGAATCCGGCGGAGCTTCTGTTTGTGCTCGACACGCGCGAGGTCGCCCATTACTCCAGCAATAAGCTGGCTCACCGCTCTGTCGACGAGGTCATCTTCGAGGCTGATTTCCAGTCCCACTTCCAAGTCCCGTATGCCTGTTTCGTGGCTAAGGCAGAATTCGAGGAATTCATGGATCTCGCCGGCACCGAGTCTGGAAAGTCGCGAGAGTTCGTGGACAACGATAGTGTCCAAGTGCCCATCTTCGATATCCCCGCGAAGCCGCTGGTACTCGTCTCCGCGGTCAGTCTCGGTCCCACTGATGATGTCTGCATACTCGTGAATTTCTGGGTCGTCATATGTGTCTTGAGCGAATGTACGCAGTTCGTCAAGCTGTCGCTGTGGGTCTTGGTCTGTTGTTGAGACACGGGCGTAGATCCCGATTTCAGGCATACTTCTTGCGGCAGGGGCTGAATATATAAACCACGGACCTTTTCGCGGGACCGTAGAAAGCACTACCTTCTTGCGGGAATTGTTACAAAGTTCCGAACAGAAGTTTGAGAGCGCGAGCCAGCTCAGGAAAGATCAGTGCCACAGCCCGGACAGAACTGTTCGCTGCCGTCCAATTGGACACAGCACTCGGTGCAAATTCGACTGTTCGGGTCTGCGGCGATGTCCTCCAAAAAGTCCATCGCCGTCTCGGATTCGACACCGGGCATGTACCCATCGACGTAGCCCGGCAGTGTCGAGGCCCATTCGACCGATCCCTCGTCAGCCACAACCGCCACATTCCCAGCAATTTCGAGTGTCCCATGGCGTTTGTACGCCTGTGATGGGGTCTCGTTGATACGCTTGTTCAGCGTCTGATTCCGTTTGAGATCGCGCTCGTAGACATCCTCGGGCGTTGTTGACCGTACCTCGCCAGGGAACTCTGGCAGTTGTCCATGCTGTTCGTCGATACGCTCTATCTCCACCGTGATATCATGCTGATCGTGTACCGTCGTCAGGCAGCGAAGTGCCTGTTTGTGCCAGTTCCGGACCTCCGCATCGGCGTAATAGCGCACTCGCATACGTTGTCAACCGAGCCTACCCGATTAGAAGCTATAGTTTCGCCGATCCCAGTAGTGCCAGTCCGCGATTGCCTGCGCTGTCTCACCCGGTGCATCCACTGGCTCCAACTGTGCCAACGGGACACCCAACTCTCGGCCCCCCCAGTCGACAGTCACGAACATTTCGCTCTCACACGCATCGATTGGGGACATCCTCACGACGCGTACCGTCTCGCCATCAGTAAGTGGAGATACGTCACGTTCTTCGATACACCGGGCCTCAAACGGTGTGTCCAGCCGTTCCTCGAGATACACGTACCAGCCACTGACTCGTTCATGGCGTTCATACGCATCGACGACGATCTCCATCCTGATTCGCTCTTCCCGGTCCTCATCCTTTTCTCCTCGTCCCATGCCCAGCAGTAGGGCTACCCAGCAGGAAGGGATTCCGGCTCCCGATCAAGGGAGGTTGGCCAGTTGTGAGGAGGACTGCGAAAGTGGGTTCTCAGGGATCGTAGTGGTAGATATACGGATGGTCTGTCGTGCCGTCGGGCATGATGTCCGAGAGTGTATCCCGTACTGCTGACTCGGTCGGAGCCGTGGCGACGACCTGTCCGTCGTAGATAGCGACGTATGCTTCGTCGAGACCCATCTCGCGGAACTCGCGCCCAAGACTCCGCGCTCGACCCTTCCCGATCTGCTGGTGATAGATGCGAGCGAGCTCCTCACTTTCGTTCTTCAGACGGTTGATCTCTTCGGCAAAACGCTCGCGATTCTCCTTGTTCTTGGTATAAAATCGCAGTTTCTCGGCGTCGGAACGGTCAGGTTCGTCTTCTGGCGGGAGCGTCGCGGCAACCCCATACCTGTGTCTGGCTTCCTCGTCGGTCGCATCGAGATCGGTGTCCAGCAGCATATCCCACGCGCCGAGCAGGATTGGATCAGGACGAAGCCAGCCGTCACTCACAATCGTGTCCTCGAACGGCAGCAAGACAACATCCGCGACCGGCATCGGGAGTTCCGCTGGCGGGAACTTCTCCGGGTACGGGTCGTGAACGGCTGTGACAGCGAACGCGCGTGGCTGCTCGGGATCGAGAAAGACTGTATCTCTCTCTCGGTGTTCCACAACCGCAAATTCGTCCGTTTCGTATGCAATCCACTCTTCGACCTGTGAGAGTGCCGACTCGGACAGCCCGGCCGGGTTCTCCGTGACGAACTCTGTAATGATCGCTTCAGTATCAGCCTCGTGATACAGACGGTCGCGGATCGGGCGAATCTCGTCAAGAAACGCCGTGCTGAACTCCTCGTAGCTATCGATTTCTGGTACAACGTCGAACCGACTGTTGACGTACACGAGCAATCGCCCGTACAGTTCGAGAAACCATTCTGCCTGGTCGGTATCCAGCACCGACGGATCCTGATCGTTGCCGGGCCCCCTGAACGCGTCACCGTCTTGAAGGTTCGCCAGCGCCTCGTCCATGGCGGCCTGATACTCCTCGCGTGTCACGTCGACAACATCGAAGACTGCCTCCTGGCTTGCGGGCATGGTCGGATCGAGGAGCGCTTCAGTAACCGTCTCCAGCGTCTCCCTGGACTCGGGCGAGAGCGCGTCGAGAGCGTCGTCGAGTGCTGCAGTCTCGTCCGGTGTCAGGCCTAATTCTGACATCCCGATGTCCGGTTCGACCGACGGGTCCCCCATGTCGCCGGACATGAATTCCGGCGAGACACCGCTGTCCACAGCCCCCATCGCCGTGGACGTGGCCAGGCTCCCTGTTCCGGAATCTGCGGCAGCCGTGACGATATCGTCACGGAGTCCCTCGACGTGGGCAGCGAGGTCCTCTCCGTCCATATGGTAGTCGCGGTCACCGAGAAACCGGAAGAATGCTGCCAGCACCGGTCCGACTGCGCCGAAGTGATCCGGCTCGACGCTCATCTTTGCCGGGTAGATGCGAGTACAGACCGTTTCGAGACTCGACCTGTCACACTCCTCAAGCGTGGTATCCTCGTAGCCGTAGAGCAATTCGGCGACCCCTTCGACAACAAACGTCGCTTCCTGTTGCTGGTGTCTGGTGAGGTCGGCGAAGTGGTCGCTGTCAGTGAACGTCGACAGCAGCGTATCGACCCGGTCGAGCATCGATTCGTACTGTTGGTCTGACCGACCAGAGCCAGATGGGTCCATAGAAGTTCTCTGGAGCGTCCATGTCAAAGTGGCTACGATTCGACGGTTGGGAAGTCACTGCCAGTTCGACGGGTCAGCAGCGATTGCTGCGAGGTCGTCCGCGTGGCGTCTCGCGTCGTCGGGAAAGATCGTCGCGGTCCGGACGTGGGTCCCGTGTGGTCCGACATCCGTCCGGACATACGATTTATGATCCGGGTCGGCGTCGGTCTTGGTCTTCTGCTCTGCTTGGAGTGATTCGATTTCCTCGATGGTGGCTGGCGTAAACCGGTAGCCAGTTCCGGCAATGTCACAGACTCATTCGTCTTTAGCTAAGACTCACACCTCGGTTGTGTAGCGGTAGCGAGTGTCTCCTGTAAGATCGGCCGTTGCTGATGAATCTTCTGAGCGTCTTCGATTAGCCGCTCCAACAACGGCGGTGGCGAGTAACCGAGGTACTCGCCGAGTTTGTGGAGGATGAGCTGGGCGTGCGACCGGAAGGTCGCCGCCCAGCGTTCCGGCGGAAACACGATCTCATCGTCGGCCTGCTCGGTGACCAGATCCAACAACTCCCGGCTCACCAGCAGTGACAGCAACGCAGCGTATAGTAGAATTTTCACGACATCAGGGTTGTTCGTGTCGAATTCGTCCAGTTCATACTGCGTCTTCAACTCACGGAACAGAGTTTCTACTTCCCATCGACACCGGTACAGCGTCGCTAGATCTGACGGCAGGAACTCCTCTCTCGGCAGATTCGTTATGTAGAGATGGTAGTCGTCGGCGTCCTCGTTGCGGACGCCGACGACGCGGAACCGCTTCGTATCCAGTGACCGCGTTCCCTCGTACTGCCCTCGCTTGAATTCCGCTTCGACCTCTACGTCGATGTACTTCCGCGAGAGGTCATCGACCACATCGTGGATCTGCTTGCCCTCCAAGGGAATGGCGCGGCCGCGCCATTCCCGTAATTCCGCCGTTATCACCGGATTCGCGTTCTGCTTCAGCCGACTCACGAAGTAGCCATCGTTCTCGTCGATCAACGCGAAACGGCGGTACTTGAAGTACGCTCGATCGAACAGAACTAGCCGTCCTTGTAGCCACGAACCTGTGTTGAACAGCGTGCTGTCGTGCGTTTTCTCGTCCGTTACGTCGATCCGTTCAATTGTCTGGTCGGTGGCGTTGTGGAGCAGGTGGAGCTTCGCTCCAGCCTGCTCCTCGTGACGGGCTTGGAACTCATCAGAGAGGAATTCGTGCAACCGCAACACTGTTCCATCAGCGATCATCACGTCCCTGAATCGGTCGATATCAGCGTCAAAAGCGTCTGGAACAGCGACCTCGTCGAGGCCGCGCTCGACGAGGTCGCGGAGATACTCTGCCAGCGTCGGTGTCAACCGGTGATAGAAGCCGCCAGAAGAGATCGGTTCGTCAGCTGTGGCGTTGTAGCAGCGCCTGAACCCAGCGAGTGTTCGGCTCTCGCCTGCGGCGAAGCCGAACACGAGCGCCCACACGAGGACAGGAATCTGAAGCTTGCCTTCTCGCTCGACCACGCCGAGTTCCTCGGCGTGCTCTTCGAGGAACTCAGAGGGAAAAAGCGTAGTGAGCCGACGCATGATTCTCGTTGAGGAGCGAGGGTTGTGCACAGACTTCTCCTCCTCATTCCTCTCGAAAAATAGCCTCGATAAGCCGTCGCTGTCACGCGGTTCTCATCTTAGCTAAAGACGGATGGTCACAGACTACGTCAGCGTACTTGGCTTTGATTTTCACTTCGACGTACGGTCGGTGCTCGTCGGCAGCGCGCTGGCGGGCCTGTTCATGGGATTCGGACGGCGACGGCTCGTCCGGCGGTCGATCAGCATTGCCTGTGTAGTAGGTGTATCGAACCGGATCGACTTCGTCGGTCGGTTTCTCCTGTCTCAAATCCGTCTCCGGGGGGTCCTCAACGTCGGGTCCGTTGTTGTACTTCCAGGCACAGGCCGGGCAGACAGTTTCGTCCAGGTAGTCGTCGTACTGGGTTGCACTGTCGGCCTTGCCACACCATGGGCAGTCCCCTGCACAGTCGACGGTCTGCCACGAAATATCACGATACGGGACCTGCGATTTCATATTTCCGACAGCGTTGTACCGTCTGGATCGCATATCATCGATGGTATCTTCGCAGTGACGGCACCACCTCGCGTCTGGACCACCGACGTCACTCGGCACGCCAGGGATTCCCAATTCAGGACGTATCAACGCGAGTTCGTCGAACTCCCTCGTCTCCACGAACTCCGCCGACTCGACGTAGTGACAACCGTGTTTACCCAGCAGATGCCATCGATCTGTGGGCGTCAGCCCCATCTCAACCATTCATGCTCACCTCACTGTCTCGCCTCGAGTTGGCGACACCGAGTCCCCCCCGAGACGTATGCCAATGCGTATCTGAACGTGTCCATATCGGTCAAACGGCCATCTCATACTTCAGAACTCCTCTAACAAGTCGTCCAGCATCGGCCGCAGCTTGTACTTCTGATAGTGTTTGTCCCGCACCGTCTCGACGTATTCGCGCCACTCATCCAGTTCGTCGGCCGCCTGTGCCGCTTCGCCCGCGCGTCTGAGCCACCGGACGGCTGTCTCGTAGCTATCGTGTTTGCCCTGTTCGACAATCGGTTCAGCCTGGGCTTTGCACGTTCTGACCACCCAGTCTGGCCGCTCCTCGGTCACTGCCTCAACGACGGGTTCGATGACGCTGGTCCGGCTGCTTCGCTTCGCAAGGGTGATTGCGTCGTCGTACTCGCCCTCGCGGATGAACACCTCTGCTGCCCGAGCAGCAGTCCTGCCGCCGGGCTGTTCGGTTCGGAGATACTCCAGCAGGTCAGTCTTGATCGTCTCCCAGTCATCGGCCGCGAGTTCTTCAACCGCTTCGAAGGCACTCACTGACGGACTCGTCTCGAACGCAGTGATGGCTGCTTCGAGTGCGAGGTCGTCTTCACCAGCGCTGGCTGCCCGATCACGGAGCCATTCTGCCAATGTGTCTTGTCCATATTCCTTGACTGTCAGCCCGTGTTCGGCGACAGTGAAGGCCGCATCCGTGTGGCCCTGCTCTCTGAGGGTCTGTGCCAGCGAGAGCAGCGATTCAGGGTCCAACAGGTGGTCGACCCCGTACTCGACTGCGTTCTCGATACGTCCCACTTCGACCAGCATCTCCGCGTGGGCGAGGTCGGCCCCTGCTGCTCGCGAGAGGTTCAGATACGCTTCGTGACGGTCCTGACGGGCGAGGATACGCAGGCGGACATCGACCACGTCGGGCGCGTGCCAACGCTGGCTGTCTTCCCCGAATTCGCCGTGGTCGAGGTCGCCCTCCAGTGCCTGCTGGACACGGTCGTCGTCCCACCCCTCTATCACCGCGTCGGCAGCAGCACCCAGGACCGTACCACCCATGAAATGCGCGAACGTCGTATCTTCGTCCCACTCTCTCAGTTGCTGCTCCCAGTCGGCTCGCTCTTCCTCGGGCAGACCGGCTGTGAGGACTGCCTCAACGAACAACTCACCAAGATCGTCGATCGTCTCGAAGAGGTCCGAGACATCGTGTGGCAACAGCCCGGTCCACTTGTTGGTCACGAGGACCTCTGTGATGGCTTCGAGAACATCGAGTGCCGTCTCGCCGTCATCAGCCTCGATGGCCAGCCGTGCCTGTTCGAGAAGTTCGTCCAGTTCCCCGGCCATCCGCTGCGCTTCCGCATAGGCGTCGTTGTGACCGCGCTGGCCCGGCTTTGGCAATGTATGCTTGGCCTGCCGCTGAATCGACTCCAAGTTGACCGAGACCGACTCGTCAGTGGCTGCCTCGTCGGCGACTGCACTGGTTTCGAGACGCGTTTCGAACCAGTCAGACACGTCTGGCCGCTCCGCAGCGAGTTCGACGAGCAACTCCTCTAGAGTCTCTCGATCCGCATCAGCGAGCAGGTCCGACAGCGGAGGCTGGGCACGCACACGCTCGGGGTCGCGGAGACACGTTAACAGTACGGCAACCCGGTGTTTGCAGATTCCACCGTGGTCGTAGGGACAGGAACAGTCCGTGTGATCAACGCCAGCGTCTTGGAACTCGATTGTGATTGTGTAGGGCTGGTACTGGCTTCCCTCGACATCAGCCCTGACTCTGTCTCCGCGTCGCACCACGTCACTGACTGCTCCCTGCTCGTAGTACGACTGTCCCCGCTGATAGGAGTTGGATCTGGCCAGTTCCCTGATCGTCGCTTCCGTCAGGGGTGGCCACTCGCCATCATTCATGATGGTGACTGCTACAAGAGAGACAGTGTTATATTCTGCTCTGTGTCATCCGTGAGCAGTGTGGATACCGGGTGTCGAACGGTTTCAGGATTTGAAAGTAGCCTCTCCAGTGGTCGTGATTATCGCGCTAATCACGAGCTGTGAGGGCAAAAGACGGGCTATCTATTTGTCATGGGCTGTTAAAGTCTAACATATGCTCCAAAACCTGCGAGCAGCCGTTTCCGAATCTCAGCGAGAAGTCAGATATGAGTGCCGTCGGTGCGGGTGCATGATCGACACCAGTCGAGAACGATGTCCGAAGTGTTACTCAACAGAGATTGCCAGCTATCACCTCTAATTCACACCAGATACACCAGATGCGACGTACCGACCAGCCATCTCTACCACAATGGATACAGAACGCCTACGAATCACTTGAGACAACGTACGCGTTGGACAGAAAAGAACTCTGTAAGCGGTCCACAAGGTCCTCTTCACCGAGGTCAACCATATCGAAACCGAGGAGCAAGCGACCTACGTTCTTGATCGGCTCCTCGAACGAGGCTGGCTGTACGAAGTCGATGGCCAACTTCGTGAAACAGACTGACACGCTATTGTCTGCTACGTTGACGACATCGATAAGACGCTGAGAGTTCCTATTGACCAACACAGAGCGTAGTATATCGAGGACCGTTAGTTAATATGTGAGTTGCTCATTCGTCTTTAGCTAAGACTCACACCTCGGTTGTGTAGCGGTAGCGAGCGTCTCTTGTAAGATCGGTCGTTGTTGGTGGATCTTCTGAGCATCCTCGATCAGCCGCTCCAGCAACGGCGGTGGCGAGTAGCCGAGGTACTCACCGAGTTCGTGGAGGATGAGCTGGGCGTGCGACCGGAAGGTCGCCGCCCAGCGTTCCGGCGGAAACACGATCTCATCGTCGGCCTGCTCGGTGACCAGATCCAACAACTCTCGGCTCACCAGCAGTGACAGCAACGCAGCGTATAGTAGAATTTTCACGACATCAGGGTTGTTCGTGTCGAATTCGTCCAGTTCGTACTGCGTTTTCAACTCACGGAACAACGTTTCTACCTCCCATCGACACCGATACAGCGTCGCTAGATCCGCCGGGAGAAACTCCTCTCTCGGCAGATTCGTGATGTACAGGTGGTAGTCGTCGGCGTCCTCGTTGCGGACGCCGACGACGCGAAACCGCTTCGTGTCCAGCGACCGAGTTCCCTCGTACTGGCCGCGCTTGAATTCTGCTTCCACCTCTACGTCGATGTACTTCCGCGAGAGATCATTGACCACGTCGTGGATCTGCTTGCCCTCCAAGGGAATGGCGCGGCCGCGCCATTCCCGTAATTCCGCCGTTATCACCGGATTTGCGTTCTGCTTCAGCCGACTCACAAAGTAGCCGTCGTTCTCGTCGATCAACGCAAAGCGGCGGTATTTGAAGTACGCCCGATCAAACAGAACCAGTCGTCCTTGCAGCCACGATCCCGTCTTGAACAGCGCGCTGTCGTGCGTTTTCTCATCAGTCACATCGATCCGTTCAATCGTCTGGTCGGTGGCGTTGTGGAGCAGGTGGAGCTTCGCTCCAGCCTGCTCCTCGTGGCGGGCTTGAAACTCATCAGAGAGGAACTCGTGCAACCGCAACACGGTTCCATCAGCGATCATCACGTCCCTGAATCGGTCGATATCAGCGTCAACAGCATCAGGGACAGCGACCTCGTCGAGCGCGGCCTCGACGAGGTCGCGGAGATACTCTGCAAGAGTAGGCGTCAACCGGTGATAGAAACCGCCAGAAGAGATCGGTTCGTCAGCTGTAGCGTTGTAGCAGCGTCTAAACCCAGCGAGTGTTCGGCTCTCGCCTGCGGCGAAGCCGAACACGAGCGCCCACACGAGGACAGGAATCTGAAGCTTGCCCTCTCGCTCGACCACGCCGAGTTCCTCGGCGTGCTCTTCGAGGAACTCGGAGGGAAACAGTGTAGTGAGCCGACGCATGATTCTCGACGAGGAGGTGTCAGTGTGCACAGCGGACTCCTCCTCATTCCTCTCGAAAAGTAGCCTCGATAAGCCGCTGCTGTCACGTGGTTCGTCTCTTAGCTAAAGACAGATGGTGAGTTGCTTCAATCATCAGTTCTACCACCGGGAGACGGGGGGTATGAGAGTGTAACTATTGACGGGTTGGTCTCCATTTAGCTCCAGGTCAATTGACCTCCACGGGGGGTGAAAGAGTGTAAAACCAGCAAATTTAGCAATTAGAGTCCGTCTCACGCTCAGGGCTTGAACCTATGGTTCTCGTGGACTTGCTTAGGGCGATTTCGCGTTATCATAACGTTTTCGTTATATACTAGTATAGTAATAGATAGAGGAAATAGCTGAAGGACAATATATCGGAAGGAGAGACTTTGTAAAACGTAATTGAGCATATTGACTAGACCGCTAGATTTCTTCACCGTTTGGCGCTTTATATTCGAAGTATCATCTCTACTGTTGCAGTCCTCTCCTTTACCCCCTCCTGTAGCTATTTACACTCTCATACCCCCCGTCCCCGTGGATTTACACTCTCAGCCACCCCATGTCACTCTCATCACTCTACCGGGGGGTTTTATGAAATATGGAGTCGATACACCAGGTAAGATGACACAGGGATTCGGGGATAGGGACACAATATATGAAGACATTGACGTTCTTGAGGCTGATGTCGGAAAATACAAACCAACTGATCTTCCTGAGCGGGAGGAAGAGCTTGACAAGATCCACATGGCCCTCCGGCCTGTGACTATGGATGGCTCCCCCCGCGATATTCTTGTCTATGGTCCAACTGGGCAAGGGAAAACTGCGGGTGTCCAGCTAAAATCTGAGCAACTTCAAGAGTGGGCTAATCAAGAAGGGGTGCAACTGGAAATTATCCATCTGCCGTGTAAGGGAGCTGACCGCTCGTACCACGTCCTAACGAGACTCGTCAAAGAGCTTCGCGAAGTACGCAAGGGCCAAGGAGTTGATGAACCCAGTGGATACCAGCGGAAACGGCTGTTTGAGATGGTCCTTAATGAACTCGAGACCATTGGCGGGACTGTCATCATCATTCTCGACGAGATCGATGCCATCGGGGAAGATGACTACATTCTCTATGAACTCTCTCGAGCTAACCCTGATGACGTCAAAATCGGAATCATCGGTATCACAAATGACCTGCAGTTCAGGAATAATCTTGACGCTGATGTCCGTTCATCGCTTGGCCAGCGTGAAATTACGTTCAATCCCTACAACGCTAATCATCTTCAAAATATTCTTGCCCGCCGTACTGCGCAGGCACTCCGCGATACACACTTTGAGGACGGGGATGAGGATTTCACCCATTTAAAAAGCGGTGTGCTTGAGGACGGCACGATCCCTTTGACTGCATCACTCGCCGCACAAGAAACGGGTGACGCTAGACAGGCCATCGAATTGTTATCTTACGCCTGTGACCTCGCTGATGACGAGGGCGTCGGAATGGTGGGTGAACGCCATGTTCGTGCCGCAAAAGAAGAGATTGAGAGAGAAGCTCTCATCGATACGATTGGTGCTGAAACTACCCAACGCAAAATCGCACTACTCACCGTTGTCTCTGCCGAAATGAATGATGCGACGGGTGAAACGACGGCACTGCATCAATTGTACTCCGATCTCTGTGAGTACATTGACGCCAATGAACTCAAACAGCACACATTTAGAGAAAAGCTAAACGATCTTGTTCATTCAAATGTTTTGTCGAAAGACCGTCATGGTCGCGGCCGTGGACAAGGAATGTCAAATATGTATACACTCGCTGGAGATGTCAACCCGAGGTCAGTGTTAGATGCCTTGGAGGATGATTCGCGTGTTGGGCATATTGTGGAAGCATGCGTCTTTAGCTAAGCCTCACCCCTCGGTTGTGTAGCCTTAGCGAGCGTCTCCTGTAGTATCGGGCGGTGGCTGTGGATTTTCTGTGCATCTTCGATAAGGCGCTCCAACAGCGGCGGTGGCGAGTAGCCGAGATAGTCACCCAGATCATCGAGGATGAGCTGGGCGTGCGACCGGAAGGTCGCCGCCCAGCGCCCTGGTGGAAAGATAGCGTCGTCATCGGCGCACTCTGTCACCAGCGCCAGCAACTCACGGCTTACTAACAGCGACAACAGCGCCGCATGCACCAGAATCTTCACGATGTGCTCTTTCGTCGTGTCGAACTCATCCAGTTCGTACTCCGTCTTGAGTTCTCGAAACAACCGTTCAACAGCCCACCGACACCGATAGATTGTCGCCAGATCTTCCGGGAGAAACTCCTCACGCGGCAGGTTCGTGATGTACAGATGGTAGTCGTCGGCGTCCTCGTCGCGGACGCCGACGACACGGAAACGTTTCGTATCCAGCGACCGCGTTCCGTTGTACTTCCCTCGCTTGAACTCGGCTTCGACTTCTACATCGATGCACTTCCGGTAAAGATCGTCAACGACATCATGGATCTTCTCGCCCTCCAAGGGAATGGTGCCACACCATTCCCGTAATTCGTCGGTTACAACCGGATTTGCGTCGGGTTTCAGCCGACTCACGAAGTAGCCGTCGTTCTCGTCGATCAACGCGAATCGCCGGTACTTGAAGTACGCCTGGTCGAACAGTACCAGCCGCTGTTCGAGCCACGAACCGGTGTTGAACTCGGTGCTGTCGTGGGCTTTTTCATCGGTGATGCTGAACCGTTCCAGCATCTGATCGCTCGGGTTATGGAGCAGGTGGAGCCGTGCTCCAGCCTGCTCCTCGTTGCGCGCTTCGAACTCATCAGAGAGGAACTGATGCAGGCGCAACACCGTCCCATCAGCAATCATCACGTCCCTGAATCGGTCGAACTGGTCGGTCACAGTGTGTGGGACAGCGACCTCGTCGAGGCCGTACTCGACGAGGTCGCGGAGGTACTCGGCCAACGATGGCGTCAATCGCTGGTAGTAGCCACCGGGAGACAGTGATTCGTCGGCTGTGGAGTTGTAGCTCCGGCGGAATGCCGCGAGCGTTCGGCTCTCGCCGGTGGCGAAGCCGAACGCAAACGACCACACGAGAGGCGGAATCTGGAGCTTTCCCTCTCGCTCGATCACGCCGACAGCCTCGGCGTGATCTTCCAGCGCAGTAGAGGGAAAGAGGGTAGTGAGCCGACGTTCAATCTGGTTTGAGGAGGGGGCTTGGTGCACACTTGCGTCCTCCTCAATCCTCTCGAAAAGATGTCTCGATAAGTCGCTGTTGTCTAGTGGTTCGTCACTTAGCTAAAGACGCATGATTGTGGAAGTCATTGGCCCCTGAACTTTGAATCATACACAAGTCGCAACATTCCTTCTCTGGTTCGCTTGTGACACCTGTTTGTGCGCTCCTCTGTGGTGCGGAGCAATTACGGACGAGACACTACTGGACTACGAATGGTCTGAGTGCCCCTCCTTGTGGAAAACTGCGACAACTGGCGGTGGCCTCTCCAAGATGTTCGATATCCAAACGAACAGCTTCAAACTCGTCTCATGTCGGAACTGTGGCTACTCAGAACTGTACCGAGATACGACGGCAAGCAGCAACGACATCGTCGAATAGCAGGTAAATCCGCCACTCCGTCGCTCAACCGAGTCGAAAGTCCTCGCGTTGGATGACGCCAGTGGCCTCAAAATCGGCAAAGTACGTCTCATTGTTCCGAAGCGTCTGTGTCGAGATATTCAGAGGGTCTGCAAGCTCGCTCGTCGAACGCGGTTCATCGACATCCAGCAGTATCGCGACAGCCTCAGAGACCGACTGAGGTCCGATATCAGGCAAGAGTTCGTCGACATCCAGCATCGACAGCGCATACCGGAGATCGTCAGTCGTGAGAGTTCGTGGCTGGTCCGCTTCCCCGCCAAGATGGAAGACAGCCCGCGCCGCAGCGAACGTTCCGCTCGTCAGTGCATGGAGGATCGAAACCGTCTCTCGAGTCGGTTTCAACGACTTGAGGCTCAGTTGCCGGGACAGGGCAGTGGCGACGGCGTCGCGACGATCGCCGTTGACGATATCAACATTCAGCATGAACGCTGAGAACCCATCGGCGCCGTCCTGCAAGTCCAGATGATCGTCAAGGTCCTCAACGTGGGGTCGCATCGAGTCGACCGTTGGGCCAGCCAAGACCCAGCTGCCGGTCGTGTCACCGGTTGGGTCCGCTGCGTCGACGTCGGGTGTCGCGAGCAGTTGAGACGGCTCAATTGAATCCGGCGAATTTCGGCGTTTCAGCGTTCAATTGCCTGCTCCACGTTGTAAACGCCGGCTATGAGCGTTATCTCCCGGAACTGGCGGAACCAGTCACGCGCTCGGACGGCGGAGCCGTGCGAGCGCTTGATTGAGGAGTTGACGGACTCGGTCTGTGATCGCTGACCATAGAGCTCGTCGTCTATTCGGGCGTTGTGTGCGTGATCGTAAGGAGCGAAAACACGGTGCTTGATCAGCGGACGAATCCCGGCGTTTCGAAGCTCCTCACGGAAGCTCATGTCATCATAGCCTTTGTCAGCGGCCAAGCTTCGAAGGTCGCCCGCGTTCCGCAGGGCGACCTTCGGGCCGATCTTGGTTTCGTCAGGCCACTTCGTGCTGCAGTGTAAGTCAAGAATTGCTCCCTCAGCTGTATCTACGAGAAACGTCGTCTGGATCGTTTTGACGGAACGATCAATCCGTCGCAAGTAGTGAGACGATGCCTGCTGACGGTCGAAGTAGGTGGCATCAATTGCGGCGTGACCATTCTGGTCCAGCAGCTCCGCCGACCGGCGGAGCAGCTGTCGCCAGACAGTCATCGATGCCCGTTTGAACGCCTTACACAGCGTCGAAGGCGCGGGAAACTCCCCGCGTTGAAGATTCAATACCGCTCGAACACGTTCCATCTCTTCGGCCCAGTCGATGATTTCCTCGTACTCCGCGCTCATGTGTTCGCGCAGATAGAGCAAGACTGCGTGCTTCCAGCCGGCAAACCCGTTGCCGGCTGGATCACTCAGTTCCATCAGCGCAGCGTCAGTAAGCTTTTGAGCGAGCGAAGCCACTTGCTTCACGAAGCGGAAGAGGGTGTTGTGCATAACATTACTCTCCCGCTTCATACCCGTGATTCTAACGACCTATCCCGGCGCCGTCTGTGGATTCAATTGAGCCGTTGAGACCGTTTCTCTTCGCGGTCCTCGTAGAGCACTCGATACGCGGAATAGAGCCCATAGCGGCTGGACACCGCAGTCTGGATTGCGATCATCTTCGCGAGATTGTCTCGGCGAGTTCCATCTTCAACCGCCCAGTCAGGGACCTTGAGGACGCGAGTGACATCGATGCCGAGCATATCATAGATCCGGGAGACAGTTCCCAGCAGGCCGTGGGCGTTGCGCATCACCGTCGAGAGGCTCTCGTTCTCGTCGCCGTTGCCCTAGACGTCGGTCGTCATCTGAAGTAGCTCATCGCGAGCGTCTCGAAGCCGGGACCGGAGGCCTTCGGCGGTAGCGTCTTGATTTCGGAGGTAGCCCAGACACCCCCCATCGCGGAGGAGATACGGGTCAGACACCGGGAGTCCGTCCAGTCCAGAGCGATCTGGCCCGCCAGCAAGCCGATTCTGCGTTAAGACCTGCTGAAACGCCGGTTCCGAGAGTAACGCCGCACAAAGACGGACCACTGTGTAGACCTGGTAGCCGGCTGCTTCGACTTCGACAACGATCTCATCGCGTTCCTCCAGGAATGAGTAGCTGACCCCACGAGAGTCCCCGGTCGAGTCGACCGTGCGGGAGCAAAGCGCGATTTCACCGGGAGCAGCCGCCGAGACGGCCCCATCGTGGATGTGCCCGTCAAGGAATGAGACGGTCGGCGCGGTGTTGGAGCCGCCGCGGGTGGCGGTCGCGGCCTCGCCGTCGGGCCGGTCCCCCTTCCCTCTCTCGGCGGTTGGGGTGTACACGGTACTGTGCTGAGATTTTGGGGGGTCAGTAACGCCGGGTGAATCGGCCCGCTGGCCGGAACCCGCTCCCTGCTGGCTCTCGTCAGTACGGCCCGAACCGCCAGCAGACGGGACGTACGGCGAGTCAATCGAGAAGTCTGGGTGTTCGTCCAGCAGTGCATAACCCGCCGGCAGCAACCGCACAGTCCGATCTCCGGAGCCATGAGATTTCACCAAGTCGAGGTCGGCCATACGCTTCACCCACGCGCGCAGCGCCTCACGAGAGGCCCACTCCAAGAGCGTGTGATTCTGCAGCGCGTCGTAGGTCAGTTGCTCTCTGTCAGCGTCTGCAACGGCGTAGAGACGCTTCCAGTCTTCATGGCTTGCGCCACGGTCGGCGAGCAGCTCCCGGACGTGCTGGCGGCGCTGGGCAGTTCTGGTCGACACGGAGTCGGACCCATATAGGCGCGACTCCAGAGAGTGAGTCACGCTGGCCGGCAGCACGTCGTCGAACTCGGTCAGCAGATGACGCTGGACGCGCGGCGTTGCGTTGGTCAGGATCACGTTGAGGCCAGCACTCAATTCGACAAGGAACTCGATCAGCGACGAGCGCTGGGTTCGAGAGAGCTCCCACAGCTCACGCACGTCAACGGCAAGCGTTGGCTGGACGTCGGCGGCTTCGAGCACCGCGATCGGCCCCTCCAGTACGTCAGCAAGCGATGAATGGGTCCCGATAGATGTTGTGCCACCGAGCTGGCGAGACACTTCCAACAGCCGGAACCACTGCAACTGTGAGTCGGCTGCTTGGGCGGCGAGTGTCGCATAGTGGTGTTCAGCACCAACGCCGGGGAGCTCGTCAGTGAGTGCCGTCACACCGCACTCTTCGATCAGTTTCGCCCGCCACTCGTCGCGGGGCACATCCGCGAGCAGTTGGCGTAGCGCTGTCAAGAGTGCATCCGAGAGTTGCGTCTGGGGTTCCCAGAGGCTTCGATTGAGAGCCGTAGGACTCGTTATGGCCTCTGGGCCAAGGGCAAGACAGGCAGTGGAGTCTAAAGACTCCTCCGGGCGAACGTCGAAGCTCGTCATGTACGTCGATTACGACAGTCTCACAGCTAGCTGACGACGCAAGGAAGCCCGACCTCAGCACAGAGATGGCTCTCTCCGGTCGGGCATAACGCTTATTTCGTCACGGCAAGAAGCAGTAGGTGAGAACAAGGGAACGTTCGTCACCTTTTCAGCTAGGTCCGCGCCAACGGACCTAGCGTCCTACCCTATACCGATGAGCGACGGGTGTATCCTAAGTTGCTGATATTGAGATATTTTAGTCGGAGATGTGTTAAATACATTGGCTCCAATGTCAGTCGTGCGTCAGACAAGTATAATTCTATCGACAGTATTTATGTGACAACGGCACAGTTGTTGAGAATGTACCAGACTAACTCGACAGTGCAAAACCGGCGGTAGGAGACGTATCTCGTTAGTAGCAGCTACTAACGTGTTACTCACAAACCGTTGTTATGTACTCAGTCGGTCACCGCCGATTGTTACTGTTGTTGACAAGAACCTGTTGCCAGCAATCTGTCTCGCTTTCCTCTCATGTCCCGGTCAACCCCAACGAGAGGACAACCTTTGACAGCTCTTACTGAGGACAGTGAAACAGCGGTATCTGTCTCGAAAGAGGGACCGAACCGTGGAAATATAGCGGGTAGTTCAGTACATCTAAACCGTAACGTGAAATTGCATATCAACCCAGAATATCGTTTGGTCGTCGCCTCTGCCTCAGTTTTATTTCGTCGACCGTCGAGAGAACACGCTTGTACTGGAAGACACAGTGCCGGCCACCAATTTGAAACCAACCGACGCAGTTACTACGGGGGAGAACGTGCCAGTCTGGAATAAGTAATCACTATACTGTATAAGTTCATTATATAATACAGGACGCGAAAGGCAGATGGTTAAATCAACAGTACGGTTTCCAGAGAGCGTCATGGACCATGTTGAGCAGATGGTTGCAGAAGGTTCATTTTCAAGTAAGTCGGAGTTCCAGCGATTCGCCGTTGAGTATGTTCTCTCAGAAGTCAGTGAGTATGAACCTGAAATAGTCGATTTTGCAGAAATTTGTGCAGAGACAATTAACGATGGCCCACCCATTCAGGAGGCTGAGCCAACGACCCAGTCTGAACACGGATTCATCAATACCGCAGCACGAGTCCGCCAGTTAGCGATGCGGGAGAATATCAATACGGCAGCAGAGTATATTGATAGTCAGTACCCACCGACAAATCCTCGCAGTATGCTGCTTGAAGACCTACTTACTGCGTATCAAGACGGGAGCGATAGTAACTGATTGTTTTCTGCGGGTAGCAGCATAAATTATAGCCAATAATTATGTTCGTCTATCAATATGTTTGGTACAAATGAGCATACTCAATTGGAACCTGGGGACAACAGAGCAGTATATCGTGCCGTGTTGACTCGATGGAAACGCTGCTACGCCATGAGAGCGTGAATTAAGACATGGGGCGCAAGAGACCGACCGCTATTCCGTGCCTTAGAGCACGTCGTGTTGACTGGTCCGTGTGCGAAAGAAGCCGAGTCATGGGCGTTACAGCCCGGATGCCGCGGGGCGCGGCATCCGGGAAAGCCCGAATAGGTGAATCTCTGCTTCACGCACTGGCGTCCCGGGTGAACAGACAATGTACCTTGGAATTGATGTCCACAAACGGTACGCACAGGTGGCAGTAATGGATGAGGCTGGGGAGATCGTCGAAGAGGTTCGCGTCAAGAACGCGAACCTAGACGACCTCGCCCAGCGGTACGCTGGTGCCGAAGCCGCACTCGAAGCGACCAGCAATTACTACCACATCCACGATACGCTGTCCGAACATTTGGATGTGACTGTCGCTCACCCGAAGGAGCTGAATCAGATTGCTAACTCGGACAAGAAAACCGATCGCGTCGACGCAAAAGAACTCGCGCGGATGGTGCGGCTGAACTCGGTGCCAGAGAGTTATGTTCCGACCGACGAGATCAGGGAAGCCCGCGCACTCGTGCGCGGGCGACAGACCCTAGTCGAAAACCGGACAAAGTACGCCAAC
The DNA here is from genome assembly GCF_003634715.1 of Haloarcula quadrata. NCBI lineage: Archaea > Methanobacteriati > Methanobacteriota > Halobacteria > Halobacteriales > Haloarculaceae > Haloarcula > Haloarcula quadrata. The sequence goes on from NZ_RBWW01000003.1 coordinate 210,371, forward strand.
AAGATTCACGGACTTCTCTCCGATCACGGCATCACTGAGGACGTGAAGCCGTTGAACAAGGAGGGACGAGAGTTCCTCCGGGAACTCTCGCTCCCGACGCCGTGGGACGCGTTGCTGGAGTCGTATCTCGAACTGATAGAGACGCTCACCGAGGAGATACAGGAACTCGAAGAAACGATCGAGGAGCGCGCTGGGTCTCTGAAGGAGACCCAGCTGCTGATGACCATTCCCGGCGTGAGTTACTATACGGCGTTGACGATTTACGCCGAGTTAGGCAAGATCAGTCGGTTTGACGGTGATAAATCGGTTGTCAGCTACGTGGGATTGAACCCGGTAATCCGCGAGTCAGGAGACTCGCGGATCGAAGGGAGTATTTCGAAACGTGGATCGGGTCGTGTCCGGTGGTTGCTCGTCCAGGCTGCAAACACAGCAGTTCACACCTGTAACGATGAGTACCTGAGCCGCTTCTATGAGCGGTTAGCTAGCCGGAAGAACTCACAGAAGGCAATCGTCGCCTGCGCTCGGAAAATGCTGGTGTCGATCTACCACATGCTAGACCGGGGCGAAGTATACGACCCGCCTGATGTGAGTTCATAGAGGAGGGAACTGAGGGCCGCCGGGCGGGCGGCCCTCAGTGGCCGGTCGGGGCCAGCGTTAGCAACAGCTATCGCCAGACTGCGACCGCACCGCCTGAAGATATCGGCCGCCTGCCGGCTGGGAGAGCCGCAGACTACAGGACGGCGCAAATATTTTGTCGATAACGGTGGTTCGTCTAGGTAGCAGCGTTTCCATAGGTGAATAGCGGCCTCTGAGCCACACTGAGACGACCCCGGTCTTGAAACCACTAGCGTCAGCCACTAACGGGCCTCCTCAAATTCCGACTACCTCAACCAACCCCGCTATTCAACAGAGCAGAATTTTCTGCTGTGTTGACGCCGTAGCTCTCCCACAGAAGGTCGTCGATCTCTTGTGGGGTCTATAGTTGTCCTTTCTCAAGGAGAGCGAAGAATCAGTACCTCACAAAGTATCGCCAGTTAACCTGACCTGAGTCACCTGTTCTGTTGAACTGAGTCGCCGATAGTGGTCAAAGGACGCTAATCGAAGGGGGAGCTGCCGCTGTCGGCGGCGATGAGCCGCCGACGCGGCAGCGTTGCCACTCACAAGGCAGTGTCCTCGGTCGGTGATTACCGGTGGAAACGGTCGTCCGGTGGCCGGTTTGCGGGGACGTCCCGACGCACCGCGAGGGCCGTCCACGCTGCCCGACACAGCATGTTGATGAACTCCTCAAACGACCACTTCCAGAGGCGACGCCCGCCGCGGCGGGTCGTCGCCAGGTATTAGGCACACCTTCAGCAAGCAGACCTCTCAACTAACCGGCTTCGTGAAGTACTGAGACTTAATGCAGTCGAAACTGCTGGATCACGTGTTGGGAAGGCAATTACTGTCTCCGGACTGACGACAGTGTTCGGATTCTCTGCACTTACTCTGTCACCGCTCCCAATTTTAGCTGACTTTGGGTCATTAACTGCCGGTGTCATTTTCCTCACTCTTGTTGCTGCCCTTGCGACTCTTCCACCGACACTAATTATTCTTGGCCGCCTGTCAGACGCACTCGAGAGAGCCCGTGAAAATAAATATCTCCCAATGAAAAGGAATATGAGAGAAGCCGATGATTGAAACAATCCTCGTTCCGGTTGACGGATCAGCACCAGCACAAGAAGCTGTCAAATACACTCAAACTGTGTTCCCTGATGCAAACATTACGCTTCTGACTGTTATCGACCCTGCTGATGGATTCGCTGGTTACAGTGGTGATGACGATGGAAGCTGGGAAAAACAAGCTAAGGCAGAAGCAGAGTCACTCTTAAAAGATGCGCAGGCCGAATTCATGAGTCCCGAGAAAATTCGAACTAGCGTCGTGGTCGGTAACCCAGTTGAGACAATTATTGCAACAGTCAAAAATGAAGATATAGATCAAGTGATAATGGGAAGCCACGGTCGCGATGGTATTCAGCGGTTGCTTGTCGGTAGCGTTGCAGAGCAAGTTATGCGGAAAGCACCTGCTCCGGTGACAATCACTCGCTGATTTTCACGCGGTGACAGCTTAGACCGTGTTGCTGTCTGTGATTGTCGGTTTGTGTGCACTGGGTATTTGACAATGCGTCTATCATCTGCAACGTGCGTGTTTACGTTGAGGATTCAACCGCTGGCACAGCCCGAATTCGTGAAATCTCTCGTTGTTCCATGAAAGCGGTCTGAGTCCGTTGTTGCAGGGGTCACATCCCTGCTGGGGCCACGTCGCCAGTAAGGGTCAAGTCGCTCTCCAACTTCAGACCTCCACCGGTTGATCTGGGGGTGTCTCAAGCGCATCACGTTGCAACAGTGTGTCTCCAACCGCCTCAACGGCTCTGTTGAATCACTAGACGGCGTCGGGATAGGTCGCTAAATCAAAGGAGTTGAAGCGGGATGATTCGGTTGCCTATGACACAAATCTCCCGCTTCACTGGTGAGATTGTGCCGATTGCTCAAGTTGTTACCGGTGATGGAGACGAATCCGCCGCCCCGGAAGGCGGCGGCGGATTCGCCGACTATGCCATCGTTTCCCTGCATTGTCTGCGGATCTATCTTGATACATCCTACCGGATGACGATTGACCTGCTCAAAGAGATGCCACAAATAATCGGGGAGATCGGCCTCAGCGCGGCCGATCTCCCCTCTCCATCTACGTTGTGTAAAGCGTTCGACCGAATCGAAATGAGCGTCTGCCGAGTGTTGCTGCGCCAGTCGGCGCAGCTGCACGACCCATCGAAACACGCTGCTATCGACGCTACATTCTACGAACGCTCAGCAGCGAGCCGTCACTACTGCCAGCGCATAAGCTACCGCGTCCAGAAGCTGAAAGTCACGAAACTCGTCGATACAGAGACCCAAGCAATCCTTGACGTACACTGCTCAACGACTCGGGAAGGAAGCGACGCAGACCTCGCTGAGCAGATCGTCCGCCGGAACGCGGGCGATCTGCGGTCTCTAGCGGCCGATAAAGGCTACGACAAGCAAGCGCTCCGTAAAGCACTGCGTGAACTCGGCATCAGACCGCTCATCAAGCACCGCATCTTCGCTCCCTACGACCACGCTCACAACGCCAGAATCGACAAACAACGCTACAATCAGCGCTCTATGACTGAGACCGTTAATTCGGCCGTGAAGCGCTCGCTCGGCTTCGCCGTGCGAGCGCGTTCCTGGTTTCGTGAGTTCCGAGAAATCGCCCTGATGTGTGTCGTCTATAACATCAAACGTGCCGTCAAACAGTGAATTCCACCGCCTTATGGCGATTCAACACAGCCGTTTGTCCTGAATGCCGACGAACACTACTATACGCTGAGGAATAAGGTCGATAGACTCATTGATTGTTTGCTCCACGCTCTTGGGTATCAATAACAGTTTTCCGGATTTCCACTCCAATTATTACACGCCAATCACACCGGGTACCCGGTGCTATGAACGAAGGTACGAGGGCTGCACGAGAGCCCGGTGTCAGGCCCTCGCTGAAGCCACTGATTGTGAGCTTCTACATGCCGCCGCTCGTTCGCCACACGAGCCGGTGCCCACGTGTACGCACTCCCGGGCGTCGGCCCGCCAAGCCACGCCAGAACCCGTTCGGTCGCTGCGACGGGTGCCGCCAGCCGTCGATACCGAACTGTGGCTACGTAGCCTTGCTTGACGAACGCCTGCTCGCACGTCGTCCGTGATCGCCCGGGTGGCCCACCCGCCCATACCCGGTACCCCCGGCTGAATGGAGACTGTCCGAGGCCGGTAAGCACAAGCAGCGCGATTAGTGGCAGGCGGTCAGCAATACCAAAGCCGGAGGACTACCACCACCACTACTTATTTAGCTGAGGATTATATGTATACATATATGACCGAACTGGATGAGGAGACGCCGTCGCCTTCGCCGTCACGAAAGGCAGACGGTGACTCCGATCTCCCCGAAGTGCCCATTGGGCTACTTGATGGGATGGACGATATCATCAATGGGGATACTGCCAGCAAGTCGGATATCGAAGACGTTCTGAAATTCTAAGTCTCAGTACCTCACAAAGCTCGCAAGTTGAAGGAGTCCGCTTGCTGAGTTGTGTCCAAGCAAGCAAAGCAAGCGGACAGTGAAATCCACGAAGACCAACTTCTTAACTTCCTCGTCAACCGGCTTGACGAGGAAGTTTCTCTTACCCTGGCGAATAACGCTGAAATCGATCCCGAGGACATCTACGAGGTCCTCGTCGGCGCGACCGCCGACGGGACCTCGATCTCCACGCTGTGCAACTCCAGTGAAGAGTCGCCACCGGCGAACACGATCCTGTACCACCTCCGGACGAAGTTCGAGCCGGAACGACTCGAACAAGTCGCTAACACGCTCCTTCGGCGAGATGTCGTCGAACTCCTCCCCGAGCAGGTGGAGGTCTGCGCAGACCTCCACCTGCGGTCCTACTACGGTGATGAAGACGACACAGAGGGCCTCTATCATTCAGAAGCCAAGCGTGGAACCACTGCATTCCACGCGTACGCGACGCTCTACGCACGCGTGAAGAACAAGCGCTACACGCTGGCGGTGCGCCGTCTCGAAGACGGCGACACCGCTAGCAGCGTCCTCGCCGAGTTCCTCGGTGTTCTCGACGGCCTTGACACCGAGGTCAAGGCCGTCTACCTTGATCGGGGATTCTACGACAGCAAGTGTCTCACGCTGCTCCAGGCGCACAACTACCCCTACGTGATCCCAATCATCCGGTGGGGTGAGACGATCCAGCAGGAACTCTCGGAAGGGTGGAGCCGTGTCATCGAACACGACCTGACAGGGAAACTCGACAGTCACAGCTGGACCGTCGAGTTTCCCGTCTACATCGACTGTACGTACCTGAACGGACGGTACGACGAGAACGGTGTGGCGCGTCACGGCTACGCCGCTGACGCGCCGTTCATCGAGACACCACGCGATGCTCGCTACCATTACAGCAAACGCTTCGGTATCGAGTCGAGCTATCGCTTGTCTGAGCAAGCGATAGCGACGACGACAACGCGAGATGCGACGGTTCGGTTTCTGTACGTTGTGGTGAGTCTGCTGTTGCAGAACGTCTGGCGGTATCTCCACTACGAATACGTGGCGACGCCCCGCCGAGGCGGGCGTCGCCTCTGGTGGTGGCCATACAAGGAGTTCGTCAATATGGTTCGGCGGGCCGCGTGGACGGCCCTCGCAGTGCGTCGGGCCGTCCCCGCGAACCGACCACCTGATGACCGGTTCCACCGGTAATCACCGACCGAGTACGCCGCTTCGTGAGTGGCAACGCTGTCGCGTCGGCGGCTGATCGCCGCCGACAGCGACAGCTCCGGCCTCGATTAGTGTTCTTCGACCGCTATCGACGACTCATCCCAACAGAACAGGTGACTCAGGTCAGGTTAACTGGCGATGCTTTGTGAGGTACTGAGTCTCTGTTCGCTCTGTGAGCCGAGTCCCGCTGTCTGATGAGGAAACATATGTCATTTTTGCGGCGGAAACCCTTTCAAACCTCCAATCTCTGGATGGGAGCAAACAACAGCAGATACTGAGCAGGCTCTTGGACATCGTTGCGAGCGCTAATCTCCCCAGTCAATTCAGACACGAAACGATAGGCAGTCTTGATATTCTTACAGCAGGAGACCAGTGCCGACTCTACACGAAGATCGTCGAAAATATTCCAGAAGGCAACGCAACGTATCACCTCATCTTTGTCCTCTATATCGACGATAAGCACGAGTATAACCAGTCGGAATTAGCGACATACGATCCACTGGCTGATTCTTTTCTTTCTGTGGCGACATCTATGGACGATGTTGAGAGTGTTGAAGACTACTTAGAAGAAAAGAATGCACTCAGTGCTGAAGACTTGGAAGATTTGCTTTCGTAACTCGTGAACCGTTGTCAGAGGCTTTGAACAACGCCTCCAGACCCGGATAGACAGGGCACAGTCACGATTGGGCTGTTATGGAAACAAACAGCAGTGCTACGGTCAAGCTACACCAATCGCCTCAGCAGCTGTTCCAGATTTTGGGCTGATTTGTTGCACGCCGATCAAACCGGGTACCAAACACTGACCGCGACTTTCCCTACACTTCCCTACGCTGCCGCTCGCACCTGTCACGCGCCAGTGCCCACGTGTACGCACTCCCGAGCGTTGGCCAACCACGCCATACCAGAAACCGAATGACCGCTGCGACGGGTGCCACCAGCTGCCGATCCCGAACCGTAACCACGTAGCTTCGCTCGATGAATATCTGCTCGCCCATTGTCGGCGAGCGTCCAGGCCGCCTATCGCCGATCTCCCTGGCCACCCTTACCCACTGATTAGCTAGTAGCACGCTGTCAAATAATCAAATGGCCACAGCAAGGACTGTACGTATTCCAGTAGCAGGGTGTTTGAGTCATCGGTAAGAGGAGATTTCATGAACCAAGAGTATCTCGTCTGATACTTGGGTCAGCAACTTTATGAAGCGAAATTAAGTAGATTCGATATTGTGTCCGAGATGTCGCGTATTACGGTCCTCCACGTTGATGATGAACCGGATTTCTTGGATGTAGCAGCCGAACTTCTTGAGCAGCAGTCTAGCGATTTCAATGTTATTACCGAGACAAGCGGTACTGAAGCGTTAGAACGACTCGCAGCAAGCGATGTTGATTGCATCGTCAGCGATTACAAGATGCCCGAACAGGACGGTATTGAACTGCTTGAAGCCGTCCGAGAAACGTATCCTGACGTACCATTTATTTTGTTTACTGGACAGGGGAGCGAAACAGTCGCAAGTGATGCCATTGCTGCAGGCGCAACCGATTACCTTCGAAAAGGCCACGGCACAGAGCGATACGAATTACTGGCAAATCGTATCGAAAATGCCGTTGACCAGTATCGTACTAGCCAGCGGGCTGCCGAACTTGAGCGGGTTCGTGCCCTCGCAAGTAGTGTCGACCAGGCACTCATCCGAGCGGACTCGATTGCAGAAATTAAAACCCGCGTCTGTGAAATCATTAGCGAGTCCGACCCCTACCTTTTTGCGTGGATTGGCGAGCGTGATCCCGACACAGATCGGATCGAGCCCTGCGCCTCTGCTGGCGTTGAAGAGTCGTACTTAGAGAACATTACTGTCACTGCTGACGATTCACCTACTGGACAGGGGCCTGCAGGTACGGCTATCCGGAAGCGACGCATCGCTGCCTCACAGAACATTCAAAACGACCCGGAATTCGAGACTTGGCGGGAGGAGGCACTTGAGCGGGGGTACAAAAGTTGTGCCGCGGTTCCACTAGAATACGACGGCACGTTGTACGGTCTTCTGGGTGTGTACTCGTCTCGCTCGTTTGCCTTTTGTGAGAGCGAGCAGGCGCTGCTCAGTGAACTTGGGGACAACATCTCCCATGCCGTGCATTCGCTGAAGATTCGTGATGAGCTGCGTGCAGAGCGGACCTTCATCGACCAAGCACTTGACTCGCTTGCAGACATCTTCTATGTTCTCGATCCTGAGGGCCGTATTCAGCGCTGTAACGAACAGTTCGCAACGGTGACTGGACGTAGCGAAGCACAGCTCTCGAACCGTGATGTGATCAACCTCTTTCCAAACGACGAGCATGACACAATCTCTGAAGCAATCGAGGAGACGCTCACTACGGGGCAAACAGCCATTGAGGCCGATTTACTTGCTGAGGACGGCAAGCGGATTCCGTATGAATTCACCGGGAACCGCCTGACAGATCAAAATGGTAATCTGAGAGGACTTGTCGGTACTGGCCGCGATGTCTCTGAACGGAACAGGCGTGAACGAGAGCTTGAGGATCAAAAAGAACAGCTAGAGCAATTTGCAGCCACTGTTAGCCATGATCTACGGAACCCGCTAAACGTAATTACTGGCCGTCTAGACCTCGTTCAACAGGAGTGCTCAAGCGAACACCTCGATGTGATCGAAACAGCGACCGACAGAATGGAGCGTATTATCGAGGACCTGCTGTGGCTGACTCGTGAGCAACGGGAGATTGGGTCACAGGAACCAGTTGCGATTGAAACCGCTGCTGAGGCCGCGTGGAATATTGCGGCTGACCCTGCCGATGACGCCGAGGTGTATTGCGATTGTGGAGGTGCTACTCAGACGCTGATCAGAGCAGACGTGGATCAATTCCAGCACCTCCTGGAAAACCTGTTCAGGAACGCAATTGACCATGCTGGCGCGGATGTCACCGTCGTTGTTGGTATGATTTCCAGCGACGATGTTGGGTTCTATATCGAGGATGATGGGCCGGGAATCCCCGCTGAAGAACGCGAAAAGGTGTTTAATCTTGGATATTCGACCTCTGAAGCGGGTACTGGGATTGGTCTCAACATCACCAAGCGAGTCGTCGACGCTCACGGATGGGATATTCGTGTGACCGAAAGCTCAATCGGCGGAACACGATTTGAGATTACTGGCTTGGAGATAATCGAGTGACAACCAATCTTCTCTGCGCATAACACACACGCTGCGAGAGTCTCATTCCAGCAGTGGTTCCGGATTTCGGGGTTATTTGTTGCACACCGATCACACCGGGCATGCGTCTTTAGCTAAGTGACGAACCACTAGACAACAGCGACTTATCGAGACATCTTTTCGAGAGGATTGAGGAGGACGCAAGTGTGCACCAAGCCCCCTCCTCAAACCAGATTGAACGTCGGCTCACTACCCTCTTTCCCTCTACTGCGCTGGAAGATCACGCCGAGGCTGTCGGCGTGATCGAGCGAGAGGGAAAGCTCCAGATTCCGCCTCTCGTGTGGTCGTTTGCGTTCGGCTTCGCCACCGGCGAGAGCCGAACGCTCGCGGCATTCCGCCGGAGCTACAACTCCACAGCCGACGAATCACTGTCTCCCGGTGGCTACTACCAGCGATTGACGCCATCGTTGGCCGAGTACCTCCGCGACCTCGTCGAGTACGGCCTCGACGAGGTCGCTGTCCCACACACTGTGACCGACCAGTTCGACCGATTCAGGGACGTGATGATTGCTGATGGGACGGTGTTGCGCCTGCATCAGTTCCTCTCTGATGAGTTCGAAGCGCGCAACGAGGAGCAGGCTGGAGCACGGCTCCACCTGCTCCATAACCCGAGCGATCAGATGCTGGAACGGTTCAGCATCACCGATGAAAAAGCCCACGACAGCACCGAGTTCAACACCGGTTCGTGGCTCGAACAGCGGCTGGTACTGTTCGACCAGGCGTACTTCAAGTACCGGCGATTCGCGTTGATCGACGAGAACGACGGCTACTTCGTGAGTCGGCTGAAACCCGACGCAAATCCGGTTGTAACCGACGAATTACGGGAATGGTGTGGCACCATTCCCTTGGAGGGCGAGAAGATCCATGATGTCGTTGACGATCTTTACCGGAAGTGCATCGATGTAGAAGTCGAAGCCGAGTTCAAGCGAGGGAAGTACAACGGAACGCGGTCGCTGGATACGAAACGTTTCCGTGTCGTCGGCGTCCGCGACGAGGACGCCGACGACTACCATCTGTACATCACGAACCTGCCGCGTGAGGAGTTTCTCCCGGAAGATCTGGCGACAATCTATCGGTGTCGGTGGGCTGTTGAACGGTTGTTTCGAGAACTCAAGACGGAGTACGAACTGGATGAGTTCGACACGACGAAAGAGCACATCGTGAAGATTCTGGTGCATGCGGCGCTGTTGTCGCTGTTAGTAAGCCGTGAGTTGCTGGCGCTGGTGACAGAGTGCGCCGATGACGACGCTATCTTTCCACCAGGGCGCTGGGCGGCGACCTTCCGGTCGCACGCCCAGCTCATCCTCGATGATCTGGGTGACTATCTCGGCTACTCGCCACCGCCGCTGTTGGAGCGCCTTATCGAAGATGCACAGAAAATCCACAGCCACCGCCCGATACTACAGGAGACGCTCGCTAAGGCTACACAACCGAGGGGTGAGGCTTAGCTAAAGACGCATGGAGTTCGGTCTGACACGGTAAGACGCTGATACGAGACAAAGTACACTTCTGACGCCACGGAGAGTTGAGAAAGAGTCATAAATCTGGTTTGTTTTGGCTGTAGTCGCTGTTCGGACCGATCTCCGAAGACAGCTGTCGCTGTTCGCCAGCCTCGCTTCGCCTGAAGCGAGGCGGCTCAGCCGAGTCCGTGCTCGTATCCTGGTGGTAACCCTTCACTGTTTGTCCGATGCTCTTGCTTCCAGCTGAGCTCATCGTCTAACACCTGCTCAATCCCGTGAAGAAACGCATCACTGAATGTGAAATCTGTCGGGAGTGCTCGCCCGCCACGCCGTGGCCGGGCGAGCACTGCCCATTGCAACACGAGCCACAATTGCTCCAACAGGAAACCGACACCCACGTAGAAGAGCCGAATTATCGTTGACGGTGTCGTTGTCAAAGCACGCGCTTCGCGGAACTTCGCCGCAGGCGAGAGCCGAACACTCGCTGGGTTTAGACGCTGCTACAACGCTACAGCTGACGAACCGATCTCTTCTGGCGGTTTCTATCACCGGTTGACGCCTACTCTTGCAGAGTATCTCCGCGACCTCGTCGAGGCCGCGCTCGACGAGGTCGCTGTCCCTGATGCTGTTGACGCTGATATCGACCGATTCAGGGACGTGATGATCGCTGATGGAACGGTGTTGCGGTTGCACGAGTCTCTCTCTGATGAGTTTCAAGCCCGCCACGAGGAGCAGGCTGGAGCGAAGCTCCACCTGCTCCACAACGCCACCGACCAGACGATTGAACGGATCGATGTGACTGATGAGAAAACACACGACAGCGCGCTGTTCAAGACGGGGTCGTGGCTGCAAGGACGACTGGTTCTGTTTGATCGAGCGTACTTCAAGTACCGCCGCTTTGCGTTGATCGACGAGAATGACGGCTACTTTGTGAGTCGGCTGAAGCAGAACGCAAATCCGGTGATAACGACGGAATTACGGGAATGGCGCGGCCGCGCCATTCCCTTGGAGGGCAAGCAGATCCACGACGTGGTCGATGATCTCTCGCGGAAGTACATCGACGTAGAGGTGGAAGCGGAGTTCAAGCGCGGCCAGTACGAGGGAACTCGGTCGCTGGACACGAAGCGGTTTCGCGTCGTCGGCGTCCGCAACGAGGACGCCGACGACTACCACCTGTACATCACGAATCTGCCGAGAGAGGAGTTTCTCCCGGCAGATCTAGCGACGCTGTATCGGTGTCGATGGGAAGTAAAAACGTTGTTCCGTGAGTTGAAGACGCAGTACGAACTGGACGAATTCGACACGAACAACCCTGATGTCGTGAAAATTCTACTGTACGCGGCGTTGCTGTCACTGCTAGTGAGTCGTGAGTTGTTGGATCTGCTCACCGAGCAGGCCGACGATGAGATCGTGTTTCCGCCGGAACGCTGGGCGGCGACCTTCCGGTCGCACGCCCAGCTCATCCTCCACGAACTCGGAGAGTATCTCGGTTACTCGCCACCGCCGTTGCTGGAGCGGTTGATCGAGGACGCTCAGAAGATCCACCAGCAACGACCGATACTCCAAGAGACGCTCGCTACCGCTACACAACCGAGGTGTGAGTCTTAGCTAAAGACGAATGGCAAATCGTCTCCTCGGTCATGTGTGACGCGGTCTTGGAGAGTTTCTCCCGGAGCGAGTCTTTCCGGGCTATGACCGGAAAGACTGGCGATGCTGTCTCCCGAAGAATACCGATTAACTCCCCGACAAAGGCGTCCCTATCCATGAGGATCTGGTCGGTGTCGAATGGGTATGTCTCGACGCGGGCGAGCACGCGCTCGACCGCGTCGGCCTTGCTGTCCTCGCCGTCAACTGGTTCAACTGCCAGTGTTAGTGGCTTTCCTTGCGCGATGACGAACGCAGTACAGTACCGGTGACACTTCGTGGTCCCGTCCCGTGCTTCCATTCTCCTGAACTCGTCCTCGTCGTCTGAATGACCGTGGAACGGATTGTCCATGAAGTCCAGACAGATGGTTCTCGACCTGCCGCGGTCGAGAACCGTCATTGCCATCATTGCAAGGATATCGTTGACAGCATCAAGCATCGGCCCTTTCTCTAGGGTGTGCAACCAGTCCATCACGGCTCAATTGAATCCGGCGAATTTCGGCGTTTCAGCGTTCAATTGCCTGCTCCACGTTGTAAACGCCGGCTATGAGCGTTATCTCCCGGAACTGGCGGAACCAGTCACGCGCTCGGACGGCGGAGCCGTGCGAGCGCTTGATTGAGGAGTTGACGGACTCGGTCTGTGATCGCTGACCATAGAGCTCGTCGTCTATTCGGGCGTTGTGTGCGTGATCGTAAGGAGCGAAAACACGGTGCTTTATCAGCGGACGAATCCCGGCGTTTCGAAGCTCCTCACGGAAGCTCATGTCATCATAGCCTTTGTCAGCGGCCAAGCTTCGAAGGTCGCCCGCGTTCCGCAGGGCGACCTTCGGGCCGATCTTGGTTTCGTCAGGCCACTTCGTGCTGCAGTGTAAGTCAAGAATTGCTCCCTCAGCTGTATCTACGAGAAACGTCGTCTGGATCGTTTTGACGGAACGATCAATCCGTCGCAAGTAGTGAGACGATGCTTGCTGACGGTCGAAGTAGGTGGCATCAATTGCGGCGTGACCATTCTGGTCCAGCAGCTCCGCCGACCGGCGGAGCAGCTGTCGCCAGACAGTCATCGATGCCCGTTTGAACGCCTTACACAGCGTCGAAGGCGCGGGAAACTCCCCGCGTTGAAGATTCAATACCGCTCGAACACGTTCCATCTCTTCGGCCCAGTCGATGATTTCCTCGTACTCCGCGCTCATGTGTTCGCGCAGATAGAGCAAGACTGCGTGCTTCCAGCCGGCAAACCCGTTGCCGGCTGGATCACTCAGTTCCATCAGCGCAGCGTCAGTAAGCTTTTGAGCGAGCGAAGCCACTTGCTTCACGAAGCGGAAGAGGGTGTTGTGCATAACATTACTCTCCCGCTTCATACCCGTGATTCTAACGACCTATCCCGGCGCCGTCTGTGGATTCAATTGAGCCGTCCATCACTGGCTCGCGGTTTGGCGTGTCCTCAGTGTTCGTCGTGACGCCGTTGACTGAAGTTGTGTCAACAGCAGCTCGTAAGACGACTTCCATAATCTCCTCGGAATCGAGGCCGGAGCCCTCGATTCCTTCCATCGGTATCAGCTCAAGCAACTCCATGCTAAGAGACTTCAACTGGTTGTTCGAAATGTACTCGTCCGGATCTGTGAGGGTGCGTTTGAGTCTTGGGAACTCCATCACACACAGGAATCCGGACAGCGGCTGAATCAGGTGACTGATTCAGTCGCGTCATTCTGATCACTACGTGTCAGCAACTGGTCTCTTGAGCCAGAGTGGACAACTAGCGATTGTATAGCTCTGGAGGATTCAACTGCCTAACTGTTCAGCAACAGCGTCTTCAAGCCGCTGGGCAAGCAAGTCATCAGCGTCGACAGAACCGTCGATATCGATGTCGTATGGTTCGCCCAGTTTCTCAACGATAACAACCTCTCTCAAGGAGTCAACAGTAACGTCGTCGACATTCAACTCTTCAACGACAGCAGCGATGCTCTCAAGCCGTTCCTGTGAGCGAGACTCATCATCAGCAGCATCGGATGCCGGTTCAGTTGTGGCGTCGTCACCAGTCGAGCCGTCGCCTGTGTCGGTCGCTTGTGATGGATCATCGGGAGTATCGCTCTCCTCATCGGGTGAATACGTTCCAACGGGCTCAAGACGGCTAGGCGGGAACGCGTATGCGATTCCAGTTGGCGCATCGGCCAGTACAATGGGATCGTCGCCATCCCATTCAATGCCCCACTCTTCCAAGTCCTCGGGGTAGATCACAACCACAACGTTTGCCGTCGGGTCGTAGTCGGGATTATCATCAGCCACGGTCACAGCCTCACCGTCGACTCGATATGCTTCCCAGTCCTTGGCAGCCATTGGCGGGCGGTTCACCACGACGGCGACGTGTTCAGAGTCGTCTTGCTCGCGGTCGATGACGGTATCGCCAATCGCAAAATCCTCTTGTGTGTATTCTGTGCGGTCGGTATCTGGGTCGTCTTGTGTTGGCGTCATGGTAGTTTTTGATCACGACCGAGACTGCGAGCGGTCATAAAGTTCGATAAAAAAACTTCACCACACCGGGTCTTGAATTGTCTGGCTTCCATCAGCGGCAGTGCTGCGGTACTGTGGTGGCCTCCTACTCCGGTGCGACGACATCCCCACATGCTGGACACTCCGCCCAGACGCCTGCTGTCCCGTCGGCCTTCTCGTATTCGACCAGCGTCCATGCGGCTGTGAGAGGGTCACCACAGTTCGGGCACTGACCAATGGTCTCTGTGTTGTCAGGCATAATCGTATACCAGGGAACTCACAGCGATAGTATGTAAAAAATCACACCGCTTTGGACATAACCGTTTGCGTCGTCGAAAACGCAAGTCCAGCTTGCCCGATGGTAGCCGGTATGACTGCCGGGACTCCAGTCAGTGGCCGGTGGGAGTCCGTCTGTTTCAGTTTCACTCCGGTGGCGATACATTCTAGGTTCCGCTGGGCAAAAGAAACGATATGGGAGAAGCGATCCCTCTTGGACGCGTATGTCGGCGGTGTGGTGAACAAGTTGTGTTGGCCGTCGATACCGAGCGGGGCGTGTATACGGATGACCTGGAAGCACTCTTACAGACCGACCCTGGGCACAGAGCACTCATCAGAACAGAGTGTGACTGTCCAACACCGCGAACAGTTGCAGTGAAGGGAACGACACTGCCGACGACCAATGAACAGTGACACAAAATCGAGTGTGACAAGATCTTGTGGGCGACGTATCTACCCGATCCAACCGAAGCAGAATACGGACTGATTGTGTGCTGAAACCACACATAGGGTGGTTTATTCTAGAACAGTTGTGGAAGAACCGTCTACTCAGTACGACTGCATATGTTGCGCAGTGAGAAATACGTCGAAATTAATATTCAGTAGTCTGAACAATCGCCAATATGTCGAAGCTGTCTCTGATAAGTATAATACTGGGGATTGTGCTGCTCGGAGTTGCTGGATACATGGCATACTCTCAGCAACAAAGCCTCTCGTCCGGGGTGCAGATTGAAGTCACGGTAGAGAGCAAAGAAGTCACCATGGATTCCTCAAAGAGCGGGGACAAGTACACCCCCCACGTCACTTATAGCTACACGTACAACGGAACCCAATACACTTCCGACAACATCAGACCGGGAATAGGAACAAAAGCGTCCGACACAAGGGCTGCCGCGGAAGACAGAATTGACCAGTACAATGTCGGAGAGACAACCACGGCCTATGTCGTGCAAGGCTCGCCCTCAAAATCGTATCTTAAGAAAAAGAGTAGCCCTCTACCATTTATATTCGGTATCTTAGGCCTACTCCTGATCGGAAGACCAGTCTACAAATCTGTCGCTTCTTAATTTTGAACCGCTCCGTCAGGGTGATGTCCTTCCGCTTGGTTGCTGAATCACTCAGAACCGACGAGACCTGCAAGCCACTCAGGAACTGGGACAATGGGAGACGACACAACTGCTGATTCAGCCGACTCGCCCAGATATGTGAGTCGTGCAGTCACTGAACTCTCTGTTGGGAGTTGCTGGTTAAGCAGCCACGCATAGAACGCTACCTGCAGCCGATGCTGTTTCCTAGTTTCCTGCTCAATTGAACTGTGTGTGAGTTTTAGCTCGTCAACAACCCACTGTCCATCGGACTGAACAGAGACGATGTCTGCTCGATTTTGGGTTTCTATCTCGATGCCATCTATCTCAAGCACGGTATGAATCGGTTCCTCGACGTACTGGGTCTGGGCTTGCTGGATCTCCTTCCACGTATCGCTGGTAGCAAACTGTGGACAAATACGATCACTGAGATAGGTCTGAATCGAAGTTCGCATTGCAGGCGTAATCCGAGAATCCGAGGCCGTAACGCTCTGAGCTAGAATCTCTGGGAGCGGTCGATCAAACGACCGGAGGCTCGCGGTAGACACGTTCTGCGAGACAGCACGTGTGAGTACCTGATGTGTGATTTCTCCAAGTTGTTCTCGCTCGATCCCATCCGGAAGGTCTGCGTCTATTGACTCACTTCGAGTAGAGACGCTCTCTCCTCTCTCATCTAAGATATATTGCGCCTTTGAACCAATCGCATTGGCGGTGAGTTGGTACACTGATGTTCCGTTCACATATCGGCTTGTCCATCCGGTCTTGGTTTTAGCTGGGACGTGAGCACTCCGGGGCGTTGGCTGTTGGCCCTCGCTCGATTTTCGCTCTGGCAACGCGACGTCGTTCACACCGACAGTGAGTGCCGCTTCTTTCTCAGCGTTGGACACTGGGGCCTCGTATATACCTGCTGATGAGTTCTCTTCAAACGAGAGTGCGTCAGCCAGCGTTGCTATCCACGACGTTTCAACACCGTTATCTCGGCGTTCATAGGGTAGTGAGAGGACGAGATGATCGCGTGCTCTCGTGAGAGCAACGTACAGGACTCGCCACTGTTCTGCACAGTATCGCTGACTGATCCTACTGAGCGATGGAGGGCCAGCAATGCGACCGTCACTCCAGTAGTCACTCGCCCACCGAAGTGACCCATAGTCCGTCGTCGCAGGCCCTTGGTCATCTGACTGTGTGAGCGGTGTTCGAGAGACTGTCTCTGGCGGCGCAAGCGCCAGTGTATCGCCGAGTGCAAGAAACGTGTCAGTATGCGGGCCCCGAAAATTCACGGAGCCGCTCGCATCTGCGAGACAGACAACGCTGTCTTCGTCGCCTTTCATATTGTGGATCGTCCGAAACACGATATCGTACTCGTCTTGATTTGGCACGGGGTGGACGAGGCCGTCTTTTGGCTCCGCAACATAGCTGTTCAGGATCTGAGCGAGTTCACTGAGTGAATATCTCTCATCGCCTTCCCAGTCTTCGATCGAGTAGAGAAGTGCATCGCAGGCTGCCAGACGTCGTTCAGGATCTGGTACTTGACCAAATGGGTCTGCACGCAAGCCAAGCATCTCGATGATCTCTTCGACAACGAGCGACCCTGGATCACTCGTGTGCCGAGCACGCCGCCGCGCAAGAGCCACGAGCCCGGCTAGGAATCCGTCTTCAGTGGCTGCTTGTCGATCAGAATCACCACGTTCTGCCACGGCATCGATTTGATACCCGGCATCCTCGAATAACGCAGTGCTCTCGGACGAAAGCGGGAGACACTCGGACTCAACGAGGCGACGGGTGCGTTCGGGGTCATATGGCTCAACCAGCCACCAGACGACTCGACAGATGAGTTTGATCAGCGGGTTCTCGAAGAGGTGAGTACTCGCATTGACGACAGAGAACCCCTGACTTGTCAGCTGCTCCGCCAGCTCATCCATATTCGAGCGAGTGACAAACAGGACTGTCACGGTGTCATGTCCGAATGTACCATCTGTAAGTCCGCCAGCGAGATAATTCGCCACTGGCGTCTTTTCTGTCTTGAACCAGTCTGGAGTCCCAGGCGCCCCTTCTGGCTGTGTGTATCCCGAAATATGGACTGCAGGGTCTGCTGTCCCACTTCGCGTCGGCTCGAGCGAGGAATAGTCGGTGTTCGCCGAGACAGCGTCGACACCGCCTCCACGGGCTGGGTCTGTGAACACGTCTCCGAAGATCGTATCCACAGCTGCTGCGATGTCCGGGCGCATCCGGTAGGTGCGAGACCCAGAGTAGGACCGATGCTCTGTCCATTCCGTCTCGAAGTATTCACCACGCTTGAAGCCCGTCACAAACTGCTCTGGCCGTGCATTCCGCCAGACGTAGATGCACTGATCGACATCGCCAGCCATCAGCACCCGTGTCTCGTCGGTAACAAACGGCGCTAGCGCATCGTGCTGTGCAATCGAGATATCTTGCGCTTCGTCGATGAGCAGCGATTGGAACTTGGCAGTATATCGCGCTTTTACGCGGGCTCGGTATTCTTCCGACGCACTCTCGTCGGCGCCGGCTATGTCCTCCAGCGGGTTGTCGAAGTATTCAGCGATCCAGTAAGCGATGTCAGCGTGCGAAACAACACCCTGCTCACGACACGCAGCATCGTACGCACGTTCGTACCCTCCGAGAACAGTACAAAACTCTTCGATACAGGTGAGCCACTCTTCATAGCACTCTTGGTCGTCCTTGACAGCCTCGTTCGCTTCCCCATCTGTTTCAGGCGGTTGTTGGGCTGCAAAGTCGGTGGCGACGTCGTCGTCGTAGAATGTGCGTATATCTCCAAGGAGATCTGCAAGCGTCTCTGGTGGCCCACTTGGATACACATCGGTGACGGTGTCTCGAAGCCGGGCTTCGAAGTCGTCGATCGAGAGCCGCCGATCGCGCTTTTTCGCTCTCGCGTCCTCGAGAAGGGTATGAAGGCGGTCGTCCGACTCGTCGTCCGAATCGGCAGCAGTCGGATACGCAGTATCGAGCCGTGTACACTGGTCAGAATAGGCATCATCTTGGCGGACCGACGCTATGCAGTTCTGTCGAAGGAGCGAGAGCTGCGACGCGTTCCCGACGCTCGGCATGCCATCAAAACCAAGTTCAGACGCAATATCCTCGAATATCCCACGGAGTACGCTGTCTATCGTCCCGATGTGGTCTGTCATCTGAAGGCGGCGTTTGAGCCGGTCTGCCGTCTCGGGCGATATCTGGACAGGATACGCTCCATCCGTATCCTCAGCAAACGCATCAAGCGCGTCTCTGATGCCTGGTTCGATGCTCGCTGCATCCTCACGTGAAAACGAGATCACACAGAGTTGTTGTTCGGGACACCGGTCGCCGGCAGCATCAGCCCTAACAAGGGCCTCTGCGGCGATCTGGTTGAGCGTCGTGGATTTCCCAAATCCTGGATTGCAATCCAGAGCGAAGAAGCCAGCGTCGTGCTGAAAATAGTCCTCACGGACAGCAGCCTGTTTCCCCTTCATCGGGGGAACAGTCTTACTCATTCATTTCCCCCGTCTGTGCTGACGTTCTCTGGAATCGACTTCCGAATCCGGTCAGGTAAGATGACATCTTGCCCCAACAGCTCGCGATACGCGTCTTCACTGAGTGTCGTTGTCGAGAGGTTCTCCAGCAGTGGTGACCGCTGATAGCTGACCCCTTTCACATCTTCGGTAAACCGAGTCACGATCATGTGATTCGTCGCCGTCCGAACTGCGTCGACTGCGTGGTCGTACTCGCGTTCTTCAGTCCACGCACCTCTGACGCCAAGGGTCCGTGCCTCGGGTGACTCGCCGTCTGTGACGGCCGTCTGGACTTCCACCGGGAATTCGCCGTGAGGTTGCTGCGGCCATTCACCGTCGACGAACCCGAGCGCGATGACGAATGGATACGACCGTAACCATGTGTCAGTCGCATCGAGTACATCGAGTCGCTCAGCGTTTTCGTGTTCCCGGCGGCCTGGGCGAGCTGTTGCGATCGTCTCGATCACCTCCAGAACTGACGACCATGACGACTCGATCTGGTGTCGGTCACGCCAGTCGGCGTATTTTGCACGAGCCTCGCGTAGCAAGTGATCAGAATCAGTATCCCCGGCGACGCGCTGTATGGCCCGGGCAGCACGTGATGTCTCAGTATATGCTACTGTATCGTTTTCCTCGATGTGTGGAAGAACAACAGTCTCAAACCCATCCAGAACTGGGCCAAGCGTAGCGAGAATATCATCTGGTTCCGGCGCAGATCGATGGCGCTGGCACCAATCAAGATAGCTCTCGAAGCGACGCTGGACCTTTTGACTAATCGACGTCGTCATGGCAATAGTGTCACGCCACTGATCCAGCGTTCCGGAATAGTCCGTGCCGACGCCCTGCCGGATTTCACTAAGCTCAGCAGGTGTAAACGGTGTGACGCTCTCATCTCCCTCCGCGTTATCCTCCGTGACGAGCCACTGACATTCCAGTGGCCGGAACATGGTCTCGGCATCGATAGTGCCGGCAGACGCAGCGGCAAGCACTGAACAGGTCTCAGCCACGACTCGATACGGGAGCGATCGCTTCAGCTCTAGCTGCGTCCAAAACGAGAGATGACGTCCGTATGTGTTCGACGCACGGGTCAAGTCACGTTCGTACTTGTCGATATCACGAGCAACGATCGCGATATCACTCACGGAGACGCCCTCTCGGAGCAGTCCCTCACAAACCGCGAGTGCAGCCCTCGCCTCCTCAGCCCGTGTTGCGGCCACGATCTCCGTTGCTGGCGTAGTCCGGAACTCATCGATCTGCAAGCGCTCAATCGAACCTGACGAACTCGGAGTACTACTACCGTCCAATCGCGACTGAACTCGGCTGGCAATCCGCGGGCCAGTGCGTGCACGGAGATAGAGATGGACGGTACTCGACGTCTCGCGACCGATCGCTGTCAGAAACGCGAGCAGCGGCGTCCCCAACGTACTAATTCCGACGACGTTGACCCGCTCAATCCCAGCGTACTCTTTCTGCCAAGCATCCCCTCCTGTGTTTGTTACGACTTCAGTGCCTGCCTCTAGCACCGCCTCTGTGGAGATGTATTCCTCGACGCGGTCGCGAAGTTGCTCCTCGAGACTGCTGATGCCCGTCAGAAGGTCAAGTGCATCCAGACGAGCAACGCCGTCAAGCTCAGCACAGACCGTCTCAAGTGCGGAACGGCGTGTTGAATGATGGCCTGTGAGTAGCGACAGCTCTTCTCGCGCTGCTTCGATCCGATCCAACTGGGTTGTAAGTGACGTTCCAAGGACACGAGATAACCGAGACACATCTCCAGACGGAGACTCCAACAGATCTTTGAGCACCCGAAGGCGATCCATTCGATCAAGAACCGCCGGATCTGATTCCTCCGGTGATGAAAGAAGCTCGGTCGCCACGGCTGCTGGCGTGAGCAATGCAAGTGAACTTCGCGGCTGATTTCTATCGGCAATCACTCGTTTCAGGTTTCGCCGATGAAACTGTTCAGGGGCAAGAACAATATCTGTCGGCTGCTGGGCACGGCGAGCGCGGTTTATCAACTCCTCTCCTCCACAAATATGGATATTTTCTACGTCAACGGGCGACTTTGAATGGAGGTGGCTACTCATACTCTCTAGTTTTGTGAACGTAACTCAGTACAAGCGCGCATGGTATAGAAACTGGTGTGAGTGCATACCTATTTATGAGCAAGCCGGCTACTATTGTGTGCACACAACACTGGCGCTCCACGCCATCTCTTTTGGGACGCACGCTTACTCACCTAGTAGCCACCTCGCTACGCAGAGCCACTAGTACAATTGCAATCTCAAACGCTTGTTTACGACACTTTCAGAGGTTGCGACCCTGATTGATTTACTATTCTCTGATATTCGTCAGCAGTTCGCTTCAATGCCAGCCACTAGCCGCTCATCGAGGAACCGCTCTCGAAGCGATTCATTCTCACTGATGCTTTCGAGAAGTTGCTGAACGCGCTCGGGAGAGTGCAGGAGGTTATACCGATCGACGAGGGCAGTTGCAAATCGGGGTATAACTGACCGACCAGTGACTGCAGCATCACGAAGCCCAAGGCGAATGACCTGCAGGTCGTGGCGAGAGTCAAAGCCCCACGCTGCCGCTCGCTCTTCGAGTTCGGTATCGTAGGTGTCGAAGCCGATGATATTGTGACACTCCCGACAGAGACAGACCCCCTGATCAGGGTCATGTGACCAGTGGTGGTAGTCTAAATTCCCGCCGACGAGTGCTGAGTCGCGTTCAAGATTAGTCCGCGTACGTCGACACAGCGGACAGGTAACCTCCCAGTCCCACCCGATGGCTGCAGTTTTCGTCGCGAACCGTTCGGTATACTCGTCGGTGCGTGGTTCGCCCTTGCTGTTGGTGATCCCGCTCCAGAGCCAGTCGTCCCAGAAGTGCTGAATCATCGTCGTGAGGGTCGCGGGTTCGACAATCTGGAGATAGGCTGCGTCAACGCCAACAGCACACCACGTCCGTAAGTCGATGTCACACTGTGTGCATGCAGTATCGAAGTACGGGACGACACCTGAGAGGCCTCGTTCATACAGTGTGACCGCCTCACTACAATTCGGACAACAGATTGCGACGGGAACATCCAACAGCGGGGACTGCTTGTCGGCTTGAGACAACACCTGGGCACGGTCGCCATACGGTTGCTCAGTCGAACGCGTAAGGGTCGTCCCGTCGACGAGGTCGTCCAGATCAGTTGTCGATGCGGTCTGGGTCATACGCCTACGTCCGTCTGTCGCTCTGTCTTCGGTGTCTGATCTGGCTGGCTCAGTTGCAGATTCTCGATAGGCTCAGTGTCGATGGTCTGCCAGCCAACGCCGCAGCGACGCTCTTCGACCCGCCACATTGTCTCCTTCCCACGACAAGCGAGATATCGAATACGCCGCGGCTGGTCGTTGGCGTCCTGCTCAAACGAGAGGACCAGAACGGTGTTTAGGTTCTGTTCGGGGCGATCTACTGGTGGTGATTTAGTTCGTGTCATACTGTGTGTGAGAAGAGCTGGCACCAGCAAGCATTGTACTCGGGACCGACGCCGGCGTGCTCACTGCTGACTCTCCTCGGTCTTGCTCGGATGCACGAATACAATTCGACGCAACCCAACACAGAGAGCCTTTAGCCGGCTAGAATTTGTCCATTCGCTGCAGCCAAACGGACGGTATCTGGGTCAGTCACGT
The DNA here is from genome assembly GCF_003634715.1 of Haloarcula quadrata. NCBI lineage: Archaea > Methanobacteriati > Methanobacteriota > Halobacteria > Halobacteriales > Haloarculaceae > Haloarcula > Haloarcula quadrata. The sequence goes on from NZ_RBWW01000003.1 coordinate 233,053, forward strand.
TCCCTATCGTTTTCTCCGGTCACCACCTACCTTTGGACATGACTTTCGGACCAACGTGGAACAATCTCCGTGACAATGTTGATGCATTGCAGTCTGATGCAATCCTCGTTACCCCGCTGTCACGCAAAGCCTTCAGCATCGAGGATGTACAGGAACATCGCGTCCTGATTCAGTATCGGGACGACGACGAGACAATTCCACTCCAGAAAGACCAATTTGAGACGCTCTACGAGCGCGTGAGTGATGCTCGTGGCGAATTCGATGTTGACCGCCTGCCGCCAGACGCGGAACCGTACGCGACTGTCTTGTCTCTCCATCCACGCTTCGAGGTTGACGACCGGGCTGGGACATTGACTGAAAGCGATCAGTCAACGGGGTCGCCGCTAGTAGAAGCCCAAAGTGGGAGTGAGGAACTCGATGAGACCGAGCGCGAAGAGCCGGATCTGGACGTGTATGCAGACGCATTACTGCTGATTGACGCCCTCGAACGTCACGACCTGACGACGCTCGAAGCTGTCGACACGCCTGCACTCGTGAACATTTACACCCTGCTATCGGACGTCCAGCGCAATGCAAACGACCTCCGGACAGATGTTCGGAGCGTCTTGCTTGACCGACTACATCACGACCAGCCGGTTTCTGGACAGTTTGGCTCCGTCCAGCGGACTACGCGTCGGAACCGGTCGCTCAAAGACGACGAGCTGGTGTTGAACGCGTTCGAGGCCGCCGGCATCGAACGCGAGCGGTTGACGACGGTCGACTCCAGCAAAGTCGACGACGCACTTGCGGTGACCGACCTTTCCGAGACCGATGTCTACGATATCGAACCGAGCGAGTACGTTCGCAAGGCCGATGTGGACGAGCAAGAGAAAGAAACGCGCCTGCAAGGACTGAAAGACCAACTTGAGGCGACCGAGGGCGACGAAGCTGACGAACTCCGTAACGAAATCGAAGCGCTCGAAGACCGGATCGCTGAACTGACCGAATTCCGATCCGGCCGGTCATTCCACGAATCTTCGGCCGGCGGGTAGGGCAACCACCGCGTACAACGGGTATCTCAATCGTCTCTTTAGTGGGTATTCAACAACTCATACACCACTTCTATAGAGTCTTCACTCTCTTCTCAGTAGTTCACTGGGCAACGGTATTGTGACTGGTCCTTGTATTGACTGAACCCGGTTCTGGCTGTGTAGCACTGGTGTTATTCAAGAGACTCATCAGGCGGCCGGATGATTAGATGGTCACGCAGTGATTCAATCAGTTCCGCTGGAAGTCGCACATAGCCGTCGCCGTCTTGCTGTTTTCCGAAGAGGTTCTGTACGTCGGTTTCGATAACGAGTTGATTGAGACTACCACCGGCTGTGTGGAACGTGACGTTATGTAGGGTTCCGAGTTCTTGGCCGTCGGTACTCATTACTCGCATATTGGAGAGCGTGCTTGCAAGGACCGTCTGCATACGTGCAAATTTGTTACGTTCAATGTACAAATAATTGTACTTAACTACCTAAGCGGGCAGCAGCTCTGTCTCTGCACTTATTCAGAAGGCTGATATCACCAGCGCCGAAAATTCTATTACAGGCACCACCCTGAATCCACCTTTGGTGCCTGTATTCCACCCCCACCACCCCACCCTTTCTACACGACCCACGGAGGTACTTGAGTAGCTATTACGCCTGAACGGGGGTACCACCTAAACAGTCACGAGGAACTAATAGAGGATTCTTGCGACTGCTTGAAAATAGCTTATGACTTTGACGGCGAGGTCTATATCGGTATTGCAAATACCTCCACAATTAGTAGACGTATCAAGCTGATTCATCACTGACCGACGACTCTTCTGAGTTTTCAGAGTCAATGACGATTACGCTGGTGAACTCGAAACGCGCACCTCCGGTTTCGCTTTCCGTGACTTGAACTTTCCATCCGTGGGCGTTGGCGATACGGTCGACAATGGCGAGGCCGAACCCAGTCCCGTCGCCAATTGTGGTAAACCCTGGCTGAAAAACGAGATCGCGCTCGTCAGTTGGTATTCCAGGGCCATTGTCAGCGACGTAGAAGCCGGTATGCTTGGAGTTGATGCTCCCAACGGTTATGTTAACGTCTATATTCTCGCGTTCTGTTTCGTTTGATTCCTCTGAGCGAGTGGTTGTTGTTCCGTGCTCAATGGCGTTCGCAAAGAGATTCTCAAAGAGACGTTGGAGTCGGCTTGGATCGCCCTCGATGATACTATTAGTAGTTATGCACAGGTTTGCGTTGCCGCGCGATGAAGTCTCCCATGCTTCTTCTGCGACTGTTTCGATTGCCACTGCGTCTGTTGTGACTAGTTGCTCACCCTCTTTTGTTAGCGTCAGCACCTCTTCAATGATCGCATCGGCGCGCTCATGGGCACGGTTGGCGCGCTCAAAGAACTCCTGTTCACCGGTCTCTTCAGCTAGTGAGAGCGCGGTGTCTGCAGTTGTGAGCGGCTTCTTGAGGTCATGAGAAATAACTGAGACCAGTTCTTCGAGCCGTTCATTCTGGTTCACTAACTCTTGTTTATCACGTCGCTGCTCGGAGATATTGCGAAGGATACCTGCGCAACCGCGGTACTCCGTTTCGAAAGGAAGTGCAGCGATGTGGTCCCGACAGGGGATGTCTCGCCCTTCGCGTGGTTGGATACGTACTTCGACCTGTGCGGAATTCGGACTATCCGAAGACACCACTCGGCTAAGTGCGTCGTCAATGCGGGTGACACTGTCGTCGCTTTTAATAATTGCAGGCTCCGCGCCGATAAGCGTCTCGCGGTCGTACCCGACTAACTCAACGAATTCCTGATTGATGTACTCAAAACAGCCATCGGCGCCAACTACATAGACTGGGTATCCTAATGCGTCAAGCACAGTAGAGTACCGTTCTGACTCGATTTGAGACCTGTACTCATTGATTGCGTGTTCAACGCGGTTGGAAAGACGCCGGTGTTGTTCAGCGCCTCCTTTCTGAAGATACCCGGTCACACCTGCGTTAACCGCACGACTCGCAATTTCTTCACTTCCTTTTCCTGTGTAAAGAATGAATGGCAAATCCGTGTCGTGATCTCGGACCGTTTGTAGAAATGTGAGGCCATCAGCTTCTGGCATCTCGTAGTCGCTAACGACGCAATCAATTTGATATTCATTGAGCCACGCCCTTGCCTGTTCAACACATGTTGTGGTCAGTATTTCAGTCTTTGATAGGCCTCGAGAGAGAAACTCTTCAGTAAGGCTAAGAAACGGTTCGTCATCGTCAAGGTGTAGTATCCGCCATTTGGGCGTCTCATCAGGACAGGTCATACTCTGGAACAGCTGCGTTGATCTACGTAGTATCTTGATTGATAAAGGCAGTCGGGTTTCACTCTGTATGATATGCATAGATCGATTTTCCCAGGGAGAAAGACGGGCGGATCAACGTTCAGTCGATCACATCGACAGCCGCGTAACCCCGTTTGATTACGGTGAACTAAACCGAACTAGCTGTGGAGCATCTTCGAACCGCTGGTGAGCATGATTTTCGGGATGGACCGTCGCTGTCGGCGGCGGACTGCCGCCGACGCGACAGTGTCACCACTGACGACCGCCGTCCGGCCCGATGGACAGCTACCGGAAGAACCGGCCGTCAAGTGGTTGATTCGCTGGAACAGACCTGCGGACACCAAGTGCTGTCCAAGCTGCGCGAAGCGTCATTTCGCAAAACTCCGTGAACGACCACTGCAAGAGGCGGCGCCCCCCACGGCGGGGCGCCGCCACGTACCTCCAGTGGAGATATCGCCAGCTGTTCTGAAGCAGTAGGCTCACTACAAACATTGAGCGTGTCATAGAATCCTCCTCATAGTGTGAGCTTCTCACGACCCGGGTCGTCTCCTCGCTCGAAATTTGTGATTGCGACAACGATGCGGAGACACAGCGCAATGAACACCTCTGTTCGTGCGTGGACGCGGCCTCGGGCGCGAACGTGCCCGAGGCCGCAGTCCTTCACCGCATCGTTGGTGCGTTCGACTCCTGTACGGCGGTTGTACGTCTCATCCAAGACTGATTGCTTGAGCTGAACCTCCTCACTGTGTTCCTTGATACGGTCTTCGACCCTGTATTCGATATCGAGCGGGTCATCAGTGTTTCGTGGGTTGTACGGGGCGACTGGTACAATCCCTACTTCCAGCAGGAAGTCGTGCCACTCAAGAATGTCGTAGGCACTGTCTCCAAGCATCCAGATCGGTGTCCCGACGGCGAGCGCGTCTTTTGTGACGCGCATCGCCGTCTCAGCGTCTGCCTGCTTGCGTTGGGTGAATTCTGCTGCAATCGGGATCTTTGAACCGGTCGAAACGATCGTACAGCCGAACCCGTAGTAGTGCTCTTCGGCCGTTGAATCGTAGTTCCACGACGCATCGTCGTTGTACTGGATCGCTTCAACGTGCGTCGAATCGATAGAGTACGTTGAGTTGAGCAGGCCGCGGGCGGCGGCCTGCTCGACGAGCCTCTGGAAAACATCATCGATGACGTGTTCTAGGTCGGTGAGAAACCGGTCGATTGTGTCTCTGGATGGCGGTTTGTCGAGCCCGCAATAGTACCAGACGAGGCCGTGCTGAAGTTCTCGTGCAACCGGGCGTGTACCGTAGACATCCTCGTAGTAGCAGTGCAGAAAGCCGCGAAAGAGGTCTGGTGGCTGATGCACCCGTGTTCGCCCCCTCGAAGCGGGGGCGAACACGTCGTACTCTAGCAGAAACTCGAACTCAAGATGCTCAAACAGCGGTACTGTCTCGGTAGCCGCGACATTCAAGAAGGCGTCTACCGAATCCAAATCTTGCAGGGTTGCGGTTGTGCTGGACACACTTTCCGCACCCTGCTGCTTCGTATGTGACCCTTTCTATGACACGCTCAACATTACCAACCGTAGTCCAGCATCCTGAGAACTAGTGAAAGCGAGGCTCTGCTTGGCTAATCGGTAGCTTGATTCGATGCCGAAGCGCTTGCTGTAGTGATCTCGTGCATCTCGTGGCGTGTCGATAAAGGGCGCGTCAGCGGCGTAGCCGTGACGCGCCACCCCGTGTTCGTCGTACCGTCCCTGCTGGTACACGCAGTCGATGAACACAGGGAACTCCACCTCGCCAGCGAGATCGTGTTCGATCTCGCGGCTCCAGCCTTTGCTGAGTTTGTTTTGAATCGTCTCACCCCACTTGACGATCGGCATCACATAGGCGTAATTGTGCGCGTACAGCAGCTTGAGACAGGTGCTGTTGTAGAAACCTCGATCAAGGTAGACGGCCTTGACGCCGAGGTCAAGGCCGTCAAGGAGTTCAAGAAACTCACCGAGGACATCGCTGGTGGTTTCGCCAGCAACGAGCTGGCGAACCGCCAGCGTGTATCGCTTGTTGCGTACGCGCACGTAGAGCGTTGCATAGGCGTGAAACGTCGTTGTTCCACGCTTGGCCTGTGAGGAGTACAGAGCCTCGGTTTCGTCCTCATCACCGTAGTAGGGATCGAGGTGGAGGTCTGCGCAGACCTCCACCGGTCGATCTGGAAGTGTCTCAAGCGTATCTCGTTGAAGCAGCGTGTCTCCAACCGATTCAACCGAATCCAGTTCAAACTGATCGCTGAGATGTCCACGGACGGTATTAGCGTGTGGTGAGTCGTCAGTCGTTTCGCAGACGTGATTGATCGAGGTCCCGCCGGCGCTGGCGCCGGCGAGGACCTCATAGAGCGTCTCTGCCGTGACCTTGACATTCTCGCCGAGATCTAATGAAAGTTCCTCGTCAAGACTATTGACGACAAAATTAAGCAGGTGCTCTTCTTCTATCTCGCTGTCTGCTTGGGTGGCTTCCACACTCTTCCCAAGTAGACGCTTCCTCTAACCCGATGTGATCGACTGATTTTATATCCACTCAATTACTATGTCTTTTTTAACATATGGATAGGTCTGCGGGGACCCCATTCAGTGTTCGAGGGCTTGTGCACATACTTGTGATAGTGGCACTAATTACAGTGAGCGGATGCAGCGCAATCGGGGTTTCATCCAGTGAGGATGAGGGGCTTCCGTCGGAGGATGAAGCAGCTGACCGCTACGCGACACTAGATACTGTCAACGCAACGGTAACGACAGTCCGAACCCGGAACGAGAAAACAACAACAATCGTCACTCAAAAGCGGGAACGAGTTCACTCATTTGCGTATTTTGAGCGAGTGATATCGGTTACTAGAGCGGAGGAAACAAGACCACCGCGGGTTGGTGAAGACGGATTTATTATTGCAAACGGATCAACGCTTATGTCCTATGATCCAGAGTCGAACGAACTCCACCGAATGTCGTTCCAGACCAATGATAGCGCTACAGAGACGACGTATCCAGAACTTCTCGCCGCTGCGAAAAATAACCACCCTGTCTCGCAGCCGACGCCGACACCAGGCATTTCATCCCTGCCAGTAGTGCCACAAAAAGACGAGTCTGGAGAGAACAGTTCGTCCGCGTATCGTGGTGGGAACGTGACAGTCGTATATAATGGCACAGAGACAGTTGACGGGCGGAAAACCTACCGGCTGGAACTGGCTCCGGTCAGCGAACGCATCTCGTTACAGTCACAGACGCTGTGGCTAGATAGTGAGTATTTGTTCCCGATCAAGCGACACACAGAGTTTGTGGCTAACGGCGATGCCTACGAATACACAGTTACATATCAGAATATAACGTTCAATCCGACGTTCGAACCCGGAACTTTCCAACTCGAATCGCAAGAGGTTCCGGACAGCGCACAACAGATTCAATTCAATACGTACGAGTCACGAGCGGCGCTGGCCAACGCTGCTTCACTTCCAGTGCCGAACCCGGACATCCCAGCGGGATTCGAGTTAGCAGTTGCGTCGCACCGCTCAACTGATCCAGAGGTAGTGATGCTTAGGTATGAGTCCACTAGCAATGATACACACTACAGAATCGGCATTCTCAACGGGACACAGAACACAACTACAGGAACGCCCGTGCAAGTGGGTGAGTACGAAGCAAGACGAACGCAGACAAATAGGACGGTACGCATCAGTTGGTCGGTGAATGGCACCACTTATTACCTGAGCAGGTTCCCTGCCGACACAGCCGACGACAGCACGTTACTACGTATTGCACGCTCAGTTGCTGACACGACGTGATTTGCTATCTGACCGGCTGTGTCATTATGTCCATTCCAGTGGCCATCCACAAAACACGGTCTGGCACTCGAACGGAGCGGCAGGCCATCGGAATTACTGACCTTGCAGCCGACGCCGTCGCAGGCAGAGTATCAGCACGTCGGGGCGACAGTGTAGACCAGCGGAGTGCTAACCAACAATAGCTGACCAATACCCATACCGTTGGTTAGCCGAGAACCGATTGATTTCTGACCAGCGTTTGTTTCTCACCAGAAATACCCGCTCAGTAAGTGTGCGAATTGACCGTCGAGGTTTCTACCAACTCAGGGCGGTGTTCTGATAGCCGTGCAAGATGGAAAGCGCGAGTCTTACATGACCTCGCTCTGGACTGAAGGGAATCCGAATCGGTGGTACAGAAGTGCTACTTCTTGCGTTTCTAAGGTTCTAATCCATATTCTTCTGGATCATACGCACCGAGAACGAGTACAGACAGTATCAGTATCCCATTCACAGCCAGAGAAACCCAGAACATATCTACACTGAGTGGACCAACAGTGGCCGGACTATTGTCTGGATTAGAGAGCACAATGGTCATTATTGTCCCGCATACACCTAAAATTGGGAGTCGGTAATAGTGTATTTTTGTCAATATTCGGAACACTTTCAACAGCCTTTGTGATTTCCAATCGTAATATGTGTTTTTGTATATCCAACCTACACCCCAGATACCCCGGTAATTCAGCAGATTAGGAATAGCATGGCTACCATCGTCGTACTGCGTGCAATCTCTAAATTCAGCAGCTATCTGGTTGACTCATTTTGAGTCTGGTACACCGCTAAGTGCTGAATAGAACGCGCGAGTCGGTCACTTCGAGGCAACCATGATTCGAAGAGTGGAAGGCTCGGCTCAAACAATTCTTGCTACTTCCAGTGAAGGAGATAGAGGAGGTAGAGACTTGCTCCAAGAACGACCACTCCCGCGAGAAGGAGTCCGACTAAGCCGAGAACTGACGAGGTAGAAAATGCAAGCTGGAACAGCTGAAGACCCACGAGAACAGTAAATACAGAGAGGATTGTCCAGAATATCGTTCCAATCAGTGTGCGACTTGTACCAATAAGCTCGTCACGTACGATAGCACGAACGTTCTCTTCATTGAGTTTGTCGGAGGGCTCCATAATGCCGCATAACATAGCTGACGATAATAAAATGACGACCCACTAACTTGGGCTGCTATTCGTCACCCTCGTCTTGCTGAACTCACCCTCTATATCTTGCACGGCGTTTCCGGTAGGCTTCTGAGGAGTGTTCGCCGGGCGTGGTAGGTGTGCGACCTGTACTGATTGTACCGCACGCGAACTACTCACCCAAGGCCGACCGCTCTTTTTGGGCGTTGACGGCGAGGGTGCAGCGCATTACTGGGACAGCTACGAGTTCGCTGTGGCTGTTGTCGAGGCTGACGGTGAGGCAGAGAAGGTCGTGCTTGCAGAGACGCCCTTCGAGACGCTTGCTGAGTGGTGCGAATACACGCGTGGCGAGCGTGGCTGGGATATCGGCCCGCACGTCGGCGGGTCGCTGGTCGGCGATCTCGTGCGAGGTGTTGAGGCATGAGCTGCACTGTGGAAGAACGCAAGCGGGTCCGACGTGCAGCGCGGGCGATTCAGGAGGAGGTAGCTACTGAGTCCGTGGATGTGCTTGCGCCGAGTGCGAGTCAGTACGGAGAATGGACGCTTGATGCTGTGTTTCGGGACTGTGAGGGTGTGCCTCCAGAAGTGCTCAGGGAGTTAGCGTTGGCCGAGTTGACGCTCCAGCCGACGCCGTCACAAGCCGAGTATCAGCACGTGGCGGCGACGGTGTAGCGAAAAGCGCTAACCAACAACAGCTGACCGATGCCCTCGACTGTTGGTTAGCCGAGAACCGTTTGGCTTCTGACCCTCGTTTGTTTCTCAGGATCTCACTAGAAATACCCGCTCAGTAAGTCTGCGTACTGAAGAGGAAACTATTCTCTCTATTCACACAAAAGGGGTTCAACTAGTCGACCTCTGTGATTGAAGTACATCTCGAAGTAGAAGGAAGCCGCCGACTACGGATAGTACACCACCGAGCAACAGTACGAACGACTGGGTGGGTACTGTAGATATCGGCCCTGGAACAGACGGTTTCAGCGCTATCAGTAAACTGCCACAGGCAAGCATTCCGAGGGCTCTGTTGTCCATCTATCGTATAGACAATTCACATCTATGTGTATTCTTGGATAGTATTCATATTACCTGTACTGACCACTGCATACCGCTTGCAGCAGGGTTCTCATCGACCACTCAGAATTGCGCGCTTGAACTCGCTATTGCCCTCAGTCAGAGTTTGGCCTCTGCAAAGGCTTGGTCGATAACCTCCTCACTCGGTGCGTTCAGATATGGTTCAATAGCAGCGAAACTGTCCCAACCACCGACAGCCATCACCACGCGGGGGTTCATTTGCTCGTCGACGAGGAGTCGCTGGGCATACCGGCGCCGGAGGTCATGTGTACTCACTTTCTCGAAATCGTCCTCGCCGGTCGTTTGTGCTGCACGGTTGGCGGTACGCCTGACAACCGCGCGAACGCCGGGTTGAGTCAGATCGATGAATGGGTCGTTGGGAGCGATGTTGTGTTCGTTCTGATACCGTTTGAGATCGCGCTCAACGCGGTCGGGGAGGTAGGCATCGCGAGGCTTTCCACCGTTACCGCTGGTGTCTTTCCCCGCTGTGACTCTGAGTCGGTACTGGCCGCTCTCAGCTTCTTTTACGTCGGCAGGACATACCTGTGGAATCTCGAATGCCCGAAGGCCGACAAATGCCCCGAGTTGAATGATTATGTCGTCGCGTTGGCTGTTGGTAGCTCGGCGCAGACCCTCGATTTCACCGTCGGTGAGCCACACCTTATGCTCGTTTCCAGCAGTCGATTCGATACGCATTACGATTACTTTTATTTCCGTTAGTAAAGTATCTAGTGGTTGGTAGGAATAGGGGTATACACACCGGATTTCCGCTGTCAAACACCGAATCTGTTACGACTTGTGATACAAGTCGTTACTCCCAATTCCACTTCTACTCCGAGGCTGGCCATTATTCTCCCGCCAAGGCCATCGTCGACGAGAAACCCGGCGTGACGTTCGAACGTATCGACGCCGCAGAGTCCGACCGGATAGCAGCCTATGACTTCCGCCACCTCTCGCTCACCTTCCTCCGGAACCTGACCGGCGTCGTTGACCAGGCCTATCAGACCGAACGTCCGGACTGCTGGTGCTGGCACTCGTCGGCCTGCTCGGCGGCACACACTGCATCAGAATGTGTAGGCCGCCGATCGCTATCTACGCGGACTGGATGGCTGAAGACGGGCGCGACGACATCCTCTCGTTCCGGAAAATCAGACAGCACGCAGTGTTCAACTTCGGACGCACGGCCCCCTGCACCCTGCTAGACGGTGTCTTCGGGCTCGCTGGCCAGCTGGCCTTCGTGAGTGTCTGGGCGGTGACTCTCGTCGCGACGGGGGTCCGCGCCCTGACGGGTATCGCCGTGGATCTCACTGTCACCGTCGCCGTCGTCGGTACCAGCTACGTCACCGGTGGCGGAGTACGGTCCGTTCCGCCCCTAGGTGTCGAACGCATCGCGAGCTTGGTGCGGGCGGCCCTACTCTCGTGGATGGACGAGTGGGTGGGCGACTACCGCATCGCCGGGCTCGGTGCCGTCCACGAGTTCCTGCCGTGTCCACTGCTGTACCTGGTGTACCTGTACGCGTTCGTACAGGGGTCTGCACTAGGCGGAATGGCAGCCCTTGATGCGCTGGGGCTCGGGACCGTTCCGGCCGTCTTCTTGACCGTGACGGTGTTCGAGGGGCTGTACATCGGTGGCCGCCAGCGACTGCACCGCATGCTCGATGTCGCCTCCGTCGCGCTGGCTACATCCAGCTCCAGCACAGCCTGGCCGCACTCGGCGTCACGCTTCCGGCCGTCCCGCTACCACACTTCCAGCTGTGGTGACCGACCACGCAGTACATCGCTGTGGTCGGGAATGGACCGCCCGACGTGCCCCGCGGACACAGCGACTGTCGGCTGGAAGCGGCGTTCCGAGTATCACACGCCACACCGGGGGTCATACCAGCCTAGCGGCGGCTTCCCGGAGGGAGAGCCCCTCATCGACGATGTCGCGGCGGTAGTGCATGTAAAGGACCCCCAGCGGCGGCTGGAGGATGTACGCGAGTGCAATGGGTAGGACGGCCCCGGTCGGTAACGTCTCGGCGGCGACGACGACGGCGACGGCGATAGAGAGGTTCCGCATGCTCGTCGCGTACACCAGCGCGACCCGCTGTCCGTCGTCAAGGAACACGCTCCCCAACCCCGAGCCGACGGCCATGACGGCCACGTAGAACAGGACGAGCGGGAGGACGACACTGGCCGAAGTGAGGGGGTCGGCGAGGATCGCCCGCGACCGCATCGTCATTGCGATGAACACGATGAGCATCACGCCAAAAGAGCTGAGGCCGCCGAACGTGGGTTTCAGCTCCCTGAACCCCTCCCAGCCGTACCGACGGAGGAGGAGTCGCCGGGTGACGTTCCCCGCCAGCATCGGTACGACGACGACCTGGGCGAGTTGTCGGTACAGCGCCGTCGGCTCGAAGCCGACACTGCCCGGTATCAGCACGGACAGATATACCGGGAGTATCGCGACCGCGGCCAGCAGGTTTACAGCCATGGCGACCAGCGCCGACTCTAGGTCGCCGTTGGCTAGCCCGGTCCAAGCGGCGGTCATCCCGGATGTCGGAATCAGGGCGATGAAGTAGAGCCCGACAGTGTACTCAACGTTCCCGCCGAAGAAGGCCCGGGCCAACAAGACGGCCACAAACGGCGTAAACAGGAAGTTCACCACCAGACTGAGCGCTACGGGCCGCGCGTGTGCCCGCAGGTTGCGTATCTCATCCAGATCGATGTTGATCATCATCGGATATATCATCAGAAACAGCACTGGGACAACGGCCGTCTGTAACAGTCCCCGAGTGCTCTCACCCGCCACCTGGCCGGCAGCGAGTCCGGTGACCAGCGCACCGACGACGACGTAGATGAGGTCGGCTTTCAGTGTCTCGAGGAGTCTCCGTATCATTGTTCTGAGGCGGTGTCTCGACGCGCGCTACCGGTATGCCGCCCGGCACCATAGCGACGGACGCCGTACGTAGGGAGAATCGACCATCGACACAAAAATGTTTAGTTGTCACAATACAATAGGGGAGAAGTTGGCCGTTGGCGTGTGCCAACCACAGCTATATATTTGTCTCGGGTCTTCTACTCGACATGGCAGAGACACAGTCCCGGTCGGCTGACCGCCCGACAACGTCGTTATCGACGCTTGAAAAGGGGATCGTCGTGCTGGTCGGTATCACCGCGGTGACTCACATTTATCCGGGTGTCGTCGAGGGCGCGCCGCCGCTCGTACTCGCCGGACTGGGATTTCTCGGAGGGGCGGCGCTGTACGTCCGCGGCGTCCGCAGGGACGCCCTCGCCATTGCGGCGATACCCTACACAGCCATCCAGATACCGCTATGGGTCGTGATCAAGGCCGGCAACTACACGCTCGTCGGCTACGTCGACAAGGCCGTCCAGGTAGTCCTTGTCCTCGCGCTGCTCGTCTTTGTCGTCAGACGATACCGCGACTGACTGGTCATCCAGTCCACTCGCCGCCATGGTCGTATCGTTCGTCTGACTTTTCATAGACTTGGGATTATTATACACTATTAAATCATCTGCTCGCCCACACTCAGACGGGAACAGATGACACGCAACGACAGCGGGCCGAGTTGTCGCTACGTATACCGGATGCGTGCTGCCGACGCCCTCACAGACGAGATGTATCGGTTGCTGACTGTCTGGCCTGTTTGTCGGTGATACCTGTTGTACGCACATGTCTCAACGCAGCGTTTGGTTACGGCAAGTGGCTATCAAGTCTATCTGACGGCTCTTAGCTTGGGACTAGCGGCCAACTCGATCCCAATACCTGACGAGCGCGACTCCGAAAGCGAACACGATAGCACCGACTCCGAACTGTCGCCCGACGGTGCCGAACTCGCCGTTCTGGATACCGACGATTCCCCGGACGATCATGACCGCTGTCACGACCACCACGAGTGCGAATACCGCCCACCGAGTGTCCATATCAGGATACAGGCGATTCCACCAGTAAATCGCTCCCTTGTCTTACGACAAAACTGGATCTAAGACTTTCGCTCGATTACATTCCGATATACGGCAGTTCCGCGACCACACGGTTTCACATCATGATCGACCCAGTCATTGCAAGTCGGCTCCAGTTCGCAGTCACGACCATCGTCCACATCATCTTCCCGGTGATGAGCATGGGACTCGCCCCGTTTCTCATTTATTTCACGTGGAGAGATATCCGGACTGGCGAGCCGATATACGAGCAGTTGCGTCGGTTCTGGACCAAGATTTTCGCCATCTCTTTCGTTGTCGGTACGGTTACCGGCATCGTTCTCGAGTTCGAGTTCGGGACGAACTTCGCCGCGTTCGCGACGGCGGCCGGTGAACTGTTCGGCGGCCCGCTGGCCGTCGAGGGGATGATGGCGTTCATGCTTGAGGCTACCTTTCTTGGCGTGTTCGTCTTCGGCCGTGACCGGGTCGGCGACAAACTCTATTTCGTCTCCAGCGTGGCCGTTGGCCTGGGGACGTGGCTGTCGGCAGTGTGGATTCTCATCGCAAACTCCTGGATGCAGACGCCGCGTGGCTACGAACTCGTCACCGAGAACGGCCAAATGGTTGTCCACCTCGTCGACCCGCTGGCGGCGTATCTCAATCCCCGCTTTGGATACATGTTCGTCCACATGCAGAATGCGGCCGTCGAGTCAGTAGCGCTGTTCATGGCCGGTGTCGGTGCCTACTTTGTGTTCCGCCACCACGTTTGGGGCTACCCCGTAGAGAATCCACAGTTCTGGGAGGCGACGCTAAAAATCGGTCTCGTCGCGCTGCTCATCACCGCACCGCTACAGGTACTGCATGGCGATATGTACGGCCGCCACGTCGCAGAGACCCAACCGCAGAAGTTCGCCGCAATGGAGGCTGTCTGGGAGACTGAGTCGTACGTCCCCGAATACATCTTTGCCGTACCAACGAGCATCGACGGCTTCCTGAACCCGCGAGCAAAGGAACTGTTCGGCATCGGTATTCCAGGCGGGGCCTCGTGGCTGGCCAGCGGAGGTGATCCGACAGCCGAGATACGTGGGTTGAATTCTTTTGACACAGAGGCCCCGCCTGTCGCTATCGTCTTCTGGGCCTTCCGTGCGATGGTCGGACTCGGGTTCTGGTTCATCCTGCTGGCGTTCTGGGGCGGCTACCGATGGTACAAGGGCCAACTGCTCGAGGACGGTCTCCTGCACAAAGCGTTGATGGGGTCGTCTCTGCTCGGGATTCTCGCTGTCGAACTTGGTTGGATAGTCACAGAGGTCGGCCGCCAACCGTGGGTGATTCAGGATGTGATGAAAACCAGCGCGGGCGTCTCTCCGGGCTTGACCGGGACTGAGGCGACTATCACTCTTATTGGGTTCATCGGAGTCTACACCACGTTACTGGGTCTGTACACCTACGTCATCTGGCGCATCATCCGGAACGGGCCCCCGGGCAATGACGAACTCCGGTCGGTCAAGAACGATACGCGGACTCCTGACTTGGATCCGAGTCCGAGCCAGCCGACCCCCGGGGCGGTCGACGATGATTAGCGTCGATTCGCTTGCTGCCGGCCCGCTGTTTGGGCTCCCACTGCCGGAGCTGTGGTTCGGGCTAGTGTTTACCATGCTCGCGACGTTCCTCTTTCTCGATGGGTTCGACTTCGGGGCCGGCGCGATATTCGCGCTCCTGGAGACTGACGACGAACGCGAGACAGTGCTGGCGGCTATTGGCCCCTTCTGGGACGGCAACGAAGTGTGGCTAGTGGTCTTCGGCGGCGCTCTCTTTGCCGCGTTCCCCCCGGCGTATGCTGGCCTGTTCAGTCGCCACTACCTGTTGATGTTCGGTATCCTTGGCGCGCTCATCCTACGCGGGCTCGCCCCGGAGATGTACGAACAGCGCCACGACGCGGCGTGGCAGCGGTGGTGGGGGCGGGCGTTCGTCGCTGGCAGCGTCCTCGCACCGTTCCTGCTGGGTGTGTTTGCCGGCAACTGGCTCGTCGGGGCCACTAGATCGCTGACGCTAGTCGGCCTCATCGTCGGCGTCACGCTAACGCTGCTGACGGTCGTCTCAGGGGCAGCGTTCCTGCAACTGAAGGGACGAGCACAGCTCCCCGATTCGGTGACGACCTATGGGACGGCGGCGACGGCGGGCTACCTGCTTGCTGTGGTCGCCACGCTTGGGGTACTCGGGATACGGCTTCCAGACGGCCTCTCGGCGCTTCTCTCTCCGGCGATTGTGGCCCTCGTCATGCTCTCGATTGGATTGGCGGTTGGCTACACCGTCGCGCTTCGGCGCGAGCAAAGCCTGCGGGCACTCGGCGCGGCAGCGGCTATGACCTACGGTCTCGTCGCTGTCGTCGCGAGACTCATGTATCCCGCCATCGACCCGGCGACGGGCACGACAGTTCGTGGAGCTATCGTCTCGACACTGCCACTGAATCTGATGACTATCGGTGCGTCGCTGCTGCTCCCGCTGGTGGCGGTGTACTTCGTAGTGCTGTACTCGGCTTTCAGCGGTCCCATCACGCCTGAGGAGGCGTACTGACCGTGGCCGGGACTATGCTGTTGTCGCGTGTCTTTGTCACTTGGGTCGAGGTCATTGTCGTCGGCTTTGCCGGCGCGGCGCTGGGCGGGGCGGCCTCCGGCCCACCACAGCTAATCGTCTATCTTGCGACCGTGCTTGCTTCCGTGGGAGCGCTGCTGTACAACGTGGACAAGTTGGTACAGCAACGTATCGCCGAGAGTCGGTAAGTAGTGACATCGTTGTCACAGCTCGCGGCTCATTCACGCAGTGGCGTGCTGACTGGACATTCAGCCTCACCGGCTCTGTTCCGCCCAGATATAGACAGTCGAGATTTTCTGTATATTTTAGTCTAGCCAAAAATATTTTTGGCTTTTAGGAATATTACTTTGTTCAGAGGGGTAAACAGTTAGTATGATACTCGTTAGCCACATTGGACTCGTATTCGTTGCCGGTCTAGTCACTGCGGTAGCCACTGGGCTGGGAGCGATCCCGTTCTTCTTTATTGACGAGTTTAGCGACCGTTGGAACGTCGCGCTCTGGGGCATTGCGTCCGGCATCATGGTGGCAGCGTCGCTATTCGGGCTGATTGGCGAGGGACTGCAGTACACCGCTGGGGGGCTTCCGACACTGATGATTGGCGGCCTCTTGACTGGAGTCGCACTGGTTGAAGTCTTTGATCGCCTGCTTGATCGGATTGATCTCGGTACGGACGACCATCCTGTGAGCAATCACGGAGACGCCCCACAAGGCAAGGGTGCTGACCCTAAAGATCCTGACTCCACTCAGAGCGGGCGCGTAAGTCTGGCTTCGACCCGGTTCAATTCCGGCAGATCAGTGCGTTCGATGGTCCGATAATGCAGTAGTCTCCCGTTTGAGACCGATCGCAAAGAGTAGTATCGCACTCGGGACCAACAGGAACGCACCGAGCGCCGACACCATGTCACCAGTTAGCAAGCCGATAACGATAGCGGCGGTGGCGATACCGGCGGTGAACAGCGCCGGCAGACAGAGACGACAGCCCAGAACCCGGCGTTTGACCGTAATGCGTAGGGGCATACAGACATGTTCACGCCAGAAAATCCTATATCCTGTCTTGTCGAGTGACAACGGTCACTCCGTCCCAGTTATCGGCGGGGACCACCGGCAGGTCAGCCTCTGGGATCCCTGTCGCGCTTGACGGTCTCGTAGAGCGCATCACCACCGCTCAGGCTGGCTGCTTCGATACCGAGGTTCAGGACAGAGGTATAGAAGAATCGCCCCCCTGCTGCACACATTTTCGGCAGAAATACAAGCGAATAGGATTGAGAGTAGGGGCATAGAGCGAAGCTTCACTGGCCGTGCGAACGAGCCTGCAGCCTGTGATCCGAAGGCGACCCAGTACTGACCACTCATCATATTTGTTGCATACCTGCTCCCAATGAGTGACCACAATCATATATTTGAAATCCTGTGGAGTACCGTCGTACCGCCGTAATCAAGCCTGACACGCCCGAGAGTTTGGCTGCACCTCTTCGGGAGACTGTCGAGCAATTCAAACCCTGTGCTAAACTGCAAGCAAGTGATCTAGCGCGGCGACGGCTGATGCGCATCTGCAAACGTACGCTTGAATCACTGGAAATTGGATATAACTAGGAGCTTGAACGTCCCATCTTGTCTGGGGCGTAGCGCGTGAGTCCACACGAAAGCCATCCCAAAACAGCGATCAGGACCATTGCCCCCAAGTGAAGTAGGTAGGGTAGTTCACACGGGGAATGGTGGGGCCGCGGGGTTGAACGCGCCGTCGGCAACCATAGAGTAGATTGGGAATCCATAGGCGATGGCAACAAGGACAACGGCGATGAGGAACCAGAGTTTGACGTTGTCGAGCACCCGTGGGCTGTCCGAAGGTCCGGAGATGGGTTCGGGGAGGTGGCTGTCGACGCGCAACCGACCCCGGCCACGCTCGGCTAGCCACGTTCCGACCATCACGAGGACGAACATGAGCGCTCCAAGCGTCAGTAGCGTCCCGCCGATAGCAATCTGGAGACGCATCTCTGGCATCGAGCCCAGTACCGGCGCGAAGTCGAACTGCTGGTACTGCGGTTCGGCGGTCCGTCGGGGGACGCCGGCCAGCCCCGCTCGGTGCATCGCGTTGGACATCAGCCCCATCCCGATGAACCAGATGTACGGCTGTATCTGGGCGACGCCGTAGAACTGCAGGCGCTTGCCGGTAATCTGTGGGTAGAGCCAGTAGCTAATCGCCATCATCGTCAGGGCACTTGCCGTCCCGACGGTGAGGTGGAAGTGCCCAGGGACCCACAACGTGTTGTGGATGAGCGAGTTGATGTTCATCCCGGCATTGATGATGCCCGAGAAGCCTCCGGCGGCGAACATCATCCCGGCCAGCGCACAGCCGGCGAAGGCGGGGTTCCCCCACGGAAGCGCCTTCAGCCATCTCAGATAGCCCGTGCCACCTCGCTGGCGAGCGCCGTACTCCATGCTCGCGACGACGGTGAAAGCGGTGAGGAAACTCGGGAGCAACAGGAACATCGTGTTGGTCATTGCGATGAACTTGAACCCTTCTGGCACGCCAGGGTCGGCGTACTGGTGATGGAAGCCGACCGGCGTCGAGAGGATGAGAAAGAGAATAAAGACGACGCGAGCTAGCGGATCACTGAACAAACGCCCGCCAGAGAGCTTCGGAAGGACAGTGTACCATGCGAAATAGGCCGGCATCAACCAGAAGTAGACGACGGGGTGGCCGAAAAACCAGAACAACGTTCTTGTGAGTAGCGGGTCGACACTGTCGATGAGACCCAGGGACAGCGGCAAGAGAAAGACGAGTACCTCAACGGCGACGCCGAGCGTGGCGATGTACCACATCAGCATCGTCGTCATAATCATGAACATCTGCAGTGGGATGCGCTCGTTGGGGTTGTCTTGTCGCCAGTGGTAGTAGGTGCGTATCCAGTCTGCCCCGGCAAGCCACGTCCCCACGAGCCAGGCTGCCAGCCCTGCGTAGAACAGTGGATGGGCCTGCAACGGGGCGTAGAACGTGTACAGGACGTCGGCCGAGAACGGAATCTGGCCGACCAACCCACCGAAGATGGCTGTAGCAGTCATCACTGCACCCGAGAGCATGAGGAGAAACCACCCCAGTGAGAACCCCGGTGACGGTAATCCCATGCCGAGGCTTCTGCTGGTCCCCCAAGTGAAAATTCCGGTCAGGAAGAATATCGTGAAAAACAGCGCGAGCAGAACGCCGTGGCCCGTCAGCACAGAGTAGTAGTCAGCCGAGCTGATGACTCCACGGAAGACGTTCGTCCGGTGGAGCGCCTGAACGATCCCCAAGAGAGCACCGATAGTCAATGCAGTAAACGAAACGCCCATGCAGAGACGGGTGATGCGTGCGGCGTTGGGGTACCGGTCGATGAAAGCGAGCCGGTCTTTGAGAGATGTCTCGTCTGCCTCGTACGCCTGTGGCTGCTCTGACCGGTGTGGATGTGCCATCTCAGTTCACCTCACTCTTGTTGAATTGCCCGGGTGGGACAACCTCCAGCGACCCTTCCATCGTGTGGTGGCCGCTCCCGCAGTACTCGTTGCAGACGAGCCCGTACTGACCGGGGTCGTCGAACTCTACGGTAATCGTCGCCACCTGCCCAGGAACAGCCATGGTGTTGATATTCGTGCCGACGACCTCGAAGCCGTGGACCACGTCTGTGCTCGTCACGTGGAACGTGACGGTGCTGTTTGCGGGAACGCGGACTGGGTCGCTCGTCCCGGGAACGAACAGGAACTGCTTCGCTTCGATATACACGTCGTAGTGGCCCGGTTCGCTGCCGTTGTACACGCCCGGTTCTCGGAAGTTCTCGCTGGCCGTGGCGTCTGTGGGGTCAACCTGGCCACCAGTGTCATCAACCATCCCGTAGCCGGCGCCGACAGCGCCATAGGTCACAGTTCCGATGAACAGGACAATCATCGCGAGCGCGGCCACCAGCCACAGCCGTTCGAATCTGTGGACGTGCATATTATCCCACCACCGATGGCCCGTTACCGAGGAATTCGACGAAGTACATGAACAGCCACATCAGCGAAATGATGACGAAATACATCACGAGTAACAGTCCGGTCCCGACTGGGTCGAATGCGTCGTGGGCGACTGACTCGGTCTCATGTTGTGCGACGTTGGACTCAAACATTTGTCCAGTGTGCTGATTGGCGACTCGGTCTTCAGTGGCTGTTGCGGGAGAAAACGACTGCTCTGGCCTGTCTCGCCAGCTAAGGAGGTAGACCGCGCCGATGGTGAGTCCAGTGAGCCCCAGTGCCACCGCCGTTACGAACAGCCCGGAGCCACTGCCACCGCCAACGGCACCCCCGCTCGCTTCCTGCGCGCTTGCAGTGCCGGCGAACCCAAGTGCAGCCACTGACGCCGCCCCTCGGAAAATCGCGCTACGGACGC
This sequence comes from Haloarcula quadrata, assembly GCF_003634715.1. Lineage (NCBI taxonomy): Archaea > Methanobacteriati > Methanobacteriota > Halobacteria > Halobacteriales > Haloarculaceae > Haloarcula > Haloarcula quadrata. The sequence continues at coordinate 253,342 of NZ_RBWW01000003.1, forward strand.
GCCGACAACCAAGCAATCCGTTGCGGTCGGGTATCGACCTGTTAGTGCCTGATTGCATCTTGTTAGTATCCATGCTGTTTCGTCTGAATCGACCCGATAGAGTTGTATTCTCACTTGTCACAGGACAACTCGACGGCTCCTGTCTGCTGGCCACGGCGCCGAGGTATCGTAGTAGCCGACAGCGTCTGACGAGTCGAGCACGGCTAGCAGGCTATTCGTCACTATCAGGACGGCCATCGTTGCCTTAGACGGGATATTAGTGATGCTGCCCAATGGCCTTGACCACCGAAGCAGCGTGTGACGAATCCGGTGTCAGCACTCCACGAGCGGCTAGTCGCTCACTGAATCACCCCAACGGTTGATATATCGGAATCGATGGATGGGGGAGTTCGATACCAAAGATCATCAGTCCGTGCGAGAGCGGCAAATATCCCAGGACGAGGAATACGGCCCCAAGTGTGCGATGTAGCCTAGACTGAAACCGCGGCGACATCGAGTTGAACGCAACACCGTACCCAAACACTGCGGGGATAGTGCCCAGTCCGAGCACCGACAGTGCGAGCGCACCGTAGGCCGGCGAACCGATAGCGAAGGCGTACAGAAACGCCGGATAAAGAAGTGGACACGGGAGTATGCCGTGAACCGCACCCAACGCGATGATACGCGGACCGCCGACCCATTGGTCGATGTGCTGGTGAAGCCGTGTGCTCAGACGCCAGAATAACGACCCTGAACCAAGACTAGCGATAGCACCGGCGGTTGTCCCGGTTCGGAGATACATGCCCCCGGTCACGATAATAAACCCACCAACAGCCATTCCGGCGACTGCCCGAAGGGTGTCGGCCAGTGCGAAGACTGCTGCAGTGTCGTAGATGACGGTACCGAGCAGTCCCATGAGTCCCCCCAATAGCGCATAACTCGCCGTCCGTCCGAAATTGAACAGCAGGTGCTGGCGGATTTCGGTCCACTTTACTGGCCCGTCATCCCCTAGCTGGTCGGCGTACAGTGTGACAAGTGGCCCACACATCCCTAGACAGTGCACCCCACCGAGCAAACCAACGATGGCGAAGACAACGAGACTAACGTCACCAGTGATAACGCCTGTCCCGTGGGTGCCGGCCATCATCGTATCCGAGACCACTCGCGCTCAAGCGTGTCGAGATCGTCTGATCCAAACATGAGGCGGACAGCGATAACGATGAGTACCGTATTGATAATTGCCAAGAAAGCAACTGGTTCGAGGGCGATAACGAACGCGGCTACGAATGGAATCGCAAGTAGCCCGACGAGGGGCAATCGCGAGGCAGGCATCGAAAGCATAACAAATAGTCGCGTCCTCCGTGGCTTAGTTATCCGGTTGGCCTATGACAATAGTATCATGCTACCGAAATGGTCTCCGTTAGTCTGAGCCTGTTGCAATCGGGACACCGATGAGATTCCCCCACTCTGTCCACGCACCATCGTAGTTACGGACGGACGGGTAGTCGAGCAACTCGGACAGTACGAACCACGTCAATGACGACCGCTCGCCGATGCGACAGTAGACGATGACATCGCTGTCTCTATCGATGCCTCGATTTCGGTAGAGCTCCGCCAGTGTCTCGGGAGATTTGAACCGCCCGTTAGACTGGAGGTTCTCTGACCACACGATGTTCTTCGCGCCGGGGATGTGACCGCCCCGCCGGGCCGATTCCGTCATTCCAGGCGGGGCAAGGATAGTGCCGTCGTATTCTTCTGGTAACCGGACATCGACAAGTTTTGTTGGCTTTGATAGAGCCCGTTTGACAGCGCTACGATAAGCTCTGACGTGTTCAAACGGGCCACGTGTGCGATATGACTGTGTCGGATAGGACGGCACAGCAGTCGTTGTCGGCCGGCCCGACTCAAGCCAGTGTTCCCGCCCTCCGTCTAGTAGGTACATCTCTTCGTGGCCGTAGTACGAAAGCATCCAGTACAGATGGGCTGCAAACCAGTTCGAGTTATCACCGTACAAGACTAGCGTCGAATCCTCTGTGATGCCACGCGCACCGAGCAGGTTAGCTAACGCGGTTTCCGACGGGATATCCCGCCGAGTCGCGTGCTGTAACTGTTGCTGCCAGTCGATACAGACCGCACCTGGAATGTGCCCCTGCTCGTAGAACGCTGTGTTGAGGTCTACCTCCACTAAGCATAGTTCATGGGACTCAGATTCGGCCTCGTCGAGGTGTTCTTCGAGCCACGCGGGAGTAACGACAGCATTTCTCACAGACTCTATAGTTCCACTCAGCCGTGCATTCATATGCAACTCACCATTGCCAGCGGCGGAGCTGGTCTATTTAAGAACATCTGACCTGTCCACATAACTCTAGCCTTGGTAGCCGACAATCATCAGCCAAGAACTAACTGTCAGACTGTGACCTACGCGGTCAGCCTTGTTTGGCTACCACGCTGCAGCGAACGTGAGCAGATCGATACCGATGATGAATAGAACGATCATGAGTGCGACAGCTATGACGACTTTGACAAACCACGGCAGAGAGCCATCAGCAGTGGTATTACTCATATTCAACCTTTGTTACCATGACGTCCTGAGCTTTTCGTTGTCCTACGACAAGTAATCGGATCCAGCGTGCCCACTCTCCAGCATACCGACATGGATAGCGGTCCGATTCGAACCGAAATTGACTGTACCGTTGATGCGTAAATTACAGTAGATGCGGGAGTTCGTCTTCGAAATCCGGTACGAAGCCAACACTGACGAGTTGATGGACCTGTTCATCGAGACACCGGAAGCCCGTTCCACGACGTTCCTCTGTTCGATGGGAAACGCGCAGCTCTGGCGGTTAGACCGCATAACCGGTCCCACCTCACTCGTCGAACAAGCGACAGCACTGTTGACAGGGTCGACGTACAATCAGTTGAGTATCAGTGACCGCGCCTGTGGTGGCCGTCACTACTGTGACGTACTGGAAAACAGCCCACAGCGAAGCCTCGTCTACAGCTATTTTGAAAATCTCGTCCACTGCGATTCAATCCCGACTATCACTAACCGGTATATAACCGGGGCACTCCTCTTCGAGATTATCCGTGAAGGGGACACTGAACGCTGGCGCATCCTTATGGAGGACGATAAAAAAGTCGGTATGCTGCACGACACGTTAGGCGGTCTGCTCCAAGACGGATTGTCTTTTCACTTCGACCACGTGAGTGACGCGACTGGGCCGTTGCTCACGCTGTTTGACTCAGTTTCTATTCGACCTGAACAGAGCCGAGTGCTTGAACTGGCCGCCGAAGAGGGATATTACGAAACCCCACGCGAAACGACCCTTGATGAGCTTGCAGCGGAACTCGATTGGCCACGCTCAACGGTTTCGTACAGGCTGCGAAAAGCGGAGGCTAGCCTCGTTGAGTCCTATATCTCGAGGAAGTAATCGGTCCCAGGGTACGGTCCCTATTCTGACTGGCTCACACGTCGTTCTTGGGTCGCTTCCCCAATACCTGCGTTCGCCGAACAGTTCGGACACGCGTAGACTTCTCCCTTTGTATCACTGAACACACGCTGGGGCTCAATTGAATCCACAGACGGCGCCGGGATAGGTCGTTAGAATCACGGGTATGAAGCGGGAGAGTAATGTTATGCACAACACCCTCTTCCGCTTCGTGAAGCAAGTGGCTTCGCTCGCTCAAAAGCTTACTGACGCTGCGCTGATGGAACTGAGTGATCCAGCCGGCAACGGGTTTGCCGGCTGGAAGCACGCAGTCTTGCTCTATCTGCGCGAACACATGAGCGCGGAGTACGAGGAAATCATCGACTGGGCCGAAGAGATGGAACGTGTTCGAGCGGTATTGAATCTTCAACGCGGGGAGTTTCCCGCGCCTTCGACGCTGTGTAAGGCGTTCAAACGGGCATCGATGACTGTCTGGCGACAGCTGCTCCGCCGGTCGGCGGAGCTGCTGGACCAGAATGGTCACGCCGCAATTGATGCCACCTACTTCGACCGTCAGCAGGCATCGTCTCACTACTTGCGACGGATTGATCGTTCCGTCAAAACGATCCAGACGACGTTTCTCGTAGATACAGCTGAGGGAGCAATTCTTGACTTACACTGCAGCACGAAGTGGCCTGACGAAACCAAGATCGGCCCGAAGGTCGCCCTGCGGAACGCGGGCGACCTTCGAAGCTTGGCCGCTGACAAAGGCTATGATGACATGAGCTTCCGTGAGGAGCTTCGAAACGCCGGGATTCGTCCGCTGATAAAGCACCGTGTTTTCGCTCCTTACGATCACGCACACAACGCCCGAATAGACGACGAGCTCTATGGTCAGCGATCACAGACCGAGTCCGTCAACTCCTCAATCAAGCGCTCGCACGGCTCCGCCGTCCGAGCGCGTGACTGGTTCCGCCAGTTCCGGGAGATAACGCTCATAGCCGGCGTTTACAACGTGGAGCAGGCAATTGAACGCTGAAACGCCGAAATTCGCCGGATTCAATTGAGCCCACGCTGGAACTGTTCGGATACGTGATGACCACAGGTGGCACATTGAGGCATCGGTTAGCTTTCCATAGAGTCGTCAGTGGCAGGTCCAGGACTTGGTCGTCAGGGACCTCCACAGGCCGGTTGTGTATTACGACCGTACACCCATAGCTACGTGGTTGTCGTACGACAAACCAATACCACTCTCACTTTGAGCGAGAGAGATACCGAAACACCGCAACTATTGTTTCAGTTTTCGCTATACTCCTTCTCGAATCCACGAAATTCCGTCCGGTGGGCTTCCTCGTCCCCGAGAATTTCTACTGCCAAGTCCTCCGTAACCGGGTCGTCAGCCTCACGTGCAAGATCCACTAATTGTCTATACGTCGAAATCGCGTCTTCTTCAGCGTCGAGAACGCCCCTGATGACTGCCAGAACATCAGTCGAATCCTCAGGGGGTTGCAGACTTTCCTGCTGGGCAGTAAACTCGGCGGATCCAGGTGGTCGAGCGTCCAGTTGTTTGAGTCGCTGTCCCAGTAACTCTGCATGTGTGAGTTCTTCTAGAATATCCTCTTCGAGACTCTCTTTGATCTCTTGCGCTCGAACACCATCGAGAACAATCGAATTAGTCCTGTAATTCATGACTGTCTCCAATTCTTCTAAGTACGCGCTCTGGAGTACCGAGATCACTTCATCTGTAGTCGAGGTCATCGGATAAGTGTTAGACTGGTGGAAATATAAGAATTGTATTGTCCTGTGACAAGCGTAGCGTTAGACCAAGACACCGGTACTGAGCAGGTGGACCTGCTGGACTGTTTAATAAATATCAGCGTTGACAGAACCTACACATCCCACGGAGGACACATAATAGCTGCTGAGTCGTCAGTGACGCTTATACTGGTACCAGAATGCAAGTGAAAGTTCATCACTTAGCGTTGATAGGCACTTCTGTCGCTGGTGGCATTTATGCGTGGCTGTACTTGAATAACGGCCCTGGCAAGTGTATCAATCTGCCGGCCACACACCGGGTTTCGAGTGTAAATCGGGGATGTCTGTTACGACTAATGGACAAGTCGGTACACAACCAATCTTGGTCTGACTGATGTCGCATGGGTCTCGTGCTCGCGATGACAGGCTCACCGGCACTCCGCCGCAATTCATATAATGTATGCAGAGTTAGAATATAGTAAGCCATGTCTCGAACTACTGCCACCATTCCGGATGATCTAACGGACCTCATGGAGGGGGCGGTCAAAGCGGGCATCTTCGAAAATAAGAGCGACGCAATCCGCCATGTACTCCGTGAATACTTCGAAGAACACGAGAATGCACGGGTTGCGGCTGCTGTCTCATTGTATGAAGAGGAGCGAATTACACTCGGGACTGCTGCTCGGCTTGCTGGGTTTAACCGCTTCGAGATGCGAGACATCCTTCGCGAGGAGGGTGTTGAACTTCGATTTGGACCGGAGGACATGGACGCCGCACGCGATGAAATAGACGTGGCTCGGAATCTCGAATGACAGGTGCGCCTGCTAACGCGACCGTTCTCAATACAACTGTTTTATCGAACTTCGCGCAGGTGGATCATATCGAACTAATAGTGGATCTGCCACGACTCGTCACGGTTCCTGCTGTCCAGATGGAACTCACCGAAGGAGTTGAAACACATCGCTATCTCGAACACGCAGTAACTGCGCTTGAAGAAAATATTCCTGTCGTTGAGCCATCAGCGGAGGCACACCAAATCGAGCAGTCTCTCTTGGAAACGCTTGACCCGGGTGAGGCTCAAGAACTGGCAGTTGCAGATGACGTTGCTGGAACGGTGATCACCGATGATGGTGATGCACGTCCGACTGCGAATCAACGGGGCATCGAACTAACTGGCTCGATTGGGTTGCTTGTCCGTTCTGTTGAGGCTGATCGCATTACAGCAACGACCGCAGACACGTATCTTAAACGCTGGATCGACGAGGCTGGGTTTCACTCACCCGCTAGGGATCTCGATGGGTTCCTCGACGAATAGCGTCAGGATGAACGACTGATATCCTGTTCACGCTTAGTGCAGATCTGGACGGTGGCTGGGTTCGGGTTGCGGTGGTTATTCTCTCGATCATCTATAGTCTTCACTGTCAGTGTGCCCTTCGAGCGCGGAATCTCGGCCTGTTCGTAGGGTACCTCGATCTTCTCATCCCACTCCCCCGCGTCGTCGGCCCATTCTTCGGGCGTGTCGACGGCGACCGCGTCGTCGTGGACCTCACGAGTGTTCTGGTCAAGCGCCTCGACGTCGATACGCTCCAACGCCGACAGGGCTTGGTGGGTGCAGTCTTCGTCGCTCATACGCTAACCAACACAATCGGCAAAATAGGGCTTTTGGCGGGCTATTAGCGGTTTGTGTTGGTTAGCCAGACGCCCTGTGATCAATGTGTTCACACCCCATCACTTCCAAGCAGTACTACCAAGTGCTAATAACGTATGTTACTAACACTAATTGCTACTATTATTAATATACACTACTAACAAGCATTAGTAACTCACGGTAATTATTAGTGATAGCAACACACAGGTATAACACATGCTGGCATATACGGTGTATAGCGAGGCTGGCGGCGTCGGCAAAACGACGACCGCAGCGAATCTCGCACACGCCCACGCGTCTAACGGACTCAAGACACTGGTTATCGACCTTGACCCACAGGAGGCCTCACTCTCCTACGTCTTCGGCGTCGATGGCGATCGCGATGACGGCGAAGCTGACAACATCGTCCGGCATATGGTCGGACGAGCGAAAGGCCCCTTCAAGGACCTCATTCGAGAGGACACGGGCGTCGACAATCTGGATGTCATCCCAGCCCACAATATGCTCTCGGGCTTGGACACGGCGATGCGTCGCGCCAAAAAGACCGAGGAGCAAATGAATCCTGATGTCGAGTGGGTCGAAGAGGAGCAACTCTACCAGCTACTCGGCCGCAACGGCATCCACGAAGAGTACGACGCGATAATCTGCGACCCGCAGGCCTCCGAGGGCCAGGGACTGTACAACGCGGTCATGGTCACGCAAACGGTCCTGATACCAGTCGAACTTTCGGGTAAGGGCTCGCTCAGTATCGACGGCCTAGAGCAACTCGTCGACGGCTTGGAGAACAATCTCGACATCGAAGTTGGCGTACTGGGAGTGGTTCCGGTCGCGTTCGGCGACACGACAGGTCAGCAGCAACATCTCGAAACGCTGCAAGAGGATATCAAATACGACGTTCCGGCGGTGTTCCGGAAGCGTGAGTCGCTGATGCAGGAGATGTGGGACGCACAGGCCACTGCCTATCAGGTCGTTGAAAATGCGTACAAGGACGGCGAGGAGGGCGTTCGTCGTGTTCCTGACCGGGAGCATGAAACGCTCGAAAAGTACGACGAACTCGCCGCGGAGATCAAGGAGGCGTTCGACGCATGAAGTCCGGTGCTGGCTCTCCGTTTGAGGACGACTTCGACGAAGAAGAGGACACTGAGGGATCCGAATCGTCTGAAGTCGAAGCCGAAACTGAATCCATCGCGACGGATACGAAGACGGAATCCGACACGAGTTCGGAGACAAGCCAACCCAGCGATTCACTCCCGTACAAGTACCGCCGCGATGGCGTCCAAGACGGCCGCAGTCATGCTAATCTCTTCTTACGGGAGGAAGCCGAAGAGCACGTCGAGGACGTCGTGGATGCGATGGAGGAAACCTTCGAGACTGAGTCGGTCTACAAAATCGACGTACTCGAAGCCATTGTTCTGGCTGCCAACGAAGACTCTCGGACAGTTGCAGACGAGTTGCGGAAGATGGGCTACGGGATGAAATAGCGAACCGATTGTTTTCGAACGCCTGACTATCTCTAGAGGCGATTCCTGTCAGAAAGAATCTATGGACATTCCATACAGCGATATGCAGTTTAAAGCAATATTTGCCAGACCACCGTAGAACTGTAAGTCTGGTTTGGGTCTGCTGTGGCAACAGAACTATCAAGTTTCAATGTGTTTGCCTCAGTATGCCGAAATCGGCTGATTCAGATTCAGAACCGGGAAAGCACGAGGGTTCCCCCGGGATTGAGCGGACGAAGCCGTGGCACTCCGCCGACGACGTCCCTTGGACGCTACTCACAGAAGACCAGCTCGCCGACGCCTACGAGGCTGTGGTCGTCCCGGCGCTGCGGCGGGACGGGTATGACCCCGAAACCGACAGGCCATCCTACGAGTGGCTCTCGAACAACGGCTTCCGCGGGCTCACGTACGCGCTGAAAGAGTACCACGACACGACCTTCGCCGAGTTCTGGGAGAACACACTCGAGTACGACACTGAATCCAGCGGCTACGACTGGGATATCGAACACGACGAGACACGCGAGTCGTTTCAGGAGTATCTCGACGCCAAGCAAGTGGCGGCGGACGACTGGACGGACAGCACCCGCGACACCATCCGCTATCGGCTCGCACGGTATGCTCGCTCCTACCGGGAACGCCACGGCACTGACAATCTTCTCTCGCCCGTCGACGCCGACAGCGACATTACCGAGACCGAAGCTGTCGACCGCTGCCGGGAGACCTTCGCCTACATGTCGAATGAGTACGCTGAGTCCACGATTGCACGCGTCCATGATGCAATCCGAACATGGTATGGCTGGCTCGTCGAACGGCGTGTGGCGACGGTCAACCCCACCAACGGCGCGGAGGATTGGTTCTCGTGGTCCCGCTCCTCGGACACCGACCCTGTCGCCCTCAACGCCGACCACGTCCGGGCGATGTTCGACGCTGCGCTGACCAGCCGCGACCGGATGCTCGTTGTTGCCCTCGCTGGCTGGGGCCTCCGGGCGGGCGAAGTCGCGGCGCTGCACCACGGCCAGCTGCACCTCGATGCCGACGACCCACACATCCAGTTCGACGAACGAAAGAACGGCCCCGGGACCGTCGCAATCGTCTTCGGGGAAGACGTGGCTCGCCGGCACGTCTCTCAGGTGGATGGCTACCTGTTCCCCTCGGAGCGCTCGAAAACCGGTCACGTCGACGGGACGACAATCGCCGGCTGGTTCCATGACCTCGCCGACAAGGCCGGCGTGCCCGAAGAGATCGACGGCGTCGCCCGGAAGCCACACATGGGCCGACGCTTCTGGTACGATGCCTACTCACAGACGACGCAGGATTTGCTGGAACACGTCCAAGATATCGCCGACGAACAGGGCAGTGCAAGCGCGAAGGTGGTCTTTGAGGACTACTTGACCGACGAGCGAAAGCGAGAACTCCGGCGAGAGTTTATGCGAGAGAAGCTGAGCGCGGCGTTTACGACCGAATAGATCCGAGTGAACGGTAAACTCTGGTTCATACGGCTCAATTGAATCCGGCGAATTTCGGCGTTTCAGCGTTCAATTGCCTGCTCCACGTTGTAAACGCCGGCTATGAGCGTTATCTCCCGGAACTGGCGGAACCAGTCACGCGCTCGGACGGCGGAGCCGTGCGAGCGCTTGATTGAGGAGTTGACGGACTCGGTCTGTGATCGCTGACCATAGAGCTCGTCGTCTATTCGGGCGTTGTGTGCGTGATCGTAAGGAGCGAAAACACGGTGCTTTATCAGCGGACGAATCCCGGCGTTTCGAAGCTCCTCACGGAAGCTCATGACATCATAGCCTTTGTCAGCGGCCAAGCTTCGAAGGTCGCCCGCGTTCCGCAGGGCGACCTTCGGGCCGATCTTGGTTTCGTCAGGCCACTTCGTGCTGCAGTGTAAGTCAAGAATTGCTCCCTCAGCTGTATCTACGAGAAACGTCGTCTGGATCGTTTTGACGGAACGATCAATCCGTCGCAAGTAGTGAGACGATGCCTGCTGACGGTCGAAGTAGGTGGCATCAATTGCGGCGTGACCATTCTGGTCCAGCAGCTCCGCCGACCGGCGGAGCAGCTGTCGCCAGACAGTCATCGATGCCCGTTTGAACGCCTTACACAGCGTCGAAGGCGCGGGAAACTCCCCGCGTTGAAGATTCAATACCGCTCGAACACGTTCCATCTCTTCGGCCCAGTCGATGATTTCCTCGTACTCCGCGCTCATGTGTTCGCGCAGATAGAGCAAGACTGCGTGCTTCCAGCCGGCAAACCCGTTGCCGGCTGGATCACTCAGTTCCATCAGCGCAGCGTCAGTAAGCTTTTGAGCGAGCGAAGCCACTTGCTTCACGAAGCGGAAGAGGGTGTTGTGCATAACATTACTCTCCCGCTTCATACCCGTGATTCTAACGACCTATCCCGGCGCCGTCTGTGGATTCAATTGAGCCGTTGCAAACACATCCCTGAGCGAGTCGTACGACTCGGACTCATCGGACTCCGTGGTCTCGGTATCGTTTTCGTCGAAGTCGTCGTCGGAGAACGGCGGGTCAACCTCAGACTCGTAGACTCTGGTATCGCCAGAGTTGATCTGTGTTTGGCGCTCCATCTTCGTCTGGCGTTCGCTAATCGGAGTGTCGTCACTCTCGGAGTCACCAGACGAGCCAGACGAGCCGGATGAGCCACTGTTGGTGAATCGGCTGTTGAGGGGACTTCCACTGGACCCGCTCCCGCCGCCAGAGGGCGGTGAGCCACCAGACCCGCTGCTGCCACTGCCGCCACCAGAGGGTGGAGCGGAGCCGCCTGAGCCACCGCCGCCGGAGCCATTGTTGCCGCCACCTCCGGAGCCGTTGGGACTACTGCCGCCACCGGAACCGGTGGGGCCGCCGCTAGAACCCCTCTTCATGCCGGCGGGGTTGGCTGCCATCTGGCGGTGGACCATCTGGGCACCCGTAGCAGCACTGCCGACACGCCCTTTTGCAGCGCCTGAGGCAGCTCGAATCGTGCCACCCGTCGCCATTGCTGCGCCGGGGCCACCGACCGCGCCAGCGCCGGCTGTCGCCGCCGCACCACCAGCCGCCGCACCGATCTTGAGTGGCTTTTTGCCGCCGGCGAGCGCCTGTTCGCTGACTTGGATTGCCACGCGGCTGCTGCGCTGAATGAGGACCTTCTGGGACTTTGCCGCCAAGTACAGCGTAACGAGGCTGATGAACAGCGATAACTTAGAGGGAAGTCCCCAGTTTGTCGCTTCAAAGCTCATGCGGATCAAGATTGCCGGCGGAATGCCCGCAGCGAGGACTCCGGGATACGCGCCGGCGACCTGTTTCGCCAGTCCCGAGAAGCGGTTCAGCGGCCAGACCTCGACCGCCCAGAACGTCGCAACCAGTGGCATCGACAGCGTCAGCAGGAAGACCAGCAGCCACCGAGTGATGAAGATGAACGCCGCCTTGAGGTAAACGTACAGTCCAACAACCATGAGGACGACGAAGATCCCAAGGCTGAACGAAGCGATTTCCTGAACTGAACCGATCATTGCGGCGATCTCTTCCTTCGACTGACCGGAGCGGTAGATTGCTTTTCCAATAGCATCGAAGAATTGCGTCCCCAGTGAGGCCACTGGGAGCCAGAAGAATAGTGAGAGGAAGGCAACTCCGAGTCGGCGTAGGAGTTTCTTCCGAATAACTGGGTTCATCGACCCGTACCTGAGCCCGATCATTGCCAAGACGATGAACTGCAGTCCGAGTGCCAACCCAACGATCCCGTCGAAGTAGATGCCCGATATTAACGAGTTCCACGGGGTATTACTCGCAGATTCGAACGCAATGTCAACTGGGGCTGCTGAATTCGGCCCTTCGGGAGCAGGCGTCCGCACCATCGGATCAATAATGACTCGGAAAAACCCCTGCAAATACTCGACTATGTCTGTTCTGAGGCTATCGAGGAAGCCGCGGATACCGGACGCGATTGCCGATGAGATTTCTCCAACCAGCCTCTCAGCGATTTCCTTCACGATATCCCCCGCAATTCCCGACTGCATTGCTACGTCTCCGTCTCCGTCTCTACTGAGGTAGCAGTGACTACCTCTGGCTCACCAGCTAGGGTTCGTTTGCACCCGTTACCGGTGGAGTCAAACCTGTCGGTATACTTGATAGGTTGGGTGACAGTAACCGGGTCACTCCAAAAGAATCCAACAGTCAATTCCTCCTCTCTCACAGTCGTTTCTTCGACTTTTACGCATTGTGAGCCATTGGCGAGGAGAAAAGTAAATTCGACAATACCGGTTTCGCCCGGCTTTATTGGCTCAAACGGGGCGTTGGCTTTGTTCTCTCCGTTGAGGATTGTCCGCGTTGCTGCGCCAGTTCGCTGGCCCACATTCCGGACAACCACCCCCAAGCTATCGTCGCGGATCTTTTCGTGCTCAGTTCCAGGGACGGCCTTCTCAAACTCAAACGTAGTGCCCAGTTCGAGTGGAATTTCAGTTTCGACACCATCGCCACGGAAATAGAGCGTGTGCTGGCCCCGGGGCAATGGCTCGTTGTTATCATCTCCTTCCGTTAGCAATAGGCTGGTCCAGGTTTCGCCGGAACTGAAGTAATCGCTGGAGAACTCCCGACCGGACTCTGTGATGATACTGACCGATGACGGGTCGATGTCATCAGTTACGGCGACTTCTAAGGCCAGTTCATTATTTCTCACCACTGGCACTGTCTAGTTGAGCGAGTTTGAGAAGCGAGGAGGTCGTAGCGAGAAGTGCCTATGCAACTCGCAGACCTCCTCAGAGAAACGTTAGATGAGGACAGCCAAGACGTTTGGGAGAATGAGCGCACTCCGACACCCGTCCGGCGATTTGGGGTGCGTCTCCATACTGCGGGGCTGTCGATCAGGGAGACGGTTGCGATCTTAGACTTGCTGGGTGTCGATCGTTCTCACGGCGCGGTCTGGAATTGGGTGCATACACTGTCTGAAGCACAGAGCGACCCGCCGACGGCGTCGCCGTCGCGGGTCGCGGTCGATGAGAAACAAATCGAGATTGACGGCGAAAAGAAGTGGTTGTACGCCGCTGTCGATACCGAATCAAAGCTGCTGCTTGAAGTTGACGTGTTCAGCCGCCGCGGGACTGACCCCGCGGCGGCGTTCCTGCATCGGCTCACTCAGAAACACGATGTCGCCGATTCAGTGTTTCTCGTTGATGCTGGCGGCTATCTGACTGCCCTCTCACGTCACGATTTGAGCGGTCGGCTCGACTACCGAATCCGGAACCACATTGAAAAGTGGTTCCAGACTGTGACCATGCGCATCGACCGCTTTCACTCCTTCTGGAGGGGCAGTCAATCAAGCGCGAAACAGTGGTTACGACGATTCAGACACCACTACAACCACGAACGGCCGAACCAAGCTCTTGACGGAAAAACGCCAGCTGAAGAGATTCAGAACTAGACAGTGCCTCACCACTTTAATTTTCGTCTCTTCGATGTAGTCGGACTGGTCTTCTGGCGGGCCGGCGCTTCCGTCACCTCCGTCACTGCTATCAGACAGCCCACTGCAGCCTGCAAGCGCGGCAAGGCTCCCGCTAAGGAGTCCAAGCACTGTTCTGCGGTCGATACTGCTGTTTCGTGGTATAGTCTTGTGTGTCATGGATTATACCAACCAACAAATCTGCCTCTCGTCCAGACGTCGTAGCCATACAGCGCCAGCACAGCCGGCAACACCGTCAGGAGCGTCACTACAGCGAGGTCGATGAACTCCGCAAGGTCTGGGAGATCGAGTTCATACGCGACCCGCTCTTGGGTGTCTCGTACCGGGACAGCACGCCCTTGCTCCCACCAGATCTGAGTCGGACTGTACTGGATGATCGCCGAGGAGACTTCGCCCTGGTCGACGGTGACCGTAATCTCATCATCGCCAGACAGTGACCGTTCGACTCGGGACTGCCCCGTTGCGACGGTAACGTTCCCCGCCGCAATCGGGAAGCCAGCCGTCGGTTCGACACGGACCAGCACGTCCGTCGAGTTGTCGGTCGAGTTGACGACCTCAGAGGTGATATTGACTTCCCGGATTGGCGTCGGGTTCGTCGAGTCCGCTGGCTGTTCGATGCTGTTCCCACGGACGAGTCCGTTGATTTCGAAGTTCTCTGTCCGGAGTTGTTCCGCACTCCGAATCGTGAACCGATCTGCCGTCGTGAACGTCTCCGAACGGTTGATCCGAATCTCCGGCGGGAGCGTCGTCCTATTGGTCGCGTTCGCCGTCGCGTTAGCGGTCGCGTTCGCCCTCGTGTTCACAGTCGCATCCGTCGGATACGTCGCTTCGAGCGATGGCACGAACCGCCAGCCGTCGGAACTCCCATTTTGGACGCGGTTGACCGTGACTGCCGGGCCTTCCGTGGTTCGGACAGCGTGGGTTTCGAGTGGTCGTACTGGGGTCGTCGTGTTCTCCGACCAGTTCGCCCAGCCCGGCGGTGAGCGAGTATAGAACCGCCACTTGCTCTGGACTTCGTATCCCCCGTCGAACTGGACGCTCTGCCAGCTGCCGGGGATTACAGTCCCGATGCGATAGTCGTCGGTCGTGGCCCCTCTGCCGTTGGGGACGACGCCGGGTTCGACGACCATCTCCCGCTCGGAGAGGTTTTCCACCTGGACTGTCCATGAGTCCGTGACCGTCAGTTCGGACTCGTCAATTTCGTCATCGCCAATCTCCGAGATATTCGTCGAGATCGTCGTGACCAACTGGAGTTCCGTGGTCCCGTTGATCTCCGTGTAGTTGAGCGTGGGCTGGGCGGCAGTGCTGTTGTCCATCGCAGTGCCGTTGGCATACAGCGTCGTGTTCGTCGACGTGTTCACTACTCGGAAGTCGTCCTCGAAGAACTCCGAAATGAATACTCGATAGTCGTGGATGGCACGCACGGTTCCGTTCGGACGGACCAGACGCTCCGTACCCGACTTTTCGTGGACGACCGTCGACGGCTCGATGCTGAAGAACGCGACGTAGGCGTCACGAATCCAGATGCCAGAGCGAGTGTCCGTGACGTTCACTGGGTGCGAGGCGTTCTCGATGCCAGTCCGGAACGAGTCGTGTTCGGGCCGGTTCCACAGCGTTGTGTTCGATGGCTCGCGAGAAACCATATCTCCCGTGCAAGAGGGCAGGACGGCCAGTGTGCCGTTCTCAGCCTCTGCTCGGCCGGCCCGTGTGAGATTCGGATGGTCAGGGTCGCCAGACCACAGCGCTCGGAAGAACGTGTGGTTGTGGTTGTAGGACCGGTTCGGCGGCACGACGCCTGCTGTCGCGTTGTCCCCGACAGAGGCATTGGCCGGCGGGTTCGAGGCGTTCTCGTAGCACGAGACGTGCGCGCTGAGGTTCTGCCTTGCTCCGAGTTCGACGGACCTGTTCACGCCTGTTTGGTTCGCCGCTGGTCCCTGGTCGGCAGACTCGTTGCCTTCGGTTCCATTGGCTGTTGTCTCGTTGCCTGCTGGGTCTTGGACGCTAGATTCGTTGTTTTCGGTGCGATTCGTCTGTGTTCCCTCGCTGTTGGAGCCATTCGGCGCGGTGGCGTTTTGTTGGAGTACCCCCACGCCACCGTGACTCGCGTCGGGAAGGGAGTGTGCCGTCCCCCGCTCAATTTGGGCTGGGTTGCCACCAGCGGACGCCGGCCCCGCAGCTACGGCTGTCGAGAGCAGCGAGCAAAGGGCCGCGATCATCAGCAGTGAGCGGAGTGATGGCATCCTATCTTCAGAATGGCGTCACGCAGTCAGAGAAGCCGAAGCCGACGTTGTCCCCGAACTTCGTGATGAGTTCTGGAGCCACGATTGCCAGCACGACGACGCCGAGGCCAACCAGCGAGAGGATGAGGTCCCGGCGGGCCTCGTTTTGCTGGTTCGGGTTGCCAGAGGCGCGCATATACGACAGGCCGCTGCGCCCGACGAATACCATCGTTGCTGGCAGGCCAAGACCAGCCAGTGCGCCAAAGACGACGTTGACGCCGTCCTCGACAGCAGTGTCACAGTAGATGTTCCCGACGTCGGTCTGGCCCATCGCCGAGCCAGCAAACAGCGTGAGGACCAGCAGCAGTTGGGTCGCCTGTCGCACGCCGGGCGTGAGCCAGGCGTCAGCAAACCGCCGCTTCGCGTGAGTGTAGAGTGTTGGTTGTGTGTTCGATGCGTTCGATGCGTTGGTTTGCGTTGACATAGATGTCTCTGGTTTTGCGGTCTTGCTTGCCCACCGGTAATCCGCTACCGATCTTGTGTTGATTTTCTTACACAGTTGGTGAATCCTATTCTGAATTCGCCAGCACGTATTGACAGTGGGACTATCAAAAAACTTGTGAACAAGATGAAGAGTTCTGGATTGTGATAGGTAGTCTTACTCGGCAATGCCTTAATTTTCGGGTCGCATGAATGATAATGCTAATATACATATATATTAGTACATCAACTAGTAACTTCGTTAACTAAACTATCAGCCGCAAAGTTTCCAAACAGTATATCAGAAATTACGGCAGTTGGGGAGGTATATTGACAGTCCTAACTGGTGTTATATTTAATATAATTGGATACAAGGAGGGCATAGAAGCTGACCAATAGAACATGATTAAGCTAGTTTCATACAAGGGCAAAATCAGGGTATGAGGCGAGCCAGACTGAAACCAGACTACAGAAGATTAGATGTGGAGGGCTAGCACTGGGTGATAGTAAACTCTGGACGAGCCATTTGCATCAATATCGACGATATCAGTCGTTTAGCCGACCTCGAAGGAATATTCAGTAGTTCGTGATATTCGAGTGCTGCGCTGACGAAACGACAATGTCAATGACATCGTCAAGGCGACTAATTGATTCGAGGACTTCGATAGTCGTCCCTGTACCCGTACTCATCTCCCAGTAGTACTTCTCGCCACCTTGACCGTCGCCCGTGCGTTTCTTCCCGTCGATTGTTCCGATCATATCCAACTCAAGAAGGAGGTCCCACATACGGTCAAAGGCTAGCTTATTGACGCCAATTTCCGAACAGAGGTTTGGTTTCTCAACGCGCTCTTCAGCTTCTCGGACATGGTCATCGACGATGAGATCATCCGAATGATCAAGCGCAACCTCGCCGGCTTCGTAGAGATAGTCGATTGCCTGCCGAGCAGAACCTTTGTCCTGTGCGGCGAAGGCAGCGCACAGCGAGATAGCCGAGTCATCGACAGCTCCATCAACGAATGCACGGTCAGCGCGTCGCGAGAGAATCTGCTGGAGTTCTTCCGACTCATACGCGTCGAACTGGATGACTGAGTCGTACTGCGAGGACTTGACTTTCGGGTCCAGATTCGAGAGAAACGTGGAATCGTTCGTGATCCCGATAATCCCAAGCTTGGTGTTTTTTACATCTCCCTGCTTCCGGGCTTGAGGAATCGAATAAAGGATGTCGTGCTTGTCGCCGATTGAGTCGACTTCATCAAGGACAACCACGACAATCTCGGCGAGAATGTCAAGATCACGGCAGAGACGCTCTATGAGGTCCTCGCCGGCGCCAGCGCCGGCGGGACCTCGATCAATCACGTCTGCGAAACGACTGACGACTCACCACACGCTAATACCGTCCGTGGACATCTCAGCGATCAGTTTGAACTGGATTCGGTTGAATCGGTTGGAGACACGCTGCTTCAACGAGATACGCTTGAGACACTTCCAGATCGACCGGTGGAGGTCTGCGCAGACCTCCACCTCGATCCCTACTACGGTGATGAGGACGAAACCGAGGCTCTGTACTCCTCACAGGCCAAGCGTGGAACAACGACGTTTCACGCCTATGCAACGCTCTACGTGCGCGTACGCAACAAGCGATACACGCTGGCGGTTCGCCAGCTCGTTGCTGGCGAAACCACCAGCGATGTCCTCGGTGAGTTTCTTGAACTCCTTGACGGCCTTGACCTCGGCGTCAAGGCCGTCTACCTTGATCGAGGTTTCTACAACAGCACCTGTCTCAAGCTGCTGTACGCGCACAATTACGCCTATGTGATGCCGATCGTCAAGTGGGGTGAGACGATTCAAAACAAACTCAGCGAAGGCTGGAGCCGCGAGATCGAACGCGATCTCGCTGGCGAGGTGGAGTTCCCTGTGTTCATCGACTGCGTGTACCAGCAGGGACGGTACGACGAACATGGGGTGGCGCGTCACGGCTACGCCGCTGACGCGCCCTTTATCGACACGCCACGAGATGCACGAGAGCACTACAGCAAGCGCTTCGGCATCGAATCAAGCTACCGATTAGCCAAGCAGAGCCTCGCTTTCACTAGTTCTCAGGATGCTGGGCTGCGGTTGGTAATGTTTGTAGTGAGCCTACTGCTTCAGAACAACTGGCGATATCTCCACTGGAGGTACGCGGCGGCGCCCCGCCGCGGGGGGCGCCGCCTCTTGCAGTGGTCGTTCACGGAGTTTTACGAAATGACGCTTCGCGCGGCTTGGACAGCACTCGGTGTCCGCAGGTCTGTTCCAGCGAATCAACCACTTGACGACCGGTTCTTCCGGTAACTGTCCATCGGGCCGGACAGCGGTCGTCAGTGGTGACACTGTCGCGTCGGCGGCAGTCCGCCGCCGACAGCGACGGTCCATCCCGAAAATCATGCTCACCAACGGTTCGAAGATGCTCCACAGCTAGTTCGGTTTGGTTCACCGCCATCAAACGGGGTTACGCGGCTGTCAATGTGATCGACTGACGGCATTTCGAAGTCGAGTTACTGCATATCTTCGTCATGGACTGGACTCGATGTTGACATTTGCTGAGAATGCGACAGGTAGCAGTCTCCGCGCAGTCAACGGCGCGGCTTCCCTACATAGGAGCACTGGTCAACTACTGGCAGTGGGTTCCGAACCGACCGATGCATTAAGCGTACACGCAAACTGATTAATAGTATCAAACGGCTATGATTGCATACGGAGTTCATGATATATGCAGAAAGTTGCTCCACGACATATAATGAGAATTTTTATCATTATAGTTCTGTTGTCCACAACAGTGGCGGGAACAGCAACTGCTGAGCCGGTGGTCACTGTTTCAACAGCAAGTGGAGAGATATCGGAGGGAGAAACAATCAAAACTACTGATGAGGTGACAATCAATATCAACGCAGCTGCGGACTCAATGATTACTGTTGTCGAGATTCGAATAGATGGAGATGTTGTCAAAACGTATGAGCCAAAATCCAATACCTTCTCAAAGACAACCACTCCCGATACCGGAGACGGAGAGCAAAATGTGGAAATAATCGTTAGTTCAGATAGGGTCACCACATTCAATTATACAATCGTACAAGATAGTATACCACCAGTTATAGAGTATACAAGCCCAGTTCAGAGATATAGTGGTAGATCCTCGCCAAGCAACGTAACCGTAGAGAATGCCTATGTGAACTTATCTGGGAATATATCAGATACTACCGGGGTTAACACTGTAAGCATCCGTCGGACATATCAACATAGCTCTAACGCATCAAGCGGTCAGTCTGTTAGAACCTATAGAATCAACAATCCTGGCAATAGGTTCAACCAACAGCTGTTTCTTGGCAGTGGCGAGAACGAACTGCTAGCCCGATACACAGATGAGATGGGGAACGTTAGACGCCATGAATTCACAATCTCTGTCTCTGATAGCGAAAACCCGAAAATAAGCCTGACAGTGCCGAACAGAACATTCAACCAGCAGGTTGAGATGCAGGTGTCAGTCACCGACAATGTCCAACTCCAGACGGTGACGGTAGAACGGCCTGATGGGACAGGATTTCGGCCAATTACAGAGAGCAATCCAGAACCAGACCCGAGCCTATTATCAACTAAGATAAGCAGAAACATCAGCTTAGATGAGGGAAAGAACAACATTAGTGTCACTGCAACAGATCGCGACGGCAATAGCGCCTCAGAGTCAGCTACGATTACCTACAACAGACAGATTGAGCCGAAAATAACTATCTACCGCAATCAGACCCAAATAACAAATGGCAACCTAAGCCTCCAAGCCGCAGTAATTCAGGGCGAGATCACGCGTGTAAGTGTTGAAACAATCAATCTCACTACCAATGATATAGTTGACCTCCAGTTAATCTATAGCGGTACCGTGCGAGAGCGGGTTGATATTGGTGAGATTATTGCCTTGGCCGGTGGCCGAACCCAAGTACAAGTGAGTGCCACTGACTCAGAGGGGGAGCTACATACTAATGTACTAGTAGCTGATAATAGATCTGAAAAGGTATTTATTAATGAGTCCTCGTTAGCTGATGAGAGGTCAGCTCAAACCGCTACCGAGACACAGGCTGTGAGTAATGAGAGTAGTAACGACTCGAACAGCTCAAACACACCAGGTACAGATGAAGCAATACAAGAGACGATTACTGCCACAACAACAGGAGCCACGACTGAACCAACTGAAATACCGGCCAGCACGGCAATAGAGGCAACTGGTGTCTCGGTAGTTGTTGCCAAAATAAATCAAACGCAAATACAGCTTGGTGATACTGTTACCGTTAATGCCTCCATCGAGAACAGAAGGAGAATAAATCAGGACGTAGTGGTTCCAGTAGCTGCCAATGGGGAGGTAATCTACACTCAAAATAAGACGATTCCTAAGAATTCGACTATAAATATGAGTCTCCAGTATACTGCAAATAAACCCGGAAATGTCTCACTACAGGTTGGTAGCGCTCCTGCCGGAAAAATTAGTGTTAGTGAGGATTCGGGACTTGTTCCTCTGGATTTGGTTCGAAACGGACTAATCGTATTCGGTAGCATCGTCATAGGTGGGTACTTAATCCTCAAATCGTTAGCTATCTACCTCGGGTACTAACTCAACTACCCCACCCTACTTTGCTCAGTCTGACGACTTCACTCGTAGAGGGTAGGGCTCGTCCGTGAACTCGGGATTGAACCCATCGAGGTAGCCGGTAAATCCGGCGTTCGGTTTCAACGTTTCAGACTTCAGGACAAGTTGACTGTCGCCAGTCCGCCAAGACGACTGTTGGCCTCAACGGGCATACCGTATACGGATATTCTTTACCGCGTTGTGATCTGAATTCGCTTCCAATCCACAGTTCATGCACTGGAAGTCGTTGCGCGACAAGCGATTCTCATCTACCGTGAATCCGCAATCAGAACGCCGCTATGACGTGTACGCCGAGCCGACTTGAAGCCGATGGATTCCTACATCCCGATATAGCCCGCCGTTTCCACCTGCTGTCAATTAGCACGCGTCGATCCTAAATGTCCAAAGGCGCACATATCAATCGCTCGTCAGTCACAATCACGTACTTGCGCCATCATGGACCTGCGTAAAAGCAGGCCCTGGCGCGGGGTTGCGGTCTGTCACAACGGATAATAGATCCAAGAGTTACCGCAACCCATATTAGAAACGTACGCAGGTCGACAAAAAGATAGAGGTATCGTTGTCTCAATTAGAGCGTCGCCGTGAGGTGCAAAGACTCACTTTGCGCACGCGCTGGTCATAGGAGTCGTCTAGTGTGCTCTATTGAAACTGCAAGACAGAAAGACGATTAGAGCGTTCTAGCGAGTTTCTTGATGTTGTTGAGAGCGAAGAGAAGAACGATTTCACGGAACTGTCGGTACCAGAACCGCGAACGCAGGGCAGCGGCCTGCGTTCGCTTGACCGAGGAGCACGTTGTTTCAGCCATCCAGCGTTGCGTGTAGCCCTTTGCTCGGATGAGTGCGTTATTGGCGGTTGCCATCATCGAAGATCCGCGGTAGTGAACGAGATACTCGACATTGAGCGCAGCAACTTGGTATTCCCTGTTCCAGTCTTGGAACCCATTGTCGGCGACGACAGACCGCAGGTCGTCCACGTTCCGGTGGACGACCCGCGGTCCAGCCTTCGTGTCGTGTTCACGCTCGATACAGCAATGTACGTCCAGCACTGCTAACGACTCTGTATCGGTCAGCGTCGTCGCTTTGATCGTTTTTACGCGCCGGCCACAGCGTTGGAGGTAGTGTTGAGAAGCCTGCTGCCGCTCCATGAATGTGCTGTCCAAGGCAACGTGGCCTGATTGCGGGAGTTGCTGCGCTGAAACGCGCAGCAACGCCCGCCAGATGTACATCGCATACCGGTCGAGTGAGTGGTAGAACGTGGTTGGATCAGGTAACGTATCCGAGTGAAGGCCGAGTCGGTCGCATATCTCCGGCATGAGACCGAGCCGATCAACAAGCTCGGCGTGGCTGTGGCCTTCTTCTTTACGAATGCAGTGAGCGACTATGTGGGCCTCGCGGGCAAGCCCGCCCGAGTCGGGCTTGCCCGCTTGCTTCCCCTGCTCTGTTGAATAGCGGTGTTGGTCGGGGTAGTCGGAGTTTGAGTTGCTCGTTAGTAGCTGACGCTAGTGGTCTCAAGACCAAGATAGTCTCAGTGTGGCTCAGAGGCCGCTATTCACCTATGGAAACGCTGCTGTCTACACAAACCACCGTTTTCGAAAAAATAGTTTCGCCGTACTGTGGTCTGCCGTTCTCCCAGCTGGCAGGCGGCGGATATCTTCAGGCGGTGCGGTCGCGATACGGCGATAGCTGTCGCTAACGCTGGCCCCGACCGACCACTGAGGGCCGCCCGCCCGGCGGCCCTCAGTTCCCTCGTCTACGCACTCACATCAGGTGGATCGTACACCTCGCCTCGGTCTAGCATGTGGTAAATCAACACCAGCATTTTCCGAGCGCAGGCTACGATCGCCTTCTGTGAATTCTTCCGGCTTGCTAGCCGCTCATAGAAACGGCTTAGATACTCATCGTTACAGGTGTGAACTGCTGTATTTGCAGCCTGGACGAGCAACCACCGGACACGACCGGATCCACGTTTCGAAATACTCCCCTCGATCCGCGAGTCGCCTGACTCGCGGATCACCGGGTTCAATCCGACATAACTGACGACCGATTTGTCACCGTCAAACCGACTGATCTCGCCTAACTCGGCGTAAATCGACAACGCCGTATAGTAACTCACGCCGGGAATCGTCATCAGCAGCTGGGTCTCCTTCAGAGACCCAGCGCGCTCTTCGATCGCTTCTTCGAGGTTCTGAATTTCCTCGGTGAGCGTCTCAATCAACTCGATGTACGACTCTAGTAACGAGTCCCATGGTGACGGGATCGAGAGTTCCCGCAGGAACTCTCGTCCCTCTATGGTTAACGGCTTCACGTCCTCAATGATACCGTGGTCGGAAAGGAGCCCGTGGATCTTGTTGGCGTATTTGGTACGGTTTTCGACTAACGTCTGTCGCCCGCGCACGAGTGCGCGGGCTTCCCTGACTTCGTCGGTTGGAACATAGCTTTCAGGGACAGAGTTCAGCCGTACCATCCGCGCTAGTTCTTTAGCGTCGACGCGATCAGTTTTCTTGTCGGTGTCAGCGATCTGATTCAGCTCCTTCGGGTGAGCGACAGTCACATCCAAATGTTCCGACAGCGTATCGTGGATGTGGTAGTAATTGCTGGTCGCTTCGATTGCGGCTTCAGCACCAGCGTATCGCTGGGCGAGGTCGTCGAGGTTCGCGTTCTCGACGCGAACCTCTTCGACGATCTCACCAGCCTCATCCACTACTGCCACCTGTGCGTACCGTTTGTGGACATCAATTCCGAGGTACATTGTCTGTTCACCCGGGACGCCAGTGCGTGAAGCAGAGATTCACCTATTCGGGCTTTCCCGGATGCCGCGGGGCGCGGCATCCGGGCTGTAACGCCCATGACTCGGCTTCCTTCGCACACGGACCAGTCAACACGACGTGCTCGATGGCACGGAATAGCGGTCGGTCTCTTGCGCCCCATGTCTTAGTTCACGCTCTCTTGGGATAGCAGCGTTTCCATCAAGTCAACACAGCAGAATCGGCCGATATCAGCGTCAACAGTATCGGGAACAGCGACCTCGTCGAGGCCGTGCTCGACGAGGTCGCGGAGGTACTTCGCCAGCATCGGCGTCAACCGCTGATAGAATCCACCGGGAGAGATCGTCTCGTCGGCTGTAGAGTTGTAGCTGCGTCTGAACGGCTCTGTTGAATCACTAGACGGCGTCGGGATAGGTCGCTAAATCAAAGGAGTTGAAGCGGGATGATTCGGTTGCCTATGACACAAATCTCCCGCTTCACTGGTGAGATTGTGCCGATTGCTCAAGTTGTTACCGGTGATGGAGACGAATCCGCCGCCCCGGAAGGCGGCGGCGGATTCGCCGACTATGCCATCGTTTCCCTGCATTGTCTGCGGATCTATCTTGATACATCCTACCGGATGACGATTGACCTGCTCAAAGAGATGCCACAAATAATCGGGGAGATCGGCCTCAGCGCGGCCGATCTCCCCTCTCCATCTACGTTGTGTAAAGCGTTCGACCGAATCGAAATGAGCGTCTGCCGAGTGTTGCTGCGCCAGTCGGCGCAGCTGCACGACCCATCGAAACACGCTGCTATCGACGCTACATTCTACGAACGCTCAGCAGCGAGCCGTCACTACTGCCAGCGCATAAGCTACCGCGTCCAGAAGCTGAAAGTCACGAAACTCGTCGATACAGAGACCCAAGCAATCCTTGACGTACACTGCTCAACGACTCGGGAAGGAAGCGACGCAGACCTCGCTGAGCAGATCGTCCGCCGGAACGCGGGCGATCTGCGGTCTCTAGCGGCCGATAAAGGCTACGACAAGCAAGCGCTCCGTAAAGCACTGCGTGAACTCGGCATCAGACCGCTCATCAAGCACCGCATCTTCGCTCCCTACGACCACGCTCACAACGCCAGAATCGACAAACGACGCTACAATCAGCGCTCTATGACTGAGACCGTTAATTCGGCCGTGAAGCGCTCGCTCGGCTTCGCCGTGCGAGCGCGTTCCTGGTTTCGTGAGTTCCGAGAAATCGCCCTGATGTGTGTCGTCTATAACATCAAACGTGCCGTCAAACAGTGAATTCCACCGCCTTATGGCGATTCAACACAGCCCTTTAGACACTCCACTGCCGGAGGCATACGCAGACTTCAATCTCGACCGCCACGACGATCATGAATTCTCTGATGACGACAAGCAGTTCATGGCATTCATTGGGTCCGCGTTTCGCAATGAGTTAGACTGGTATTCGCTAACTGAATCAATGACCAGTGTGCGGGATCGTGCCGGTGAACCAAACGTTAACGCCTTAGTCGAATGCGGGTACATCGATAGTTCCAGACTTCTAAACAAGCGGTACTACTCGCTTACGCGCAAGGGATGGAGGACAATCGGCGAAAGCGTCCCCGGGAATGAATTTGGCGACCACATGGAAAAGATGCCCCACCGCGTTGGCGTCCACCTGTTGTCACAATATATCTTAGAGAGAGATGATGTAGAATCGGCAGAGTCATACGAACGATATGACGGCGAAACATACGATGTTATCGGATACGACAGCAGTGGCAATATCGTAGTAACCGGCGAAGTAGAGACAGAAAGCAACAACGCGAAAGCTGTCGTCGAGGACTACAAGAAACTCTCGGAGGCCCCTGGAGACATGATCTGGGTGCATCCAAGTGAGCGGGCATTCTCAGAAGTCTGGGGGATGATCAATGAGCACGCCCTTGATGGAAACCTTCCCAAGCAAGCAGCCCACAGGACCCACGAGTTAGAAGAATTCCTTGACCGGAACAATATCTCTGACATCACTGCAAAGACCTACGGGAAGCTCAATTGAACCAGCAATGACTTGGGAAGAAGCCACAACAGACGAAATCGCACAGTACTATCAGACCGAATTTGACGACCACTTCGAGAAGATACCGGCGTTCATCCGAGAGTCTCAGCCTAAAGAAATCGCAGTCGCCTTTCAAGAAGCGTATCCCGTCAAAGGCGACACGGTTCCTCCCAAACAGTTCGTCCGTCGAGATGCCTTCGGTGACAGTAGCAGTGACTTCACAAAGTGGACCGGCAGCGGTGGGATCACCGAATTCATCAAGTCCCCGCCAGCGAATGACCCGATCAGTGGGAAGCACAAACTCGGGTCGCCGGAAGTGACCGACAAACCCACCGTGCCGGAAGCCGTCTACTTCGCGGCTGATTTCCACGACCGGAACTGGGTCCTCATCGTCGATATTGACGCCAAAGACGTTGCCCTGGAGTATGCGAAGCTCGTTGTTGGCGACGACGAAGAAGCCGCCAACGATGCCCTCAAGCGGCGTGCTGGCGTCTTCGACGCCCCACCAGAGGGCTACCCGTACCGGTTCGAGGATATCGACCACGCACTTGAGTACGGGTTTGACGTGAAGGACTACTTCGAGAGTAGTCTTGATACCGACGCCACACAGGTCGTCTACTCTGGGCAAGGGTGTCACGTCTATATGTATGACCCAGCGTCGGAGTACCGGTACAGCGAGATCCCACGCCGACACATCGCCACCGCACTTGAGGAGAAGGAGGGCATCCCCATCGATACGCCAGTGACGACCGACGAATCACGGGTCATCAGACTCCCATATTCGCTTCATGCCGGCGTCTCTCGGGTCGTCACACCAATCGAGAGCCCAGACTTTGACTACCGCTCAGAAGCCGTTCCATCGGTTCTCAACAGCGCCTCAACAACTCAGTAACCATGCACGAGCAAATCGAGACTGACCGTGAAGCCATCGAAGTGGCACTGTTCGCTGATATCCACTCTGAGAAAGAGATCCTGCAGTTGCTTGACCGGGGATTCAACTGGTATAACGACGACGCCGACAAACTCGCTGCCGACGTTGACTACTTTTTCAGACAGTCACAAGACCCCGACAATCGGACGAAAGATCCCGAAGGCGACCCGCCGATTTCAAACCCAGCGCGGGTCGTCGCTATCTCTGTCACCACCGCCTCTGCGATCAGGCAACACCCGAAACTCGAAAACGCTCCGGCAGAGAAAATCGAACTCATCCAGCACGTTCGCAAATATCACACAGTATTGCTGCTGGATATCGTGGTCGAGATGGGGCCGCAAACAGTTGCAGAGATCTACGACAAGGTGTATAAAGCAGAGATCGACCACGAACGGCCCCGGCCAATGAGTGGGGCCAGTGGGTTCCGAGTCCGCCCTGACGAACATCCCGAATTCGACAAATTCATCGAAATTCCGCTGGCCGCAGCAAACGAAATCTGCCAAGCTCGCTTCCACAATGGCATGTGGGGTGGCGAGTACGATCCGGAGACAAACGAAGTAGTTGGCGAGCCGAACTACCACATCGACAACAATTGTATCTACGTGCCGGAAGAGCACGGAGCAACCCTCCTTTCGACCCGACAAAAAGAAGTGTTTGAACAGATCGCTGAGATCGCCTGGACCTCGGTACCACAGAAGCAGTACCAGTACGTCTACAACCAAGTAGACAGAATCAAAGACCGTATTGAGGACCTGATACGTCACGGCGAACAGGAAAACCTCTGGACCGACTGGGACCCCCAGCAAAATCTCCTGCGGCTTGTCCGAAACGCGGCCAAGGAGGCCGACGATTTAGATGCCACCGAGTTCCACCAAGCCGAAGACTACTACGAAGCGGTCAAGGAATACGACGCCGATGGGTTCGGTGAGGGGCAGGCTAAACGAAATATCAAGAGCGTGATGTCACTTGCAAAAAAGTTAGGAAAAATAGCAGATTCATCGGAGTATCCTGCTGTTGAAATCCAGCGGTATGATAGAGGCCCGGCAGATTATTCTGTCGGGCGTGGGAGTGGAAACTACAAGCAAATTACAGTCGATGAGCTTGATGATATATTTAAACTGCCGTGCTTCCAGAATATGATTGACGCTCTAAAATTAGACAACGGTGGGCCTGTACGCAAAGACCTGTTCAACTTCGTTCGGATGGTCTACTGGCTCGAAGGCTACCACGAATTGGACGGGTCACAGCGCGAAGACGCAGTGGTTGATGACATACATGATCTCTTCGAAAGTAAGTGGGACTGGTACGACGAGGAGACTACTGATTATCAGGCTCGTTATGAATTGCGACACGGAGAAATCGACGGGGAAGCCCCGCTCCCAATGAACTGTGACAACCACGATATGCAGCGTCACTGCATCGGTAAATCGTTCTGTCCATACAACATCTATCAGAGTCTCCCCTTCCCCGAGTCGATGTACGACCAGCTCGATGACAGTGATGGCGTAGGTCAGTACTAAGCGTAGCCCCAGATAGATAGAACTCAATTTTCCTCAGTCAGCTAGCCACAGTCTCGCAGTCACCACTCTATCGTGCCTAGGTGGGGCGCTATCTTGGTGGAGGTATTGGGGAGATCCTATTAGAGTTTGGACTGTTTTTTGCTCCAAGGCTAATTCATAAGCCAATACGTGAAAATTAGCGATTGCCACCTTCAAAGGCGTATTATCAGCATATACGCTACTTCATGAGAGCCAACATAGAGCCGTAATGCCCGAAATCAGGCGAGTGCCACCTTCACGAAGCGATACATGGGATATAACCAGATTACTACTGGCTCAAAACAGCTAAAGTGCCGAAATCAAGCGAGTGCCACCTTCACGCGACGGTTCCACCATGAAACAGGGCTGTGAATAGGATGGCAGAACAAACATACAGCAGTTTACAGTCGGTTCAAGCCTTCAGAGACTATATCTCGTTATTTTACAGGCGAAAATAATTGTTCCACCATAGATTATAGGCTTAGAATTGATTAGAGACTATTTGGTTAATTTTGCGGCTCTTAAAGCTCGCGTATTGTCGGGGTATTTGTCCAAAGAGAAGGGGGACAATACGACAATACGGAGGTGAAGCCAGAGCCGACCGAAAG
Organism: Haloarcula quadrata; assembly: GCF_003634715.1. Taxonomy (NCBI): domain Archaea; kingdom Methanobacteriati; phylum Methanobacteriota; class Halobacteria; order Halobacteriales; family Haloarculaceae; genus Haloarcula; species Haloarcula quadrata. Next base: position 282,362 of record NZ_RBWW01000003.1, read on the forward strand.
AGGGCTTCAGGCGAGCGCCAAGGGGGCGACCCCCAGGAGGGGCGAACTATCAAGATGGCTAGACAGGTGCGAAGGGTGAGAGGCAGGTGTGGCGAGACAGCAGTGGGCCGCCGGCAGTGCAGACTGAGGTCGGACAGTCGACGTCGTCGACGGTGGGACAGTGGGCCGGGCCAGGGCCAGAGTGGGAGGGAGATCGCGACAACTGGGTGGGCGGCCATCATGGCGACAGGTGAGGATAGGTGACTCGAGGAGCAGCACGGGAAGTCATCTTGCACACGGGGTAGTGGGCCCTGAACGAAGAGGAAGACACAGTGGGCGAGACAGTAGACACTCCATGGGGACGACCGCAATCCTATCAGGTTCACAACACAGGCATTTTCGCGCGTTATCGGACTGGGTCATCGCCGTCGCGACGGCCCACAACAACACTCGAAACGGGGGGCGCTCTTTCAGCGGAAACGGTGGGGTGTCCGCCCTCGGTGGGACTACCGGGAACGCGACCGCGACGACCGTGACCGAGAGTGACCAGCCTTCGAAAGCCCGCGGGTGGTCGACCGACCGTTCCGGGACCCGCGCTGCGCGCCTCGCAAGCTGCGGTGCTTACGGGGTCCGGGACGGATCGACCACCCGCCCCCTTTCAGTCCACCCAGCCGGCGGCTGTGGCGACGGCGCCACGCGCTCCGAGTGCCCCGTCAGACGTATATCAAAAAGTCGAGATAACGCCGAAGCACACGACTCCGAATGGCCCGTCATCGTGGGGAGGTCATAGCCGGCGACAAGCGACGCGACTCCCTCCAGCAGCACGACCAGTTGTGGAATCGATTCAGTGTCGTGACTCGGACAACAGAAACGCTGGAATTTTACGAAGCCACCAGCGACACGAAGTGTGGAAAGACACATATAGAACCTGATAGAAGGTCACGAAACGGCGAGTCCCGCGATGGGACGCAACCGTGATTCCAGCCACCGGGCGAGGGTGAGGCGTACCCCGGGGCCAGAGTGAAAACAGCCGGCGGGCCAGACGCACCAACGGCCAGCATGACAGCGCCGGTACCCGAGGCGCTCGATACCCGAACCTATCAGGAAGCGTATACACCCGGTTCGGGGGCTGACCAGACCGGCAATCCCGGCGGTCGATTATACACTCCCGCAAGGGGAGTGCCGGAGTTCGAAGAGAGATGACTACCAACACCACCGACCTGACCAACGACGAACAGTACATCGCCAACTACCTTTGCTGTGACACGCCCGACATCTCGAAGGTCCCGTGGCAGCTGCGTGAACGCACCGACCACTTCGAGAAGGTCGTCGCACAGTGCCGGAACTGCACTGCTCGCTTCGAGCGGCAGTTCGCCCACATCGCTCTATCCATTGCTCGGGAACGAGGCGACACGTGCGACGGGTGCGGGCAGTCCTGTTCGCCAGTCCAAGCCGTCGATGTCTTCGACGACATTGAGGTTTACTGTCAAGACTGCGCGGAAGACTCAGAGGGCGACACGGCCGACCCGTGCTGTGACGACCCCAACGTGGTCCAGGTTCCAACTCGAAGCGCCAAGCTCCCCGGGCGGCGCCATCGAGAGACGTACGGCGAGTGCATGAACTGCGGCGCGACTTTCGATTGACGCCCACGAGGCTCTTTTTTTGGCAGCCGACACCCGCCGGCGTCCCGATCGGCACTCACCCGCGCGGTTCCCGAGCGCAAGCGCTCGGGGCTACGCTCCACCTTGGGCCGACAAGTCGGCCCGGCGGTCCCGCCTCTGGGTCACTGGCCGATACTCGCCGTTGATGAAACTGGACGCCCCGCAGCGATATTCGAGTATGCAGGCCAGAGTGAGCCATGTTCAGCCTGTACACCAAGGCAGCAGTGGTCGGTTGCATCGCACTCATCTGGGTCACGTTCGTTGGCGCACTCTTCGGAGGCCTCCTCCTATGAGCCGCACCGCGCTCAACACGGTGGACACGCCCCGTCCCGAGACGGTGAGCGTTACCTGTGACAACTGCGGCGGCGGGTTCCTCACCGACGAGACGACGGCCTACAGTGCAGACCAGAACGACGAGGCCCTCCTGTGTGCCCCCTGCGAGAACGGCCAGCCAGCGCCGCCGTCGAAGGCTCTAGAAGAGCCTGAAATCGACGCCATTCGCGAGGACCTGCAGTACCGCGAGGGCGTCGGCCCGGACGCCGAACCGCCGGTCGAGGCCACCGTCCCCGATTCGGTTGGCTCCGGCGACTTCGCTCGCATGAGCTTCGTTGAGGTCGAACTCAGCAAGGGCACCAAGTCCCTCAGGACGATCACCGTCTCGCTGGGCGATGTCGGAGACCGTGGGCTGTACCTCCCGGTCAGTCTCGACCCGTCGACAGCCGTCTACACCGGAGAGATCCAGAACGCCAGCTTTGAGCTTGATTGTACCACTAATAGGGTGGTATCGGTCTGAACAGCGTGATTGCACCACGAATACGTCATCAGCGAACGCACGTCAGGTAGTCTTCAGACAGTGAACCGATTCGTAATATGGACAGTACACCGGTTAGAATGAGCCCCCAATGGCGATATACACGAAAATGCCAATTACGGTCGCTACCACGTCGAGTACAAACAAAATCGCGTAGTCTTTCGGTTCCATACAGACAACACTTTGACGACCCGTTAAGTTGTTGTGCCATCAGCTCGTTCAGAAAGCGGGTCTACTGAGCAGCCTCTTCACTCCTTTTGACGGGCAAAGAGCCTGTATTGACAACTGCCGAGAGGGTCTGACTCGATAAATCCGATCTGACGGGATACATCAGGAATAGTATTCAGCGCTAAAGCAGTACTGCACCGTCTACGTCCAATACAGCAGTGCTAATTGCAAGCAGACGGTGCCAAATTAGATTTATCTGGCATGTTATCCTCTCTCGTTTCCTGCCGTCTAAACGCGACTGAACGCGGTTTCTGTCTATTCTTGTAGCCCACCAATGACTGATCCAGACAACTCAACGGACAGTCGTACCGTATCGCTGACCGACGCAAAAGGGTTCGTCTACGAACCAGTTCGTGGTCCGAAGCGCAAAATCCAATTCAACCCGCGATCAGACGGTCGCTTCGAGCGCGTTGAGGCCATCTGGAACGGGTGTCGCTGGCGTGTGACTGGTCGGGAAATCGTGACGACAATGCGCCGGATCTAATCTCTACACCGCTCTTTTGTACATTGTAACATCTTCAAGAGACGGCTTCTAAAATCACGTTGTCAGGAATTTCTCATTAGAACGTGTAAGAGGCAACTTCCGTACTGCCACAACATGAACATGGTTGGTCAGGATGATCAACCGTCTGACCACACTGGCGACATTCGATATACCGCTCTGTTGTCCCCAGATTCCAATTGAGTATGCTCATCTGTACCAGAGATATTCACAGAAGGACATAATTATTGGCTATAATTTATGCTGCTACCCGCAGAAAACAATTAGTTGTTATCGCCCCGGCTTGATACGTGGCAAGTAGGTCTTCAAGCAGCATACTGCGAGGATCTGTCGGTGGATACTCAGACATACATTTACAGTCCGTTCGGAAGGTACTGTCACCGCTGGTACGGCTCACTAAAAAAGCGTGTTATAGAGACAATCAGTGGATTGGTTTCGCCAAACTCCGGATTGAAACAGCCGCCCAAAGAGTATGTCTACTGATCTTGAACTGCACACTATTTTTTGTCTGGTGTTGGTACGGCCGGATGATGGAGCCGCTTGAGATTGGATTACGGATTCTCGGTGGTATCATTCTCATCGGGGTGAACGCGTATTTCGTCGCAATCGAGTTCGCGTTGACTCGTGTCAGACAGTATTCAAAATCGGAGTTCGATACGCCTGGGCTTGAGCTTGCCTGGGAAATGACCACTGATCTGGAGTTTTACTTAACCACTTGCCAAGTCTGGATTTCCGCAACCAGTATCGCACTAGGGATTATCGCCGAACCTGGACTAGCGGCTTTGATTGAACCGGTGTTTGAGAACACCACGTTCGCATCGGTTGGGGCTGGCTCGTTACTCGGCTTTCTTATTATCAACTTAGTCCACCTCACGCACGGGGAACAGACGCCTACCTACCTTGGTGTCGAACGCTCCAAACAGGTCGCCCGGTATGGATCACGACCGCTGTACTGGTTTGCCAAGATACTCGCTCCAGCTATCTGGGTCGGTGATTCGGTTGCAAAGGGAACACTGGGCCTGTTCGGCATCGAGATGACTCAGGCATGGACAGAAACCGAAAAAGAAGTCATCGAAACCCGCGCTGACCTTCGGAACCGGCTTGGATCGGTACTCGAAGAGGGTGAATTGCCTGCGGAGCGCCGTGAAGAGATCATGAACGCATTGACGATTGGTGAACAGTCGGTGAGAGAGGTGATGATCCCCACCGAAGAAATCGTAGCCATATCGACTGAGGATTCAGCCGAATCGAACTTCCAGAAGCTCGAGGAGAACCCTCACACACGGTATCCACTAATTGGTGAGGACCTGACTGAATTCCATGGAATCGTCTACAGTCCAGCTCTGTTCAGTCATCGTGAGGAACTCGCCAGTGGCAACGGTGCGTTCACTGAACTGGCGGCACCGACGATGACGCTTTCGCCCGATACCGATGTGAGCGACGCGATCGATCAGTTCCAGACAGAGCGGCAAGAGATGGCTCTCATCATCGGAGACGGCGAGGTTATTGGACTAGTGACCGTCACTGACCTGCTGGAAGCGATTATCGGCGATATCGAAGATCCGCTCGACCAAGGCAGTGCTGACGTACTTGAGTAAAAAATGCTTGACCGTTAAGACATACGTCAGTGGATTCGCCATCGCTAATTGTTGTCGGAGCCACTCATGTGAGACTTGCGTATCTCTCGCGGAGCCGACTACAGATTGAACAGATTGGACTGGTAGATATTCCACCTGTACTGATTGGTTCAAGCGCTGAACCACAACCGGTGAGTCACTGCTGTATTCGTGGAGTCTATTCAGGAGTTCGTGAACGAACCATTGTGGATTCTATCAAAATCATGGTAACCAATACAGCGCGCCTATGCAGCAACGGTCTCAACACCAGTAACCTCGAACCGCGCTCCGCCAGTTTCGCTGTCGGTCACATTGATATCCCACCCGTGGGCTTCAGTAATCTCCTGCACGATGTTCAGTCCAAACCCAGTCCCCTCGTCTGCAGTCGAGTACCCGGCCTCGAACACCTCGACGCGCTCGTTCTCGGGAATGCCGGGACCGTTGTCGGCGACATAGAAGCCGTCATCCAGATCGCCAGCTGTTATCCTGACGGTTTCACCACCGTGTTCGACCGCGTTCCGGAATAGGTTCTCCAGCAATTGTTTCAGGCGGCTCGACTCGGCGATGATCGTCTGCTCGGTCTCGGTCACGAGGGTTGCCGAGACTGTCTCAACGTTACGCCAGCACGCATCAATCGTGTCCCCGAGATCGACTGGGTCCGAGTCCTCGACTTGTTTGCCCTCTCGTGCGAGCGTAAAGACGTCGTCGATGAGTGCATCCATCCGGTCGTGTGCCTGCGCGACGTCGTCGAGATGGTCGCTGTTACACTCTCGTTGTGCCAGTTCCAAGCGTCCAGTGGCCACGTTCAACGGGTTGCGAAGGTCGTGAGAGATGATGCTGGCAAACTCATCAAGCCGGTCGCGCTCACGCTGGAGGTGCTGTCGCTGTTCGACGTGGTCGAGCGCAGTTTCAACATTCGCTGCGAATACGTCCGCGAGTACTTCATTTGTCGCGTCGAAAACGTCTGCTTCCGGTGATGAGAGGATGAAGACACCGTAGTCGTCGAGCGGAATGATGTATTCACTGCGAAACGGCGTCTCGGGGTCGAATGTATCGTCGGCCTCGCGAATATCCGCAAATCTCTGGGCCTCACCCGTTCGGTATACCTGCCCCGCCAGACTACTATCGACAGGAAGCGGAGGTGGCGAGTCGCCGAGTACGTCGTCGGTCTTGTCCGCCCATGCGATGGGTACAAGCGCGTCTGCCTCCGTGTCGTAGTGATGAATACCGTTCATCGGAACCTGCAATACCTGCGTGGCCGTCTCAGACGCCCGTGTCGCGACTTCCTCAACGGTCGTTGCCGTCATCAGGTCCCGCGTGGCTGCGTGTAACTGCTCCAGAGAATTCTCTCGTTGCTTTCGCTCGGTGATATCCTGAAACTGAGAGAAAATAGCTACGACATCCTCATTCTCGTCCGTTACTACTCTATTGTGCCACTCACAAATAATCTGCTCACCATCTTCCCGGATATTTTCATTGATGCTGTGGTATCCACCCTTGTTTTCGAGGAGATTGGCCACAACGTCACCAACGGCATCGCGGTCGGATTCCGTGACAATCACCTCCCATGGTTGGCCTGCCAGATCGTCTTCAGCATACCCGAGGATATCTTCGGCTGCATCATTCATACGGACGGCATCGAAGTTCTCATTCCACTCGATGACACCGAGCGGAGACTGCTCGAAGAACAGGTTAAGCCGTTGTTCCTTGTCAGCAAGTTCTATCTGGGCATAGTGATTTTTGACTGCGTTCCTGATTCGGTTTGTGAGCAGGGCATACTGGCTGATTCCACCCTCTTTTTGCAGATAATCCGTGACACCTGCTGAGATCGCGTCGCTGGCGACTTCCTCACTGCCTTTTCCAGTAGAGCGTGTCATAGAAAGGGTCACATACGAAGCAGCAGGGTGCGGAAAGTGTGTCCAGCACAACCGCAACCCTGCAAGATTTGGATTCGGTAGACGCCTTCTTGAATGTCGCGGCTACCGAGACAGTACCGCTGTTTGAGCATCTTGAGTTCGAGTTTCTGCTAGAGTACGACGTGTTCGCCCCCGCTTCGAGGGGGCGAACACGGGTGCATCAGCCACCAGACCTCTTTCGCGGCTTTCTGCACTGCTACTACGAGGATGTCTACGGTACACGCCCGGTTGCACGAGAACTTCAGCACGGCCTCGTCTGGTACTATTGCGGGCTCGACAAACCGCCATCCAGAGACACAATCGACCGGTTTCTCACCGACCTAGAACACGTCATCGATGATGTTTTCCAGAGGCTCGTCGAGCAGGCCGCCGCCCGCGGCCTGCTCAACTCAACGTACTCTATCGATTCGACGCACGTTGAAGCGATCCAGTACAACGACGATGCGTCGTGGAACTACGATTCAACGGCCGAAGAGCACTACTACGGGTTCGGCTGTACGATCGTTTCGACCGGTTCAAAGATCCCGATTGCAGCAGAATTCACCCAACGCAAGCAGGCAGACGCTGAGACGGCGATGCGCGTCACAAAAGACGCGCTCGCCGTCGGGACACCGATCTGGATGCTTGGAGACAGTGCCTACGACATTCTTGAGTGGCACGACTTCCTGCTGGAAGTAGGGATTGTACCAGTCGCCCCGTACAACCCACGAAACACTGATGACCCGCTCGATATCGAATACAGGGTCGAAGACCGTATCAAGGAACACAGTGAGGAGGTTCAGCTCAAGCAATCAGTCTTGGATGAGACGTACAACCGCCGTACAGGAGTCGAACGCACCAACGATGCGGTGAAGGACTGCGGCCTCGGGCACGTTCGCGCCCGAGGCCGCGTCCACGCACGAACAGAGGTGTTCATTGCGCTGTGTCTCCGCATCGTTGTCGCAATCACAAATTTCGAGCGAGGAGACGACCCGGGTCGTGAGAAGCTCACACTATGAGGAGGATTCTATGACACGCTCAGTATACAAAATAAACGGGAGGTCCGGGAACTCATCACGGACTTGTTCGAGAAACTCAATGCCGTTCTGCCCCGGCATATCGTAGTCGGAGACGATACAGTCGAAGTCATCCGCAGCAAGTCGCTCCAGCCCCTCACTCGCGCTCGTTGCGGTCGCAACAGTGAACCGGTCGTCCTCACGTTCAAGCATATCAGCTGCCAACTCTGCGAAATCCGGCTCATCATCGACGTGAAGGACGGAGATACTCACTGTTTTGTTCAATATGTCAGAGTTTGGCAGTTGGCCTTTATAAGGTTGTGGCACGATTTTCGGACGAAATAATAGGAATGGTAGCTGGTCAGAAGGTACCGTCCGCTGCCGACTCCTGATCGAAAATGTCGCAGTTTGCGCACGGCCATGACCCGGAGGTGATGGAGATGGGACCACCAGACCGTGCAAGATACGCGTCTTCCATCTTACATACCAGTTCGAATACCACTCTCATCTAGTAGTTGCTTGACCGGTCAGTTCGCAGACTGAGCAGCCTGTTCACTCTTTTCAATGAGCAAAGAACCTGTATTTACAACGGCTGAGAGACTGTGATTGTATAGTTTCAGTATGACGGGGCTCCTCTGTGACTAGTATTCAGCACTGAAGCAGTACTGCACCGTCTACGTCCAATACAGCAGTGCTAACTGCAAGCAGACGGTGCTAACTCAGATTCATGTGGTATGTTTATTTCTCGTTCATTGCCGTCTAAACGCGGCTTAGCGCAGTTTCTGTCTGTTCTCGTAACCCACCAATGACTGATCCAGACAACTTGACGGACAGTCGTACCGTATCGCTGACCGACGCGAAAGGGTTCGTCTACGAACCAGTTCGTGGTCCGAAGCGCAAAATCCAATTCAACCCGCGATCTGACGGCCGCTTCGAGCGCGTTGAGGCCGTCTGGACCGGGTGTCGCTGGCGTGTGACCGGTCGGGAGATCGTGACGACAATGCGTCGTATCTAATCTCTACACCGTCGTTTACCCAGTGTACCATCCTCATAGCCTTCATAGAAAGACTACCAAGGATTCGCTGAGCGATCAGTACAGGAGATGCATATACCGCAACGAGTAGCGATCTATCAGAAGTCCATCAGTAGACTCGGTGAAACATACAGAGGGTGAGGTCAGCACGTCGCTCATCGTCGATTTCGCACCGGTCATAATGAATTAGCTGCTCAGTAAGTGTGCGGATGGAGTGCCGGCAGTCATGTCAATTACGAATAGCTCCTAACAGACGTACAATATATAATATGCGTATTTTGCACAAAAAGACAGTATCGTATTAAGCGGGCTGGACTCAACAAGGCAGATTGAAAGCGAATCGAGACAGCGAGGACGCTCCTACAGAACGTGAGTCTGTTCACTCATCCAGAGTGTCAAGAAGAAGCGGTTACTGTTGAGTCCCACGGCGGGTAGCGGTGACGTGACCCCTCCCCCCGTCAGAACACTTTTGAGAATTAAATCCATATAATGTATAATGGTTACACGACGGCAGCTGCTCGGTGGGACGGCGCTAGCGCTCCTCAGTGGGTGTACGGGGATGACACCGACCGGGACCGACGGAGAGGATGCCACTGACACGCCGGCCGGAACGTCCGCGTCGACGACGGCAGACGGGACGTATACGCAGACACCACATACTGGGTGTCAGCCGGGGGCGGTTGATGTCGACGGCACCTGCGAAGTCGCAGCCTCGGGCCAGAACGCCGAGATATTTGATGTTACCGGCTTATCTCCAATCACAGCCGAGCGGACGACTGTCGGCACCGCCCCAGGCTATCTCACGCGGCCCGACGACGACAGCACGTACCCCGCGGTCGTGATGATCCACGAGTGGTGGGGACTCAACGAAAACATCGAGCGGATGGCAGAGATCCTTGCCGGCCACGGGTATGTCGTGTTCGCAGTCGACCTCTACGACGGCGAGGTAGCGACCGACTCGGAGCGAGCGTCGGAGCTCTCTGGGAGAGTTCGCGAGAATCCCGACGAGGCCGTCGCCACCATGTCCAGCGCGGTTGAAGGTCTGCGCGGACGTCCAGACGTAACCGGCCGGGTCGCGAGCCTCGGTTGGTGTTTCGGCGGCGGACAGAGCCTCCAGCTCAGCCTGAGCGATGCTGACCTCGACGCGACGGTTATCTACTACGGGACCCTTGCCACCGACCAGGCGACGCTCGAACAGATTGATGGCCCCGTCCTCGGGATATTCGGCTCTGAAGACCAAGTTGTCCCACTTGAGGACGTCCGCACGTTCGACGCGACCCTCGACGAGATCGGCGTCGAACACGAGGTGTTCGTCTACGAGGGCGCCGGCCACGCATTCGCGAACCCAAGCGGTGAGAGTTTCCGACCGGACAACACCATGGATGCTTGGGAGAAGACCTTGGAGTTCCTCGACACCTCACTTCCATTATAGCCCAACGACGTTCTACGTCAGTCCTCCAGACTGCCGTTAGGCCCGAACTCCACTTCTGGGAGACAGCAACTATCGGAAAGGGATTGTTATTACTTGGCTCTGGTGAATCGCGGGACTGCGTCGGTTTCGACCGTTAGAACTAGTGGAATGAAGCGGGAAATCGCCGATGGTCAATGTCGAAGATTTCCCGCTTCACGAGCAAAGTCGTTCAGTTAGCTAAAAATGCTGTTGGTGAGCGAGGCGAAGTCGCCGCTCCCGAAGGGGGTGGCGGCTTCGCCGAGTATGCGGTGGTGTCGCTGCACTGTCTGCGGGTTTACCTGCAAAAATCCTACCGAGAAGCACTTGATTTGCTGAGTGAGATGCCACAAATACTCGGGGAGATCGGCCTCGACGCGGCCGATCTCCCCGACCACTCGACGTTAGTCAAGCGGTTTGACAGAATCAAGACAGCGATCTGGCGAGTGCTGCTGCGCCTTTCGGCGCAGGAGCACGAGCCGAGCGGTCACGCCGCCATCGACGCGACGTTTTTCGACCGCGAAAACGCTAGCAAACACTACTGCCGGCGGACGAATTACCGGGTTCAGACGCTCAAAGCAACAGCACTCGCCGACACAGAAACGCAAGCGATTCTAGACGTTCACTGTACGACCGAGAAACGCCACGACACACAGCTCGGCTGGCAGGTCGCCCGCCGATGCGGGCGACCTCGCCAGCCTCGCTGCTGACAAAGGCTACGATTGGATGGAATTACGCGACAAACTCCGCGAAGAAGGCGTGAGACCACTGATCAAACATCGTGAGTTCCAGCCCATCGATCACGCACATAACGCGCGGATCGATGGACCTCGCTACCGTCAACGAGCGATGTGTGAAACCGTCTTCTCGACGATCAAGCGCACGCTCGGCGACGCCGTGCGTGCGCGAACCTGGTACGGTGAATTTCGTGAACTCGTCCTGATGTGTACGGTTCACAACATCAAGCAGTCTCTGAAACAGTGAAATCAAGCTACGTCTGGCGATTCACCACAACCTATTACTTGGATGCTGGCTGTGGACGCGTACCGAACTCGCTCAAACGGCTGGCAATCGAGTAGTACTCCGCGGCGACTCACTGCTCAATCATCTGTACTGAGCAATCTGCTCACTCGAAAACTGGTGGCGTCCCGTGCAAGATACGCGCGCTCCATCTTGCACACCAGATCAGATACCATTCTCACCTGGTAGTATCTCGACTGGTCAATTCATAACCTCACAGAGCAACTGGGTTGTCCCAGCTGCAGTGAAAACAACACCTCGTGAGTAATTCTATGACACGCTATCCTCAAGAAACGGCTTCTAGAGCCATGTTGTCAGCAGTCTCTCCTTAGAACGTGTAAGAGGCAACTTCCGTACTGCCACAGCATGAACATGGTTGGTCAGGATCATCAACCGTCTGACCGCACTGGCGACATTCGATATACTGCCGTGTTGAATAGATGCTGAATCACGGTTAGAGTGGTTCACAGAGCGGTTCTATGTTCGAGATAGCGAACATCAGGACAATTTCACGGAACTGCCGATACCAGCCCAGCGCTCGCACGGCATCACCGAGCGAGCGCTTCATTGTCGAATACGAAGTTTCGGCCATCCAGCGCTGAGAGTAGCCTTTTGCCCGGATGAGTGCGTTGTGCCCCAGCGTCAACGGCCTCGACCCACGCTGTAGGATGAGTGGTTCGACGCCAAGTGCGTAGAACTCGTATTTCGTGATCCAGTTGTGGAAGGCTTTGTCAGCGGCCACGGACAGCAGGTCGTCCGCGTTCCGGCGGACGACCTGCGGCCCAGTCTTTGTATCGTGTTTCCACCGGGCAGAGATATGTACGTCAAGGACGGCAAGAGACTCTCTATCGGTTAGCGTCGTCACTTTCAGCGTTTGAACGTTACTTCCCGACCGCTGGCGGTAGTACGACGAGGCCGAGCGGCGGTCGAAGAACGTGCTATCGAGTGCGGCGTGGCCAGACTGCGGGTGCTGCTGCGCTGAAACGCGCAGCAGCGCCCGCCACACCCACATTCTCAGCCGGTCGAACGATTTGTAGATCGTGCTGTAGTCTGGGAGATCGTCTCGATCTAAGCCGAGGACGTCACGAATCTCAGCCATGTACTTCAGCCGATTCGGCGTTTCTCGGTAGCTGTGGCCGTCTTCGAGGCGAAGACAGTGTAGCACGACGTGCTTCCAGCGGGCGAACCCGCCGCTGGCGGGCTCGCCCGCGTGCTTTCCCAACGCTTGTTTGACTAGGTGCCGACACTGCTCAACGAAGTCGAGGAGATCGACTTCCATGGACAGAATCGATTTCCTCGGCTTCGTCCTTCTACTCCGTGATATAAGCCGATTAGATCGCTATTCACCTATGGAAACGCTGCTACCTAGACGAACCACCGTTATCGACAAAATATTTGCGCCGTCCTGTAGTCTGCGGCTCTCCCAGCCGGCAGGCGGCCGATATCTTCAGGCGGTGCGGTCGCAGTCTGGCGATAGCTGTTGCTAACGCTGGCCCCGACCGGCCACTGAGGGCCGCCCGCCCGGCGGCCCTCAGTTCCCTCCTCTATGAACTCACATCAGGCGGGTCGTATACTTCGCCCCGGTCTAGCATGTGGTAGATCGACACCAGCATTTTCCGAGCGCAGGCGACGATTGCCTTCTGTGAGTTCTTCCGGCTAGCTAACCGCTCATAGAAGCGGCTCAGGTACTCATCGTTACAGGTGTGAACTGCTGTGTTTGCAGCCTGGACGAGCAACCACCGGACACGACCCGATCCACGTTTCGAAATACTCCCTTCGATCCGCGAGTCTCCTGACTCGCGGATTACCGGGTTCAATCCCACGTAGCTGACAACCGATTTATCACCGTCAAACCGACTGATCTTGCCTAACTCGGCGTAAATCGTCAACGCCGTATAGTAACTCACGCCGGGAATGGTCATCAGCAGCTGGGTCTCCTTCAGAGACCCAGCGCGCTCCTCGATCGTTTCTTCGAGTTCCTGTATCTCCTCGGTGAGCGTCTCTATCAGTTCGAGATACGACTCCAGCAACGCGTCCCACGGCGTCGGGAGCGAGAGTTCCCGGAGGAACTCTCGTCCCTCCTTGTTCAACGGCTTCACGTCCTCAGTGATGCCGTGATCGGAGAGAAGTCCGTGAATCTTGTTGGCGTACTTTGTCCGGTTTTCGACTAGGGTCTGTCGCCCGCGCACGAGTGCGCGGGCTTCCCTGATCTCGTCGGTCGGAACATAACTCTCTGGCACCGAGTTCAGCCGCACCATCCGCGCGAGTTCTTTTGCGTCGACGCGATCGGTTTTCTTGTCCGAGTTAGCAATCTGATTCAGCTCCTTCGGGTGAGCGACAGTCACATCCAAATGTTCGGACAGCGTATCGTGGATGTGGTAGTAATTGCTGGTCGCTTCGAGTGCGGCTTCGGCACCAGCGTACCGCTGGGCGAGGTCGTCTAGGTTCGCGTTCTTGACGCGAACCTCTTCGACGATCTCCCCAGCCTCATCCATTACTGCCACCTGTGCGTACCGTTTGTGGACATCAATTCCAAGGTACATTGTCTGTTCACCCGGGACGCCAGTGCGTGAAGCAGAGATTCACCTATTCGGGCTTTCCCGGATGCCGCGCCCCGCGGCATCCGGGCTGTAACGCCCATGACTCGGCTTCTTTCGCACACGGACCAGTCAACACGACGTGCTCTAAGGCACGGAATAGCGGTCGGTCTCTTGCGCCCCATGTCTTAATTCACGCTCTCATGGCGTAGCAGCGTTTCCATCGAGTCAACAGAGCAGAAAATTCCGGCCCACAAAACATATACCAATCTCAAAAAAAGAGTACCTATGAACTGGATAAGCCAGATTCCATCAATCCTATTTACTTTCTTGATCGTCACTTCGCTAGCAGTTGGCGGTGCTACCGGACACGTCCAGTCTGGGGCACAGGGTACGGTGGCTGACTCTGAAATATTTGAAGAAGTAGGCGATATTGTAAAGATACCAGTTCGTGTCTCACCGCATGACACGGCAACAGTCAACATTTCTCGGAAGCAGTACTCAGCAGAGGTTACTGCAACTGATCAGGATGGTGACGGCCAGATCCAGATCCGAATCAATACATTTGAAACACAGACTTCAGGCAATCCGTCTGGGTATAGTGTCTCGTCTCCAGATCACTTGCGCGAAGTTTCTCAGCGGGGCGATAATGGGCTCACCGAGGGAGAGTATGATATAGCTGTCGACGGAAACGCACCCGATTCAACATTATCACTCAGTTCAGGTGTGTTCCAACCTGGCCAACTGCATACATTGCCTGCTAGTGAGAAAATAAGCAAAACCAATGTTATCAGGAACGGGTCACCTACTCCAAGCCAGATTGCTCGTGGTGACATATTAATCGCAGAGTTCGAAGCGGAAGGAATCATGGGCGTCGGTCGATTTGACGATCCGCCAGGAAACAACGGAATCGTCGCAGTAGACAGTACTGTGGGGACGAAGACAGCTCATACAGTTCAGGTGCAAGGAGAGGGGGCTAATACATCATTTCGGGAGATGCGCATTAGCTACGATAACGCGGCAAACGAGTTACCATCAGATCTTGTCAAATTAAATATAACCCACGCTGGTGTAGATTCAGATCAAGATGGGCAAATAGATCGATCATTCATTTCATCAATCGTAAATGTAAATACGAACTCTGAGGGAATAATAAAAATCACAACTACCGACCAGCAAACTGTGTCAGGGTCAGAAACCGTACTCCTACGATATGAAAACGTTACAAATCCATCCAGACCTGGTGCTTACCCTGCAACTATCTCGCTCGGACCAAACCGAATCGACACAACAGTAGAGTATGGTCCGGCCGCAACAGGTAATCTTGGAAACGGATTAAATGTTAAAGCTAGCACAACTAGTTCAAATAGATTTGTCGCACCGCTGCCGTTCAAGTATTTCACCTCACCAGATGATGACCGGTTGTATGTCGCAATGGATACCAGTGGGCTGAACAATGTAACTAGAGAGTCAATATCACTGAGGCTTTCCCAATCTCGAAAAGAAGGGCCCATAGCGGCAAAAAAGTCAGCAACGAATGCCACCCTTGTTGAACCGACTGCTAATATGGCGATAGCAAATGACCAGTGGCAGGCTGGATCAGAGCCACTGGAAATTACAGGTACCACGACCTTGGCTCCTAATACCGACATTTGGATCCGGGTTCGCTCAGGCACTGATGTTCCATCGCCTTGGATATATCATTATCCCACATCTGTTCAACCAAACAGAACTTTTGAGGCAGACATCACAGAAGATAGGATTGAGGCCAATGAGCCCGTTTACGTTAGTACGGTAACAAGAACTGGCCCAGTCGGTCCGGAGGAGATAGTTAACGTGACAAACAGGACTGAGCAAAATTAGACATAGTAGCGGGTGTCATAGAACGGTTACCACACCAAAGAGTAGGGTGATGCTGAGGTGGTATGGACTCAGCGACCCTGCAGAATGAGCCTCCGGTAGAGTCGTTCTTCAATGTCGCAGAGACCGAGACGTTAGCGTTGTTTGAGTATCTCTGCTTCGAGCTTCCTGGCGAGTTCGACGTGTTCGCCCCGGCGAAGACGGGGCGAACACGAGAGCATAAACCACCAGAGATGCTGCGTGGGTTCCTGCACTGCTATTACCGTGATATCTGCGGAATTCGTCCTGCTGAGCGGGAGCTTCAGAACACGGTTGTCTGGCTAAGCTGTGTCTTCGATCGACCGCCGTCAAGAGACGCGGTCGATCGATTCCTTACTGACCTCGAACACGTCGTCGACGAAGTCTTTGACCACCTCGTCGAGCAGGCCGCCCGGCGCGGCCTGCTCGACTTGACCTACTGCATCGATTCAACCAACGTGAGGCCGATGCCCGCTGACCAAGGTGCGTCGAAATGCTACGATCCAACCGATAAAGAGTACTACTACGGCTACGGCTGTACGATTGTTTCGACCGGACGGCTCAATTGAATCCGGCGAATTTCGGCGTTTCAGCGTTCAATTGCCTGCTCCACGTTGTAAACGCCGGCTATGAGCGTTATCTCCCGGAACTGGCGGAACCAGTCACGCGCTCGGACGGCGGAGCCGTGCGAGCGCTTGATTGAGGAGTTGACGGACTCGGTCTGTGATCGCTGACCATAGAGCTCGTCGTCTATTCGGGCGTTGTGTGCGTGATCGTAAGGAGCGAAAACACGGTGCTTTATCAGCGGACGAATCCCGGCGTTTCGAAGCTCCTCACGGAAGCTCATGTCATCATAGCCTTTGTCAGCGGCCAAGCTTCGAAGGTCGCCCGCGTTCCGCAGGGCGACCTTCGGGCCGATCTTGGTTTCGTCAGGCCACTTCGTGCTGCAGTGTAAGTCAAGAATTGCTCCCTCAGCTGTATCTACGAGAAACGTCGTCTGGATCGTTTTGACGGAACGATCAATCCGTCGCAAGTAGTGAGACGATGCCTGCTGACGGTCGAAGTAGGTGGCATCAATTGCGGCGTGACCATTCTGGTCCAGCAGCTCCGCCGACCGGCGGAGCAGCTGTCGCCAGACAGTCATCGATGCCCGTTTGAACGCCTTACACAGCGTCGAAGGCGCGGGAAACTCCCCGCGTTGAAGATTCAATACCGCTCGAACACGTTCCATCTCTTCGGCCCAGTCGATGATTTCCTCGTACTCCGCGCTCATGTGTTCGCGCAGATAGAGCAAGACTGCGTGCTTCCAGCCGGCAAACCCGTTGCCGGCTGGATCACTCAGTTCCATCAGCGCAGCGTCAGTAAGCTTTTGAGCGAGCGAAGCCACTTGCTTCACGAAGCGGAAGAGGGTGTTGTGCATAACATTACTCTCCCGCTTCATACCCGTGATTCTAACGACCTATCCCGGCGCCGTCTGTGGATTCAATTGAGCCGACCGGACAAAAAACACCGATTGCAGCGGAGTTCACCGAGGGCAAACAAGCGCCCATCCGTCTTTAGCTAAGAGAGGAACCGCTGTATAGCAGTAGCTTATTGAGGCTTCTTTTCGAGAGGGATGAGGTGGCGATAGCTGTGTCCGACAGAGGCTCCTCATCGAGAATCATGCGTCGGCTCACTACACTGTTTCCTTCTGAGTTCCTCGAAGAGCACGCCGAGGAACTCGGCGTGGTCGAGCGTGACCGTAACCTCCAGATACCTGTCCTCGTATGGGCGCTCGTGTTCGGCTTCGCCGCCGGCGAGAGCCGAACACTCGCTGGGTTCAGATGCAGCTACAACTCTACAGCCGACGAGACGATCTCTCCCGGTGGATTCTATCAGCGGTTGACGCCGATGCTGGCGAAGGACCTCCGCGACCTCGTCGAGCACGGCCTCGACGAGGTCGCTGTTCCCGATACTGTTGACGCTGATATCGGCCGATTCAGGGACGTTATGATCGCTGATGGAACGGTGTTTCGGTTGCACGAATTCCTCTCTGATGAGTTCCAAGCCCGGCACGAGGAGCAGACTGGAGCGAAGCTCCACCTGCTCCACAACGCCACCGACCAGACAATTGAACGGATCGATGTGACTGATGAGAAAACGCACGACAGCACGCTGTTCAAGACCGTTACTTCCTGAACGAGCCGAGAGAGCGCTGTCTGAACGCCACGAAACAGTCACTTTCTGTATGATTTGACGGTCAGTCTCTGCTGCTACTGCGACCCAGACTGAAATAGCTCCAATTCACCGCTCTGAACAGGCGAGATCTACCGAACCACGAGACTATCTGCCGACAGCTGTCGCTTACCGCCGACCAGACAGGCCGTGGGCTGACCCCGGTCAGCCCGCGGCCGTTGCCTGTGACGTTGGCACACCGACCCCGTTTGCTTTGATCTTCCACTGGCGGCGTAATTGCTCTTCCAGTTCGTGTCGAATCCAGTCACGGAACATCTTGAACGTGAACTCATCGGGCAGGTCGCGCCCGCCCCGTCGCGGGCGGGCGACGACCGCCCACCTGAGAACGAGCCATAGGTTCTCCAGCAATGCTGCAACGAGCATGATCGCAAACCGCACGACGGGATCACGTGTCGTCGTGATCCCGCGTGCTTGCCGGAGCAAGCGATAGGTCGTTTCGATGCCTGAGCGTTTCCTGTAGAGCCGTTCGACTTGCTTGGCCGAGCGATCAGCAAGACCACACGCCACGTAGCCACGGACAACCTCACCGTGTTTGCCCCGATCACCGTTCTGGTAGGAGACAGCGACCGCGAGCGGGAAGCGCAGTTCCCGCTCGCTGTCCTTGTACATACGATAGGTCGTCATGTACGACTTGTGGACATCGAGTTTGTCCTTCATGCGTTCCCCTTTCTTGGGCACATGGACGACCGTTGCGCCGATATCACGAGCACGGCGGATGACGCGCTCATTGTAGAAGCCGCTATCGGCAAGTAGCAGGTCGATTTCGAAGGGGTAATTCTCGACGCGGGCGAGCACGCGCTCGACCGCGTCGGCCTCGTCTTCGTCGTTGCGGACATAGGTCATCGCCAGCGTCACCGGCTTCTCGTTGGAGACGACGTACGCCGTGCAATAGCGGTGGCAGGTAGTCGTCCCGTCCTTGGGAGCCATCGAACAGAGTTCGCCTTCGTCAGCGTAGTGCTCGCCGTGATAGGGGTTGTCGATGAAGTCGATGGAGACGATTCTCGACCGGTCAGGGTCGAGAATCGTCATAGCGAGGCGTCCGAGCAGAAGGTTGGCGACAACCTCAAGCCAGTGTCGATCAAGTGTATGGAGCCACGTGAAGACGGTGTCGTCACACGGCGTTCCGTTGGTGTCGTTGCAGGTTTCCCAAATCGATGTCTGGTTGACGCAGGCCAAAATGACGACGAGCCAGATGTCGCCGGGGTCGAGGGGACTCTCCTCGACACCCGGCAACGGGAGAGGGGCAATGACTTCTTCCGCTACGTCTTTGACGTCCGATGCCGAAAGATAACCGTCTGGATCGGGTAGGTTGAACATATCCAGATCCAGACACTTTCTCGTGGTTAATTCGGCGATTCAATTGCACCGATTACGTCGGTTGGGAAGTACCGAAGACAGGATCGTGGCTGCAAGGACGGCTCGTTCTGTTCGATCGAGCGTCAGTCGATCACATCGGGTTAGAGGAGGCGTCTGCTTGGATGCGGTGTAAAGCCTAGCGGCGCCCTGCCGTGGGGGGGGGCGCCGCCTCTTGCGGTGGTCGTTCACGGAGTTTTGCGAAATGACGCTTCGCGCAGTTTGGACAGCACTTGGTGTCCGCAGGTCTGTTCCAGCGAATCAACCACTTGACGACCGGTTCTTCCGGTAACTGTCCATCGGGCCGGACAGCGGTCGTCAGTGGTGACACTGTCGCGTCGGCGGCAGTCCGCCGCCGACAGCGACGGTCCATCCCGAAAATCATGCTCACCAACGGTTCGAAGATGCTCCACAGCTAGTTCGGTTTGGTTCACCGCCATCAAACGGGGTTACGCGGCTGTCAATGTGATCGACTGAGCTTGGAGTGCTGTGGGAGATCGGCCTTTTCGAGGCCAGCCTCTTCGAGAATATGTGGCATCTCGCTCAGCAGATCTAACGCCTCTCGGTATGGCTTCTCCAAGTAAACCCGGAGAGAATGGAGCGATACAATGGCGTAGTCGGCGAAGCCACCACCCCGTTGGGGGTGGCGACTTCGCTTCGGCCACCGACAGCATTTTTAGCTAACTGAACCGCCTTGCTCATGAAGCAGCAAATATTCGACATAGACTATCGGCTGTTTCTTTCTCCTTCCCACTAGCTCTGGCGGTCGAAGCCGGCGCTGTCTTTCAGTTAGGCGGTGCCATCATCTGAATCGTTCTATTGTAGTTATCATATAGAGCGTGTCATAGAAAGCGCCACATGCAAAGCAGCAGGGTGCGGAAAGTGTGTCCAACACAACCGCGACCCTGCAGGACGTAGGTTCGGTTAACGACTTCTTGAATGCGGCGGCTACCGAGACAGTACCGCTGTTCGAGCATCTTGAGTTCGAGTTTCTGCTGGAGTACGACGTGTTCGCCCCCTCGGGGCGGGGGCGAACACGAGTCCATGAGCCACCAGACCTCTTTCGCGGCTTTCTACACTGCTACTACAAGGATGTATACGGCACACGTCCAGTCACACGAGAACTCCAGCACAGCCTCGTCTGGTACTACTGCGGACTCGACAAACCACCATCCAGAGACACAGTTGACCGGTTTCTTACCGATCTCGAACACGTCATCGATGATGTCTTCAAGAGACTCGTCGAGCAGGCCGCCTGCCGGGGCCTGCTCGACTCGACGTACTCCATCGACTCAACCCACATCGAAGCGGTCCAGTACAACGACGCCGCCTCGTGGAACTACGACCCAACAGCTGAGGAACACTACTACGGCTTCGGCTGTACGATCGTCTCGACCGGTCCAAAGATTCCGATAGCAGCGGAGTTCACACAGAGCAAACAAGCGGATCAAGAGACGGCGATGCGCGTCACGTGTGACGCGCTCGCCGTCGATACACCCATCTGGATGCTTGGAGACAGCGCATACGATATCCTCGATTGGCACGACCACCTGCTGGCCGCAGGGGTCGTGCCAATTGCCCCGTACAACCCGCGAAATACCGACGATCCGCTCGATATCGAGTATAGGGTCGAAGATCGTATCACCGAACACAGTGAGGAAGTTCTGCTCAAACAGTCCATCTTGGACGAGACGTACAACCACCGGATAGGAGTCGAACGAACTAACGATGCCGTCAAGGACTGCGGCCTCGGGCACGTCCGCGCCCGAGGCCGCGTCCACGCTCGAACAGAAGTGTTCGTTGCGCTCTGCCTACGGCTCGTCGTTGCAATCACCAACTACGAGCGAGGAAACGAGCCGGGCTGTGAGATGCTATGAGATGGATTCTATGACACGCTCATATAACAATACCAGTTGAGAATCTCTGAGAGGCTGATGAGGAAAAAATCATGATTGGTGTTGTCATAGTTGCTGTAGTAGGTGCTGGTACTGCTACCAGCACTGGAATCCCAGCATTGCAAGTGCCGAATCCGACTTCAGAGCCAACCCCAACACCAACAACAAACTTAGAAACAACTCCGGACCCACCCCAGAATCAACTCCGACAGCAACCCCAACCCCAGAATCAACTCCGACACCAGCAGCAAACACAGTGGTTGTCGAAATTGGGGACTGGGGTGAGGCAGTACATAATGGTTCAGAGGTCCGGTTTCGAGTAACTAAGTATAGGATCACCGAACTTATTGAAGAGAGTGATGGAGACGTAGAAACGCCATCGGAAGGTGATAAATTTGTAGTTGCCACTATTCAGATGGCGACGGATCCCGGAAATAACGTTACTGTCGGACAAGAGCAATGGTCATTTACCGGACTTGCCGATAAGGAGCATAGCTCACATGAGGTGACTTTCGGCATCCGGAATGGGTTCCCTAATAAAACAGAGTTGCATGGAGATAATGTCCAAGGTACTATACTTTGGGAAGTAAAATACCCAAACGATGCAGAGTTCAACATGGTACCTTATAACAACCAAACTGGGCAGGCAGGCCGTGTCGTCACGGACTAAAATATTCGCCGAGCCTGTCATAGAATCCGACTCATAGCTTCTCACAGCCCGGACCGTTTCCTCGCTCGTAGCTGGTGATTGCTCGTGCATTTCGTGGCGTGTGGATAAAGGGTGAGAGTGTCCTGTCGTTTCCACCGAAGCCGAGCGAGCGCTTGATTGTCGAATACGAGGTTTCGGCCATCCGATGCTGAAAGTACCATTTTGACCGGATGGGGGCGTTATTCGCGGTGGCGTTCAGTGACGAGCCACGGTAATCCACGGGGTAGTCGATATCTAGTGCGGCAACCTCGCACTCAGTGTTCCAGTCTTGGAAACCGTTGTCAGCAGCGACGGAAAGCAGGTCGTCCGCGTTCTGGCGGACGACCTGCGGCCCGGTCTTGGTATCGTGTTGCCAGTGTGCCGAAATATGTACGTCAAGCACAGCAATCGATTCCACATCGGTCAATATCGTCACTTTCAGCGTCTGAACGCTGTTTCCGGAGCGTTGGCGGTAGTACGATGAAGAGATATGGCGGTCGAAGAACGTGCTATCAAGTGCTGCGTGACCGGACTGCGGGTGTTGCTGCAGCGCAGCAACGCCCGCCAGACCCACATTTTCACCCGGCCAAAGGACTTGTAGATAGTTGTGTAGTCTGCTCTGTTGAATAGCGGTGTTGGTCGGGGTAGTCGGAGTTTGAGTTGCTCGTTAGTAGCTGACGCTAGTGGTCTCAAGACCAAGATAGTCTCAGTGTGGCTCAGAGGCCGCTATTCAACAGAGCACTTCTTTCAGCAACCGCCGGCAGCTCGGGATTGAATAGGTGACACCGTGCGTTTCTTCGAGATAGTCTTGAGCGAGCGCCGGCGCGTCGACCCCAGCTTTTTCGGGCGGTTCGTGAACAGTCTCTTGGAAATTTTGCTGCTCTGAACCTGATAACTTTCTTTTTCTACCAGTTCCCTTATCATCAGTTACAGCCTGCTCAAGCGACTCGTCAGTGTCGAGTCGCTTGAGCCAGCTATAGATCGTTCTTCGACCGGTGTCGTGCCACGCAGCAAGTTCGGTCTGAGTGACGCCATTTTTGTATGCGATCGCCGCTAACAACCGTTGTGTCGGCTTGTTTCCGTCCACATTGTCGAGAGCGTCTTGAAGTTCCTTGACGGAGATCCCGTCAAGATGGTCCTTTAAATCGTTCAACGTACTACGGGCAAAAAGTTCTAACGATTACTATAGCCGTTGAACGCCACGCTCATCTGATCCAGTTGTACCCTATGATCGAGTTGGGTTATGAGCTACCGGATTTGGATGAGTTGTCGCTGTGGGCGTCACGAAATCCAAATCCACACAGAGATCGATTACGTGAGCAGGTTGAACAAGGTGAGTTCGGCTTTGACCGCCATTAAACTAGAACCGATGGTGCGTGCGCAATTTGAGTAATCTCTGAGGAGGTCTGCGAGTTGCATAGGCACTTCTCGTTACGGCCTCCTCGCTTCTCAAGCGCGTTCAACTAGACAATGCCCTGCGGAGGTATGTGCAGTATATTTAATACCGACCGAAACGGAGCGACCTATATGCTAATGGTCTCCGATGCGGCCCTCCTGCCGAGCAGTTGGTTCGACATAAAACTCCCTTTGAGGGGGGAACCTACGTGACGCGAGGTACTGCAGCCGTACTCGCTTGTCTTGTTGTTGTCGGATTATTTCCTGTATCTGTCGCGGGTGCAAACATCAACGCCTCCATCGCAGACGTTGACATCTCAGTTTCATCACCAGCACCAGGTGAACCCGTCACATTTCACGTGACAGTCCGAAATCTCGAAAGTAGTGATGCACCGCTCAAAATTAACGACATCGTGATCCGGCGCTCTGACTTGAGTGCTATCGAGCGTGCCTCGAATCTAGGCTCGATTTCGCCGGGCAGCACGTTGGAAGTGCCATTGACGGCGACGTTTGACTCGGCAGGGACGAAAGATCTCCGTGTCATCGTGTACGGTCGCGACCCCGGGACAGGCACGAGCGTCAAATTCCAATATCCGGTACAACTGAACGTTGAAGAGCGTCACCCGCAGATGGACCTCACAGCTAACGATTCCGTTGCCGGCGTCGAATCGACCGGTGAAGTCACGGTCGCAAACGGTCTTGACTCCCAGATAACAAATGTCGAGATCGTCGTTGAGGGCGACGACATTGAAATGACACAGAGCAGAACAGTAGCGTCAAGTATCTCTCAGAATGGTTCTATGACCGCCCCATTCCGGTTCCGGCCAGAGTCCTCTGGAGAGCACAAATTGACCACGACGGTCAGCTACACGGTCGGTGACGACATCACGCGCACTACGACCCAGACGAAAGTCATCGACTCAGACCCACTCCGGAACAGCGTGGAACTCGATACAACTGCAGTCGGCAGCGGCACCGACCGCGCGCTGCGAGTCGCGGTCTCGAACGGGGCCAACGCGCCGCTCTCAGATGTCACTGTCAATGCAACGTCTGCGAACGCGTCGTTCCAGCGCGTACTGCTCGAGAATATCTCAACTAGCACGACCCAAGAAGTGCGACTGAACGCCACGACGGACGAACCTCGGGCGGACGTCACCGTCACAGCCGAGTACGAACTCGGGACAGAAACGGAGCGGACGACCGCCGAAACGACGCTCCGGTCCGTCCCAGGGACGATAGACCTCACCGGGCTGGACGTGATCCGTCAGGGCGGGCGCCTCCAGATTTCCGGGAGTGCGAGCAACGTCGGCTCGACAGATGCGGACAGCGTCCTCATCAGCGTCGCCGATACCGAGAACGTCACCCCGGCGACGCCAAACCGTGACTACTTCGTCGGGACGGTTCCGGCCAGTGACTTCGTCTCCTTCGACGTGTACGCACGGACGGAGGGGAATGTCACGTCGGTGCCACTGGAGGTGACGTATCTCGTTGACGACACGCGGAAGCGACAAACGTTCGACGTCAACCTCGACCGGATGGGCGGTTCGGCACAGCAGTCCGAGCAGGACAGCGACAACGGGGGCGGTGATCAGAACAGTATGCTGCCGGTGTTCATCGCTGGCGGACTGGCGCTACTGGTCGTCGTTGGTGTCCTCGTGCGCCGCTACCGAAGTGGTGACGATGAAATCGAGGTATGACGGTCATCGACGCACAGGGACTGGTCAAGCGCTATCGTACCGGCGGTCAGACCCTCTACGCGCTGGCGGGTATTGATTTCGCCCTCGAGGCCGGCGAGTTCGTCTCGATTATGGGCCCCAGCGGCAGTGGCAAGACAACCCTGCTGAATACCCTTGGGATGCTGGATACGCCGACGGAAGGGACCGTCCTGCTGGAGGGGCAGGATGTGACCGGTCTCGGCGACAGCAAGCGGACCGCGCTCCGCAAGCGGACGGTCGGCTTCGTGTTCCAGCACTTCTATCTCCTGCCGACGCTGACTGCCGTCGAAAACGTCGAGGTCCCTCTGCTGTTGGACAGCGACCCGGAAGTCACAAAGCGGGCCAGAACGCTCTTAGAGCGGCTCGGTCTCGACGACCGACTGGATCACAAGCCCGACGAACTCTCCGGTGGCCAGAAGCAGCGCGTCGCCATCGCGCGCTCGCTCATCAACAGCCCGAAGGTCGTACTCGCCGACGAGCCGACGGGCAATCTCGACAGCGAGACCGGGCGACAGATACTCGACGAGTTCCGCCGCATCGCCGACGAGGACGACGTGGCAATCGTCGCAGTCACCCATGACGATCTGGTCAATGAGTACGTCGACCGAACCGTCCATCTGGTCGACGGCACCATTGGGAGAGAGCGAAAGAATGGCGGGTAGGTTCTTCCCGGCCGCGTTGATGGCGCGGCGCAACCTCACACGAACGAAAATGCGGTCATTGCTGGCGTCGCTGGGCATCGTCATCGGCGTCGTCGCCATCGCTTCGCTGGGGATGTTCGGCGTCGCGCTCCAGTACTCGTTTACCCAGAACCTCGGCAATGTCGGCAACCAGCTCACGGTGTACCCAAATTCCGGCGAAAATGTTACTGAACTCACCGAGCGCGACATCCGCACTATTCGTAGAGAAGCAAGCCCGACAGCGACTGTCTCACCGGTAAAGACGCGCGTTGGGACGGTATCGTACAACCGCGAGGACGCCGCCAGTGAGACAATATACGGCGTTGAGAATCCAGCAGCGTTGTACGAGGCCCAGGAGGGGCGGGTGTCTCCGTTCCGGACCGGCGCGCTCATCGGGTCAGATGTCGCGGAAGAGCACGATTTGCATCCAGGAAGTCAGATCACTGTCAACGGGACCAGCGTCCGTATCCGAGCCGTGCTGGAAGAAGGCGACGCGTTCTCCTCAGCGAACCCCGACAATCGAATCATTATGCCGGTGGGTTCGTTCAGTGAGCGTAGCTACTCGGAAGTGTACATCACTGAGTCGACTGGGACGCGAGCCAACGAGACGGCCATGGGGATACGCGACTCACTCAACGATCGTGAGCAGCGGGTCTCCGTTCAGGAACTAGGCTCGCTCGTTGACACTATTGAACAGCAGTTCCAGATCATCAACACCGTCCTCGCCGGTATCGCATCGATTTCGCTGCTCGTGGCCGGTATCTCGATTCTTAACGTCATGTTGATGTCCACCGTCGAACGTCGGGAAGAGATCGGCGTCCTTAGAGCGGTCGGCTACCAGAAACGAGATATCCTCAAAGTGATGTTGATGGAAGCGACACTGCTCGGATTCCTCGGTGGTATCGTTGGCGTGGCTCTGAGTGTCGGTGCCGGACTCGCAATTAATCATTACGCTGTCGGCGATGCGATGGCCGTTTTCAGGCTGCCAAACGTCTGGTACGTCGGCGCGGCATTCACTTTTGGGGTGCTAACGAGCATCGTCAGCGGGCTGTACCCAGCTTGGAAAGCAGCGAGCGAGGAACCAGTTGACGCGCTACGTGGTTAAACAGACCTGCGGCATCGATGCCGCAACATCATCGGCCTCCGTGGGCTATCTCGTCCGAACTATACGTAGTCTAAGAACCAATCCGGAGCGCCGGTGTGCTCGGTACAGCAGCGCTTGCGGTATGGTTCTCCTCTGGCGTTCGATAGATATCTCGTCCAAGTCGGCGGTGGTGCAGAAGTCCTCACAAGGAAGCGGTAGGATAAATCTGATGTGTCTACGACCAGCTCCGTCCTACCAGATAACGCTACGGTCGAACAGGTCTTCAAAACGCTGGACACCGAGACGACGGCGCTGTTCGAACACTTGGATCTATCGTTTCTTGTGGACTATCCCGTGTTCGCCCCGATCCGAGGGGGCGAACACGGGTTCACAAGCCACCAGAACTCCTGAAAGGCGTCCTTCACTGCTTCTATCACGACATCTACGGTCCGCGTCCGACTGCGCGAGAACTCCACAACGAGGATGTCTGGCGGCAGTATGGCTTCGAGAGTCCGCCGTCCCGGCGGACACTCTCACGGTTCATCACTGACTTCGAACTTGTCGCAGAGGACGTGTTCAT
Source organism: Haloarcula quadrata (assembly GCF_003634715.1). NCBI lineage: Archaea > Methanobacteriati > Methanobacteriota > Halobacteria > Halobacteriales > Haloarculaceae > Haloarcula > Haloarcula quadrata. The sequence goes on from NZ_RBWW01000003.1 coordinate 309,610, forward strand.
CGGCTTAGACATCAGTAAGTGGGTTGTAGGGGTTGCAGTCTGCACAGGGGGTTTTGCGCTGCCTGACGACGACCGGCGAGAGGGCGGGGCCCGACTTGCCACAGTCCTCACACTCCATGGCTGGCCCTCCCGTCTATCCGCTGTCGTTCAGTACCGGTCACGTCCGTGTAAGCCACGGCAACGGGACACTCACGCGCCATCTGTTCCCTCCGACGATTCACTGTAAGCTTGCTCTAGGCCCGCCAGCGTTTCTTCGATATCGAGGACGATCCGTGCATCTGCGCGGCTGAATGCATTCAGGTCCACAGCAGCCACGGCAGCCCGAGCCTCCGCAAGCTGGTCGGCTGAGGTCGTCACGCTGCTCCTCCTGTGCGTAGCGTCTCGTCTTGTTCAGCCCCAGCACCCTGGGTAACCGCCCTGCGCTCGATGACAACATCCCGGGCATAGTCACCGCGGCGGTGCTGGTCGTAGTAGTTCTCGATGGTGGGGAACTCAGCCATCGACTCGGTGTAGTGTTCCAGCTCACCGAACATGTAGCGGAGTCGCCACAGGTCGGTTTCTGTCGACGCTGTCTCGGTCGTAGTGCCCGGTGGTGGGTCGGCGCGGGCCATTAGGCACCCCCTCCTTCGAAGGGGCCAGGACGGCTACTGGCGCGTTCAACAAGCGCACACTCTGTGTGGGGAACGGTGAACGACAGTAACTCGTTAGTCCGGCCGATGGCCTGCGCCAGTTGCTGGCGTGTAGCCGTGTCGGGTTCGGACGCCCGCAACCGCTGGAGCGTGTCCGTCGCCAAGTCGGCCAGCAAGATGCCCGTGACGTGCTCATCGTTTGCGCGACAGACGAACAACAGCGGTTCACTGTTGGTGGTCGTGATGGCGACGATCTCGCCAGCAGTTGGGCGAGTAGTCATTGGCCGACCTCCGGCTGAGATGGGTGCCCGATGTGTTGCTGGCAGCGTCGTCCCGACCCGCGGTGTGATAATTGTCGGCCAAGACGACTTTTACAGATTGTGACCAATCGAGCGGATAGGTTCCGAAGTCCAGCTTGCTGGTCAGTACGCCCTCTCGATGGGCTTGCCCGGACTGGGTTCGGAACCAGTCGGTACAGGCGACGACGGCGAATGGTGGCCGACGCGCTCGCCACACTGAACGCGCCCCCCGGCCGGCCACCATTCCGCCGCCGACCGAATACTGTCGTTGCTGTTGGATTTCTTGCTGTGTCTGTGCGACTGTTGGCACATAGAGTGTCCAGCGTGTGTGTTTGGAGCTGGACAATCTGGAATGTATCCGATGACATAGCGTAAGTGTTTTGTCTGGTGAATGTCTTTATATACAATGGGTTCTGGTCCCCGCTCCGGATCCCCCTGATAGCCAGTTGCGCTACCGCGGACTTCGGGTCCAGGACCCGTCGTCGTGGATGACGATTTCGAATGGTGCACACGCCACTTTCCCCCACACACCCACTTCCTTCCGGCTGCCCACCATTCTCGTTCCGTGGCTGTCCTCGATAGCGAGACGACAGTCTACGGGACGGCGACATCGCTGATCGCTGCCACCAGGCTCGAATGTAATGAGTTCTATCACGTTGCTGGCGTACGATTGTGCGACTATCGGAAGCGTTTTGACTGGGACTCGTCGCATGTCCTGATGGGCTCTGGTCTCCGCTCAGCATCCTCATAGGACTCAATCGGTCACCCAAGTAGTCCGGGTCCAGAGCCTGTCGCCGATTTCGGCGATCTTGGATGGGTTGCGACACGCCATTTGCCCATGGCTGTCGCCCATTCTGTTATCGGATCACCTGCCAGCGGCTTCGAACACGCCCGCCAGCGGCATCTGCGATTCCATAAAAACGATCAACTATAGCACTGCCATCCGTCTTTAGTTAGTCGAGGAACCGCGTGACAGCAGCGGCTTATCGAGGATTGTTTGGGGAAGGAATGAGGAAGCCGAGTCTGTGCACGACAACGGCTCCTCGTCTCGGATTATGCGTCGGCTCACTACACTGTTTCCTTCTGAGTTCTTCGAAGAGCACGCCGAGGAACTCGGCGTGGTCGAGCGTGACCGTAACCCCCAGATACCTGTCCTCGTATGGGCGCTCGTGTTCGGCTTCGCCGCCGGCGAGAGCCGAACACTCGCTGGGTTCAGACGGCTGTGTTGAATCGCCATAAGGCGGTGGAATTCACTGTTTGACGGCACGTTTGATGTTATAGACGACACACATCAGGGCGATTTCTCGGAACTCACGAAACCAGGAACGCGCTCGCACGGCGAAGCCGAGCGAGCGCTTCACGGCCGAGTTAACGGTCTCAGTCATAGAGCGCTGATTGTAGCGTTGTTTGTCGATTCTGGCGTTGTGAGCGTGGTCGTAGGGAGCGAAGATGCGGTGCTTGATGAGCGGTCTGATGCCGAGTTCACGCAGTGCTTTACGGAGCGCTTGCTTGTCGTAGCCTTTATCGGCCGCTAGAGACCGCAGATCGCCCGCGTTCCGGCGGACGATCTGCTCAGCGAGGTCTGCGTCGCTTCCTTCCCGAGTCGTTGAGCAGTGTACGTCAAGGATTGCTTGGGTCTCTGTATCGACGAGTTTCGTGACTTTCAGCTTCTGGACGCGGTAGCTTATGCGCTGGCAGTAGTGACGGCTCGCTGCTGAGCGTTCGTAGAATGTAGCGTCGATAGCAGCGTGTTTCGATGGGTCGTGCAGCTGCGCCGACTGGCGCAGCAACACTCGGCAGACGCTCATTTCGATTCGGTCGAACGCTTTACACAACGTAGATGGAGAGGGGAGATCGGCCGCGCTGAGGCCGATCTCCCCGATTATTTGTGGCATCTCTTTGAGCAGGTCAATCGTCATCCGGTAGGATGTATCAAGATAGATCCGCAGACAATGCAGGGAAACGATGGCATAGTCGGCGAATCCGCCGCCGCCTTCCGGGGCGGCGGATTCGTCTCCATCACCGGTAACAACTTGAGCAATCGGCACAATCTCACCAGTGAAGCGGGAGATTTGTGTCATAGGCAACCGAATCATCCCGCTTCAACTCCTTTGATTTAGCGACCTATCCCGACGCCGTCTAGTGATTCAACAGAGCCGTCTAAAGTAACGTTCGCTGGGTGCTTCGACTCCATTTCGTCCGCTGTTTCCTGTTCATCGCTAGTCCCTAAACCAACCTCTTCGGGTTCACCTGAGCCCTGTCCGGGAGGGTCTGCGCTGTCTGTCTGTTCAGTGCTTTCATTTACCTCAGTGTCTGTGTGCATATCTTCGGGGTGGGAACTGTTCTGCTCCTGAACATCGCCACTCTCAGCATCCTCAGTCCTCTGGGAATCTGTATCAGTGTTGTTCCCGTCATCGGACTCGGGCACGTCGCTGGCGGGGCGCTCGTCCCCGCTACTGTCCACCATGCTAGTGTCCGACGCCGCGGTGTCGCTGCTACCCTTGTCTTCGTCTCCAGTAGCGTCAGCTGTCTCGGCGTCGGCTTGACTACCGCTGTCCTCAGCGCTGTCTTCGCCGCCGTTCTCGTCGACGTCGGAAGCGTGGGGTGTGGCTTCCCCGGTTGGTGCGTCGACCATTCGTCTTTAGCTAAGACTCACACCTCGGTTGTGTAGCGGTAGCGAGCGTCTCTTGTAAGATCGGTCGTTGTTGGTGGATCTTCTGAGCATCCTCGATCAGCCGCTCCAGCAACGGCGGTGGCGAGTAGCCGAGGTACTCACCGAGTTGGTGGAGGATGAGCTGGGCGTGCGACCGGAAGGTCGCCGCCCAGCGTTCCGGCGGAAACACGATCTCATCGTCGGCCTGCTCGGTGACCAGATCCAACAACTCTCGGCTCACCAGCAGTGACAGCAACGCAGCGTATAGTAGAATTTTCACGACATCAGGGTTGTTCGTGTCGAATTCGTCCAGTTCGTACTGCGTTTTCAACTCACGGAACAACGTTTCTACCTCCCATCGACACCGATACAGCGTCGCTAGATCCGCCGGGAGAAACTCCTCTCTCGGCAGATTCGTGATGTACAGGTGGTAGTCGTCGGCGTCCTCGTTGCGGACGCCGACGACGCGAAACCGCTTCGTGTCCAGCGACCGAGTTCCCTCGTACTGGCCGCGCTTGAATTCTGCTTCCACCTCTACGTCGATGTACTTCCGCGAGAGATCATTGACCACGTCGTGGATCTGCTTGCCCTCCAAGGGAATGGCGCGGCCGCGCCATTCCCGTAATTCCGCCGTTATCACCGGATTTGCGTTCTGCTTCAGCCGACTCACAAAGTAGCCGTCGTTCTCGTCGATCAACGCAAAGCGGCGGTATTTGAAGTACGCCCGATCAAACAGAACCAGTCGTCCTTGCAGCCACGATCCCGTCTTGAACAGCGCGCTGTCGTGCGTTTTCTCATCAGTCACATCGATCCGTTCAATCGTCTGGTCGGTGGCGTTGTGGAGCAGGTGGAGCTTCGCTCCAGCCTGCTCCTCGTGGCGGGCTTGAAACTCATCAGAGAGGAACTCGTGCAACCGCAACACGGTTCCATCAGCGATCATCACGTCCCTGAATCGGTCGATATCAGCGTCAACAGCATCAGGGACAGCGACCTCGTCGAGCGCGGCCTCGACGAGGTCGCGGAGATACTCTGCAAGAGTAGGCGTCAACCGGTGATAGAAACCGCCAGAAGAGATCGGTTCGTCAGCTGTAGCGTTGTAGCAGCGTCTAAACCCAGCGAGTGTTCGGCTCTCGCCTGCGGCGAAGCCGAACACGAGCGCCCACACGAGGACAGGAATCTGAAGCTTGCCCTCTCGCTCGACCACGCCGAGTTCCTCGGCGTGCTCTTCGAGGAACTCGGAGGGAAACAGTGTAGTGAGCCGACGCATGATTCTCGACGAGGAGGTGTCAGTGTGCACAGCGGACTCCTCCTCATTCCTCTCGAAAAGTAGCCTCGATAAGCCGCTGCTGTCACGTGGTTCGTCTCTTAGCTAAAGACAGATGGTGCGTCGACTTGTTCTGTTGTTTCTGCATCCGGCTTGTCTCCAGTGGCCTGCTGTTGAACGCTGGTGTGGAGTTCTCTCGGCTTGAATTCCATTCCCTCTGCTGCGGCGATCTGGGACAGTGTGAGCATCGACCGATAGTAGTCGTCTTCGCCTAACTCCGACCACAGTTCTTGAGCGATGTTGGCGAGTTCGCCACCATCATCGGGAGCAACCTTGCCACAGACATCTTCGATAGCATCTCTGGCCAGTGGTGCGTACGACCCGAAGTCCGGGCTGCCGTCTGCTGACTCCTCTGAACCGGTATCTACTTTGGCGGTTGCGTCTCCGTCTGCGCTCGTTTCTGTCGCGGCTTGCCCATCGTCGGTGAATCCGCTGTCGCCCTCGGTTGTCGCTGCGCTGGCGGCCGTTCCGGTTCCTTCGGTGCCACCACCTTCCACTGTCGTCTCGAGGCCGACACCATCGGGACTGTCACTACCATCTGAA
>NZ_RBWW01000004.1:0-69664 GCF_003634715.1 Haloarcula quadrata
AGCGTTCAATCGATCAAGTCCCAGTCGTCCTGAGTAGAAAGCGCGTAGGTACTCCATTGTCTGGATTCCAGCCAACCGGTTACGAGGAAGGCCAACTGACTCAATAACACCATTCTCAATTGTGCATCCGTTTGCGACGCGGATCGTCCCACCGGTTGCGACAGTCTCCTCCGGTTGCTCCAAGAATGGTTCGACTGCCTGCAGTAGTCCGTCTCTATCGATAATTGAATCGGCGTCGACTGTACAGAAAAGCGGTTGCTCGGCGAGCCAAATACCAGCATTCACCGCATCAGCTCGTCCCCCATTTTCTTTATCGACAACCTTGACAGAAGGAGCGTCTCTAGACCGATACACAGTTTCAATGTGCTCACTTGGAACCTCAAACGGAACCGGAGCATCAATCGGGTAGAGGTCAAACGCTGAACGGAGTTGAGAGAGAGTCGTATCCTCTGACCCATCATTGACAACGATGATTTCGGTTTCTGGGTAGTTGAGATTTAACAGCGATTGGACGTTTTCAACGATTACAGCTTCCTCATTGTAGGCGGGAACAACGACTGTTACGCCTGGAAAAAATGGCGATGAAAATTGTTGAAACAGGGTTCTTGTTGTCTGCTTCTTTATATCGTCGCGGAGTCCGTATAGCGCCGTAACGTGGACCACCAGATACACACCATTTACTAGTATGTAATATCCGAGCACAACCCAGCCGATTAACAGGAGCCCATCCCCGAATGACATCATTGTGCGGCCTCTTTATTTCCGTACTTTGACCTAAGAACCCAGTCTTCGGCTGCTGCACTGGCGGTACTCAGGTCGCTTTCTGGAACCTGCGCTACCTGACCTTCGAGAGCAACGATAGCGTCAATCGCTGCTCGCGGACTCGCCTCGGTTTTAATAGCGCTTATCAGTCTATCTGTTGACTCCTTGTCATCCCAAGTACCAAGCATTCGATAGACTGCACGTCTGACTTTTGGAGACTCATCTGCTCGTATCTGCTCAATATCGACTGCAGACCGGACATCTTCATGCCATCCGTAACCCGAAAGAGATTGCGCTGCTGCTGCTCGAACGTTTGGAGACTCACTCAAAAACAGAAACCCAATCCACCCAAGGGTTGCATCTGGTTTCGAGGGGCCAGCCTCGCCAATTACCTGTAACACCTGAATGAGTCGCGATTCGGTCCAGTTATCATACGACCCTTTCGCGGAAGTAATCAACGGTTCGGGAGAGAGTTTATTGAGTTGATAGAGCGTATCAATACCGAGAACAGACAGCGGCTCTGATCCCTGCAACAATAACTCAGTCCCAGCCTGTGCCGCATCTGGCTGCTCCTGCTCATAGAGTACTCTGGCTGCTGCGGCTCTTGTTTCTGGGTAGTCCTTACTAGTGTTCTGGAGCACCTCTATTTTGATATCGATATCGAGGCGCAAAATCCATCGTAAGGCCCAGAACCGCTCAAAACGGTTTCCATTGTGTAGTTTATGCTGCGCTTCTTCGTCAATTCCAAGCGTGCAGCCAAGCTTCTGCAGGGCCGCTCGGTCACGCCCCTGAATACGCTGAAGGTATTCTTCAAGCAGTTCAGTGGCAACACGCTGTTCGGATGTGGTTAATTCCTCAACCCACTCTTCCCAATCTGGGTTTGCAGCCTCCATTCGCTCAAGGAGCGCCTCCTGAACGCTAGACCGTACCTTTTTGTTTTGCTTATCGTGTCGCTCACATCGGACGGACTGAGCAATTGTAAGCACCGCAGTAAGAGCCAGCAGGATGATTATAATAGATGCAATTAGTATCAGTATTTCGAACGAAACGGCCGAAGCGCTGCTCATCCAAGGACTCTTTTAATTCGTGCGATAAGTTCATTGGCCGAGAAGGGCTTACTCATGTAGTCAGTGGCACCGGATTCAAGAGCGCGAACAATATCATCTTCCTTCCCACGGGATGTGAGCATAATGATCTGTATCTGATCGAAGCGTTCGCTGTCTTGCATTCTGTCGAGCACCCGGTATCCACTCAATCCAGGCATCATAATGTCAAGTATTATTAAATCCGGGAGATTATCTGGGTTCGCTTTGAGATAGTTCCAACATTCTTTACCGTCGTTCACAGTAGTAACCTCATATCCGCTCTGTAATTTAAATCTAAGTAGCTCACGCATCTCTTTGTCGTCGTCGGCAATTAAGATAGAATTCATCTATAGCAAGTTGAAAAAGATAACAGTTCTACCAATATATTTGTTCGGATACCTCAATTTATCTATTAATAACCATAGCAGAAATATCGGGACTGCTCGGCTGATATTCGATTTAGACTTTTGCCCTTGTTGGGAAACATGATGAATAACTAACCTCAGTCATGATGGACGGTCTTCCAAAGTCACGACTTCTCCAAGATATGCGCCAGCTATTGATTCTTTCTTGTGGCCGTCGTCGCCGAACTCTATCAGGTCGTGCGACCGGGTCGCTCGCGTACCCAGTCTTCGCCGTGATCGTGGTCGCCGAGGCGATACCAACCGACGAAGCCCTCGCCACTCTGGAACTCCGGATCCAGACTGTCGAGATCGTCGAGGTACGTCAGCGGGTACACATCGACGATCTCACCTTGACCGTAGTCGGCCCACTTCACAGCTACTTCTGGCTTGTCACAGAGCCATGGCATAACGTCTTCATCACGAGTCAGTACGTCGAAGAATAGTACGTGCAAATGCGGATAGCCCCTCTCGGTGAACTCCAGGGCCTTGATGTAGTCCGGTCGGTCACGCGGTCGCCCGGTCACCTCGCTGTCGAGATCGTGCCGCCAGCCAGGTATAGCGGAACGTCGAGTATTCTCTTTCGTCGAAGGGTCGGGATCGAAGTACGATTGGAGCCGATTGAAATTCTCGTTGATAGAGTCGATTCCGTAGAGCAGCGAGTCTTGTCGCTTCGGGTCAGTCGTCAGGGTGACCAGTACAGCGTTATCGACATTCTCCTAGCCGTATTCGAGCGCATCGTTGAACCGTGCAAACTGTTTGGAAACACGGCCCTAGTCGTTGAACCGAGTCTTGTAGTCCTTGATCATCCGCTTGGTAGACTCGCCACCACGCCGGTCGACGAAGTGGACATCGAACAGGAGCTTGTAGTCTTTGATGCGATTCAGATAGGATGTAAAACCGTCCTTCAGTAGCTCCCGTAGGTCGTCGTCTACAGAATCGACCTTAGAGAAGTAATTCCGCAGAAACTCTCTGTCGTACTTGATGCCCCCTTCGTTGGCTGTTTGAGTAATGCCTTCTGTAATCTATGGCAAAGATAAGCGGGACCTCTGACGGAACCCCATCAGCATCTCGAAGCACGGCATCCAACGTCCACGCATCGTACTGACTGCCGCTCGGCGCAAGCACATCAACCGACTCGGTCAGCACCTCCTCTTAAGAATCGCCCGCACGGCCCGCCGCACTCGCTCCCGCTCTTCCATAGTGCAGCTCACGCCTCAACACCTCGCACAAGATCGCCAACGAGCGACCCACCGACGTGCGGGCCGATATCCCACCCACGCTTCCCACGCGTGTATTCACACCACTCCGGAAGCGTCTCGAAGGGCGTCTCTGCCAGCACAACCTTCTCTGCCTCACCATCCGCCGAAACAACAGCCACGGCGAATTCATAACTGTCCCAGTAGTGGGCGGCACCCTCGCCGTCAACGCCAACGAAGAGCGGCCGGCCTTGGGTGAGTAGTTCGCGAGCGGTACAATCAGTACAGGTCGCACACCTACCACGCCCGGCGAACACTCCTCAGAAGCCTACCGGAAACGCCGTGCAAGATATAGAGGGTGAGTTCAGCAAGACGAGGGTGACGAATAGCAGCCCAAGTTAGTGGGTCGTCATTTTATTATCGTCAGCTATGTTATGCGGCATTATGGAGCCCTCCGACAAACTCAATGAAGAGAACGTTCGTGCTATCGTACGTGACGAGCTTATTGGTACAAGTCGCACACTGATTGGAACGATATTCTGGACAATCCTCTCTGTATTTACTGTTCTCGTGGGTCTTCAGCTGTTCCAGCTTGCATTTTCTACCTCGTCAGTTCTCGGCTTAGTCGGACTCCTTCTCGCGGGAGTGGTCGTTCTTGGAGCAAGTCTCTACCTCCTCTATCTCCTTCACTGGAAGTAGCAAGAATTGTTTGAGCCGAGCCTTCCACTCTTCGAATCATGGTTGCCTCGAAGTGACCGACTCGCGCGTTCTATTCAGCACTTAGCGGTGTACCAGACTCAAAATGAGTCAACCAGATAGCTGCTGAATTTAGAGATTGCACGCAGTACGACGATGGTAGCCATGCTATTCCTAATCTGCTGAATTACCGGGGTATCTGGGGTGTAGGTTGGATATACAAAAACACATATTACGATTGGAAATCACAAAGGCTGTTGAAAGTGTTCCGAATATTGACAAAAATACACTATTACCGACTCCCAATTTTAGGTGTATGCGGGACAATAATGACCATTGTGCTCTCTAATCCAGACAATAGTCCGGCCACTGTTGGTCCACTCAGTGTAGATATGTTCTGGGTTTCTCTGGCTGTGAATGGGATACTGATACTGTCTGTACTCGTTCTCGGTGCGTATGATCCAGAAGAATATGGATTAGAACCTTAGAAACGCAAGAAGTAGCACTTCTGTACCACCGATTCGGATTCCCTTCAGTCCAGAGCGAGGTCATGTAAGACTCGCGCTTTCCATCTTGCACGGCTATCAGAACACCGCCCTGAGTTGGTAGAAACCTCGACGGTCAATTCGCACACTTACTGAGCGGGTATTTCTGGTGAGAAACAAACGCTGGTCAGAAATCAATCGGTTCTCGGCTAACCAACGGTATGGGTATTGGTCAGCTATTGTTGGTTAGCACTCCGCTGGTCTACACTGTCGCCCCGACGTGCTGATACTCTGCCTGCGACGGCGTCGGCTGCAAGGTCAGTAATTCCGATGGCCTGCCGCTCCGTTCGAGTGCCAGACCGTGTTTTGTGGATGGCCACTGGAATGGACATAATGACACAGCCGGTCAGATAGCAAATCACGTCGTGTCAGCAACTGAGCGTGCAATACGTAGTAACGTGCTGTCGTCGGCTGTGTCGGCAGGGAACCTGCTCAGGTAATAGGTGGTGCCATTCACCGACCAACTAATGCGTACCGTCCTATTTGTCTGCGTTCGCCTTGCTTCGTACTCACCCACTTGCACGGGCGTTCCTGTAGTTGTGTTCTGTGTCCCGTTGAGAATGCCGATCCTATAGTGTGTATCATTGCTAGTGGACTCATACCTAAGCATCGCTACCTCTGGATCAGTTGAGCGGTGCGACGCAACTGCTAACTCGAATCCCGCTGGGATGTCCGGGTTCGGCACTGGAAGTGAAGCAGCGTTGGCCAGCGCCGCTCGTGACTCGTACGTGTTGAATTGAATCTGTTGTGCGCTGTCCGGAACCTCTTGCGATTCGAGTTGGAAGGTTCCGGGTTCGAACGTCGGATTGAACGTTATATTCTGATATGTAACTGTGTATTCGTAGGCATCGCCGTTAGCCACAAACTCTGTGTGTCGCTTGATCGGGAACAAATACTCACTATCTAGCCACAGCGTCTGTGACTGTAACGAGATGCGTTCGCTGACCGGAGCCAGTTCCAGCCGGTAGGTTTTCCGCCCGTCAACTGTCTCTGTGCCATTATATACGACTGTCACGTTCCCACCACGATACGCGGACGAACTGTTCTCTCCAGACTCGTCTTTTTGTGGCACTACTGGCAGGGGTGAAATGCCTGGTGTCGGCGTCGGCTGCGAGACAGGGTGGTTATTTTTCGCAGCGGCGAGAAGTTCTGGATACGTCGTCTCTGTAGCGCTATCATTGGTCTGGAACGACATTCGGTGGAGTTCGTTCGACTCTGGATCATAGGACACAAGCGTTGATCCGTTTGCAATAATAAATCCGTCTTCACCAACCCGCGGTGGTCTTGTTTCCTCCGCTCTAGTAACCGATATCACTCGCTCAAAATACGCAAATGAGTGAACTCGTTCCCGCTTTTGAGTGACGATTGTTGTTGTTTTCTCGTTCCGGGTTCGGACTGTCGTTACCGTTGCGTTGACAGTATCTAGTGTCGCGTAGCGGTCAGCTGCTTCATCCTCCGACGGAAGCCCCTCATCCTCACTGGATGAAACCCCGATTGCGCTGCATCCGCTCACTGTAATTAGTGCCACTATCACAAGTATGTGCACAAGCCCTCGAACACTGAATGGGGTCCCCGCAGACCTATCCATATGTTAAAAAAGACATAGTAATTGAGTGGATATAAAATACCCTCCAATGGGCTGAGTGGATCGGCGTTTTGACTGATACGATTGCAACGAATGTCCCGGGAAACAAATTAATACTTGGCTGGTAATGATTTCGATGACGAACACAGCACACTCAACGCCAACTTATCTGTTCTCCAGAGCAAATCTCAATCGACATATCAGCGTATAGCGTCACCTGTATAGACGGTAGTGTAGTGGCCTGACAGGCACATCAGATGAGATGTCCGAGATGATCGGTCTCGTGAGCCAACTTTGACTGCTCTGGCGACGTGCCTGAGGCCTTTCCAGAAAACGACTCCGGCGAGACGGCCTGTTGCATGGCCGTGAGCTTCGACCGAAGTTGCCCGCTCGTCGAGCGGACCAACTCATCGTCTGGCCAGGAATGGACTTCGAGCCCGTCGAAGCGTGTTGCGACTTGCTGGACCGTGTTCAGTTGTTCGAGGGCGTACTCGACCCAGTACTGATGGCCGTCTTGGATCTGCTGGAGTTCGGTGACAACGTCGTCGTAGCCGGCTTCTTTGGCGGCAGTGAGACACTGCTGGAAATTCGCGCCACGGGGATTGATTGGTTCGTGGAAGACAACGACCTCACCGAGCGCTCTAAAGTAGCTGAGTAGCTCGTGAAAGTCGTCTTCGCCCATCGTGGGGTATGTGGGCGACATCGAGACGAACACCGACACACCGGCCTGCTGGAGTTCGTCTAACGCCTGCCAGCGAATTATTGGTGGTGACACAATAACCTCATTCAGGCCCACCAGCAGGGAGTTCCCGGACCTTCCAGATGTCGTACTCCTGTTCCTCGCCGTCCTCATTAGTGAACGTACTCGTCTGTTCGGTGTGCTTGATGCCGACCACGTCGCCCTCGCCGAGATCGTTGTCGTTGAGCGCGTTGTCGATCTGGCTGTTCGACCACATAGCGACCACGTCGCTGATGCCACGGGCCAGCTTGATGACGGTCGTATCATACTTGCTGCAGTTGGGCGTGAGTTCCCGAATCTCACCGACGAATGATTCGCCGAGTTCGAGATCAATCCACTCTAACCGTGACTCAGCATCTATTCAACACGGCATACCAATCTACACCGCAGTAGCGGTTGAGACTGGCCGTCTAATCATACAGAAACTGACTGTTTTGTGGCGCTCAGGCAGCACTCTCTCGACTGGTTTGGGAAGTACCGAAATTTCGAGCGAGGAGACGACCCGGGTCGTGAGAAGCTCACACTATGAGGAGGTTTCTACGACACGCTCCCTACTATGTTCATTCGTCCTCTGGCCACGTCTGGACAATGAGCACGACGATAATTGAGATACCGACTACGACCAGAGCTTCTGTCGAAAAGATGCCGGCAAGAAGAGCCGTGAGAACGCTACCGAATGACTGGGAACTATTAGGTGTCGGGGGCGAGGTCTCGGTTTGAGTGGTTAGCGATGCGTCCGTCGGTTCTGGTGTGGGCGAATCGGCTTGTTCTGTATTCCTTGATGATGGGCTTGATGTCTCACCATCTGCATCTCTAACATCAATTACACCTCTCATGCCAAGAGGGCTATGAGGCTTGCAAAGATATCTGACTATGCCTCCGGACTCGAATGTATGCTCGAAAATATAACCTTCGTTGCTGGAGCTCTGACTTTCAAATCTTCCGTTTTCCTCAGCAATAGTATGACCACCGCCCTTACCGGTCCACTCCCATATGACCGTTGTGCCGGAACTAACTGCAACCGCCGGTGGGTCGAAGGCGAAACTGCCACCATTACCCTCTGCACCAACTGTTATGATTACCTCATTTTGGCCAGTTCTCTCGACTACAGTTCCATCATAATTGCTGGTATCTGAGAGCCATCCGCCAAAGTCCGTCTGAGCCGTCGTGGATTCAGTTACCGTAGATAAGATTGTCCCAGAAAGAAAGATTGAGACAGTTGCTTGCAATAATCGACGCCTTTGAACGTTGTTCGATTTCATCGGGCATATTTTTTTCATGAGTTTATAAATAATTTGTACTTACTGAGTGTAGCCTCAACCGTGAACGTATACTGTTATCTCCACTGGGCGCGTATCTACTGGAAAAAAGAGGTTCCTCTTTATCTCAAAACTTTCGGCGTTGAGTACATACTCTGGTGCCAGACAGAATAGTTTTATCCGTGGTTTGCTTAATATTCTACGATATAATAAGAGCAAAGTATATGAACCGATTATACAGGTGATGTACGCTATTTGGAACAGTCTGATATATTAGATTGAATTAAAATAACTCATGAAAAGAAGGCTTCTTAATATATCAGTTATACTTGGACTGTTTCTTATTATTTCTCTTCTCAGTATCCTAGCAACTGCTACTTCAACAGCAAATATGGGCTATTATGACCCTTTGTTTGATGATTGCGATGGCTTGGCACCCGGAGAAAGAGAAAGTGCTGTTACCTACTTGGAAAATACAGCGGGCGAGCAAGGATATGCGGCTGACGAATTGGAAACTGAAATAACAGACTCAGGAGGTCTTGAAGTTTCCACGAGTGATGGTGCTACAATTTTTGATGGCTCATCCTCTATAATTTTCAACTGTCTGGGTTCAGACACGAATGAAACCAGCCAGACATTGACCCAGACGTCGACTCCGGAACCGACTGACACACCAGCACCAACTGACACACCCACGCCAGCACCGACTCCAATCAGCACCGCAGCCGAGACGTCGACTGGCCCGCAGACAATCGGTGGCATCTTCACAACAATCCTCGTCGAGATCTTTTCAGCTGAGGCACTGGTTGTGATCGGCATCTCGATTATCGTCGTGTTGATCGTCCAGACGTGGCCAGACGACGAATGAATATCGCAGCAACGATTACCCTCCTGTGGCCGGCGTTGTTCTGCCTGTCCAGTCTGCTCGTTTTCTTACTCGTCGCCACACAGCGCGGCTACGGCCGACAGCGCCAGTATCTGGGTGCCACCGCTATCCTCGGACTCCTCATACTTGCATACGCGTACCCACCAACAGTCACACCGATCCGCTGGGGACTGACACTGATTGGCTTTGCCGCCCCAGTCGCGCTGAGTATTGTGGGGATTCGCTACTTGATTGAGGAGACATGATGGTACACCTACCACTTCAAGTAGCGTCGTTTCTGGAGGTCGTTCCGGCGTGGCTCCCGGTGGTCACCGTCTCGCTCGGCGTCTGTCTCCTCCTGTTTGGCATGGGCGAGCAGTATATTGGAGCCCACATCGGCCATTGGAAGGCGTATACGGAGCGCACTGGGGCTCTCTTAGCGGGCAGTCTTACCGGCAGCATCGCCGGTGCAACGTACCTTACCATTAGACAGGCCGAGCTGACTCTGCTGTTCATTTTTTTCACCTTCATCAGCGGCCAGCTCATCCAAGGGGCGGTCGCAGCTCGTATCATCCAGAAAATTATTGATTTCTTCAAACCCAGTGATGGCGGAGAAGGCAGCGACCAGAGCCTTCTCGCCCGCGGCTATGCGTTCGCGAAGGCGAAAATCAAGGACCGGCTCATCATCGTGGCCGTGACTAGCGTACTCTCGACGTATATGACGTTGAGTATTCTGTCTGTCTTCGTGCTTGGGAGCGGTGAGCCACTGGAAGCCATCGAACGGTTCTGGACCGGGGTTCTGTTACTGACGATTGCCGGGATAGCCTTCGATTTCCGATACTTCTCTCACCGGCTCTCGTGGCCTGCTGCCCTTGGTTTGGTCGTCGCAACGAGTGGGGCCTTCCTCTATAGTCCAGTCGGGTTCTCGAACGTCACGACTGCGTTAGCCCCATATTTGGACAACCCACTTCCGGATTGGATGCGCCTCCCACTTCGCGCATTTGGGTTTTTTGCTGGTGTCGTCTTCTGGGCGCTATTTTATATAAAAGAGGGCTAGTAGCACGGACCTTTGAGAGTATTAGTATCTCCTCCATTGAAAATAGCAGACGGCGGCTGGTTCACTCCGTAACGGTTTGAAAAAATGAGGTCGACAAGGCGATTATGGGCGTCGCTCTACTCAACCTCATTGAGAAGGCACTACGGGCATGCGTCTTTAGCTAAGTGACGAACCACCAGACAGCAGCGACTTATCGAGACATCTTTTCGAGAGGATTGAGGAGGACGCAAGTGTGCACCAAGTTCCCTCCTCAAACCAGATTGAACGTCGGTACTTCCCAACCGACGTAATCGGTGCAATTGAATCGCCGAATTAACCACGAGAAAGTGTCTGGATCTGGATGTGTTCAACCTACACTGGAGGTACGTGGCGGCGCCCCGCCTAGAGCGGGGGCGAACACGTCGTACTCCAGCAGAAAATCAAAATCAAGATGCTCAAACAGCGGAACTGTCTCCGTAGCCGCTACATTCAAGAACTCGTTGACCGAATCTACATTCTGCAGGGCTTTGGAGCTGGTGGACACAGTCTCCAAACCCTGCCGCTTCGCACGTGACGCTTTCTATGACAGGCTCCTTACCCGTATCTTAATGTGGGCATTCTTGTTCGTGTTCGGCTACGCCACAGCGTATGACCGATACGATCTCATTGTTACCCAGAATGGGGCACCTGTGAACAGCTTTGTTGATGCGTTGTACTTCAGTACACTCACATTCACAACGCTCGGTCTCGGTGATTTCAAACCTGACCCAACGGTACAGTTAGCACGGGTACTCGTAACGAGTCAAGCAGCGCTTGGTGCCATCTTGATAGCCATTTTCGTGTTCGTCCTCGGCCGCCGCGCAGCCCGATAATATCCCAGTCTCGCTGGGTGGCTCCCGAATTTTGCTTGTGACGACTGACTCTGAGCCTTGTATCGTTTGATTATGATTCTACTCATTCCAGTTTCCTTAGTGAGAGATACGCGCCCTACAGCCTGCATGGCATTCAGTACATCATTTGAAACTGATAGGAATTCCAGCAATCCATTCGCACACGTACTGACCAGCCGTTTCTGCGCCCCACCAGTGAGGAAATCAGATCGTTGCTCAAATCCGCCGCATCGTCGTCACAACCTCCCGTCCAGTGACCCGCCACTGACACCCGTTCCAGACGGCCTCGACGCGCTCGAACCCGCCATTACTCTGCGGCTCAAATTCGATTTTCCGCTTGGGACCACGAACAGGCTCGTACACGAGGCCCTTCGCGTCGGCGATAGACATTCCGCTCATTAGTCCACCACCCGAGCGGCTTGGTCGACCAGCGACTCGCCCAGTCGAACCTCGGACCAGCCACAGCACTCAGCTGCACATACGGCGACTCACGCCTGCGCCGTCATCGTGTCATACAGAGGATATACTGTAGCAAGAAATTTCACATCGTGAGACATCTGTACCAAAGGAGAAAGATGCCTGAGCGGAAGAACCAGCACTATGTCCCCAAACACTACCTCCGAGCTTGGGCCGACAATGAGAGAATAAACGTATTCCCACTATCGAAAGGCGAATCATTCCCCGACAACACATCCTCCATCTGCTCCCGCAGTTATTTTTACGGCAACCCCCCAATAGTTGAAGACGAACTCCAGCACGTGGACGGAGACCATGCAAGCTCTGTCAGAGAACTCCGAAACAACAACCTCTCAGATCTCTCCCCGCGGCAAATCAAACTACTGCTGTCCTTCATCACTACACAGCGCTCTCGCACCAAGGCCACAAAGAAAGATATCCGTGCCGGCGAAGACTTTCTGCGAGACGCAATAAGAGACGACCTCAAGCATGACCGGTACGAGAACCTGATCACCTGGGATCCTGAACTAACACCGGAAGAAAGAGAGGATACAATGGTTGACGCCTCTCTACTCGGAACCCATCACTACGTCATCGGACTTGGAATCTTCGGATACCACGTAATCAAAGACCTCGAAGCTGTAATGTTATGCAACCTCACTGAGCAAGAGTTCGTCACCTCCGATGTCCCAATAGTCTTCGACAATCCCCGCTATAAACCCTATTACGGAACAGTAGCAGGACTGAGTAACAGAGGGGTTCAAATCTACTGCCCAATAAGCCCAGACCAACTTCTTCTGCTTTACGACCCTCAGATCTATAATATCAGATCCAACCACAAGCAACAAACCCTGATCAAAAACCCTGACGTGGTCAACCAGTTCAACCTGACACAGTTCCACAACGCAGAAAACACCGTACTATTCCACAATAGCACCAAAGACTATATTCAAGACCTGCACAGCCGGATAGACGAAGTTCGCCGCAGACAACAAATCACGGTGCCAATGGCAACAGAAGAGATGGAAATGGTCGAGGTTGAAAAAACCCCACCCTACCAACTACCAAAAATATCGCCTGACATACCCGGCTCCAACACCGTTGAATCATTCAACTATACCAAAGAACGGCCTACTTCTGAGCCTTGGGAAGGCCGGAACTTGGTACGTAAAATGTTCAGTGAGGCCAAATCGCGTGATATCGGACTGATCTACACAATTCGGGTCTTCAGGGAACACCTCGGATCGACCAGCTAACTGGCTTAGAGAGTTTTGCGAAGATCGGAGAACTCGTATGTTTCAACGATCTCAACCGTGTCCATTCCAATCCTTCGCCTCTTCCAACCGGTTCAGGAGTAGGTATAATCAAAGACCAGCACAGAACTTATCAAGAGCGGTCTACGAATCCAATATCTCGAGAGACAATCAAACAATACGCAGACGTACTGGGAAATTATTTCAGTACATGTGGAAATAAGTGAGTCAGAAACCAATCGGTTCTCGGCTAATCAACAATCACAGGTGTTGCTCAATTGTTGTTAGTTAGAACTTTTCGTTACACCGTCGCCGCCACGTGTTGATACTCAGCCTGTGACGGCGTCGGCTGCAGTGTCAACCCGGCCAACGCTAACTCCCGCAACACCTCGGGCGGCACACCCTCACAGTCGAGAAGCACGGCGTCGAGCGTCCATTCGCCGTACTGACTGGCGCTCGGCGCAAGCACATCCACGGACTCAGTCGGCACTTCCTCTTGAATCGCTCTCGCAGCCCGTCGGACCCGCTTGCGTTCTTCCACAGTGCAGCTCATGCCTCAACACCTCGCACGAGATCACCAACAAGCGACCCGCCGACGTGCGGCCCAACGTCCCAGCCACGCTCACCACGCGTGTATTCGCACCAGTCGGAAAGCGTCTCGAAAGGCGTCTCGGCCAGCACAACCTTCTCTGCCTCACCGTCAGTCTTCACGACAGCCACGGCGAACTCGTAGCTGTCCCAGTAGTGGGCAGCACCCTCGCCGTCGACGCCAAGGAAAAGCGGACGGCCTTGCGTGAGTAGTTCGCGTGCGGTACGTTCTTGTGGATTGGATTGCGTAGTTGCCATTGGTTCTGGATGGAACCACGCGCTTCGGTGCTCCAACACCGGGGCGATTTCGTACAAAATCGACCAGCGGCGCGTGTGTTCCTGTACTTAGCTTATATTACGCCACCGGCATAAGTGTTTTCCATACAGCAAACTATAGAGAAAGTAGAAGATAATGAGTACCCGTGGAAAAGATCGATCTGTGAGTGACGAAGAGCTAATTCAGGCAATTAAACGTCATCCCGACCCGGCAGTGAAAAGTACAGAGCTTGCCGAACAGCTACCACTTACGAGTACCCGGATCAATGAACTACTCAAATCATTAGAGAGTGAGGGTATCCTCAAGAAGAAATCATTCGGCAGTGCCAACGGGTGGTGGGTATCCAGAACTCAGGATTTAGACCGCTAAGTAAGTTTGTCACGGGCCGCTTCAACGACACGCTGGTGGCCTTTTGGAGTGATCCACCATAATCGTCTTCCAGACGCGGTTTTGGAGGTTACTAGCCCTTCATTTTCCAGTTCGTTCAGAAGGTCGTTGACACGCTGTCGTGACAGCGGCAGCGGATCAGACACTTCACTGGTGAATAAGGCTGGATCAGCTGATAGCAAAAATTCGAGCAAAATCCGATCATCGCTGACTTTGCGGTCTGACCCTCGCTTAGCCATTCTATCTCATCTTCTACGTCGACATAAATAGTAATGTGCGATGTGATTGTAACTCGTATGGAAAAGTTTGCTGTACGGAAACACTAAGTGCGGTCAGTGTAACAGTCTGAGATAGGCGACGCCACCAACACCACCGGCGTCCCATCGAACCCATGACAGCAGACCAGCCCACCCACGAAGAGTCGCATCGCTCGCCAACCACGCCCCTCGCCGGAGGGAGAGCATGACCGCCTGGCACACCTGCACCGCCCTCCAGCGGGATCTCCTGAAAGCGATTGCCGACCACGACCACTACGACCGCGAGGCCACCGCCGACGCCCTCCAGATCGCCGTCGAAACCCGACGCGAAGCCACCCTCGACGACGCCCACGTCACGGACGCCCTCGCCGAGCTCGAAGCCAACGACCTTGTCACCACCACTGACGGAACCTACGCCCTGACCGACCGCGGCCACGACGCGATCACCCAGGCCGCCCGCTCGCTGGCTATCGTCACCGGCCACGATCTGGTCGCCACCGACGGCGGCACCACCATCCCCTCACACACGGCGGCGGCCACCCAACTCGACACCGCCTTACAGGCCGCCGAACCCGCCCTCGCTGATGAGGAACTCGAACGGCTGGCCGCCGTGAGTACGTATCCCCGGAACACGGACGGCTTCGTTGTCGAGACCCACGCCGAGCCCGCAATCCGCAGCCACGCGCTCGATGTAATCGCCACCACTGAAGACGGCGAGGGGGCACCCGCTGGGGACGTACTGGACACGCTCGCCCAAGAGTATGGAGCCGACCGGGCGCTGACGGCCCTGCTGGACCTTTTGGTGCAGGGCGAGTGCTACCAGCCCGAACCAGCCACACTGCGGCGGGTCGACACCGACGCCGGCGAGCCGGGAGGTGCCCGATGACGACCTACCACGACCTGACGGGCTTCCAGCGCGACCTCCTGGAGGCTATCGCCGCCGTCGAGGACGATCCGTATGGCCTCGCGCTCAAGGACTACCTCGACGAGCGCTACGCCGAGCCGATCAACCACAGCCGCCTCTACCAGAATCTCGACCGGCTCGTCGACAGTGGCCTCGTCAACCGCGACGACCTCGACGCCCGCACCAACGTGTATACGCTGACTGACGCCGGCCAAGACACGCTCTACCGCCAGGCCGAAACACTCGCCGGCCTGTGTGAACTGCCTCGACCCGTCACTGGAGGTGCGCAGTAATGCCCCAACAACTCACGCAACGCCGTCGCTCAGCGGGCAAAGACGGGGACCCAGTCGGTCGGTGTTGTCAGAGGCACACAATCACTGGGCAGGTGATGACCGACTGGTACCCTACTGGAATATACGGACATCTCACACAAAACAGTTACTCGCAGGGACTCCCTCAAAGTCCGAGTTGGAAGGTAGTCCGCCGCCGCCCGCGACGACGGACCAGCTCTCGTGCCTCTGACAAGTATCCAGGACAAAGTGGACAACTTTGTGCTGGCACTTCTTATGTAAGTGGCAATGATAAATGTAATTTACGCTTTACTTTTGGAGCAGAACACATCCAGCAGCGTCCAGAGAAGCGATCTCTGGGACTGAACCAACCGATAGAATGGGTGGTAATATCGGAGACACGGCCGTGTGATCTACCCCCGACCCGTTGCTGGGGAGGGACGGCAGTGACGTTCGTTCCGGGCAGACAAGCCAGGAAACATACCACGCAGTTTTTATTTGGCTGTCGGAAAACGGAGGCCGGGTGGCACTGGGCACCTGCTGTGCCACCCAAATGTCAGAGGCACAAGCGGGTTCTTTGCCCCGCACACGGCCCGGCCAGAGTGATGCCGCGATGTGGCCCAGTCTGTGGCGGCAATCAGAACCCGTTTTTCTCGTATGAACTGCCCAGTAATAATTCTATTTCAGCCCTGCGACACAGCGACACACTTCTGGCCGCCCGACTCTTCGGGCAGTCAGGTTCCAACGCGGCGCTGGACCGTGACCGTCACGCAGATAGCCACCAGCAGGTGCGACGGCCTTCCTGTCTACAGCAACGGAATGGTGGGTATCCTGGGGGTGTGGGAAGTGGGGTGGAAGCCACCATCCGAGATCCGCAACGAGCTCCGACTCTGCTACAATCAGGGGGATGGACACATCCAACGCGAGTGGACAGGGGCCAAGACCCACCTGCCGCTGGCACGGGTGCTGGTAAAAACGGCTGCGATATCCCCGCGGTGTCTGTCGGTTTGCTACAATATTGTTCTCAGAATAAGCACACCGACCAGCATCGCCTGACGGCGACAGGGGTCTCGAACTGTGCACCACAGAATGGTGGGCAGCCGGGAGACCCCGGCGTGCCTCGCACCACCCAACATCGCCGTTCCCGGCGACAGGTCCTGCACCCAACACATTCGCTTCGTCAAGCGGCTATTGGGGAAACATGGAGCGCGGGGCAGAACCTGTCGTCCGATAGCAGTGCTGTAGTTGATAATTTTTATGAAATCGCAGACGCCGCTGGCGGGCGTGTTCGAAGCTGCTGGCATCTCTGCCGACATCAGAATGGGCGACAGCCATGGGCAAATGGCGTGTCGCAACCCATCCAGGATCGCCGATATCGGCGACGGGCTCTGGACCCGGACTACTTGGGTGACCGATTGAGTCGTTTGGGAATACTGCGTGGGACCCAGAGCCCATCAGGACATGCGACGAGTCCCAGTCAAAACGCTTCCGATAGTCGCACAATCGCACGCCAGCAACGTGATAGAACTCAGTACATTCGAGCCTGGTGGCAGCGATCAGCGATGTCGCCGTCCCGTAGACTGTCGTCTCGCCATCAAGGACAGCCACGGAATGAGAATGGTGGGCAGCCGGAAGGAAGTGGGTATGTGGGGGGAAGTGGCGTGTGCACCATTCGAAGTCGTCATCCACGACGACGGGTTCTGGACCCGAAGCTCGCGGTAGCGCAACTGGCTATCAGGGGGATCCGTAGCGGAGACCAGAACCCATTGTATAGAAAGACATTCACCAGACAAAACACTTACGCTATGTCATCGGATACATTCCAGATTGTCCAGCTCCAAACACACACGCTGGACACGCTATGTGCCAACAGTCGCACAGACACAGCAAGAAATCCAACAGCAACGACAGTATTCGGTCGGCGGCGGAATGGTGGCCGGCCGGGGGGCGCGTTCAGTGTAGCGAGCGCGTCGGCCACCATTCGGCGTCGTCGCCTGCACCGACTGGTTCCGAACCTAGTCCGGCCAAGCCCATCGAGAAGGCGTACTGACCAGCAAGCTGGACTTCGGAACCTATCCGTTCGATTGGTCACAATCTGTAAAAGTCATTTTGGCCGACAATTATCACACCGCGGGTCGGGTCGACGCTGCCAGCAACACATCGGGCACCCATCTCAGCCGGAGGTCGGCCAATGACTACTCGCCCAACTGCTGGCGAGATCGTCGCCATCACGACCACCGACAGTGAACCGCTGTTGCTGGTCTGTCGACAGACTGACGAGCACGTCACAGGCGTGTTGCTGGCCGACCTCGCAACAGAACCACTCCAGCGGTTGCGGGCGTCCGAACCCGACACGGCTACACGCCGGGAGCTGGCCACCGCCGTCGAGCGCGCTGACGAGTTGCTGTCGTTCACCGTTCCGCTCACAGATTGTGCGCTAGTTGAACGCGATAGCAGCCGTCCCGACCCCTTCGAAGGAGGGGATGCCTAATGGCCCGCGCTGACCCCTCGCCGGGTACTGCGACCGACACAGCGACCACAGAAACCGATCAGTGGGGACTCCGCTACATGGTCGGTGATCTCGAACACTACACCGAGTGGACGACCGAGTTCCCCACTGTCGAGAACTACTACGACCAGTACCGCCGCGGTGACTACGCGCATGATGTCGTCATCGAACGCCGGGCGGTGGTCGAACGATGACGGGGCGTGGCACTCACGACGGCGTCGACGGTCGCCGATCACTCGAGAACCGCTGGCTCGACGCCGACGCGGTCGCCGCCGTGGGTGAGCCAGCTCGTAAGCCTAAGACTGAGGATGGCCCGATATCGAGCAGCGCTTCGCCCGGCGTGAGCGGATCGTCTTCGACGAGGATGAGGCCCAAGATGAAGAGATGGATGACTGAGCCAGTTCGCCTCCGGGTTCGTGCTCGTCGCAACCAACAGGGCTCGATTCTTGAATGGCACCCTGACGACGAAGGCAACGCCAAAGAGGCACTTGCATCGCCGCGGGCACTCATCCGTGATCTCTACGGCGCCGTCAACCGGTCGACCGTCGTCGACGGCGATCTCGTCGCTGTCGTGGAGGCGTGGCCTCGATCGGGCGACGTGATCGACGTGATCGTCCTTGAGGAACACGCCCGCAGCGAGAGTGCGACTGAACGCCTGCGGATGCAGGCCAGCGCGGAGGTGGCCCAATGAGGGCCTATAACCCGTCAGACGCGCGTCTGACGCGACCTGTTGCAATAGCCGACGTATTTAACACACAGCCGACCAAACCGATTCAACATCAAGCACAGAGAAGACACTCACCGCTAATCGGTGAGGAACGGGATGCCGGGGTCGTACCACCGACCTCGGCTGAGAAGGTGACGAACCAACAGTTCTCACCTACTGTTTCTGACCGGGATAGAATAAGCGTTGTGCCCGAACAGCGAGAGCCATCTCTGCGCTCTTGTTTGGGTCTGTTCGTGTCGTCAGAGAGCCGCTAGACCGTCGTGAGCCGCTGATACGAAGATGTACGCCGCAGACTACACACTGACCGGTACGCTTCAGCCCCTCTCGGGAGCGCCACGGGGAGAGCTGTCGCTCTCCACTGGGCGAAACTCCACCCAGAGAGGGTTCCCAGGAGGGATGCCATGACGTTCCACGTCGTCGGCTGTTCAGACTGTTCGGCACTCTGGATCATCGACGAGTCAGGGGACTCGAAAGCCTGCTGTCCAACCTGTGGCCGGACTCACAGCCGGGAGCACCTCCGTTCACTCGCGTCGGCTGCTGACAGGGAGGTCGCAGCGCAGCGACGGTCGGCTATCCTTGCATCACGCCGCGATGAGTCGGATGCTGACCTACGTGCGTACTGGGACCAGGCTACTGACGACCCAGTCATCGACGATCGAGAGTATCTCGACGGGATGGGTCTTGACGACGATCTCGTCGATAACCTCTGCGGTGAGTCTTCGTCAACGTCGACGACGTCTGATTCATCGATAACCCGTCCGGACTCCGGGCCCGACGTAGACGTCGACGTGGCGAACAGACCACAGCTCCGCGGGTCTGCCTATCCAGACGCTGCGGAGGAACCGGGAATTGCTCTACTGGACCCTCGGGGTCAGCTCTCGATCACCGGACTCACCTACCATGATGTGGCGCCACAAAGCTCCGAGTGGCTCGGTGATCTCCTTGCGGACCTCATCCCGATGACGGCACGCTGTGTCCAGGACCTCGCAGTTCTCCATGAAGGGGGACCCGACCCCTCGGACCCGCGCCAGACGAACTACGAGGTGCCCCGCTTCGTCCAAGAGGTTCTCGCCGGAGAGGTCGCTGGCCTCGAGGCGGCCGACGCTTCTGTCGGGGCTATCGAGGAGGCACGCGCCTACCTCGACGCGGCGGCCCGCTACGCGCTCCTGTGGGACAACGAGTGTTATCGGGCCCAGCGCGGGTTCAAAGGCACCGAGCAATTCGAGCGGATTCAACGAACGCTCACCACTACTGGCACGAGTCGTGGGCCGTTCAACGCTGGCGTCGACGCACTCCGACACTCGTTAGTCGCCCTGCACGCTGAACGCGAGACGCCACTGCCAGTCACGTTCGTTCTCGACGGAGAGGCCTGGACGGCAGCCGACCGAGAGACTGTGAAACGCGCCCTTCGGGTGTTGGATGTCCTTGCCGACGCTCTGGATGTGCGCCTCCAGATGTCGCCTGGAGTCCGGCAGCGAGTGCGTCGGCTGACGCTGCGGGCGCTCGACGCCGATGACGAAGCGGACATCCCGGCATGGGCTGAGCGCTTCTCGTTCCTTACTGAGGCCGGATACTCCTCCCGGCGTGGTGGGGACGTCGACGAGGACTCAGACGAGGGCCAGCTGGACGAGCAAGCCTGGGGCTGGGTCGATACCAACCGGTCCCAGACAGGCCCGCTGACTGTGCTGGCACATCTCGATACTGACGGTGAGCGCTCCGTTCGCGCTATCAAGCGAGACGACGCAATCGCCTATGCAGACGGCAGCATCGACCGCTACGTGTCGTTCCTCGAAGCCGAGGACATCATCACGGTGGATCGCTCACACGCCTCGAATCAGGTCTCGCTGACCGCTCTCGGCGAAGCAGCACAGCAGTATGTCGACCGAGAGGGTAACCCTGTCCACCCGTCCCAATCCCGGCTGTCGGGGGCGTCTTACGGACACCCCTCACGGTCTCGTAAGTGTAGTGTATCCGCCCAGAAGCGCGACCGGTACCCCCCCGCCGAACGGTGGCTTGCCGCGACCGGCTCCGCGCCTGAGTCTGGCTATGTCCAGTGGCTCGGCGACCGCACTGGTCCTCGCGAGGTCGAACCGCCGGTTCTTCACCGCCGGTTTTCCGCCGCGAAACGCGTTGACGGCGTCACCTTCGCCGACGGGGACATCCTCGACTGGACGGACGACGATGACGCACCCGACGGCGACGGTCGCGTGTCCTACATCTCGACGTTTGATGACGAAGCGCTTGTCATCCTACAGTGGGGCGGCCCCGTCGTAACACTGGGACGTCTGTGTGGAGCCTTATTCAGCAATCGGATGCTCAGTAAGGCATTAAATACGGATGCACTGGGGAAACAGTGGAACCGGGCCCACGACGGCGTCGAAACGTTCGAAAACGATCTCCACGATGTCCTCATTCAGGCCAAACAAATCGGCTGGCTTTCCAGTGACGAACTCGAAGATCTGGACAACTGGCGCGAACGGATCGGCGCAGTGCGGTCCATGCTCCTCTCGCAAGTTGGGGACTTCGGCGACCTCGACTCCGGCCTGCAGGCCCAGCTGATGCGAGACCTCCACGGGCTGCTCTGTAGCGCGATGAACGTCTACGACGCCGCCGGCCTCGACGTAACCATCAACATCCGACTGCCCGATCCCGATGCGCTCCGGCGTAACGAGAATCAATACGAGAAGTTCCTCGATTTTGTTCGCTACACGATCACCAAACAGGCCGGCTATCGCGACGACTACGGCGTCCACAGCTGGTATCGGATGTGTATCGAGGACCGCCCACAGAAACTCCGGGCGCGGTCCGAATACGATATCGACGACACCGATCCCGTTGCTGACCTACTGGCGTCGTGGGTCTTCACCGGCCCTGGCGTCTCCGACCTCTTGCCAGACGTCCAGGAGGCCGTCGACGAGGAAGCGACTCGCCTTCGCGATCGCGTCGACGCCGGCGTCGAAGACGCCGCCATCCTCGATATCCCGATGGTGGAAGCCAATTCCCACGGCCATATCCGGGGGCTCGTCCGGGAGATTGCCGACCGCAAGGGGTTCTATGACGGCAATCGTGCGGATCTCGACCGACTCACCCGCTGTCTGGAAGCAGCGCTCGCGACGACCGACCGTGGCCCGGACCCCTGCCTCGTGGCAGATGCTCTCGACAGCCTCGAATCGCGTGACAGCGTCTCTGACCGCCTCGATATCGACGCCGTCGAGACCGCGCTGGCCACGCTCCCCAGCGCAGCGATCTTCCCAACGCTGCCGCCGGCAGCCCGACGGATGCTCTCGGCACTGTTCGCGAGCACCGAGCCACTCGACCGGCAGGACCTCATCGAGATTACTTCAGAGAGTTCCTATAACCGCCATCACAAGACGCTGCGGGCGTTCTTCCTCGTGGAAGATACCGGCGAGGGCTTCGTCGCACACCTGGAGCCGTGGTGGTCGTCGACGTCATCGGTGAGCGAGCCGTACCACGACGACACTCCGTACCCGGGATCACCGGCCGGCCATCCGTCGCACATCCTGCTGGGCCCAGTCTATGACTCTGGGCTGCTGGACATCCCGCCGGATGAATACGCCGAGCTCGGATATCTCGACTACAAGGAGCTTCTCGACGAGCTGGGACTCTCGCGATGGCGGCCCATCCTGGAGGCGTTCTGTAGCGATTGCCACGAGGCAACTACCACATCGCATGCTGCGGACTCAGAGCTATCTTACTCGGACCACTCAGGGGTTCGAATCGGGCCGCCGTCGGTGACTCACGACACCGCTCAGGTATCGATTACTCAGACTGCCGCCGATGACTAACTGACGACTGTCCGTTGAATGCGTATATAACTTCCACAAGCAGTGAGACGTGTCAGCGATCGTGCTGGGGGCAGCACGTGTATCCTTCGGCTGCCGGCTTTATGGGTCAACATATCTTAATTATGGGCGAAACGTTTCCTCAAACAGAGTGGCGCTTGATTCGCTATCTACATAGACGATATCGACTTCAAGCTCGTTGGCTGCTGGTGTCTCACCGTCACGGAAATCAGCTGTCCCGCTATTCACCCTGAATTCAATCGTTTCTCCTGCCGACCAGACATCCGTCCCATCATCAGCGATGAGCTTGGTTGATCCCGACCTCTGATCGATCAAGTCATCGTTTCCATCGATATTCTCATTCAACAGCTTGGATGAAGCTGTACTCGGCAGATCCACTAACCGCGCCTCGGTATCCACACCAGGGCCAGACGCACGAACAATGATCTCGATGTTCTCGACGGCCACGCTGTCACCGGCAACGTGTGTGATCCGAACAACCTGCTGGTCACGATCGCCGCCAGCAACAAATTCACCACTTGTCTGACCGACCGATGGCGCAGGATTATCGACATCCTCTGCGAATCCAAGTACGAACGTGGCAATCGTTGCGGCTAGTATGACTGCAATTGCGACCATCAGAATAACGGAAATAACGGGTGAAACAGCTCGCTTTTCTTCCACAGGCTCACTGTTGTTCCCTCTCAAAATAAATCACTGCCTCCTCTTTTGCACCATCTGCGCGTTCACCTTCCCTGTTCAGCCTGCCATTGGTAGCTGCTGTTAAGGGTGCCGCCAGATTCAGCTAAGCTGATATTGCTCTTGAATCGTCGGCGAGACCAGCTCGTAATCAATATGCTCACCGGTGAACTCAGCGTTCCAGACGAATTGGTTGGTGATGCCGTACTTGTTTCTGATATCGGCTGGTAAGCACCACTGGAGGCCGGTCTGGATGTCGACGATATCGATATCGTATGCGCCCGGCCCCAGTGTCGTTTCACAATAGTCCTGGTCGATGTGGAGTCGCACCGTCATCGACGAATCCTCGATATCACGGAGGCCGAGCCGGAAGACCCCCTCAGGTTCAGTCCCGGCCGCAGCCAGCCACTCTCTCTTGATGCCCAGGTACAGAGACGTCCCGCCGCGCTTGATCACACTCCGGCCCGCAGCCATAGTGTTGGCCATGCCAGATACTTACCGAGTAACTAGGATAAACGTATCGACCGAATTAGTCAATGGCTGTTAGATGCGCTAAAATTGTATATTTACGGCATTTAGAATATCGACTCTATTTGACAGCGTACTAGTAGATATAATATCTAAGTCAGACGTTGAGACCTCTTACCAGTTGTTGTGCGTCTGGTTTTTATCTACCAGAGACGGTGGAATAGGTGAGCGATAGGCTTGCCTACTGTTCAACTTCGTATTTGTTACTTGCTGGGATCGTTGTCCCACATTTGACGCAACTAAGAGTCCCGGTAGGAGCGGTTCCGCAGACCTCACACCGCCACGTGTCCCCGACCTTGATTATGTCACCATAACAGTCGTCGGAAGTGTGTACAGTCCCAGTTCGTGTGTATCCACAGTCAGGACATTTGTATTTCCTAACCGTTACCATATTCGGGGTTATTGGATCTGCCCGAAAATACCTTATTCTACTTTTGATTTCGATGATGGCTGACCAATCCCAGTCCGGACCACTGCGCTCAGGAATAGATTCGCTGCATTCATACCAACTGATATACCAGCACATTTCTGCTATTTTGAAGCTCCGTCTGTCGACCGTTGGCTCGCCCCTTGGGTAGCCTTGGTTGTTCTCGCCGGAAAACTGGGATCACCAACTCGATTTGTCTCACGTTCCGCGCACACTTGGGTACAAGCTGTGGGACGACGGAGTACTTTCACTGGAGGATCGTAAAGAGATCATTTCGGAGGTCGCTGGAGAGTTGTTCCACCTCAAGAACTCTGTCGAGAAGCATCGTCCGCGGGAGGAGTATTCGGCGATCCGCAAGCGGATCGCCCGAACGAAAGAGCGGATAGAGAAGACAGCATGGCAGTTAGAGCAACTCTCTTCGCCGAAAGCAGCATCGTATCTTCGGCGTGGTCTGGACTCGATGGTGACGTTTGCTGAGGATGCGACAGACGGGTTCGAGGTGCCGTGGACCTCGAACCCTGTCGAACGAGCAATGGGGGAGGTAGCCAAGCGATGCAAGCGTGACTGGATGCAGTGGAGCGAAGAAGGGTTAGATGCGCTGTTGCAGTTGTCTCTGACGAAATACGCTAATCCCGACTACTACCACGAGTTCTTCGATGAGTTTCTCCAACGGTCAACTCACGGAAAGATACGATGTAGCGTGTCAGTCACAGCGAATGGAGGTGAAGTCTGAACGGTTTTCCGACGCGACCGAATTTTTTAGATGCATTACTCAAGTTTTTCTTTTTCCTTGTGTGAGGATACGTTTTCGGACATCCTCAGATGTCTCTTTCAGATACCAGATAACCTCCTCATTGGCGTATGCGTCAATAATGAAAACTTCATCAGTAGCTTGAGAGACTAGATTTGTCGACTCATTTGGTGCGACAGAAAGTGAGGAGGACGTTACATCTGAGTGTCAGGTACTCAAGGTGTTATCCGCTTCCGTACGGCCCATCCGTATCCGTGACGGCGAATCTGATTTCGCCACCTGGTAGACTGGCCCTGTCCCGCGCGTCAATCGCCACACCAACTAGCGTAGAGTTACCCGAGTCGAGACCGCCTCCACTTGCGTTGGTAGTTTCGTATCCGCCGAAGTCGTCCCAACTCGGGTAGAAGCTATCTTCGGGGTAGGAACCACTGTACTCTTCGTACACTTCTTTCGGGACAAAGAACCATTTGTCTGGGTTCGCCAATCCGGATTTATCGATAGTAATATCGAGATCGTTCGGACCGTTGTTAGTCATCCGGAAAACGCCATCAAAAGTCGTGACCGAGTCAGCGTTGATACCGCTGCCACCGTTATTGTTGTCACTGAAGTCCAGAACGAGTTGTTTCCCGTTGTGTTCCGCGTACGGTGAGGTCTCCGTCAGACCGAGGTAGGCGGATTTGTCACCTGCCACATTGACACCAACGGTACGAGTCGCCTCAACACTAGCGAACGCACCAGTACCCATTGCAGCCGCTGAGCCGGCGGCGAGCGATCCCATACCGACGAGGAATTTGCGTCGTTGCATTGTATTGTCTCCGTATGCACACCCGTTCGACCAGTCACGTCACCGACACCATGTCCGGGGTGCGCTCACTTGTGGACATAACCTATCACCACTTTGGTATACACGCCGGCCACACTGCAAAGACCGATTGTACCGCCGCAATCATCGCTTGCGGCATGTAAACAGTGTTTGCAGGGCTGTAATCAGACCTTACTCATCAGGGCCACAGAACTGTGGGTCCCAGTAGGGTAATAGAGTCAACTTACTGATAATTACAAATTCAATAACTATACTATGGGGTAACAATGACCAGTCTGCGGGAACTGCGTGGTGGCAGTATGTATGAGCGAAACCTTAGTAGATTCTTCCCAAGGCGGCGGAGGACAGGACCGGAATCAGATACCGACGGAAGAAGCGGTGTTCGAAGTCCTCAGCAACAGACGACGGCGGTACGTGTTCCACTATCTGAAGCAACAGGACCGGCGGGTGTACCTCAGGGAGCTGGCCGAACAGGTGGCAGCGTGGGAGAACAATAAGTCCATCCACTACCTCTCGTCTGGCGAGACCAAGCGCGTGAAGACGGCGCTGCACCAGCACCACCTCCCGAAGATGGACGACAGGGGGTTCGTGGACTACGACGCGACGCGGGAGACGGTTGAACTGGACGAGGCCGTCGCCGACCTGGAGGTGTACCTCGACGTGGTTCCGGGGGCCGACATCCCGTGGAGCCTCTACTATCTGGGTCTCTCGGGGGTTGGGATTGCAATGCTGGTGGCGGCGTGGGCGGACCTCTGGCCGCTGGCGTCGGTTCCCGACGCTTCCTGTGCGGCGTTTCTCGTGGTGACGCTGCTGGTCTCTGCTGTCGTCCACACGTACGTCACGTATTCGCGGCTGCGCCTCGGTGGGACCGACAAGCCGCCGGAGGTGAGCGACAGGTGAACCTCGGCTCCGTATCGGTCGCGCTCTGTGCGCTGGCCCTTTCGATGACGCTCGTCGCACAGACTGGGGCGGTGACCAGTATGTCAGCCGGGCGCTCGATCGAAGTGGCCGTGGCAGACGACGAGGATGCGTTCGTGGGCATCGACGTGCAATCGGTCGAAGTCGAACGCAACGCGACAGAGAACGTGACGCTGCTGACTGTCGAGAACCGGTTCGACCATTCCGTCGACCTCGATGTAGTGGTAACCGGTGCCGAGGACAACCAGCGATTGAACGTCACGGCCGTCGACGCTCCCAAGTCGCTCAATAGTGGCGAACGGGGTAGCGTGGTGGCGACGGTTGAGTGTGCGAACGCGACGACGGCGGAGATGCTCACCGTCGCCCTCAGCGCGTCAGGTGGTGGAACCAGTGTCAAGCTACCGCGAGACATGAACGCGCAGTGCGTCTGACCTGCTCACCAGAGCTCGTTCTGGCTTTATCAGTTAGTTCCGAACCTGTGGTTGACTTTGAATTTGGCACTGTCTAGTTCTGGATGACCTCGGCTGGCGTTTTCCCGTCGAGTGCTTGGTTCGGTCGTGCGTGGTTGTAGTGGTGTCTGAAGCGTCGTAACCACTGTTTCGCGCTGGATTGACTGCCCCTCCAGAAAGAATGGGAGCGGTCGATTCGCACGGTCACAGTCTGGAACCACTTTTCGATGTGGTTCCGAATTCGATAGTCGAGCTGACCGCTCAAATCGTGACGTGAGAGGGCAGTCAGATAGCCGCCAGCATCAACAAGAAACACCGACTCGGCGACATCGTGTTTCTGAGTGAGTCGATGCAGGAACGCCGCCGCGGGGTCTGGGCCAGCAGGGACGCAATCCATATGAGGAACTCAAGCGAGTCGTCTGAGACAACGAAATGATCTCACGGGCTCACGCCGTACCAGTTGTTCAAGCCGCCGGGTAAACGGATACATTTGATCAAGATCGCGTATTTCTCACCATCCCCGTGAGAAATGTAATAGGGTTAAACGCGAAGGGAAGAATGTATATCAAAATATCGATATAAACCAAATAGAATCGTCGGCCACACACACACCCCACTTGCGAAATGTTTTCCGAGATTGTAGAGTGGGTGGCCCCCCTAGCAGAGGTCCTGAAAACACGATAAAAGCGGTAATCTCCGAGTAGGAGTGCTGAAAGTGCTGTTTCCAGATTAACCTTTTCTAGTGGAAAAGCTTAAACAGCAGGCACGGCAACAGTATTCACACTGCAACTACTGCGTGTAGTGGCAAGGAAACGCCGCCGCTACACCGCACTAGTGGCTGATCTTGACCGCTCCTCCCATATTCTGGTGTAACAGGCACTCTAGCTGGGTTTCATGACTGACCAGCCCACCTAGCGAGCTTTTCTGCCCCGTCTAACTTAGGTCAGAACATTTCGTAAGTGGGGGGTGTGTGTGAAAACATTAGTTATCGTATAAGAGACGGTTCTGCGGTAGGCTCTTTCATGAACGTTAAGGAAATCTTGGAACCGCTTGTTTGAGCGGGGCTCTGTGCCAACAGTTTCGCAGAATTTTTTGTAGCGGTCGTAGAGCTCGTTCGTTCGACCAGGCTCCGAATCTGTGAGGAAAAATAGAAAGGCAGCAAGGCCCGATGACAGTAGTTGCTAGTACGATTTCGTTAGTTGTGCGGTCAAGGAAGCGTGTGCGATACGGAGCGGTGGCGGAATCGTCTGCGGAGGCGGCAGCGGTGCCGGCGGCGGCTGGCGGGTGCTGTCCAGGCGGTCCCTCCCCCTCCCTCTCAGGCGCGGGATTACACGGCCTCTTGCGAGACTTTCCGGTACCGCCAAACAGCGAATCGATTTCAGATTGGCGGCAGACTTCAGCATCGAGACGGGCTAACACTTCCGAACCGCTATCACGGAGCGAAATATGATTGCCGGCACCAACTGAGTAGCAGTCAACCAGTCCAAGCTCTTTGAGGGTACTGAGATACTGGCTTACCGTTGAACTGTCGCGACGAAGCATTTCGGGTAGGGACGCCTGTGGGACCGTTTCTGTCGGCTCATCGCTTAACGCCCGCAAGAGTTGGACGGGTCCACCCTCGGGGTCAAGCGCACTGAGAGCGTCGTCAACAACCTTCTCAGCCGGGTGATCGCTGTCATGGGTAGTATTTAGGTAGTCGTCAAAGTCCAACGGCAGGTCAGAGCGATGCGTGTTGGCCAGCCAGCAGGCCGTGCGGCCTGTACAGAGTAGATATACATCACACTGCGTGTCGAGGACAGAGAGCAGTCTGAACGTATTCTCGCGCTGCTGTCGGGGTTGCTCTGCAAAGTCAGTCTTGTCGATATGGGCTGCAATAGTAGGTGTCTGGTCAGCAGCAGCAAGGATGGCGAGTGGTCCGTCAGCAAGATCGGAGTCTATTGCTTCATCGAGCGTCGGGTAGTCGGCCCAGACAGGAGCAACTTGGCCTTGTCCAAGAGCAGCAGTGTATCGGAGTGCGTTTTCGTGTGCCACGCTTTCCGGCGGTGTTCGGTCAGGGGCGGCATCGGGTTCTCTGGCGGCGTCAAGCCAACCCACCAGCTGTGCGTATCGACCGTCGCGAGCAGTCACCCCAGCGTCGCGAAGCGTCGACGTCCACTCACGCTTCGATGTTCCTGCAAGTAGTTGCCGAACTGCATCAGTGAGAGTAGTCTGGAAGGGTCTAGACGACAGGATAGAATGCAAGACATCAGATGGGGGTGCGTCGCTAACATCGACTCTAGTTGCATCAAGTCGGTCCTGACCCCTGAGTGAGAGTTTCACTGCGCACCACCGAATAGCCAAGTTTCGCCGGAATTTACGGCTTTCATCGGCCAGTACTCCGTATTAGAGGCTCAGCTGACGATGGGAGAGAACTAATAGTCTGGAGCGATAAGGAGCAGACACGGCCCACACGCTCCAACGATTTAGCGCACAGGACCTTTCCACAATCATATGCGCTGAATCGCGGGTGGCCCGTGTCAGCCCCTCTTGGGGCTAACACGTACATTCTGAGTGGCTACTCTATTCGCCGTCACCTCCGTCGTCTTCATCGAGGTAGGTTACTTTTGTAGCCTCGAATTCAACGAGTGCTTTCCGCCCCTCGATGGTCAATGCCTGACGGTGTTCTTTTGGGATGACGAGTCTGCCCTTCTCATCGACTGCCTTACTGAACGAGATGGTTAGGTTGTCGTCGGCACTCATCTTGTTCAGTATTATGTATTTGGTTCGGTTATAAGTCTATTGGACAGGTTGATGGAGCAAATTCATTAAATAGTAAAAACTTTGGGTGGGAGTCTTCGCCGTTCATTGTCGAAGGTGGCGACGAGTATCGAAGACAAATCACAGAACTGTTCGGGAATCTGACTAATCAACTTAGCTTCGCCTCCTCGTGGATCGAGAATCACCTTGACAACTATCTCAATAAGTTAGTTTAGCCACTACGTTCGCCCGAGGCCGCAGTCCTTCACTGATTCGTTGGTTCGTTCCACTCCAGTGCGGCGATTGTACGTCTGGTTTAGTATCGATTGTTTCAGCTGTACATCCTCGCTGTGTTTCTCAATGCGGTCCTCGACCCTGTATTCGATATCTTTCGGGTCGTCAGCGTTTCTAGCATTGTACGGGGCGACTGGCACGACCCCTGTGGCCAGCAGGTGGTCGTGCCAGTCGAGGGTGTCGTAGGCGCTGTCACCGACCATCCAAATCGGCTTGGCGACGGCGAGCGCATCACAGGTGACGCGCATCGCCGTCTCTTCTGGCGCTTGTTTGCTCTCGGTGAACTCCGCTGCAATCGGTATTTTTTGTCCGGTCGAAACAATCGTACAGCCGTAGCCGTAGTAGTACTCTT
This sequence comes from Haloarcula quadrata, assembly GCF_003634715.1. Taxonomy (NCBI): domain Archaea; kingdom Methanobacteriati; phylum Methanobacteriota; class Halobacteria; order Halobacteriales; family Haloarculaceae; genus Haloarcula; species Haloarcula quadrata. Next base: position 30,491 of record NZ_RBWW01000004.1, read on the forward strand.
CATCGGTTGGATCGTAGCATTTCGACGCATCTTGGTCAGCGGGCATCGCCCTCACGTCGGTTGAATCGATGCAGTAGGTCAAGTCGAGCAGGCCGCGCCGGGCGGCCTGCTCGACGAGGTGGTCAAAGACTTCGTCGACGACGTGTTCGAGGTCAGTAAGGAACCGATCGACCGCGTCTCTTGACGGCGGTCGATCGAAGCCACAGCTCAGCCAGACAACCGTGTTCTGAAGCTCCCGCTCAGCAGGACGAATTCCGTAGATATCACGGTAATAGCAGTGGAGGAACCCACGCAGCATCTCTGGTGGTTTATGCTCTCGTGTTCGCCCCGTCTCCGCCGGGGCGAACACATCGAACTCGCCAAGAAACTCGAAGGAGAGATGCTCAAACAACGCTAACGTCTCGGTCTCCGCGACATTGAAGAACGACTCTACCGAAGGCTCATTCTGCAGGGTCGCTGAGTCCATACCACCTCAGCATTCACCCTGCTCTTTGGTGTGGTAACTGTTCTATGACACCCTCACAGCGGGCGAAAAAGGCCTTTCTGGACGGCGTCGTTGACAAGCCAGTCATCGCCAAGACTGCAGCACTGGCAGCACAGGATACGGGGTCGGCGCGTCACGCTCTCGACATTCTCAAGGAATCGGGCGATATCGCAGACGAGAATGGTGTTGACTCGATAACCGAAGCGCATGTTGAGGAAGCATACGAGGAAGTTGAGCGGGGGAAGACACGGAGCCAGCTCCGCGATCTTCCGACTCAGTCGAAACTCGTGCTCCAGGCTCTCCTCAGTCTGTCACTCAATGGTGAGACGCCGGCAATGAAACAGACGGTGTACGATGTCTACGAGAAGATCGCATACGATATCAACACCGATGTGAAGTCAACGCGAACCATCCATGATCGGCTTAATCAACTGTCGCTCAATGGTTTTGTCCACATGGAGCAGAGAAACGAGGGACTCTCTGGTGGAATCTATAACCAGTACGATCTGGACCTCAGAGAGGAGATCGTCACGGAGGTTCTCAAAGAGAACAACCGGATCAGTGAGTTGATGGAGACGACAACGCTCGACTCGTTCAATTAACCTCCAGTCCTTGGAGAGTGGTTTGCGAGCGCTCCCCATCTGTTTTCACCACTTCGCTCATCCGTAGCACGTTGTTGATTCCACAGAGTTGCTCGAACAGCGTGTTTCAGTCACGAACTTCCCTACCATTTCGACCACACCGGAGTGCGAGTGACCAGCCTCAAGCTCCTCCACGGAGTTCGCGAAGCTGACTTCGAAGCGGCAAAAAGCACGGAGCCGACCTGAAATATAGCACCCAAATTCAGAACTACTGCGAAACGATCCGCTACCCTCTCGAGTGGGATGACGACATCGGCGGCGAGCATGTTGATGGCGGCTTCCGAGTCGACCTTGATCAAGACGGCGAGGTCGTCAATACAGATGCATCTGAAGCCGACAGCACCACCGACGAGTCTGAAGCTACCGACTAGCAGCTCCCGCACGACCACCGGAAGCCGGCCGTAGTCACAGCGTCGTCACCCCCGACCCTCCATTTGTTTCTCGCGAGAGCCCAACCTCTCGGAGACGCTAGCAGTGACGATCCCCAACAGATCACTGCCTAAAGCGAGACAAACAACAGGCTCGCTCCACGCCGACCCACTCCTGAATTACCCTCCCAGGCCCAGCAGTCCCCCACACGACTCCTAACCCACGCCTGTCTCACTCTCGACGCAAAACTATTCGACGACTCTCTTCAGGCTCACTATTCACTGGCCGTTGAGGTACAAGAAGTGTGTCTTATACTCGCCCGCCACCATCGAAGCCCTCAAACTCGGAATCACACTTGCGAGAGCGATATCATCGAGTTGCTGTTTCGACCCAGCGAGATGCGATCAGTTTCTGCTACCAATTCCCCCGCTTCAGCGATTCCTAACGCGGAAATGGAAAACGACCCCCCAACTGTCGACGCAAAAATGACTCATAAATGGAGCGCGACCCCCCGACTGTCGAAACAAAAATGGCTCACGAATGGAGCGCGACCCCCCGACCCTCAATACAAGGCTAACAAATGGAAATCTCGCGGCCACCCGACCGTCTACACGAGCTACTCCGCACCGATCTCGAAAGCGGGTTCGTCGACAACCGAACGCAGATTCACACCACCACCTTCACACGCAGCACGCACCACAACCGACGCGGCTCAGCACCGTGACCAACAGCTCGATAGTGTTATTCTGATCGCCACTCTTACCACATACTCTATGTATTTCGGTGGGTGTCTACACCACTAATTACCAGACGGAAGTCGATTCGCAGGGGGTAGTGATTAGTTCGGTAATTACCAGACAGCGACCTGATTGGGGCCGTCTGTAATAACCTCTCAATCCCGATCATCGCCTGCTCCATCTCACCGCTAATTACCAGACGGCAGCCGGATTCGACAAGGCCGTAATTAGTTCTGTAATTACCAGACAGCGACCCGATTGGGGCCGTCTGTAATAACCTCTCAATCCCGATCATCGCCTGCTCCATCCCACCGCTAATTACCAGACGGCAGCCGGATTCGACAAGGCCGTAATTAGTTCCGTAATTACCAGACGGGAGCGAGTTAGACGGGGTTCGTAATTAGCTTCTAATTCACCCGTCTCATTCTTCTAATTACCAGACGGCACCCGATTCAGAGGCATGTATAAAAAGATATATATTATACTCATCATCATAGCTAATTACCAGACGGCGGCCGAATTCAGGGGGTTCGTATTTAGAACACCACCCACCAAATCGAGCGTCGTTGTTCAGCCATAAGCAGAGATAGCTTTAGAGGCCCTATAGAGCAACCTCCTACCCCCGTCGCAGTTCAGCCGAATTCACACAATTAGGGTTCAGGGGAGATGAAGTTCAGTGGATAGTCGCGTAGCGAACGATTCGGGCCGGAGCCAAGAAACAGGCGGGGGAAAGTGGGGGAGACGGGAGACGGACGAGGAGGAGACTATCAGAGATATGATAGTGGATGGAACCCTGAGTGAGCGGCACAGAAGACGGGAGAAATGAGGCGATGAACAGGGGCCGACGACAGACCAGCAACCACCACCAGCAGGAGGCCACGGAAGAGCCACAACCAGCGCCGGCGGCGAAGGGAGACAACAACGACTGCGAGGCAGCAGGGGAGCCTGACTCGAAGGACCGACATCGAACGAGAGGCGAACCAGACTCAAGACACGACGACAGATCACCAACTGATCGATAGCACCGGATCTCGATCTACGACACCACCAGCAGGACTGACCCGGCGGCAACAACTCGACGAGCGACGGGAAGCGAGAATCGACCAGCGAGGGACACCGACCAGCGAGGGACACCTCGATCCGAACAGCGACCAGCATCGAAGGCGACCAACGATCGAACTGGAAGCAAGACCGAACCGGCGGGGCACGACGACATGGGGGGACCACCGAGACGACACGACACCCGACGACGAACAGCGGCGGTGGGGCGACAACAAGAGGCGAGGGCCAGATCACGATGCGAGAGCAGGGAGTGGGCCCGGTCAACGACGTCGAGAGTCGTAGTCGCGATGCGACAGTGAGGGATGAGTGTGCGGGGAGACGCGATCGTGACTGTACCGAGAGCGAAACGACGGTGGGGGATGGGGGCGGCGTCGACGACGAGTCAGCGACACTGCGGGGGCGGCGAGGCGACGGGGGCGGCGAGAACAACGACGACGTCGACGGCAACCGAACGGCGAGTCCGAAGCGACGGTGGGAGGGAAGGCGGCGACGACAACGAAGAACGCGACCTGAAACCGCCGCAACGAGGGACAGCGACCAGAGGAGGACAAAGGGAACGAGAGGGGAAGGGGGAGAGATGGAGAGTGGGAGGCGAGAATCGAATGTCTTGGTTTTGCATTCGGTATACTCCGTTCGCTCGAGCAAGCGCAGTTGTCATTTCGGGATGGACCGGCCCCAAGCGTCAGGTGGTGTCGCGATCGTCGCCGGCTGGTCACTGGGTAGGGGAGAGCCCATGTGGTAATTACAAGCAGATAACCGAAACCGAGCGTATTGCGCCCGTCTGTAGACCAGCGAAGGACCGCTCCACGCGATTCATGAACTCAACCCGGAGAAAGTACCCGACTGGGGCGGTGTATATGACCCCGAAGAGGACGCAGGGTGGACCAATATCAGGGGAGGCTGACACCCGGTTTTCCTGCAGTCCTCGTACCCCCCTCAGCGCACCGGGTACCCGGTGTGATCGGCGTGCAACAAACTACCCCGAAATCCGGAACTACTGGTAAGTCACCCCCGATAGATATTCACATACGGCTCAAGACAGTAGCGCCCCCATGGACCTCGAGATTGACCATGTAACCATCGCAGCAACTGACCTCGAACAGCTGCAAACTGCGGCGGCAGAGGCTGGGTTACCGACTGAGTACGGCGGAGAACACTCAAATGGCGTCACTCATATGGCGGTTACCGGCTTTCAAGATGGTAGTTATATTGAATATATTTCTGCGTTTGATAAGACGGCTATCTCACCGTGGTGGCATGTACCGATCCAGAAGGGTGGTGGGTCTTGTGCATGGGCAATTCGCGTTGATGATATTGAAGCAGTCTCGCTTCGACTTCGCGAGCGAGACGTTACGGTTGATGGGCCAGATAGCTATCAGCGCGTACGCGAGGATGGAACTCGAGTCGAGTGGCAATTAGCCTCGCTCGGGGGAGGAGATCCTGGCAAAACACTCCCGTTCCTCATTGAGGATGAAACGCCCCGTAGCGAACGTATCACGCCGACAGCAGACTTGACGGACCATCCACTCACTGGGATCGAACGAGTTGTCCTTGCTGTTTCGAACCTCGAGCATGCTACAGCACGATTCGAAACAGCATTTGGACTGAATTCCCCCCAGTATGTCGATGATAGTCTCCCTGCAGAAGTAGCCGATTTTCCAGGGACACCCGTTATACTTGCTGAACCCGACAACAGCGGCTGGCTCCGAGAACGGCTTGATAGATTTGGCCCGCTTCCGGTGGCATATCTGCTCGGAACAACGGACCGGGTGTCACCATTCCCAATTGAGACGCAAGCCTCCATCGCTACCCACAGCGTCGACTGGCTAACTCTGAAGACGCCAATTGACAGGCCCTATATTGGAATCATCACGGATAATCTCGGCTAGATTGACTGTTCGGACCCGACATCGTGGTCAAGTGCGCGTTCGTACAGGTGGCTAGCGGTTGCCGCATCGAAGACAGCGCTACCGACGCTTTCGACAATGACTATCTCTTCTGGGTCGCGTGGAGCGGCAGTTCCATCCAGGACCGTTGCCAGTGGCAGGAGATCTGCTTCGGTGTAGTCGGTTGCGGTCAGGTCCCCGATTTGAGCTACTTCCTCAGGGACATCAGCAAAGACTCGGTTAGCACGCTCGAATAGCGCCGGTTCGAGCTCCTGCATACTCGCTTGGTACGCGCCTACGGCAATGACAAGCGTGTCAGAAGATACGGTATCTGTTGGCAGCACTGGGCTGTGGCTCGTAGTTGCCGTCACAACGATATCTGCCTCCCTCACTGCCTCACTAACTGAGGTTGCCGCTGTTGCATCGATTCCGTGTGTTGAAAGGTCGTCAACACAATCGTGCTTGGAGTCGCTTGGTGAGTAAATACGCACGCTATCAATCTCGATGAGGGCATCGATAGCGCGTGTTTGCCACCTAGCCTGCTGGCCGGCCCCGATGACAGCGACAGTTGCTGGTGTCTTCGCTAATGCACGTGCGGCAAGTCCACCGATACTTCCCGTCCGAGCGTTCGTGATACGCGTGGCGTTCATTACTGACGCCGGTTGTCCGGTATGTGCATCGTTGAGTACAAGTTGTGCATGAATGGTTGGTAATCCATACGAAGGATTCTCGTCATGGACACTCACTAACTTCGTCGCGAAATAGTCCGACCCGTGAATGTATGCGGGCATCACTAACCCAGTCGCGAGTGGCTCCTCAGATTCCAAGTCAGCTCCAATCTCGTAATGTGGTCGCGGAGGGCGTTCGACACGACCCGCCGCCTGTTCAAGCAGTGCGTCCCCGACAACCTCTGCAACGGCATCGAGTTCGATGAGCGGAGAGAGTGCCTCATCGGAGAGCAGCAAGACCATGTGTAACCAAACAACACTGCTTGGGATAACATTTCTTACCCGCGGTGAGACGCTAAGGCTCCCGAGCGCGAGCTATCAGGCGAGTGATGCGGTCGCTCCTCGAACCTGCTATCAGCAGCTAAAAAATATTGTTCGTCCTTAGCCACCAAGGAACCGCTGTCGAACCTCCTCATCATGGAGCAGTTCGTTACCTGGTCCTTCATCGCGGTTTTGCCCATTCGCAAGGACATACCCTCGATCACATCTCTGTAGCGCTTCCTTGGCGTTCTGTTCAACCATTAGAATCGTCGTTCCAGCGTCATTGATATCATCAATCCGGTCGAACATATCGTCAACCAGATTCGGCGCCAGTCCAGCAGATGGCTCGTCAAGCAACAGCAAGTCAGGATCGAGCATCAGCGCGCAGCCCATCGCGAGCATTTGTCGCTGACCGCCTGAGAGCGATCCGGCTTGTTGATTCCGCCGGTCCGAAAGCGGCTGGAATCGGTTGTAGATGGCCTGCTGGCGATCAGTTGGCACCTCATCCAGGACGTATGCACCGAGGCGTAGATTCTCATCAATACTCAAAGATGGGAAGATATTCGCGGTTTGAGGGACGTACGCAATGCCTTCACGGATAACCTCTTCCGGGGGCATCTTACTCACATCTGACCCACGGTATGAAATTTCTCCGCCAAGATGAGAGGCGATTCCGACGATCGTCTTCATCACTGTTGACTTGCCGGCACCGTTTGGGCCGACAATCGAGACGTACTCTCCCTCATCGACTGAGAGGTCGATATCGGTCAGAATCTGCAAGTCGCCGTAACCTGCGTCAAGATTCTGAATATCGAGCAGACTCATTCGCCACCACCAAGATATGCTTCAATAACTCGTTCATCTGACAGCACCTCGTCAGGTTCCCCATCAACCAGTAGCTTCCCCTGTTGCAGCACGATGAGTCGATCGACGAGCTCTGCCAATGTTTCAAGTTCGTGTTCGATTACGACGATCGTCATCCCCCCATCATTCAGCTGTTTGATATGGTCTGCAATCTCGTTCGTCAACGTCGGGTTTACCCCGGCGAATGGCTCATCCAGCATGAGTAGTGTCGGATCAAGCATGAGCGTACGCGCAAGCTCGAGCAGTTTGCGTTGGCCACCGGAGAGACTACTGCTATACTCGTCAACAAGATGGCTCAACTCAAAGGACTCGATGAGGTCGTCTGCCTGCTCGCGGACGCTGGCCTCGCGATTAGTCATGGACTTGGTCCGAAGCAGTGCTGGAAGCGTTCGCTCACCAGGGTGGTTCGGTGCAGCCAGCCGAACGTTCTCCCTGACCGTCATCGTCTGTAGCTCCCGAGTGTGTTGGAACGTTCGAACTAGCCCGTCGCGGGCGAGGGTTTCCGGTTCAGCTTCTGTGACATCCTCACTATTGAAGCGAACCGTACCGGAATCGGGCGTGATGACACCGCTAACACAGTTGAAGAATGTTGATTTCCCCGCACCGTTCGGGCCAATAACTCCAACGAGTTCACCCTCATCAATGCTAACGGAGACATCTTCAAGTGCCTGAATGCCTCCGAACCGTTTCCCGAGTTCCTCGACGTTGAGCAGTGTCATGTATCGACCCCCAGCTGCTTAGCATCTCCAAAGATTCCCGCCGGTCGGAACCGGATAATCGCGACGAGGATGAGCCCAATGATAATGAGCCGGACGGAGGCGAATGCACTTGATGAGATCGGTGTGATATCGAGCGCGAATCGCGAGAACAGCCGTAACGACATGATAACTGCGAGTCCGATGAGCACTGCTCGATGGTTTGCTGCGCCGCCCAAAAGCATCCCAATCCAAATCGTAACGGTGACCTGAATTGTGAAGAAGCCAGGAGCGACTGCACCGTTGTACAGCGCGAAGAGGCCTCCAGCGAAGCCAGCAAGTGCTGCCCCATACACGAACGACTGCATCTTGTACGAGAAGACTGGCTTCCCGATGGAGCGTGACACCAGCTCGTCAGCTCTGATTGCACGCAGCACACGTCCGTACGGTGCATTTGTCAGCCGGGTGATTCCACCTAACGTCACGAGAGTGAGACCACCGAACAACAGAAGGTGTGCAGTCATCGCAGTCTGAGTGTTCTGTGCAAGATTCGCCACTGGCTGCGGAATACCGAGGATACCTACGTTCCCACCGAAGATACCCTTGAAATTGACCGTAATCGAGTGGAAGATCTCCGCCGTTGCGAGAGTCACAATGGCGAGGAAGTCACCACGCAGTCGGAGAGAGGTCATCGCAACAATCGCCCCGACAAGTGCGGCGGTTCCGACGCCGGCTACAACTGCGATTGGCCATGGCAACCCGAGTCCAATGCCGGCAAATGTATTCTGCGCCGAGAGAATTGCAACAGTGTAGGCACCGACGGCGAAGAACACGACGTGACCGAAGTTTACGAGCCCCGCAAACCCGTATTGCAGATTCAGTCCCAAAATAAGTAGTCCATAGATGACGAACGTCGTCGCAACCTCAACGAAGACGTACATTGATCCTGGAAGTGACACGATAAGGGGTGAGACGGCGAGTCCTACTGCCAGGACGGCTGCAAGCACGCCGGCAAGTAACGGGATATCACCAGATTTCGACGGAAGCCAATCGAAGCGACTCACGCTTCACGTACCTCCGTTCCTGTAATACCGCTTGGCTTGACCAATAGGACCGTGATGAGGACAGCAAACGCCACTGCAGACGAGAGTCCAACCATCCCGGATGGTAGCAACGCAGATGAGAAAGCCAATACAAGGCCGATGATGTATGCACCAGCAATCGCTCCATATGGACTTCCTGCTCCACCTAGGATGGCAGCGGCAAGAATCTGGAGAATATAGCTGTAGCCCGTCGTAGCATTCGCACTGGTCTGAACGGCAACGAGTACACCTGATAGACCGGCGAGAATTCCAGCGAGTACCCAAACGCTATCGCGGATTCGTTGGGTGTTGATGCCACGGACACGAGCAAGACTCTCATCATCGCCCATCGCGCGCATAGCGAGTCCCACATCTGTGCGTGTCAACAAGAGATGGAGGAGTGCGAACACGGCAAGTGCACAGCCGACGACGACGAGTTGCTGAGACGTTACAAAGAAGTTCCCAAGCAGATCTGCTGGACCGACAGAGATTGGGGGAAGTCCCTCGAACCGGAACGTTGCTGTCTGTGTGTCGAAATACCGTGCGTTGCGGCCAGCGAGAAGTCGAACTACGTTCCGAAGAGCCAAGCCCAGTCCAATTGAGGTCAGCAACATTGGAATTGGACCCGTCTCGTTAATCGGCGTAAAGAACACTCGGGCAAAGATGAGACTGAAAATTCCCCCGCCGACCATCGCCACGATAACTGCTCCAGCCAATGGAATGGGAAGCGTCTGGGCGGCGAGTAAGCCGATGAACGCCCCGATGGTGAGGTACTCGCCGTATGCAAAGTTGATCATGTTCACGATGCCATAGATGAGCGTGAACCCCACGGCTGCGATTGCGATGTATGACCCGGTTACAAGCCCAAGGATGACATTCTGGGCCAATCCCATTGGTTAGTATTCTCCCTCCGGAACGGAGTCACGGATGGCGTCAGCCGCAACTTCGTCCGTCACAACGAACTCACCGTCTTGTGCGGTCCGGATTGTGACTGAGCCGAAGACATTTCCATGTGCGGTGAAGTTCGTTGGCGTCGCAGCACCCTGGTAGGAAATCTCATCACCATTTGCGAGAGCTTCTTTCCCCTCCGCAAACGTTGAAACAGTTGTGCCACCACTGCGAGTGACCTTCCCGATGTTTTTCTGTATGGCTTCATGTGAGGCCTCGCCAGCGCGCTCAATTGCAAGCGCAGCGACCTGTGCTGCGTCCCACGATGGCGGAGTCCACCCGTTTATCTCTGCATCACCGGCCTGCTGATAAATCTCCTCGAAGGTGTCGTAGCTGGGTCCGGATTGCCCAGGGGTAGCCGCCCATGCTCCGTTGAGCCCACTGCCGACCTGATCGATAACTGCTTGCTGAGCGAGAGTGTCGGAGAGAATTGGCTGACCGCCGTAGCCGCCATCCGCCCAGTCGCTCAGTGCCGTAATTGCAGACTCCTGCGGGAAACTGACCAGGAATGCATCGAAGTCTGCCTGAAAGAGGCGGTTGAGTGCAGACTGGTAGTTTGATTGACCGAGGCTAACCTCAACGCGGTTCGCAACCGTGCCACCGTTTGCCTCGAATGTGTTGAGGAACCCATTCACGTAGCTTCGTTCGCCCTCTGTGTTGCCAGTGAGAACACCGATATTGTTGTAGCCTTGATCAAGCGTGTAGGTAGCGTTTCCTGAAGTGTGGACAGTGTCGCCGACAATTGGCCGCCATACCCACTCGTCATCACTGGTGTCGCTCGGAGTCATCTTGTCCCCACCACGGGTGTCAAGGAACGTTGAACCAGGCCACGGCGTGAGGATTGGGGCCTGCTGCTCTTGCAGGAAGTTCCAGAGTGGGTTGATCTCACTGGAAAACAGCCCGAGAATCGCGGCCGCATTGTCGTTTTCTAACAACTGAGTCACGACGGTACGGGCCTCCTGTGGGTTGACTGCAGTGTCTCGGCGTGAGATACTAAGTTCTGCGCCGAGTGGTCCGCCTGCATCATTGATATGCTGAACTGCGGCATCAGCCGCCTGCGAGACGCCTGGCTGGAGGAAGTCCCACTGGCCGGTGAGTGCTGCCGGTTGACCGAAGGTGATTGTATCCGGGCCGCTGGATCCAGTCACCGTACCATCTGGATCAGTCGCAGTTCCGTTTCCGTCTGTACTGATACAACCGGCCAGCCCGACGACACCGGTCGCTCCAACTGTTTTGAGAACACTTCGGCGATTAACTTTGCTGGTATCGTCTACCATACTGCGTCTTAGTGGAACATATGCAAACAAAGATAACAGTCCGACCATGGACGTTTCTTTAAAAGAATCTGTTATTGCATAGCGTATCTCCGTTATGTGCGAGCAGTACACATAACTAACAGCGGTGCTACATCAGGTTCGCTTAGAAGTCGAGCAACACCGATTCTGCCCGCCGGAGATGGCCGAGAAAAGTTGTCTTTGCGACACCAAACTCGTCTGCCAGTTCTCGAGTAGAGACTTCACGCGGCCACTCGTAGTATCCCCTCTCCTGAGCGAGTTTGAATGCATTGCGCTGTTTCGGGGTTAGCGTATTCAGAAGTTGTGAGCGTCTATCTTCCTGCCCACCGCTTGAGATGCGGGCGATATCAATCTCTGCCTCTGTACGCTCACGGATGCTGTCTAACTCTGAAGTAATCTCTGAACGTTCCCCTGCATAGCAGACATGCCAGGATTCCCGTCCATCCTCAATTCGTCCGGGGGCGTTGTGGACAAATCCATGCTCAAGCAGCTGCGGGCAAATCATGTCGTTTGGGTCGTACTCTAAGAAGAACTCGTATGAGACGGTCCCAGAGGCGACACGTTGGGTATCAAACCGCGTCTCGACCTCACGCAACTCCCCAGTCAGCGATGACGACTCGATGTGAGCAAGTAAATCGGTGACCTCTGACTCTGATTCACCGTATGCTGTGAAGATTCCACTCGTTTTCGCTGAACCACCACCTATAGTATCATAGATTGCGTGAGCTAGCACTCCTCCAGGCAGCTCTTCAGTTGCCTGAATAGCCCAACATTCCGGATGCCACAAGTCCAGAGTCAAATGCGTCCCCATCTCAGGTGGCGCTGTACTCATGTAACAGTAAGAGTACTGCCGACTCATCACATATGAATTTTTCCACGCAGGATGGACACCTATTAGAAATCGTATTTGCAACAACTGTTACTACAGGTGTAAGATGGGGCCGATCCAAGTTTCCATGACCATCTTACACCCAGCAGTCCTGTATTGAGTCCCTGATGGAGAAATAGCCGCTTCTGGAAGCGCTTCTGCCAGAAATGCTCTTACACCCGGGTGTAAGATGGAACGTCAGACTCAGCCGAGGGGATTGAATCAGCCCGTGGAAACCGGACAGAGCCAAGAATCCCCACGGGACAGATGAACGGCCGATCGTAATCGCGCTTCAACCCAGCACCAGCAACTCTGGAGGCGGTCAACGTGATCAGATCATGGGGCCATCAGAAGGCGGCGTCTGCAAACCGACTACTGTCAAACAGCACTAACCAACAATCAGTCGGGAAAGGGGTAGGCTGTTGGTTAGTCTGGAGTCGGTGTCGGAGGTAAAGACACGGAATCCCGGGGGGAGAGACACACCACTCTTTCATGTGAAGCCGGGAATGGGTGGAGACCCTGTGGAACCCCAGCAATCAGTCACTGACCACAAAGCAGCTAAAAACAAGAGTTTCAATACCGCTATCACCAGAATCGGGATTCTGGCCAATTAGACTAGTGTCAGCGCTTTAGATGAAACAGTGGACTGTTGTTCTAGTAACTACTCTAGTCTAGTTCTTCACTCGAAACAGTGGTGTGTGTGAGTGGCTTCACTTGAAACAGATGCAGAGGTGGTTTTATATACTCCACTTGTGAAAGATTCTCTATGCGTCGGTTCGAGCGGAAGCAAAACATCTTCCGGAACAAAGACGCCCTGGGGGAGTCCTACCAACCGGAACGGATTGAGGAACGGGATGAAGAAATTGAGGAGTATATGAACGCTCTCCAGCCGGTAATCGATGGGTGGGAACCAAATAACATCTTTCTCTACGGAAATACGGGTGTCGGGAAAACAGCCGTCACCGACTACCTTCTTGACCGACTTCAGGACGACGTCGCTGCGTACGATGACATCGATCTCTCCATTATTTCGCTCAATTGCAAGACGCTCAACTCCTCGTATCAGGTCGCTGTGGAACTCGTCAATGAACTCCGTCCATCCGGCGGCGAAATCAGTACGACCGGGTATCCACAGCAAACCGTGTTCAAAAAGCTCTATCAGGAGCTTGAGGCCATCGGTGGGACCATTCTCATCGTGCTTGATGAAGTTGATTCAATCGGCGACCGAGATGAGTTGCTCTATGAGCTTCCTCGAGCCAGAGCCAACGGGAATCTCGACTCGGCAAAGGTTGGCGTTATTGGCATCAGCAACGATTTCAAATTTCGTGACCAGCTCGACCCTCGTGTCCAGGACACACTCTGTGAGCGGGGACGAGGAATCCACACCAGCCTCGCTCACTGCTGAACCTATCGCTGTCTGCCGATTGTGCGCTATCTTTGGATTGGGGCTGACAAACTAGACAGATGCCCCATTGTGTTGCCGTCTCCGGATTCTCTCTTGGGAAGAACACAACGACGCAGAGACACCACTGCGATGGGTTTGGACTGGCCAACGACTGAAACCTCCCGTAGACATTTGTAAGCCAGCAGCTAGAGTCTCTCGTAATGCCACGCAGGTGGACAGAACAATATATGCGGGAGCGGTTTCCTGCCGAGGTTCGTGAAAAACGACTTGAGCAGGGGTTAGATCCCACACAAAAACCCACACACGAGTGGCTCCGAGAGAACGGCTATCGGCAGTTTCTTCGCCGGGCTCGTGAGCTCGGGTACACACCCGATACGTTCCTCCTTGAGGAGTGTGGATTCGATGAACGGCACAAAGAGTGGCCTTGCTCTGATGGGGAGCTGATCAGGCGTCTGGAGGACTGGCTAGCCTACCACGAGGACGTGGGTGAACGTCTCAATAGCACATCCATCGGCGACGCCCGAACCCATCTCCGGCGCATCATGGAACTGTCTGAACAGTGCATCGGAACCGGAAATCTGCTGAAGTATGGCCGTGGTGAACAGACGGTCTGTGTCCGGCGGGCAAAACACCTGATGCGAGCTCTGAAAACCGAGTTCGAGAATAGCCAGACACGATCTAACTACATCACCACGTTTCGGGACTTTCTGCACGATTCGTACAAAGATGGGTACGTTGAGCATGAGCCGATTACAGCGCTGGTCGACCGATCCGGCTGGACTGAAACGACCAACGGACCGGGATTCGCCGCGACAACTGATCTCGTGAAAGCGTATTTTGAGGCCTGTGAAACCCGTGTCGAGCAATTCCTGATACTCGCGCTGGCGGGATACGGCGTCCGACCAAGTTCGATCTGTGGGGACGAAGATCGCGATGCCTTCGTGCTCGATGCCGAGGTACCGCACATGACCTTCTCGGATGCCCGCAAGAACGGTCCGGGACAGATGCCACTGGTCATCGGTGTCGATTTCGTCCGGTCGTACTTCGAGACACTGGAGCAGGACCCATCGTATGACGGTACGATCCTCCCGAGTGACCGGTCTGCCGATGGTGCCCGGTCAGCGCAGTGGGTACGAGACAAGATCGCAGCCATCGGCGAGCGGACAGACGCAACGCTGCCAAACGGAAATAAGCCGACACCGAAGCACTTCCGGCAGTTCTGGTATACTTGTTTTATCGAAACGTACAGTGAGTGGCTCGATCGAGCCGACGATGTTGCCTCAATGCGCGGGGCTTCCTCGGGCCAAGTGGCCGCAGAGGCCTATGCCGGTGACAGTCCGTGGTTCAAACAATTCATCAGATATATGCGGCCGACGCTGGAGGCAGCCTTCCCGGCGGAGATCACACCAGCTGATGAATTGGGCAATATCGACGTCAATCCCGACCGTGGTCCGACAGGGCAGACATCGCTGCAGACGTTTGCACATACGACTGCTGCGAGCGTTCTGGGTTGGTGTTCGGTTGCTATTGGTGCTCTGACGAAAGCCCGTCTTCAGAAAGAGAAAGCAGAGTATCTGCCTGATGACTGTGAGCTTAAGATTGTACGACCACGCCGATTGGCGAAGGGCACCCTTGTCTCGATGGTCCTCATCGTTATCATGGGAATACAGATGGCTGAATTGGGTGTCTATTTCAACCCGATAACAATGGAAGCTGGCACACCAACCATCCCGATGCTGGAGGTTGTCGGTGGTTCAATGATTGGTGCTCTCAACACGCTGTGGGCAGATTACAAAGTCCGAATACAGGATGAGCCAGACAAACGCGGCATCTTTGACGCACTGCCGTTCTTTGGGCCGGACGCTGAGTAAGTCTGCGGTAGGACCTTCGTTCAACTGTGTTGGCGACTAAAGTTCGGATTCAGTACCCCTACCCCCGGCTTCCGCCACCGGCACCGACCTGCACACCGGTCTCGGGTGTGTCGCCAGTGTACCAGGAATCGTCGACACACGACTCGTCGAGCACAGAGATCCGCCACTCGCCGGGCTGTTCCATTTTGACGAGGAATTGAATCTCGGTATCGGGGGTTCCATCCTCATCCAGCAGCCCACACATATCGAGTTCGTCTTTTGGAATCGTTACCATGCCGGAGTTGCCGCGAACATTGAGCTTGTTAATGCTTGGCATTATATTTCACGACCATCGCCAGTGAATGGCCACACTCCTGCTGTTCGGTGAAGACGAGCGTAAAAACCACTCCCATTTTGACACCAATTCGTTGACACCTGTCAAAATGGGCTGGTGCTTTACTAGGCGTGCCAGCCGATACCGTGCTATGGTGACCTCCGTCTCCTGCCTGAATTGTGGCGAGCCAGTCAATGCACAGTACGCACGCGTGTTCGGGAACGATGATGACGAGGTCCATGCTTGTCGGAACTGTGCGACACAGGGTGCTATCTCGAACGGCGCCGCCGTCGACGCCGACCGAGACGGGACGCCGCTGGTGCACCGTCCCGACGTCGACGAGCCCGTTGAGGCTGTCTTCCACGAGGCAGAATCCGAGGAAGACTCCGAGGACTACGTCACGCTCGAGGAACTCCGCGAACAGCCGACCACCACACAGACTGGGTCAAGCACCGACCATCACGACGACGAGGCGTTTGCTGCCCTGATCGCTGAATAGCCTTCAACTCGCCTCGAACCGGGCCCTCGACAGATTGCGGTCCACTGTCGCATCGTTTCAGTGATGAGAGACGCGTGCAGCGACGATGATCTCGCCCGCTGCCCGCTCAAAGAGGAGTTCATACCCCTCAGCCGTCTCTCGCAGCGGGCTGTCTGGGAACGATCCGTCCGGATATGGGCTCGACGGCGACTCGACAATCTCCGGTTCATCGCCACCGATATCGATCAGCCCGCTTCCGGGTGCGAGGACACGCAGCTCATGGACGGCGCCATCGACTGCGGTATACTCTTCGACGATCGTGGGCTGCCCAGCCTCATCGGTCGCGACCTGGACGGCATCATCGCTCTCATCGTCAGCAGCAGACTCGGGAACACTCAGCCGGAACTGGAACTCCGGTGTCTCATGTGGATAGCCCAGGTCAGTGAACTGGAACTCGGAAAACCGACTTTCGGTATAGCAGAGTCCATAGCCCGGTGGCCGGGACGCGAAGAGATTCTGATCTTGCTTGAGGCCTCGGAACGGCTTGGGTGTTTCTGCCTTCGTCGTTCGATTCGGGCGCTCGCGATTACTCAACTCGACCCAGTAATCAAACTCCTTGAGCCAGTGATTGTGGACATCTTCCTCGTGATGAGCGGCGCCGACGAGCGACACTCCGGCCGACCGCATTTCCTTCGCGGTGTCAGACATGATCTCGACACACTCGTAGGTCCAATGGCCTGCCTCGCCACCACTCGTGGATTCCGGGGCAAGCATTCCGAATTCATCGAGATAGACGGTCATCCAATTTCGGTCACCATCGCTGTCAACCCGCGTTCCGCGGAATGTCCGGGCGGCGAGAAACCCAAACCACCAGTGTACAACCGGAGTCGGCTTGTCTTCGCCCTGCGGCGTGAACTTCGGCTGTTCGGTCGTCGTATCCGGAATGGCCATTGCTCTTTCACAGCCCCGGAACAACGGATCGGGATAGACGACATTGAACGTCCCTTTCGGATGGTCCTGGAGCTGCTCGATGAGATCGAACACGTCAGTGTAGTAGCGCACCGCCCGGACCAGCTCCGCTGGAGTGGGCGCGTCGCGGTCGACAGCCTCCATCCAGCGGCCGTTGACATCAATCCCCTCTGGTAACCAGAGCGTTGTCCAGTCGCGGAGTCGACGCCAGTCTGAACTCTGCTGACGACCGTTGCGGACAATTCGCTCGCCGTTGTGTTCCATCTGGTACGTGGCAAACTGGTCGATAGCAGTGGACTTCCCGGAGCCTTTCGGGGCCTCAATGAGCGTGAGACTGGCTTTCGGACTGGTGACGGTATCTGGCCCGTCAGCTGCATCTTCGATATGGATGAGCATATCCGGATAGACACCAGAAAGGGCTGCCCCCGTTCGTCGATAGAAGGCTTCGGGATCGAAGGCGGGAATATTGAAGCGCTGACGGATTTCGTGGGCATCAGAGGGGTATTGACTCGGCGCCGGTCGACCGATGACGATGGGCTGGCCTTGCTGTGTTCGAACAGTGTAGCCGTCGCCGTCAGGATCTTCGCCTATCAACATCAGTGGGTGTGCAGCTGTGGCTGGCTAGTACCGATAGTTGCCTCGTGGCATTCTATTGCGGGCCCTCTCTCATCGGCGAGTGCCTTGCAGTGGTGGTCGAAGCTAGCTGCCGGCTTGTTCCTGTCACCAGCGACTGCAGTGCTGAGAGCCACAGTGGTCATCGCAGAATAGTTGACAGGCGACTAGAATAAATCCGTGGGCTCTCATACACGCGCTCGTCTGTGTGATGAACTCGAGCGCGTACGCCGTGGACCTCACCAGCATACCTTCGGTAACGACCCGTGTGGATCTGCCCGCTGCCACAGCCCGCTGACTCGACTGTGAGCAGTAGTCAGTACTGGATATATACGAACCCTGTCAGGTACGGTCGATGGTGGCAGAAAGGGGAGATATTGGCTGGGTAGTGACACTGACGACATTGTTGTGACGTTTTTGCGGTGAGCGGTACGCGCGCGTTTCCGGAACTGGAACGGAAGGGGGGACCCCCCAACCGCCCAGTCTGTGCATATTGACTGACCTGCTGCGTCCACTCACAGCACCCGCAGCGAGTACTACATATCAGAAGTAGAGTATAGTTCTGTTTGGGATGTCACAGTCCCAGTCAAGTGGCGCCGGAATCTACTAGGATGTTCAACTGCTATCAGCTGGTACTGATGTTCGTGTTGATGTCACAGTCTGTCGGCCACTCACAACGCTGCGAACGCGCGCGTCTTGATTGTGCTGGAGAGAGTATTGATGAGTGAGTCACGACTGAGCGACGGCGAGGGATCTGGGGCGCTGGAGGAGTGGGTCGAACTGACGGCAACTGAGCGACGTATCCTCGCCGAGATCAGTAAGATGGAACAGGAGGACTGGGCGATGTGGGGCGGAGCAGTGATTGATGCGGTGGGCGAACAGCACCTCTCGGTGTCAGACAAACAGGTGTATCGCGTCCTTAGCAAGCTGGTTGACCGGGGGTGGCTGGTCGATTTGATACCGGACAAGCGGACGAGCCGATACGCACTCACGCCAACTGGGCGAGATGTGCTTGAGGCAGGCCATGCAGAGCTGACAGCAGCTGTCGACGAACTCCCGGATGAACTGCTGAGTGAGCGTCGGGAGTAGTTTGCACCGACCAAGCTCGCGTCACCCGCTTCCTATGTAGAGAGGTTCATAGGCTTATTCTTATGGAGTTGATACCATAGGGTAGCGGATGTCGTCCTACACCACCATCGAAGACTGGCGGGATGTCAAAGACGGCTATGTGTTGCTGTGACCATCCGGCAGACGGAGGACCATACTATGCCCACGTTCAAAGTCACCATCGGCGAACGCGACCGTCTCGATCGGCGAACCCGCAGTCGCATCAAAGCCGCACAGGAAGGCGACAACTTCGAGGACGTCCAACCGAGACTGAATTTCGAATCATACGACCAACTCAATCGCCTCCTCAGCCCGAAGAACCTGGAATTGTTAGAGGCAATCTCTGAACACGAACCCGCGAGTATTCGCGAGGCCGCTGATCTGGTAGACTGCGACTACAAGCAAGTTCACCGGAATCTCTCCGAACTGGCAGATATTGGTGTCCTCGAGTTCGAAGGCGGCGGATCAGGGAAGGCGAAGACGCCAAAATTGGTCTACGATGGCCTTGAGGTCGATATCCCGTTTACTGGTTCGAACGGAACCACTAGTACTGCTGCGCCATAGCACTCCGCTGGTGTCTTCGTCGGTCACAGGTCGAGTTGAGCCAGTAGTTCACCCTTTACGGGAGGAGTGTCGAATATCCAGACATGACAGCAACGGAGGTGTCTTACTCGCTTCCGACGTTGTTGAGCGCGCTGTTCAGCTCGAAGAGTTCTCGAACGACATCGCTGTCCGCAACTCGGTATCGACGTGGGGACGTGTCTGGAACCACTTCGATGAGTTCGACCTCGAGTAAGAGGTCGGTATAGTTGCCGACCGTCTGGCGCGTAACGCCTGCATGCTCTGCGAGTTCGGTTTTGTTGAACTCACGGTTCGGCGGGAGATCAAGCAACGCGTCGACGAGAATCGGGATGGCATCGTGCTGCGTGAGGTAGAGCCATCCGCTGGGGTGTTCCTTCCGGAGTTCTTTCTTTTCCCCGCGGTCGGCTGCGTGGTCCATACTGCTCATACGGGATAACTGCTCTACGCGTGTATAAGGATTTCCACTAGCGTTAATCACCATTAACAGGTCTTATATACGAGTGGCTTCATCGCTCGATTATGGAGAAGCCGTCGGTGAAATGTGCTCTCTTGGCTACGATGATTGCCAAACACAAATGGGGCACACCGATTACGGAGGACGCTCTGCTGAATCTCTCGGCTATTGGCGACGACTATCCAACAGCGCGCGAGGTCTACGCAGACCTCCGGAGTGAGCCGTATATCATCTATCGCGGCAATCGTGGTATCGAACTCGACAAGAGCAACTTCGATAGCCTCGCCGATGTCTTGTACCACGAGTGTGGCTGGGAAGCCTGGGAGATTGAGAGTCGCCTGAAACACTACGAGGGAATCGACGATCACGACTGGTCGTAACAACCAATCTGGGTTCTCGGTGAATCTTCTAAGTGGTCATCGCTCGTGGTGGCAAGCGTTCACAGGTAGTCTGAGAACCAATCCGGAGCGCCGGTGTACTCGGCCCAGCAGCGCTTGTGGCACGGCTCTCCTCGGGCATTCGGTATCGCGCGGTCAAGGTCGACCATCTCACCACAGAGGTCACACTCGGCGCGGTGGCCCATTTGTCGCTGTTCAACCGAGAGGTCCTTTGTCTCGATATGGAGCTCGTGCAACGCCCTCGGCGTGAGCCGGACCAGCACCTTCTCGCGGTCGTCGTCGTCCCGCCTCTCTGGTGTGTACGTGAGCACCCAGTCCTGGCCTTCCTCACCATCGCCGGCCGGGCCTAGGGAGATCGTCTGTGCCAGCTCGTCCGAAACGTAGTGCCATTCGTTGTCGGCAAACCGTGGGTAGTGGCCCGTCGGTCGCGGGTCCTCGGGATCGATATCGTCGTCGGTCATAGAGACTCGACCTCCTGGAAGGCTTCGTCGATGACGTCCTCACTGGGGGCGTTCAGATATGGTTCAATCGCAGCGAAGGAATCCCAGCCACCGACGGCCATCACCACACGCGGGTTCATCTGCTCGTCGACGAGAAGTCGTTGGGCGAACCGTCGACGGAGATCGTGCGTACTCACCTTCTCAAAGTCGTCGTCGCCGGTCGCCTCAGCCGCCCGTGCAGCTGTCCGTCGAACCACAGCACGGACACCCGGTTGCTTCAGATCGATAAAGGGGTCTTTCGGCGCGATGTTGTGCTCGTTCTGGAAGCGCTGGAGGTCGCGCTCGACGTCGGCGGGGAGGAAGGCATCGCGAGGCTTCCCACCGTTGCCGCTGGTATCTTTCCCGGCCTGGATACGGAGCCGGTACTGTCCACTCTCGGTCTGCTTGACGTCGACGGGCCGAACCTGTGGTATCTCGAAGGCACGCAGGCCAACGAACGCACCGATCTGAATAATGAGGTCGTCACGCTGACTGTTAGTGGCCCGCCGGAGGTCCTCGATTTCAGCGTCGTTCAACCATACTTTGTACTCGTTGCCCTCGGTCGCTTCAATTCGCATTACGATTCCTTTAGCTTCCGTCACTAAAGTATCTAGCGACTGGTAGGAACGGGGTGGGACACCCCGTGTACCGAGTGAAAATAGGATAGTCTGTTACGACTAATATAACAAGTCGTTACTCATTATCTTAGGCGTGTCTTTGAGATATGGCCGCTCGGTATGTTTACGTACTGAATAGGCGGTTCTTTTTGACAGTTCTGAAAATAATCACCTTGCGAACTGTTCTGTGACACCTTACTGGCAGTGACATCCGTGGGCCGCGCACGGCGCAAAGTCCGCGCTAGCTATCAAATATGATAATCGTGCCCATGTCGTTTTTGCAAATGTCATAAAATAGCTAAATATGTCGAGTAGTGTTCAAGAGGCAATCCAAGTCCTCCATGTTGATGATGAACCGGACTTTCAGGACCTCACTGTGGAATTTCTTGAACGCGAAGACGAGCAGTTCAGTGTCGTCGTAGCTTCTGGTGCCACCGAGGCTCTAGAAATAATCGACAACGACAAGCCAGACTGTGTCATTTCAGACTTCGATATGCCCAGAGCAGATGGACTTGAATTTCTACAAATGATTCGGATAAAGTATCCACAACTCCCGGTTGTTTTCTTCACTTCGCAGGACCGTGAGACGATTATTGGTAGTGCTATCGCCGTCGGTCCCACAGGCTATGTAAAAAAGGAGGCAACTGCTGAACAGTACGAATTTCTAGCCGAACAGATTCGCAGTACGATGTAGTGACCAAACCGCGACTTATCGGACAAGTCGTAATTACGCTAACGTCGGGATTTGGAATTAACCACGACGTTCGTTGGACGCCGTAACACGCCTCGAAAAGTGAATAAGTTACGCGCGCTCTCTATCTACCTCAACCAAATATTCAATAACAAAATCCCACTCGTCGAGATCATAGTGAATCGTTGCGACGTGAGTCTTTGGCTCATATTCGCCTGGATTGATATTTGCTCGCACTGCGTCCCATGCTGGTGTCTTGAGGTCCATTTTCTGACCGTGGTCGCTCTCATCGCGGATGTCCGGCGGTTCCGAATCAGTGGTTGAACCGAGGCTGCCAGCTTCCCTCACAACAATCTTTTCGTACCTCATACTGTCTTTACTCATCACCTTCCTTCCAGAGATAAATCTGCTCGTTTGACTCTGTTTCGACGGCGTCAATCATCGGCAGGTTGTCGGATAGTGACGCTGGATCGACCAGCGGTCATGCCGGACCAGTATTGCGA
This sequence comes from Haloarcula quadrata, assembly GCF_003634715.1. Classification (NCBI taxonomy): domain Archaea; kingdom Methanobacteriati; phylum Methanobacteriota; class Halobacteria; order Halobacteriales; family Haloarculaceae; genus Haloarcula; species Haloarcula quadrata. The sequence goes on from NZ_RBWW01000004.1 coordinate 52,890, forward strand.
CAATATGTTTAAGACTAAACAGAACCATGACGAAGTTACTAACACCAACCGGAGGCTGCATGGGTGTTCAACGACGAACCGGGTGATAACGAGACGTTCCTATATAAACTCGAACGGGAATCAGAAGTTCAGAAGCTTATCGCACACCTAAAACGGAGTAGGAAGAACTACGTTCGACGACGAGCGGCCACAATGCTGGGGAACATTGCAGAAATCTCGAACCCCAACGAGCGACGGCAGGCTGTCAAAGCACTGGTCAGCGCTGTTAAATCGGATGAGGACGACAGCGTTCGCGCGGCTGCGACCGACGCGTTGTATCAGCGTGGCGAGGACGCGTTCGACTATCTGGTCGCAGAACTCGCTGAGATGGGAGGCTCAGAGGCAACTGAGCGAACCGCGACAACACTGCTAACCGAGTGGCTCTCAGCTGACCACCTTGAGTTCCGGATGGTCGCGGCGACGGCACTTGGCGAACGTGGTGCGACGGCGGCTGTCCCGGACCTGGTTAGGGCGTTAACTGACCCGGCCCCTCGCGTTCGAACCCGGGCTGCGCAGGCGTGTGGGCGACTGTCAGATCCGCGAGTCGTCCCACCACTAAGTGAGCGCCTTTCAGATGATCGACAGCAAGTGCGGGAAGCTGCCGCTAACGCACTGGGGGCCATCGGCACGGACCGCGCGCTTGTAGAGTTGGTTCCCGTAACCCAGGCAGACGAGGAGGGGCTTCGGCTCATTGCGGTCGATGAACTCGGACAGTTTGGGTCGGTAAAACCTATCGTGGTCCTTGTTGATGCCCTTGATGACGACTCAACGACGGTCCAGCGGGCAGCGATGCTCTCTCTGCTGGAGTTACTCACGACGGCCTCCACAGAGGAACTCGAACTCATTCGCGGGACCGTTGTCGACGAACTGGCTCGAGCAGATGTCCAGGCAACAGTGCCGGCGCTACTTGATATCGCTGCAGACGGGACCCGGCGGCGGTACCGGCAGACAGCGATTTGGTTGTTGAGCCGCATTACTGGTGACCGATATCGATCCGAAGTGATTGACTGCCTGCTCTCGGCTCTAGACAAGCCCGACGAGGAAACCGCACAGCTAGCCGAAGCAGTGCTCCCAGAGCTACGGAGTCCCGAGTTAGAGAAGCGCCTTCGGGTGTATCTTAGCCGTGAACGTGGATCCGAAGAGGCACGGAGCCGCGTTCAAGCAGTTCTTGATGAGATATGCGACGGCTCCTCGGGAGAACTTGTGACAACGGGTGTCGACTATACATATGTCGACAGTCCGGCCGACTACACGAACCAGCACAGTTCGCGTGACTGACTGCACCTCTTATACGGTCCTAAACCGTGAACCCTTTGCCCGAATCTGCAGGTCGAACAGTTCCTTGAGTACGTTGATTTCTGATTCGGGCTGTGCGTTCGGATTCAGGTAATAGTGGGTGAGCGCATCCATGTTTGCCAGCCGAGAGTTTAAGACGTGAACGAACTTGAATGCCGTCTCAGTGTCGAATAAACGAAGTAGTTCGCTGAGAATATCAAATCCAACGGTTAGTCGCGAGTTGCTTGTTTGTTGTTCGTCCAAGACACGAACGAGCGTCTCACCAAGTTCGGTCATGCTTACTCCCTTAGAGCGTGTCATAGAATCCTCCTCATAGTGTGAGCTTCTCACGACCCGGGTCGTCTCCTCGCTCGAAATTTGTGATTGCGACAACGATGCGGAGACACAGCGCAATGAACACCTCTGTTCGTGCGTGGACGCGGCCTCGGGCGCGAACGTGCCCGAGGCCGCAGTCCTTCACCGCATCGTTGGTGCGTTCGACTCCTGTACGGCGGTTGTACGTCTCATCCAAGACTGATTGCTTGAGCTGAACCTCCTCACTGTGTTCCTTGATACGGTCTTCGACCCTGTATTCGATATCGAGCGGGTCATCAGTGTTTCGTGGGTTGTACGGGGCGACTGGTACAATCCCTACTTCCAGCAGGAAGTCGTGCCACTCAAGAATGTCGTAGGCACTGTCTCCAAGCATCCAGATCGGTGTCCCGACGGCGAGCGCGTCTTTTGTGACGCGCATCGCCGTCTCAGCGTCTGCCTGCTTGCGTTGGGTGAATTCTGCTGCAATCGGGATCTTTGAACCGGTCGAAACGATCGTACAGCCGAACCCGTAGTAGTGCTCTTCGGCCGTTGAATCGTAGTTCCACGACGCATCGTCGTTGTACTGGATCGCTTCAACGTGCGTCGAATCGATAGAGTACGTTGAGTTGAGCAGGCCGCGGGCGGCGGCCTGCTCGACGAGCCTCTGGAAAACATCATCGATGACGTGTTCTAGGTCGGTGAGAAACCGGTCGATTGTGTCTCTGGATGGCGGTTTGTCGAGCCCGCAATAGTACCAGACGAGGCCGTGCTGAAGTTCTCGTGCAACCGGGCGTGTACCGTAGACATCCTCGTAGTAGCAGTGCAGAAAGCCGCGAAAGAGGTCTGGTGGCTGATGCACCCGTGTTCGCCCCCTCGAAGCGGGGGCGAACACGTCGTACTCTAGCAGAAACTCGAACTCAAGATGCTCAAACAGCGGTACTGTCTCGGTAGCCGCGACATTCAAGAAGGCGTCTACCGAATCCAAATCTTGCAGGGTTGCGGTTGTGCTGGACACACTTTCCGCACCCTGCTGCTTCGTATGTGACCCTTTCTATGACACGCTCTCCCTTATCCAAGATAGCGATGTCAAGTGGAGCCGCCTCCAGATCAATATCCGTAACATCGGCAAACGGCTGTGCTTTGGTCGTGAGGATCGTCGTCCAGGCTGGCCAGGATTGAAGCGCGTTGTCAAGAAATCGAACGCGCTCTGCTGGGTTATTAGTGACAAAAACTGCGACATCTGCCGGCGATGTGAAATGCACGCGGGCGTTGTCGGCGCCTGCAGTTTCTAGTGGTGAGAGAATCAGGATATTACCGACCCGATCAATCCGGTCGGCCACATGAACACCAGAGTCGATGAGTGCGGAGACGTGTTTGAACAGGTGATTTTTGAATTTGGCAAGCCCCTCGTCGGCGTCGTAGCTCTGACTGGTCTGGTTGCAGTACGGGCAGTCCCACCTGAGGCTGAACTCGTCCGATTCAACGGTGTGTTTGTAATGGGAGAGTAAGTGGGATTTTACTGCATCTACGAGTTCTGACTGCTTCGACGACCAGACTGTGAACTTACACTCCCGACACTGCCACTGATGGACCATTCGGGTAGGGTATAATTCACATCGAGTCAGAAATAAACTTATCTATACGTTCTCTGCTGTGATCTAACCAAACGTAATGAGGGCGATACAGTCGATTAACTCGCCGACTGCTACTCAGCGCAAAGCGGTGGGCAAATATGATGGTGTGGAAATCTATGGCTTATTGAATAGACTGCTCTATTGATCGCTCAGCTTTTCGCCGAAACACTCTAGGAAATCCGGCTAGTCATCTTGACATATACGGCCATGACTGATCCCGATTCACAGACCCCGATGCACGAGTGCCAAGCCGATCTCGTCGTCGCACTCGACCTAGATGACTTCTCGCCGGACGCCTATACGTCGGCATCGTATCTCGAAGCGGCCCTCGAAGCCGGCGTCACCGTTGTCGATCTCGCCACCGCTCACGATGTCTCGAAGCGCTCCATCTACCGCGTGCTTGACCGCCACGACATCGACTACGAAACGCCACCCAAAAACGGCCCTGCCCGCCGGCTCTGGAACGCCCATCCCGATTCGGTGCCCGGTGATGACTGATGGGTGCGACCGACGCAACTGCGACTGCCGACGCTGGCTTAGACTCGGCGCTTGTCGAGACAATCCAGCGCATCGAGGAAGGTGATGTCCTCGTCGTCAATGGCGACTCCCGAACCTGGGATGTCACCGATGTCGTCGATCGGGCCATTGAGGACCCGAACGACGCTCGTGAGTCCAAGCGCGTGTGCCGACTGTCCTGTGGGGCGTCGGTGTTGGGCTTGGAGCTTGTTGCGTATCCGGACCACTACACAGCGTCGTTACACGCTCCTGCGGTCGAGGACTGGACTGAAGAGAGCCAGTCGTTCGATGTCCACGATGTCACCATCCTCTCGCAGGACATCCCGTGGGTGGTCGTGACTGGTGGCGCAGACAAGTACCACTTCCCGGACCCACAGGCAGCTGCGTTCGGTGAAGCGCGACCGGCTTGTGGCGGTGGCAATCAGAGCGCGACATATCGTATCGTCCGCTCGAATACTGTTCGGCCTACATACGCTGGCTGCAAAGATTGTCTGCGCCGCGAGAAACCCGTCGCACTCGACCACGTCACCTGTCCGTCCTGTTCACGGTCTATCTGTCACGGCATTCTTCGAGGCAGTGCGGTGGGGGCCGTCGACGGGCTGTCGATCACGTGCCCACACTGTGACTTCGACGGCGTGATCAATGTCGATGTGGCCAGCGGCTTCGCCGGCGTGGACGATCCGACGACGTGACCCACGGTGACTGCTGACTCACAGCCGTTGAGCCGGTAAACTCTATATTGCTATATCGAATATCTGTAGACTAGAGACAGATTGCATATCTGGATACAAAATCTAGATACAATATACAGATACACGATATGTGGGCCTGCACGCACATACAAATGACCGATCCGTGATGCAGAAACGGCGACTCAGAACTGTGTCTCTTGCCGTTCGGTGAAGGTCTCGTAGCCGTCCTCGCCGGCCTCAATAAGATCTGGTCGGACCTCCGCAAGTCCTGCCCGGACAAGCAGCCCAAGTACTGAACCGCGACTCTCCGAGTCGGTGGCATCTCTGTCGAGATACTCGCGAACATCGGCCCCGACAGCATCGAGTTGCCCAGCCTCGTCGAGGCCACGGATCAACGCTGCGAGGTTCCGATCTCGCATGGTGAGGTTCGTCGGTACTTCGCCAGCATCGAGTTCTTCGTAGACGTCGGCGATGTACTCCTCCAACGACGGCGCGTCGGGCTCAGTGTCTTGTTGCTGTGGCTCGCTCTGGTGCCGTTTCTGTTCTTTCGACTGTTCGAGTAGTTCCTCTGGGTCGCGGTCGTCTGTGGTGTCGCTCATCGGTCTGTGAGTCTGCTCAGCAGTTGCTCAGTGTTCGCACTGTACGCCTCACGGGCTCGCTTCCCGGTCGCATAGAGTTCGTCGTCAGGGACGGCGAAGAGCGTCCGGCCCGCGTTCTGGTTATTTCCGATGTCGGCGGTCTTCGTGACGGGTTCGCCGACGATTTCCGGATACTCCTCTGTCACATACTCAACAAACGATTCTGAGAGGGTCTCCTGGCTACTGATTATCGTCGGGATGATCAACGCCAGGCCGAGGTCGACATCGAGGTCAGCACTGATTTCCTCCAGCGTCGCATCCAGCTTCTGTAGCTGGTCACGTTCGAAGGCACCGGGCTTCAGTGGGGCGACGACATTCCGGGCAGCGAAGAGCCCGTTGAGTGCGATGTTGTCCTCTTTACCCGGGAGGTCGAAGATGACGAGGTCGTACTGGTCGGCGACGAGGTCCTCGACGAACCCATCGAGTTTTTGGTAGCGCTCTTCGAGTGGGACGTTCGCGAGGTTGTTGTCCGCGCCACCCAGACCCGGGTCAGCTGGGATGAGGTCCGGGCCCTCGTCGGTCGGGAATGTCATCCGGTCCAGCAGGTCATCGATGTTGTCTCGGAGGAACGCCCAGTCGTCACCGAAGACGGCTGAGATTGGGGCGTCGATCGAGACGCCGTCGTCGGCCGTCTCTTCGTCGACGATGGAGAGCCCGAAGTGTGTCGCGAGGTCGTTCTGTGTCCCGGCGAGGTCAACCAGGAGCACCTCGTGACCCATGTTGTGTGCGGCAACGGCGATGTGGGCGGCGCTGGTTGTCTTCCCAACGCCTCCCTTTTCGACATACGTAGCAGCCCGTTGTACTGATGCCATATACAGATACTGTATACATATCGGTGATACATATAGTTGCGTCAGACGTTCATGTAATCATGAGACTACTCACTGCAACGGTGGCGTACAGAAGTACATTCGATCACCATCGAAAACGGCATATCGCTCTTGAGCCGGGTCATAGACCACGCGTTCACCGGCATCTGCAGCGACATTAACCAGATCGACGAGCGATGACATTTCGACTACATTCAACTCAGAATCATGTGGATCTTCAGATAGAGTTCCAATAGAGATCCACTCAGCATACTCCACATGAGTCAGTCGGTCACGCTCTGCTGGCGAGAGCGCAATCTGGTTACGGCGACGTAGTAAAACGAGGCTGGCAAGCCCGCCTACACTGACAACGAGTATTGCTGGCCCACCAATGCTCCTGATCGGTGAATACTCGCGTGTCGTAGTAACTGATCGCACCTGCCGGCTTGTATTCGTCATTTCCCCTGGATCATTGACAACAAACGAATCACCGTCGGGAATGAATCGAATTTCATCAACAAATTCGCGATTAACTGTCCGGCCATTTACTTGACCGGTCATTTGCGTTTGCGCTTGGACAACTACGATTGGGTCGCCAGGTGTCTCACCCAGGGTTTCCTCCACACGCTCAAGCTGAAGACGTGTCTGATTCAGGTTAAATTCAAACTCTGTGTTTGCAGAACCACCCGGTTCAACATCAGCCGCGGTGGTGCTCCCGATCTCGCGAGTCTGCTGCCAGAAAACTGTCCCGTCACCACGACTTTGAACAATCGATAGAACCGTAATATCAACATCTACGGCCCCATCTCCGCTTGCAGTATACTGGAACTGGTACTCACCAGTAAGACGCGGTGAAATAAGCGGAAAATACGCGCGTTGATTCCGCAAGCGCTGATTTGTCTCATAGTACGTGTTTACCCCGAGGTCTCAACAACCGGCACAGTCTGCTCTCGTGAGATCATTTCGTTGTCGTGGACAACCCGCGTAAGTTCCTCGTATGGATTGCATCCCTGCTGGCGCCAGCCCCCGACTCGTCGAGGAAGTCCCGGATCCACAGCCACCAGAAGTCACCCAGTACAACCGACACCGCTACCAATGCGACTCCTGTGGAACTGAGACGGTTGCGACTCACCCCGACTGCCCCGATGAGGGGCAGTTCGGGGTGAACGTCATCGCGCAATCTGCCCTGTCACGGTACGATCACCGCCTTCCCTACCGGAAAATCGCGGACCGCTTCGAGCAACTGCACGGACTCGAACTCTCAGGTGCATCCGCGTGGCACGCGACCGAGCGCGCTGCGCGCGCCGGTCGCTGTGAGTACGAGCAGATCCGTCGAGAGATTCAGGAGGCTGAAATCGTCCACGTTGACGAAACCGGCATCAAACGTGACGGTGACCAAGCGTGGATCTGGACGTTTCGGACGGACTCGCACGTGTTGAGCGAGGGTTCGTAGTGATTGTTCCCGACACCGAGGTTGGAGAGCGCGTTACTGTGGAGATTACCGATGTTAGAGAAAACGTCGCCTTCGCTGAGGTTGTTGCACGGGGCAGTTCCTCTGAGTAAGCTGTATCGGATCTATTCCTCGTTGGCGTAGACGAGCTGCAGTGCTTCACGAAGGTGATAGCGCACCTCGTCATCATCCGTCTGGTGGTGAGCGTGCCGGATGTGCTTTTCAACGGGGTTGTCGGTTTCAGTTTCGACGCTTTCTGGAGGCACATATCCGTATTTTATTGTAATCGCATATATCTGTTGGTTATCTGCTAGATACAGGTGTACCACTCGTAATTAATTGGCTTGTTATCGGTGCGCAACCAATACCAGTCTGTCTACTGTACCTGAGATGCAAATTGATTGTTTGAAGAATGTCAAGTAGCGGTCCCAACAACATACCGGTCATCAGATGAGATGCTCTACGGATTCGCCGTCCCGAGCTAATTCGGACTGCTCAGGCGAGGCGTCCGTAGCACGTGTGGAGAACGACTCTGGAGAGACGGCTTGTTGCATCGCTGTGAGCTTTGATCGAAGTTGGCCGCTCGTCGAGCGCACCAGCTCATCGTCTGGCCATAATCGACAGGAAAGTGCTTAGTTCCAGTTTATACCGATACTTATTTCAAATAAAAAAGGTATCCAATGAATGCCCCGAGACCATGTATAAGAACGAGAACAGGCAGGAGAATGCCGCACACTCCGATCAGCTGGAGCACTAACGTAGGCCCAGACTGAACAGTCAGAGAGAGTACGCCATACGCAAGCAGGGACGTGGCAAAGACCCCGGCTGTGGCCGCTTTCAGACTCTGAATTCCGTCATACGCGATAGCCCGGGTACTATCCGCGCCACGGAGTGGGGGTCCATGATTTCGGATGTCGATGACGGTGCGAATTAGTACCCATGCCGCCAGTACAATTACGCCAAGGGAACCAGCAGCGACAATCATCATTCCGGCGCTGAGTATCGATGTATCGCCGCCTAACGCGGTAAATGAGCCAAAAATTACGACCGGCAGTGCAATCACCCAGACTGCAATCGATAGTGCCGTTAGTAGTATCTCAACTGGCAGGGTATTCGCCGACATCCATGCTTGAATCCGCTCCGTCTGTGAGGGCGGGGCCGCCATTCCTGATTGTCGCGGTGCGGCTGTTGGATCGCTGGAGGGGTCGGAGGGCATATTCGGCGCCAATGTCCCAACGCAAAAAATTCTTATCAATTAGCCTGCAATAACTCCGTCCACACCGTAGTGGTTCTATCACTTGATCAACCCGTTATTGGCGGCAGCTGCGCGCAGATCATACGCGTTGCCCTTAGGCAACCGACCTGCTCCGCCTGCAGGGGATTACTCTGAACAATTTCTAATAACGCAGGTATCTCCACGAGCGCTCAAAATGCTACACCTAGTATATATCTGGTAACTAAACTTAGGCCAAAATATAAGTAATGACAGAGTGACTAACCATTCGGTAAGAATGAACCACATAGGGGTGGCCAAGTCGGATACAAAAGAGTCACAGCTTCGAACGATGGCGCGAGATATGTCCGAGAGTCTGGCGAAGGTGTTCAGGGCACATGATAACTCGAACCGTGAGGATGCTATTGAATCACTTATCGAAGTAGACCGGCGCCAGTTTCCGACGTTAGACACCGATGAGGTTGAGCTAGCTTCGACGGCGTTCGTTGACGCGCTCTTTGCAAAGGACGAGATCGAATTCCAACAACTCACTGGCGGCGAAATTGACGCAACCGGACTGCGAGAGGCAGATTATTCGGCCGCGCTACAGAAATTACGACAACGAGCTGTACTTATCGGTGCTGATCAACAGTATGCGGTTGAAAAAGTTCGGGCCTGGAGACGACACAAAGTTGGTGGCGACTACTGGACCCCGTTCCAACAATCACAACTTTACGAACTCAGAGCCGCGTTGAATGATCCCGAGTATCCACACAAGCCACGAGCAGGTCAATCCGGGCCAGGGCCTGAAGCGATGCGGTATGCATTGGCGTTCGAACTGCATGATATGCATACAGAACGACACTGGCTACAGGGTATCCGTGTCATGACACCATACTTCCTCAGGATTCTTTCCCACCATGAGGAGATGGGGTGACTGACATGACGATGCATACTAACGGCGAGGTCAAATCAAACGTCTTCTCTCGTCATAACGATGGCTCAGATATGACTGTACTTGTCGTCGATGATGATCCCGATATTTTAGACCTCACTTCGACTTTTCTGGAACGAGAAAAAGACGGTTTCAGCGTAATTACACACGCGGATCCGACAGACGCGATCGAACAAGTCGATCAAGTCGATGTTGATGCAATCGTCAGCGACTACGATATGCCGTCGCTAAACGGGTTAGAGTTCCTTGAGGCTATTAGAGAAGATTATAAAAATATCCCCTTCATTCTGTTTACTGGCAAAGGTAGTGAAGATATCGCCAGTGAGGCGATCTCGAAAGGAGTCACGGACTATCTAGAGAAACAAACCGGACCCGAACAGTACGCGCTGCTCGCAAATCGCATCTCGAACGCTGTGGAGCAGTATCATGCTTCTGAGACGCTGAAACGGTCCCAGCAGAAGTTTAGCAAAGTTGTCAGAAACTCAACAGACGTACTAGGAATAGTCGATAAGAAAGGTGAATTCAAGTACATCTCACCAGCTTGCGAGAACACACTCGGATACAAGCAAGAAGAGTTAATCGGCGAATGTGCCTTCGATTATATGCCTCCGGATGATCGCCAAGAGGCGATGAACGAGTTCTTTGCCGCGATTGAAAACCCAGACAGGGGGCCAACGGTCGAATTCCGATTCGAGGATCCCGATGGCGGGTGGACAATTGTTGAGGCACGGGGCGAGAACCTGTTTGACGATGAGTTCATCAATGGGTTCGTCGTCAATGCTCGGGATATCGGGGAGCTGAAACAACGGGAACGAGAACTTGAGCAGCAAAACGAGCAACTCCAGAATATGCGAAAAATGCTCTCGCATGATCTACGGAGTCCTGTGAGTGTCGCGTCTGAATCCCTGTTCTTGTATCGCGATACGGAAAATGAAAAGTGGCTGGAAAAAACCGAAACCGCGGTCCAGCGAATGGATGAAATCTTAGACAAGGTGGCGACTCTTTCTATAGACGATACCAGCATCACTGACACCGAGACTGTTGAGCTTCGAGATATCGTCAGTTCGGTTTGGGATACAATCCAGACAAAGGGCGCACAGTTGCATATTCAAGACTCGAAGAAATTTGAAGCCGATCCCAGTCGGCTTAAACAGATCTTTGAGAATCTCATCCGAAACGCCATCGAACACAGCACTGGCGAGGTAATCATCAAAGTCGGGACAACTAACGAAGGTATCTACGTTGAGGATACAGGGCCCGGCATCGCTGAAGATGAGCATGACGATGTTTTCGACTCTGGATATACAACTGACCCAGCGAATACCGGGTTCGGATTGAGTATCGTAAAAGAAATTGTCGTCGGCCATGGCTGGGAGATCTCGCTGATAGAAGGCGAGAATGGAGGTGCTCGATTCGAGATTGACAACATTGTCTTCCAGCCCGCAGTCTATAACTGAACGTTCAAGCCCTCCAAGTGGAGACCCTACTAGCGGTAAGTGACCAAAGAAAACTATTGATATTGCTCTGTTGACTTGATGGAAACGCTGCTATCCCAAGAGAGCGTGAACTAAGACATGGGGCGCAAGAGACCGACCGCTATTCCGTGCCATCGAGCACGTCGTGTTGACTGGTCCATGTGCGAAAGAAGCCGAGCCATGGGCGTTACAGCCCGGATGTCTTGAACAATGAACGTATCGACTATCTTGTTCACTATCGTGGCTCGTCGCTGAACGCAACCGCGAATAATGCACTCATCCGGCCAAAAGGCTACTCTTGGCGCTAGATGGCCGAAACCTCGTATTCGGCAATTAAGCGCCTGCTCGGCGACGCCGTGCGAGCGCTTGGCTGGTCTCGACAGTTCCGTGAAATCATCTTGATGTTCCCCATCTCAAACATAGAACCGCTCTGTGAGCCGCACTAACTGTAACTCAGAGCCTATTCAACAGATCAGTATAGACAGTAGTGTAGTGGCCTGATAGACACATCAGATGAGATGTCCGAGAGAGTCAGTTTCGTGGGCTAATTTTGACTGCTCCGGCGACGTACCTGTCTGCTTTCCAGAAAACGACTCCGGTGAGACAGCCTGTTGCATTGCCTTGAGCTTCGACCGAAGTTGGCCGCTCGTCGAGCGCACCAGCTCATCGTCTGGCCAGGAATGCACTTCGAGCCCGTCGAAGCGCGTTGCGACCTGCTGGACTGTATTCAGTTGATTGAGAGCATACTCGACCCAGTACTGGTGGCTGTCTTGCATCTGCTGGAGTTCAGTGACAACGTCGTCGTAGCCGGCTTGCTTGGCGGCGTTGAGACACTGCTGGAAATTCGCGCCACGGGGGTTGATTGGTTCGTGGAAGATGACAACCTCGCCGAGCGCTCTGAAGTAGCTGAGTAGCTCGTGAAAGTCGTCTTCGTCCATTGTGGGATATGTGGGTGACATCGAGACGAACACCGACACACCGGCCTGCTGCAGCTCGTCTAACGCCTGCCAGCGTGTCATCGGCGGCGGAGCGTTCGGTTCCATCGCCCTGACGAGTGTGGCGTCGAAGGACGGAATCGAGGAGCCAACGGTAATGCGGTTACCGGCGGCCTGGAAGAGATCGATGTCCCGAGTCACGGCAGGGCTTCGCGTGAGGATTCGGATGGGAATATCGTGTGTGATGAGCTCGGCGACAGCGCCACGCGTTATCTGGGCCGTCCGCCGGTCCTGGTAACAGTCAGTGCCGCTAGACAGCATCACCACGCCCCGACCACGCTCAGTCTGCTTGCGCTCGCTGGGATCACGCTCGTCGAGGATGTTGTCCAGTCGCTCCGGGAGGTCGTCCCGGTACAGGAGATAGCTCCCCCAGTCGGTCTGTGGATCGTCGACGTTCGCTTGCTCGGCGAGCATCTCATCGCGGCTGTCGATAGCCGGGGTGGTTGGCACGTAGCAGAACTCACAGCCGTGTCGACACCCGGTGGCGACGTTGATGACGTGGTCACAGAGGCTCTTGGTGTGGAGATGGGGCTCGCTCATCACCGACTTCGTCGGATCAGTGTTGACCGTAACTCCACGCTCGTCGTTGCTTTCGGTGTCAGTGGCACAGTCCCAGCATAGTAAATTGATCTACTGCTGCTTTTTACTATCTGAATTTGCACACAAGCAGCGTGTCATATAATACGCCTCACGCCCTCTAACTGTCGGCTATACAGGCCTGACCTCGCGCCTAACTCCGTGATTTCGCCATTCATTAGCTATATTCAACACAGAAGATGTGAATTATATTTGTTGAGAACTATTGTATGACAGACTTCATAAGAATAACTGATATTGGTTGGATACATGACCAGTTTTGATGATCAGGCAGTAGCAGCTACTTATATCGTAGTACTATTCAGATGTAACAAACTCAAATCGTGCCCCTCCTGCAACCCCGTCGGTCACGCGGACGGTCCAGCCATGTGCTTTCGCAATCTCTTTTACAATTGAGAGGCCAAACCCAGTACCCCCATCATTGGATGTCACACCGTGTTCAAGCACCTCTTCACGTCTGTCGGCTGGAATCCCAGTGCCATTGTCCTCAACAAAAAACCCACTGTCGCCGTTTAGCCGACCCACGCTAACCTCAACGTCTTCTCCACCATGCTCGATAGCGTTTCTGAAGAGATTCTCGAATACTTGTGTCAGCCGGCTTTTATCGACCGCAACCATCGGAATGTCATCGGTAATTGACAGCGTAGCTTCTGCAGTATCGACAAACCCCCAAGCTTCAGTAACAATTGTTTCGAGATCAAGCTCTTCGACATCTTCAACTGTTGTTTCCCCTCTCGCCAAAGTAAGCAAATCCTCAATAAGTCGTTCTATCCGAGTGTGTGCTGACTCGACCTTTTCAAAGTGTTCGTGATCACCGGTTTCTTCAGCAATTTCGAGAAACCCTGCCGCAATAGTGAGTGGATTCCGGAGGTCGTGGGCAACGACGCTCGAAAACTGATCAAGACGTTCGTTTTGCCGTCGTAGATCTTGTTCCCGGTTAGACCGAGAGATAGCTGATTCAATTGCTGTTGAAACAATCTGGACTAATTCTATATCTGTTTGGGAAAACCCACTAGCTGACGTTGACGCCGTCGCCAGAAGGCCCTGTTCCCCCAATGGAGCTAAAATTTCACCACGGATGTTTGTCTCTGCATTGTATACTCCTTTTTCTTGCTGGACATTATCATAGGTGCGCATTTCTTGAGCGGTGTAGGCTTCCCAAGCAAGGCTCTCACCTCCCTGAAAACGTGGCTGGTCATCAACTACTTCTGTTGCTGTACCGCCTTTTGCGATTGGAACAAGTACATCTGACTCGTCATTGTGTCGCCATATACCAGTCGTTTCAAAGCCAAGAATCTCGGCAGTGGCGTCGACGGCTATCTGTGCAATCGCGTCTGGATCCTCTTCCTTTGTTAACTCTGTGGTCAATTCCTGAAGCTGTTCCAACTTGTTGACAAACGTCTGTCGTTCTAATTCGTAGCTCGCCCACTGCACAAGTAGCTTAACATATGATCGCTCTGCTTCGGTAAACGGCTGTTCTCGCGCTTCGTCCCCAGCGAAGCAAAGCGTCCCGTACATTTTCTCGTCAACAACGACTTTCCCACCAAGGTAACACTCAATGCCGAACCGCTCATACGGCGCTGTTGACTCCCACCCCTCATTCTTGGCATATTGAATACCCAAGAGACCGTCTTGCTGAGCCGTCTTCTGACAGTAGGACTTTGACCATGGCTCAGAGGCACCAGTCTGTAATAGCTCGTGTGTACCGGCTCCTCGTACAATGTGCTGTGTATCCCCGCCCTTTCGGCTCAGAAACGCGAATGGAAGGTCAAGGTATTGTCGGCCCTCCTCAAGCATTCGGTCAATTTTCTGCTTGAACTCCAAATTTTTGTCAGCGCTAATCTCATAGAGTGACCGTAGCGCTTCGTCATTACGGCGAACTTGGCGCTCTTGCCGTTTAATTTCAGAGATGTCCTCTAGTACGGCGATGATATTTGTCGTCTCACCGTTTGAGTTTGTGACCGGAGCTACTGACAAGTAGAAGTCCAAGCATGAACCGTCCTTTGTCTCTCTTTGAACCTCTTTGCGTCTGATGCGCTCACCGCTTAGGACGCGCTCGAAGTTCTCTGAGAAATCCCCTTGCCTGTCCTCGGGTACAATTGGATTGAACTCCCCGATAACCTCCTCGCTTGTCCAGCCAAATGTCTCCTCAGCCGCTCGGTTCCATCTCACGACATCCCCATCTAAGTCAATCTCCATGACAGGTGACGGGGTCACTTGAATGAGTGACTGGAGTCGTTGGTTTGCTTCATCTAATGCGGCCTGTGCGTTCCGCTCGGCAGTAGCATCTCGAACTGTAATAATAGCTTTTTGTTCGTTATCATGCTGCAACGATGAAAACATACATTCAAATATCCGCTCTTCATCCCCTTGCTTCACGGGGACATCTACTCGTTCAAACGGCTCGTTAGCATCTTGTAGTGCCAAGTCCAGATTTGTTTCAAACTGGTTCGCTGCTGCTGGTGTGCTCACCGTCGACACGACAGACGGTGCAGATGTACCAATAATCTCATTGGGATCTATGTGAGTAAATAACCCGATTTGTGAGTTTACATACTCTACCTGTTGGTTGCTGTCGACCACAGCGACTCCTTCTGCCATTCGTTCTGTTATCGATTCATACCGCTCAAGTTCGGCTTGTCGTTCCTTTTGCTCTGTAATCTCACGCGAAAACACCGACATTCCGTCATTATCCGGGAATACATTGACGCTTACCCAGTAATTGAACGGTTCCCCAAGGTATTGTTCAAACGATAGCGCCTCACAAGTATCCATTGCAGTCCGGAGTTTCTCCTCCAATTTAGTCCCGGTAAGACTAGGGAACTTATCCCAAAGATTTTCATCGATTACTTCTTCTTTGCTATAGTCGATTCTTTGAGCCATGTTCTCGTTGAGATACTCTATGTGCCAGGCTGTATCGACGGTATAGACTTCGTCAGTCGTCCGCTCTAACGTCCGCTCTAGTTGGGTCTTTGCTTCTTTAGCTGCCGTTTTATTTCTCACTGAATCAACAAGCGTCTCAATACGATTCGCTAACAATTCGAAGCTTTCTTGATTCGCTTGGACTGGGATGTAGTCAGAGACACCAGCCTGTGTCGCCTCACGGGCTACTTCCTCACTACCGCTTCCTGTGAATAAGATTGTAGGAATTTCATTGAATTGCCTATTAATCTGCTGTATAATTTCAATACCAGTGCGCTCCGGGAGACTATACGCTGTTACAACACAATCAAATGATTCCTTGTTTAGACTTTCAATAGCCATTTCACCAGTAGCTACGGTGGAAACATCCAGACTAGAACCAGTTGCAGACAATCTAACAGAGAGCAGTTCTCTAAAGTTTTCATCGTCGTTTACATAGAGAAGTTGAGTGGGCTGGTCCTCAGTATCGTCGGTGACAACCATGATGACTGTAATTAGGTATGCAACCGAGAAAAGGAGCTAGTGTTACACTATCTTTGCTGATATTTTGGAATAATGACTCGCTTCATAACCGCATGGAATACTCAGTCGGTATCAAAGCCGGAGCGCTTCATTTCACCCCACGATGTGTCGCCACGAATGTACTCGTACAACCCCCGCCATGCAATCAGTGTCTTCCACTGCCGGAAGCCGAAGTTTTCGATGACTCCTATGAGTAGTAGGCGGACGACTTGCTTTGGCCTATTGTACCGTCTGAAGCTCCATACCTCACTGAGAACACCAAACCAAGACAGGAACACTCCGATACCGACTGTAACACTGAAGTACATGAATACGAACGACACGTCTGCCGTCCCAGTCGCAAACGCAAGTGCTACAACCACATAACCGAGGCCTTCAACGAGCGGTCCAAGCACCTCCGCGAGTAAAAAAGCAGGATATCCGAACAACCCAACAGACCCGTACTGCCGCCGGCCAAGCACTTGGCGATGTCGAGCCATCGTATCAAGTAGCCCGCGATACCAGCGGCGTCGCTGTCGGCTGAACGCGGTTCGCGATTCCGGGACCTCTGTCCAGACAACTGGTTCTGGGACGAATTCGACATTATAATTACGGTCTTGGTCGCAAAGATAGCGGTGTAAACGAAGCGTCAACTCAAAGTCTTCTGTGACGCTATCGGTTTTATATCCGCCAACCTCGCGGACAATATCTGTCCGGAAGACGCCGAAAGCACCTGAGATAAGCATCAA
>NZ_RBWW01000005.1:0-31602 GCF_003634715.1 Haloarcula quadrata
AACGGTGAGTGGAGCGCGGACACCGAGAACGCGATAAACCTGACCAACACCGAGTCGCTCCGTGAGCATGGGGGGACGCGAATCAACTGCTATGGTGACCTCAGTCCGTGGGAGACGATGATCTCTGCTGAGGAGAACTACGCACACCCGCGCGTCAGCTTGACGGCGACGGTGAGCGACATCGTTGATGCGGGGTCGGGCGAGGGCCTTATCGGCGGGTGTCAGTTCTGGAACCGGCCGAACCCGAGCGAGATATCGGACGCAATCGAGTCATACGCTGAGAGCGGCGACCTCGACGAGAGCTTCTATGCACAGGGCTCTTGGGCCCTGACCGGCGTCGAATTCCTTGCATACTACCTCGGTGCGGACCGCGATGACCAGGCAGGGGGCGAAAATAATATGACGCTCCTCGACGACGTGTATCCGAATCCATACCGATATGGGTACTTCGTCGACTTTCGCGAACCAACTTCGGACGAACCTGAAGCGGTCAAGTACTACGTGATGGGACGGGCCTCGTGGGAAGCACCAGATATTCAGGGCGACCAGCGGACTGTTTACGGCTGTTCGGACGGTGATAGCAAGGGCGTCTACAAGTTCGTTGCCGACGAGCCAATTCCGGAGTACGACAACACAGACGACATCGCAGGCACGCTGTACGCGCCAAAGATTACCAATGACGCGGCCAACGCCGCCGAAGCCGGTCAGCGTAACTCTCCCGCACAGACTCCACTGGAAATCGAATGGATGGAGCTCGGTCACGCCACGAACGGCGAGGCTGCTGAGTGGATCGCGGAGTACGACGACATCACGCAGGCCGACTACATCACAGAGCACACGGAATACAGTGTGGACGAAATCGGGACGGATGTCTCGGTGTCCGACGCGGTCAGAGAAGCCGACCTTACAGTCCTCCAGAGCGCAAGCGGCAACCAGAGTTACATCACGAACGAGGACATCGTCGAGTGGGCCGAACAGTACGAGGCAAACGGTCCCGACGGCGTTGACGAAGAACTCCGTCGCGTCCCGTTCTTGGAGACCCGCGCAGCCGCCAAAGAGATCGGTGCGTCCATCGAGTTCAACAAGGCTGAGGGCGTCGACACCGTGGATAACTCCCAGCCCGGCGACTTCATCTACTTCGGTATCTCGGAGTTCAACGACGCGCTCGCGGACGACGAGGGCGATGTCCAACTTGACCGCGTCGACGGCGGCGTCGTCTACCGCGGCGTGCTCGAATCAAACTACAATGTCTCGACGCTCGAACCGGTCATCACCGGTCCTGACTTTACTGACTCCCCAGAAGATGCCGACGACGCGCTCCGGAATATCGACAACGTCTATACGATGCGGGACGGCCGCGTGCTCTGCTGTGAGGACGGCTTCGGCGGCCCCGCGCGCTCGTATCCGAATGACGGTCTCTATGTCTACCAGCCGAAGGTCACTGTCAGCGCCGAGTCCGCTGCGGTCAGTAGCGGGTCAACGGGCAGTGTCCCGTTGACTGCCTCGTCGCTTCCCGCTGGTTTCTCTGGCGCTCGGCTCACTGTTAGTACCTCGAACCCTGAAGTTGCATCTATCACTGGCGTCTCGTTCTCCGATGCGGTCGGACTCACCGAGAGTTCCATCAGTGACGACGGCTCGTCGGCTACGATCCGCATGGCTGATGTCGATACAAACGTCCGTTACTTCCTGAACGAGCCGAGAGAGCGCTGTCTGAACGCCACGAAACAGTCACTTTCTGTATGATTTGACGGTCAGTCTCTGCTGCTACTGCGACCCAGACTGAAATAGCTCCAATTCACCGCTCTGAACAGGCGAGATCTACCGAACCACGAGACTATCTGCCGACAGCTGTCGCTTACCGCCGACCAGACAGGCCGTGGGCTGACCCCGGTCAGCCCGCGGCCGTTGCCTGTGACGTTGGCACACCGACCCCGTTTGCTTTGATCTTCCACTGGCGGCGTAATTGCTCTTCCAGTTCGTGTCGAATCCAGTCACGGAACATCTTGAACGTGAACTCATCGGGCAGGTCGCGCCCGCCCCGTCGCGGGCGGGCGACGACCGCCCACCTGAGAACGAGCCATAGGTTCTCCAGCAATGCTGCAACGAGCATGATCGCAAACCGCACGACGGGATCACGTGTCGTCGTGATCCCGCGTGCTTGCCGGAGCAAGCGATAGGTCGTTTCGATGCCTGAGCGTTTCCTGTAGAGCCGTTCGACTTGCTTGGCCGAGCGATCAGCAAGACCACACGCCACGTAGCCACGGACAACCTCACCGTGTTTGCCCCGATCACCGTTCTGGTAGGAGACAGCGACCGCGAGCGGGAAGCGCAGTTCCCGCTCGCTGTCCTTGTACATACGATAGGTCGTCATGTACGACTTGTGGACATCGAGTTTGTCCTTCATGCGTTCCCCTTTCTTGGGCACATGGACGACCGTTGCGCCGATATCACGAGCACGGCGGATGACGCGCTCATTGTAGAAGCCGCTATCGGCAAGTAGCAGGTCGATTTCGAAGGGGTAATTCTCGACGCGGGCGAGCACGCGCTCGACCGCGTCGGCCTCGTCTTCGTCGTTGCGGACATAGGTCATCGCCAGCGTCACCGGCTTCTCGTTGGAGACGACGTACGCCGTGCAATAGCGGTGGCAGGTAGTCGTCCCGTCCTTGGGAGCCATCGAACAGAGTTCGCCTTCGTCAGCGTAGTGCTCGCCGTGATAGGGGTTGTCGATGAAGTCGATGGAGACGATTCTCGACCGGTCAGGGTCGAGAATCGTCATAGCGAGGCGTCCGAGCAGAAGGTTGGCGACAACCTCAAGCCAGTGTCGATCAAGTGTATGGAGCCACGTGAAGACGGTGTCGTCACACGGCGTTCCGTTGGTGTCGTTGCAGGTTTCCCAAATCGATGTCTGGTTGACGCAGGCCAAAATGACGACGAGCCAGATGTCGCCGGGGTCGAGGGGACTCTCCTCGACACCCGGCAACGGGAGAGGGGCAATGACTTCTTCCGCTACGTCTTTGACGTCCGATGCCGAAAGATAACCGTCTGGATCGGGTAGGTTGAACATATCCAGATCC
Source organism: Haloarcula quadrata (assembly GCF_003634715.1). Lineage (NCBI taxonomy): Archaea > Methanobacteriati > Methanobacteriota > Halobacteria > Halobacteriales > Haloarculaceae > Haloarcula > Haloarcula quadrata. Next base: position 3,075 of record NZ_RBWW01000005.1, read on the forward strand.
AGACACTTTCTCGTGGTTAATTCGGCGATTCAATTGCACCGATTACGTCGGTTGGGAAGTACCGACGTCCAAGCCGGTGCAATGGATGTCTCACTCGCAACACTCGATATCCGTGCTAACAGCGGCGGCACGACCGACTTGACTGTCTCCATCGAACAGATGGACGACGAGACCGGAGACGCTATCGAAGCAGAAGCACGAAATGGTGTCGTTATTGGTGGGCCACGGACGGTTGTCGGCAGCGACGCGCCGACTGACCCTGACGGCGACGGTTACTTCGAGGATCTCAATGGTAACGGCCGTCTTGATTACGAGGACGTTCGAGTACTATTCTTGAACTTGGATTCTGACAGCGTCCAACTGAACACCGGTGCGTACGACTTCAACGAGAACGGGCAGATAGACTACGCGGACGTGACAGAGCTCTACGAAGAGGTCAACTGAAGACTGCGATTCGGCAGTCATCTCATCTTTCCATACAGGAACACAATGACAGACGACACCCACCTTTCGGTACGTGGCTCCATCCGATGTGCTCGCCTCTCCCTCGCGCTCGTCGCACTTATCGTCTTTGTAACGACGGTCCCCACACTAGCGGTGGGGCAAAGCGACCCAGCCATCAGCATCAAGACCGAGCCTACCGTCGCCGGTGAGACGGCGACCACATCAGTCGTTCTCACCAGCGTGCCTAATGGGCTGGCCGGCTACCAGATCGATCTCGCGATTGATGACCGTGGGGTCGCCCGGTTCGAGAACGCGAGCTACTCCGACCGCTTCGGGCTCACGACTGATCCCATTATTAGTTCGAACGGCAGTACAATCACGATTGAGGCGGCTGACCTCAACGGACAAATCGAACCCGGAGCGAGCGACGTAACGCTCGCAACGGTCCAACTCACGGGCGTCGAAGGCGGCGAGACGCAGGTGACCGTCGCGTCGAGCCAAGTTGATGCAGACGGCGGCGGAGTAGTCGAACCCGCGACCGAGCCGGCAACCCTCGAAGTTTCGGCGGGCGCACCGACAGAAGCAGTGGCCGGTGCGGCCGAAGCCCCAGCAGCCGCTGGGGACTCGTCGAGCATGGAAACCACTGGGATGACCGATACCACGACTGGCGGCAACCAGTCGACTACCGGAGTGGATGGGGCACTTCCCATATTGATTGCTCTCGTCGCACTCGCTGCGGTAGCGGCCCTCGCAGCCAGAACTGCCTGACAATCATAAGCCTCTACCAACAGACACTATGCCGGAACCATGCACCGCCGATGCACCGACGGACAGCTCAACCTACCGTGAATACATCCTTGGCGTACGTATCGTTGAACAAACGACAGGCGATAGGACTCGCTACCGGTTCAAAGCACCAGATCACGAGGGAATCGAGTTCGATGATCCTGAGATGGCAACGCTGTATGCCGACGTGTACTTCGACGTGAACGGGTTTCAGGAGGCAGAAACTGGCAAACGTGGCGTCCCGCCAACAATCATACAGGCAGGCCGAGATACACTCGTTGCTTACTTCCTCACACAGGACAGCGTCGATGTCCACTGGGCCGCATCATTCTATGGCGAGAAACCGGAGAAAATCGAACGATACGTCTCACGCGTTCGCAAGCGCTCAGAGAAAATCCGTGAGGGAGCGAAGGAACAGAACCACGCTTGACACAGTGAGTCCATGACATCCTTCGCGCCGTGAACGGCATGGTTTCCTCTGGGGGAGTCTCGACTGTCCGTGGTTCCGGATTTCGGGGTAGTTTGTTGCACACCGATCACACCGGGTACGAGGGCGGCAGGAAAACCGGGTGTCAGCCTCCCCTGATATTGGTCCACTCTGCGTCCGCTTCGGGGTCATATACACCGCCCCGGTCGGGTACTTTCTCCGGGTTGAGTTCATGAATCGTGTGGAGCAACTCCTCACTGGCTTACCCACGAGCACGATACGCTCGATTTCGGTTATCTGCTTGTAATTATCACATGGGCTCTCCCCTACCTGGTGACCAGCCGGTGACGATCGCCACAACAGCTGTCCGTTAGAACCGGTCCATCCCGAAATGACAACTGCGCTTGCTCGAGCGAACGGAGTATACCGAATGCAAAACCGAGCGATATGCGAGTACAGCGATTCTGCTGCCGGTTCTCTCAATCAAAAGAGAAGATATCTGAACCAGTGTAGCCCCCGTATCAGTATAGACTACCACTAGATGTGAAACCAAGATATCCATTCCACACCCGCAAAACACGATTGCGCCATGAGACAGATTGATTAATTTTTTAATCATTCAGCAGTGTGACGCCAATATGGTCCCGCTTGAATTGCAAGCTCCCCTCCAAAGTAGTGACATCCTCGGTGGTGCCGCAGCCACTGTAATACTCCTATTCCAGTTAGCCCTTGTTGGAGTCCAAGTCGCTGGTATGTGGACGGTATTCAGTAAAGCCGGCCACGCAGGTTGGAAGGCAATCATCCCGATATATAATCTGTACGTGATGCTCCAGATTGGTGAGAACAGATGGTGGTGGCTGCTACTGCTTGTTGTTCCGGTTGTGAACCTCTACGCAGTGTATAAGATTCATGCTGGCGTAGCTCGGGCGTTCGGAAGAGGCATCGGGTTTGGACTTGGACTCGCATTCCTTGGCATCCTCTTCTTCCCGCTGATGGGCTTTGGCGATTACCAGTATCGCAACTCTAGCCAGTTAGCATAATGAACGTGCAAGCACGGCTGATTCTGGTCACAGCTGCAACGCTTTGTCTCGTCGCACTCGCTGGCTGCGGGCAGCCAGCCGGTTCGCTCTCGATGGAGCCAGTGGATGACGAAGAGCTAGCTAACAACGCCAGTACACAGCTCTCTGAAGAAGAGTTGGGAGATCCAGAAGAACGCGACCGCGGTATGCGAGTTCTCCGTCAGGCCGCGAAGAACGACTCAGCGATGGTCGCCGCGACGGAGCCGCCGCATAGCGCTAACGAGACGGTGTATCGGACTGGTGACCGATTCTATACGCTCTCGTACGCTGCGGTCAACACGACGACTGGCCGACAAGTGACGTATCGACTCGACAAGAATGTAACCACAAACGAGACCGACCAGACCGGCTGGACTGTCGCCGACTACGACGACTTACCGCCAATCGACCAAGCGATGCTTCACTCTCCTGTGTCGTACCTTTCGAGGGACAGTCTCGAAGAAGACGAGGTTCAGCCGGGAGGCATTAAGCAAGACCAGACCTATTCCCCCGCAGAATTGAACCGGTCGGCGATTGCCAACGGCCAGTACGATGCGGTCAGGTATGAGGGCACGCTCATTGAACTTGAGGTAATATCGAATAAGTCACAACCGCTTACAGTGTACCGGTACCGGCCCAGACCGGTCGCAAACGGCGCTGGGCCGTACGCTGCGTGTCTTCGTGACACGTATGCGTTCGAACTGAATGGCCTTGATTCGGATACCCGAGCCGTCGTGTCCGAGGCGACTGATGGGACATACCGCGCAGAAAACACCAGTGACGCGGCATTTCGGTCGGTGCTTGACCAGTTTTACGACCACACGGCGGTCTCGGCAACTGGCCAGTCTGGGTCATGGCTCGTTCGGTACGATGGACGACTCTATTGGGCAGAACTCCGATATGCCTCATTCGACGAGTATGAACAAACAAGGACAGCTAACCCACCCACAGCTGCCTGTTCGTGATAGCTCTTCACAACGCTAGAGCGACAGTGATACCGGGCGGTGGCAAGGCAGGAATGTCGTGCCAGCGCTTCTATAATACACGGTGGGTTGCTGATACTGGTGGTACAAGAATCTGCAGCGGAACTTCAGATACAGAAGCGTCAGGCCACCACGCCACTGTAGCAACCACTCAGTCTCCCTGAATGGCACCGCCGGCCACCGATACCGAACCGTAATCGCGTAGCCCTACTCGGGAAGTACTTTTTCCCACACCGTTGGTGCTCGTCCAAGTAGCCCGTCGTCGAGTCCCCCGGCCATTCTAACCAATCGTCACAGGCGTGCTAGATGCGCGCACTCGATTTCGTTAGTGCCCAACCCGACGGCGCCATCCATTTGTGTCTGATACCATCCGAAATGCCTCAGGTGTTGGCGTTGGCTGGGTTAACGTTGCTCGGTTTATCCCTGCAGGCGCTGAACTGGAGCAAAGCAGTGAGTTCAAATGGGTACTATCCAAGAATCTAATTATAGGTTATTGGATGCTAACTGACACGCTATTATTCGCGACAACGACGTTTCTCATTTGGGTAGCGTTAGTCTATTCGCTCTCTGCGGTCTGGTGGTTAATAGAAGTCTTACCGCTCGGCATTGGGTGGAACTCGAGCGAGATGGACACCTGGGGATTAGATGATCTACAGGTTCGCATACTCACAATCGGAGCGGAAGACGTTGTCCAGGCAACTGTTGACTCAGTTCCTGATGGTGTTGCTGGAGTCAAGGTTATCGCTGAACAGGATATTGATATTGATGGGGCAGCCGTATCTGTCGTACCGGACTCATTCAGCTGTAACGCCACAAACAAGGGCCGTGCCGTTGAGTGGGCACGGAGACACATTTCCTGTGACGCAGAGTATGTCCTGTATCTCGACGAAGATACACTGGTTACTGGGCTGACTGGCCTCCCTGATGCAGATTTCGTTCAGTTTACTGAAAAACCGATTTTCACTGGCTCACGGCTCGCCTATTTGTGTGAAGTGTTTCGAGTCGGCTACCAGTTCGAACAGCGTGCCTTCCGGCGTCTCTCATATCCGCTGTACGCATGGGGCGGCGGCTTCGCAATTCGACACGAGTTGGAGGATGAGCTTACGTGGGACGTAGCGACGATTACCGAGGACACGAACCTTATCTGGCGAGCTGCGGATCGGTTTGACTTAGAATATCGGCTCGTTGACGCCCGGTTTCGAAATCAAGCGCCACCATCGCTGAAAGCGATGATTAAGCAACGTCGCCGGTGGATGTCTGGGACACTGAAAGATAATCATATCCTCCCGCTATTGTACCAACCACTGACGCTAACTCGTGTCGTATCCTGGGGATTTTCACCCGCTATCCCACTGCTAATTATTGGTGCTTCGCTCGTCCCCGGTGCAACAGTCAGCATCCAATTTTTCGAACTGATTTCGACTGCACTACTGGCTGTTCTATTCATATATATGCTGTTTGGCCTGTGGGCCTACAGAAAGCATCCGTTACTATGGCCGGTATTCTTGATATTGACTCCACTGGCGGTTGTACTCCACGCCATCGGGGCTGCATGGGGTGTTATCAGCCCAATCGAGGAGTTCGAGGTCACAGAGAAGGTCGTACCCGAAACCATCGAAGAGGTCAACCCAGAATTGGACGAGGGTGCGATTGCAGCCCATGACGGGGAAGACCGCCTTGTCCGCGAATCGGCTGACGAATTCGATACAGAACTGTTCAGGGACTAATTGAACACGCGATTATTATTTTGCCAGCAATCCCAGATTTCAGCTTAGTTTGTTGCACGCCAGTCAAACTGGGAACCCAGTGCTTGGAGAGCACGGAGACTGTATATTTGCCGGGTGTCAGGCCCCCTGATATTGGTCCACCTTGCGTCCGCTTCGGGGTCGTATACGCCGCCCCAATCGGGTACTTTCTCCGGGTTGAGTTCACGAATCGTGTGGAGCAACTCCTCGCTGGTCTACAGACGGGCGCAATACGCTCGGTTTCGGTTATCTGCTTGTAATTATCACATGGGCTCTACCCTACCCGGTGGCCAGCCGGCGACGATCGCGACACCACCTGACGCTTGGTACTGGTCCATCCCGAAATGACAACTGCGCTTGCTCGAGCGAACGGAGTATACCGAATGCAAAACCGAGCGATATGCGAGTACAGCGATTCTGCTGCCGGTTCTCTCAATCAAAAGAGAAGATATCTGAACCAGTGTAGCCCCCGTGTCAGTAAATATTGCCGGCAGATGCAAAAGCGACGTTTGGGCTGAACAGACACCCCCCACCCGGTGGTCGGTTGCCGGTGAACGTCATGACAGACTCCGTTAAAGTTTGAGTATTTGACTCGATGGCCATGTGTGCGTAATTCAAGCGATAGATACTGAATGCAAAACCGATCAATATGCTGGTAAAACTCCTCTACAGCCAGTTCTCTCAATCACGGCAAAGAAGGTTCGAAGTGGCGCGGGGCCCCGCGCCAGTTTATGTTGCCGCTAGATGCAAAACCGAGGCATGAGATTGTAAGAGGGAGACACTGGAATGGAGTGAACAGCGCCGATGCCCTTTTCTCAGATACTGCTAATCCGTGGGCATGGCCAATTCAGTCATGCTGGGGCGAAGTGTAGTCCAGCGAGGGGGTGTCAGTCTGTATCTGAGTATCGACCATGGTTGGCAGGAGGCCGCAGGTTTGGACGTCGACGATACGTGCCGACTGGAGATCGAGGAAGTTGGTGACGCGTCGCTGACGGTGGCGCTGTTCATCGATAAAGACTACGGGACAGTGGCAGACCCACCAGGGCAGTTCGATATCGAGCCAGTGGACATCCAGACCGATCTTCAGTGGTGTCTGCCCGCCGATGTGCGCCACGAGTTCGGTATCTCCGAGGAGTTCACATACAGTGCCGAGTACCACGGCGACGGTGAGATCCACTACGAGCTCACGTCGCCGACCGTTCGCGACGAGCGACTGCTTGCCTGAGTTGCAGCGGACAACTGTAACAGACAATCTCATATACTGCTTCGATTTTTGAGTAAGTCGATCCAGGGTGGGGATCATATCCGAGATGAGCGATCAACTCAAGTTATTCCCGGATAACCAAATCGTACTTGCAACAACTATTATAACTTTGTATGAAGTAATTATGCTAGTGTCGCTTCGAACGGATGATCGTGGTGTTTCTGAGGTGATTGGAGCTATTTTGCTATTTGGAATGCTTATTGTTGCATTCGCTACGTATCAAGCAACGGTTATTCCCGGGCAAAATACTGATATTGAAGCCCAGCACTATGAGGAAGTTCAAGATGATCTGGGGGAACTACAGGGGACAATTGTTACGGCAGCAGAAACTGGTGAAGCCCGTTCAACGAGTGTCAATCTCGGCCCCAGTTACCCATCGCGAGCTTTGGGTGTGAATTCTGGGCCTCCTAGCGGTCAACTCCGAGCAGAATCTGTTGGTACTGGTGGAATAGCAAGTACAGGAGTTCCCCTAGATGAGACTTGTCGACTGCGGGCTGGCGATGGGGACCGTGTTCCAACAAATTCTCTTGTCTATGATCCAGGATATAATTATTATGAGAGTGGAGAAGTTTCTCACCGTCTGGAAGAAACCCTTCTATATCAACCAAAGAGCTCCTATGGCGGTGAAATTGTCCGTAATGATCAGACAATGGTTGACACGTCAACTCGGTCTGTTACTTTGTACCCACTCCAATCTGACCTCCAATCAGGAGGAACAGGAGATGAAGTATATCATTTTATTGGCGGCTATGGGCAGAGTAGAACAGTTTCTGATGCAACGGTTACAATTCCAACTAAGGCTCCCCAAGCCATTTGGCAGGAACAAATTGGCGATGGTAATCCCGATGTCTCAGTAACTAACAACGGACCAGAAACCGTTAATATCACATTTAGAGGGAGTTGGGAATTCAATTGCCGACCTGTTGGACAAGACAGTGCTCCCGAGCAGGTTCCCACGGCCGATGCAGGAACTAATACAAGCGTCCCAGAGGGTAGTACCGTAGAATTAGACGGAGCCGAGAGTCAAGCCAGTGGTTCAATTACGGATTATTCATGGACGCTCGACTCTCCGCCCACCGGTATTTCGCTGAGCAACTCAAATACAGCCACGCCTATTTTGCATGCATCTAATGCCAATGTGCCTTCGGATACGGATGTGACCGTAGAGTTAACCGTTAATGATACTAATGGGAATACCGATACAGATGCTGTTACTGTAACTGTGACACAAACTTCCAGTAGTGACGGCGATGGGGACGGTAGCGCGTACACGACACAATGGGCTGACCCCTCCAGTCAGACTGGTGTCACCTGTCCTGATGGGGTCAATGGCGTCTGTACCGTTGATGCGAGTGAAGCAGCTACCGTCGACTTGACGGCGACTACTAGTCCGACTTCGGTGGGAACCATCATTGATTACTCGGTCAACGATTCGGGCGCCGGGCCAGTCGACCCAGGTGAGGGCGAGACGGGCGCGGCCGGCGAGAACAACACGGTGTTCAGGCCGACTCGTAACGGCGCCGTCACTGTATTCGTAGCAGGGGGAGAGAGTAGTGATGCAATCGAACTCTCAGTGTCGAACTACGCAGCCTTGGTGTACAACGAAGATGCTGTGACCAGCGACGGCGACGGCGACACTGTCGCTGGTGGGGTGACCTTTTCGGTCACAAACCGTTTTGGTGAGAGCGTCACGATCACCGACATCAGGGTCGCACCGGAGAACAGCAGTATCAAGAACCTCAACGAGGGCTCGTTCTCGACGACCGAGGTGTCCATCACCGCGGATCTGGCTGACGCATATGTGGATTACGTGGGCGGAACCGATCTTCCGCAAACTGTAGACCTGGACACCGACGGTTTCAACGACGGGAACGCACAACTTTCGAACGGCGCAACAGCAACGTTCTCCTTCTACGAGTTCACTGATGGTAGTTCTTCCGTTGATATGAGCGGCGAGGACGTGGAAATTACGGTCACGTACCAGCCAACGAGCGGCGGAACCAAGACAAAGACGTTTACGATTACGCCAACCACCAGCGGAGGTGGAGACAGTGGTGGAAACCAGAACCCAACTATCGCCTCACTGCAGACGACAGATACCAGCGTGACTGGTGGCAATCCAAAGTACGCCCAGTTCGACGTTGATTGGGCGGCTTCGGACGACAGTCAGGTACGAAGCTTGGAGTTGACTATGACGAGAGTGAATTCTGGGAACGAGGTCGACAGTGCGACACCATCTGTTTCGGGGACAAGAGCCAGCGGAGTGACATCCCTTAGGGGACCAGATCAGAATTCGAACCCTAATGGACAGCAGTACGATATAACGATCATCGTAACTGACGACGATGGAGTGACATCGAGTCAGACCCAGCGGGTCACGGTTTCATGACGCTGCGATCCGCGTACGTCTCGTCAGCAACACCCATACTAGGGCAACCACCACGTACAACGGGTATCTCAATCGTCTCTTTGGTGGGTATTCAACAACCCATACACCACTTCTATAGCGTCTTCACTCTCTTCTCAGTAGTTCACTGGGCAACGGTATTGTGACTGGTCCTTGTATTGACTGAACCCGGTTCTGGCTGTGTAGCACTGGTGTTATTCAAGATACTCATCAGGCGGTCGAATGATTAGGTGGTCACGCAGTGATTCAATCAGGTCTGCAGGGAGTCTGACACAGCCGTCGCCGTCTTGCTCTTTGCCGAATAGTTCTTTTGCGTCTGTTTCGATGACAAGCTGGTTAAGATTACCACCGACTGTGTGGAACGTGACATTATGGAGGGTGCCAAGTTCTTGTCCGTCAGTACTCATCACTCGCGTGTTGGAGAGCGTGCTTGCGAGGACCGTCTGCATACATACTGATTTGTTGTATTCAATGCACAAATATGTTGCATTTAGACTACGATGGCGTCGCCGGCTTCTTTCTACAACTCGTGCACAAGCATCGATTAGCTCACCCACCTGAGATGATGTCGTTCGCCTCGTCACGAGTCCGTTTCGCGGCCTCCTGAGCGTAGCCTTCGTGGGTCGTCTCGATTGACTTATGCCGGAGTACGTCCTGTGCTAGCTGCGGATTCTCGCGATAGATTTCCCGTCCCAGTCCACGGCGGGCACCGTGTGGCTTCAGTGGGGCGTCGAACTCGTACTCAGACCACTCACACAGGTCTGCCAAGATGTTCCGGGCCGACTGCGTGGTGATCGACGGCGTGGGATCAAGCGCTTTCGCAGCGTTGTCGAGTCTGGGGAACACGGCCTCATTCTCGTCGGGTTCTCGAAGCTGCTTCCAGCGCCGAAGCGGGCGAAGTGCATCGTCGAGGATCGGCGCAGACTCTCGGGTACGGTTCTTGCCGAACACCTGCATTGTGCCGGCTTCGAGGTTGACGTGTCGCCACCGCAGACCATTCCGTTCTTCATCATCAGAGACAGCAACCAGTTCCGCGCTGCGGGCTCCTGAGTACGCGAGCAAGAAGACGAGTGCTTGGTCGCGGTAGGCCGCCGTGCGGTCGATGTCGTCGCTCTCGCCGGCCTTGTCGACGCGAGCCGTCGCGGTAGCGCAGATAGCGTCGCGGTCGCGTGTCGTCCAGTACTGCTGGTCTGTTTCAGTCTCATCGGTCGGGAGCGGCCCTTCGGCGTGGTTGGTCTTGGCCGGATTCGTCGGAATCAGGCCCTCGTAGACAGCCCATGTGAGAAACGAGCGGACATACGCGAAGTAGCGGCGGGCGGTCTCCGGTGAGATGTCGTCCCGGTCGTCAGCTCGAGCAAGGTCGCGAGCATACTGTCGGCAGAGATCGTCGTCGATGTCTTCAGGACTGCTGATTCCATGCTGGTCCCGACCCCACGCCGCGAACTTCCGTAGCACGCTCGCGACGTTTGTTCGGTAGCGTCCAGAGTCGATATCTACCAGCCGTTCCTCGATGGCTGCTTCGAGGGCGCCATCCCCGGGAGTAGTGTCGTATGCTGGCGGAAGCCGATCCATGCTTCCCGTACAGCGGCGGTCCGGGTAAAACTGGTGGTGCTTAATAAACTAATACAAACCTATCTACAAAACCAGAATATCCCCGTTTCAGGCACTCTATAGTGCAGTTATTGGCTTCACCGGTTTTGGTAAAGGATATACTGCTATACGGAATTTTGTATATTTTTTCGAATAGGATTTGGTTCTAGGCAGCGTCAGGTAGTATAGATTAGACATTTGAAAGATTAGTTAATATTCGGAGACGGCTCTACTAGGATGCGGAACTCGTTCAGCACCGTTAGACAGGTGTGCGACAGTAAGAGTTAATCTTAAGACTAAGACTAATGTTAAACCACTTGTAAAATGACCGATGGGTTCACTGAGGCGCTTGACGAAACGGAGGGTGCGCAAGCCGCCTATGGGAAACAACTCGGGTTTGTTGAACAGCGAACTCCGTTCGCTGCGGAGTCGTTACCTGACACAAGTATCGCCGTTAACGTCAATCAAGACTTACTCAAGGAAGTAGCCAGCCACATTATCAATCGGGCAGGCCACGTCTCGGTAATTGACAAACGTGGAGCTGGCAAAACCCATTTTCGAGAACTTGTCTACGACGCGCTTCGGGACGGGCCTCGAAGCGAGGAATTCGCCATCGCGAGAATCAAAGAAGTCGAGTCAATCACAACGCGACGTTTCTACACTCGACTCTTGGACGAACTCCAACGTTACGAATATCTCGATATCCCAGAGTCGTACCCGCACGCGACAGACGAAGTCCGATCCGTCGTCGAAGATGTTGCCGGCCAGTTGGAAAATCAAAATCGCTGTGGCATCATCCAAGTGGATCAGCTCGAAGATGCCGCTCGTCGAAAGAGCACGTTCGAGCAGCTGCTGGCAGGCTTACAGAGTGTCGGTGACCTTGGTGAGTCTGAACCAGTGTTCTTGCTGTTCCTATTTGGAACGCCTACCGCTGGAGATCGTATCGATGAGCTTCGGGAAACGCTGTCCTCCAGACTAGTCGCGAAACATCGGTCGCTGGAGCGCTTTGAGTTCGCAGAGACTGACGAACTGATCAGCCGGTGGCTAGCCTGGGCTCGGGACGAAGAGTTCACTGAGGGCTATCCAGCTGACCCATTCAGTGCCGGTGCGATTCGGAAAGTCGTAGACCGATCCGACGGCACACCCCGAGATGTCCGACAGCAATGCTACCACGGCTTTCGCGGTGGAGCAGAGCAGTATGCCGATACCGGAAAGGTCCGCATCACCGAAGAGACGTTCGAAAGCTACGTTTAATATTAAGACTAAGGTTAACTCATGGGAGACAATGCATTTGGCGACGCACTTGACGACGTTGCAGAGGAACAGACAGCAGATGAGACAGACAGCAGTGACGCGACAGAGAGGTTCATCAAGGCGATGGGTGGCGACGGCACGAAATCGAAAACAATCGGCTTCGCTGTTAGTCCCGAAATGAAGTACTTCTACGACGAGCTTCGTGCAAGCAATGATGTTGATGTCGATCCGGGTGACGAATTCCGCGACCAGTTGGAGCGACTGGCTAACCGGCATCCAGAAGTTGCCGATAAGGCCCGTCGGAAGCTCAAAATAGATACAGAGTAATCCTTAATATTAAGATTAGTATTAAGGATAAGACAATACAGAAAATAAACAGCCGTAACGAGCAGTTTTGTCGCCGCCTTCTGACCTTACAGCGGAAGCAGTGGTCTGTGCTGGATAGGGCAGTAGCCCTTTGATACATCGCGCTGACTGTTGTCTGGCGGCTACTGCCGTTGGAGCTGCCAGTTATTTCGAGGTGCTGCGCTGTTCTTGACACGTACAACACCATCTTTGCGGAGTTGTTCAACCGCGTCATCGAACTCCGCCATTGAGAATTCAATCTCTGCTTGTTCTAGCTGGTCAAGTACGTACATCACTGATGCCATTTCGTTTCCTTGGGCTTCCAATATCTTGAGAATCTGCCGTGCTATGTTAGACATAAGTGGATAGCAATCAGAGGGTAGTAGCTGTTCGCATATATATGGTTTATATCGATGATGCAGAGCTTTGTAGTGAGGATAGGGTACATATCTGCTTTCGAATAGTTTGGACAAGACACACACACCAGATTTTGAGTAAGAAGATAGAAGACTGTAGGCTATGAGGCCACATTACGGCACCTCGGTAGCTGTTCTTATTCCAAACTAGGTGTGTCTCTCTAGTCTAGTTATTCTAGTAGGTAGTGTAGCATATGTGTACAGTCCTGCTAGATGGAGTGAAACAGTCTTAGACGCGTCCTCCCCTGTCACACTTTATCTGTTTCTTACTCCAAACTAGGTGTGTGTGTCATACAGTTCCTTACTCAAAATCTGGTGTGACTGGACCAAGTTTTGTGTAAGGCAGAAGGCTGCTTGTTAGACGCCAGAGTGTCGCTTAGAGGGCTATTACTCATAACCCGGTCCGAAAGCTTATTTCGTGTCTACTGTTGTCTTTTGATAATGGATAGTGACGATGAATCGGAAGCCGTTCATAGCGTCTTTAATACCGTCAGTCAGGAAGGAGGAAAAATTTTTGAGCAGCGAGAGATCCTCCAGATTGACTATGTCCCCAGCGAGAATCGGATTGTCGGTCGCGACGAGCAAATTGAGAAGGTTGCTGGGGAGATTGGACCAATTGTTGTTGGTCAGCCACCGAACTCTATCATCATCTACGGAAAAACAGGGTGTGGTAAATCCCTCGTCGCAAAACACGTCTCTAAGATTGCACGAGAAGAGGCTGAAAATCGAGGCGTGAAACTTGCTACTGGATATGTCAACTGCCAGCAGGCAAAGGGTAACTCTGACGCTCTAAGTAAGTACGGGCGCGCTATCAATCCGCCAGAAAGTGGGGTAAAATTCCCAACCCGAGGAATTTCTGAAAATGAGTATTTTGAGCGAGTCTGGTCAGTGCTCAACGAGTTTTATGATGCTGCAATCATTGTTCTGGATGAAGTTGACAAACTCAACAACGACGATCTGCTGATGGCGCTTTCTCGAGCAGGAGAGGACGGAAGCGTTGATGTCCCGATCGGAGTGATTGCGGTATCGAATAAAATCAATTATCGGGACAAAATGAGCGAACGAACAAAGAGTTCGTTCGGGCACAATGAGTTCATATTTGAACCATACGATGCAGATCAGATTCGAGAGATTTTGCAAAACCGGACTGATGCCTTCGCAGATGGAGTTCTTGATGACGGTGTAATTCCTCGTGCTGCGGCACTGAGCGCTAAGGAACACGGGGACGCGCGAAAGGCCATGCGTCTTCTTCGGTATGCTGGCGATCAGGCAAACAAAGAGAATGCTGAGCGAGTGAAAGAGTCACACCTTACTGATGCACGCGCTTCAGCAGAGGTTGACCGACTTCTTGAACTCATATCAGGACTGCCACCCCATAGCAAGCACGTCTTGCTCGCGCTCGCGAACCTCACTAAGAATCACCCTGACCGAGAATGGTTCCGGACTGTGCGAGTCCGTGAAATATATCTTGAAGTGTGCGACCGGAGCGGGGCCGACCCTCTTTCGGCTGAGCGAACCCGACAATTACTCAACGAACTCTGCTTCTTAGAAGTCGCAGGGAGTCGACGAGGGACTGGTGAGGGCAAAGGACACTACAGCCAATATACTCTCCTGTGGGACGCAGATATCGTTCTTACCCTCGGTAACTGACACATGTCACTGTGGCGAAAACAGAACTAATGACCTGCCCACCTGATTCAGCGAGGGAGTCCCGCCGTTCGCCGAGGTAGGTGATCAACTCGCAATGGACACTCCAACCTCAGTTTTTGCATCGGATTCATAGTAGACCGGTACCCGAGGTATCTATATGAGCTACAGTGATGAGGAACTCCTGACCCACATCCGAGAGCTGGCAGCAGAACTCGGTGAAGCACCCTCAGTGAATCAAATGAGTGCCGCAGAGGGACGCCCAAGCGGGAGTACATACCGGCACCGGTTTGACTCATGGAGTGACGCCGTCGAGCAGGCGGGGGTAGAACCAACCGACCAATCAGGTCCATACACCAAGACAGAACTGTTAGAACATATCCGGGCGCTTGCAACCGAGCTAGGTCGGCCACCGACATTGGAAGATCTGAATGCGGATGACGATCGCCCGAGTTTCAAGCCATACCGTCGGGTATTCGACACGTGGAATGCCGCGCTTACCGCCGCCGGGTTTGACCCAAATCACGCTATGTCACACACGGAGCCAGAGGGGTACTCTGACGCCGAATTGCTCACACATATTCAAGAATTAGCCGAAGAGTTAGGGCGACCGCCGACGCAAGATGAAATGCATCAGGCCGATGACCGGCCCAGCGAAAGTACGTATAAGCGACGATTCGAGTCCTGGACCAGCGCAATTGAGGAGGCGGGTTTTGACTCGGGTCGAAAAACTAGCTCATACTCTGAAGCCGAATTACTGGATCTGCTTCGGGACTTAGCTACCGAACTTGGTGAAACGCCGTCAGTGCAGCAGTTGAATGCTGCCGAGGACTATCCGAGCCGAGCAGTGTACAGGAATCGATTCGGTTCGTGGAGCGCGGCGTTGGAGGCCGCTAATTTGGAGTGAGTACCAGATAACCTGGTTATCATAGTTGAAAACGCTTTATTCTCAAATTCTGAGCTAAACTCTCGCCCCAAGATAGTAGAATCGATTAACCCGAAACCGGACGAATTAACTCGTGGTGGCCGGGCCACATACGAGTGGAGAATAGCAGCTTGTGAGCCTGAAACCCTCGTTATCATGCTCGATAACTTGACCCGGAGTACTATATACAAGTATGATTTTCTTCCTATAGGGGCAGATTACCCCACAACACATCATGTTCGAGAAAATCGCTAACGAGAACGAACGCGGGCAGGTCGGGATTGGCACCCTCATCGTGTTCATCGCGATGGTGCTAGTCGCGGCCATTGCCGCGGGCGTCCTCATCAATACGGCCGGTTTCCTGCAGTCTAGTGCAGAGCAGACCGGCCAGGAGTCTAGTGCGCAAGTTACCAACCAGATTCAGGTCGCCTCAAAGGTTGGGCTCGTGTCCGGTGGGGCCACGACTGATACGATCCGTCTGGAAACCGGGAGCGATTCAGTCATCGCAATAGACTCGGGGTCCACTGTTGAAGTGAAAGTAACCACGAATACTTTGAGTTCATCCACTTCGCTAACTGCTGGGTCAAACGGCGGGTCCAGTGGGAACCTTGCTATAGACGACGGAGACGAGCTAATATTCACTAGACAGTCGTCAAGTGCGGTGACGATTGAAAATAATCGGACTGGCGCCTCAGTTGAGATTGGTACCGGACCTGACCAAGCGCTCAGGTTAGTTCGGGCTGACGGTAGTACGGTAAATACCGCCGCAGAAATCAAGTTGCAAAGAACCACTGATTCGGATGTAGCCCTTCGCTCAGCGAAACTAGTTGAGCAGGCTACCGGAGCCAGTGGACTGAGTGATTCCGTTGAACTTGGAGTTACGACGGGTAGCAACGGAGAATCGTACATCCCACTGACCGGTAATGCCAACAGTGACACGATTGTTATCGCTGATGGGACAGAATTAGAAGTTGGGCCCGATACCAGTAGTGGCGAAATTGGTAGCTCATCTAACAAAATTCCGGTTTCCGCCGGAGAAACCGTTTCGTTTGAGTTTACCTCTAACAGTGAGGTTCGTGTTACGAATGAAGAAACCGGTGCAAGCGTCAATGTTGAGGCGTTCAACACTAATGATGCTGATGGAGAAGCGCTTGAAATCAGTGGTACCGTTGAGCTTGTTGCCTCTGACAGCACTGATATCAAGTCCAGTGGTGGAACCGCGTTCAAAAGCATTGAAAGTGGCGATAGTCCCGATCTTAGCAATGGGATCCTACTAGTCAACGATCGCTATGTTCAGTCTGGTGATACGGTTGAGTCTCTGAACATTGTCGCTATCAAAGGCTCTGGTGCCGATCAGATAAATATGGAAGAGACTACCATCACGACGATCGGACCAGACGGAACTAACACGCTAACCTACAGTGGATCTGGTGCCACTGAGGATGAGACTTACACTGTTGAAGCGATCCAAGACAACGACGACTCACTGCCAGTGATGACTGACTCGGATCGATTCCGAGTCGTTATTGACCCAGGGACACTCGAAACCGGCGAAACGATGACTCTCGAAGTCACGACGGAGTCCGGTGCAACCACCGAGATTCGGATCAGCGTTCCGAATACCCTGGCTGGCGAGTCCGCCGTTCAGGTATAACACTTCGGGCTACCGATTCGACTTTTTGTTTTCTGGTTTTATTTTTCGCGTACTGTTGTAGCAGTTGTTCTTAGTCAGTCATGTGTTCTGCTATCTCATCTCTCACCAGTGGCATGACTCCGCAGGGGTGAATGTTGACGTGCTTTCAATTCGCGCTGTACCTACTCTCGACTTTGACCGATTTCACTGCTGTCGGTGATTTTGATATTGTTTCCAGTAGTGTCCGTAATATGTCTGGTTCTTTCGACCTTCTGGTGCTCGTAGAACGACAGGGCTGGGGCTAACAGCCGGGCAGATGGCGTGTCCGCTGGCGTGCTGAGTGCGGTTCAGTGTGGATAGTCAGTCCGCGACAGTCCCTCCATCAGTCATCGCCGACGGCTGCTGGCCGCCACCATAGGAGCCCAGCGTCGTCTCGCCGCTGTCAGCAAGCCTCGAGTCGCCGTCGGCGTTCGCGAAGTGTCGAATCGTCTGTGCCATGTCCGGGTGGTCGATTTCGAGTTCGGTCAGATTCAGGCGCAGCACCTGTTGTCTGTCTGGTTTGCCAGTCCCGATTCCGAAGTGCTCGGCGGCTGCTTGCATCACGTCATGCATCGTTGGTCTCGAAATCTCATCGTCGAACACCGCTTCCCGAAGTTCTCGCTCGGGGAGCGTCACGTCCTTTGAGGACGTCGCCATTGCGCGGCGGCCGACAGTGTAGATGAGACGGCGCTTCATCTCATCAGTATCCAGCAGTTCGACCGAGCGGCGGCATTCAGCAGGCGTTTCGTCGGGGGCGATCTCTTCGGCCTGGTCGCGAGAGATCCACAGCTCCTCGTTGTGCGGGTGGCGCTCGTAGTCAAGGCGGTCTATCACGAGGTCGCGGTACTTCTCCAGCGTTGGGTCGGATGCCTTCGGTCCCTCGGCGGCGATGTTGTGGATGCTCTCGTTCAGGACCTCGTCAGTGAACGACTCGCCGACATCGTGGCAGATGGCGATCGTCTTGCGCTGGACGCTGCTGAGACTCTTATCGGAGTCGTCATTGAGCTCGCCCAGCATGGATTCGGCGTCGTCGACGACACGGTCGAGCTTGTCTTCCACCCGGCGAGATCGGCCGCCATCGCGATAGACGTTCAATGCGCGTGCGAGGGCGACACCATAGTTGTAGTCCGTGTGCTCGTCGACATATGCGCAGAACTCCTCTTTGAGTGGCGTCCCGACACGGATGCCGATGCGGGTCGGTTCCTGAGACGACAGATCAGATTTTATTTTTTCGCTGGCGTGGTCCGGAGAGCGGCCGGCGGCTGAGACGAGGCGGTCGACGAGCGTCTCAACGCGAGCATAGCCGTCCGCGTCAATATATTGCTCCATCGCGAGTTCGGCTTCACGGCCCAGATAGCCCTCAGCAACCCCGAATCGGGATTCGATGTGGCGACGGAACTGCTCCCACTCGTCTGCGGGAACCATCCAGTCCAGCTTGGAGGTGTCCCGCATCAGGATTGCACCTCCCGAAGGGCGGACCCGCACCCACACACCATCTCGGTGTGTGCGGGGGGGTTCACACCCACACCACACACACCTTCTTGGTGTGTGGGTGGGGTGGGGGTGCAGACCCCCACCCCGCCTGCGGTTGCGTCTTGCGACGGACCGCAGTGCGGGTAGACGGCCTGACGGCCGCCTTCGGGGGTCCAGGGGACCCCCGGGGGACACTCCAGTCCTCCGCACAGCGAAAAAATAAAATTCTGCGTGGGGTGGTCGTTCGTGGACGGTGCTGACCGCATGTCTCTATGCGTACGCTCTCGTTCGTGATGCTCCATATCCTGTGTAGTGAGCACCCTCCGCCTCTCGACGGCGGCAGATATGGCTAAGGATACCTGCTGCTGGTGGGTAACGCTTAAGCCATTCTGCCGAGAAGAACCGGTACAGAAACAGGGTTCGTTCCCAGCGATTCCCGTTGGCGCGGGTTCGAGCTGGGAACGCCGGTCCGTTCTCAGGCAAGTTGTGTTCTCGTAGTGTCTTCTCTGTCCTGCGACTTGCACATGCGGCGACTTAAAACCGCTAGGAGCGTCAGACATTGGTATCATCCTCGACAAGACTGCGAACCACATCGGCGTTTGACCCGCGAGCGATACTGACACGGTCAGTAGCGACGTTGACAATCTTCTCAGACGATTCGACAAGCACCCGCGGCGGGGCGTCGTACTCCTCGTAGGTGTAGCGCTCGCGAACGATCCCGAGCAGCGAACCACCCTCCAGTCGGTCAACCTTCACAGGTGTGCCGACGTCGGCGGTGTCGTCAGCGCGCGCCCGACGCGTGGCCGGCGCGCCTTGGCTGGCTCTACTCATCGGTCCACCCCCGTTTACGTACTCGCCCGAGCGCATCGAGCAACACCGCCTCGGTGTCGGCGTCTGCTTCGTCGGCAACGAGATCGGCGACCTCGACGACACGGTCGACGGTGACGTCGGACTCACTCGCCATCGTTGCCCTCCTGGTCGCGTGGTCGAAGGTGGACGACGACAGTACCCAGCTGGATACGGTGCTGGACCTCGGTCACGCGGTAGTGGTCCGTGTCCCAGGTGACGAGCTCGCCCTCGCGAGGAATCGTAGCGCCGTAGTGCTCGATTGTCTCGGTGAAGCTCTCCGGCGTGTCGGGCTTCTCGACGAGTTCGAGGCGGCTCACTCAGACGCACCTCCCCGCGTCGCCGACCGAGCGAGGTCGAAGTCGAACTCGAAGCAGCTGCCCAGCCCACACTCGTGACAGTCTGCGATGAATCGGAACCGGTCGGTGGCGAACCACTGGACGTTGCCACAGTCCTGGCACTCGAAGGCGACGGCGTGGCCGCGATAGACGGTGAGGTTCCGCTCTCGGTCGAGCTTCTGCACCGGTCTGGTCGCGCCACCGTGGCGGATCGCCGTCGGCACGTCGGCGCCGATGCGGGCGTCGCCCGGCGATTGCCCGCCGTCGGACATGGCGATGGGCTTTGTTGCGACGGTCTCGCAGTCGGCTGTCTGAAGCAGGTGCGCCGTCGATGTCTTCACGTAGGTCCAGACGCCCTCGCAAGCCAGACACAGCACGTTGAACCGGTCTTGTTGCTGGAGTCCGCCGTCACAGTCGTCGCGAGGACAGTCTTCGTGGTCCCAGCACAGCTCCGTGCCGGTCGCTGGCTGCTCACTCTGCATCGTCGCCCTCCTGTTCGTCGCCTTCGTTGAGGACGATTCGTTCAAGCCGGGCCAGCCGTTGCTCGATATCGTCTTCGGAGACGCGCCCGCCGTCAGTTTTCAGCTCACGAACCGGGCCACCAACAGCGGCCACCGCGTCGGCGTCGGGCCAGCGCTCGTTGAGCGACTGGCCGTCTATATCGTCGTAGGTGCTGTGGTCGGTGCTCATGCCGACCCTCCCGTGGAGTCTTCGGGCAGCTCAAAGCCGTTCTCGCGGAGGACATCAGCTGGCGAGCGGCCCGACTCATCATGATTTCCGCGTGGGTCGGGCTCGTCGTTGGCTTTGGCTGCACAGACACTGCAGAGGCCATAGCGCTCGCGGTCGGTCTCATCGGCGACACGGAACACTTCGATGTCGTCGCTGCCGGCATCACACAGTGGCGTCGGATCCTCTCGGGTAGCCTCGGGGGCTGGATGGTGGACCTTGCCGTCGTTCCACTGGGATTTGGGCATGACGTAGAACTCGTCGTCGGTGGGCGTCATCTGACACCTCCGTTGTGGCAGTGATGCGGGCAGACAGTGTTGTCGACCCGGAGGCCACGGGCGTGGCCGTACTCGGTGCCGTCACTGACTGTGACCCGGCGTCGGCACTCGGTACACAGCGCTTCGTTGCGAGCGCGTGTGATCGAGACTGTGGAGGGCTCGGGTGGCTGGGCGACCAGATGCGGGTGGCCCTGCAGGTAGGTCGGGCGGTTTGGGCGGTGCGTGCTCATTGTGGACCTCCGCTGACGGCGAGCAGCACCTGTCTGGCTTCGCGCGTGCGTTTGGTTGTGGTGTCTGTCTGGGCTAGGGCGAGTCGGGCTGTGCAGGCGTCTACTCGTGCTTGGCTGTGGCTGCGGTCGTAGCCCGGCCGGGATAGAACAGTCTGGCAGTACTCAACGACAGTAGCGTCGGTGTCGGCTTCGGTGAGGAGTCGTTTCGCGGTTTGGAGGCGACGCTCCTGTCGGTCCTGTGCGGTATCGTTTTGTGGTCTGATTGTCTCGGTCATAGTGCCGTGCGCGACCGGGCCAGCGGAGTTACGGCTCCGGTGGTCCATTTTCCACGAATCAATCTGGCCCGGTAAGCCGCGCATACCACCATGTTCCCTATCCCAACCACTTAGTGGTTTGCGTCTACAAACACATACAACGAGTAGTAAGACAAAATGCGTATTAGCTATAACAAATCCAACAAACCCGGTATTAGTAAAACCCCCGTTGCACAACGTACGAGTGTGCCACAAGTATCGTCTGAGCTGGCCATACTCGCATTTATGGCTGAGAATGAGGCCCCGATGCAACCCTTGTCTATCTATGGAGGCCTGATCCACCAGCAAAATATCACGTTCAGCTACCGAACAGTGCAGAACAAAATGTCCGAACTGGTGGAGAAAAACCACGTCAAACGCGTAAAAATAGATACCGATGACGGAGTTATTCGTGAACTTGCTGACGGGTCTGGCGGACGGGCGTATTACCTCATTACAGATGCCGGCCGCGAACGTGTTCAATCTGAGGTCTTTTAGCAAACACCAATATTCGTTTGCTAGCGAAAATAATAAGTAGCTCTGAGTATATACAATAATACAGGAACAGACGCGCCGCTGGGCGATTTTGTGCCTTCGAGAACACGAGTTGCCCACCCTGCTAGAGACAGGGCAGGCGCGTCGGTTCCTGGAAGAACCATGAGCAAATCTGCTTCGCCGACTAGTAAATCTGTCGGCACGACCGAACCGAATCCACAGGAACGCACCGCCCGCGAACTGCTCACACAGGGCCGTCCACTCTTCCTTGGCGTCGACGGCGAAGGCGCGGCCCATTACTGGGACTCGTATGAATTCGCCGTGGCTGTCGTCGCCACCAAAGATCGCGCCGAGAAAGTCGAACTCGCTGAGACGCCGTATAAAACACTCGCAGGGTGGTGCGAGTACACGCAGGACGAACGCGGCTGGGCGGTCGGCCCACACGTCGGGGGTTCGCTCGTCGACGATCTCGCTCGGAGGCTGAATGCATGAGCAAGACCGTTCGCTGTACGGTCGAGAATCGCCAGCGGGTCCGGCGGGCCGCTCGGGCACTGCGAGAGACCGCCCCGACCGCCGTGGTCGAAACGACGCCGCCGGTGCGCTCCGAGTACGACGCGTGGACGCTCGACGCCGTACTTCGTGAGACTGAGGGCGTTCCGCCGGAAGTGCTGCGGGAGCTGGCGTTGGCTGGACTGACGTTGCAGCCGACGCCCGCCCAGAACGAGCATCAGCACGTCGTGGCGACGGCCTGAGCGAGACAGCGATACCTCTATTTTTTGACGACTTGCATAGCTATTTGGCATGGGTTGCGATGGTTTCCAAGACGACTCCTGACAGCTCGCGACCCCGCGCCGGGGCCTGGTGAGGCAGGTCCCACGACGGCGCGAGTATCTATCTGTGGCTGACGGGCGAGTTGTATGTAAACCCCCCTTGTACTTCCGGGAGGGACCGAGTAGTGCGAGAATAAGCGCCTTTGAGTGGTCTTGCCGCTGAACATCGAGATGGGCTCGATATGCAGTTCGGCCGCTTGAGTCGCTGTCAGGGCGATACTCTGGCGGCGTGTGATAGGGTGTAATAAAGATAGCTTGTACTTCCGGGGTGGTGAGTCGCTAACCAACACTTGGTGGTGAAAGCGGCCAGGTGTTGGTTAGTTAGAGGGGTGGTTTAGGACAGTTCAACAGGGTGCTGGTTGCAGAACTATTGATGGCGAATTGGCTGGTCAGTAGGCGTGCGAATTGAATGACCATGCCACCGACATCTATATCAGTATGAAAAAAGTATGAATAGGTATGTCTGAACACAAACGGAAAGTCGGAGATCGGGGGCAGGTGACGATTCCGAAGGAACTGCGAGACCGTCGTGGCATTGAAGGCGGTGACGAAATTGAATTCGTCGAAGTGAATGACGAGATCATAATCAAACCGCCGACAGATAAGGAACGGCTTGCTGAAGGATACCGAAAGAGAGCCGAGCGGTCTCGTGAGTTGGCTGAAGAAATGGAAGAAGCATCCTCAGAAGCAACCGGGCATCTCGGTGACGCGCCCGGTTGGAGCGAGTGAATTCTGGAGTCAATTGTGCAGGTACGCCGCGGCGACATTGTCATTGTTGAACTAAATCCCACGAAAGGAAGTGAGCAGCAAGGGAAGAGCAGGCCCTGTGTTGTCATCCAGAACGATGTTGGGAATCAGTACTCGCCGACAACCATCATCGCTCCATTCACAAAGCAGTACACGTCTGGAGACACGTACCCATTCGAGGTAGAAGTACTGGCTTCGGATACTGTCCTTGATCACGATTCAGTGGCAGACCTAAGTCAAATCCGGGTTGTCGACATCGATGAACGTGTAAAAAATAACATTGGGTCTGTCCCGTCATCAGACATGGTGAAAATCGACTCGGCAATCAAAGATAGCCTCGGCATTTGAGCGAAAAGTTCCGTCAGTGTATAGTCTGTACTGACCGGATTACCACAAGCGATCGCCTCGGTGTTCGCAGTTTCTCGACGCCATGCTTTGGGAGACTGACGGCGTCCCGCCCGAAGTGCTACGGGAGATGGCACTGGCTGGGCTGACGCTCCAGCTGATACCCTCGCAGGCTGGGCACCAGCATGTCGTCGCGCCAGCTTAAATTGCTATCCGGTACTGTTTTTAGTATTGAGAATTGACATTGTGTCGGTGGCATCGCCACCAATAGGATAATACTGCCCTCTGTGGCAGGGGTTTGAATAGCCCCCTGATTCCATGGTGTCCGCACCCGGCGTACACCTTTTCTGGGAGTACAAGCATCTACAAGGTAGTCTTGAAGTCGGTATAGCCGGGCCTGAGCTGGCAATTTTCTCTGAACAATATCCGCCGTTTAATACAGATAATAGACGAGCGACTCATGTAATGCAACCGAAAGCGCTACTTACCGATGAAGACGCTGTTTCGCCGGTCATTGGAGTCATACTAATGGTCGCGATTACAGTTATTTTGGCTGCAGTAATCGCATCCTTCGTACTCGGACTCGGCGATACTGCAGCGCAATCAACACCACAGGCGAGCTTTACGTTCGATTATGAGGCCGGCGAACCACTTACGATCACGCACGATGGCGGGGATACGATAGAGGCTCAGGAACTGTATGTTCGTGGCACGAAGAGCAGCAGTGAGGATATCGATAAATCATGGGAGAGTTCCGACGTCGGCGATGTAGACCCATCCTCAGAGGTCGCAGCGGGTAACTCCGCAGAAATCTCCAGCGTAGATGGTGAATACGACCTCCGTGTAGTGTATGAGAGTCAAGACAGTGACAATTCCGCAACGCTTGCCCAAGACTCTGGTCCAGATGCCTAATAAATAGGATTGATATTACGATTGATAACGATAGCGGTATGCTTTAATCCACACGCAGACAATCTACATCTACACGAGTATAAAACGAGAGTAAGAATCCATAGGGTTTCGGTACGAAGAGAATCCTTTGGTAACGAACTCGTTTCAGACACGTGAATACAATCACCATGGATATTACACAGCTATTCGACGACGACAGCGCAGTATCACCGGTCATTGGGGTCATCCTAATGGTCGCAATCACAGTCATTCTCGCGGCCGTTATCGCTACGTTCGTGCTTGGACTTGGCGACAGCGTGAGTAACACTGCCCCACAAGCGAGCTTTAGCTTCAATTACGATACTGACGAAGACCCTAATCAGCTCGATATTACGCACAACGGTGGTGACACCATTGAAGCGCAGTTGCTGAGCGTCAGCTCCGATGAAGACTTCAAAGATCCTGATGACGATGTCACGGACTCCCGTTCAGCTGCATGGAGCGACTTCGATGCATTCAGCGAAGGGAGTCAAATCGCAGCAGGTAATACTCTAACAATTGCGGAAGAAGGCAGTAGTGACTTCGATCAAGCAACCGTCAGAGTGACCTTCCAATCCGAAGAGGGCGATACCTCCGCCACGTTGGCGGAGTGGACCGGCCCCGGTGCGTAAGTAACAATCTATGGGCTGCTACCCTCTCGCGGGTGCCGCAAGGTAGTCAGTATCCCTTATTTGAGCTCCTCATGAACTGATGTTGGTCGGACTGACTTTCCGATCAACGCTTGAATTAGTATCATCGAAACATCAGGAGATCAACTGCTTGACGGCAAGACCCGACAGCACGAGCCATAGCCACCACAGTACTGGTGATTCCGGATTTCGGGCGAATTTGCTGCACGCCGCTCACTCCCGGTAGCCGGTGTTATGAACGAAGGTGCGAGGGCTGCACGAGAGCCCGGTGTCAGGCCCTGCGGAAATCACTGACTGTGAACTTCCCCACACCGTCGCTCGTTCGCCGCACGAGCCGGTGCCCACCTGTACGCACTCCCGGGCGTCGGCCACCCACGCCACACCAGAACCTGTTCGGTCGCTGCGACGGGTGCCGTCTGAGCAGCGGCCCCGGAAATTTATCCACCTGTGGGTACACTGTACATACATGACGACCCGCGTCAATTTCCGATTGCCCGACGAACTTCTGGACAAAGCGGATGTCGCGGCCGCAGCGACACACAAAAACCGGACAGAGATCGTCGTTGCGGCGCTCCAGGAGTATTTAGAAGAGATGGAGGATCAAGAGACATTCAAGGAAACCGTTGTCGACCTCTATCTCGATGACGAGATCGGCTTTGACGCGCTGAAAGAGGTCCTCGGACGGCAAGATGCCGAATCCGTCCGGGCATCCAAGACCCTTCTTGAGCAGGGCGACGAGATGGCCGACGATCTCGCGCAACTGTGAGTGCATGATTGTCGCGGATACAGCTGCACTCATCTCTCTCGCGTCGGTCGACCTGCTCGATACGTTGCTCACCGAATTCGAGGTCGCTACCACGGAGACAGTTACCCACGAACTCGATGCAACCAGTGCCTATGACGATACCCACGGCCACGCCGCACAGACTGTCCTCGACAATACAGCGCAAATCACTGTTAGACACGTCGACGGCACGCTTGCCTCATCTCGGATTGACGAGGGCGAAGGGAGTTGTGCGCTCCTGTGCAACGACCTCGACGCAGCGTTCTTGATTACTGATGATCTTCGTGCCCTGCCCGAGCTCCAGACCGCTGTCGATGCACAGGTCGCGATTTCACCCATCGTGCTCAAAGCACTGGTAACCTGGCAGGTCCTCGATAGACAGACAGCTCTGGAGAAACTTGACCAGCTCGCCGAACAACGGTCCTGGCTTGGACAGCCGATCTATCGGCGGGCACAGAAACTATTTGAATGACAGCGAGTTCGTATTCGAAATTAAAATCGCACTTCAACGGTAGGTGTCGCCGCCTCAAATGATGGGTCATACTTGCTGAACACTTCATCAATGAGTTTTGCACCCACGCTAACAAGACCCAGCAGTCTATTCTCGATTACGCCACCTCAACGGATAGCAACGATGAAACCCACTACGAGATCAGGTCCCACTGCTCGCGATAAATAACTCCTTCTCTGAATTGAAGAGTCATCTGGTGTCGGAATAGTTGCCGACAAATGTTAGACTAGATGAATAGATGAATCCGAACTAAGATCGAATTATAGCTTATGATAATTTGACGGACAAATCTTAATATGGATAGTACGTACCTAATCATATCTACTGTTTCAAGGGCTCAATTGAATCCACAGACGGCGCCGGGATAGGTCGTTAGAATCACGGGTATGAAGCGGGAGAGTAATGTTATGCACAACACCCTCTTCCGCTTCGTGAAGCAAGTGGCTTCGCTCGCTCAAAAGCTTACTGACGCTGCGCTGATGGAACTGAGTGATCCAGCCGGCAACGGGTTTGCCGGCTGGAAGCACGCAGTCTTGCTCTATCTGCGCGAACACATGAGCGCGGAGTACGAGGAAATCATCGACTGGGCCGAAGAGATGGAACGTGTTCGAGCGGTATTGAATCTTCAACGCGGGGAGTTTCCCGCGCCTTCGACGCTGTGTAAGGCGTTCAAACGGGCATCGATGACTGTCTGGCGACAGCTGCTCCGCCGGTCGGCGGAGCTGCTGGACCAGAATGGTCACGCCGCAATTGATGCCACCTACTTCGACCGTCAGCAGGCATCGTCTCACTACTTGCGACGGATTGATCGTTCCGTCAAAACGATCCAGACGACGTTTCTCGTAGATACAGCTGAGGGAGCAATTCTTGACTTACACTGCAGCACGAAGTGGCCTGACGAAACCAAGATCGGCCCGAAGGTCGCCCTGCGGAACGCGGGCGACCTTCGAAGCTTGGCCGCTGACAAAGGCTATGATGACATGAGCTTCCGTGAGGAGCTTCGAAACGCCGGGATTCGTCCGCTGATCAAGCACCGTGTTTTCGCTCCTTACGATCACGCACACAACGCCCGAATAGACGACGAGCTCTATGGTCAGCGATCACAGACCGAGTCCGTCAACTCCTCAATCAAGCGCTCGCACGGCTCCGCCGTCCGAGCGCGTGACTGGTTCCGCCAGTTCCGGGAGATAACGCTCATAGCCGGCGTTTACAACGTGGAGCAGGCAATTGAACGCTGAAACGCCGAAATTCGCCGGATTCAATTGAGCCGTTTCAAGCATTTTATTGCTTATTGAGAGTATATGCAATTCACTTGCAGCGTATAATCAGATTAGATACAAAATGATACACGTTTACTAACTTAGTAGTATACTGATGAATTGACTCATTGCTTGCTATAACGAATTATCATATCAGTATTATAAACTGTTAATAACAAAACCTTGAATTTCTCATTCGCATGGTCGATTTCACTCGACGGCAGGTACTTTCACAGTCGGTGGCTGCTGCGCTTGGGGCCAGCGTCATCGGCGTGGCAAGCGGAGAAGAAGTCGAAGAGACAGATACACCGGGCGCTCCGAGCGTCGCTGGGAGCCTCAAGCGCTTCTCGACAACGGCATTTGGTGCGGAGGTGACAGGGCCATTCGTGTTCGAAGACGGCGGACTACTGTACAGTCTCCAACACCCGGACGAAGAGAACCCTGGAGAGTTCGGGCGGGCTGCGGTGGGCTATTTCAGCGGTTTCCAGTTTGAGTTTAACGGAAGCAATGACGACTTTCCTGAGGTGGGGGTTCCGGACACAGAAAATAAACAGCGTCAGGTCCGGTCCGCAGCCGGCGACTACGAAATCCTCGTGCAGGGACGCGAACCCATCAACAGTGGGCAGGCACGGCTTGGTGTGGTCCAGACGCCCGATGGAACAGATATCACCCAGGAGAACTTTGCGGGCACCCAGTACGGCGGCGCGGCGACGAACCCCGACTGCAACCAGTTCGTCCCGAGCAACGACGAGGGGACCGAGGGCTACCTGTTCACGAACTGGGAGAACAGCCCTGGGTGCGTTTCCCGGGTCCCGATAAGCAAGGGTGAG
>NZ_RBWW01000006.1:0-38672 GCF_003634715.1 Haloarcula quadrata
CGCGTCACGGCTACGCCGCTGACGCGCCCTTTATCGACACGCCACGAGATGCACGAGAGCACTACAGCAAGCGCTTCGGCATCGAATCAAGCTACCGATTAGCCAAGCAGAGCCTCGCTTTCACTAGTTCTCAGGATGCTGGACTGCGGTTGGTAATGTTTGTAGTGAGCCTACTGCTTCAGAACAGTTGGCGATATCTCCACTGGAGGTACGTGGCGGCGCCCCGCCGTGGGGGCCGCCGCCTCTTGCAGTGGTCGTTCACGGAGTTTTGCGAAATGACGCTCCGCGCAGCTTGGACAGCACTTGGTGTCCGCAGGACTGTTCCAGCGAACCAGCCACTTGACGACCGGTTCTTCCGGTAGCTGTCCATCTGTCCGGACAGCGGTCGTCAGTGGTGACACTGTCGCGTCGGCGGCAGTCCGCCGCCGACAGCGACGGTCCATCCCGAAAATCATGCTCACTAGCGGTTCGAAGATGCTCCACAGCTAGTTCGGTTTGGTTCACCGTCATCAAACGGGGTTACGCGGCTGTCGATGTGATCGACTGAGACTTACTCCAAACGGCGGTGGACGACACACTAGCATTGACCTTAGCTGATTATATATACAACCCCGGGGGTCCGGCTTTACACATCGCAAATGGGGGGTAGTACTTGTCGCAGCACACGTTCTGTCGGTCAGCAACTACGCTGTCGATGAATCTTCGTCGCCGGGCATCCCGAATACCTTCCACTTGGTCTTCGTCAGTAGGCCCGCCTCACGCCATTGCTGTTCGACGCGGCGTTCGTCCTCGACGTAGTTGGCGAGTTCCTGCATCTGATCATTTTTCGCGTTCGCTGCCTTCAGCTGGCGGCGGAGATCGTCAGTCCGAGCCTCCTGTTGCTCCAATTCTCTCTCCAGGTCGTCTACACGATCGCGGAGTTCTGCAGCCTCCGTCTCAGCGCTGTCACGCTGCTCACGAGTCGTCGCCAGTTCATCTTCGAGGGCATCAATGCGCTGCTGGAGTGATTCAACCTGTTCATACTGCCGTATGCACTCGCGCACAAACGCCGACTTTGATTCATACGCGCTGCCGTCCCCGACATTTGCCGTGACAGCTTCGCCGGATTTCTCGTCGAGTGAGACAGTCACCCGATCCATTATGCACACCTCATACCCGAGTATGCACGCTTCACACTCTAAATACCCGTCAGACAGATAGCTGACGCCTTTGACTGTCACGGTCAATTTGTCGGCTACTCAAACCCCACTGTTTCCGGAGAAAAACCACCAGACAGAGCGCAGTTTTTTCACTCGAAATGTGGCGTGTGAGGCGGAGGGCAACACCACTTTGGCTGGCGTCTGTGGGTTAGTACAATGTGCTAACTACTATTCCCGCTCGACTCTCTCATTCACAACTCGCTCAGATCGGCGTCCCATTTCCCGTGCCCGACCTTCTCGATGCCGTCGAGATCACCGAAGTAGCGGTTGATAGACTGCCACATTGATTCCGCACTCGCAAACGCATCGTCGAACTCGGGATACAGCGCCTCACGTAACTCGCTCGTCTGCATCGGCCCGTCCTCGACCAGCAGCGAAAAGACACGCACCACCGCCTGTTCCCCATGCTCGGTCGTCGGCGGTTGCCCCTCTAGCTGGGCCTCAAACGCCGCCAGTGCATCCATCTCGGATTCGTCGTCATCATGCCCGCCATCGACCGTGTCCTCTTCGAGCGCCGCCACACGCCCCTCAAGGTGCTCTATGCGGTCAAGAAGATCCCCACCATCCAGCACGCTATGCTCATCAGCTTGCACCAGTCCGGTGATTCGCGCAGTCTCGACAGAGTCACGGATGACCTTCGCCTTCGAGACACCACGCTCGTCAGCCTCCGCCTCGATCCACGCCGCCAACTCGCCGTCAACAGAGATTGAAAATCGTTGCACCAGTATTCACCACATCGGTTGTTATCGGTCACGTATAAAAAGCTATGTCGAACTGTGTTCACCACTCTTCACCAAAATGGTGTGTCTAGTGTATTCATCAAACTGCACCAAGCTGATGTATAGAGTCGGGGAGAGAAAGTGCATCAGTATTCACCGAAATGATGTAATACTGAGGTGAGAGGCAAGAACTGAGTGAATCTGGAGTGCCAGGAACGTCATGTTTCCGGGTTTAGAGACACTTTCACTCCGGTTGGCTTGCTCTTATGTCAAACCCTCCCGTACTGCTTTGTATGTCGAGCCTCGACCCAGTTGCGTTCGATATCGAGACGTCGGGTTTTCACGATGATGCTGTCATCACCGTCGCCGGCTTCGCACACGATCTCGGTGAATCGCTCATCTGCAACCTTGACGGGCGTACCGCCGACCGGAAGGCACTCGTCACGACGCTCGACGAACACTCCGAACGCACAGTCCAGCTCCAACTCGTCGACGACGAACAGGCCCTACTCGATGCCGTCGCGACGTTCGCAACCCACCAACTCGATGGCGACCGCCACTACCTCACCGCCTTCAACGGCGAAACTTGGAGCGGCGGCTTCGACCTGCCGTTCTGTCGCACTCGGTTCCTTCGACACGGAATGGACTGGCCGTTCGGCGACGTTGCCTACGCCGACATGATGCAGATCGTCGACCGCTTCGACACCAACGATCAGAGCGATCTCGTTGGCGTCTACGACGCCCTGATCGGTGACCAGACCTGTGACCCCTTCGATGACAGCGCAACGGCTGTCGACGCTTTTGAGAACGGTGACTGGCTCCCGCTGCTGGAACACAATTTGGCCGATATCCAGCGCACTCGAAAACTGGCCGACCTCGCTGCCCGGTTCGTCCCGAAGTCAGACTTCTCGATGAAGAATCTCGAACCCCCGCGTCGGTAGATTGCGATTAGTGCGATAATCACGATCAGAATACCCTAATACTGCGTTGCTGCCGACTATCCTCCAAACGACCAGAATCTAGTTTGACTCACTCAAATTCTCCAAGTGCTCACTTGAGGGTGTGGAATATGACCTTCAAAACACAAACTGAATGATCTGATAGGCGAGGTCGATAAGGTATAGAAACAAATTTTTGATCTTTGAGACTAACCGTCCAGCATGGGTCGGGATGACCTCATCGAGCATCTGCAAGACTTAGCCAAGGAACTCGGCAAAACACCCACCACAGAAGACATGCACGAACATGGGCAGTACTCTGCTCAGGCGTATTACTACTACTTCGACACGTGGGAAGAGACACTCGAAGCCGCGGGGTTTGAGTCGACCAAAACAACTCGTAGTGATCTGATCAAAGATCTCCAGCGGATACAGGAAACCATTGGAAACCCACCCTCATGGGCCGACGCAATCAGAGAACGCGGCAACCATCCTCTCTCCCAAATTTATTCGAAGTTCGGTGATATCGACTCCGCTCTCGATGCGGCCAATATAGACAAAGAAGAACAGTCTCTCATCAGTAAAGAAGAGATAACTGCCGAAATCTCGCGGCTGGCCACTGATGGAACACCCCCAACGGCTAATCGAATGGATGCGGAGGGTGCTTACTCTGCACGGACCTGCGGGGATCGCTTTGGAACGTGGAACGATGCTGTCCGCGCTGCAGGGTACGAACCGCTTGGAACATCAACCGAGTATTCCGATGAAGAACTTCTCACCGAGATAGCGCGTCTTGCCGAGGAGTTCGGGCGGCCACCGACAACGAGAGAGATGATCGAGCACGGAGAATACACTGCCTCGGCTCAATTGAATCCGGCGAATTTCGGCGTTTCAGAGTTCAATTGCCTGCTCCACGTTGTAAACGCCGGCTATGAGCGTTATCTCCCGGAACTGGCGGAACCAGTCACGCGCTCGGACGGCGGAGCCGTGCGAGCGCTTGATTGAGGAGTTGACGGACTCGGTCTGTGATCGCTGACCATAGAGCTCGTCGTCTATTCGGGCGTTGTGTGCGTGATCGTAAGGAGCGAAAACACGGTGCTTGATCAGCGGACGAATCCCGGCGTTTCGAAGCTCCTCACGGAAGCTCATGTCATCATAGCCTTTGTCAGCGGCCAAGCTTCGAAGGTCGCCCGCGTTCCGCAGGGCGACCTTCGGGCCGATCTTGGTTTCGTCAGGCCACTTCGTGCTGCAGTGTAAGTCAAGAATTGCTCCCTCAGCTGTATCTACGAGAAACGTCGTCTGGATCGTTTTGACGGAACGATCAATCCGTCGCAAGTAGTGAGACGATGCTTGCTGACGGTCGAAGTAGGTGGCATCAATTGCGGCGTGACCATTCTGGTCCAGCAGCTCCGCCGACCGGCGGAGCAGCTGTCGCCAGACAGTCATCGATGCCCGTTTGAACGCCTTACACAGCGTCGAAGGCGCGGGAAACTCCCTGCGTTGAAGGTTCAATACCGCTCGAACACGTTCCATCTCTTCGGCCCAGTCGATGATTTCCTCGTACTCCGCGCTCATGTGTTCGCGCAGATAGAGCAAGACTGCGTGCTTCCAGCCGGCAAACCCGTTGCCGGCTGGATCCTCAGTTCCATCAGCGCAGCGTCAGTAAGCTTTTGAGCGAGTGAAGCCACTTGCTTCACGAAGCGGAAGAGGGTGTTGTGCATAACATTACTCTCCCGCTTCATACCCGTGATTCTAACGACCTATCCCGGCGCCGTCTGTGGATTCAATTGAGCCCACTGCCTCTGTCTACTTTCGGCGGTTCGACTCTTGGAACGACGCGGTAAGTGAAGCCGGATTTATTCCTCACAAAGAGCGCCCCGAAGGCGGCGAGCAACGCATTCCGCCTTCGGAGTTACTCGATGAAATCGAGACAGTCGCAGATGAGGTTGGTGGGCGACCGACGACCGAGGATATGCTTGAGTATGGTACGTATTCGATAACGCCATACGTGAGGCGATTTGGCTCGTGGAACAACGCACTCGAACAGGCGGGCTTCAGTCCGTTCACTGGAACCACCGAGGATCTGTTCACACGGGATGAATTGCTCGCTGAGATTCAACGAGTGGCTCAACAGGTCGATCGGCCGCCGACAACAGAACAAATGAACGAACTGGGCAAGTACTCGACTTCCCCGTATCAACAGCTGTTCGGGTCGTGGGTAGAGGCTCTGGGAGAAGCCGGGTACGAACCGACGACCCACCAGCTCCGCCGATACGAGCCCTGAGACAGCAGCACACCAGCCATCGATAGGGCGACCGTCGCCGACGGCGATCTCGTCGCTGTCGTGGAAGCATGGCTCCGGTCCGGCGACGTGATCGACGTGATCGTTCTCGACGAACACGCCCGCAGCGAGAGTGCGACTGAACGTCTGCGGATGCAGGTCAGCGTGGAGGTGGCTCGATGAGGGCCTGCAAATCGTCAGACGCACGTCTGACGCAACCTGTTGCAATAGCCGACGTATTTAACACACAGCCGACCAAACCGATTCAACATCAAGCACAGAGAATATACTCACCGCTAATCGGTGAGAGGCAGGATGCCGGGGTCGTCCCACCGACCTCGGCTGAGAAGGTGATGAACGCCAACGATCTGTCGTTCTCACCTACTGTTTCTGACCGGGATAGAATAAGCGTTGTGCCCGAACAGCGAGAGCCATCTCTGCGCAGTTTGGGCCTATTCGTGTCGCCAGAGAGCCGTTAGAGGGTCGTACTCGACGCAAATGACGAGTATCACCGTTCGCCCCGAGGGGTCGATAGACTCCACAGTAGGTCTGAGGCTGGGTCCAGATGCCGTGTCCAGCCCGCGGGCTCTCAATCGTGCTCTCTGGGAGCCCGATACGCAACTCTCGGATGCACTCTTGACAGCGCTACGCCAACTCCTCGTGGGTGTGCCTCGCGACGAGTGGCGGGCGAAACTGATCGAAGAGTGCGGTGTCACGGCGCTCGCTGATGAGATTCCCGGCGTTGGTGCTGAACACCACTACGCAGCACTCGCTGCCCAAGCAGCCGACTCACAGTTGCAGTGGTTCCGGCTGTTGGAAGTGTCTCGCCAGCTCGGTGGCACAACATCTATCGGGACCCATTCATCGCTTGCTGATGTACTGGAGGGGCCGATCGCGGTGCTTGAAGCCGCCGACGTCCAGCCAACGCTTGCCGTTGACGTGCGTGAGCTGTGGGACCTCTCTCGGACCCAGCGCTCGTCGCTGATCGAGTTCCTTGTCGAATTGAGTGCTGGCCTCGACGTGATCCTGACTAACGCAACGCCGCGCGTCCAGCGTCATCTGCTGACCGAGTTTGATGAGGTCCTGCCGGCCAGCGTGACTCACTCCCTGGAGTCGCGCCTATATGGCTCCGACTCCGTGTCGACCAGAACTGCCCAGCGCCGCCAGCACGTCCGGGAGTTGCTTGCCGACCGTGGCGCACGCCACGAGGACTGGAAGCGTCTCTACGCCGTTGCAGACGCTGACAGAGAGCAACTGACCTACGACGCGCTGCAGAATCACACGCTCTTGGAGTGGGCCTCTCGTGAGGCGCTGCGCGCGTGGGTGAAGCGTATGGCCGACCTCGACTTGGTGAAATCTCATGGCTCCGGAGATCGGACTGTGCGGTTGCTGCCGGCGGGTTATGCGCTGCTGGACGAACACCCAGACTTCTCGATTGACTCGCCGTACGTCCCGTCTGCTGGCGGTTCGGGCCGTACTGACGAGAGCCAGCAGGGAGCGGGTTCCGGCCAGCGGGCCGATTCACCCGGCGTTACTGACCCCCCAAAATCTCAGCACAGTACCGTGTACACCCCAACTGCCGAGAGAGAAGAGGGGGACCGGCCCGACGGCGAGGCCGCGACCGCCACCCGCGGCGGCTCCAACACCGCGCCGACCGTCTCATTCCTTGACGGCCATATCCACGACGGGGCCGTCTCGGCGGCTGCTCCCGGTGAAATCGCGCTTTGCTCTCGCACGGTCGACTCGACTGGCGACTCTCGTGGGGTCAGCTACTCATTCCTGGAGGAACGCGATGAGATCGTTGTCGAGGTCGAAGCAGCCGGCTACCAGGTCCACACACTGGTCCGTCTCTGTGCGGCGTTACTCTCAGAACCGGCGTTTCAGCAGGTCTTAACGCAGAATCGGCTTGCTGGCGGGCCAGACCGCACCGGACTGGACGGACTCCCGGTGTCTGACCCGTATCTCCTCCGCGATGGGGGGTGTCTGGGCTATCTCCGGAATGAAGACGCTACCGCCGAAGGCCTCCGGTCCCGGCTTCGAAACGCTCGCGATGAGCTACTTCAGATGACGACCGACGTCCAGGGCAACGGCGACGAGAACGAGAGCCTCTCGACGGTGATGCGCAACGCCCACGGCCTGCTAGGAACCGTCTCCCGAATCTATGATATGCTCGGCATCGATATTACTCGCGTCCTCAAGATCCCTGACTGGGCGGTTGAAGATGGAACTCGCCGAGACAATCTCGCGAAGATGATCGCAATCCAAACTGCGGTGTCCAGCCGCTATGGGCTCTATTCCGCGTATCGAGTGCTTTACGAGGACCGCGAAGAGAAACGGTCTCAACTGCTCGCGACGCCTGACGTCGACGCAGCGGACCCAACCGGTGACACGACCGGCAGCTGGGTGCTTGCTGGCCCAACGGTTGACTCGATGCGACCCCACCTCGAGGATCTTGACGATCATCTGGATCTGCAGGACGGCGCCGATGGGTTCTCAGCGTTCATGCTGAATCTCGATATCGTCGATGGTGATCGTCGTGATGCCGTCGCCACTGCGCTGTCCCGGCAACTGAGCCTCAAATCGTTGAAACCGACCCGAGAGACGGTCTCAATCTTGCACGCCCTGACGAGCGGAACGTTCGCTGGGGCGCGGGCTGTCTTCCATCTCGGCGGGGAGGCGGACCAGCCACGGACCCTCACGACCGACGATCTCCGGTATGCGCTGTCGGAGCTGGATGTCGACGAACTCCTGCCCGATTTCGGCCCCCGGTCAATCTCCGAGGCTGTCGCGATACTGCTGGATGTCGATGAACCCCTGGCGACGGGTGACCTTGCCGACCTTCTGGATGTCTCGACACAGACGCTTCGGAACAACGAGACGTACTTTGCCGACCTCGAGGCCGCTGGCGTCATCCAACGCGAGGATCTTGGACCGGGTCGAGCGACGGAATGGCGGATTTGCTTGCCACTCGACGGTGAGGAAGGCGATTTACGGACTGCAACCCCTACCCCTGAGGTGGACACAACGGCCTACGGGCCGGCGTTCTCCGACGAAATGGCTGTTATCGCGGAAGTTCTCTACGAATTGGGGCACCAGGAGATCGACTACGGCGGTGAACTGACGCTGGCTGTGACAGGACGCGGTGATCGGTTCGACGAGTGGCTGGACCAGCACCCCAGTTCTCGACCGGTCTTGTCGCTGGTCGCTCACCTGCAGGGGACGACGCTGGACAAACTGACTACTGGGACCGAATCAGTGCGTTACCAACCCCCCAAATCGGTCGTGCTGGGGCTTGATCCCGATCCGACGACGACCAAGACTTCGCTCGTCAGTTCTGCAAACTAGAGAGCAATCCGCCGATCTGGACGATTCCCTCTGCGCGGTTGTAATTAGCGCGATAATCATGACCACCATATAAATGATGATTATATAAAAAATAAGCTTACCATCTCATATTCATATATACTTTTTTAACATTTGGACATATTTGTCTGCTTGTATGATATTTGAGGGTGAGTCATCCGTGTGCGTATAATGTGTCATATGTCCGCACGCGCGGATGCGGCTTACCAGAATGACTACCATCACAAGCTCCGAGGCCGGCTCTGGGATGCGCTTGAGGGGACCGACTACGACGGGCGGCACGACGTCGACGAACCACCGGGCTTCGCTTACTCGAACCCGTTCCCCCCACACGATATGCAGGAAGGTGACGACCGCAAGCTGTTGGTCGCCTCGCCCGACGAGGAACTACTTGCCAACGTGGCTGCTGACCTGCTCGAACGACCGGAACTGAACGTCGGCGAGATGCCGTTCCACATTAACGACGTCACTTCACTTGCGCCCGACGTCGGCGAGCCCGGCACGCGGGGAACGATTGAAACTGGGACCGGCCTACTGGTTCGGATACCACCGTGGCGCTGTGCCGAGTACGGTATCGACCACCCTGGCGGCGATACGGCCGTCTTCTGGCAGCCGGACCATTCGATGGAACCGCTTCGCAAGCAGTTGGAGGATAATCTTGATCAGAAACACGACCGCTTCGCACACGACCATTTGCCGGGGCCGAGCGACGTCGACGGTGACCTCTTCCATGGGTACGACTTCATTAAGACGTTCGCTGTCCCGGTGACAGTTACTGAGGGCCAAGAAATGACCTACGTCCTCAGTAAGTGGCGGTTTGACTACACGGTTCGTGACGACCATCATCGGCGGCATCTCAATCTCGCGTTGGATGTCGGATTGGGTGAACGGAACTCGCTGGGGCTCGGATTTATAAATATCACCGATAAGACGCGACCGGGCGAGAGCGAACTGGAGGGAAGCGATGCTTTCGCCTAACGAGTTTCAAGAGGAGTACCCGGCTAACGAACTAGAATCCAAGCTTCCGGATTCGCCTATTGGGTCACTCCGCGATCTCCAGTATCTTTACGGAAAGCTCTACACGCTTGCCACGACCGGCGGCGGCGAGTACGCCCCGTATCTCACGCCCGACGCAGCCAGTGATCTTGTCGATACCGATGACAGCCTGATCGTCGTCCGCGTCAATGTTTCGGGCGACGAACCACGGCTGGCTGACGACGATACCGGCCCGGTTCAGGTGAGGAGATACACGAAGGATATGATCCAGCAGATCGGACACTGCAAGTATCCGGCAGCGCGTGGCATCGACCACAGTGTGACCCACCAGGCTGGGAAAAACAGCGATCCAGAGAAGCTGGCCCGCTATGCGAAAGAGCGACTGATCAAGTGGGCTGTCGATGACGTGGTGACCGAAGCAGCAGACGAACATCCGAACGGATGGATAATCGAGCAACTCGCTGAACTCGGTGCGGACGAGACAGCACTTGAAACAATCGAGGAGACGATCATACGGAAACTGGGTGGGGAGTCAGCGACCTCGCTGCTAACGGTGCAGGTGAAAATCGATCCGGATGGCGAGTATCAGTGGCCCGGCGATCTCGACGTGTTCAACGAAGCGATGCGCCAGAGGAAACTCTCGAAACTCGTCACGAAGAACAAAGCGGACGATTCGTCCGGCGATGCGACCGATCTCGTTACGGGCCTCCCTGCTCGGACGGTTGGGACCTCCGAAGACCCACAGAACTATTTTCTTGGCAAACAACTCGAAAAATTCCCCGGCCTTGACATCGAAAACGCGTGGCGGTCCCATCCGATCTCTGAGGACGCCGCGATCACGGTAATGAACGCCGAGGCGTTCGTCGAGGCCTGTACGTATCGGACGTTCGGCGCGAAAGTGTACTATTTGCCCTACGTGTTCGGCCGACTGACGTCCGAGACGGTATACGAACTGTACGGCCTGCTGTACCGGGCCGTCGAGAGCGACGGGGACACGACACCGATTGAGGACGCATACGAGCGCCACAGCGAACGAGAGATTGACGACCGGACATTTCGGTTCTATATATCGGCAGTCATGCCACATCAAATGTCCCGGTACGACGTGTTCGGCGAGACACTGAACGGCCGACTTCACTATCCGAAGGAACTCGCCGCTACTCACAACCAATTCGTCAGGAATGTTTCGGCGTTCAACACCAATACTGAGTGGACAGCCCCACTTCCGACGAACGAAAAGTGGGACCTCCTCTCGGGGAGCGACGACCAGCTTCACGCCGTTGCGACCGGCTGGTACTTCTACCAGACGTTCGCCGAACGGGACGACGATGAGGCGGATGCTGACGATCCACGAATCACCGCACTAGTGAGCGTGCTGAGTGGCGAGGCCATCGGTGTCGACGTCCTGCTTGAAGAGTACGTCGACCGGATTATCGACGACCAGACCGACGAGGACGACCACGAGGGGTTCCCGGCGTTTCTGGTCGCCAGCCAGTTCGCCCAACTCTGTGCATTAGCCGATAACGGTCTCGACCTGCTGAAATCGTCCGGCCCGAGCAAAGAACCGATCACCCTCGAACCGAGCTACGCGACACATACTATGCCTTCGTTAGACGAGATACCCATCGCGGACGGGGGCCACCCCGCCGCCCCGAAACTCGAATCGTTCATCAATGATACACCCGCGCTATCGCCTGACCACGATAGAAAAGCGGGTTCAGTAACATCTCAGCGTCGTGGCGCGTTCCTCTTAGGCGCGCTCGTCGGTGATATCGGGAGCTATCAGGAGTACAGCGAGGATCGCTCGACGACGCTGGTCGACCAGTTCCCGGTCAAGTCGATCACCCGATCACGGATCAAAAAAGTCACTCAGGAGACGGTCGCCAAGACCCTGACCTACACGCGGAAGGAAAAGAAACAGCAGGGCGTCTATCCCGGAACGAAAGCCGAACATATCGTCGAACGTCTCCGCAAGACGATTCTCGATCCTGATCCGGACGACTGGGAGATCGAAACCGACGACCTCCGCTTCTACTACGCGCTTGGCGTGACCTACGGAATGAACGATCACCCCGATTGGAGCCAGATGGATAGCGACGCAGATGAGACGGCCGACATCGAGGAGGAAAACTAATATGTCCGACACTACCGACACCGTGACGAACCGATCAGAGATCGTCTTTCTGTACGACGCTGTCGACGCCAACCCGAACGGCAATCCCCTTTCGGGGGCGAACCGACCACGAATCGATCCCCAGACGCAGCAAGCAATCGTCACTGACGTTCGACTGAAGCGGTATCTCCGCGACCAACTCGACGACGACGGCCACGGCGTCTACATCCGGAACGTCCAAGAGGAGGGCAATCAGTTCACTCGCGGTGAGCTGCTTGAAGACCGCCTCAAAGCCGTCGATTACGATGACTACGATCTCGATGACGACGAGGAGGCAGACCAGTTCCGCGAGGATATCTTCGGCGAGTTCCTCGACAAGAGCGTTGACGTGCGCTACTTCGGCGCAACAATGTCGGTCGACACAGACGACGAATACGCGAAACATCTGCCGGATCACTTCACTGGCCCCGTCCAGTTCTCACCCGGAAAATCGATTCACGCGGTCAACGAAAACGAAGAGTACGATAGTCTGACGAGCGTCATTGCGACCCAAGAAAACAAGCAGCAGGGCGGGTTCGATCTCGACGACCACCGGATCCAGTACGGCTTGATCCGGTTCCACGGACTCGTTGACGAACACGGTGCCGAGGATACCAAGCTCACTACCGACGACGTTGAACGGCTCGATACGCTCTGCTGGCGGGCGATCAAGAACCAGACGATCAGCCGGAGCAAAGTCGGCCAGGAGCCACGACTCTACTGCCGCGTCGAGTACGCCGACGAGAGTTTCCATCTCGGCGGCCTCGATAGGGATCTTGAACTTGATTCCGACAACTCGAAGGCCGACGAACAACTGCGGACGGTCCGGGATCTGACACTCGATGTGGAGGGGTTCATCGACCGACTCGACAACGCGAGCGACCAGATCAAGCGCGTCAGGGTTGCCGCCAGTGACGTGTTGGCGATCTCTGCAGGCGGCGAACCCGGCGGACCGGCTGTCCTCTACGATGGGCTTCGAGAGGCGCTTGGACCGGACACCGTTGAGGTCGTCGATGTCTACGACGAACACACCACAACGCTTCCGACTGACAGCGACACTGCCTAACGATGGGACAGCAATCGCTGGGCGAGTGGGCGACCGAGGGTGAGGGTTCTCATCCGGATCGTTGTCTCTCGTTTACCGTCCGCGGGCCGTGGGGGCACTTCCGCCGGATAGAGGGCAATATCGTCAAACAAACGTACCGGATCATCCCACGGACGACCGTCGCTGGCCTGCTTGCCGCCGTTGTCGGTATCGAACGGGACGGCTACTACGACCTGTTTGCCCCCGACGAGTCGGAAGTCGCCATCGAACCGGTTTGCGAGATCCGGACGATCAATATGCCGATGAACACGCTGTCGACGGCGAGTGGGGACCTCCAGTCGCTCAACGGACGGGGGAAGATTAGCGTGAAAATCCCTGATCCGACCGCACTCCGGCAACAGCACAACTACGAGGTACTGGTCGAACCAGCTTATCGCATCGATATCTCACTGGCAGATGCGGAGTGGTATACCACGCTTCGAGAGACGCTCGAAGCCGGGAAATCACACTACGTCCCGAGCCTCGGCCTCTCTGAGCATCTCGCGGAGATCGACTACCACGGGGAGTTCGATGTCGACGCCGGACCACAGGGCGAGCAGGTCGCAGTCGATTCGGCGGTCCCGAACGCGGTCGACGACGTTGTTCTCGAAGCGGGCACACGCTGTCAAATCGAAGAATCACCGGCGTTCATGAAAGCAGACTCCGGTGGCCGGACGACAACCGGGTTCACGACGTACACTTACAATCCGGACGCAGATCCGCTGACGGTGACCGATATCGAAACGGCCAGTGTTGACGGTCGCAACGTGGTATTCGTTTAATGTCGGTTCGATACTCTCACCCACCCGAAAACGGCCATGACGGCGTCGAATTGCTCGACCATCTTGAAGACGTCGCCCGACGTGTCCGAGAGATCGTTTCCATCGATGCTGAAACTCCCAGCGATGAGCCGCTCCGGGATGTCGTCGAAACACTCGCGTACGTCCACGACTTTGGTAAGGCGACGACGTTCTTCCAGGAGTATGTACGTCACTCGACCGAGCCGGAGTACAAGAAGTACCGGTATCATGCACCAGTCGGCTCGTTTGCGGCCTACTATGCGCTTGACGCCCAGGGATTTGACACCGAGACCTGTCTGGCGGGCTTCGTTGCGGTCGCCAAACACCACGGTCGACTTCCGGATGTGATAACATACATCCACGACCGTTCGTACCGCCGAGAGAACGTCTCACCTGGTTCATTCAACAGTGCCGAACAGCAGCAGACAGCAATCGCAAAGCAGTTGACGGATATCGAGAACCACGTTCCGGAACTCGCGGCCGAACTGTTCGACGAGGCGACCGGCGGGGCTGGCTCGTGGGAGTCGTTTCGAACGTCGTTTACCGATGGGCTGCTTGACGAGATCGCGTCTGCCGTCGAAACGGTCGGGAGCGGTGCAACGGTCAGCCGAGACTCGTTGTCTGACTCCTGTTACGGACTAGTTCTCGAATGCTGGGGGTCGCTTGTCCTCGCGGATAAGACGAGTGCTGCAAGCCGGAGCGAGGCTACAGAAACCGATCACTCGTCCTACGAAGCGAGGCAACCTGCCCTGCAGGTGTTGGACGAATACGTCGAGGACCTCGAAGCATCTGCGTCTGCCGATCCGGATGGAACCCGTTCCGAGCGGTTGAATTACCATCGCTCCCGTGCGCGGTCGACCATCGTTGAAAATGCGGCGACCTTCGCCGAGAACGGTGGCGGTATTGCGACGCTCACGCTCCCAACGGGAATGGGCAAAACACTCTCGGGGTTGTCGGCCGCGGAGATGATTCGTGACGAACTCGGTGGTGAGCGGGTGATTTACGCGCTTCCGTTTACGAGTATCATCGACCAGGTCCTCGATGAGCTTGAAGCAATCTACGAGACCGA
The DNA here is from genome assembly GCF_003634715.1 of Haloarcula quadrata. Lineage (NCBI taxonomy): Archaea > Methanobacteriati > Methanobacteriota > Halobacteria > Halobacteriales > Haloarculaceae > Haloarcula > Haloarcula quadrata. The sequence goes on from NZ_RBWW01000006.1 coordinate 14,602, forward strand.
TTCCTTGGGTCGGCTGCTCACCGCCCATCATCACCTCTCGGAGACGACGATCCTAGATGAAGACGATATCGGTGCAGATGAAGCGGATAGAAACGACGATGTTGCCGGAATGCTTGCCGAAGCTTGGCGGGCGGGATTGACGATAACGACGTTCGTCCAACTGTTTGAAAGTCTTGCCGGACCGGCGAACACGCAGTCGATGAAGATTCCTGCTCTCCGTGACAGTGTAGTAATCCTTGACGAGCCACAGAGCCTCCCGCTCGACTGGTGGAAGCTCGTTCCACGCCTCATCGAGATGTTGACCGAGCAGTACGGCGTGACGGTGATTGCCATGACTGCTACACAACCACGACTGTTCGACGAGGCGACGGAGCTAGTCGACGATCCGAGGACGTACTTCGAGGCGACATCGCGTGTTCAGTACGAACTTGATCCATCGGCCGAACGGTATATCGACGCTCAAGAGGGGCCGAAATCCTACGTCGAAGCCGCCACCAAGCTTCACGATACCGTCGGAGCCGGTGAGTCGACACTCGCTGTCTGCAACACAATTGACAGTGCGAGAGCCCTGTTCGATCAGGTTACTGATTTCGAGGAGCCACTCCTAAGCGTCAGTGAGATCTATGCAGACGCACTCGAAACCGTCGAGACGACAGCTGAAATCGACACAGCCGAACTGGCCTCCGAAATCACGGGGCGTGGAGACCAATCAGTACTCCACCTGTCGACGCGACTCCGGCCAGTAGATCGTCTCAAACTAATCGAAACGGCAAAGGAACTCACACAACATGGGCATGGACTGCTGACGGTCTCGACACAGCTCGTTGAGGCCGGTGTCGACATCAGTTTTGACCGAGTCTATCGCGATCTGGCACCGATTGACAGCATCGTGCAGGCGGCCGGACGCTGTAATCGGTCGTTTGAGCGGGACCGAGGCCACGTCACTGTCTGGTGGCTCGACGTTCCTGACGAACAGGACAAGACACCAGCAGAGGCGGTGTACAATCGCGGTGCGACGCTGCTTCCGGCAGCGGCTGAAACCCTCGATTCCGTTCGAAATGAGGGATCTGTACTGTCAGAAACGGCTGTTGCTCGAACAGCAGTCCAACGGTATTACGAGACACTTCACGATGAGAAAGACGTCGGCAAAGCGACCTACGCGGAGTATGTCGACGACGCCAGAGGGGATGAACTGGCAGAGTTGTCGCTTATCGACCAGCGAAACGCTGTCGACATCGTTATTTGTCGAACCAATACCGAACGAACGCGTGTCGAGAATATCAAAGAAGCATGGCGGAATTACGAGTTCGACCGCGTTCGTCAGCTCATGGATGAATTAAAACAGACGAGGGTATCGGTCCCAATTTATCGAGCGGACTCGGAGAAAGCCGATAAGCTCGGACAGCTAAACCGGATTCACGAGGAGACAGATGTTCGGTGGCTCGACGTTCGGGAACACGGTCTCGGACAATATTTCGACGAGAGCACCGGGTTCGTAATTCCAGATAGTACTGCTGAGAGGCGGATACTATGACCGACGCTGACCCAGTCGACCGCCTGCTTGCTACGGCTCGCGGCGAGCCAGTCGACGAGCCGTTCCGCGTCACGGGTGTCATGATGCAATACTACCATGTCTGCAAGCGCGAACTCTGGTTCGAAAGCCGAAACCTCGAAATCGACCGCGAGAACGCCACTGTCGTCCGTGGCACTCGCGTCGACGAGACGGCCTACAGCGACAAACGGGAGAACCTCAACCTCGGAATGATCTCACTCGACCTGTTAGACGACGGCCGCGTCGTCGAGGTGAAACCCTCCTCGACGTTGACCGAACCGGCTGAAATGCAGCTGTCGTACTACCTCTGGTATCTCGACCGAGTAGCCGATATCCAGCGTGATGGCGTCTTGGCACATCCCCGAGAACGAAAGCGGGAGCCTGTCGACCTCACCGACGAACGGAGGGAGAAAGTCGAAACAGCGGTCCGCGGGATTCACGACATCGTCGAACAGGCCTCCCCGCCTCCGGCGGAAGAAAAACCGTTCTGTGACTCGTGTGCGTATCACGACTTTTGTTGGTGTTAACAATGGATCGGAACTACCACGTCTTTTCTGACGGTCGACTCGAACGTAGCGACGACACGCTTAGACTCGTTCCCGAGGATGGGGACGATAAAAAGTACATACCAATCGAGAACGCCGAGGCGTTCTTCCTGCACGGCCAGATCGACTTCAACACTCGATTGATGTCGTTCCTCAACGACCGAACGGTCGCACTCCACGTTTTCGGCTGGGAGGATTACTACTCGGGGTCGGTGATGCCGAAACGCGGACAAACTTCTGGGAAGACCGTCGTTAATCAGGTCCGGGCCTACGAAGACAGTCAGCACAGGCGCCAGCTCGCCGCGGCGATTGTGCGGGGCAGCATCCACAATATGCGGACGAACGCGGTCTACTACAACGGTCGCGATCACGATCTCGACGACGTAATTGAGGATCTGGAAGCTGCGGCCGCACGCGTTGATGAGGAGCTGCCGGTTGATGAGTTACTAGGAACTGAGGCCACCGCGAAAAAAGCGTACTACCGGAGCTTCAATGAAATCCTCCCGAGGGAGTTCCAGCTGACTCAGCGTGAGTACAACCCACCGCCCAACGAGATTAACAGCCTCATTTCCTTCGGCAATTCGCTGGTCTATGCGAACTGCGTCTCGGCGATTCGTGCTACAGCACTCGATCCGACGATCAGCTACCTACACGAACCGGGCGAACGGCGGTACTCGCTGTCGCTTGATCTCGCTGATCTATTCAAACCCGTTCTTGCCGACCGTGTTCTGTTCCGGTTGGTAAACCGAAACCAGATTTCGGAAACCGATTTCGAGACGGAACTCGGCTCGTGTCTCTTGAACGAATCCGGACGGAAGACGTATACAAAGGAGTTCGAAGAGACACTTGAGCGGACTGTCGAACACCCGGCGCTGAACCGGAAGGTTAGCTACCAGTACCTAATGCGGCTCGAAGCTTACAAGCTCAAGAAACACCTACTTACCGGCGAAGAATACGACCCGTTCCAACGGTGGTGGTAGAATGTATGTAGTAATGGTCTATGACTTGGAAGCTGACCGAACACAGAAAGCCCTCAAAATCGGTCGGCGGTATCTGACTCACGTACAGAACTCAGTTCTTGAAGGTGAGATTTCTGAGGGCGATCTCTCTAAGCTCAAAAACGAGATTGATGATCTACTGAAACCAAGTGAATCAACAATCATCTACGAGCTGTCTTCTGATACACTGCTCAATCGGACAGTCTACGGCGACGACCCAACTGAGGATCAGCGGTTTCTATAGTCGGTTTCCGTCGACCCCCCGGGGGGAAGCACCCTATTGATGGTCGACGGAAGGTATTTACTGTGACCCGCCGCTAGAAGCCTTATGGCCCGTATATCGGGCATGGTTTCAGACGAACCCTCGTGGGGTTGAAGCTTTTTCGAGGAGTCGTCGTCGTCCTCGGTACTGATGTTTCAGACGAACCCTCGTGGGGTTGAAGCCGACGACCGGAGCGCGGTGTCGCCCTCGATCGTGGTTTCAGACGAACCCTCGTGGGGTTGAAGCTTCTCTGCGATTTCCCCACAGTGAGGAGGGGTTATTAGTTTCAGACGAACCCTCGTGGGGTTGAAGCCCACCAACGATGTATCCGACTCCGGCGGTCGCAGCTGTTTCAGACGAACCCTCGTGGGGTTGAAGCTCGCCGAAGGCGTCGTCGTTGCGTATCTCAACGTAGGTTTCAGACGAACCCTCGTGGGGTTGAAGCATCGTTGTAGTCGCCCCTCCACTTCGTCGCCCACCTTGTTTCAGACGAACCCTCGTGGGGTTGAAGCCTCGCGGTCACGCAAGAGTGTCGTACACCGGCATCCGTTTCAGACGAACCCTCGTGGGGTTGAAGCCGCCGTAGCAACGATGTCTTTCCACCCCGCCAGGACGTTTCAGACGAACCCTCGTGGGGTTGAAGCCATCGAGAGGCCCACAAACACGGCGTGGACAGCGAGTTTCAGACGAACCCTCGTGGGGTTGAAGCGGGTCGTGTCGTCGGTTGCCGAACTTGCGGAGTCGCGTTTCAGACGAACCCTCGTGGGGTTGAAGCCGACAGGCCGGGCTTGAACTCGAAGTGATAGGAGCGGTTTCAGACGAACCCTCGTGGGGTTGAAGCGCTCGGCCGTGGCGTCGGGGAACTCCGTCGCCCCCTCGTTTCAGACGAACCCTCGTGGGGTTGAAGCCACCCACACGGGTCACGGTAGATAGTCCCGTCGGTTTCAGACGAACCCTCGTGGGGTTGAAGCCCAGCCCAGCACCTTCGGACGGCGTCGACGGGGTCGTGTTTCAGACGAACCCTCGTGGGGTTGAAGCCTGCGGTGGCTGTTTGAGTTGTACCTTCCGCTGGTCGTTTCAGACGAACCCTCGTGGGGTTGAAGCGAGCGTGTCGTTTCCGACAAGCCGGGCTTGAACTCGAGTTTCAGACGAACCCTCGTGGGGTTGAAGCAATCGTCAATGCCGCATCGGCAATTGACTCCGGTTCGTTTCAGACGAACCCTCGTGGGGTTGAAGCAACGCGATCTACTGCGACGAACCAGCGCACTATGATAGTTTCAGACGAACCCTCGTGGGGTTGAAGCGTCGTGGCCCTCCTCGTTTAGCATCGTGTCCATGCAGTTTCAGACGAACCCTCGTGGGGTTGAAGCCACAGGCGGACCGGGGCGCAATGCTCGGACACCTCGTTTCAGACGAACCCTCGTGGGGTTGAAGCACTCTCACTAATAGAGTAGCGTCGGCGGGCCCGGTCGTTTCAGACGAACCCTCGTGGGGTTGAAGCTCGACAAACGCGACAAACGGACTTGCGCGGACGAAATAGTTTCAGACGAACCCTCGTGGGGTTGAAGCGATCCACGCGCGCTCCTCCTCGGTCAGGTCGGCCACGTTTCAGACGAACCCTCGTGGGGTTGAAGCGAGTCACATACGACCGTGGCTTCGGGTCGGAACCGGTTTCAGACGAACCCTCGTGGGGTTGAAGCTACTCTTGAGCTACAGGTGTACCTGTGGGCACGTTTCAGACGAACCCTCGTGGGGTTGAAGCGGTCACATCGCCCTCGCTCTTGGAGTTGCGATTCAGGTTTCAGACGAACCCTCGTGGGGTTGAAGCTCGCCGAAGGCGTCGTCGTTGCGTATCTCAACGTAGTGTTTCAGACGAACCCTCGTGGGGTTGAAGCGATACTGAACTCACTGTAGTCGATCTCCTCGAAGGGTTTCAGACGAACCCTCGTGGGGTTGAAGCGGCCGGCAGGGCGTCACTCGGGAGATGTGGCCCTGCGTTTCAGACGAACCCTCGTGGGGTTGAAGCTTCGACTGGTGCGCCCTCCCGATAGAACTCATCGAGTTTCAGACGAACCCTCGTGGGGTTGAAGCTCGTACCCATCTCGCGGCGGAACAACAACCAACGGTTTCAGACGAACCCTCGTGGGGTTGAAGCCTGTTCCGGAGCTGCCACCTCCGGGTTGTCAATGAGTTTCAGACGAACCCTCGTGGGGTTGAAGCCCAAGACAATGGTCCGGCCGGATAGCTGGACAATCCAGTTTCAGACGAACCCTCGTGGGGTTGAAGCCTTGCCCAACTCTGGGATATCGTAATTGAACCACTGTTTCAGACGAACCCTCGTGGGGTTGAAGCCGGCCGCGTCCCGTACTGATACCAGTCGATATAGTGCGTTTCAGACGAACCCTCGTGGGGTTGAAGCTGCTGTAGAGAGTGTAAGCACCAATATCAGTCTGGGTTTCAGACGAACCCTCGTGGGGTTGAAGCCGACCCGACGCTGTTCGCTATTGAAGATGTGTCACCCGGTTTCAGACGAACCCTCGTGGGGTTGAAGCCGCTGGGACCCATGCGTCACGTTCGTTTTTAACCCGGTTTCAGACGAACCCTCGTGGGGTTGAAGCGTCCGACAGCCGAACGCGACGGACCCACTCGAACGGTTTCAGACGAACCCTCGTGGGGTTGAAGCGTCCGACAGCCGAACGCGACGGACCCACTCGAACGGTTTCAGACGAACCCTCGTGGGGTTGAAGCGTCCGACAGCCGAACGCGACGGACCCACTCGAACGGTTTCAGACGAACCCTCGTGGGGTTGAAGCGTCCGACAGCCGAACGCGACGGACCCACTCGAACGGTTTCAGACGAACTTTTGGGAGGTTGAAACTGCGTCATTGCTCTTGCCGTCCAAAGGTAGTGCTTTCTACGGTCCCGCGAAAAGGTGTACAGTTTATATATTCAGCCCCCGCCGCAAGAAGTATGCCTGAAATCGGGATCTACGCCCGTGTCTCAACAACAGACCAAGACCCACAGCGACAGCTTGACGAACTGCGTACATTCGCTCAAGACACATATGACGACCCAGAAATTCACGAGTATGCAGACATCATCAGTGGGACCGAGACTGACCGCGGAGACGAGTACCAGCGGCTTCGCGGGGATATCGAAGATGGGCACTTGGACACTATCGTTGTCCACGAACTCTCGCGACTTTCCAGACTCGGTGCCGGCGAGATCCATGAATTCCTCGAATTCTGCCTTAGCCACGAAACAGGCATACGGGACTTGGAAGTGGGACTGGAAATCAGCCTCGAAGATGACCTCGTCGACAGAGCGGTGAGCCAGCTTATTGCTGGAGTAATGGGCGACCTCGCGCGTGTCGAGCACAAACAGAAGCTCCGGCGGATTCAATCCGGTATCGACGCTGCGAAAGCCGCTGGCCGATGGACTGGGCGGCCCCCAGCTGGGTTCGATATCGAAGATGGCTATCTTCGGGTCAACGCCGACGAGTTCCTGACTGTTCGACGAGCGCTCGAGCGCGTCGAGCAAGGCTACACCTATCCCGAAGCCGCTGATGGAACCCCAGTCGCTGAGTCAACGCTCCGGTCCCTCTACGACGACCGGCGTGATCTCTACTTCTATGGTGAGGCTACCGATGACCGGCTTCAAGCCGCTGTACAACAACTAAATCCGCTTGAGGAACCTGATATCCCCAGTGAGACAACCCTTCCAGAGCAAGAGATCCGCACTATCGTTCGCGACGAGATTCGCCGCCACCAGCAATAGGCATCAGACCGATAGCAAACAGTCCCACGCATCCGCTAACTTAACCACCGAATAGTGTCGTGTTTATATCATATATTTTCGTCTCAGGCTACATCTGAAGCAACATACTAGTAGTCTGCATCCGATTTGACCCTATGGATGATGCATTCGTCTTTAGCTAAGACTCACACCTCGGTTGTGTAGCGGTAGCGAGTGTCTCCTGTAAGATCGGCCGTTGCTGATGAATCTTCTGAGCGTCTTCGATTAGCCGCTCCAACAACGGCGGTGGCGAGTAACCGAGGTACTCGCCGAGTTTGTGGAGGATGAGCTGGGCGTGCGACCGGAAGGTCGCCGCCCAGCGTTCCGGCGGAAACACGATCTCATCGTCGGCCTGCTCGGTGACCAGATCCAACAACTCCCGGCTCACCAGCAGTGACAGCAACGCAGCGTATAGTAGAATTTTCACGACATCAGGGTTGTTCGTGTCGAATTCGTCCAGTTCATACTGCGTCTTCAACTCACGGAACAGAGTTTCTACTTCCCATCGACACCGGTACAGCGTCGCTAGATCTGACGGCAGGAACTCCTCTCTCGGCAGATTCGTTATGTAGAGATGGTAGTCGTCGGCGTCCTCGTTGCGGACGCCGACGACGCGGAACCGCTTCGTATCCAGTGACCGCGTTCCCTCGTACTGCCCTCGCTTGAATTCCGCTTCGACCTCTACGTCGATGTACTTCCGCGAGAGGTCATCGACCACATCGTGGATCTGCTTGCCCTCCAAGGGAATGGCGCGGCCGCGCCATTCCCGTAATTCCGCCGTTATCACCGGATTCGCGTTCTGCTTCAGCCGACTCACGAAGTAGCCATCGTTCTCGTCGATCAACGCGAAACGGCGGTACTTGAAGTACGCTCGATCGAACAGAACTAGCCGTCCTTGTAGCCACGAACCTGTGTTGAACAGCGTGCTGTCGTGCGTTTTCTCGTCCGTTACGTCGATCCGTTCAATTGTCTGGTCGGTGGCGTTGTGGAGCAGGTGGAGCTTCGCTCCAGCCTGCTCCTCGTGACGGGCTTGGAACTCATCAGAGAGGAATTCGTGCAACCGCAACACTGTTCCATCAGCGATCATCACGTCCCTGAATCGGTCGATATCAGCGTCAAAAGCGTCTGGAACAGCGACCTCGTCGAGGCCGCGCTCGACGAGGTCGCGGAGATACTCTGCCAGCGTCGGTGTCAACCGGTGATAGAAGCCGCCAGAAGAGATCGGTTCGTCAGCTGTGGCGTTGTAGCAGCGCCTGAACCCAGCGAGTGTTCGGCTCTCGCCTGCGGCGAAGCCGAACACGAGCGCCCACACGAGGACAGGAATCTGAAGCTTGCCTTCTCGCTCGACCACGCCGAGTTCCTCGGCGTGCTCTTCGAGGAACTCAGAGGGAAAAAGCGTAGTGAGCCGACGCATGATTCTCGTTGAGGAGCGAGGGTTGTGCACAGACTTCTCCTCCTCATTCCTCTCGAAAAATAGCCTCGATAAGCCGTCGCTGTCACGCGGTTCTCATCTTAGCTAAAGACGGATGATGGATGATGTTGTTCAGGTGTTACACGTTGAACGAGACTTGGAGTTCGCACGTAGAACAGCTGAACAACTTGAGCAAGTAAACAGTCAGCTACAGGTCACGACTGTTCTTGGATCGGGCTCTGCATTCCAGGCGCTCAGTAATGATGAATACGACTGCATCGTTTCAGAGTATCGACTCCCAAATGGTACAGGGCTTGAACTTTTTGACCAGATTCAGCGTAACTACCCTAATCTCCCATTTATACTGTTTACTGAGCACGGGAGTGAGTCAATTGCCGGTGACGCTGTTACTGCGGGTATCTCTGACTATCTTCAGAAGTCGGAAGCCGACGACGACTATGAATTACTAGCAGATAGTATCAGTAACGCTGTCACAGCCAACGAAACTGTGATTGAGGCAACTCGGGAGCGCCGCCGGTTCGAACAGGTACTGAAGACTGTCCCGAGTTGTGTAGTTCAACTCAATCGGGACGGACAATTTGTTTTTGCAAACGACAGGGCCGAGACCGTCTTGGGGTTAAGACAGGCAGAACTAGAGGAGCGTGCGTATAACGATCCTGAATGGGATATCAAAGACCTTGACGGGAACCCGATCCCTGATAATGAATTACCGTTCGCGCGTGTCTTATATGACGGTGAACAAGTGCGGGACCGGCACACAATCAGGTGGCCCGATGGGAAGAAGCGTGTACTCGCTGTGAACGGTGCACCAGTCATGAATGAAGGGTCCGTGGAGAGTGTTGTTTGCTCGCTCACAGACATCACCGATCGCCACCGACGCGAGCGCCGCCTTGAGAAGCTTCACGAAGCGACTCACGAGTTGTACGATGCTGAAACGAAACAAGAAGTCGCACAGATCACCAGCGACACAGCAGACGCTATTCTTGATTTTGAATTGAACGGTGTCCATTTCTACGATGAACAGGCAGGTGGGCTGAAACCCGTAGCAGTGTCAGACCGAACACAGCGCGTTACTGATGAGTTAGTGACCTTTGATCACGGGATTGCTTGGGAAACGTTTCAGTCTGGTAAAATCAGACAATACGACGACATCCACACCGCTGATAATATATACAATCCTGAAACGGAATTCCGAAGCGGATTGTATTTCCCGCTTGGGGAACACGGTATTCTACTCGCGAATTCAACCCAGCGTGGCGATTTCGATGATACTGATGTCTCGTTAGGGCAACTCCTTGCGGAAAATGCAAAGAGTGCACTCGATCGTGTCGAACGAGAGCGGCGGCTTGCGCTTCTCCAAGAGCGAACAAGTGCTCTAATGCAAACTACGACCACGGCTAAGACGGTTGATCTTACTGTTGATGCCGCAGCTGAGATCCTTGGAACGAGTCTCTCTGGGTTTATTCAGGAAGACGAGCGCGAAGAAGTCTTACGCCCCCTCTCTACGACTGACGCACTCGCAGCGGAATTTAGCACGTACGATGGCTTCGTATATGACACAGATGGTGACCCCATCAGTAGCTTTCTGTGGGATGTGTACAATTCGGGCACACCAGAATATGTGGGTGACGCGAGCGAGCACCCAGCGCTCCCATCAGATACCCCAGCCCGCAGTGCGTTGTTGTATCCACTGGAGTCGTACGGACTCCTCGTGTTCGCAGCTAAAGCGCCAGACGCGTTTGACAGGACAGATAAGCGATTCGGCTGGATTCTTGCTTCGACACTTGAGACAGCGTTGGAGCGTGTCGACCGAGAAAGACTCCTCCGTGACCAGACACAGAAGCTTACGAGACAGAACCAGCAGCTTGAGGAGTTCGCACAGACTGTCACACATGATCTCCGGAATCCACTGCAGGTCCTACGAGGGACACTTGATGGCGTTCGCAAAACGACTGATGCCAATCATCTTGACCGGGGCTATAGGGCACTTGACCGGATGGAGACACTCATTGATGATGTGCTCATGCTCGCCCAAGAGGGACAACTAATCGACGACACAGAGATGGTTTCGCTTGCATCACTCGCTGATGACTGCTGGGACGTTCTGGAGACCGCTGATGCTGAACTGATGATAAATGACGATATGGAGTTTGAGGCTGACTCAGGACGCGTCCGCCAACTTCTTGAGAATCTCTTTGCCAATGCAGTGACTCACGCTGGTACAGACGTGACCGTCACAGTTGGTACACTTACAAATGGATTCTTCGTTAGTGACGACGGATCAGGGATCGATCCAGTAGAGCGTAACCAGATTTTCACTGACGGCTATACAAGCACAAGAAGCGGTACCGGATTCGGACTCTCAATCGTCAAGCAGATTGCTGACGCCCATGACTGGGATGCCACCATAGCAGAGAGCCCCAGTGGCGGAGCACAGATTGAGTTTACTGGTCTCGATGTGGCGTCGACCCAGACAGACAATTAAAATGCCTCTCCCGCGTTCTGTAAGTCGTGTATTTCTGACAGCATCCTTCTTATCAAGCCTGTCCGGTTCGATTCCGTCAGGACGGCGGTCTGTTGTCATTACTTGTCCTAACACCAACTGGGGCGTAATGTTTGTGTCACAGAATGACGACAATCACGCATGGCCGAGACATATGCTCTCAGCATCCACGTTGAATCCTACGAGTTCAGCGGAGAATTCTATCTGGTTGGCGACAGATACGACACAGGTGGAGAAGTGCTGAAACACGTAGCAACAAACCATATCCTGGCGATGAAGCAACGCCCACACGCCGCCGAGTACCTTCTTGAAACGCTTCAAGAGGGCGAAAACGTGAGCAAGTCCGAGTACGAGCAGGCAGAACCAGACGTCTCCTGTGGACTCCACTTCGATGTTGACCACCAGCAGTTTCGATTCTGGGTCGGCGACTACTCCGTCGACATTGGACGGCAGCCGACAAAGAGCGACCTTCGCTCAATCGCTGACGACATCCCAATGTAGTCCTCCCTGTTGGTGTGTTACCCCAGCAAGGACAAGTATCCCACCTGCATAGAGAGAGGTGAATGCGTCTCTCATTCGATGATGGCACGCTTTTGTTTGAAGACGCGCCTGAGGCTGTGCCGTATGCCGAATGGGACGACCGCGTCGACGAGTATCGGGCGCAGGCACAGCACTATCGTCCTATCCGAAAGTGGGCAACCGAGTCCGATGGACAAGTGACTCTCGAAGAATCCACAGCGACTGTTGATGAGATAGAGGACGACGCTCGTGCCTACTCAGACTTCTATCTCACACCGTCTGTCGCTATCGAACCACGGGAGTACCAGCAAGACGCTCTCTCGGCGTGGCAGGACAATGGCCGACAGGGGAGTGTTATTCTTCCGACAGGGAGTGGGAAAACGTTCCTCGCTGTCCAAGCCATTGCAGACGCGGGCGTGAGTACGCTCGTGGTTGTGCCAACCATCGACCTGATGAACCAGTGGCACGCGACTCTCACCAACGCTTTCGGTGACCAGCTCCCAGACGGCGTGGGCGTTCTCGGTGGTGGCAGCCATAATATAGCGGACATCACGGTGACAACCTACGACTCTGCCTACCGCTATATCAACGAGTATGGCGATCAGTTCGGGCTTCTCGTTGTAGACGAGGTACACCACCTACCAGCGCCGACATATCAGCAGATCCCCGAGATGACGATTGCACCGTATCGACTCGGACTCACAGCTACGTACGAGCGTGCCGATGGAGCACACGAAGAATTAGAGGACTTGCTTGGAACGGTTGTCTATCGAGAGGCGGTTGATGAACTTGCTGGGGAGTATCTCAGCGAATATGAGACCATTCATCTCCAAGTCGAACTCACAGACGAGGAACGGACAACGTACGACGAGGAGTACCAGATATACCGTGACTACGTGGACAGCCACGATTTCGAGCTCTGGAAGGAGAACGGATATCAGGAATTCCTCAAACGAACGTCGTATGACCCGCAGGGACGACGGGCGCTCATTGCCAAGCAACGGGCGGAAAACATCGCCCGTACTGCTGCAAAGAAACTGGATACGCTCGACAATCTGCTGAAGCGACACTACAACGACCGAACTATTATTTTCACCGCCAACAACGAGTTCGCGTACGAGATCTCCCAAGAGTTCGTCGTGCCCTGCATCACCCATCAAACTGAGACTGACGAACGGACAGAGATATTGGAGCGGTTTCGGACGGGTGAGTACTCGATGTTGGCTACGTCACAGGTACTGGACGAAGGAATTGACGTTCCCTCTGCGAATGTCGGAATCATTCTCTCTGGAAGTGCCTCAAAACGGCAGTATGCCCAACGGCTAGGTCGGATTCTCCGACCGACGGACGACAGGCAACCCGCCCGTCTCTACGAGATTATTGCTGAAGACACGGTGGAAACATATGTCTCTGAGCAGCGACGACAGGGGGTGACAGCGAATGCTGACAGCTAATCTTGCACGTTCACGGACACGCGAGGACACTATCACGCCGCTGTTCATTGACGCCAGCGAGCAGCAGTACCAAGAGACGGCTGAGGAACTCATTCAGATTTTTGAGGCCCATCTCGGTGAACCGAAAGGTGATCTGGAGGACACTATTGACCAACTCACCATCGCAGATACGGACTACAAGGTCGTCCAAGGACTGGCGAAACTGCTGAAAGATGAGTGTGAGTTCGAGACGGTTGCTCCAGTTGAGCCACATGAGATTCGTCAGCGATTGTTCGAGAAGGCAAATGAGTCGTATCCGATTGTTCGCCAGCCCACTCTCGGTGAGGACACGCAGAAGTTAGAAGTGTACAGTTCCGTTGCTGATGCGCTGGGTATCACACTCGAAGAGTGTCATCAAGGGATGTACGCCGACTTGGAGGAACACAAACGACTTGTTCGGTTTGGACACCGTGTTTCCGATGAATGCCAAGATGCGGCGGAGTCCTCAACCACGACTCAACTGACGGGTGATAGTGAGGAATCATATGCAGCGGATACAATTACGCCTGACTGGCTTCTCACTCGCTATAATCTCGCGTTAGCACAGGCTGTCCTCTACGATGCGACCGAGATGCGAGTGCGAGTCTGGGACTCGTTTGCGACGGTATTCAGTTACGTGAAGTTGTTCGGGTTGATGCACCGTATCTATCCAATCGACAGCAACGGCAATCGCGTGGGGAGTACCGATGCAGCAGACGGATACGAAGCTATCTTAGATGGGGCGGCGTCCCTCTTTTCGAAATCGCGGAAGTATGGGATACGGATGGCGAACTTTCTGCCAGCACTGCCGTTATGTGATCGGTGGGAGATGGAGGCCGACATTCTGGATGATGGGGGTGGATCGACGACTCTAACGCTTTCATTTGCGCTTGATGACACTGACGACCTGTCTTCACACTACGCTGCGCAGAGCGACTTCGACTCTGATGTGGAACGGACACTTGCACAGAAGTGGGAGCGCGCGAACACGGATTGGGAACTCATACGAGAGGATGACGTGCTGGACTTAGGTGCGGAGGTTATGCTCCCAGACTTCGCCATCGAACATCCGGATGGCCGGCGAGTTATATTCGAGATCGTTGGCTTCTGGACACCGGAGTATCTTGCTGAGAAGTTGGCGAAGATACGCGAGGCAAACCGAGATAATCTCATTGTCGCTGTGTCTGAGCGATTAGACTGTTCGTCTGAGGATTTCGACGGGATGGACGACCGCGTGCTATGGTTCAAATCGGGGATTCACGTCTATGATGTCGTGGAGTTGGCTGAGGAATATGCCATTGAGGCTTTCTCGGCTGAGTAGGTCGGTCTGTCTCGCTTTTCGGCGCTTCCTTGCAGGTTCTTCAACGAGTTCCCGTATGATTACCCGCACGGCGTGGAACGCTCTCTCAGTTCGACGTTCAGTCTCAGCGAATCGTCCTCCTGACGACCGGGCCGCGTGGTAACCACCGGCCAGAAACGGATCTCCAAGCAGTTGCAACGCTGTCGCGTCAGCGGAGTCGTCGGCGCCGACGAGTTCTGTCGGGTCCAACGAGAAGGTGGGTAGTCTATATATCCAGTCGCCGCCACAAAAAGTATGCTTCTAAGCGGACTGTGCAGTGATGTGAACCGACTTCTGAGCTACTCCGGGAAGAACACCTAGCCACTCCAAGAATGACCAACAACCCGTTTCATGACTCGATGGACAGGGCCTTACAGGGCAAGTACGCCCGTGTTGTCACCGAGGGGCGAACCTACGAGGGATGGGTCGAACGTGTCCACCACAGCCGAGGCAGTGTCGTAATGCACACTGTGACCGTCGACGACACAGAGGAACTCGGCAGTGTCTTCATCCGCACGCCAGATATCGTTGAGGTCATCAAACCACAGAAACGGGTCGAATGGTGGGATGTCAACGAACTCCAGCCGTTCCCCGACCACGATCTCGATTTCGAACCGAAGGATAGCATAATCCGGTCTTGCTACCGCAACCAGTACGCCAAGAGCTTCCCCGTCGTACGAGAGGATGGGACGATCATCAACGGCCACAAACGCATCAAGGCCGCTCGTGTCGCTGGTCTCGATCACCATCCCGTCGAAGTCATTGATGTGACCGACGACCAAGCCGCCGAGTTGTTCGCCGTGGCGCACCGGAGTCAACTCAACAACACCTCCGACGACGCGAACGAACCCAAAGATGGCCCAGAAGACGAGGAACACGACAGTTCTGACGACGCCAACAGTGAAAGTGACTGAACTGCAGCAGGTGCGGTCTAAGATGTCATGGAACAGTTCATCACGTAGTTTGTTTCAGAACTTTTGAGTTAGAACTATCTTCTCAGTACGCCTGCAAGCTGCTCAATTCTCCCAGAGCGTTTGGATACGTCCCTCAATAGCATCAAGAACCGTAGAGTAGACATCTAGCGGATGGCGTGATGACAGTGACAAGTCGGTGGCTTCCACTGCGGTTGGTGGTTCATGGAAGTGCAGCCGTGCGTTGTGTGGATTGGGATGACAATCCCAGCGACACTCCCATCGGCTATCATCCTCGTATGTTTCGACGTAGTGGAACGAGAAATCTCCGGTCGTGAACCAGCGAATATCGAGTCGAGCCGCTACAACGGTCTCAGGATACTGCCCCACGTCGACTAAGGCCTGAAGCAGGCGAGGTTCGTAGCTGTCGGGGTCGAATTTCGTCTCGACAATGAGTGTCTCAGTTCGAAGATGCCGGGCCAAGAGTTGTAGCGTCTGTCGGTCGGGTGGACCAGGCGACCCTGAATTCGGAGTAGTTGGGTCTGGCCCCATCTATGCCGAGATTAGGTGCCCATCGTTCTCTGCGAGCTGATGGGCGAGTTCGTACAGTCGAATATCCCGAATGACACTGCGCCACTCACTGACTGCAGTCATCCGGTCATGAATAGCCTCGTGGCTGTCGTGGTCGTAGACGTTCACAGCAGTTGGATCGGTAGCGCCAAATTCATCTTCATAGTCGGCCCGTTCTTCTTCAAGCTCACTGACTCGGTTGATGATCTCTTTGACAGTCAGTTCGTCGGCAATCCGGCTGGCATCTTGCCATTCTAGATACCCCTCGTTGCGTTCGTACTGCACGGGTCGGCCGTCACGGTTTACGCTGATAATGCCCATTTTGGCCAGTCGATCAAGATGCTTTTTGGCAGCGTTCGGAGAACAATCTGCAACGTCTGCAATCTCGGCAGCGGGGGTGGGTGATGTAATCCCCATAGCGACATCGTAGACACGACTAAATGTATCCTCCCCCTGCTGCCACCGTGGTTCGGTGGCTGTTGACTCTGGTGCCGGATCAAACTCCGTCATAAGTATTGGTAGGATACGAAGCGCAATATATCTTTGCGAAAAGTCAAATATATGCGTTTCTCTTTTGGGGACTCTGGAGGCATAAGAACGGTAAGTTGGTCAAGCAGTAGGCACGCTGTACTGACCAGTTCGAAGATGGGAAGACCGGGTATGAGAACCGGTGTATGACACCCCCGCAGTCAATTTAAACTATCACATGGACGCCGTGTGTCTGACGCACCTTTACGTATGCGTATACGAATACGTTAGCGTATATGCCAGACTCAGCACTGAGAGCGGCCACATTCCTCGATAAGGGGGGCGTCGGAAAGACGACTGCAACAGCCCACATAGGCGTTGCACTTGACCGTCACGGATACGATGTTCTCCTGCTCGACCTCGCCGGGAAGCAGGGCGACCTTGCCAAACACTTCGGGCTCTGGGAAGACGTCCAAGCCGGCGAGGACCGCTGGCCGAATATTACAACCGTCTTTCAGGACCAGTGGGAGAAAATCGCTGAGAAGCTCCCCACACCCGTTGACGATCTTATCATGCCAACTGGAGAGGGGCCAGACCTCATTCCCGCACACGAGAGTCTCGATGGTCTTGATGCGACGCTTGGCAACATCGACGATGCAGCGGAGCGATACAGTCGACTCGATGAATTTCTCACCGAAGATGTGGCTGATGACTACGACGTAATTCTACTGGATTTGCCGGGCAGCACGTCGAATATCGCGTATAACGGTTTATGGGCGGCTGGCCATGTAGTTGCTCCTGTCCGTCCTGGACCATTCGAAGCTGGGCAAGCAGAGCAGTTGCGCCAGGATCTGGAGACGATTCGTAATGAGCAAGGCGTCTCAATCGAGCTCGTGATGGTGCTGCTAAACGAGGTTGATGAGCGGACGAAGGCGGGGAAAACCTATCTCGAAGAGTTCCAGACTGAGTATCCAGATTCGCTTGCGCCGACACAGATTCCATCGTCGCAAGATGTGCAGAACGCACAGATGAACGGCGGGACGCTCTTTGCGCTGGAGCGACGCTCAAAGACAGCAGACCGGGCCATCGAGGCATACGAAACCGATGCAGAGGTCCTCGTAGATCGACTGGGGGCCGAGGAATGACCGAAACTGATGACGAATTGGAGGAGTTGCGAGAACAGACTGACGTAGGAACGCGGGCGGAAGCAGAGACCACTGATGACGAGACAAACGAACTGGAGGATGCTATCGTCACGTTGCTCGGTGAGGTGGAGAGTGGTGACGTGTCGAAAACGCTCTCAGTTCGTGATGAACAGCTTGCTGCACTCATTCGAGGACTCGAAGAAACTGATAGTCTCGCGGACGTCGGCACGCCCCTGAAAGAGGAACTCGGCCGTGATGACGACAAAGACGTGACCGACCGGAGCGAGTTACTCCGCCTCGCCGTACGGCTTGGGCTTCAACAGGCAGCACCGGAGGTAGTTGAGACAGCTCGAGACGCTAACGCACGTCACGCCAGCGAGCAGTTCTGATATTCGTATACGTATCTGTATTCGTATTCGTATACGGATTATATCTTTACTGTTAGCCTCAGCTTTGCACATTGACGCATTGATATCCAGATATCAAAGGGCACAAGAAGCGTTCTACGCGGGATTCACGAAACAACTCACCGGGAGCAAGAAGCCATTGGGGTGGTGAATGGGGCCTCAACGGTGTTTGATCTCCGTACCACACGTAGAATTTTTGATGATCCGGACTGTGTCGGTCAGTACAGACTATATATGTCTCATAGGAACAATGATACCGCTTAATTAGACATGAGTAACTATGGTCTCTCAGGGACCCACTCGGCTCCCGAAGCAGTTTGAACAACTCCGTATCGGGATTGCACTGTTTGACCCTGAGTCGGGGACGATCGTTGACGCCAACGAGAGTCTGGAGTCAATGTTCGGGTACTCTATAGAAGCTCTCCGTAAGATGAACGTTGAAGAATACAGTGCAAATACGTATGCGTTTTCCAGAGACGATGTCGTTCAACAGATCCAACTGGCAGTCAATGGTCAGCCCCAGCGTTTCAAGTGGCGGATTAAACGACAGGACGGGAGGCTAATCTGGACCCAGATTGATCTCTCACGACTTATCATTGATGGGGAACCATTCGCCCTCGCCGAAATACGGGATATTACCGAATACACAAACACTAGCCGCAGGGTAAGCTTACTCTCCCGTATTATGCGTCATAACCTCCGGAACGACTTGACTGTCATCGCTGGGCGGGCACAACAAATACAGTCAGAGGTCGATAGCGATCGCATCAGCAAACACACAGAGAAAATTGAAGAGAAGACGAACGATATCGATCGGATAACGGACTCTGTGAGAGAGATCGAACGTGCGACAACGCCAGCCCAAACCAAACGGGTCCGCAGGAATACCTTCGATGCCGTCACGGAGACTGTTGAAAAATTATCTGATAAGTACCCCACCGCAAAGCTCACTGTTGAGAAACAGACCGAGATGTGGTTCAGTATTGATTCGGCATTCAATCAGGCACTGAGGCACGCTATTGAGAATGGCATCGTCCACAGCAACAGTACAGCCCCATCAGTCACAATAACTATCGGCGAATCACCGAACACCGGTCGGGTCGAAATCAGTATCAGTGATTCGTGTCCCCCTATCCCAGATATTGAGCTGAATGCGCTCGATGAATCGATAGAAAATACGGATGTTTCCCATGGCACCGGCGTGGGACTGTTTGTCATGAAGTGGTGTGTCGAATCCCTTGGTGGCGAAATTACATTTGACTGTACTAATTCTGGTAATACTGTCTCTTTCTATTTCCCTCCAGAAGCAAGTCCGTCAGACCAGTAACTACCGCTACGTACGGCGAGTATGCCGCTGGCGTAGACGCTCTAGCGATCAGCTCTTTTTGCTCAGTTGCGCCCATATACTGTACACTGGGTTCGAATCAGAGTTGACTGCTACTATCTCCGAAATCAATGCATAGGTAGCCGGCGAGTGAAATTGTATTAATCACATATGAGGCGTAATCGACCACCTGGATCGTTAGGAGCTGTCTATGATATGCTGTACGAGGAAATCGAGCCCGGAGAGAGCATCGAGGTTGATACCGCCGTGACCAAAGTGCGTGAGACCGAGCGGTCAGTCGGTACCGCCGAGCACGTAATTGGACGACTGGTTGACCGTGGCTACCTGTACAAGGTTGACGGACAGCTGTATATTACCGAGCATCGGGATGGCTCCCAAGACTCAAAAAGCGAGCAGTAACCTTACGAGTTGAGGTCAGTCGTATCGAAGTCGCCGATGTCGCCACCCGACTGTGACGTACTGTCTTCGTCTGCTGAGACCTCCGTGGCACTACCGAATGCGTCCTCTGCTGTGGATGGTGTCACGCCACCGGTTTGATCCTGCGAGGTCGGGGCAATTTCGGCGTCGTCGGTGAGTTCCTCAAGCGCCTGGATCACGGTTTGTCGGTACTGGTCGGCATCGGTGTCATACTCTTCACGAGCCATGGCGGCGTACTCGTTGGTATCGTCGTCGAAGCGTTGGATTCGCTCAAGAGTTCGCTTCGCTGTTTCTGTCACCCAGCGATTGCGGGTGTCTGCATCAACAACGGTCAGGTGTTCTGGTCGCAGCGAGACGTTGGTGTCGCCGTCGTCGGTTTCGTAGGTTCGGGGCTTGCCAACGAGCGCAACGAAGACAGGCGGGTCAACCTCTCGTAGCATTGCGGCTGCTTCGGGCTGGTACTGCCCAGCATAGGTAAAGAACGTCCCTGTGGGCCCGACAATTCGGCCCTGCCAGTATTCATCATCGCTGCCGACATCGTCGGTTTCGGTCAGGGTGCCGACGACAAACACACGGTTTGCTTTCGCGCCTGTCGGGAGCAGGGCATAGACGGGTGCGCGGTCATCATCTGACTCCCGGAAGGTGTAGCCTGCATCGTTGAATTCCCCAGCGAAGGCTCGCTGTGCGAGTTCACGCATCGGGGCTTGTCCTTGGCTCATTTAGATCGACCTCGCAGTGATGAGGAGTTGTTCTGGATCATGCATTTCGGCGAGTTGCTCGAACTCGTTGACGAGCAAATACCGGCCCAGTTCAGGGCCTTGAACGCGATAGTACCGCCCAAGCGTCACCTCACGTATCTCGTCGGCGACGACGCTTGTATCTAAAGCGTCCATGGCCATCTCTTGTGCTTGAGACAGCGTAATATCGGCGACCTGCTCAGTCGCATCTCTGTCGAAGATGACTTCCTGGACTGTATCGCCGTTGTCAATCACGCCCTTGATGCGGAGGTCGAACTCGCCTTCACCCTCGCCGTGTTCACTGCATCGCCCGTTTTGGAGGACACGTGTGCAGTCGTCTTCGGGGCAGCGTTTGATCAGCCCGCTACCTGACTGGATATCGACGAGCGCCCCTTCAGCGTCGGTGGTGTCGTCGCCGACTTCGATATCCTGGTCGAGTGCTTCGATGGTGGTGGTGCGATTGAGTTTGACCGAATACTGGCCCTGATACTCATCAGTGACGACGTTTCCAAGACGGTAGACTTGGCCTTCAGTGAGTGCTTCGAGGTCGGACTTGGCCCACTTGGTGAACTTGATCGTCCCGGTTTCATCACCGAGGAGACCAACCTGGGCAATCGAGTCACTGCGGGGCTCCCAGAGGTCAGCGACTTTCGCGGTAATGTCGACCCACTGTTCGGCTTCGGTAATTTCTTCGATATCTACCTGTTCGTTGCCGTCCTCACTGCTGACATCGTCACGATCAACATCGCTGTCGGACAGATAGGTACTCACGACACTGCGTCGAGCTTCGGCGAGCGGGACTCTGTAGTCGTCGACAAGTGTGGTGAGCCGTTCCTCAATGTCGTCGAGGGAGGCATCAACTGATTCTGGTAACTGGTCGTGGATGTCTTGGGCTTCTTGTTGTATATCAGAGTTGCTCATAGTGTTCTCCGTCTCGTTTGCGATGGGAGACGGCTGGCGGTACGCTTGGCGTGGTCTAAAACCCATGCAAATCGTGGTGAAAGTGAAGCTGCGCCACTCCGACTGTCCCGTGTCAATCACTGGACAGTGGCCGACTGGTTTCAGATGTGAGTCGTCTGGCTTCCGCGTATGTACACACGTTCTTCTCTGCCGGGGGTGGGCCTTGTGCTCTCTCTGATGAGCGTAGTACAGTAGGTTCACTGGGATTAACGATACCAGGCTGGTAGTTAGCGGTGAAATGCACGATCTAACCGGTTTCCAACGTGACCTGCTCCATATAGTACATGGGCTATCCGAGCCTCATGGCCTGGCGATCAAAGAAGAGATAGATGAGTACTATCAGCAAGATATCCATCACGGGAGGCTATACCCAAATCTGGACACGCTTGTTGAGAAAGGACTCGTCGAAAAAAGAGAGAAAGACGGACGAACAAACATCTATGAAACTACACACCGTGGCGAACGCGAGCTTACTGCTCGGAGTGAGTGGGAGAGCCAGCACGTAACAAACCAGCTTTCCTGACAGTTTGTATCAGGGGCAGCATCGTAGTTCACGCAGTAGCTATTTTTCAGCCCTGAGTGGTTGAATACGCTGTTCGATAAGTGTGCGAATTGACCGCTGCGAGTCCTATCAATTTCAGATGCTATTCAGAGCGCGTATGCATCACTGCCTGTATAGCGAGAATAGAGGATATAGATCGGCCGAAACAGATTTCCATCACGAGCGTATTTTGACGGCAATAATTTTATGACGTTCTCAGACAAATACTGACATAGACAGACACAAATGCCAATCAGAATCGATTCCAGTGGAGGGGACACGCCGCCCGTTAAACCGGGCACGAACGCCCACAAACTGCTCACGGTGTTGCTTGACCATCCTGACATGGGGTTCAGCCCGAAGGAACTGACGGAACTGACCGATGTTCCGCATTCCAGCGTCCACAAGACCCTCTCCCGACTCCAAGAGAAGGGCCTCGTTCGGAAGGTCGATTCCTACTGGGCGGTTGCCGGGGACGTCGCAGCCTCGGAGATTGCGAACGCTGTGAGCCTCCAGCAAATCGAGGCCGAGTATGGTGACGACGCCTACGGCGACGATGACGAGTGGGCCGGCGAAGCGCCTGATTTAGGAGAAAACGCGTAGGATGGCCTACGCACAAGGCAGTGTCGTCCTCGCGCCAGCAACGTTCAAAAGCGGGGTCCGGCCGTACCTCGTCGTCTCGAACCGGAACCGACCGTTCTTCGGCGATCGGTATACGGTTGCAGTCATCACGTCGACCGAGCGGGAGACGGCAGTTGAATTGACGGCCGATTCGCTCACGGAAGGCGAACTGAAGACGTATCCGAGTTACGTGAGTCCGTGGTCGCTGCACGTTTTTCCCCACCAAGAGATCACCAAGCGTGTGGCGCAAGTCGACGACTCAACCATGACTATCATCGCAGACAGTATACACGAACTGACCCGAGTACTGTGATGAATCGATTCTCTGTACTGACCACTGCATAGTACCGCTTGCAGCAGGGTTCTCATCGACCAATCAGAATTGCGCGCTTGAAGTCGCCATTGCCCTCAGTCAAAGCTTGATCTCAGCAAAAGCTTGGTCGATAATCTCCTCACTCGGTGCGTTCAGATATGGCTCGATGGCGGCGAAACTGTCCCAACCACCGACAGCCATCACCACGCGAGGATTCATTTGCTCGTCGACGAGGAGTCGCTGGGCATACCGGCGCCGGAGGTCATGTGTACTCACTTTCTCGAAATCGTCCTTGCCGGTCGCTTGTGCTGCACGGTTGGCGGTACGCCTGACAACCGCGCGAACGCCGGGTTGAGTCAGATCGATGAATGGGTCGTTGGGAGCGATGTTCAGTCGATCACATCGGGTTAGAGTAAGCGTCTGCTTGGAGAGGATGTGCAGTCAACCCAAGCAGACAGCGAGATAGAGGAAGAGCACCTGCTTAATTTTGTCGTCAACAGTCTCGAAGAGGAGCTCACGGTAGACCTCGACGAGAACGTAGAGGTCACGACAGAGACATTGTGCGAGGTCCTCGCCGGCGCCAGCGCCGGCGGGACCTCAATCAACCACGTCTGCGAAACGACTGACGACTCACCGCACGCCAATACCGTGCGTGGACATCTTACCGATCAGTTTGAGCTTGATTCGGTTGAGGCGGTTGGAGACACACTGTTACAACGAGATGCGCTTGCGACACTGCCAGATCGACCGGTGGAGGTCTGCGCAGACCTCCACCTCGATCCCTACTACGGTGATGAGGACGAAACTGAGGCTCTGTACTCCTCACAGGCCAAGCGTGGAACAACGACGTTTCACGCCTATGCGACGCTCTACGTGCGCGTACGCAACAAGCGGTACACGCTGGCGGTTCGCCAGCTCGTCGCTGGCGAAACCACCAGCGATGTCCTCGCCGAGTTCCTGGAACTCCTTGACGGCCTTGACCTCGGCGTCAAGGCCGTCTACCTTGATCGGGGTTTCTACAACAGCACCTGTCTCAAGCTGCTGTACGCGCACAATTACGCCTATGTGATGCCGATCGTCAAGTGGGGTGAGACGATTCAAAACAAACTCAGCGAAGGCTGGAGCCGCGAGATCGAACACGATCTCGCTGGCGAGGTGGAGTTCCCTGTGTTCATCGACTGCGTGTACCAGCAGGGACGGTACGACGAACACGGGGTGG